>NZ_AJHJ01000005.1 GCF_000257645.1 Serratia sp. M24T3
CCAGCGTTGATAAAGAAGGGCTAGTCACCGCGCACGGCAAGGGCAGCACGACCCTGACCGTCATCGAGGCGGAGAGTGCCAATTACTGGGGGCAGCAGGCAGAAGCATCCGTCACCGTGGATGTGAAAGACGCGATGCCGCTGAAGGCCACGCCGGTCGCGGTAGAGTTTGGCGCAGCCAAGCAGCAACTGAACATTACCGGCGGCAACGGCGGCGAATTGAGCTACCGCTCGCTGGACGAGAAGGTGGTCAGCATCAGCGCCAAGGGTGAAATGACGTTCGTAGGCGTAGGCAACACAAATATTGCCGTGAGTCAGGCGGCAACGGCGAAGATAGCGGCACCCGAAAGCATTACCGTTTCCATTACGATTGCAGCTGGCAGGCCGTCTATTGAAAATTTGGAAATCACAGGAAAAGGGGTTGTCGGTAGCTTATTAACATCATCATATAAGTATGTGGGTAAAGGTATTACAGAGGGGCAATCAACTTATCAGTGGATGCGAGGTGCTGAGCTTGCGATTAGTGGAGCGAGGCAAAAAAATTATTTGCTTCAAGCCGCCGATAAGGGCCACCAAATCTTTGTTAAAGTCCGGCCCAAAAATATCAATGGTGGGTATGGAGATGTTAGTAACTCACAAAAAAACATCGGTAATTATCGCCTTACCGAGGGTAACTCTGCTGAGCATCAGTGGAACAGCTAAAATAGGCCATACCTTAACTGCGAACTATAAGTTGGAAGATGGCGATGCAGATAAAACCCAAAAAACAATCTTTTGGGAGCGCACCAGTGGAAGTCATCCAGGCAGAATAGCGGGCGCAACCCAGCGGCAATACAAGCTTACTGCTAATGATATCGGCGAAGAAATTCGCTTTGCTATTACAGCAACCAATAGTGATGGGGTAACGGGTGGAAATTCATCGGCAGAAACTGTAGGCCCTATTTTGGGTATTCCAGTCGCAGCAGACTTGAAAATCAGTGGCAAACCCGTGGTCGGTGAACTATTAACCGCCAGCTTTAGTTTGCAAGACGGCGATGATGCAAAAACCAGAAAAACAATCAAATGGACCAGCAAACGAGGAGTAGTAGCCTCCGACACTCGATATTATACGCCGCTGTCGACAGATGTCGGTGGGAATATCAGTTTCGAGGTGACACCAATCAGTGCTGAAAATCTCATCGGCGCCTTGCGTAAGTCAAATCCCATTGGACCTGTTAAAGGAATAGAAATACTAAGGCCCAAGGTGAGTAATCTCGGTGCAACTATCCAAAAGTGCGGCTATGGTTCAAGGGGATATACCGCTAATTATGACTATGATGCCCAAGGGGGGAGTGAGGAACAGGGGACGGTAATAATGTGGACTGGTTCTGCGCCAACGGCCTACGGTAGAAACGTTTGTGTAAACATCTTAAAATATAATGGATTCAACACGCTGACTATCACGCCTAAAAACAAAGAGGGTATCGTGGGTGACGTTGTTAAAAAGAAACTTTGATGGTTCAAAATGATCAGTGATGTCGAGTAAATTATAGTCAATTAAAAGTGGCAGCAGATATTGAAAAGCATGTTTGATTTCTGTTGCCACATCTCCTTATTCTCTTATTAATTTGCAAACTCCTTAATAAACTTGAAAATAGCAGAATGGCTGACTCATACTGCGCTCGCAGTTTTTGTAATATAGAGCTATCAACGGAGAGAAATTATGGCCGAAGAAACGATTTTCAGTAAAATTATCCGCGGCGAGATCCCGGCGGATGTGGTTTATCAAGACGAACTGGTGACCGCTTTTCGCGATATCGCGCCGCAGGCACCCAGCCATATACTCATCATTCCCAATATCCTGATCCCGACGATGAATGATGTCACTGCAGAACACGAGGCAGCGTTGGGGCGCATGATGACCGTGGCAGCTAAAATTGCCGAGCAAGAGGGAATTGCAGAAAATGGTTACCGTTTGATTGTTAACTGCAATAAAGACGCCGGTCAGGTGGTGTATCATATACATATGCACTTGGTTGGCGGTCATAATCTTGGCCCTCTGCTGGCGCACTAAAATGCGGTTACCACATTCAGATGCTCACACCGGTGGGTATCTTGCCGCTTAACGAGGGAAAGGTATGCGATTTTTGATGGCCTGTGCTGTGTTGTTTTTTCTGGCGGGTTGTAGCACTAAACAAGGCATTGCTTTAAATAATCAACAAAGCGTGATTATGGAATCGCCAGTGCTTACCGCCGGTATTATTCCGGGCACGCCGTCGCTTGGCAGCGATCAGGGGCGTCAAAAGGCCACCCTGTCGCTCAGCAATAATCAGCCAAAATCCATACAAGTGCGCTATGTTTTCTATTGGTATGACAAGCAGGGCCTGGATCTGCTGCCTTTTGCCGAACCGCGAACCATTACCGTTCCGGCAGACTCAAGCGTCGATATCTACTCGCTAAACGGCAATCTTGATGCGTACAGCGTGCGTGTACACATCTATCTTTAATATCCCGTACGGAGAGGGTTGATGAAAAAGTATTTAATCGTGGCATTGGCAACTTTAGCGTTAAGCGGTTGTATTTCCACACAGCAAGAACAACAGCAGCAAACACAGACCCAACCTCCGGCGACTACTGCACCTATCACAACGGTGCCGCCTATTGGTGCGCCCGAAACTTCGGGCCAGCCTCCGGTTGAAACTATCCCCCAGCCGCCAAAACTGCAGACTATTGACTGGAGTGCAACGGTACAGCCCCTGGTCGCTAAAATGCTGAAGGCTGAAGGCGTTCAGTCAGGCAGCGTTTTACTGTTGGATAATGTAAAAAACAGCACCAACGGTTCGCTGCAAACCGGTAAAATTACCGACGCAATGCACACTGCACTGGCATCCAACAACACCTTTACTGTCGTCCCTGCCTCACAGTTGGCATCTGCCAAGCAGGCAATGGGATTATCCGCCGATGACAACCTGGTTTCTCGTAGCAAGGCCATCGCGCTGGCGCGTCAGGTGAATGCTCAGTATGTGTTGTACAGCGATGCCAGCGGTAACGTGAAATCACCGACGCTGGATATGCAGCTGATGACTGTGCAAAGTGGCGAAATTGTTTGGTCAGGCAGCGGTGCAGTTCAAAATCAGAATTAATCCTCTCCTCGAAACTTGGGTAGAAAAATATCTTCCGGCGGATTATTCCGCCGGTTGCATTTTTACACCTGTAGAAGGTCTCAGCAGTGAGAGCTGGCGTATCGAAGCAGCAAGCGGTGTGTATCTTGCGCGATTGCAGTCGACTGAAAAACGACAGCTGGGTATCGACAGGCGCAGGGAAAATCGGTTGTTGCGTCATCTATCTTCAAAGCACATTGCCCCACAGGTTTATGCCTGGGCCTGTCCGTGGCTGGTGGTGAATTGGATCGCCGGAGAAACGCTTGATGACAAGCACTTTTTTGCCGCTCAGCCTCAACAACAGCTGGCCGCTCTGCTGGCAAAACTTCACCGCAGCCAGCCGTGTGGCGAAACGCTGGATATCAAAAAGCGTTTTGCCGACTATTGGCAACTGATTGACCGCCGCCGGTTAACGCCGTCCTGGCTGCATTTACATAAACGGTTACTCAAGCAACGATTGCCCAGGGCGTTAAAAATATCTCTCGCGCATATGGATATTCACCCGCAAAATTGGGTCAACAGCCCTGAAGGAATACGTTTGATCGACTGGGAGTACGCGGTGTCTGCGGATATAGGCCTTGAATTTGCCGCGCTATTTAGCGGTAATGCCTATAGCAAAACTCAGCGGTATGAATTGTTGCAACAGTATGCCCGGCAGGGTGGTTATGGCGATGCTGCAAAGCTTGAACGTCAGGTTCGCCAGTGGCGACTTTGGCTCGAATATTTGATGCTGATGTGGTTTGAAGTGCGCTGGCAGCAAACGGCCGATATTCGTTATGCAAGCTGGGCGCAGCCACTGCGTCAGAAATTATTATCTGAATTTTAGAACAGGAGTATTGGGTCTTGGGTCCAGTCATGTTAGATGTTGCCAGCTTCGAGCTGGATGCTGAAGAGCGCGAAATTTTACAGCACCCGCTGGTGGGTGGATTGATATTGTTTACCCGTAATTATCACGACGTTGAACAGTTGCAGGAGCTGATCCGCCAAATCCGCGCGGCTTCCCGCGAGCGTCTGGTGTTGGCGGTCGATCAGGAAGGCGGTCGTGTTCAGCGTTTCCGCGAAGGTTTTACCCGTATCCCTGCGGCTCAGTCTTTTGCTGCTTTAAACGATGAGCGCGAAGCCGGTCGCTTGGCGGAAGAGGCCGGTTGGCTGATGGCGGCAGAAATGATCGCCATGGATATTGATATCAGTTTTGCCCCAGTGTTGGACATCGGCCATATTAGCGCTGCGATTGGCGAGCGTTCTTTCCATCGTGACTCGCAAAAAGCGCTGGATATCGCCGAGCGCTACATTCGCGGTATGCACGTGGCTGGCATGAAAGTGACCGGCAAGCATTTTCCCGGACATGGCGCAGTCACTGCCGATTCTCATAAGGAAACGCCACGGGATAATCGTCCGCTGGAAGTCATCCGCCAGCATGACATGGCCATTTTCCGTCAACTGATTGAACGCAAGATGCTCGATGCTGTGATGCCTGCACATGTGATTTATACCGATGCCGATCCTCTTCCAGCGAGTGGATCGCCTTACTGGTTAAAGAAAATCTTACGCCAGGAACTCGGTTTTAAAGGCATTATTTTCTCCGACGATCTGTCGATGGAAGGGGCTGCGGTAATGGGCAGTTACGCCGAGCGCGGTCAGGCTTCATTGAATGCTGGCTGCGACATGATTCTGGTTTGCAATAACCGTGCTGGCGCAGTTAGCGTGCTCGACAACCTGCCGCCAATGAAAGCCGATGGTGTAGCCTCGCTGTATCACGGCGGTGGCTGGCACGGCAAATCGAGTCGACAGGCATTACGCGACTCCGATCGTTGGAAAAAATCCCACCAAGAGCTTACCGAGCTAGATACTCGTTGGCAGGCACACAAACAGGCTTAATATTTTCTGCGCCAAACATCTGCTGTAACGATTCTCCTCCTCGGCTTCCCGGTGCTAACTAATTGAATAGCAAGATGCAAAATTATTGTTATCACCGGGGATTATCAAAAACAATTGATGTAGATCAATTTTGGTATAATCAACGGACTCCCGCGTGTTATCCTCATTCTTGAAGATGATTTAACTTGAGCAACCCTATGTTATCTAAGGATAATAACGTTACCCTTAGATAACATTTGGTTTACATTTGAGGGAGTCATAGTGACTGAAGCAAAGAAAAAAATTGTGATAATCGGCGGTGGAGCGGGCGGTCTTGAGCTTGCGACCAGCCTGGGTCACAAACTTGGCCGCAGCAGCAAAGCCGAGATAGTGTTGGTCGACCGCAACCACAGCCATCTGTGGAAGCCGTTGCTGCATGAAGTTGCCACCGGAAGTCTTGACGACGGCGTCGATGCGTTAAGCTATCTGGCTCACGCGCGCAATCATGGATTTACATTCCAAATCGGCTCTTTAACCGATATCAATCGTGAAAATAAAACCATCAAGTTGGCTGAAATCCGTGACACCAACGGTGAGCTGCTGGTGGCCGAGCGCGACCTGGCTTATGATCAGCTGGTTATGGCGCTGGGCAGTACTTCAAATGATTTTGGTACGCCGGGCATTAAAGAAAACTGTATCTTCCTGGACAACCCGCATCAGGCGCATCGCTTCCACAATGAAATGCTTAACCTGTTTCTGAAATATTCGGCCAATCCTGATAAAACCGGGACAGTTAATATTGCGATTGTTGGCGGCGGCGCGACGGGCGTTGAACTGTCTGCCGAGCTGCATAATGCAGTAAAAGAATTGCACAGCTATGGCTTTGAAGGCCTTCAAAATAGTGCGTTAAACGTGACACTGGTTGAAGCTGGTGAGCGAATTCTGCCTGCACTGCCTGCGCGTATCTCCGAGGCGGCGCATCAGGAATTGACCAAGATTGGCGTTCGGGTCTTAACCAAAACCATGGTAACAAGCGCGGAGAAAAAAGGTCTAAACACCAAAGATGGCGAATTTATTGCTGCCGATCTGATGGTGTGGGCTGCGGGTATTAAAGCGCCTGATTTCCTTAAAGATATTTCAGGTTTGGAAACCAACCGCATTAATCAGCTGGTGGTCGAGCCTACGCTGCAAACCACGCGCGATCCTGATATCTATGCCATTGGTGACTGTGCTTCCTGTGCCTTGCCGTCAGGTGGTTTTGTGCCTCCGCGCGCGCAGTCTGCGCATCAAATGGCTTCTCGCTGTTTTGCCAATATCATCGCACAGCGCAACGGTCGAACGCTGAAACCTTATGTCTATAAGGATCACGGTTCTCTGGTCTCGTTGTCGCGCTTTAGCACTGTTGGCAGTCTGATGGGGAATCTGACCAAGGGCTCGATGATGATTGAAGGCCGTCTGGCCCGCATGGTGTATGTTTCTTTATACCGCATGCATCAGATTGCTCTGCACGGCTATATTAAAACAGGTTTAATGATGTTTGTTGGCAGTATTAATCGGGTTTTGCGCCCGCGACTCAAGCTTCACTAAGTGGCTATTTGGCCTCCGGTTTTTTTAACTGGAGGCTGAATCGATTCGAGTTTCTTTCTAATTAATGTTTATTAACTTCTTGGCTATTCACCCTATCTTCGGGACAACTTTTAAACTGGTTTGTTAACACTGTTTTCCTGAGAATTATCTTAAAGATAGATTTACACCTCTCACTTCCCGTGTTTTATCCAAATGTCTTATTGTCCGTCGTAGGCTAATTGAGCAAACTTTACCGTGATATCACTTTCAGGAGGATGTCCTGTGAATAAGTCAATGTTAGCTGGCGTCGGGATAGGCGTCGCAGCAGCCCTGGGGGTTGCGGCAGTAGCAAGTATGAACGTTTTTTCTTCCGGTCCTCAATATGCGCAGGTCGTCAGTGCAACGCCTATCAAGGAAACCACGAAAACCCCGCGTCAGGAATGTCGTAATGTGACCGTGACGCATCGTCGTCCAGTACAGGATGAGAATCAAATCGCGGGCTCATTGCTGGGGGCGGTTGCCGGTGGGGTGATTGGTCATCAATTTGGTGGTGGTCATGGGCGCAGTTTGGCGACAGTTGCGGGAGCAATCGGCGGTGGTTATGCGGGTAATCGTGTCCAAAGCAGCATGCAGGACAATGATACTTACACCACTCAGCGTCAGCGTTGTACCACAGTGTATGACAAGTCAGAAAAAATGCTGGGCTATGATGTGACCTACAAAATCGACGGCCAGCAGGGCAAAGTACGGATGGATCACGATCCTGGTACCAAGATCCCGTTGGATAAGAGCGGGCAGTTGGAATTAAGCACCGTTCGTAGTTAAGAACTTGTCCAATAATACGCTCTGCCAAATATCGTGCATTTAAAAACAATAGTTGAAGGTGTTTAAATGACGATGTAGGACACCCATGGCACAGTCGTAAAAGATAAATTGCCAATGAAAAGCCCGAGTTTTAAGCTCGGGCTTTTTTGTGCCTGTTATTTAACCAATAATTTAGCCAGGGAGCTGATTGGCGGCGAACTCTTCCAGCAGCTCATCAACAAACTTCAGACGTTTTGGTCGGTCAGTAAGATCCAGCATAAACTTCAGTTTGCTCGGACCATCGAGGCGATAAACCTGTGGCTGCTTCTGTAACAGGCCAATCAAGTAACTCGGATTGACACGATTTTTGTCGCTGAAATCAACAAAGCCGCCGCGCTCGTTGCCTTCAATGCGCTTGATGCCGAGTTGTTTGGCTTTCAGGCGCAGTATGGCGATGCTGAGCAGGTTGCGCGCGCCGTCGGGCAGGGTGCCAAAGCGGTCAATCAGTTCGACCCGCAGTTCGTCGACCTCCTGTGTGGTACGCGCACTGGCGATGCGTTTATACAGCGACAGGCGAGTGTTAACATCGGGGATAAACTCTTCTGGCAGCAGCGCGGGCATGCGCATTTCGACTTCGGTCTGGCTGGTAGTCAAGTCTTCCAGAGAAGGTTCACGGCCTTCTTTTAACGCTTCGACAGCGTTCTCCAAAAGCTCCATATACAGCGAGAAGCCAATGGTACTCATCTGGCCGCTCTGGCCTTCGCCGAGTAGCTCACCGGCACCGCGGATCTCGAGGTCATGAGTTGCCAGTGCAAAACCAGCACCTAAATCTTCAAGCGAGGCAATAGCTTCGAGGCGTTTATGTGCATCGACGGACATCGCCTTCGGATTTGGCGTCAGCAGGTAAGCGTAGGCCTGATGATGCGATCGGCCTACGCGGCCTCGCAGCTGGTGCAACTGTGCCAGACCGAAATGGTCGGCGCGTTCGATGATGATGGTATTGGCGCTGGGAATATCGATCCCGGTTTCGATAATGGTGGTACATACCAAAACATTAAAACGCTGGTGATGGAAATCATTCATCACCCTTTCGAGATCGCGTTCGCGCATCTGGCCGTGTCCGATGGCAATTCGCGCCTCGGGCACCAATTCAGCCAGGCGTTCGGTGGCTTTATCGATATTGGCCACGTCGTTATAGAGGTAGTAAACCTGCCCACCGCGCAGGATTTCGCGCAGGATTGCCTCGCGAACGACCAGGCTGTCGTACTCTCGCACGAAGGTTTTTACCGCCAGACGTCGTGCCGGTGGCGTGGCGATAATCGACAGATCACGCATGCCGCTCATCGCCATATTCAAGGTCCGTGGAATAGGCGTGGCGGTCAGCGTCAGGATGTCGACATCGGCGCGCATTGCCTTGATTCGTTCTTTGTGACGCACGCCAAAACGGTGTTCTTCATCGACGATCAGCAGGCCCAGATCTTTCCAGCGTAAATCGCTTTGCAACAACTTATGAGTACCGATAATGATATCGACTTTGCCCTCAATGGCCTCTTCCAGCACCGTTTGCTGCTCTTTGGCGCTGCGAAAACGTGACATCATTTCAATACGGATTGGCCAGTTTGCGAATCGATCGCGGAAATTATCGAAATGCTGTTGGGCCAGCAGGGTGGTCGGCACCAGAACGGCAACCTGCTTATTGTTGGAGACGGCAAGAAACGCGGCACGCATCGCAACTTCGGTTTTACCAAAGCCCACATCACCGCATACCAGGCGATCCATAGCCAGTGGCTGGGTCATATCGGTCAGCACGGCGTTAATGGCCTGTGACTGATCCACGGTGGTCTCAAACGGGAAGGTTTGGCAGAACAGCTGGTATTGTTCCTTGTCGTGCTTGAAGGCGAAGCCTGTCTTGGCCTCTCGCTGAGCATAGATATCCAACAGCTCGGCGGCCACGTCACGTACTTTCTCTGCTGCTTTTTGCCGCGCTTTAGACCAGGCTTCACCGCCGAGTTTATGCAACGGCGCAGATTCGTCGGCACCGCCGGAATAGCGGCTAATTAAATGCAGCGAGGAAACCGGCACGTAAAGCTTGTCTTCCCCCGCATAGGTTAAAATCAGGTATTCGGCCTTGATGCCGCCCGCTTCTAGAGTCGTCAGGCCGAGATAGCGTCCGACGCCGTGTTCGAGATGCACTACCGGCTGGCCGGGGCGCAATTCGGCAAGGTTGCGGATCAGGGTATCGGTATTAATCGCCCGGCGAGTATCCTGCCTGCGACGGGCAACGCGCTCGCCGAGCATGTCACTTTCGCACACCAGCGCGAGCTGATTTGCGGTATCGAGGAAACCCTTTTCGCAGGCACCGATCATGATGTATCGGCCCGGGGCGACGACTTCTTCAATTCGCGTAATCAGCCGTGGATTGATCTTGATACGGCCAAGCAAATCTTGCAGCGTTTCGCGACGACCCTCACTTTCCACCGAGAATACCAGGCTGCCGCTAAAGGATTCGTTAAAACGGCGCAGGTTATCCATCGGCGCTTTGTTTTGCGGCACCACAGATAAGTCGGGCAAAGTCTGATAGCCAAGATTCGTATTGGCGGCTTTAGCGGATAACTCATCGGTTTTCAGCTGAACCCGTGGCCACTGTTTCAGTTCGGCAAACAGCCCATCGACTTTTAGCCACAGCAGTTCTGGCTCCACCAGCGGACGCATCGGGTCAACGCGGCGGCTCTCATAGCGCGTCACCACGTCAAGCCAGAAGCGCTCGGCGGCGTGTTCGAGATCGCCAGTATTGAGCAGCAACGTATTTTTCGGCAAATAGCTGAACAGGCTGCTTAGCGGCTGGCTGAAAAACAGCGGCTGCCAGTATTCAATACCCGCCGGGAAAGTGCCTTTAGTCACCTGCTGATAAACGTGCTCGGCGTCGCGGCGCACTTCAAACTTCTCGCGAAACTGGCTGCGGAACAGCTCGATAGCGTTTTTGTCGGTAGGAAATTCGTGTGCCGGAAGCAGATTAATAAAATCGACTTCACTCAACGTGCGCTGGGTGTCGACGTCAAACAGGCGCAGGCTGTCGATTTCATCGTCAAAAAAGTCAATGCGGAACGGTTCGTCGCTGCCCATGGGGTACAGGTCAAGCAGGGCACCACGGGTGGCAAACTCGCCGTGTTCCATCACCTGGTCGACACTGCGATAGCCCGCCTGCTCAAGCTGCGAACGGAGCTTGTCGCGTGACAGGCGCTGGCCTTTCTTCATCACCAGTGCATGGCCGTGCAAAAACTCGTGCGGGCAAACGCGCTGCATCAGAGTATTCACCGGCAGAATAATAATTCCCCGTTCCATTGTCGGCAGTTGGTACAAGCTCGACAGGCGGGCAGAAATAATTTCCTGATGTGGGGAGAAACTGTCATAAGGCAGCGTTTCCCAGTCAGACAAACTGATGACTTTATGCTCGGTAAACTGCTGGATCTCATCGCGTAAACGCAGAGCATTCTGCATGTCAGGAGCGATAAGCATCACCGGACCTGGGTGGCGTTCACTGATTTGCGCACACTCCAGCGCACAGGCTGACCCCGTCAGTTGCCCGAGTTGGCGGGTGTCGCCGGGACGTTCTGGCAGTGAGTAACGCGTTCCTTGAGGCATTTTTTGAAGCATAAGCTATTTCGCTATCTCTTTAGTCGGCGGTAAGGGCCAGATTTATAAACCGTATCTTGCGATGGTGTTTACTATCAGGTCAATCCGATTTGTACACGACTCTTCATAAATAAAAGCCGCATAGTTACACCGTTAATGGTTCCATAAAGCGCATGTAGCCTTTATTATCCTTGATCACTTTGCAATGAGCTACTGCACTTAACGGATTTCATGTATCAACCTGTCGCGTTATTTATCGGCCTGCGTTACATGCGCGGGCGTGCTTCAGACCGCTTTGGGCGGTTTGTCTCCTGGCTATCCACCATTGGCATTACCCTTGGGGTGATGGCGCTGGTCACTGTACTGTCGGTTATGAACGGATTTGAGAAAGAACTCGAAAGTAATATTTTGGGTCTCATGCCTCAAGCGTACATCACCACGCCGCAGGGATCGCTGAATCCACAACAAATTACCCACGATGACGCCGCAAAACTGCAGGGTGTGAATCGAGCTGTGCCGTTTACTACCGGCGATGTGGTGCTGCAAAGCCCCGCCAGCGTAGCAGTTGGCGTGATGCTGGGAATTGATCCGCAGCAAAAAGACAATTTGTCCAATACGCTGGTGGGTGTGAGTCAGCAGGAGCTGCAGCCGGGTCAATTCAAGGTCATTCTTGGCGACCAGCTTGCGCAGCAGCTGAAAGTCAAGCGCGGCGACCAGCTGCGTCTGATGGTCACCAGCGTCAGCCAGTTTACGCCGATGGGCCGTATTCCCAGCCAGCGTCTGTTTACTGTAGCAGGCACTTTTGCTGCCAACAGCGAAGTTGATGGCTATGAGATGCTGGTCAATATTCAAGATGCTTCGCGCATGATGCTTTACCCGTTGGGCAACGTCACCGGCTGGCGTTTGTATCTGAATAAACCGCTGGATGTCGACTCACTGAGTACCCAGTCGTTGCCGAAGGGAACGCAGTGGAAAGACTGGCGCGAACGTCGCGGAGAGCTGTTCCAGGCGGTGCGCATGGAGAAAAATATGATGGGCCTGCTGCTTAGCCTGATTGTGGCGGTTGCGGCGTTCAACATTATTACTTCTCTTGGCCTGCTGGTGATGGAAAAGCAGGGCGAAGTCGCCATCCTGAAAACCCAAGGCCTGACTCGCCGGCAGATTATGGCGATCTTTATGGTGCAGGGTGCCAGCGCCGGTATTATCGGAGCACTGCTTGGTGCCTTGCTGGGCGTGCTGCTTGCAACCCAACTTAACACCATCATGCCTGCGATTGGCGTATTGCTCGACGGCGCTTCATTGCCGGTGGCAATCGAGCCGACGCAGGTCGTGGTTATTGCGCTGGTGGCCATGGTCATCGCGTTGTTGTCTACGTTTTACCCTTCATGGCGCGCCGCCGCCGCCCAACCCGCAGAGGCTTTACGTTATGAGTGATTCTTTGTTGTTGCAGTGCGAAAACCTCTGTAAAACTTACCAGGAAGGCAAACTGCATACTGACGTGCTGCGTAATGTTTCGTTTGCCATCAAGCCGGGTGAGATGATGGCGATTGTCGGCAGTTCTGGTTCTGGTAAAAGTACTTTGTTGCACCTGCTGGGCGGTCTGGACTCTCCCACTTCCGGCGAAGTGGTATTTAAAGGCAAGTCGCTTAACGAGATGTCTTCAGCCGCCAAGGCTGAATTGCGTAATCGTCAGTTGGGCTTTATCTACCAGTTCCACCACTTGCTGCCAGATTTCACGGCGCTGGAAAATGTGGCAATGCCGTTGCTGATTGGCAAAAACAAGGCTTCCGAAGTGCAGGATAAAGCCCGTGAAATGCTGGCTGCTGTAGGGCTTGAGCATCGCAGCAAGCATCGTCCTTCCGAGCTGTCGGGCGGTGAGCGCCAGCGTGTGGCGATTGCTCGTGCGCTGGTGAATAACCCGTCTCTGGTACTGGCCGATGAACCGACCGGTAACCTTGACCAGAAAAATGCTGACAGCATTTTTGAACTGCTTGGTGAGCTTAACGTCCGTCAGGGCACGGCGTTTCTGGTGGTCACCCATGACTTGCAGTTGGCTAATCGTCTTAGCCGTCAGTTGGAAATGCGCGACGGCAAGTTACAGCAGGATTCTACCCTGCTGGGGGCGCGTTAATGTCAGCGATGCCTTTTTCCCTGCTTATCGGCCTGCGTTTTAGCCGTGGCCGCCGTCGTGGCGGCATGATTTCACTCATTTCGGTGATTTCCACACTGGGAATCGCGCTGGGGGTGGCAGTATTGATCGTCGGCCTGAGTGCGATGAACGGTTTTGAACGTGAACTTAAAGATCGCGTGCTTGCGGTCGTGCCTCACGGGCAAATTAGTCCGGTCAATCAGCCTTTTAACGGCTGGCAGGGCGTAATGGATCGCGTTGAGAAGGTGCCGGGTATTGTTGCCGCCGCGCCTTATGTGCAGTTTAGCGGGCTGATTGAAAATGGTGCCAAGCTGCGTGCTTTACAGGTTAAAGGTGTTGATCCACAACAGGAAGGGCGCGTTAGCGCTGTGCCAAACTTCGTACAGGGCGACGCCTGGCAGAATTTTAAAGCCGGCGAGCAGCAGATAATCCTGGGTAAAGGGGTCGCTGATGCCCTAAACGTCAAGCAGGGTGACTGGGTCACGGTCATGATCCCCAACAGTGACCCCGAAATGAAGCTGCTGCAGCCCAAGCGTATTCGTCTGCACGTCACCGGTATTCTGCAATTAAGTGGTCAGCTCGATCACAGCATGGCGATGGTGCCGTTGGCCGATGCTCAGCAATATCAGGAGATGGGAACCAGCGTGACCGGAATCGACATCAAAGTTAACGATGTCTTTGCTGCCAACAAACTGGTTCGTGATGCGGGAGAGGTCACAAAAGCCTACGTTTACATTAGCAGTTGGATAGGTACTTACGGTTATATGTATCGTGATATCCAGATGATCCGCGCCATTATGTTTCTGGCGATGGTGCTGGTGATCGGCGTGGCCTGCTTCAATATTGTCTCTACGCTGGTGATGGCGGTCAAAGATAAAAGCAGCGATATTGCCGTGCTGAGAACCTTGGGCGCTAAAGACGGCCTGATCCGCGCGGTGTTTATCTGGTACGGTTTGATGGCCGGTTTGGTCGGCAGTGTTTGCGGCGTAGTGATCGGCGTGATTGCATCGCTGGAATTGACCAATATTATCAACGTATTGCAAAAACTGGTCGGGCATAAGTTTTTATCCGGTGATATTTATTTCATCGATTTTTTGCCATCGGAACTGCATTGGTTAGACGTGGTCAGCGTTTTGGCTACCGCACTGGTATTGAGCCTGCTCGCCAGCTGGTATCCTGCGCGTCGCGCTAGCCGTATTGATCCCGCACGCGTGTTAAGCGGCGGTCAGTAAACAATCTTAACGATTAAACACGTTTTCCGAGTCAAGAAAAGGAGCGGTGAATATGCGCACAAGCCATCGGCTGCGTCGATTTCGCAAAAATAAGCGCATACGCCATCAGCGTTTTCGGTCAAATATCTTCCATCGCGACAGCATGGCCGCGGCGCAGTTAAAGAGACCGTTTGTTGTGGTGCTCACCGGAGCCGGAATTTCGGCCGAGTCAGGGATACGTACTTTCCGCGCCGCAGACGGCCTGTGGGAAGAGCATAAAGTCGAAGACGTGGCGACGCCTGAAGGTTATCGCCGTGATCCACAGCTGGTGCAGGCGTTTTACAATGCCCGCCGCCAACAGCTGCAGGAAGAAGAAATCAAACCTAATTCCGCGCACTACGCGCTGGCTACGTTGGAAGAGGCGTTGGGCGATAACTTTTTACTGGTCACGCAAAACATTGATAACCTGCATGAGCGCGCAGGCAGTTCACGGATTTTGCATATGCATGGTGAATTGATGAAAGTGCGTTGTACCGAGTCCGGACAGGTATTTGACTGGCCCAAAGACTTATCGGTAGACGATCGCTGTCACTGTTGCCAGTTTCCGGCACCGCTGCGCCCGCATGTGGTGTGGTTTGGTGAGATGCCGGTGCGCATGGATGAAATTTATACGGCGCTTTCCAGGGCGGATTTCTTTATCGCTATCGGTACTTCTGGCCACGTTTATCCGGCTGCAGGATTTGTTCACGAAGCTCGCATACAGGGAGCTCACACCTTTGAACTTAACCTTGAGCCTAGCCAGGTCGAGAGCCAGTTTGACGAGCGTATTTACGGCCTGGCCAGCGAGGTAGTGCCGGAGTTTGTGCACGCCTTCCTAACCAATAAGAGTGAAAGTTGGGGTTAAATCTCGGGTTCCAGTAACGCAAGGTATAATGACCTGAAGCAATATCCGTGATATTCAGGCTGCGCATAATGAGGTCTTATCGCCTCTGGATGCCTGAATATGGATATGTTACTGGAACGCTTCTTGCACTATCTGACTTTTGATACCCAATCAAAAGTGAACGCCAAGTCTACCCCAAGCAGTGACGGGCAAACCCGACTCGCTTACTCACTGCGGGACGAACTTATCTCTTTAGGATTCGACGCGGTAACGTTAAGCCCCAAAGGCTGCGTAATGGCAACCCTTGCCACCAACGTCAGCTGGCCGGTGCCAACTCTGGGGTTTATCGCCCATCTGGATACTTCGCCTGATTTTTCCGGCAAAAATGTCAACCCACAGATTATCGAAAACTATCGCGGTGGTGATGTCGCACTGGGTCAGGGAGAAGAGTATCTCTCACCAGTGATGTTTCCTGTCATGCACCAGCTGCTGGGCCAAACATTAATCACCACCGACGGTAAATCTCTGCTCGGTGCCGATGACAAAGCCGGGATTGCAGAAATAATTACTGCCATGCAGCGTCTGAAAAACAGCAATCTGCCGCACGGCACGCTGCGTATGGCTTTTACGCCCGATGAAGAGATTGGCAAGGGCGCGCAGAATTTTGATGTTGAGCAGTTTGCAGCCGATTGGGCCTATACCGTTGATGGTGGCGGGCTGGGCGAGCTTGAATTCGAAAATTTTAATGCTGCTTCAGCTACCATAAAAATCGTCGGTAACAGTGTGCATCCCGGAAGTGCGAAAGGAGTGATGGTCAATGCCCTGTCATTGGCGATGCGTTTTCATCTCGCTTTACCTGATGATCAAACACCGGAAACCACCTCTGACTATCAAGGGTTTTATCATCTTACCAGCGTCAAGGGCACGGTAGAGCGCGCCGAAATGCATTACATCGTGCGTGATTTTGACCACGCAGGATTTTCTTCGCGTAAACAGAAGATGGTGGAAGTGGCTGAGTGGGTAGGAAAAGGGCTGCATCCTGATTGTTATATTGAAGTGACGTTGGATGACCATTACTACAACATGCGCGATGAAATCCTCAAACATCCGCACACCATCGAATTGGCGAAGCGGGCAATGACAGATTGCAATATCAAACCTGTAATCAGGCCTATTCGCGGCGGCACCGATGGAGCACAGCTCTCGTTTCGCGGATTACCCTGCCCGAATATTTTCACCGGTGGCTATAACTTCCACGGCAAGCATGAGTTCATTACTTTGCAGGGAATGGAAAGTGCGGTTGAGGTGATCATGCGTTTGGCACAATTGGTGGCTGAGGATCATCGTTGATCCTGGTCTTCCCCCGCAAGCAGGGGAAGGAACCAGCAGCGTTAATATTATTCGTTAAAATACCAGTAGCCGTTGTTTACCAGAGCACAAAGCAGTGCAAGGAAGGAAGGATCTTCCATCGCATCGCCGAGCATAGCGTGGGTAACAGTCAGATTACGGCTCAATGCATCAGTCGCATGCAGATGCTCAGTCTCAATCTTTTCGCCGTTTACGTAGCAACGATCGCCAACACGCAGCACGCGCAGGCCACCGAGACGTTGCAGCGTTTCGCCTGCTTCCAGCAATTCGTAAACTTCACCAGGCTGATAAGGCGGCTCGGGTGGCGCAACGTCAAGCTCATGGCGCGATTGGGAAATAAATTCACCCATCCAATTGTTGAAGTGCTCAGGGTTGCCTATCAGATCCTGCATCATGCTGCGCATACCGTCGAGCTCGTGTTGCTGGATCTCGGCAGAGTTTTCGCGTTTCACCAAGTCTGCATCGGTATAGCGTTTGCCACCTAATTCACGTGACAAAACGTAATCTGCAAAGCCGCTTATCATCTCGCGCGAACTTGGCGCACGGAAGCCAACGGAATAGTTGATGGCATTTTCCAGTGAGTAACCTTCGTGCGGGAAACCTGGTGGAATATAGATAATATCGCCCGGTTCCATCTCTTCATCGATGATGGCATCGAAAGGCTCAACCTGCAGCAGATCAGGATGAGGCGTGTGCTGCTTCATCGGGATCTTCTCGCCTACTCGCCAGCGACGACGGCCAGTGCCCTGAATGATAAATACATCGTATTGGTCAAGATGTGGGCCAACGCCGCCGCCGGGAACCGAGAAGGAGATCATCAGATCATCCATGCGCCAATCGGGTATCTGGCGGAAAGGGCGCATCAGGCGTGCTGAAGGCTCGTGCCAATGATCGACAGCCTGAACAAGAATCGACCAGTTGTTTTCGCCAAGGTGATCATAGCTTTCGAAAGGACCGTGTTTCACATCCCAGCGCCCTTGGTCATGGCTGACCAAACGGCTATCGACTTCATTTTCCATGGCAAGACCTGCCAGTTCGTCGGGAGAAATCGGATCGATAAAGTTTTTAAAGCCGCGTTTAAGCAGGACTGGACGTTTTTGCCAATAACGAGCAAAAAATTCGTCCCAGTCTAAATCAAGTTGATAATCCATTTAGTTTTTCCACGGATTGCTAAAGTCTGTGATGGATTATAACGGAACATCGCGGTGCTGGCTTAGGCAATCGCCAGCAAATTTGTACAATGGTGCGTCAATCACATCATGTTGGCACGCTAAATCAGGATTGATCGCTGTCATGCTGCTGGCCAAAGCAGATGCGCATGCTGGCACCCCCCAACTCACTTTCACCGATCAGGATCTTGCCATCATACTGCTCGATAATTTCGCTGGCGAGAGACAGCCCAAGACCCTGACCAGGTCGCAGAGTATCCGCTCGCTGTCCTCGTTTGAAAATTAGCTCACGCTGATGTTCAGCAATTCCAGGGCCGTCGTCCTCAACCAAAATCACTAGCTCGTTTTCAGTGTGCACCGCGCTGATTTCTACAAATTCAAGACAGTATTTGCAGGCGTTGTCGATGACATTGCCCAGAATCTCCATGAAATCGTTTTTTTCGCCGATAAAGGTGATTTCCGGTGAAATGTCTACCGTTAGCTCAACGCCTTTTCGTTGATAAACCTTATTCAGCGCCGAACACAGGCTGTCGAGTAACGCAGGAACCGAGTGGATTTCTCGCACCAGAATCAAATGTTCGGAACGCAACGTGGCGCGATGCAGGTAATAGCCAATCTGTTGTGAAATACGGCTGATCTGCTCGAGCATGATCGGTTCGGCTTTCTCGATTGTCATCTGCTGGCTGTTACGCAGAGAGCGCAGGGTGGTCTGTAACACCGCCAGAGGTGTTTTCAGACTATGAGTCAGGTCGGCAAGTGTCGTGCGGTAACGGTCATAACGACTACGTTCGCTGCTGAGCAAAATATTCAGGTTACGCACCAGCCCGCGCAGTTCGTGCGGCGTGTGCTCGTCAAGCAGTTCACGCTCTTTGGTTTCCAGCTCGGCAACCTGTCCGATGAGCGCCTTGATGGGTCTCAGGCTCCAATAGGCCACCAGCCACAGCAGTGGCACCACCAGCAGCAAGTTGGCGAGCAGCACATAGCTAAACCATTCCCACACTAGGTCAGAGTGCTGCAATTCTTGCGGAATACTGTCGATGACCACGATATTCAGCGCCGGTAAACGAGAGGTCGCCGCATAGGTATTGACCGCCACCGAGTGCGTCATTGCCGTGGCGTTGTTGGCATCATAATTTTTGAGCTGATTCTGTGCGCGCGGATTATTGCCTACTACTTCACTGGAGGTGAGTGGGTCGGTGTCCAGATCGTAAAAGCCGGCTTTGTTCAGCCAGCTTTTTTGTATTTGCGCCTCAAGATCCGGCACGCGGCGCTGCGCCCAGAGTAGCTTGCCGTTATTGTCGTAGATAAATACTAGCGTCGGGAAGTTGAGATCCAAATCCGGGGGCACATTGATGCTGAGTTTGTTGTCTCGCCATTGGGCAAGGCTAAAAAACAGGTTACTTTCACCGCGCAGCAGGCGGTAAGCCGTTTTATCAAAGCTCACCATGTAGCCGACCACCGCCACCAGGCCATAGGCCAGTGAAAGGGCAAGCACCACCGCCGCAGTCGCCATCATATAGCGCGAACGCAGCGAGAACGGATTTTTACTCTTGGATCTCATTAGATTCAAGGCCGAATATCAAAGCGATAACCTTGACCTCGAACCGTTGTAATCACCTCGACCGGATGTTCAACCTGCAGTTTTTTACGTAAGCGACCCATCAAAACGTCAACGGTGTGGCTCTCGCGCAGTTCGGCATCGGGGTAAAGCTGCAACATCAGGCTGTCTTTGCTGACTACTTTTCCAGCATTGCGGATCAACGTTTCAATGATGGTGTATTCAAAAGCGGTAAGTTTAACCGGTTGATCGTTAACGGTAAGCTCACGACGAGACAGGTCAATACTGAACGGCGGCAGGGCAATGACCTGTGAGGCAAGCCCGCTGTTGCGGCGCATCAAGGCCTGCATGCGAGCAATGACTTCTTCCAGATGAAAAGGCTTGGTGACGTAATCGTCGGCACCGGCTTCCAGCACCGCAACTTTGTCTTGCCAGCTTTCACGCGCAGTCAGTACTAGAATCGGCAATTTTACCTGATGATTGCGCCAGCGCTGGATCATGCTGAGTCCGTCTTCACCGGGCAAACCCAGATCGACGATAGCGATATCCGGCGCATGTTCCTGCAGAAAATAGTCGGCCTCTTTGGCATCCTCTGCGGAATCTACCTGATTACCCATTTCCCGCAGCTGCACAGAAAGGTGATGGCGCAAAAGCGCATTATCTTCAACGACTAAAATTCGCATAACGTTCTCCGGTTTCGGCTAAGGCTCATTATGATCGTCATAAGATAAACCTGTTATCAACCATAAGGTGGAAAATATAAACGAAATATAAATGAGAAACGGAAGGCGCGTCGGGTTATTTGTTCATAACGTTACGAAATCGGGCGAGAGTTAAAAAAATAGGGCAAAAACGCGTGGTTTCTGCCCCATCGAACTTATTTTGAACTGACGAGGATTATTTCAGTTCGTCAACCATGGTGGTCGCACGGCCAATATAGTTGGCTGGGGTCATGGCTTTCAGGCGTACTTTCTCTTCTTCCGGCAGCTCCAGGCTGTCGATGAAGACTTGCATGCCCTGAGCATCAACGCGTTTACCACGAGTCAGCTCTTTCAATTTTTCGTATGGCTTTTCAATACCATAACGGCGCATCACCGTTTGAATTGGCTCAGCCAGCACTTCCCAGTTGCGGTCCAGCTCGCCAACAAGGTTAGCTTCGTTGACTTCCAGCTTGCTGATGCCTTTCATGGTTGCCTGATAGGCAATCAGCGCATAGCCAAGACCCACGCCCAGGTTACGCAGCACAGTGGAGTCGGTCAGGTCACGCTGCCAGCGCGAAACCGGCAATTTGCTCGCCAAATGTCCCAGAACGGCATTCGCCAGACCCAGATTGCCTTCGGAGTTTTCGAAGTCAATTGGATTAACTTTATGCGGCATGGTTGAAGAACCGATTTCGCCAGCAATAGTTTTCTGTTTGAAGTGGTTCAGCGCGATGTAACCCCAAATATCACGATCGAAATCGATCAGGATGGTATTGAAGCGTGCAACACAGTCAAACAGCTCGGCAATGTAGTCGTGCGGCTCGATTTGCGTGGTGTATGGGTTCCAGGTAATGCCCAGCGAGGTCACAAACTCTTCGCTGAACTGATGCCAGTCAACCTCAGGATAAGCCACAATGTGCGCATTGTAGTTGCCAACAGCACCGTTAATTTTACCCAGAATTTCAACCTGTTGCAGCTGCTTAACCTGACGATCCATGCGGTAGGCGACGTTAGCCAGCTCTTTACCAATGGTTGACGGGGTCGCAGGCTGTCCATGGGTGCGAGACAGCAGTGGAATGTCGCGATACTGGTGTGCAAGCGCTTTAAGAGAATCAACAATTTTTAACCAGTACGGCAGAACCACGTCCTGACGGGCAGTTTGCAGCATCAGCGCGTGAGACAGGTTGTTGATATCTTCAGAGGTACAGGCAAAGTGGATGAACTCGGAAACCGCATGCAGAGCCGGGATGTCTGCTACTTTTTCTTTCAGGAAATATTCCACAGCCTTGACGTCATGGTTAGTGGTTTTTTCAATGTCTTTAATACGCTGTGCGTCTTTTTCATCGAAATTGGCCACCAACTGGTCAAGGAAAGCGTTTGCGTCGGCATCAAAAGCAGGAACTTCTTTGATTTCTGCACAGGTGGCCAATTTTTGCAGCCAACGTACTTCAACCTGCACGCGAAATTTCAGCAAACCAAATTCGCTGAAGATTGAGCGCAGCGCGCTGACTTTGTCACCGTAGCGTCCATCAACGGGGGAAACGGCTGTCAGTGAGGATAATTCCATCGGTAGCAACTCCAGGATCTTATTAACAGTAGAATTTCATACCTGCTTGCAGCAGGTATAACAAATCAGATTTTCAGCAACGGGCGAGGATGCTTTTCGCCTGTTCGAACAATCGGTTACGGGAAAACATTAGCTGCAGACGGCCACCGCCTACTTGCTGCCAAAGTACTGCTGCGCGGATACCCGCGAGAAGCAAGGCCCGGACTTTAGCCTGAATTTGCGTGTTCTGCAAAATTGCCGGTGTGCCGATCACTTGAATGCGCGGACCGGCAGGGCTGACAATATCGACATATATCGACGCCAGCGAACTCATTACCTGCTCCGATTCCAGTTCAAAATGTGCCAACTGGCGATCTAACTGATCGATGCGCTGACCCAACTGATCCATGGACGATTTTTTTGCGTGCAGTTTACGCTCAAGCACCATCAGACTCAAAGTATAGCGCGTCAATTCCGCGCCTAATCCCTGACGATTGGCGTTGAGCACGCCGAGCAAGGTTTCGAGCCCCATTTTGAGGTTGGCTTCATTATTGCCATACACTGCCAGTGTGGAAGCCGGATTCATTTCGAGCAGGCTGCGCAGTGAAACGGTCATTTCTTCCTTGGCGCAGTTACCTTCGTGGGCCAATTGCTGAACTAAACGCGCAGATTGGCACATACCAGCCAATGCCAGCGTAATGTCATAATAGTTTTTGGCCACGATTACTCCTGTAAGCGTTGCTCAATAGCAACATTCTGCGACTTTTTCTGAGTGCCCAACTAATGGCGACAGATCATGCCATAAAACGGCGGCTAAACACAGCGCCGAAAGGCAGCGAATCCATTGCTAAAGTCGATAACATAAGTCCAAGAGCGTAAACCTGGTGGGTAATAAGCGTTTTATGGCAGAATTATCGTCCAGTTGCGCGCAGAATCAGCAACTGGGTCACCTCAAAAAGGAAAATCAGATGAAGAAGTTAGCCTCATGGGTGTGCTGCATTGGTGTGTTACTTACTGCTATGGCGGCACATGCTGCTACGCCGGGTAAGGCAATCGATAAAAAAATTGAGGATTGCTCCAAAAAGGCCGTCTCGACCTTGGACTCTGAAAGCTGTTTGCAACAGGGGTACACCGACTGGGACAAGGAGTTGAACGTCCAATATCAGGCTCTGTTAAAAGGGCAATCTGCGGCGGCTAAAAAGGCTATCATTCAGTCACAGCGCGATTGGCTGGTTTATCAGAAATCGTATTTCGCCGCGTTGGATAAATTTTATCAGCAGCAGCAGGGCACCGTCTGGGGAATTGTCGATTTGCAGGCCAAGCTCGACTTTATTCGTAACAAGGCGATCGAGTTAAATACCATGGCGGCGAGTCTGGACGTTAGCGGCGGGAATGGCTAATACCTTTCATTTTTCATGCTGCAGCTGTCATGCTTCCTTATTACCCCAGTCACTTATCTATGTAAGCTCATAGGGGAAATTAGGTTGCCACCTTGCTGCAGCATCAAATCTATTGGGTATGAATTATTGAATTAGCGGGATGCGTTGCTCAATAACGCCGCCGCCAAGGCAGATTTCACCCTGATAGAACACGGCTGACTGGCCCGGAGTGACTGCCGCGACAGGTGATTCAAAGCGAACTTCGATACGGTTGTCGTCGAGCGGTGTAATCACGCAGGGAATATCTTCCTGACGATAGCGTGTTTTCACTACGCATTGCACAGCAGCAGAAATTGGCTGGCGATCGACCCAATCCAATTGCTGGGCGATCAGTCCAACGGACATCAGACGCGGATGCTCGTGGCCCTGTGCGACATAAAGAATATTGTTGGCCACGTCTTTATCGACCACATACCACGGATCTTCTCCGCCGTCTTTTTGACCGCCAATGCCCAGACCCTTGCGTTGGCCAAGGGTGTGGTACATCAGACCCTGATGCTGCCCCATGTCCTGACCGTCAACGCTTTTGATAGGACCCGGTTGGGCTGGCAGATAGCGACCCAAAAAATCACGGAATTTACGCTCGCCGATAAAGCAGATGCCGGTGGAATCTTTTTTCTTCGCCGTCACCAGCTCTTGCTCTTCCGCGATGCGGCGAACCTCTGGTTTCTCGAGTTCTCCGACAGGGAACAGGCTTTTGGCAATTTGGTTGCTGCCGAGCGTATACAGGAAATAGCTTTGATCTTTATTGCCATCGAGGCCGCGCAGCAGCTGGCTTTGCCCGTTGCTGTCCTTGCGACGCACGTAGTGCCCGGTGGCAATATAGTCAGCACCTAAATCTTCAGCCGCGAACTCCAGGAAAGCCTTGAACTTGATTTCCTTATTGCAAAGAATATCCGGGTTTGGCGTGCGTCCGGCCTTGTATTCCTGCAGGAAATGTTCGAAAACGTTGTCCCAGTATTCGGCTGCAAAGTTAATGGTATGCAGCTTGATGCCCAACTTGTCGCTTACCGCTTGCGCATCGGCAAGGTCAGTCGCGGCGGAGCAGTATTCTTCATCGTCGTCCTCTTCCCAATTCTTCATAAAGAGCCCCTCGACCTGATATCCCTGTTGTTGGAGCAGGTAAGCAGAGACTGAGGAGTCGACGCCGCCGGACATCCCGACGATCACTTTTTTCTGGCTGTTGTCTGACATAGCAGTTCCAAAACATAGAGTCATAACCCGTTTAATGCCGTTCAGGCGAGGATGAAGGCCGCGCGCCAACGACATTTTTTACGGGGGCTTAAAAATAGCGGGAAGAATTTTATCACGTTGCCGCCTTTGCTGCACCGCCGATCGGTGCGGCGGGCAAGAGAGCGTCAATTAGTGTGGAAGATTGTAATTGCCCAGAAGATCCAGCGGATAGCGTGCGCCTTGTTGATACAAACGAATACTTTCTGCCACTAGCGGGGAGCGCAGCTCGGCCGAGTTGATAATTTGTTCGGCACTTAGCCAACGACAGCCAGAGATATCGCTATCTTGCGGGGAAGTGGCCACAATCTCAGGTAAATCAATCACAAACGAGAAACGCAGGAAAGAGGTTTTATCCGGAGCCTGCCATTGGTGCAACCCAAGGAAAAATTGCGGTGGCGCATCAAGGCCCGTTTCCTCAAACAGCTCGCGTTGAACAGCGGCAATCAGCGTTTCATTGGCCTCAAGATGTCCCGCAGGCTGGTTTAGGGTCAGCTTGCCGTTGACAATTTCCTCAACCAGCAAAAATTGTCCCTGGGCATGAACCACACAGGCGACAGTTACGTTCGGTTTAAACATAAGGTATTTCCTTCCATTGTCCCGGAGCCAAATCGCCAAGGGTAAGATCACCCATGCTGTAACGGATAAGACGTAAAGTAGGATAGCCGATATGCGCCGTCATGCGCCGCACCTGCCGGTTTTTACCCTCATAAAGCGTAATTTTGAGCCAGCGGGTAGGAATATTTTTACGTTCACGGATTGGCGGCACGCGCTCCCAAAGCCATTCAGGTTCTGCAACGAGTTCAACTCCGGCCGGGAGAGTTTGACCATCTTTAAGCGGCAATCCTTGGCGGAAGGCTTTCAAAGCAGATTCTTCTGGTTCACCTTCAACCTGGGCAAAGTAAATTTTGGCGGTGCGTTTACCTGGCTGAGTGAGCTTCGCCTGCAACTGCCCGTCATTAGTCAGCACTAACAGACCTTCACTATCGCGGTCTAAGCGACCGGCCGCATAGACGTCGGTAACAGAAATATAGTCTTTTAACGTTGCTCGCCCAGCTTCATCGGTAAATTGCGGTAACACATCGAAAGGCTTGTTGAAAAGCAGCACCTTACGTGGCTTTTTCGAGTCTTGATTTTCTCGATGAGACTGGGTGCTGAAACGTTTAACCTTGTGATTCTTAACAAATAATTTATTCATGATGGTTGTAGTTGAGAATAATTAGCGCATTATACTTGAAAAAGGTTTCGGTTTGGCGTCGGCAAATTATTGAAGTAATATTAACCGGCATCTTACAAATAATTAACATAAATCATTAACATAATAGTGCGCTGAAGGAGAGGTTAATGGAAAGCAAAGTTGTTGTTCCTACTGAAGGTACCAAGATTACCGTTGATGCCAAAGGTAAACTGGTCGTTCCCAATAATCCTGTCATTCCTTACATCGAGGGGGATGGTATTGGTGTCGATGTGACCCCGGCAATGCTCAAGGTTGTCGATGCGGCGGTCAAGAAAGCGTACAACGGTGAGCGCAAGATTTCCTGGATGGAAATTTATACCGGTGAGAAATCCGTTGAACTTTATGGTCAAGACGTTTGGCTGCCGCAGGAAACGCTAGATCTGATCCGCGAGTACCGCGTTGCGATCAAAGGCCCATTGACCACTCCGGTCGGTGGCGGCATTCGCTCACTGAATGTGGCTTTGCGTCAGCAGCTTGACCTGTATGTCTGTCTGCGCCCGGTTCGCTATTACACCGGTACGCCAAGCCCGGTCAAACGCCCGGAAGATATCGACATGGTCATTTTCCGTGAAAACTCAGAAGATATCTATGCTGGCATTGAATGGAAAGCAGGTTCTGCCGAAGCAGATAAAGTGATTAAGTTCCTGCAAGACGAGATGGGCGTGAACAAAATTCGCTTCCCACAGCAATGCGGCATCGGCGTTAAACCTTGTTCGGAAGAAGGCACCAAACGCCTGGTACGTGCGGCCATTGAATACACTATCACCAACGATCGTGATTCACTGACTCTGGTTCACAAGGGCAACATCATGAAATTTACCGAAGGTGCCTTCAAGGATTGGGGCTACCAGCTGGCTCGCGAGGAGTTTGGCGGTGAACTCATTGACGGCGGGCCTTGGGTTAAAATCAAGAATCCTAACAATGGCAAAGACATCATTATTAAAGACGTTATTGCCGATGCCTTCTTGCAACAGATTCTGCTGCGTCCGGCTGAATATGACGTGATCGCCTGTATGAATCTCAACGGTGACTACATTTCCGACGCATTGGCGGCGCAGGTTGGCGGCATTGGTATCGCACCGGGCGCAAACATTGGTTCTGAATGCGCACTGTTTGAAGCTACCCACGGCACGGCACCGAAATACGCCGGACAGGATAAAGTGAACCCTGGTTCAGTGATCCTGTCTGCGGAAATGATGCTGCGTCATTTGGAGTGGTTCGAAGCGGCAGACCTGATCGTTAAAGGTATGGAAGCGGCGATCGCCAAGAAAACCGTGACCTACGATTTCGAACGTCTGATGGACGGCGCCAAGCTGCTGAAATGCTCAGAGTTTGGCGATGCGATGATCGCGAATATGTAATCTCGGAAAACGAGGTTGCAAACGACGGGAGCCGAGAGGGTCCCGTTTTTTATTAGGCGAACCTTTGTGGGATCCACTATCAGTACGCCGTTGCTATCCAAGGTGCAGTAACTTCCTCGGCAACAAGGTTATTGTCGGTAACTAGAATCAGCCGATTGGCGTGATCGCTGTATTGAGTAATTATATTAATCCCAAACTCGGACAATCTGGCGGCAATATTTCCCAGCTCACCAGGCTGTTGCTGATCCAGCTTTCTGATTAGAGGTTTGTGAATTCCCTGCACTGCAAAGCCTTCGGTCTCAAGCGCAGACTTGGCCTTTTCGCCATCCTTCACCAGAAAATGTGCATGGCATTGCCCATTGACAGTAAACACACCGCCACCTTCCTGACTGATCCCATAGAGACCTAAGATCTTGCCGAGCCACGCCAGCTCTCCGGGTTCATTTTTTAAAATCACATGAATATCGTACATCCGTTTACCATTGCAAATTTCTTAAGAGGAGATGACATGACTGAAGATGCAATGCTTCCACACCCAGCTCGAAACCCATTATTCAAAAACAAAAAAATTCGTTAACCTGCTAAATTTTCTGGTTTTTCCCAATAATATCTTAACGCGTTGAGAGTCGTTCCACCGGGGACTGTCTCACTTTTGATTTCAACAATCTTGCCGCCGCAGCGTTCATAAAACTGGCGTGATGGAAGGTTTTGTTCGTAGCACCAAAGATAGAGGCCATCGCCTGGATGGTTGTTAAACACCCAGCGCGCCGCCGCTTTTAGCAGGGCAATACCAAATCCTTTACCTTTGGTCGCAGGGAGCACGTGCAGGTTGTCAACTAATGATCCCCAGTGAGGATCTTTCGCGCCAAAAACGCTTACAAAGCCAACCGGATGGGAATCATCTTCAGCCACGATCACCGTGTGGTCGGCTTGCTGAGTGTCAAACTTTTCCAGCCAATAATTTAAGCGTTCCTGCTCAATGGCTCCGGCCAAATACTCGGCAGAAAAAATCCCCTGATAGGCGCTACGCCAGCTGGTGGTATGTAGCCGTGCAATAAGAGGAGCATCATGTGAAACAGCGTCCCTGAGCTTCATGTTGTGTCCTTAAAATCATGATAAAAACCTGATTTTACAGATTAACTCTTGTCTGCCAACCGAAAATTACCCACAAAAATTTAACAAAAAAACCAGCCATTAATGGCTGGTTTTATATATCAAAAAAAACGGGTTTCCTGCAATTTATCCAGAGAAACTCCCGTAATGGCAGGAGTTAGTGCTGTGGTTGTTGCAGTTGCTGTTTTTTCGCTTCTGCTTCTTTCTGCTCTCTGGCTTTAGTCGCCATATGGTGACCCACTACGCACCCCCCCACGGCACCCAACACAGCGTGATGATGGGCTACGTGGCCTGCAACAGCGCCTACAGCAGCTCCTTTAATACATCCTTCCGCATGGGCCATTGAAGTTGCTGACATCAGCACGGCGAAAGCAGCGGCATAGCAAGAAAACTTGTTCATAAAATAATTTCCAAAGAAAAAAAGACTCATGATGAAGATCTCACAACTTGCCGTTGTCGTCATGGAGGCTTCTGTAAGCAATTAATGCTATTTTGCCACTAATTTTACAGATGAGTAAAGACGGGGGGATAGCTCTCAGCAGTGCTGCAAGAGGTATTTACAAATCACAGCGCTGTCGTGCAATGATTTGTGAAGGTTTAAGATTGGTTAATCGCGGATTTTGCTTTAAAGTGAAATAGCTGTATGAAATATGCTCAATCAGTTTAGTTGTCAGTTTTTTCTGCAACACAAATGAGGATGCCGCTATGTCCAACCAAGAGCAGTTACAGGCGCTGATAGCACGTATCGATGCGCTGGAACAACGCGAAAAGCAACTCACCTATGCCTCTAATGCCTATCAGGCAATATTAACAACCCTGTTGGGCAATCTCGATAAAACGACTCGCGATAAAGTGATCACGATGGTTGATCAGGCTCACGATATTGCCTATGCCAGAGCCAACGTGGAGCAGAAAAGCAATATTTTGGGAGCTGATGACATTACCCAGCGCATTTTTCTGTTTGCTCAGGGGCGCGCATCTCAGTCCAGATAATGGCTTAACGATAATTATCAGGAACGCCTGTCAGCTTTGAGCAGGTTGATGGCCGCGCCAATCAAAATGCGCTGCTGCACGCCAGCCGTGTTTAGCTCGTCTTCCAAATAATGAATCAACGAATCTGCCGTAAGGGGTTCTCCGCGATGCCGCAGCTGAATCACAGCTTCACCAATAATACGAGCAACTTCGTCCCAAAGGGGTTGGATCTCGCTTTCCGAGAATTGCATAGGGCCTCCCATCTGTACGATTGATGTTCAATTTATCATCTGAGAAACCTGAGGCAAGGGCATTAACCTAACAATTCTGCCTACGTGGGGGAGTAGAAAGGGGATATTTGAGTAATCAACCCCGCCTTTCAAGTACTTGGCGGGGTGATTCTGGCCTGAGTAAATTCTGAAATCAGTGTTTAATCACATAAAGATCTTTAGCAAAAACTCGGCCTTGTGGGTCATGCTCATCAAAACCGCCGATAAAAGGCTTCACCAGTCGGGCGCTGACGTAGTGATAAAGTGGCACCACCGGAGCCTGCTTACTCAGAATATCTTCAGCTTCCTGATAGTCTTTTTGCACCTGATCTTTGCTGGTAGCTGCCAGTGCATCATCCATCACTTTGTCATACTCGGCATTTTTGAAGTGCGGAGTATTTTCACTGTTGCCACTGCGGAAGGTATTCAGAAACGTTGATGGCTCGTTGTAGTCTGCAATCCAGGCATAACGCACTACCTCATAGTTACCTTGATGCATGGTGTCCAGCATGGTTTTCCATTCCTGATTCTGCAACACGGCGGTCACGCCCAGGTTTTTCTTCCACATCGACGAGGCCGCTATAGCAATGCGCTGATGAGATTCATTGGTGTTATAAAGCAGATTGAATTTCAAAGGGTGATCGGGGCCAAAACCCGCTTCGGTCAGCAGTTTTCGCGCCTCGACATTGCGCTGCTCCTGCGTCCAGCTGGCGTAGGCCGCAGGTTTGAAGGTGTATCCGCCGGTATTTTGCGGCGTGATGGTATAAGCAGGAGTTTGCCCCTGTCCCAACACTTTATTGGCAATAATGTCGCGATCCAGCCCCAATGCCAAGGCCTCTCGAACTCTGACGTCGTTAAACGGCGGCTTCTGGTTGTTGAACGCATAATAGTAGACACCGAGATAAGGATTGGCGTGGACTTGAGAACCCAACTCCTTCTTCAACGAGGCAAACTGGATTTCCGGAACACTTCCGGTGATATCAATCTCACCGGCCTTGTAGCGGTTAATATCGGCTGCGCCCGAGCCCACCGGCAAGTAGGTCATTTGCGACAGTACAGTGTGGTCGTTGTCCCAGTATTGGGTATTGCGCACCGCAACGACACGCTCGTTCACTGTCCAGGTTTTTAGTTTAAAAGGCCCGCTGCTAACCATATTGCCAGGTTGGGTCCATTTTTCTCCATACTTTTCAACATTAGCCTGACTTACCGGGAACAGAGAATAGTGGGCAACCATTTGCAGGAAATAAGACATCGGACGGGTTAATTCAATCTGCAGTGTTTGTGGATCCAATGCCTTGATACCTAGCTGGTCAGGAGGCAATTTACCGGCAATGATTTTGTCGGCGTTAACGACGTTAACCGTGCCGAGATAGCTCTCATAGGGCGAGGCGGTTTTCGGGTCGATCAGGCGACGCCAGGTGAAAACCACATCCTGCGCGGTAATGGGGGTGCCATCAGACCAGCGGATGCCGGGGCGCAAATGAAAGGTCCAGGTTTTATTATCTTTAGTCTCCCAGCTGGTTGCGAGCTCGGGATGGGCATTACCGTTATCATCGATGCTGACCAGTCCGACAAACAAATCGCTGAGAATATTACTTTCGACGTCGCTTTCGGCCTTTTGTACATCAAGAGTTGCAGGCTCTGAGGCATTGTTACGCACCACTTCCTGTTTTTGGGCCAGCACGACGCCCTGTGGTACGACGGCGGCCTGAGCGGATAATCCAAGACCTGAAACCAGTGCGGCAAGAGGAAGTAATTTAAGGACGATGTTGCTTCTTTGCATCAGTATTTTCCCATTCAATTAATAGTCAAAATATCAATGAATAACAGGTAATTGATAACGCTAACCGTAAGATTAAGCAACAATTAATGAATGGTTTATTATTAGTGGTTTCAGAGTTTTAAATTTGAAAATCGATGATGAAGAACTCGCCTTCTAAGCTTTTTACTCGATTCAGCCCAGAAGCTTTGATGAAATTCAGCGATGACGTGTTATCCTTTGCGCCGAATTTTTTATGCCTATTTTTAGTACCGAGGAGTCACCGGGATGTCAGAGAGCTTATCCAAAGATCAGGAACTTGAGTCAGACTTGGTCGCGTGCCAACTGGTTATCAAACAGATTCTGGATGTCATCGACATTATTGCGCCGACCGAAGTGCGCGATAAAATGTCTCATCAGCTTAAAAGTATTGATTTCAGCACGCATCCTGCGGGTGCGGATCCCGTTACCCGTCGGGCAATCGAGAAAGCCATTTCGCTGATCGAACTGAAGTTTACCAAACACGACAGCTAATTATTGATGTCGGATTAACCCGCAAGCCTATCCTGCGGGTTAATCCTTAATTCAAACAGCGTTGCTGATTAAGATTTATCGACAACCTTATCAACCTGTTTGAGTATCGGGCATTTGGCAACACCGATTACGCCACTGTCCGTGTGCAGATACTGTGAGTCAACGATACCGCGAGCCGTCAGGTATTGGCACTTGAGGCCCAGGCCAGCTGCATTTTCACTGCTACCGACCGTCACGCCGTAGCCTGAAAACAGAAAAACAGCATAAATGACCGCCAGTACAACAATTGTTTTAATCAAACCCATTTTATACACTCCCTTTATGGCTTAAGCCGCGGAGCAGTATAACCTCAGTGTGGTGGGATCTGCTTCTCTAATTCTCTGAAAAAAATCATGAAAAGACTTAAGCGTTTGAATGATTTGTGCGCGGCCAACCACCTATTGGGCTTACTCTGTTTGAAGTTTGTTTAACTTAGGCAGAGTAGGATAGGCTGATGTTTTACTCGTGTCGGACGCAGTGTTTTGGGCATCTACAAACGTGTGATAAATCCTAAGAGAACTGCTATCAAACTAAAGAAACCGCTATTTTCTATCAGGAAAATTATTGCCTTTATCATTTTTGGGCTACTTTGTGTCGGGCTTTATTTGCTGGCCCTTAACAGCTATTGCGATCAGGGGGGGAATTTCGACCTCGGAATTTGCTCGGTCACCTCATTTATTCCCTGGTAGCCTCTGCCGCCTGTCGGAAGCTTCTGTATTTTTGCTAATACCTTCCCTGTATCTCTGACGATGATAAGATAGTTATCTGGTTAACTACATTGTGGGATCGTCAATGTTCGATCAATTTTTGGGCCAAACTAGTCTGGCCACGATAGTGCTGGGATTACTGTCAGCCTTGCTATTTTTGCTGGTGTGGTTTGTCGTTAACCGGGCCAGTGTCAAAGCTAATCGCCAAGTTCAACTACTGACTGAAATCGCCGAGCAGCAACGCCGTCAAACCGAACTGCTGGAAGTTTTGGCCAAAGCGCAGGGAAAGGGTGTAGTCGATGAATACGATGATGATTCTGTTTCTGGCCTGCGCGGCTTCATTCCTAAAAGATAGTGACACGTCTCTTAAGCCACTGCTGCGCTGGTAGTTCCTCGTTTATTTTTCCATTCATAAAAATGTATTAATTCTGCTGTAGCGTGTTGCATAACAACTCAGCAGGATAATTTCCAGATGATTAAATGGTCTGAAGAACACGACAACGAATTGAATCACAACATCGCTTTACTCACCGGGGAAGATCCCGACAAGTGGTATCCCTACGGTGGAATGAAGGGGAAAGACTACTGCAACAATCCTTCCGATGCCTGGCCAATCATTTGCGCCAACAAAATAAATCTTAATTTCAATGAATTACCAGACAGCAAGTCTTGGTGCGCGCACATTTCCAGTGAAGAAGGCAAGTGGCAGGCGAGCAGCGCCAAGCCATTGCGTGCGGCTATGATTTGTTTTTTATTAAGTAAAACTTGCGCATAGAGAAAAGCAGACAGATACTCATTCTGTTACAAGATCCAAGCAAAGCAGTGATTCGAATAAGCGTCGCGTAAAGCGATGAGTATCAAGTGAGTAATGTTTCCTCAGTTTGACAGTATTGTCTAAGACGGAGTCCATTATGAAGCGCATCATTAAAGGTGATAAAACTCTCTCTCATCTGGTCGTGGCTCATGCAGCCATCGACAGCCACGAAAAAGCCTATGGCAAAAGACGCCAGGGCTGGCCTTCTACGTACATGATCAAATACAAAGACAAACGCGTTGCCGTGGAAGTTGTCACGCGCAGGCAGTCTTATGTTGCGACTTTAATGATTGGAGCCCGAAACCTGACCAAGCTTTGTGGGATGGCAGCCTGAGCCTTGGGCTGACAGTGAAAACAGTTAACCGACCTGATTTGTAACAGTCGTCTTAGTGTAAAGAGTTTAAAGCTGTAAAAACAAAAAGCCCTGCCGGTGCTTTAATCATCCGGCGGGGCTTTTTATTTTTCCTGCCAGGGGCCGTGCTTAAACACACCTGACCGTGATTGACATCTCTTTGCAAATACCCCTTTGCACTTTTTGTAGTGAAAAGCATCAAACCTTTATGATACTAAAGAGATAGAGGTTGGTTTTGTATCAACACTGCCCGCCAAAAAACTTATCGATAAGGGAAACTATGGCCGAAAAAAATCCCTACTATGATCCTGCGAAACCGCATCATACCCCGCAAGGTTTCACTAATCCCGAACCGGACACGCGCAACGAGGGCGATCTCAAACGCTGGCGCAAAGAGCGAAAAGCACAGGGGCATCCTCGCCCACCGGGCAACGGCTACGATCATTTTATTAATCAATGGTGTCAGACCCCTGATTTTGGCGGGACTGAAGATCGTCTGTGGTTTTTGGGACACGCCTGCCTGCTGCTGCGCATTGCAGGGCGTTATATTTTGACCGATCCTGCACTTTCCGAGCGTGCGTCGCCGCTGAGTTTTTATGGCCCTAAACGCAGGACGCCTGCGGCAGTTACCGTGGCCAGCCTTCCGGTGATCGATTACGTCATGATCTCGCACAACCATTATGATCATCTAGATAAATCGACAGTTCGTAAACTCGTCAAACGTTTCCCTCAGGCTATTTTCCTGGTGCCGCTGGGTATGAAGCCTTGGTTGGAAAGGCAGGGCGCTCATTACATTGAAGAAATGGATTGGTGGGATGCGCTGATTTTAGAGGGCGTCAGTTTTCACGCCGTTCCTGCCCGTCACTGGAGTATGCGCACGCCATGGGACAGAAATCGTTCTTTGTGGTGTGGATGGGTGGTCAAGCATCGTGATCTGAGTTTTTATTTCTCGGGCGATAGCGCCTATAGCGAACAATTTATTCAGATTGGTGAGCGACTGGGACCATTTGATATTGCAGCGATTCCTATCGGTGCCTATGCACCAAGATGGTTCATGCATTCTCATCATATGGACCCGCAGCAGGCAGTTCAGGTGTTTAAGGAAACACGGTGTCAACGAGCAGTTCCCATTCACTGGGGGGTGTTTGAATTAGCCGATGAGTCTTTAGATGAACCACCAAAAGAATTAGTGATGGCGATTGAAGAGGATGGGTTAAGCGTAGAGAATTTTGCACCGCTGAAAATAGGCGAGCATATTTCGCTATGAATTGACGGGCGCTTTATTTTCGTCACGAATAATTAGCGCCCGAATACTCACAGATGAGAGTTTTTATCATTTAAAATCTGCTTTTAAACCCGGGTAATTATCTTAACTCAGGCTCATTTTCATCAAAATCTCATCGTTGAATTTTATAAAACTCAAAGTCATCTTGTTCCATTATTCAGAACAAAAAGCTGTCAGGGTTCAATATTAGCCTAGTATCTTGAGATAAATTGATTTTTAGCCCGCAGATGGCCTTTCTGGTCTTAATGAGCGGCCTGCATTTTTGCTCCTGCCTGCAAGCTGCGCCCTGACTGGGTTTGTATATTAAATGTTAACGGAATGATGCCACTCTGAAAATGATGGGGTCGTGCTGTGTGCGTAAACTGGGATAATAATTAATAAAAATTCCAATAAAATCACAGTTATTATTAATTCAAATTTTGAATATGTATTGTCGATTTTTGTATATATTTTTTAAGATCAACTTAGGCCTTTTAATATAAAATTCATCTCACTGTAAACTTTCTGGTTTATAGCGGTGGCTTTGTGATTCACTAATTATGGGTGGCGCGAAAAGTAGACAATTTTCTATGATCTCAACTGCGATAAACTTTATTTTGGTTATCATAATTGCGCACGCTTAAGGTGCAGTCTAATAATAATCAACAGTGTTTTGCACCAGATTAGTACCATTATGCCTGATTTGAATAGTGCATAAACAATCAATCGCTGCTTTGTTCTGGCGCAATGTTTGTGCAGATTTTTTCATTGCCCAGGTTTAAGGTTGTGGGTGGCATTATGCCGCCTGTAAAACTCAAAGAAGCCTGCTATGACTGATAGCAGGGGATGGCGAGGTGCTTAAAATTTGACTGGAAAAAATGCGTAAAAACTTGCGAAAAACCCATTTGTGTTATATCAAATACGATAATAATGCATTAAAAATTGAATTTAACTCTTACTGTCCGCTGATTATTGATCAATAATCAGATGTGAGTCGTTATTGATTTGATTGTTAGGCCCTGCAGAGTTCCGAGCAGAAAGTACTAGTCCTATCAACCTATTTTGGCCTCACTTGACAGTAAGTGCCTTTAAGCGGCTCAAATATGTGCGACAAGTCCATCGCTGATTAAAAATGGCTTGCCATTAAATTCAGAGTATGTGATAACGCATCTGGGTAAAACGAGGTACAGTTCTGTATATGTGTGGCATTTTCAGTAAAGAAGTTTTGAGTAAAGACGTTATCGTTGAATACCGCTTCCTTGCCGATTTTTATCTTAGTGCCTCAAGCAGTAACGACTCAAGTTTGTCTGTGTAACGCCGAAGGGCGGTTTAAACAATCCAAAGGAAATACTCAAAATGGCAAAGATCAAAGGTCAAGTTAAGTGGTTCAACGAGTCTAAAGGTTTCGGTTTCATCACTCCAGCTGACGGCAGCAAAGACGTGTTCGTACACTTCTCTGCAATCCAGGGTAATGGCTTCAAAACCCTGGCTGAAGGCCAGAACGTTGAGTTTGAAATTCAAGATGGCCAGAAAGGCCCATCTGCAGTTAACGTAACTGCAATCTAAGCAGCGTTAGCTGTCAAAAAAAACCCGCCTGGTTGCGGGTTTTTTTGTTTTTGTCTTAAGGCGGCAACGCGATACTTAATCCGGCAAAATGATAATCCCCGATTGCTGATTGCGGCCACTGATACCTGGAATTGAAGGGTCCTGCGCGCGCTTGAGGCTGTTGCGCCGAAAGCTGGTGTATTTGTGGCGGTAAACCTTTCTCGTTTCATCCCGTTGCGCCAAGTCGATTCCTGCCACTGTTGAGGCCTCGGTACAAATCGTGCAGCTGCCGGCATAATCAACGGATGCGAATCCTGCCTGAGTCAACTTGGCGTAGGCAATCGCTGGCAGGTCGAGATGCCGATAAGAGGGGGAAATCAGCGCCGGTGGTAAATCCAGGCCGTGCCGAAACTCATCTACCAGTTCCTGACTGACCTCATAGCAGCAGGCGCCTGCCGCAGGCCCAATAGAAACTACCCAATCCCGAGTTGAACCCGACTGATTAATACGCTGCGCCATTTGTTCAAGAATACCGTTGCGCAAGCCGCGCCACCCGGCGTGTACTACGGCTACCCCGCGCCCCTGCTTGTGGCTAAATATCACCGGCAGGCAGTCGGCGGTAAACACGCTCAGCAAAATTCCCGGTTGTTCAGTATAAAAACCGTCGGCCTCGCCGCAGGCCTGTTGAGGGAATAAGACATCAACAATCCTGACTCCGTGAACCTGTTTCTTTTCCGGCAAACTGGCACTAAAGGGCTGTAGCGATTCGGGCAACAGCGCTTGTTTACAGCCAAATCCGTGCCTGATAGACGGGATTTGGCTGAGCAGGACAGAAATATCACTCATGGCATCACTTATGGTTAATCAGCGCAGGTTAATGATAAGAGATTAATAGAATAGATTTAGTCGCACGAGTCAAATCCAGTTTAGCCTGTTTTTTAGCTCGCCGACCATGCTATTTGTCTTGTTCTCCAGCCTGTCTCGGAACAATCAGGGCAAAAGTTGCAACCTGCAATCGGCTTCTTTAGACTTAGCGCAGCCATCCGCAAGACGCCCGAATAAAATCGGCAGCATCACCTTTCTGGAAACATGCATGACCTATCAATGTCCTCTTTGCCATCAACCCCTGCAACGCCTCGATACACAGTGGCGCTGTGAAAACAATCATCAGTTTGATAATGCCAAAGAGGGATACGTAAACCTGCTGCCGGTGCAACACAAACGCTCCAAAGAGCCGGGCGACAGTGCTGAGATGATGATTTCGCGGCGCACTTTCCTTGAGGGCGGGCACTATCAGCCGCTGCGCGACCGTTTGGTCACTCTTTTGGACCAGCATTTACCGGCAGGAGCTGAATCACTGCTGGATATCGGCTGCGGCGAAGGCTATTACACCTCTGCCATGGAGCAGGGGCTAAATACCCGCCGTGAAATGCAGATTTACGGGCTTGACGTCGCCAAGGTGGCAATCCGTTATGCAGCAAAGCGTTATGGCAAGGTTGAATTTTGTGTGGCCTCAAGTCATCGCCTGCCGTTTGCCGATAACTCACTGGATGCCATTGTACGCATCTACGCGCCGTGTAAAGCCCCTGAGTTACATCGGGTGTTGAAATCTTCAGGATGGGTATTGACGGTGGCTCCCGGCCCAAGGCATCTCTATCAGCTTAAAGGGCTGATTTATAATGAGGTACAGCTGCACAGTGATGTGGAAGAAAGCCTGGCGGGATTTGAACGGGTGAGCACTGAATCGTTGAGCTATAAAATGACCTTAAACGGCAAGCAGGCCTCGGATCTTTTACAAATGACGCCTTTCGCCTGGCGCGCCACTGAAGCGGTGATGTTGAGTTTGTCGCAGCGTGAGAACTTTAGCTGCGAAACAGATTTTACCATCAGCCTGTTTCGTCGCGTTGATTAGGTAAATACAACAGGCGGTCTGACCGCCTGTAATTAAGCCCAGGAGTGACTTACTGATAATTAACCATAAACTTATAAATACTCTCGAGATCGTCCATTTCTTTAACCCGCACCAGCAATCTCTTCTGTTCCAGTTGGATCACCAAAATTCCGTCCTCCGAAAGGTTCATCGCCTTGATGCGATCGTAGGTGATAAAAATATTGGCATAATAGAAGCCGATAGGTTTAAACAGCATTTTTGGCAATCGGATGAACGAGATATAAAAGGCAATAATTGCCAGACTTACCAGCAAGTAGGTGGTGACAGGGCTGCCCTGAGCGTAGATATTGTTGTAGAGCAGGATTGCCAGCAGGCCGATAAAGATCACCGCATCCAGCTTGTTTCTTCTTTGCAGGTTAACCTTGAGCAACGTTTTGCCGCGAGTTTTTCCCATAATAAATTCATCGAAAACGGCATAGGCCAACAGCAGAAAAATAAAGATAATCAAGGCAATATCCGTAACCGTCATTCCGCGTTTCCCTCCAATAAAAAACCGGAGGCGATAATGCCCCCGGTTACACTTTACTGCTTAGCGACCCAGCAGGCCAATCCAGTAACCAAAAATACCCAGCACAAAGAAGCCCATGATGATCCACAGCGCATTGACTTTTTTGCGCAGTAGCCACATACAGCCGAAGGTTAACAGTAAAGGCACCAGACCCGGCATCAGCTGGTCAAGGATCCCCTGTACCGTTGTTACCGTGGTATGACCGGTATTATCGGTAATTTTGGAGACCACCAGCGGGATGTTGACGTGGGTCCATTTGTTAACCAATGCCCCCATGACAAAGAGGCCGAGAATTGACGCCCCCTCAGTCAGTTTTTGCAGGAAACCGCCGCCCATATCGCTAACGATATCAACGCCTTTCTTGTAGCCATAGGCTACGCCGTAATAGCGGTTCAGCAAACGTACAAGGTTGAACAGCACGAAGAACAGCAAAGGACCGAGCAGGCTACCGCTCATCGCGATACCGGCACCCAGCGCTGCAAACACCGGACGTACGGTACCCCAGAAGATCGGGTCACCCACGCCGGCCAGCGGACCCATCAAACCGACTTTCAGGCCGTTGATCGCCGCGTCGTCGATAGGTGCACCATTGGCACGCTGTTCTTCCATCGCCAAGGTTACGCCCAGCACTGGCGCTGCGACGTAAGGATGGGTGTTGAAGAACTCCAGATGGCGTTTTATCGCCTGTTTACGGTCATCGTTGTTTTCAGGATACAGGCGACGAATAACCGGCACCATGCAGAAGCAGAATCCCAATGCCTGCATACGTTCAAAGTTCCATGAACCCTGAAACAGGTTTGAGCGTAAGAACACACCGCGAATATCGCCGGGTGTGAGTTTTTTTACTTGAGTTTGATCAACCATTTCTCTCACCCTTAGTCCAATTCGTTGTCGAGGTCGTTAACGCCATGAGCCGGTCCGGCAGCCTGTGCAGACTTGTTGTATTTTGGACTCAGCTGGATATACAGCACTGCCATCACCACACCAATCACGCCCAGTGCAACCAGGTTAAAGTTGGTGAAGGCGGCAGTCACGAAGCCCAGATAGAAGAACGGCATCAGGTAGCCAGCACGCATCATGTTGATAACCATCGCGTAACCGACAACTACGATCATGCCACCGGCGATGTTAAGACCGCTGGTTACGACTTCTGGAATCGAGCTGAGCATGCTTTGCACGACGCTGGTCCCTACGGACACGGCAACAATTGCAGCCGGAATAGCGATACGCATTGCCTGTAGGATCAGGGCCGAGACGTGTATCCATGAGATGGCACTCAAGTTGCCTTTTTCGGCCGCCTTATCAGCTGCGTGCTGGAAGGCTACGGTTATGGTACGAACGATAATGGTCAATACCTGACCCGCAGCGGCCAATGGAATAGCCAGCGCAATACCTGCACCAATCGACTGCCCGCCGGCAATGACCAGAATGGTCGAGATTATCGAGGCGAGGGCGGCATCGGGTGCGACAGCGGCACCGATGTTCATCCAGCCCAGGGCGATCATTTCCAGCGTCCCCCCGATGATAATCCCGGTTTTCATATCGCCAAGCACGATACCAATCAACGTACAGGCTACTAACGGACGGTGAAACTGAAACTCATCCAGGATGGATTCCATCCCGGCAATACATGCGACAATAAATATCAGCACAATTTGTAGTGTGGTGATCTCCATTGACCTTCTCCTATACCAAGGAAGCTGAGTAAAATAATGCCGACTTGAACAGTCCATTGCCTTGTTATCAGCCGGACTTTCTGCGCTGGCTTTATTAATTCATCTTGTTAATCAAATCCATCATCTTCAGACGGCTGTCGGAAGACACTTTGCGCACTTCAAGTTCGATACCCTGGCTATTTAATTTCTTAAACGCGTCGATATCTTTCTGATCAACGGAGACCGCGTTGGTGACCTGAGTTTTACCTTGTTTAAACGCCATACCGCCAATATTGACCGAAGGAATTTTAACGCCGCCGTCAACCACCCGAACCACATCGGTAGGATTGGTGAAAAGCAGCATTACGCGGTCACCGGCGTATTTAGGGTTGTCATAGACGCGAATGGCTTTGGCAACGTCGACCACGTGAGCGGTGACTCCCGGAGGCGCAACCTGCGTCAGCAACGTTTTACGTACCGTATCGGCCGCCACTTCATCACTGATAACAATGATGCGGTTAACGTTGGTTTCCTTGGTCCAGCGGGTAGCGACCTGGCCATGAATCAGACGGTCATCGATGCGTGCAAGGCCGATTTTCATGTGATCGTTAGGACCCAGTACTCTGGCTGGAGCGGCTGGAGCTGCCGGAGCGGCAACTGGCGGGGCAGTAACGGGCTTATCACTCTCCGGTTCGGCGAACTTCAAGGCCCTGACTCCCAATCTACCGGTTTCGAGCGCAATGCCGGTCAGCTCGGCAAGAGTCGGGTTGTCGTCACGGCCCATAAAGGTCTCGACCAGCATAGGAATGTTAACTCCGGTGACGACCTCATAATTTTCTTTGTCGAGAACAATACGGCTGGCGGCATTAAAAGGGCTGCCGCCCCAGGTATCGACTAAAAACAGCACGCCGCTGCTCTTGTCGAGGTTTTCAAGCTTTATGTTGTATTTTTCAACCAGTGTATCGGCGTTTTCCCCAGGGACGAAATCGATAAAGGCGACGTTGTCTTGATCGCCAATTAACATTTCCGTCGTTTTCAGCAGCTGTTCGGCCGCTGAACCATGAGTGCCGATGATAATAGCAATACTCACTCGCTACCTCCTCTTGTGACCCGTCGAGCGGGTTCTGCACTTAAGTGATAAAGCTTTTATAATTCGTCAGCAGGATCCCTTGACGAATGCTGTGTTCCCTACATTATTTTCGAGTTGAAAAAACTCTGTCTTCCTTTTGTTTCTGAAAAATCAATAACCAAACAGTGTAAAAACCGGTCGAATGTGTCGACTGGATTTATTTTAGTGTGTGAAAAAATAAATTTTGTGACGACTGTCTGCTATTCAGATTCGAATGTTAATCAGCGCGTGCTGTTTTGAACCTTTCAATGATTTACGGCAAAAAACAACTTAGAGCTTAGGCTGAATTGAGGATAAGCGCCCCAAATGGGACTTTGCGAAAACAAATAGAGCTGTTACATTGTATTTCCAATTATTACACAGGAGTGCCGGGCCTCAGCCCACCCTATGGACTGTCACCGACGACGCTTAACTTCGCTTCATTCCGCTACATTATTATTCCCCTTGAAAGCCCCATCCCTTAATGCAAGGCCATCGCGCCGCTGTTTGCGGAGTCTGATATGGAATTTTTAATGGACCCCTCGATTTGGGTCGGGTTGCTGACGCTTATCGTTCTTGAAATCGTGCTGGGTATCGATAACCTGGTGTTTATCGCTATTCTTGCGGACAAACTGCCGCCAAAGCAGCGCGATAAAGCGAGAATCATTGGTTTATCGCTGGCATTAGTGATGCGCCTTGGGCTGCTTTCGCTGATTTCGTGGATGGTTAAACTCACCTCGCCGTTGTTTAGCATTGCGCAATTTACCTTCTCCGGACGCGATTTGATCTTGCTGATGGGTGGCCTGTTCCTTCTGTTTAAGGCTACCAGCGAGCTGCATGAACGGCTCGAAGGTCACAATGGCCTGGGCGGCAATAATCGGGGTTACTCCAGTTTTTGGTCTGTAGTGGCGCAAATTGTGGTGCTGGATGCCGTGTTTTCACTCGATGCGGTGATCACCGCCGTGGGTATGGTCAATAACCTGGCTGTCATGATGACAGCAGTCGTTATCGCAATGGGCGTCATGCTGTTGGCTTCTAAGGCATTGACACGATTCGTCAATGCGCATCCAACGGTGGTGGTGCTGTGCCTCAGCTTCTTGCTGATGATCGGTCTGAGCCTGATTGCTGAAGGTTTTGGTTTCTATATTCCAAAAGGTTATCTCTACGCGGCGATTGGCTTCTCGGTGATTATCGAGCTTTTCAACCAGATTGCTCGCCGTAATTTCTTGAAAAGTCAGTCACACCTTCCAATGCGTGAACGCACCGCCGAAGCTATCCATCGTTTGATGGGTGGCAAACGCGACAGCGATCGTCACGAGGAAGAACAGCATGGCGATGCGCTCAAGGAAGAAACCTTCGCCGAGGAAGAGCGTTTTATGATAAGCGGCGTTTTGACTCTGGCTTCCCGCACTTTGCGCAGCATTATGACCCCACGTAACGATATCTCATGGGTTGACTGCGAGCGTTCGGCTGATGACATCCGCATGCAGTTGCTGGACACGCCGCACAGTTTGTTCCCGATTTGTCGTCAGTCGCTGGATGACGTTATCGGCGTGGTGCGAGCCAAAGACTTGCTGGTGGCATTGGAAAATGGCGAGGATATCGTGGCATTTGCTGCTCAAACGCCGCCGATCGTGGTGCCAGAAACCATGGACGTGATCAAGCTGTTGGCGGTATTGCGCCGCGCCAGAGGCCGCTTGGTCGTGGTCAGCAACGAGTTTGGCGTAATTCAGGGGCTGGTGACACCGCTTGACGTTTTGGAGGCCATCGCTGGCGAATTCCCTGATGAAGACGAAACGCCGGACGTTATTGTTGATGGTGACGGTTGGATGGCAAAAGGCGGCACCGATCTGCATTCGCTGGAGCAGTTGCTGAACACTTCTGATCTGGTGAGTACCAACGCCGATTACGCCACGCTGGCCGGTTTGCTATTGTCTGAATCCGGGCAAATGCCAGTGCAAGGCGAGGTGATTGAGATGGCGGCGCTGCGTTTTGAGGTGATCGAAGTTTCGGAATATCGCATCGAGCGCGTGCGTATTACCAAGATTCCACTTCACAATGAGTGGAGCGAAATAGAGTAACTCAAAGGGGCAGACATCTTAAGATGCTGCCCCTTGGTTTAATCTGCCTAATTAGTTATCCCTGAACGTCATCTTTTTAGAAACAATTCTGCCAGACAACATTAGGCTGCCAACTCAGGCTGCTAACTGAACTTGCTAACTATCATTAGTCACACTGCACTTATTAGTCACACTGCACTTATTAGTCACACTGCACTTTAATTGCCAAACCGCCGCGAGAGGTTTCGCGATATTTAGCATTCATATCTTTACCGGTTTCGTACATCGTCTCGATGACTTTATCCAGGGATACGCGCGGTTCACTGGTGCGGCGCAAAGCCATGCGTGCGGAGTTAATCGCTTTTACCGAGGCAATGGCATTTCGCTCGATGCACGGGACCTGGACTTGCCCGGCAACAGGGTCACAGGTCAGACCGAGATTATGCTCCATGCCAATTTCTGCCGCGACGCAAACTTGTTCCGGGCTGCCGCCAAGCAGTTCGGTAAGACCCGCCGCTGCCATTGAACAGGCCACGCCAACTTCACCCTGACAACCGACTTCCGCTCCGGAAATTGAGGCGTTCATCTTGTAAAGGATGCCAATAGCGCCGGAAGAGAGGAAATAGCGCTGATAAATATCTGGGCTGACCGAGCCGATAAACTTGTCGTAGTAGGCTAAAACTGCAGGCACGATCCCGCAGGCACCATTGGTAGGCGCAGTGACCACGCGGCCGCCGGCGGCGTTCTCTTCGTTAACCGCCAATGCGAACATGTTCACCCAGTCGATCACTACCATCGGGTCATTGGACAGTTTGTCGTTGGACACCAGCATGCGGCGCAGAGCCGAGGCGCGACGCGGCACACGCAGCGGGCCAGGCAGCACGCCTTCAGTATTCAGGCCACGATCGATGCACGCTTGCATGGTGTGCCAGATATTCTCGAAGTACTGATCGATCTCGGCTTTGCTGTGCTGTGCCAGCTCGTTTTTCATCATTAAACCAGACAGCGAAAGCCCGGTCTCACGGCATTTTTGCAGCATTTCGCTGGCCGAGTTGAATGCGTAGGGCACTTCAACCTCATCAAGCACCGGCTGGCCAAAATGCTCATCATCGACGATAAAACCGCCGCCAACGGAATAATAGGTTTTGCTGTAAACCCTCTGCTCGCCGACGTAGGCGTGAATTTGCATGCCATTCTCATGACGTGGCAGATTTTCGCCACGAAACACCATCCCAGTATCGCGAGGGAAATCCACCTCGTGCTGCGTGCCGCCGATAGGCAGGCGCTGGCGCTGTTCAACGTCTTTGATAAAGTGAGGAATGCCGTCGATATCCACGGTATCGGGCTTATTACCTGCCAGACCAAGGATGATCGCAACATCGGTGTGGTGACCTTTACCGGTCAGAGACAATGAGCCGTAGACGTCTACCGCAATGCGAGTCACGTCAGACAACAGGTTTTTTTCCAACAGATCATCGGCAAACTGTTTGCCCGCTTTCATTGGGCCCAGCGTATGAGAGCTGGACGGGCCAATACCCACTTTGAACATGTCGAAAACACTGATCACTTTAACACTCCTGGATAGGGACAACTGGCGCAGGTGAATCACGGGAGACCGCATTGCCCAAATATTGCTTATTTATTGTTCGGTTGTTAGAGGTATAGTGTAAAAGGGTGTGACGGAGAACGCAGCGTTTTTCGCATGAAAAAAAGTAATTCATCAAATAAGTGTGAAGCTGATGAGGACCTGGGTCACAGAGGGCCGTCAATTGGCGATTTGTTGAGCCAATTGCAAGATAATTCCGGCGGTCATTCCCCATACAAACTGTTCTTCATACCAAGAAAAATACACCCGACGGCTGATGCCTTTGCGGTGAATTTCCAGCGGGTGATAGCGTGAAAAATTCAGCGCCTCCTGCAAGGGGATTTCAAATAGTTCGGCGACCTCATCTTCATTGGGGTGCAGCGGAGTATCCACCGGAATCAACCCAACTACCGGCGTTACCCGGAATCCGCTGCTGCTGTCGACTGGATTTAGCTGGCCTAAAACGCGCACCATTGCAGGCGGAATTGCCACCTCCTCGTGCGCCTCGCGCAGAGCCGTGAACACTGCTGAAGGGTCAGAAGCATCGGTTGCGCCGCCGGGGAAGGCAACTTGTCCAGCGTGTTTGCGCAGCCTGTCTGAGCGGCGAGTCAGCAAAATTGTCGGCTGTTCGCGGCAAACAATCGGGATAAGCACCGCCGCCTGGCGCTGTCCGATTGCCTTGCGAACAGGCGTTGTCGGCAAATGCAGCTGAAAACGGCGCACAAAGTCTTCAACCTCGGCGGGGAGAGGGGTGAGCTGAATAAGGCTCATGGCGCGATGCTCTCGCCGAGCAATGGCAGGATCCGGGCGACTTTATCAAAGGTTTCCTGATATTCCGCCTGCTCCTGGCTGTCGGCAACAATGCCGCCACCGGCCCAACAGTAGATTTTCCCGTTCTCGGTCAATAGGGTACGAATGGTGATGCTACTGTCCATAGTGCCGCAGAAACTGAGATAAGCGATGCTGCCGCAGTAGCCATTGCGTCGCTGAGGTTCCAGCTGTTCGATAATCTGCATGGCGCGGATTTTCGGCGCGCCGGTGATTGACCCTCCGGGGAAGCAGGCGCGTAATAGGCTGGCCGCATGACAGCTTTCCGGCAGGGTGGCGGTTATGGTGCTGACCAAGTGATGAACGGCCGGGAAAGGTTCGACCACAAACAGTTCGGGAACCTTGACGCTGCCGGGGATCGCCACGCGGCCAATGTCATTGCGCAACAGATCGACAATCATCAGGTTTTCGGAGCGATCCTTCGGTGAATTAGCCAGCCTGTCAGCCTGTAAGCGATCGGTTTTTGGATCGTCACTGCGCGGCAGCGTACCTTTGATCGGGCGGGTCTGGATCCTGTTTTCCTCGAGCCAGATAAAACGCTCGGGCGACAGGCTTAGCACAGCATTTTCCGGCAGTCGCAAGAAAGCTGAAAACGGCGCCCGATTGGCCTGATTAAGACGTAAAAAAGCTTTCCATTCGTCGCCACGGTAATTGGCCTCGAAACGCTGTGTCAGATTGATTTGGTAGCAGTCGCCGCTGTGCAAATATTCCTGCACCTGCTGGAATCTATCGCCGTATTCTTCGCGGGTCATGTTGGCGCGCCAGGCGGAATCCAGTTTGAATTCATGAGCCGTGGGGGCCTGCTGATGTTGCGCCAGCCAGGCAAGTCGCGCCTCGATATCCTCGTAGCTAACCAGCGTCAGGCGTTGTAAATGGTGGTCGGCAATCAGTGCCCAGCTGTAAATTCCCATCGCCATATCAGGCAGGTTGATATCACGCTGTGCCTGAGTGGGTAAATGCTCGATGGTTCTGCCAAGGTCATAGCCCAACAGCCCAAGCGCACCGCCAAGAAATGGCAGGTCCCTGTTGACCTCAGGCTTGATGCGGCAATGTTCCAGTTCGTTTTGCAGCAGGGTAAAAGGGTCAATTTCACTGACTTCAGGCTGACTCAGTCCCTTACGGCGGATTTCCGTGTACTGGCCGCGAGTGGTCAAAGTCACAATGGGGTCAGCCACCAGAATATCAAAGCGGTTGTGTGCATGATCGGCCGAACCGGAGTGCAGCAGCATTGCCCAAGGCTGGCAAGACAGCGGCGCAAAGCGGGTAAGCAGCGCATCGGGTTGATAAGCGAGGGTTTTAAAATCAATGGACTGGGCGGCTGGCATTTTATTTGAAAGTTCCTGACACGATGAAAACGCGGTTCCTGACTTGCCGATCCTAGCATAGATTTGATGCCGGTAGGTCATCGGCAAATTAAGGCGTATAATGCCCGGCTAAGCCCGAAACAATGACAGGAACACTCTTATGCTCACCGGTATGCCCTCACTTTCACATAAAGAGCAGCAAGAAGCCGCAGATCGCATCCATGAATTAATGCAGACTGGCATGAGCAGCGGTGAAGCTATCGCTACAGTTGCCGCTGAAATTCGTGAGACCCACAAAGGTGATCGCGTGACGGTTATCTTTGATGATGAAGACGACGAATAACTCGTTTTGAGGATTTTGGCCGTTGCGCGCAGGAATGACTATGCGCAACGGCTAGCAGGATTTAGCTTCTAACTGATAGAATTAACCTTTCACGACCACTGCAGCGGCCGCTTTAATCGCTGTTTCAACGGCTTGTTCAATGGTTTCACCAATCGATAGCGCCACGCCTAAACGACGTTTGCCGCTGATTTCCGGCTTACCAAATAAACGCACCTGATTAGACCCGATCAGCGCATGTTCAAGACCGCTGAAGCTAACGTTGTTGCTGGTCAATTCTGGCAGGATCACGGCAGAAGCAGATGGACCGAACTGGCGGATAGTGCCGATAGGCAGGCCCAGGAAAGCGCGGACGTGCAGTGCGAACTCGGAAAGATCCTGAGAAATCAGTGTCACCATGCCGGTATCGTGTGGACGTGGTGAAACTTCGCTAAACACCACTTCATCGCCACAAACAAACAGTTCAACGCCAAACAGGCCGTGACCACCCAGCGCCTTAACCACGCTTTCGGCAATATCTTTCGCACGTTGCAGCGCCAGTTCGGTCATCTGCTGTGGCTGCCACGATTCTCGGTAGTCGCCGTCTTCCTGACGATGGCCGATCGGCGCACAGAAATGAATGCCGTCAACCGCGCTGATAGTCAGCAGGGTTATCTCAAAATCAAATTTAACCAAACCTTCCACGATCACTCGGCCACCGCCAGCACGGCCGCCCAGCTGGGCATAGTCCCATGCCGCCTGCAGCGTTTCTTCACTGCGGATCAGGCTCTGGCCTTTACCTGAAGAGCTCATTACCGGCTTGATAATGCACGGATAACCGATTTCCTGCACAGCCTGCTTAAAGCTGGCTTCATCGTCGGCAAAACGGTAGGTAGAGGTTGGCAGTTTCAGCGTTTCGGCTGCCAGACGACGGATACCTTCACGGTTCATGGTCAGGCGAGTCGCTTCTGCACAAGGCACTACGTTATGGCCCTGTTTTTCCAGCTCGACCAGCATGCTGGTGGCGATCGCTTCGATTTCTGGCACGATAAAGTCAGGACGCTCGCTTTCGATCAGCCGCTTCAGCGCTTCACCATCCAGCATGTTGATAACGAAGCTGCGGTGGGCAACCTGCATCGCAGGCGCGTCAGCATAGCGATCGACCGCGATCACTTCCAGGCCAAGACGTTGGCATTCGATCGCCACTTCTTTGCCCAACTCGCCAGAGCCCAATAACATGACGCGGGTGGCGTCGGTGCGCAGTGCAGTTCCGATGGTTAACATAGCGGGATACCTAACTCTTTGTCAGTGATATTAAAATTAATAATTCTGTTATTAATCAATGATTTTATTGATTAATAGTGCTTGGCTTTAAAACCTGTTTCCGACGGGTCCGGAATTGTTTCGGCGCATTATATAGCAAAATATCCTGCTACGAAAACGATTGCGCGCACAGGCGTCGATTTGCGTGATCGCCATGAATATGCGTTAATAGTCAGGCATTCGCGATCGAGGCGGGTGCTTTTTCAAAAGTAAAGGATAGTAAAATGAGCAAGTTAACTGGTCAGGTAAAATGGTTTAACGAGAGCAAAGGCTTCGGTTTCATCACTCCTGCGGATGGTTCTAAAGACGTTTTCGTACATTTTTCTGCAATCAACAGCGATGGTTTCAAAACTCTGGCTGAAGGTCAGAACGTAGAATTCACCATTCAAGACAGCCCGCGCGGCCCGTCTGCTGCCAACGTCATCGCTCTGTAATCAGTTTGCTGGCTTGTTTAAGCCAGACCGCCAGTTTTTTACCGGCTACTGAAGATGCAAGATCACGTTTCTCTAAAACCCGCCTCTGCTGCGGGTTTTTTTGTGCCGGCCTGATTTGCCGCAAAAAGTGTGCTGCATAAAGTAGAGCGCTAAGGCGCGATTATCCCTTCTCTGTTATTATCTAACCCATTACATGGTGCCGATTATCCTGCGCCGCTTCGTTTTATTCGCCTTACATAAAGAGTTATCGCCTTGAGCACGCATTCTTTCTCCACACTGACTTTGCCATCCGAACAGCTTTCCAACCTCGAAGAGTTGGGTTACGCCCAAATGACGCCAATCCAGGAAGCCTCGCTCCCTGCCATTCTGCTCGGGCAGGATGTGCGCGCCAAGGCGAAAACGGGCAGTGGTAAAACCGCCGCCTTTGGCATTGGCCTGCTGGATAAAATCACCGTTAGCGATTTTTTCTGCCAGTCTCTGGTGCTGTGCCCAACGCGTGAACTGGCGGATCAGGTCAGCAAAGAGCTGCGTCGTCTGGCTCGTTTTACCCAGAACATTAAAATTCTGACTCTGTGTGGTGGTCAGCCGATCGCGCCACAGCTTGATTCGCTGGTTCATCAGCCGCATATCGTTGTGGGTACTCCAGGCCGTATTCAGGAACACTTGCGCAAAGGCACGCTGAAGCTGGATCAGCTGAAAGTGCTGGTGCTTGATGAAGCCGATCGCATGCTGGATATGGGATTTAGCGAAGATATTGAAGACGTGGTGAGCTATACGCCGCCATCGCGCCAAACACTGCTATTTTCCGCAACTTATCCGGCGGGCATCGAGCGCATCAGCGACAAGTTTCAGCGTCAGCCTCTCAATGTTGAAATTGAAGGCGGTGAAGACGTTGCCGATATCGAGCAGGTATTCATCGAAGCCGATCGCCACAGCCGTTTGTCGCTGCTGGCCGCAGTGCTGTATCAGCATCAGCCAACGTCATGCGTGGTGTTCTGCAATACCAAGCGCGATTGTCAGGAAGTAGCCGACACACTGGCCAGCAAAGGCATCAGCGTATTGGCGCTGAACGGTGATCTGGAACAGCGCGATCGCGACCGCGTTCTGGTGCGTTTCTCCAACGGCAGCTGCCGCGTGCTGGTTGCAACCGACGTCGCCGCCCGCGGTTTGGACATCAAACAGCTAGGTCTGGTCATTAACTACGAGCTGTCTTTTGATCCAGAAGTGCACGTGCATCGCGTGGGCCGAACCGGGCGTGCCGGAACCAGCGGTCTTGCCATAAGCCTGGTTGCGCCGCAGGAAATGGGGCGAGTCAACGCGCTCGAAGACTACACTCATAAGCGTTTTAAATGGCAGCCAGCCGCTCAGGCTCTTGCCGCGCCAGCGACCACTCTGGAACCTGAAATGCTGACCCTGTGCATTGACGGTGGCCGTAAAGCCAAGATCCGTCCGGGCGATATTCTCGGTGCATTAACCGGTGATGCTGGCCTGACCGCCGCTGAAGTTGGCAAAATTGATATGTTCCCGATCCACGCCTACGTCGCGATTCGCAAAAACAGCGCCAAGAAAGCCCTGCAGCGTTTGCAGGAAGGCAAGATCAAAGGCAAAAACTGCAAAGCCGTTTTGCTCCGCTAACCTGTAAAGTATTCGATCGCGAACTGAAATAATCGAGAGGAGCAACACCCAACAATGATGACACCTCCAAAGGCTGAAAAACGTCCGTTTCCGATGACTATGCACGGCGACACTCGCGTAGATGATTATTATTGGCTGCGCGATGACGAGCGCAGCAATGAAGACGTATTAAATTATCTTCAAGCTGAAAACGCGTGGACCGAGCAGGCGATGCAACCGCATCAGGCGCTGCGTGAAAAACTGTATCAGGAAATGGTTGACCGTATTGCGCAGCAGGATCACTCCGTTCCTTATGTTAAACATGGTTATCGGTATCAGACTCGTTATGAGCCGGGCAACGAATATGCAATTTACTTCCGCCAGCCGGAAGGCGAAACCGAGCATTGGCAAACGCTGATTGATGGCAACGAACGTGCCGCCGATCGTGAGTTTTATACCCTCGGCGGCCTCGATGTCAGCCCTGACAATGCTCAATTGCTGGTAGCGGAAGATTTTCTGTCACGACGCCAGTATGATATTCGCGTTAAAAACCTGAAAGATGACAGCTGGTCTGAGGAAGTTCTGAGTAATACCTCAGGAAGTGCCGAATGGGCCAACGATTCCAAAACTATCTTTTATGTGCGCAAGCATAAAACCACGCTGTTGCCTTATCAGGTTTATCGCCATGAAGTCGGCACTGATCCGGCCAATGACGTGCTGATCTACGAAGAAAAAGACGACACATTTTATGTCGGGCTGGATAAAACTACTTCCGAGCGTTATATCCTGATCCATCTCGACAGCACCACGACGTCTGAAGTGTTGCTGCTGGACGCCGATAATCCGCTGGCAGAGCCGGTGATGTTTGTGCCGCGTCGCAAAGATCATGAATACGCCTTTGATCACTATCTGGGTCATTTTTATATCCGTTCAAATAAAGACGGTAAAAACTTTGGCCTTTATAAGAGCGAAACTGCCGATGAAGCCAGCTGGCAGACACTGATCGCTGCGCGCGACGAGGTGATGCTCGAAGGTTTCAGCCTGTTCCGCGACTGGCTGGTTATCGAAGAACGTCAGGATGGCCTGACCCATCTGCGTCAAATCCACTGGCAGAGCGGTGAAGAAAAATCGCTGAAGTTTGACGATCCGACCTATGTGACCTGGCTGTCATTCAATCCTGATCCCGACACTTCCAAGTTGCGTTATGGTTACTCTTCCATGACCACTGCCAGCTCATTGTTTGAGTTGGATCTCGATACTGATGAACGCAAGCTGCTGAAACAGCAGGAAGTTAAAGATTTTGATTCTGCCAACTATCGCAGCGAACGCGTGTGGGTAAGCGCTCGCGACGGCGTGAAGGTGCCAGTATCAATGGTCTATCGACAGGATACCTTTAAGCCTGGGCACAACCCGCTAATGATCTATGCTTACGGATCCTATGGCAGCAGCATGGATCCAGGGTTCAGCGGCAGCCGTTTGAGCCTGCTGGATCGCGGTTTCGTATTTGCGCTGGCACATATTCGCGGTGGTGCCGATCTCGGTCAGCAGTGGTATGACGACGGCAAACTGCTTAACAAGCTGAACACCTTCCATGACTTTATCGACGTTACCCGTGAGCTGGTTGCTCGGCAATATGGCGACAGCGAACAAGTTTATGCGATGGGCGGCAGCGCGGGCGGCCTGTTGATGGGCGCGGTGATTAACCAGGCACCCGAGCTTTATCACGGTATTGTTGCGCAGGTGCCATTCGTTGATGTGGTCACCACCATGCTTGACGAGTCAATCCCGCTGACTACCGGCGAGTATGACGAGTGGGGCAATCCAAATGATAAAGCCTATTACGACTATATTCTGCAATATAGCCCTTACGATCAGGTAAAAGCGCAGGCATATCCACACATGCTGGTCACTACCGGTCTGCACGATTCTCAGGTGCAATATTGGGAACCGGCCAAGTGGGTCGCCAAGTTACGTGACTTGAAGACCGATGATAATCAGCTGCTGATGTACACCGACATGGATTCGGGACACGGCGGTAAATCGGGGCGCTTCAAGGCTTACGAAGATATCGCGATGGAATACGCTTTCGTGATTGCGCTAAGCCAGCCAAAATAAGACCTGCTAAGGTAAACTCAGGGTTACTCAGGTATTACTCAGGTATTACTCAGGGTTTACTCACTAGTCACGGTCAATAAAAAAGAGGCGGTTCTCCCTGCCTCTTTTTACTTTCAACTTCTGCTTATTCAACCTCTGCTTAGTTCCGCAGCCCGTTAGTTCTGTAAAAAATACTTCAGGCTGTAGCGCATGTCGGCACTCAGGTTGTCGATCGACTTCAGCATCCATCGCAGATAGCCCGGATCTTGCGCCGCTATCTCGGCAATTTTCTGCCCACGATATTTGCCAAATTTCAGCGTGCGTAACAGAGTAGGGCGGTCAACAAGTGCGACCATCTCTTCCGCGCTCCAACTTGTCTCTTTTAAAATCAGCTGCAGCAGCGAGGCCGTGACATAGCAATCATACAATGCGCGGTGTGGATGCAGATGTGCCGGTGGCGTGGTGTCGAGTTGCAAGCTGTTTCGCAAATTTTGCAGGCTATAGCTTGGCTGATTGGGGAACACTTCACGCGCCAGTTTTACCGTACAAATCCACTGACCGTTCATCTCAGGCAGCATTGCGCGATCAAAGGCTGCATTGTGAGCCACATAGAAGGGATGATTTTGATACCTTCTAACCGCAACGGCAATGCGCGGTTTGTCTTCCACCATTTCTTCAGTAATGTGATGGATAGCCATTGCCTGCGGGCTGATTTCCCGGTCAGGACAGACCAGATCGCTCATGGGCTGAGTAATGATACCGTCGACCACATCGACAGAGGCAATTTCCACCACACCGCCGTTAAAGCCACAGGTTTCTGTATCTATCACCCTAAAAGTCATGCTTTGCTCCTGATGGTTTATGTCCCCTGATAGCTTAACAGCTCAACCTGTCCTTGCCAGCCGTTTTGAGTTTGCCTGGCGAGGGTAATGGCGTCCTGATTAGCCGGAGCCACGGCAATCACATGTCCCTGCTCGGACCAAATCGCGCTTTTACCGGCCGGAACCCATCCCCCAGTCGGAGCGCAATGATTTGCCATCACGACAGTCATGCGGTGTTTTTCGGCATAGTTGCGCATCATCTCGCTTTCGCGCAGATAGCTAGGCTCTGAGACAAGCACTCCGGCAGCGTAAATTTCAGCCCCGTGCTCGGCCGCAAACTGTGGATGAGATGCGAAACCGATATCTGCACAGATTGCCAGACCCAAAACTTTGCCACTGACGTTAAGCTGTGGACCGCCCTGACCGGCAGTGAAAAAGTCTTCTTCACTGTCGTGCAGATGCTGCTTGGTATAAGAATAAAGAGTGCCGTCGGGGGCAAACACGACAGCGCCAATATAGAGAGCATCACCATCGTTGCAGCATAAAGGAGCGCCAACTACAATCGTCATTTCATGATTTTTTGCCAGATTTCGCAAGGTTTCGAGACGGGAGTCCTGCAAAGTCAGACCTAACTTGCGGGCTAAATCAGGTTCATAGCCTGTTAATGACAGTTCGGGAAAAATCAGCAGGTTTACACGATGCGAGGCGGCGAGCGCGATGGCTTGTACATGGCGATTGATATTTACTTCGATATTACCAGCCAGGCAGGTGATTTGCGCTGCAGCAATAATAAAGTCACTCATTGGTTACTCTCAGATGTTTTTTAGCTCGGGCCTTTTAACAAAAAACCCGCGTTAGGCGGGTTTATCTTGATACGAAGTCATGTGTTAAGCAGAAGCCTTCTTGGCCTTTTTATCTGCTTTTTTCTCAGCTGGGGTTTTCAATGGCTTTTTCTTCGCATTTTTTTTGCTATCCATTCCTTTACTCATACAGGCCTCTCTATAGCGGGTTGGATTGGGTTGCTATGCTATTTACTGCCTATTTGAGTAAAGTTGCAATAGAAGAGCGGCTTTTTTTCAACAATCTGTTGTTATGACAGCGGTTGTTTTTATTTGGCAACACCAAGCGCTTATTATCTGCACAGTGGCGCTGATTTAATGTGCTGTTAATCGAAAATATCCCGCTTTTTTAGTATTGAGAGTGCAAGGAGATTGACCCCTCTCGCTGGATACGCTGTTATTAAGACGAGCAAGCAAATCAATACACTGGAATGAAAAAACAACAGGAAATGTCATGCCTAAATTGAAAGGGTTGTATTTACCTCGGGAAGCATATGCCAGTGGATTGCTGGATACCGGTGATGGCCATCAGATTTATTGGGAGCGCAGCGGCAACCCAAAAGGTAAACCGGCGGTATTTCTTCACGGCGGTCCAGGCGGCGGCTGTTCGGCGGTTCATCGCCAGCTTTTTGATCCCAACGATTACGACGTGATGCTATTTGATCAACGCGGCTGCGGACGTTCGCTGCCCCATGCCAGTCTTGAAAATAACACCACCTGGCATTTGGTAGAAGATATTGAACGACTGCGTGAGATGGCCGGTGTCGAAAAATGGCTGGTGTTTGGTGGTTCATGGGGATCGACGTTGGCGTTGGCCTACGCGCAAAAGCATCCCGACTGCGTCAGTGAATTAGTTATGCGCGGCATTTTTACCATTAGAAAGCAGGAACTGCTGTGGTATTACCAGGACGGAGCCTCACGTTTCTTCCCCGAAAAATGGCAGAACGTTTTGTCGATTCTTTCTGAAGAAGAGCGCAAAGATGTGATCGCGTCATATCGTGCGCGCCTGACCAGCGGCGATCGCGCCGTTCAACTTGAGGCAGCAAAAGTCTGGAGCTTGTGGGAAGGGGAGACCGTGACCCTATTGCCGACAGAAGACTCGGCTTCCTTTGGCGAAGATGATTTTGCACTGGCTTTTGCCCGCATCGAGAACCACTATTTTACCCATCTGGGCTTTATGGATTCCGATGACCAGCTGCTGCGTGATGTTGAAAAGATTCGCCACATTCCTGCAGTGATTGTGCACGGGCGCTACGATATGGCCTGCCAACTGCAAAATGCGTGGGATCTTTCACAGGCTTGGCCAGAAGCCGAATTACACATCATCGAAGGGGCAGGGCATTCGTTTAATGAACCCGGCATTCTTGATCAACTGATCCGCGCCAACCAGAAATTCGCCCGCACATGATCCTTTATTCTCGCCTGCGCCATAAAGCCGATTATTTTTGTTTCGGCTCATAAGGCAGGCGGGAATATTTATGTGATTCCGCACGATAAAACGCCACTCGTTCCCGAAAATAGTCGCGCAAATGGGCTACTTGCTCACGTTCGGCTATCTCTGCTACCACCGGCATGTTATAGCGCTCTTTAAATGCCACTGCGGAGGCTGCCAAATCAACGTTAATTTTATCCATCTCTTCTTTACTGGTTTCCGCCAGATTACGATTCATTATCTCTTCCTGCTCATGGGGTGTTAACAGCCATTCATGCTTGTATTGTACAAGAGCCAGAGGCTGAGGTGAATGCCTCAAGAGGGCCTTATCGAGAACAATTAAATCTAAATGAGATTATCAATCATTTATATTCACTTTTGAGAACGAATGTTAATGGGTGATATTTAGATAAATAAATAATAAATCGAAATAAGAATGATTCTTTTTAATAGGAATTTATTGTTGTAAATAATTATCAATAACAACTTAATTATTATTTATGGAAAATAAAATCGATGTAAATCAGTAAGTTAAAATTATTCTTTGATTTTAATTATATTAGTTTAATCAAGGCTTTTTATTTTAATTCGAGTTGTGCATAATGCTCACAAATAATGCAATATAACGAATAAGAAATTTAATTTTATTAAATTCTGGAGATTCATCGTGCTTAAAGAAGATATGATCAAACAGCTTAATGACCAACTGAATCTGGAATTCTATTCAGCTAATTTATATTTGCAGATGAGTGCCTGGTGTAGTGATAAAGGTTATGAAGGTGCTGCTGCCTTTATGATGGAACACTCCCGTGAAGAAATGACTCACATGCAGCGCCTGTTCAAATACGTGAGTGACACTGGTGCTCTGCCGTTACTGGGCACAATTCAGGCACCACGCTCAGATTTCGAATCACTGGCCGACGTGTTCAATCTTGCTTATCAACACGAGCAATTGATCACTGAAGAGATCAACAAACTTGCCGATCTGGCAATGACCACTAAAGATTATTCGACCTTCAACTTCCTGCAATGGTATGTTGCCGAGCAGCATGAAGAAGAGACCCTGTTCAAGTCTGTTCTGGACAAACTTGGCCTGGTTAGCGATACCGGAAACGGCCTGTTCCTCGTCGATAAAGATTTGAAGGAAATTGTCGCTCAATCACCGGTGGTGTGATTTAAACACAATAATCGATTTTCGTAATTAAGACCAAGCGCAGAGCAACCTAAAAGGGCTCTGCGTTTTTTATCCTTATTAATCATAAGATTATTAGTATCTCAGCCTTGGCTTTTTGTGCGAAAATAGTCTATTCATGCTTCTCATCTTTGTTTACATAACAATTTTCACAGATCCCGGCGACAGTTTGCGCTAAAGTTGCGCGTGAAATTTTCATATTCACTAGCCAAGGATAAATTGTGTCTATTAAAAAACTGAAGTCTTTGCGTATTCTCAGTTCTGCCTGCGTATTAGCCGCAGGTTTGATTTCACAACAGGCTTTTGCTCACGCGCATCTAAAAACCGAGACCCCAGCCGCAGATAGCCAAATTAGCGTGGCACCCACTGAACTTACGCTCGGTTTTAGCGAAGGCGTTGAGCCAAATTTCAGTAAAATCGAACTACGTGGTCCTGACAATAAGTCAGTGAAAACCGGTGATTTCAAACTGGCTGCCAAAGATAACACTCAAGTTTTGATTGCGCTGCCAACACCGCTAACCAGCGGAAAGTATTTGGTTTCTTGGCACGTTGTTTCCGTAGACGGCCATAAGACCCAAGGTGAATACAGCTTTACTGTGAAATAATCCTATGAGCCTGGCGTCACTTTTTGTCATTTGCCGTTTTGTGCATTTCGTTTCGGTGATGCAACTTTTTGGCGCCTGCGTTTTTACCCGCCTGCTGTCGCCTGAAGTTTTCACTTCAATACTGGCGCGTAAAAACCAGACGCTAATTACCGCTTCAGCCGTTGTTTCAGCATTCAGTGCGTTTGTGATGCTGGCGATCCAGGCCGGGGTAATGGGGAATGGCTGGCCCGATACCATCAACCTTAACGTCATGATGCTGGTGCTCACGACCACTTTTGGCGACGTTTGGCGCTGGCATATGCTGATGGCCGTTTTCGCATTGTTGCTGGTGCTGATTGATGGCTTGCCTTGGCGTTATCTGCTATTGATTTTGCTCAGTATCGGGTTGCTGATAGGCCAGGCGCTAATTGGGCACGCGGCCATGCTTGAGGGCTCATTAGGCGTATTGCAACGAATTAACCACGCCATACATTTACTGAGTGCTGGCTACTGGTTTGGAAGTCTGATCCCCTTGACGACCTGTATGACATTTACCCATCAACCCGCGACACGTCCGGCTGCAATCCTGACTCTGCTGAGATTTTCCACTTATGGGCACATCGCTGTCGCGCTAGTGATATTGACCGGGGTAATAAATAGCGCCTTTATACTGCAGAGATGGCCCATTAACATGCATTCGCCGTATGAATTGCTGCTGGTCTGTAAAGTCTTGCTGGTGGCGCTAATGGTACTAATAGCAGTCTATAACCGTTATCGATTGGTCCCAAAGCTGGCGATGCACACACAGTTGGCCCAAAAGCGCATGATGGTTATTTGCTGGGCTGAGTTCGGATTGGCCCTTTTGGTGATTGCGTTGGTCAGCCTTTTTGCTACCCTATCGCCCAATTAAATCGGCTTAGTGCCTTTCGCTGCAAGAATGAATTAGAAAGTTAAACGAGGAAGAGTCATGAAGAAAATACTACTTGGGTGCCTGCTGTTTACCCTGTCGGCCAGCTGCTTTGCGGCACCGCAAGTTGTCACCGTTAGCCGCCTGGAGTATGGCAAAACATGGGCATTTACCCGTGAAGAAGTGATGCTTCAGTGCCGACCGGGCAAAGCTTTGTACGTAATTAACGACAGCACCCTGGCTCAGTATCCGCTAAATGACATCGCTATTCAGCAGGTAAAACAAGGCTTGACCACTGCACTACCGTTGAACACTATCCAACTTGATGATCCTAATAACCCGGGCCATAAAATGAGCCTCGCGCCGTTTATCGAACGAGCAGAAACCCTCTGTTAAATGCTGAATTATGTCCAGGGGCTGACTGTGTTGGCCTCTGATTGGCAATGCGCAAAATCCCTTCTTAATAACGATTTTTGAAGCCAATTTCGAATCTTAAATGGTTGGTTTTGAGGTTGTGGTCACAAATCTAAACTCATTTCCTAAAGTTATTATCACTTAACGTCAAAGTGGCTGGAAAAGCATCACACCTCAACTACTCTTTAACATGTAAGGCTTAACCGCCTGCATCAATGCCAACTTTTAGCGCACGGCTCTCTCCCAAGAGCCATTTCCCTAGACCGAATATAGGAATCGTATTCGGTCTTTTTTTTGCCCTCTATCCAAATCAATCACTTGTAATAAAATTAACTACTTAACCTCACCGAGTTACCCTGTATTGTACCCAGAAAGAATCTCTGCCGCCATTTTGCCGCCACTTTTACCCGCTGTTTTCACCCCCAAAATCGATAACGGATTATTGGTTAAGGCATGGTTTTTTAGGGCAGTTGTATGCTGTGAACTTTAGTGCAAGATTGGCCTAGTTTTGCCAGTTAATCAGTTCGTCCAAATCATTGAGCAAAGCCGGGAAGTAACTTTCATCAATACCGATCAAGTCAGTTAACGTAATGCTTTCAACATTGTTTTCAGGTTTTAATACCATCTCTAAGGCAACAGAGCCCGTTGATTCATCAGGATAAAAGGTCAACATTACTTGTTCAAAAACACTGCTGAAAACAATTTTATCACTCTTCTTTTGGTTCTTAAGAGATTGGTATAACCCAATCAATTCTTCTTTGATAGTCTCAAGATCGCCAGCCATAAACTCTGCCGAGAATTGGGTTTTCAGTTGTGGAATTGAAAATTCAACCCACACCATAATGCGGTCATAATTAGCACTCTCTGGTTCAGATTACGAGAAAATTCTACTTATGGACACACCGGTTTTTAGGGGGGATTACCTTTCTCTCTGACTACAACCTCAAGACGATATAACTTATAGATATACTTGCCTTTGTTTTGTTTGTCTTCCACAAGTCTATACATTCGACTTTCATAACGGAATAAGCCGGGTTTTTTTAATGAATCTGCTGTTCTGACACCATAGCGAATCTAGCCGCTGCTTTGACTCAACTTTCAAGCAACGCTTTTCCAAGTCTAATAAGGCGAAAAGCGCCAAATGCGAGCAGTGCTATATCGGTAGGATCGATCAGAGGTGTTTCAAGCGGGGCTTCTTCCAAACGAATAAAAATGCCACTGCTGTCATAAATACGCCATAACCCAGGAGCCTGCATTACAGAGTAGCCAATACACATTCAAGACTCATCATCGAGAATAGGCTTCGAATCAAGAGGCACATTACGCGGAGGAAGTTCAAAATAGTTGCCTGGCTGCAACGGTGACTTAAAAGCATAAAGCCTTCCCGGCTCTTCCGTCGTTATAGATCCTTGCATAACGAGTGTGGCCTCCTGATGATGGTTGATGACCAAAGCATAATTACATTGAAGTGTTCATCTACAGCGGATTTAATTACGCAGGAATTAATTACTTTCAGAAGATATTTATACCTTCGACATGCTCAATTGATTACCATTTTTGACAGACATTTTCGCCCCTAAAATCGATAATGGGTTATTGGTTAATGCGTCTTCTAAGTGGTCCGGTGCAAAGTGCGCATAACGCATGGTTACCCTGATATCTGAGTGTCCAACGATGCGTTGTAAAACGATGATATTGCCACCGGCCATCATGAAGTGGCTGGCAAACGTGTGGCGCAGAGCGTGGGTCATCTAATCACCTAGGAATAGCAAAGAGTAATATTGCAGGTTGGCTCCAGCGCGTGCAGATCCTATGCAATGCAATTGTACAATGTGCCTTGGATACAAGGGCAGATGCTAACTTGTTATTTAATGAAGAACTTGCAAAAGCAAGTTTTAAAGGGATGGGCAAGCTCAATAAGGATAAACCTCTTTTAGACGAGATTTTGGCATTAGGTATAAAGGTCATGCTAACTCGTATGTTTGACGCCTACGGCTTTAGCATACAAAAAGAGTTGTAGGATTTGCTTGGCATCTCTACTAGAACAATCAGTACATGCATAAGAGGCGATTATTTCCAAGGTGAAGTGGTGATCGCTTGTACATTGAATACAGGGGGTTCTCTGCAATGACTTGCAACAAGAAAGGGAGAGCAAATCAGTAGCCTCAAAAGTGGATTTGCCATCCCAAAAATGATTTTAAATGGCGGTAATCTTGAACATGCAGGTTATTGGGAAGCCGATTTAAGTTTCGTTTCTAATAATTTTTCAGACCCTAATTTTGTGTATAATAACTCAGGATCTTGGTTAGTAGATTTAGGCGTAAAAGATTTAAGTAATGGATGTTGGATTTTGCGAGTTGACGACAAGTACGACATTTATGATGATATTTTTTTGCCAGGTAAAAATAAGCATTATGAATAATGGCTCAAGTTTCAGTTGTGGTATCGATGAAGTTGCCGCAACAGATAAAGTCATAATTGCATTAGAGTATAAATTTTAAAGGGAATAAGCATGTAAGCTATAATTATTGTTGTCTCATTCGCTTTTGCAATTTGGGTGATTAGTCATATATTTCAAAAGATACAAGATGTTTTTAGAAAAATAGTAAAATCGTTGTTCTCATTTATCTATTTTTTTATAGCAGGAGCAGTGAGCGATATTCTTGAGTGCCTGCCCATAAGTATCATTATATTTTTGATTGGCTGGAGTGTCATCCATTACGCTAATCGATTATACAACAAACGAATGGCACCTAATGAAGATCTATTTCGTGAACATAAAGAGGTTTTAAGAGTCTACGAAATAGATAATATATTATGTTGCGAAATAGAATAGGATTAAGAACCTTCTGTTCAAAATATACAGCTTAAAGCAAGAAAAACTTCTCTAATAATTTTTTTCCACAGCATGATTTTAAATAATGAGCCAAATATCTTTCTTAAATATCAATGCAAAAGATGAATATGAATTTAGAAATTTAGACGTTTTTAAATATGATGAATACTCTTCAAAAGGATGTTGCCACTTAGCGCGAAAAATGAGATCGTTCATCTAGATAGGATTGAAGTCGATATCATTTTAAAGAAACAGGTGAGGATGTCGATCCTTATAAATGGGCAGAAATGTTAGAAATTTCATAATTAATGCATATAAAATTAAAAGGAAATATAATCATGGAAGAAATTTTATCACCACTGGTTAAGTATATAATTCCATTTATTACTACATTAATCGCTGTTGTTGCATTATTCAAAGGTTGGGTTTTTCCAAGCGACCGTCTTTTTGATAAACAAAAAAAATTAAGTAAGTTTTCATATGAGCTTTATAAAATATCAGGGGAAGAGCATCTTAAAGAACTTTCAGTTGAATATGGTTATGCTGCAATAACTAAAGAGTTGTTTCTTACGAAAGCACAACGCATAGCACTAATTAAAAGTAAAGATCCTACTCGCGATATAGATTTATTTAGAAAGTGTAGTAGCTTACTGACTATAAGACCTTCCCCCCTTTCATTTGAGTGGAAGGCACCAAGGCATAAATTTAAATTATATCGAGGATTAGTTGAGCTAGTGAGGGTGACCTTATATTTTGGCGGAGCTTATTTAGCTACTCTCCCACTAACATTCAATGTCTTACTACCAGAAAGAGCTTATGCGAAATTCTTAACATTGAGTTTACTTAATAAATGGCTATTGGTCTTGTATATAGTCTCTGTAGGTGCTGGAGTAGCTTTGACTAGTTTGCACGGGTTATCTAAACTAACATTCGCCAGAGAGCTAAGAAAGCGACATCTAACATATTGATTACTATAGTTCTATTGCCAATAATGAGTAACCTTGTCTTATAATGCATCGATTATAATGGCCGAGATTCAGCTTCGATATTTTTTAATTATTTATTTATAACGAATAATTGCAGAATTATCCTGAGGTTTCCACTAATTTTCATATTCGGTCTTTTTAAAGCATGATGTACTCTTTCCCCTTTGTATCAAGCTATTTGTTAGTCATTTTTGAACCATTGAGGTAATTGATTAGCCGCGAGCTTAATAGTTCTGTATTGCTCCAATTCAAGCCGTTCGCGTCTAACTGTGATTTTGATGGCACGGATAAGCGCGAGATGCTTGATTACATTGAATGCACCGGCAATGGCCGATGGTTCGAGCCACCAATCGATTAAGGTTGAATGTTCAGATGAAAATGCTGGAAAATATTGATTGGGGAATGCAGGTAAATAATCCGAAGGGGCAGTATTCATCACAAGGTATACGACTAATCCTACCTTGTGATGTGTGTCATCATATCAAATCATCTGGAGTGCGATAGACCACGTGTTCAAGTGCGTTGCGGAAGATATCTGACTGTACGACATCTTTTTCTGTCTCTAAACGCTCAAGAAGTTTGATCATAATGGCCTTGTTGTTTACCAACCGTCCGCTCGATGCTAATTCTATTTTTATGTCCTGGATAACATCCGATTCGCTTATGTAGACTGTGGAATTGAAACGGGATCCACCTAACTCGACGCTGTTTATTTGAGACATGTTTGTAACCCTATAAGTATCAAAAAAAATACCACTGAAGATGGAAATCAAATAGCACCTTCAGTGGCAATGCAAAGCATCTTCGTTACTTGCCCCAGAGGAGCACTTGGTAAAGTTATACAAAAAATCTTAGTTGTACAACTTTAGGTGGGGCATTTTGTGCTAATTAACTTTTCTTAAACGAAATCCCAAGTTTGTTAAGTTAACTGAAATTAAAGGGGTTTTCGTCCATCGAAAATATGCGAGATGTGGCCAGTTTTTCTTGACTAGTACAATGTCCACGCAGATTGCTGTCAGTTAATACTTCGACGAGTTCCTCGATAAGGCTTGAATTGATAATTATTCTCATTAAGGTTTTAGCCCTTGAATGTTGGAAAACCAAATCTGTACCGCAAATAAAAAATACAAAATGTTCTACGCTAACAATGTTGTAAGTTAATACCGCCGTAACAAGCTGCAATAGACAGTTTTTCATCGTGCGATTTTCTCATCCAAAAGGAACTGAAAAATGAGCGAAGCAATGTTTGAACAGGCTCCATTACAACTGCTGACGCAGTTTGGGTTGGGTGATAAAGTCACATTAGTCAGTTTTCCCGTGGGTATTCCGCCAGTTAGTTATCGGCTGGAGGCATTGATTACCGAGGCTTACGACGGTAATTTCGAGGGTGAAATAACAAAAGTGATCCCATTGGGGCGCGAAGAGTTTCAGCTGCATCACTTCCAGCCCGGCGGCCATGTGGAGTTTCGGAGCGGGAATATTCTGGGAAACGCACCATAAGAGAATTTTAAATTTTCAACTTCCGTTACATTACACTTCTTCTTTATTCGCTGTGCTGACGGTAGCCTTATCTGTGTTGGCACAGCTGAAATCAGATACCGCTGATTTATGCGCAACCACTACTCTGCCACGGTTTAGCTCTGTAACTTTATATCGCTACATTGGCGATGGATTCATCTTGGTTAATTCGTGGAGGCTTAAAAGTGCGAAAGTTTATACTTGTTTGTGCTGCATTGGTGTTGGCGGGCTGTTCTGCTGGTCCTTATGAACCCACGCAGCAGGTGTTGCAAGCCTATGCTAGTCAAAAACCCGGTACCACTAAAATTCGCGTTCATCGCCAACCGCAGATTGCGGGGTCCATCCTCGACGAAAGCTGTCCTTTGATCGTATATATGGATAACAAAGAAGTTGCCGGGCTGCAGAAAAATCAGTACGCGGATCTCTATGTGCCTAACGGTACTCATAGTCTGAAAGTGAAGTTTTCATGTGCTATCACACCGCTAGATAAAGCTATGACCATACAACTGGACGGTACGCCGCAAACTTATGAAACAGGGTTGAATAGCGCACAACGTTACAGTTTGACAAGAGTGAATTAAAGTTATGTCCCTGATGATTCAAAATAATGTGCTAGAAGAACGGCTGATTCTGGTTGACGAACATGATAATAATGTCGGAGTCGGTACCAAGCTGCAGGTTCACCGCCAGGGTGCGCTGCATCGTGCTTTCTCGGTGTTTATTTTTGATAGTCAGGGACGATTAATGCTGCAGCAGCGGGCTAGTGGCAAGTATCACTCTGGCGGATTGTGGACAAACTCCTGCTGCGGGCATCCTCGTCCCGGTGAAAGTAACCATGCAGCCTCTACGCGCCGGCTGTTTGAGGAGATGGGGTTTACCTGCGAACTTAACGAGGTTGATCAAATTCTTTATCGCGTAGACGTGTCCAACGGTCTGGTGGAAAATGAATATAATCATACTTTTATTGGCTCATTCGACCAGATGCCAAATCTGAACCCGGAAGAAGCTGAAGGATGGAAATGGATGCGGGTGGCTGACGTTTTCACCGCCATCAAGCAAAACCCTGCGCACTTCACTGCCTGGTTTAAAGTCATTCTGGCACATTTTGGTGATGAAACTATTCAACAGTGGGCCGATCGCTATCGTTCAGCATAATCAGCGACTTGCCGTCTTTAGCTGAGTCGGTGGTGATGATGCCATGCAATTTACCATCGCGGAAATGCAAGGCCACGCCATCATCAGCGGCATAGGCCGGAAAGATACTCTGCTCTTTTTGCAGATTGGTAAATGACTCTTCTCGTCCTTCTTCCGATCCAAAATGCGGGCACATTACGCCGGTGATAAGCCCCATTCCAGGTATCAGCGAATAGCCTCCACCAGAATCGGAATGCCCCAAATCAAACCAGCAAATCGCGCCCGCGCTGACGCCACATAATACTGTGCCGTGACGCATGGCGGATTTGAGTTGCTGGTCGATGGAAAATTCGCGCCACACTGCCAGCATGGCGCGGGTATTGCCACCCGCTACAAAGATGACGTCGGCCTGCGAGATGAGTTCATCTATTTGTTTAACGGTATGGTAGGGCGCTCGAAATAGTGAAAGGATTTGTACCTTGTGCCCAGCAGAAACAAATTTTTTCTCAAACTGCTCGATTCTTTCCGGCACGTCTCCACTTGCGGTAGAGATGTAAAGTATCTGCGGATCGTCTTTATTCGTTAAGGATAGAATATAGGCGTCGATAGGCGTGATTTGCTGTAAATCTGCCTCAGTTTCACCGCCGATGGCCACAATGTTTGCCTGAATGGCTACAGCATTTTCAGAGTTTGCTTCCATCTTGACCTCTTTTAAAGTAAATCGCATATCCTTCACTATAATAGAAAATTCGGAATTCTATTGTCGCCAGAGGAGCAAAGAGTATGCGCTATATCCTCTTCGCGTTAATTATATTGACTGCAGGAGTCATGTTTTTCCCCAGACTCTCGCAACAATTGCCTCCGCAATACAATCCTTTCACGCCGTTATCCGTTACTGATCCCCCTGGGCTGATTACTCAGTATAAACTCAGACGATTAAGTAAAAATCCTGACGCCTGTCTAGCCGTTCTCAACCGGGCGCAGTCTGATGGATTCCTGAGTTTTCAAACTGTCGGTGATACTTCTGGGCAGTGTCCGCTGACGGGCGCAGTGCGCATTCGCAATTTTGGTAAAGTCTCACTTAGTTCAAGCTTTCTGGCCAGTTGTCCATTAGCGGTAAGCACCACCATGTTTGTTGCCCAGGCGGCAGCGCCGCTTGCCGATAGCCTGCTGGGGCAAAAACTGGTACGTCTCGATCATCTTGGAAGTTTTGCCTGTCGCAATGTTTACCATCGAGCACAGGGCCGATTGAGTGAGCATGCCACCGCTGATGCATTAGACCTCGCGGGATTTAAAATGTCTGCAGGAGAAACTATTGGCGTTGCCAGAGGCTGGAAAAAAGAGGGGAAAGAGTCGAGTTATTTGCATCAGGTATTCAGCGAGGGCTGCCCGTTTTTTGGCAACATCATCGGGCCTGACTATAACGCAGCGCATGCCAATCATTTTCATCTCGGCATGCACTGGTTTGGTTTTTGTCGCTGAGTTAATGAAACTTACCTGGCCAGGTAGCGTTCGACTAAACGGGTCCAGTAAGCCACGCCAAACGGCAAGCTTTCATCATTAAAGTTGTAGGCCGGGTTGTGCAGTACCGCACTGTTACCGTTACCCAGGCGCAAGAAACAGCCCGGTTTCTGTTGCAGGAAATAGGCAAAGTCTTCGCTGCCAGAAATCGGTGGCAGGTCGGCGACGACATTCTCTTCACCCAGTAATTCCTGAGCAACCAGCGTAGCGAATTCAGTTTCCTGCTGGTGGTTGACCAATACAGGGTAACCAGGAACATAGTCAATCTCTGCGCGAGCCCCGTAACCTTCAGCGTGACTGGTTACCAGCGACTTGATGCGGTCTTCCAGAATCTTGCGCACGCCGGGTTCAAACGAGCGCACGCTCATTTCCAGACGAGCCGAATCAGGAATAACATTGGCCGCGAAGCCTGAGTGCAGGGAACCAATGGTGATGACCGCAGTCTCATTAGGGTCAATATTGCGCGAGATTATGCTTTGCAGCGCCACGACCAGGCTGCTGGCGACCAAAATGGGGTCAACCGTCATGTGTGGACGAGCCGCATGGCCGCCTTTGCCGTGGATTGTGATGTTAACGGTGTCGCAGGCCGCCATAAACGGACCGGGGCGGAACATCATCTTACCCACCGGATAACCCGGGTGATTGTGAAGGCCATACACCGCGTCGCATGGGAAGCGGTCAAACAGGCCTTCAGCCAACATGCGTTCAGCGCCGCTGTTGAAACCGATTTCTTCAGCCGGTTGGAAAATCAGATGCACGGTACCGGAAAAGTTACGGCTGCGTGCCAGCTGTTCAGCCGCGCCCAACAACATCGTGGTGTGGCCATCATGGCCGCAGGCGTGCATTTTCCCGCTGTTCTGGCTGGCGTAGGCCAAACCGGTTTGCTCGTCGATAGGTAACGCATCCATATCGGCACGAATGCCGATGCTGCGAGTGCCGCTGCCTACTTTTAGTGAGCCGACCACGCCGTAGCCGCCGAGGCCAGTCGTGACTTCGAAGCCCAGCTGGTGCAGCTTTTTAGCCACCAGTTCGGCAGTTTTGGCTTCTTCGTTAGACAGTTCTGGATTTTGGTGCAGGTGTTGGCGAATTTCACGCAGGCCGGGTTCTAAATCGGCTACGTCAGCAAGGGTGCAAAGGTTTTTAGTCGTCATGTCTGGTGTCTTTCTCTTTATAAGAGGATTAGCCCGGTACTGCCGGGTAGGGGCGTGATGCATAACACAGAATGCAATGTCTCTGCGCCGTTGGCAATGCCTGTGGGCGCTGGAATCGCAGGACGGATAATCACCCTGCGTCTGCTATAAATTTAAGAAGAGAATATTGTGAAATGGCGCTGCAGGCGCAGCCTGTGGGGTGGTCGCCAAAACTTGGAAAACAGATCATACGTTATTGAACATTTAAAAGCGTAAAATGTCGGTTTTTTACACGATTATAACGTTATAAAGTGTATTGATTGGTTACCAGCTAATAAATTAGCTGCTTTTTCTTTCGCAAGCTGACACCCTATAAGAAACAGCGGACAACAAACCATTGAAGTTGATTATTATCGTATTTTCGCTGCCAGCTGTGCCTTGTGAATCTACTTGGGTTCCAGCGTCAAACTTTTCATCATTTTTCAGTCAAAAGGGAATCGGATGATTTATTCCGAAACACTAAAACATGTCATGAATTTCAGTGCATTGGCACTGGTTCTGGGTTCTGCATTTTCTGTGCCGGCCCACGCCGATGAGGCCTGGTTAAAAGCCTGCGCCAATGCAAAAACTGCCGACAGCTGTCAGCAACCCTTTCAGCAGGGGCTGGCGCCGGTCTTGATGGGCACAGGCCGCGAGCAACAAGGGCTATGGGGGTACATTGATACCTCTGGCAAGATGGCAATCGAGCCTGCTTATCGTCAGGCCCGTGGTTTTGTCAACGGACTGGCCGCCGTCAAGAAAGATGATCTGTTTGGCTATATAGATGCAAAAGGTAACCTGGCTATACCCGCGCGTTTTACCCGTGCGACTGACTTTAATGCCAAAGGTACGGCACTGGTGGTAACTGACGATCGTTTGGCGCTGATTGACAGCAAAGGGGCGGTAATAAAAACGCTGCCGTTTGCGGCGTCGCTCGACTCAGAAGGCTTTAAACAGGGCCAACCACTGGCAAGCGTGCAAATGCAAGTTTCTCCGGCACTGTGGAACGCGGCTACAGGCCGCTCGGTTTCACTCCCCGATGACGTGATGAACCTCGATGAGCCGCAGTCTGGCCTGATCCCGGCCCAGCAGCGCGATGCGGCGCAAAGTGGCTATTGGGGTTATCTGGACGATAACGGCGAGTGGGCGATTGATCCGATGAAGCTCAAAACTCGCAATGAGCCGTTGCTCAACGGTGATGTTGTGGCGGTTAAAGGTAAAACCACCTGGAGCTTCCTCGATCGTTCGGGTGTGAGTCTGAGCAAGGAACAATATAAGTCGGTCAAGCCGCTGGCTTCTGGCAGTTGGCTGGTGGTGGATGCCAACAATACTCAGCAATTACTCAACAATAAATTAGAAAAAACTCAGGAAATTCCCGCAGAGCAGGCGGAGGATTATCAAACCTGGGGCAGTTGGCTGATTGGCAAAGGCAGTAAAGGCGTAGTGATGATCGGTCCTGACAACCGGGTTATCGACGTAAAAGCCAATAAGCCGCAATGGCTAAAACAGAACGGTAAATTGCTGATTCTGCAGGCCGATAGCCGCAGCGGCGAAACCAAAACTCCACAGCTGGTACAGATTTTTGACAGCAATGGCGTAGGTCTGCTGACTCAGACCACGCTGACTGCTTTAAACGAATTCAAACTTCAGCCACTTAATACTCGCAGTATTGATGATAATTCAGCCGCACCATCCAGTGATCTGCCTGTCGCGTTACTGACACCGGTTGATAAAAAGAAAACTCCAGCGATTTTGACTGCTCAAGGTGAAATTTTCACCGATCCGCAGTGGTCTGAGCTGATTGCCCCGGGCCGCGGTGCGCCGCTGGTGGTGAAAACCGAAAATGGTCAAATGGGTGCGGTAAACGGCAATGGTCAGTGGGTGATCCAACCCAAATTTAAACAAATTGATGCGTTTAATGGCAACTATACCTGGGCAACCGTAGTTGATGACAAGAACGCCGAAAGTCGCAAAATTATTGATGCGCAAGGTAATGTTATTGATGTGCCAACTCGTGTGCTGCAAAGCGCGCAGGGTATTTCTGGTGAGAGTCTGCTGTACACCGAAGGGGCCGATAATGCTCGCCGCTGGGGCATTTGGGATCTTGCCAGCAACAGCGCCAAAATTCCGGCTCGCTATACCCAGCTTGAATCTTTCCAGGATGGCTATGCGCTGGCGAAAGTTGATGCTGGTTGGGGCGTAATCAACGAGAAAGGACAGTGGGCGATAGCCCCCGATGCTTCTCGTAGCGGCAAGCCGCAGCCGGTCGGAGATAACATTTTCGAGGTGGCCGATGGCGATCAGCCCGGTGAACACAGTAACACCCGTTACAGCCTTTATAGCGCGGTTACTGGTTTGTTATTGGCCGGTGATCTGCAGAGCAACCCGCAAAAAATTGGCGACGATCACTGGCTGATTCAGCCTGCCGGCGGCGGCGTGGCGCTAATGGATGACGACGGCCGCTCGGTTGTCAGTAAAGAGATTATCCCCCAGACGATTCGCATTGACGCCGTCTGGGCGTTACTGAGCTTTAGCCCGCACTTTGGTGCCATCGATAGCCAGGGTGACTGGCAGATTGCTCCTATTTACTCCGCGCCGCTAAACTTTGTCACACCACAGAACTGGGCCAGCGCGTTGAGCGACAAACGTATCTCGCTCATCGACGCCAACGGCGTGGAGCCAATGGCAGACAAAGACAGCGCACTGCCATTGGCCTCAATGGATCGCGAGGTGATGAACGACGATTCCACCGGCGAGACGGTGCTGTTTGATACACAGGGCAACGAAATCCAGCGTTATCCGGGCCTCAATAGCATTGACGCCAGCGCCTCCAGCGAGGGCATGGTGCCGGTTCGCGCTGCCAACGGTCTGTACGGTTTTATTGATGCCAGCGGCAAGCAGCTGATTGGCTCTTACTTTACTCAGGTCGGCCCGATGAAGGACACCCGAGCCAGAGCCGTCAAGCAGGACACCTACGGGGCACAAATTGGCTATATCAACGGCGCGGGCAGTTTTACCATCTTGCCGAAATTCGATTGGGCCACTGACTTCAGCGAGCAGCGCGCGTGGGTGGCGGCCAAAGGTCTGGTGCAACTAATTAATACCGACGGTGCCGTGCAGGCACAGTTGCCATTACGCTGTAATCAGCGGGTAATTCTTGATGCCAAAGGCAAGCAAATCTGGCCTGCCAAAGCGGTAAATTGCGCCAATCCAGCTCAAACCGGAGGCGCACAATGAAGCCGATGAAATCATGCAAAAGCAAAATGAAGCCGTTATCGCGTGCAGTTTTCCAGGTTTTGGCCGTTGGCGGCACGCTGAGTATGCTGGCAGTCTCTCTGCCAACCGCCGCCGCCGATGCTGATTATTCCTGCTATAGGCCATCGATTATTACTGATGATGCTCAGCGTGCGGAACTGGCGCAGCCAGCCACTCAAAACCTGTGTATTCGCCCAGTGCATGAAAGCCGGGCTGCGGTTTTTCTGCCTAACGCCGAGCAGGCGATTGATGACGTCGCGTTAGCCAAAGATATGAGCGGACACCGTTGGGGGTTCCTCGATAACCGCGGGCAGCTGGTCATCAAGCCGGTATTCGAGCAGGTAGGCGACTTCCATTATGGTCTCGCCGCCGCGAAGCTTAAAGGCAAATGGGGTTATATCGATACCGCCGGAAAATGGGCGATACAGCCGACCTTCGATAAGGCCGCTGACTTTACTCAGGTAGAGCTTGCGGTCGTGAGCAACGCCGGTAAGAACGAAATAATTAATCGCAAAGGCCAAACAGTCGGCAAGCCTCTGGACGCGCTGGTGGATGATGTACAGCTTAGCGATGGTAATCCGGCGCGGTTGTCACTGAGCTATAAAACGGTTCTTTTGTCGCCGGACGAACAGCGTCACGTTGCCAACGACAAGATGGAAGTCGTGCAGCCTTTCGGCCAAAGTGATCTGTTTATCGCCCGTGATGCTGATAAAGGCTTTGGTATTGCCAGTCAAAATCTAGACTGGCGCATTAATCCACAATTTAGTGCGATCACCGTCAGTGACAACAACAGTGCGCTGGCGCAGGCAAAAGTGCAGGCCGGCGTTCAGCTGATCCGCTCGGACGGTAGCCTGGTCGAACCGATTTATCAGACAGTCAAGGCACTCAACGATCAGTTCTGGCTGGCTAAAAGCGCCGATGCTACCCACTTGCTCGACAACAACGGTAACTCGCTGGCGACTTTAAGTGACGACGCGGTGAGCGCCCTGACGGTTCAGGCCGAATTCTTGCTCGACAACAGCGCGAAAGAGAGCGTTTTAGTTTACGTTCCCGGTAAGAAACAGCCTATCGCCCTGCCAAAAGGCAGTGTACCGCTAGACCAGCCAACCGGGCGTTTCCTGCTAACTACGCGTGGCGAACAGAACAAAGTTAATGCGATTATCTCACCTGATGGCACCTTGATTGGGGGCAACCAGCCGGTAAGCTGGTTAGCGCAGGTTAATAATGCAGAGGTAATCAATGGCCGTCTGTGGCTGCATGACGATCAGGGGCAACTGCTCAATATTATCGACAGCAATGGCAAAACGCTGCTGGGCCCGAAAAACGCCGCACTGCTTAACGATTACCGCATTCAGCCACTAAATCAGCCGTCGGGTGAGGGTAACTCTCCGCTGGCGCTGGTCAGGCCGGATCCTGATGACAGCAAGCCAGGGGCTGGATTTATCCGTGCCGACGGGAGTGTTCAGCTTGAGAACAAATGGCAGGATATTCAACCGGCTGACAGCAGCGAATCGGCGCAGGGCGGCATGGCGCAGCAGTTTATCGTCAAAACAGCGCAGGGCACCGGCGTAATTGATGCGCAAGGCAAAACGCTTATTCCGCTTACCGAAGACAATATCGCGCCATTCGTCAATGGCTACGCCTTCGACTATCAGGACGGCAAACTCACCACAATTGATGCCAGCGGTAAACATTTTGCACTGCCTGACGCCTTCGAGTTGCAGTCAGTGGGCAATGGTTGGTTCCGTTTCCGCCAAACCGCTGCTGAAGGCGCGCAGTGGGGCATTTATGACGTCATTAATCACAGGCAGATAGCCGCTCCGGGCTACCAGTCAGTGGGAACCTATGCCAACGGATTGGCAGACGTTCAGTTGCCTAACGGTCAATGGGGGATTATCGACAGCAGCGGCAAGCAGCTGGTTCCCGCAGAGTATGCCAGCGTTCGTCGCATCAACGATGCATTGTGGCAGTTAACTCCGCCGCCTGAGTCTTCGGATGAGCCGGTTTCTTCACAACAGTCGAAAATTATTGCCAATAATGGTCAGGTTCGTATTGATCTGACCAACGAGCTCACCGTCAATCAGTTCAACGATGGTCGTATTCTGGCAACCTCGGCGGAAGGCCAGTCATGGTTGTTCAACGCCCGGGGTGATATTGAGCTGCACGAACAACAGACCAAAATTTCGGCGGTAGGCGACTGGGTTAAACTCTCTCGCCAGCCGCAGGTGGGTTATCTCAACGCGCAGGGCATTTGGCAGATTCAGCCACAGATTGTGCCAAGCTCCGCCTTTGTCAATTCCCGCGCGCTACGAGTGCAGCCACAGGGTACTGAACTTATCGATGAAAAAGGTGTGCGAGTTGCCGCGATGCCTGAGGGGGACTGGGCCTTGCCGCCAAACAGTGATATGTCAGTGTCTTACGATGCTGATGAAGGCAACGCAACCACGCGCTATGTTGATGCCACCGGCAAGCTTGCGATCACTGCTTCCGGCATAGGCAGTCTGATGCAGGGCAGTCAGGCAGTACTGACTAAACCTGACGGCATGAAAACCTGGATTGACGCACAGGGGCATCCTGCCGCCGAAGTAAATTTCACTGATTTAGGCTTGATTTCCGAAGGGCTGGCTTTTGCCCGCGTTGGTCAGGATTATGGCTACGTTAACGCGCAGGGCAACTTTGTTATCCCTCCTGTGTTTGCCGCAGTTTCGGCGTTTAACAGTGGTGTGGGAATTGTCTCGACTGCCAAAATGTCGATGATGCTGGATTCCTCCGGTAAACCACTGGCCCGCGTGACTCACCAGTGCGGCGTACAGGTGCTTTATAACAGCGGCAGTACGCGTCAATGGCCGCAGACTATGCCAGTGAAGTGTTCGCAATAAAGGGTAGATTTTCGTGCTAATGTTTACAGGGTAGGCCCGTAGACTGACTCAATAAAAAGGATAAATTATGCTCCCTCAAATTCCGCAAAAGTACAAGGCCGCAGAGCGTTGGTCTTTTGGTGACAACGAGGCGCTGGCTGATGAATTGGCAAAAAAGGTTATCGATGGAGTGAAAACCGCGACCTGTGCCAATCTTGACGACGAAGGCACGCCGGAAGTTGGCGAAGTATTCGTAGTGGTCGACGGGCGTAACAACCCGGTTTGTGCCGTGAAACTCACTGAAGTGAAGCAGGTGCCTTTCGACCTGGTACCAGAAGAACACGCGTTTGCCGAAGGCGAGGGCGATCGTACTCTGGCCTCCTGGCGCGCCGATCAGCAGCGTTTCTTCGAGGCTTACGACATGTTTGCCCCGGATATGCCACTGTTGCTGATGAAATTCACGCTGGTTGAAACGTTCTGATAGACCTTACCGGCTGGCCTGCAAGGGTTGGCCGGTTTTTCCAGGAGAATAAGCCTGATGTTGACCGCTGCCAATACTCTTTTACCCGATATTTCCTCTCTCGAAATAACCACTCCACTCGTTATACCTTATTTCAGCCAATGGGAATCCCCGAGTTCTGCGCCGGAAATTCTTAGCGGTAAAAAGACCTTGCAGGAGATTGAAAACTGGCCCCAGTCGGGTGCTCAAACTCAGGAAGAGTATATTGAATGGGCGAATCACGTATGTGGAATGTGTTGCCTGAAAATGGCATTGGCTGCCACCACGGGTGAAATAGTGCCGATCCTTGAATTGACGCGACGCAGCTTGCCTTACGGCGCTTATGTACAGGAAGGGGATAACATTCGCGGGCTTATCTACGCGCCTTTTGTCGAGTTTCTTAAGCAGGAATTAAATATTGGCGGACAAGTCAGAGTGGAAATGACCGCAGAGGATATTGCGGCTGAGCTGGATAAAAATCATTTCTTTATTGCCTCGGTACACCCCGGCATTCGTCATCCTGAAATTGCGCCGCCTCGAACCGGTGGACATCTGGTGCTGGTCACCGCCGTCGAGCAGGAAACCCTCACCTTTCATAATCCATCGGGCCACAACGAGGCCACGCAGTCTTACGTAAAAATGCCCGTAAGCCAATTTGCCCAATTTTTCGCCGGGCGAGGTGTGGCAATGATGCCGCGCATTATTCAAGACGCATAATCCACTCGTCTTCCTGACTGTCGTATTTTTCTTTGTACAACACAGACTGTCGGCCATCAACTACGGCAGGAACGCTGACGGTTTCATCCCAGGCATCAAGCTGCATGCATAAATCAGGGTCGGATTTACAAGGAATGCGTACCTTGTCTCCGCCCTGACCATCCGGTGATGTACGCTGTGCGTCATCTATCTCAAAACTGCCGATTCGTATGCTGGATTTCCCCATCGTATTCTCCTCGTCCTGTCTTTTGCCTGGAAATAAACCTTTGCATCTCATTAAATGCACAGAGGTAAGACCAGTAAGGTCAACTTTTAGAATAGATGATTGTGCAAAAAGTGCCATCAGAAAACTCTAACTGGCGCGGACTATATCTGTTGTCCAACAGGTTTTCGGAGGTAGATAGTTGATGTGCAAGGAAGAGATGAATGCAGGCGGGCAGGCCCCAAACCGGAGACCTGCCCGCTTTTTAACTGCCATCAAGCTGTTAGTTTTTTGGAATTGCAGTTCCCCATTGCTGCCAGTTTTTAGGCTCTTCGGTCATCAACAGGAAATGACGTCCGGTAGAAGCTTTTGGCGCAATCGGCACGGTTGGCGGCGTAGCAAAGGCGATACCTCCACGAATAAACTGCTGGAAGGTCCCGCTTTTGAAGCTACCGCCAGTAAGGCCGAACTGCAGGTTATAGCCTGATGCTAACCAGAAGGTGGTGTTATCACGCACCAAGTATTGATATTTCTTACTGATCCGCAGTGAAACGTTAACCCTGTCGGCCATCACGCCGAGGTTAAATCCGGTTACTGTACCCACCTCGATACCTCTGAACAGCACAGGGGTACCAATCTGTAGGGAACCCACTTCGGCTGCATCAACCTCAATAGCCAGACCATCGGTATAGCGTGAATCGGTAATGGTCGAGGATTGCAGATCGAAGGTGCGATTAAGCGGCCCTTTCCCTGCTTCAACGTTGATATAAGGCTGCAGCAGGGTATCCAGATTCTGCACACCGGCTGCTGAAATTTCAGGCGAAACGATGGAAAAACGCGTACCCAGACGAGCGAAAGTATCGACATACTCAGGATAAAGCACCGCCTGAGCGGACACCTGATTAAGCTGAGGATTCAGTTTCAGGGATTCAACCTGGCCGATGGTAATCCCCAAATATCGGATCGGCATTCCAGGGGAAATCTTGCTGGCATCATAAGTGTTCAGCGTGATCTGGCTACCTACTGCACGCGCTGCGGTTTCGTTTTCGTAAAGTACGCGTTTACTGCCTTTGTTTAGCGTCACGCCTTCCAGATTATCAAAACTGATGGCGCCTTTTAACGCGCGATCCAGCGGCGAAGCCTGCACCGTCAGGCCGCTGCCGTTAAGCTGCACCTTAGCTCCGCCCTCGGCCCAGAAGATAGTTTTCGAGCTTAGCAGATTGCGATATTCGGGGCTGATGTAAACATCGACCTCAAAATCATTGGTTTTAGGACGCACATTGACGATTTCCCCGACCGGGAATTTGCGGTACAGCACCACCGAACCGGTCTGAATGTCCGGCAGGCTTTTGGCGGTCAAGGTCAGCGTAGTGGCAGGCTTATCACCTATGATCCCATCTGTGGCTTTTTCAGAATTGCTATACAGTGGATACTGGCCGGAAGGCGTACCTTTGGTGCCTGGCATCACGCGGATACCGCCGTCAATCCACTCCTGGGCGCTGGCACCGAGCACTTCCATGCCGTCGACACCCAGTTTCACATCCAGGCGGCTGTTGACCACAAACTTGCTGTCTTTATGCAACAGCTGCTTGTACTGCGATCGTACCGCGATATTAAACACAATACCGTCATCGGTGAGCGTGCGGTCTAATACCTGGCCAACCACCATGCCATTCAACAGCAGCGGTTGCCCGGCATCAATGCCGTAACTTTGTGGTGCAATAAGCTGTAATTTCATCACGCCGGGGTCTTGCAACATGCGCTGGCTGCTGTCGAGTACGGTAAAGTGATTCTGCGGCTGACCTTCGCCGGGGATCAACTCTAAAGTATTTCCGGTCAGCAGTTGGCTAAGTTTGGCATTGTTAAGACTGATTTTTGGGCTGTTCATCTCGATGCGCGAGCCGGTACGCATCAAGTCGATGACTGAAGGATCGACTGTCAGCTGGCCGGTAACTTTGCTATCCGGCTGCAGGTTTATCTGCGTCAATGTGCCGACTTGCAGACCCTGATACATCAGCGGCGTGTGCCCTTCACTCAAACCATCACCGCTTGGCAAATCCAGAGTGATATCCACGCCGCGGTGACTTTGTGCCAGATCGGGATAAAGCTCGTAAGACTGATCGGTTTTGGCCTGATTTCCGTCGGCGGGGGAGTCGAGCGCGATCGCGCCGTTGACCAATGCGGCCAGGCTTTCCATTTCAATCTTGGCGCCGCTAAGACTAAAATCGCCCTTGAAGCCAGAAACGTTCCAGAAACGGCTGTTATCTTTCACCAAATGCGCAAAACGTTTGTCGATCAGCACATCGATGGTCACGCCGTTATTGCCTGACTCGATATCGTAATCGTAGACCTTGCCGACTGGAATTTTGCGGTAGTAGACCAGTGAACCGGTATTGAGTGAGCCGAGATCGCGTGAGTGCAGATGAATCATCAGTTCACCGGTGTTCAGGCGGTATTTCGGCTGGGTGTCGAGGGCGGTGAAGTGACTCTGCTCCTTGCCCGTTCCCGGCATCATGCCGATATAGTTACCGCCGACCAGCGCATCGAGACCGGAAATACCCGCCAGCGAGGCTTTTGGCGTCACCAGCCAGAACTGAGTGCCTTCACGCAGGGAATCGGCCAGCTCGCTGCGAATGCTGACTTTAACCATAATAGTGCGCAAGTCCTTGCTCAGACTCAGCGATTGCACAGTGCCGACCTCAACCCCTTGATATCGAACAGGAGTTCTTCCCGCCACGATGCCTGCCGCGGATTGGAAGTCGATCGTTACCGTGGTGCCCTGTTCCTGATAATTGCTGTACACCAGCCAGCCAGCAATCAGCAAGGCGATGAACGGCAGCAGCCAGAAAGGTGAAATTCGGCGTCTGTTTTTGACCCGAGCTTCAATCGGTGTATTCGGTGTGTCTTGTTGTTGCATGTGCGTCCCAAATCAGGCGGCTGTCCAGCCATTCAACGGCAAGAATAGTCAGTATCACGGCAGAACCAAAGTAAAAGGCGGCCGGACCCATGGTAAAGGCGAGTAATTGGTCGCGGTTGACCAATGACATCATTAACGAAATAACGAACAAATCTAGCATTGACCAACGGCTAATCCAGGTGATCAGCCGCAAAAGTCGAATTCGGGTCTTTAGTCCCTGATGAGCCCTGAAGTGAATGCTGAGCAACAGGGTCAGCAGAACAATCACTTTGGTAAAAGGCACCAGCACGCTGGCAATAAAAACGACTGCAGCTATGGGCGCATTGCCGGAAGTATATAGCGAAACGACGCCAGAAAAGATGGTGTCTTTCATCTGTTGGCCGTTGGTGTAAATCACTGAAATCGGCATCAGATTGGCCGGAAAAAGCAGCACCATTGCCGAAATCAGCGCGGCCCAGGTTTTTTGCAGACTATGCTTGTAACGCTTTGGCATCTGTAAATGGCAGCGTGGGCAGCGGCCTTTTAAATCCGGATGACCCGTGAATTTGCAGGAAATACACAGTATCAGTGATTCAGGTACGCCTTTGGGGCGGGGCTGAGGATAAAATTCCTCCCAAAGTTGCCCGACATTGAGATTGATTTGGGTTAGAGTCACCAGAACTGTCATCGTAATATACGCAGCCAGCGCCGGGCCAATGTTGATATCGGCAAAGTCTTTAACTTTGATGCAGGCGACGCCCATGCCGATCAGGTAGATATCCAGCATGACCCAATCTTTCAACCGTTCCAGCATCAGCAGCACAGGTTTGAGGTTCATGCCCACCTTGCTGCCAAAATGCAGATACAGAATCGAGCAGGCTAGAGTTAGCGGCGCACCGACGGTGCAAAAAGCGACCATTGTGGCAGTGAGTGGCGAGCCTTGAATCGTCATTTGCCAAATCCCTTCAAAAAGGCTGGCATCAATGCGCGTTCCCAACAGGCGGATGCTGATGAGTGGCTCGGTATAAGCGAACGGCATCAGTAAAAGAATACAGACTGCGATGATCAACAGGCGAGGCAATGAGCACACTTTACCTTTTTCAACCTTGCTATTGCAGCGCGGGCAGTGAGCAGTTTGAGTTCTGCGCAACGCCGGCAGGGCGAAAAGATAGTCGCATTCGCTACAGCGCTGGTAGCGCGATGGCGGCAACGGGGCGGACATTGTTAATATTTTCATAGGACCTGTAAGCAAAATGACCTGTAGAAATCGTGACTGATTGTATCAAATACCGGACATTTTAATTATCTGGGCTCTGAAAGGCCAAGAAGGTCAGGATTTTTAGACAAAATAACGTATCATGCAAACGTCAGAACAACCATTTGTCTCTGGCGAAACATATATTGTAGGCCAGTCTTTTTGAAGTCACACAGGATTAACCTTGTCGAGATACGCATTTAATGCTTATTTTATAGAGGCTAAGCATGCAAAATAGCGGTCTACCCTTAGGTTCTAATGGTTACTAAATGACTAAAGAAGCATTCTACACGGAATTAAAACGTGACCTGAACGCGTTAATCGCCGGGGAAAACAATTTTATTGCCACACTGTCCAACGTCAGTGCCTTGCTTTATGAGCGTCTTGAGGGCGTCAACTGGGCAGGATTTTATCTGATGGATGGTTCCACGCTGGTACTGGGTCCGTTTCAGGGCAAAATCGCCTGTGTGCGCATTCCGGTTGGCAAAGGCGTATGCGGAACGGCGGTTGCCGAGAACGCGGTGCAGCGGGTGGGTGATGTGCATGCCTTCCCGGGACACATTGCCTGTGACGCAGCCAGCAACGCAGAAATTGTCTTGCCCATTACCGTTGCAGGTCAGGTAATAGGTGTTTTAGATATCGATAGCACTATTTATCAACGCTTCGACGAAGTGGATGAACAGGGGCTAACAGAATTGGTAGCCGGGCTTTGTAAGCACCTGGAAAACAGTGACGCTGCAAAATATGTCAATTTGATCGCAAGTTGATCGACGGATAACGTAGCATTTACGGACGGGGTCATTATAATGTCGCCTGTTCATGCCTGCGCCGGTTGGCAAACCCGTTGTAATCAGGAAATTTCATGGAAAATCAACCTAAGTTGAACAGTAGTAAAGAAGTCATCGCCTTTTTGGCAGAGCGTTTCCCGCTTTGCTTCAGCGCCGAAGGTGAAGCGCGCCCATTAAAGATCGGTATCTTTCAGGATCTGGTAGAGCGCGTTCAGGGTGAAGAGAATTTGAGCAAGACACAATTGCGCTCTGCTCTGCGTCTGTATACCTCAAGTTGGCGTTATCTGTATGGCGTTAAAGTTGGCGCTCAACGCGTTGACCTTGACGGCAATGCTTGTGGTGTTCTCGAAGAACAGCACGTCGAGCACGCCCGTAAACAATTGGAAGAAGCAAAAGCCCGCGTTCAGGCACAACGTGCCGAGCAACAGGCCAAGCGTCGCGAAGCCAACGGTGAAAATGCCGAGCCGCGTCGCCCACGTCCGGCAGCAAAAAAACCTGCTCCGCGTCGTGAAAATGCGCCTGCCGCTGTTTCTGGTCAAGAAAATCGCAAACCGCGCACTCCACGTCCAGTACGTGAAGTGAGCCAACCGCGTCAGGTGCCAGTTACAGATATCACAAAACTGCAAATTGGTCAGGAAATCAAAGTCAGAGCAGGTAAGAGTGCTATGGACGCTACCGTTTTGGAAATTGCAAAAGACGGCGTTCGTGTGCAGCTCTCTTCGGGTCTGGCGATGATCGTACGCGCAGAACACTTGCAGTTCTGATACGGAGGCCAACTCAGGCATGAACAAATTTGTCAGATTAAGCGTAATTGCGGGTCTGCTACTTACGGGAACAGGTCTGGTTAACACCAGCTTTGCGAATGACAGTGCACCGGTCACTATCAGTCAGCTCCCGCAATTAGCACAAGAGCCTCAAGACGCAACGGTTAGTGAGCGTGTCACTGCACGCTTCACCCGTTCGCACTATCGTCAATTCGATCTTAATGCGGACTTCTCAGGTAAAATTTTCGATCGTTACCTGAACATGCTCGACAACGGTCATAACGTGCTTATGGCTTCCGATGTCGCCCAGTTTGCCGATAAACGCGGCACCTTGGGTGAAGAGTTGAAATCCGGTCAATTGGTCACGCCTTACGCTTTGTATAATCTGGCGCAGAAACGTCGTTTCGAACGCTACGAATATGCTTTGTCCGTGCTTGAGCGGCCAATGAATTTCACCGGTAATGATTCAATTACCCTTGATCGCACCAAGGCTCCGTGGCCGAAAGACTCCACCGAGCTTGATGAGCTTTGGGACCAGAAAGTCAAATATGACGAGCTGAACCTGAAGCTGACCGGTAAAAACGATCAGGAAATCCGCGATATTCTGGGTAAACGCTATCGTTTCGCCATGAAGCGTCTGACGCAAAGCAACAGCGAAGACGTCTTCCAGCTGATCATGAACGCGTTTGCGCACGAAATCGATCCCCATACCAACTATTTGTCTCCGCGCAGCACCGATCAGTTCAACACCGAAATGAGCCTTTCTTTGGAAGGTATTGGTGCGGTTCTGCAGGGCGACGATGACTATACCGTAATCAACTCGATGGTAGCAGGCGGCCCGGCGGCCAAGAGCAAAACTATTGCTGTCGGTGACCGTATCGTCGGCGTTGGCCAGACAGGTAAACCGATTGTCGATGTGATCGGTTGGCGTCTTGATGACGTCGTTGCTTTAATCAAAGGTCCAAAAGGCAGCAAGGTTCGTCTGGAAGTGTTGCCTGCGGGCAAGGGCACCAAGACTCGGACTATCACCTTAACGCGTGAGAAAATCCGTCTTGAAGACCGTGCCGTTAAAATGACCATCAAGAAAGTCGGCAATGAAAAAGTTGCCGTGATGGACATTCCAGGCTTCTACGTCGGTCTGACCGATGACGTGAAAGTCCAGCTGCAAAAAATGGCCAAGCAGAACGTCAACAGCCTGGTTATCGACCTGCGTACAAACGGCGGCGGCGCTCTGACCGAGGCAGTTTCACTTTCTGGTCTGTTCATTCCAAGCGGCCCGGTAGTGCAGGTTCGTGATAACAACGGTCGTATTCGTCAAGACAGCGATAACGACGGCGTTGAGTACTATAAAGGTCCGCTGGTAGTGCTGGTCGACCGTTACAGCGCTTCTGCTTCTGAAATCTTTGCTGCTGCGATGCAGGATTACGGCCGTGCACTGATTGTCGGTGAACCGACCTTCGGTAAAGGTACCGTTCAGCAATATCGATCCCTGAATCGTATTTACGATCAGATGCTGCGTCCTGAATGGCCAGCGCTGGGCTCTGTGCAATACACTATCCAGAAATTCTATCGAATCAATGGTGGTAGCACGCAGCGTAAAGGTGTCACGCCAGATATCGTTATGCCAACCGGTATGATCGACAATGACGTGGGCGAACGATTTGAAGATAACGCCATGCCTTGGGACAGCATCAAAGCTGCGACCTATACCAAGACGGGTGATCTTGCGCCGTTGGTCCCTGAGCTGCTGAAAGAGCACGATGCACGCATCGCGCAGGATCCAGAGTTCCAGTACATCGAGCAGGATATTGCCAAGTTTAAAGCCAATAAAGACAAGCAGAACGTGGTTTCTTTGAATTACGCCCAGCGTGACAAAGAAGACAAAGAAGATGATGCTACGCGTCTGACTCGTCTGAACGAGCGTTTTAAACGTGAAGGCAAGAAGCCAATCAAGTCTCTCGACGATTTGCCTAAAGATTATGTAGCCCCGGATCCTTATCTGGATGAGGCTGATAATATTGCTGTCGACCTGTCGAAGCTTGAAAAAACACAGGACAGCCAGTCTAAATAAGTCTGCTGGTACCGTGTAATAAGAATAAAGGGCTGCCTCTTGGAGGTGGCCCTTTTTTTATGACTGTGATGGGTCCTAAATAACGATGCCTATTTCTGGTTCAAAATAACCCAATCCCAAACCCTAATTTTTGATCGTTACCTCATTCCTGCTTTTTGCTGATTTTTATGATGATTAATGATTTCTTCTATTTTGGTGATGCTGCTAATACATCTGGCAACTCAATGGCATCAATTATCAGGAAGGAACCATGAATAATTCAACTCTAGGATTTAACGGCGAACGCCGTGATTTCATCAGCGAGGCAGCGCATCTTGGCAATGGTTATCGGGCTTATAATCCGATATTAATGCGTTTTAATTCTCCTGATAGCTGGAGTCCATTTGGTGAGGGGGGAATTAATCCCTACGCTTATTGTGACGGCGATCCAGTTAATCTCAGCGATCCTTCGGGGCATATGGGCTGGCAATCATTAGTCGGCATTATTACCGGCGTAATAGGTATCACATTGATGGCGTTTACCCTGGGTTCTTCAATGGCTGTCAGCGCCAGCGTGATTGCCGGTATGGGGTTAGCCGCCGATACTGCAGGAATTATCAGTGCCACGCTAGTAGATAAAAATCCCAGGGCTTCGGCAATATTGGGCTGGACCGCGATGGCGTTTGGTGTGGTTTCAATGGTCGCAGGGGCAAGGGCGACGACAATCAGCGCCGTTCGTTCAGTAAAAACGTTGACTGCAAATGCCGTGCGATTATCAAGAGTAATCGGTGAGGCTGTCGCAGAGCCTAATTTTGTTTTTAGCACTGCTGGAGACAGGGATCATCTATCCAAGGCTGATAAAACATTGCCTACAGAGGCAAAGCAAAAATCGTTAAGAAGGATGTCTATGCACGCTTCTTTAAATAATCCTCACGTGTGGGCTAAAACTTCCCAAGATCAAGGGAGTTTAACGACTGCTCAGGCGCAAGAGGTCAAATTCAGGCAGCCTGAAGACTCTGTCAATCAGCATATCCGCAGTATTTATAATGAGACTTTACCGCTGAATGGTTTTGCTGGCCTATTTGATTATTTCAAAATACGCAATAGGGAAGAAAAGAGTTGGCAAAAGGAAACAGTAGATATTTTTCAGCATATTTTTCATAAGCAACCCTCTAAGTATGGCATCAATTCTGCTAAATCAATGTGGTTTTAATATTCACAGGAAACAATGTTGTTGGGCGATTGATTGAATATATATCGCCGAATTCACGCTATTTTTTCATTAATGTAAGTCTGATTTAATTAATAGGGATTTTAAAAATGAATAATTTAATTTTAGGATTTAATGGCGAGCGCTGCGATCCAATTAGCGGAACAACGCATTTAGGTAACGGTTATCGAGCTTATAATCCAATTCTTATGCGTTTTAATTCTCCTGATAGCTGGAGCCCATTTGGTGAAGGAGGCATTAATCCCTACGCTTATTGTGACGGCGACCCGATTAATCGCAGCGATCCTTCGGGGCATATGGGCTGGCAATCGATAGTAGGTATTGTTACCAGCACATTGGCGATAGCACTCATTCCATTTACGATGGGTTCCTCTATGGCAGCCAGCACCTGCGTGATCGCCGGTTTGGCATTGGCAGCTGACGTTACGGGCATTGCCAGCATGGCGCTGGAGGATCAGCATCCACAAGCCTCGGCGATTCTTGGATGGACCTCGATGGCTTTGGGCGTAGTTTCATTAGGCATGAGTACGGCGGCGGCGGTGCAGAGATTTCGTTCCGCGCTAAAGACAAGGGCGCTGGCGAGCAGCGTCGCTGATGTCGGGGCGAGTCGCCAGGCGGGAGTTGGCGTAGCGCATACCGAACCCCGTTTAGCATTCTCGGTGCCGGGGCAGCAGCCGCAGTCTTTGCGTTCGTTAGCCATGGATGCTGCTACAGACGATTCTCGTATTCGCGCTAAAATTAGTTTAGGTGCAGGTGAATTGCCGACTTCTCTGGCGAAAGAAGCCGTATTCAGGCGGCTGGGGAATTTAGTTAACCATCACCTTAGCGGTGGCAATCATATTGACGACATTCAAGACTGCTTTATACAGTTGTTTAAAAGTTTCACGAACAAAGCCAACGGCTATCAAAGGAAAATGGTGGTAGAGAATTTTGAACGCATTTATCAGGCAAAATTTCCAGAACCTCGATTAAACACTTATTTATTACAATTTTTTTCAGAAGAATACGGCATAGGCTTTGGATGGGATCCTTCTCACTCTCTTTATGAAGCTTCTGATATAGGTAGCCACGCGATGCCGTTAAACTCCATAAATAGAGATTTGTATAATCAGTTCAATTTTAAATTCTGGCCCTAGAAACAGCTTGCAATAGTCTGGTGTTATCTACAAAAAGCTTCAAAATGTAAAGTATTGTGAATTACGACCTCTACCGTGTCCTGACACTTGAATCCTGTGGGAAAGCCCATAGGATCAAGGTATCCCGCTGATTGAATCTCGGGATAATCTGTTCGACAACGAAAACAACAATGAGGAAGTATTAATTTTATGATGCGTATAGCGTTGTTCCTGATGACTAACCTGGCAGTCATGGTGGTTTTCGGGCTGGTACTCAGCCTGACAGGCATTCGTTCTAGCAGCGTAATGGGGCTGATGATCATGGCTGGTCTTTTCGGCTTTGGTGGTGCGTTTGTTTCTTTGCTGATGTCAAAATGGATGGCGTTGCGCTCCGTAGGTGGGGAAGTGATTGAGCAGCCGCGTAACGAAACCGAACGCTGGTTGATGAATGTGGTAAGCCGCCAGTCCCAGCAGGCAGGGATTAAGATGCCGCAGGTTGCGATTTATCATGCTCCTGACATTAACGCCTTTGCCACCGGCGCGCGCCGCGATGCGTCACTGGTGGCGGTCAGCACCGGCCTGTTGCAAAGCATGAGTCAGGACGAGGCAGAAGCCGTTATCGCCCACGAAATCAGCCACATTTCCAACGGGGATATGGTGACCATGACCCTGATTCAGGGCATTGTGAACACCTTTGTGATCTTTATTTCACGTATTCTCGCGCAGATTGCCGCCGGTTTTCTGTCTGGCGATCGTGAAGGCGAAAACAACAGCAACGGTAATCCACTGGTTTATTTCGCAGTTTCAATGGTGCTTGAACTGGTGTTCGGTATTGTCGCCAGTATCATCACTATGTGGTTCTCTCGTCATCGCGAGTTTTACGCTGATGCCGGTTCTGCCAAGTTGGTCGGCCGCGAGAAGATGATCGCCGCGTTGCAACGACTGAAAACCAGCCATGAACCGCAGGAAGCGGGCAGTATGATGGCCCTGTGCATTAACGGTAAATCTAAAACCTTTAGCGAACTGTTTATGTCACACCCGCCGCTTGATAAACGCATTGAAGCACTGCGTAGCGGGGAATACATCAAATAATCGCTGTTTTAAATGACAAAGGCCCGGCATTGATTGCCGGGCCTTTTTGCTGCTGACTATCAAACGAAAATTAAGCTTTTTGCTGTTCGACCAGTTTTTGCGTCATCCGCAGCATGCTGACAACCGCACCGGCCAACGCCAACGTACCGGCCAGGATCAGCGAGGCGTGTGTCCCGCTGGCGCTAAACAGGTTAAACATCAGCGCAACCATCGCTGCACCGGTAGTTTGTCCCAACAGTCTGGCAGTACCGAGCATCCCGCTGGCACCGCCGCTGCGGCTGCGCGGGGCAGAAGAAACAATGGTGTGATTATTAGGTGACTGAAACAGGCCAAAGCCCGCTCCGCACACTATCATCCGCCAGATAATATTCAGATGAGAAGGGTGTTCAGGCAGCAAGGCTAGCGAATACAGGCCGATTGAGAAAACGACCAGTCCTACGCCGCCCAGAATTCCCGGATGGAAACGCTCAACTAAACGCCCGGAAATAGGTGCCATCACCATGGTCGCCAGCGGCCACGGCGTCAGCAAGAGACCGGTGGAAACCGCGTCCAGCCCCAGAGTGTTTTGCAAAAAGAATGGCAGCGAAACGAATGCCAGCATTTGCGCTGCAAAAGAACACATTGAGGTGCAGATAGACATAGTGAAAATCGGAATACGCAGCAAGTCGACCGGCAGCAGCGGCGAGCTTTTGGTTAGCTGACGACGAATAAAGAACCAGCCGATAACCACCAGGGCAACCATCTCGCCAAGGATCAGCCGGTGATCAAGGCCTTGTGCATAGCCGCTTATTGCGCTGATTAACAGCCCGAAAGTCAGGGCATTCATTATGCTGCTGATGAAATCAAATTTGCGGCCAGTGGCTTTCGAACTATTGCCCGGTAAAAACTTCAGTCCCATACAAAAGGCAATCAGGCCGATTGGCAGGTTGATTGCGAACAGCCAAGGCCAATTGGCGAAAGAAAGGATAGCCGCGGCGACAGTAGGGCCGGCAGCAGAAGACACGGCCACAATCAGCGCGTTGATGCCCATTCCGCGTCCGAGAAAGCGTTGTGGATAAATGATTCTCACCAGCGCCACATTGACGCTCATGATACAAGCCGCACCAAACCCCTGTAATACCCTCGCCACCGTTAGCGTCATCAGTGAGTCAGACATCGCGCAGGCCAAAGAAGTAAAGCTAAATAATACCAGCCCAATCATATAGATACAGCGATAACCGAATATCTCGCCCAGTGATGAAAGCGAAAGCAGCGAAATGGTAATCGCCAATTGGTAGGCGTTGACTATCCAAATCGAGGAAGCAGGGCTAGCGTGAAGATCTTGTGCAATCGTGGGAAGCGCCACATTTGCAATGGCCCCGTCGAGCACCGAAACAGTGATCCCCAATGCAATAGTAAGGATTGCCCCATAGCGTTGAGGTATAGGAAGTCCGTCAATAACCGTGGTTGTCATGTTTGATTGTCAGCATTGTGCTTATAAGAGTGGATAATATTATCACGCTAACTAGTCTGCGTCTGAAGCGCGGCGGCGTGTAACAACTTAATTAATTGTAACAGGAGTTAACATTTTTATCACAAACCCCTTTTGCATGGTTCATTCTCATAGAAATGCTGTTCCATTTTTTATGAAACAAAAAAAGTATCTGCCCATTATTTATGAAATAATGCATAAAACAATCTCATGACAGGTAAAACTATGGCTATCGCAGACCTTGATAAGCAGCCCGATTCTGTTTCATCGGTGTTGAAAGTGTTTGGTATTTTGCATGCTTTGGGCGACGAGCGCGAGATAGGCATCACCGAGCTTTCGCAGCGCGTAATGATGTCGAAAAGCACTGTTTATCGTTTCCTGCAGACGATGAAGTCATTAGGTTATGTCGATCAGGAAGGGGAGTCAGAGAAGTATACCCTGACGCTGAAACTGTTTGAGCTGGGTGCCAAGGCGTTGCAAAACGTCGATCTGATCCGCAGCGCCGATATTCAGATGCGTGAAATTTCGCGTTTAACGCGCGAAACCATTCACCTTGGCGCGTTGGACGAAGACGGCATTGTTTACATCCATAAAATTGACTCGATGTATAACCTGCGCATGCATTCGCGCATTGGTCGCCGTAATCCATTGCACAGCACTGCAATTGGCAAGGTCCTGCTGGCATGGGGTGAACATAATGATGTTGAGGCACTGTTGGCCGGGATTCAGTTCACACGCAGCACCGATAATACTATTGCCGATGCGCCGAGCCTGGTCAAAGTGTTGGAGAAAGTCCGCGAGCAAGGTTATGGCGAGGATATCGAAGAGCAAGAGCAAGGATTGCGCTGTATCGCCGTTCCGGTTTTTGACCGTTTTGGCGTAGTGATTGCCGGGCTCAGTATTTCTTTCCCTACTATTCGTTTTTCTGAAGAAAGTAAGAAAGATTATGTAGCGATGCTGCACACTGCCGCGCGTAATATTTCCGAACAGATGGGCTTTCATCAGTACCCGTTCTGACTTTCAGCTTGATATATAAAGAAAGGCGAAGCCCATAAGCTTCGCCTTTTTTGCATTTCCGGGGATGATATTAGCGGTGTGCCAGTTCGGCGTGCTCTTCTTCATCCATCACTTTTTTATCGGTGAGTTTAAGCAGTTGACTGGTAATAGTGCCAGCGGTCATTGAACCGCTAACGTTTAGCGCGGTGCGCCCCATGTCGATCAAGGGTTCGATGGAAATCAGCAACGCGACCAGCGTAACCGGTAGACCCATGGCGGGCAGCACAATCAGCGCAGCAAAGGTTGCACCGCCGCCTACGCCTGCCACGCCAGCAGAGCTGAGAGTGACAATGCCAACCAGCGTTGCAATCCACATTGGCTCAAACGGATTGATGCCCACGGTAGGAGCAACCATTACCGCCAGCATGGTCGGATAAAGACCGGCACAGCCGTTTTGGCCGATGGTGGCGCCAAACGAAGCCGCGAAACTGGCGATTGATTCAGGGATACCTAAACGACGAGTTTGCGCTTCTACGCTTAGCGGGATAGTGGCCGCGCTGGAACGGCTGGTAAAGGCAAAAGACAACACCGGCCAAACCTTGCGGAAGAACTTGGCAGGATTCACACCGGTAAACGACAGCAGCAGGGCGTGAACCGCAAACATAATCGCCAGTCCGAGGTATGACGCCACAACGAAACTGCCCAGCTTGATGATGTCGTGGATGTTCGAACCAGCAACCACTTTGGTCATCAGTGCCATCACGCCGTAAGGGGTCAACTTCATCACCAGGCGTACCAGCTTCATCACCCAAGATTGCATAATCTCGATAAAGGCCAGAACTTTAGGTCCTTTTTCGGCGTCATCCTTCACCAGCTGCAGCGCCGCTACGCCCACAAAAGCAGAGAAAATCACCACGCTAATGATCGATGTCGGGCTTGCGCCGGTCAAATCTGCAAACGGATTTTTCGGAATAAATGACAGCACCATTTGCGGTACGGTCAAATCGGCAACTTTGCCCACATAGTTGGTTTGCAGAGCCGCCAGACGCGCGGTTTCCTGGGTGCCTTGTACCAGTCCTTCAGCCGTCAGGCCGAACAGTTTGGTCACGAATACACCCACCAAAGCGGCAATCAGCGTGGTAAACAGCAGTGTACCAATCGTCAGGAAACTGATTTTACCCAATGAAGACGCATTATGCAGGCGAGCAACGGCGCTAAGAATTGACACAAACACCAGCGGCATCACAATCATTTGTAATAGCTGGACATAGCCGTTACCAACAATATTGAACCACGGGATAGAGTTCTTCAAAACAGCGCTGTCGGGACCATAGATTAGCTGTAATGCCAGACCGAAGACTACGCCGACCAACAGGCCTACGAGAACCTTCTTTGCCAAACTCCATTGCGAACGGCTTGATTTAGCCAACAGCAAAAGGAGGGCAACAAAAACCACCACGTTTAATCCCAGCGGAAGATTCATACCCAAAGCTCCAGAGAAAACTTATGAAAATGTTTTGATGATGCCGCGCAAAGAGCAACATTTCAGGATGTAACGATGGGCGTAGAATAGCAGACTGCAAAGGTGCAACATTATAACCAAAAAGAATTCATTATTACTCCTGGTTATATACAACCAATTGATTGGTAGATAATAATTATTCCAAGTGCCCATAATGTGCCCTGGCTTCAATGTAAGGGGCGCATTGTTCGGGAGTTATGCATGGATGGGACCTCCACCCTTTGAAGGGTAACGAGGCCGGTGTGTGGTCTGTGTCGGTCAATGGTAACTGGCGCATGACATTTCGTTTTGATAATGATGGTGACGCTGTTCTTGTCGATTACCGCGACTATCACTGATGGAGGTTGCTATGCACATGTTTAATCCGCCGCACCCAGGCGAGGTTCTGCGGGACTATCTGGAAGGGGTTAGCGTAACTGACGCAGCGATTGCCCTGAAAATTACCCGTACTCAGTTGTCTCGCATTCTAAATGCGCACGCAGCAATCACTGCTGATATGGCGCTGCGCTTGTCTTCCCTGCTTGGTACGAGTGCCGAAATGTGGGTCGATATGCAGTCTGAATATGAGTTATGGCAGGCTTCTCAGAAGCCTCGTCCAATTATTGAGCCGCTGCAAAGGCATTCCCTTTGCACATAATAATGCCCGCACTTTGCGGGTTTTTTAATTTAGTCCAAACGGGATTAATAGGCGTGTCCATAAACTTGGCCGGAATTTTTGGCGGACTTAATTTAAATTCTTCAATTTAAGTTAAATACTTCAAAATAAAACTTAGGCCATGCGGGTTGATAGCATCAATGATGGGCGACCAGTTAGGCCAAAACAGCGTCAGTCCAACCATAATCAGACAAAACATTCGTTCCAGCTGGTTGCCTTTTTGGCTGCTAATCAATGGTAGACGAAAGCGCCATCGGCAGGGCCACAGCAGCGGAACGCCTGCCGGTGTGAGCATGTCAGCCAAAATATGGCTTAAATAGCCGACTACCATTCCGTGCAGTGCATCAATCGGAATTACCCAGTCGTGGGGAAGACGCGTTTTAAGCAGAAACACCCCGGCGGCAACTGCCAAAAGACTGTGAGTAAATCCACGATGACCAAACATGCGTGCTATGGGTTGTGAAATCCATCGCAGCCGTTGCCCTAACAAAGATTTAGGATGATCGATATCCGGAAGCAGTGAGGTCAGCAGCGAAGCCGGGATAATATGCCACCAGTCACCATGAGCAAGCTCTGGCGATAGCTGGGCCTTTTTGGCGAACACTGCGCAAGCAATGGAAAAAATGAGATGACCTTCCGCAGTCATAATGCATCCGAACTGAATAACTGTTATTTTATCCAGTATAGATGAAAGCGATTTTCTGCGGAAGGTGTTACCCTGTAACTATTTGTCAATTAATTGATAATTAAGGTAAAAATAGTTGCATTGTGACAGTGTAATGTGACGTTTTGTCACTATCTGGCCAGCCAGCCGCCATCAACGGCTAGAGTGTAGCCATTGACATAGTCGGAGGCTGCCGAGGCCAGAAACACCACAGGCCCCATGATATCCTGCTGTTCGCCCCAACGCCCGGCCGGGATACGGTCCAGAATGGCCTGGCTACGATCCTCATCGGCGCGCAGTTGCTCGGTGTTGTTGGTGACCATATAACCGGGCGCAATCGCATTCACATTGATTTTATGCTTGGCCCATTCATTGGCCAGCAGGCGGGTAATACCCATCACCGCGCTTTTCGAAGCAGTATAAGAGGGCACGCGGATCCCGCCCTGGAAAGACAGCATTGAGGCGATGTTAATGATTTTTCCACCACTGCCTTGCTTGATAAACTGGCGAGCAACGGCCTGAGCCATAAAAAACAGCGTCTTGCTGTTGACGTTCATCACATCATCCCAGTCTTGCTCCGAAAAATTCAACGCATCTTCGCGGCGAATAATTCCAGCGTTATTGACCAGAATATTTATTTGCCCCATCTCACCGATCGCGGTCTCAAGCAGGCGCGGTATGGCTTCTATACTGGTCAGATTGGCTCGTAAATCAAGAAATCTACGGCCCAGAGCATGTACTTTATCCATGGTTTCAATGGGTTGTGAGCGATTCACTCCGACTATGTCACAACCGGCCTGCGCTAGACCGATTGCCATGGCTTGTCCTAGCCCAGTATTGCAGCCGGTGACTATCGCCACCTTTCCCTGAAGATCAAAGCTGTTCAGCACCATAGCGGTATCCTGTCTGACGTTGCTTAATAAAAGGTTTATCTGAGCGCGTTAACGGCAACGTGGTCCATATCATCAAACACCTGATTTTCGCCAACCATGCCCCAGATAAAGGTGTAACGCTTGGTGCCTACGCCCGAGTGAATCGACCAGCTTGGAGAAATCACTGCCTGTTCGTTGTGGACCAGCAAATGACGCGTTTCTTGTGGCTGCCCCATCATGTGGAACACGGCGGTATCGTCATCCATATCAAAATAGAAATATACTTCCATGCGGCGATCGTGGGTGTGGCAAGGCATAGTGTTCCACAGGCTGCCTTCCTCGAGCTTGGTTAGCCCCATGGTTAACTGGCAGGTTTCCAGTACATCGGGAACGATAAATTTATTGATAGTGCGGCGATTGCTGGTACTGGCGTCGCCAAGAGTTTGAGGCGAAGCTTCTGCCAGCGTTATTTTCTTGTCCGGGAAACGAGTGTGTGCAGGCGCACTGTTGTAATAGAACTTGGCCGGGCGTGCCGCATCAATGCTGCTGAACTCAACCTGTCGGGCACCTTTGCCTACATACAGCGCCTCTTGGTTGCCAATTTCATAGGTTTTTCCGTCGACCTTGATAAGTCCGGGTCCGCCAATATTGATCACCCCCAGTTCACGACGTTCAAGGAAGTAGCTAACGCCGAGTTGTTTACCGACTTCATCTCCGACCGTCACGGCCTTTTGAACCGGCATTACACCGCCGATGATAATGCGGTCAATATGACTGTAAGTCAGGGTGTAAGCATCTTTCTCAAAGATTTTCTCGATCAAAAACTCACGGCGTAATCCTGCGGTATCGAGCTGTTTGGCGTGATCGCTGTGAATACTTTGGCGGACTTGCATAGCGGGACCTCTTCATCGTAACCAATGGGGAATTAATCGCAGCAGTAACCACTGCTTGATTTCGTCGATGAGAGAAGCATAGAAGTATTGGTATGTGAATTCAATAAAAATGAAATGATGTTTTATTTTTATTGGTTGCGATTCTTAAGTTTGTGATGCAGGTCAAAAAAATAGCGGACTCAAGAGGCCGCCATGATAGAAATACAGTTTTCAAAACCTACAGGCCCAAATGCGCCGACGTCAGTTGTGCTAATGATGAAAGCTTGGCATCGGCCAGCGCCCAGCGCGGGTCCGCGGCATGTTGCTTGTCTGGAACGACAATCGAGCGCATTCGTGCCGCTTTGGTCGCGATCATCCCGTTAAAGGAATCTTCCAGAGTGACGCAATCCAGTGGGTCAATACCTAATTCAGCAGCAGCCAGCAAATAAACTTCTGGATGTGGTTTGCTGTAAGCCAGATATTCTGCCGATTGTCGCGTCTCGAAATACGATTGAAGATTAAACATATCCAGCACCTGATTAATCATGTGCAGCGGCGATGCCGAGGCGATACCAATTTTCAAACCTTGGGACTGACAAAGTTTCAACGCGTGTTCTACACCGGGCAGCAGAGGGCGGGTCGCTGCAACCTTTTCAACGGTAGTGGCGATAATTCGTGCCGTTACCTCGGCTTCGCTGGGGCCTTGCCACGGCAGAACGCGTGCCCACATGCGAACCGTCTGGTCGATTCGTAACCCTAATGTACTGGGAACAAGATGTTTTTTGGAAATATCGACACCGATACTGGCGAAAACCTCCAACTCGGACTCCATCCAAAAAGGCTCTGAATCAATCAGAAGTCCATCCATGTCAAAAATTGCGGCCTGAACGGGTTTTACATGACTCATTTTTAAAACTCCCAGTTACACTGAATTAGCTTGATGATAAAAAGAGCATAACACACCCAAACTCTGTGCTCAGCGCCGAAATAATGAGCCATTCAAAGATGTTAACTAAAATTTTGGGCGTGTTTCGATAACTATGGTTAAACTGACGCTTCTAAGAGACGTCCTAACAAGGGGAATTCATGACGTATCAACAAGCAGGCCGCGTAGCCGTCTTAAAACGGATCCTGGGATGGGTCATTTTCATCCCAGCTTTGCTATCGACGGTTATTTCGATGCTTAATTTCTTTTATGCGCAAGCCAAAGGCGAGAAGGGCATTAATGCGGTGATGGTTGATTTCGTCCACGTCATGGTGGATATGGCCAAGTTTAACACCCCGTTTCTGAATGCATTCTGGTATAACGCGCCGCAGCCGGTATTAGGGCAGGGCGTCACCAGCGCCAATCTGATGTTTATCGTCATTTACTGGCTGATTTTTGTTGGATTGGCTTTGCAGGCCAGCGGCGCGCGGATGTCCCGTCAGGTGCGTCACATCCGTGAGGGCGTGCAGGATCAGCTGATTCTGGAACAGACTCGTGCAAGCGAAGCCAGAACACAGCAGCAAATTGAAGAGAAGATTGTTATTCCTCGACACACCATCTTCCTGCAGATTTTCCCGCTATATATTCTGCCGCTAATTATTGCAGTTATTGCCTATTTCGTTTTGAAATTATTAGGTTTACTGGGGCAATAAACACCACGCGTTAATCTCGGTAAGTTAAGCATTCTAAATAGAATAAAGCCTGAGCATAAGGATAGGTTCAGGCTTTATTTTTCCTCTGGAAATTGCGCATTATTGCCATTATTTATCGTGTAATAATCTCTCAATGGCGCGTTGCGCGACCACCTCATGCTGTCCGCCAAACAGGTTACTGCGATTCAATAAATAATAAAGCTGATACACCGTTTGACGATCAATATAGCCAGCTGGAAGCGGGGTAATACTTTGATAACCATCAATAACCTGATTAGGAATATTCGGATATAGCGGCAACATAGATAAATCACATTCCCGGTCTCCCCAATAGCATGCCGGGTCGAATATTATCGGGCCGTGTTCAGACTGGCCGCAGTTATGTGGCCATAAGTCGCCATGTAACAGCGAAGGTTGTGGCTGATGGTTTTGTAACTTTGACCGTACTCGCTCGATAATCAGCTCGGTATCGCCGAAATTCATGCCTTTTTCAGCCGCGAGTTGCAACTGCCAACCGATGCGCTGTTGAGAGAAAAAGGTCGACCACTTGCGTTGCCAGGCATTAGGTTGCGGCACGGTAGCGAGCTCGTTATCAAAATCCAGGCCAAATTCCAGCTGTTCGCTCCACTGATGCAGTGCGGCTAGCTGCTGCCCCAAAAGGTACGCGTTATCGACATCAAGCGAGATAAGTGGCAGATATTCCAGTAACAGAAAACTGTAATCACGGTCACTGCCGACACCATAAACCTCTGGTACGCGTACCGTTTTACTTTTGGCAAGCATGGCCAACTGGTCTGCTTCGGCAGCGAACAACGGCAACAGTTCTCGTGAGTTACATTTTACGAACACTTCTTTATCCCCGTAGTTCAAGCGCCAGGCGGCATGGATTTCTCCTCCCGGTAGCTCGACACGTTCACGGATTTCTGCACTTCCAAGATGTTCACTCAACAGACGATTAACGGCTTGCCACATGGTATCACCCCTTCGGACTGGCCAGATAATTCATTAAGTTAGCGGTTTTGTTGCCGGAAAACCCCGATCGAGCGCACAGCGCGACTGGCTGATGTCGATTATTTAACGCCCACGAATTAGGACTTTCATTAATCTTGAACAGGTCAACGATATTATTAAATGCTTTATGAGTATAAACAGACATTAATACAGGAATTATCCGATCGACTAATTCCTTAGATTCTTGTTTCATCTACCATTCTCAATAATAGCCGAAAAAAATATTCTCGTGTTCAAAAAATGTGTATATGCTGGCTTTCGTCCAAGTCGCGAGAGATCTCAAGTGAAACTCAAATTTCTATATTTGATGACTGCGCTATTTTTGGCGGGGTGCGCAAAACAAACCCCAATACAAACAAGTAAATTGATTACCCAACCCAGTGTTCAGGAAGAGCCATCGTTAATGCATCAGGGCCCTTACGGCACGGTGATTAAACAGGCTGCGAGTACTTACGGTGTTGACGAAACACTGGTTAAAGCGATTATTCAGGTCGAATCAGGATTTAACCCAGGGGCAGTGAGCAGATCCAACGCAGTGGGTTTGATGCAGCTTAAAGCTTCCACCGCCGGGCGCGATGCCTACCGGTTGAAAGGGCGAGATGGGCAACCGACCACGCACGAACTTAAAGATCCACGAGTTAACATAGATTTGGGTACTGCTTACCTAAGCATGTTGCAGCAGCAATTGGCCGGGATTAACAATCCAGAGACCCTGCGCTATGCCACTACGGTTGCTTATGTAAACGGAGCTGGAGCACTGTTGAGAACCTTCTCGAAAGACCGGGTTTATGCGGTGGCACAAATCAATCAGCTAACACCTGAACAGTTCTACAAACATATACAAAAAAACCATCCGGCAGCTCAGGCACCACGTTATCTTTGGAAAGTTAACAACGCCTATCTGGCGATGCGTTAAGCCAAATATAACAAGTATCTATTCTGAACGCTCCGTAGTGTATCTCTCGCTGCGGAGCGTTTGATCTTTCTGTGCTGACTATAATCTCACGATTTACCGCCATGACTGGCTTTGCGGCATACCGCGGGTCATTTCATGAAAAAAGCCACGTAAGTTGCTGGAAAAATGCGCTTTACGGGTGATACACTCTGCCTCAGTTCTTTGCGTCACACCCTGTGTTCTGCCGTTTTTAGAATCCAGGCGTGTATATATTTGGCAAGGTAAAGTCGAATAGCGCAATCAACCAAATGAATTCAAATACAAATATTTTTCTATATGTGCTCTGTCGTGTGGGGCACCACTGTAGATGAGGAAAGACCATGCCTGTTATTACTCTCCCTGATGGTAGTCAGCGTCAGTTTGACCATCCTGTTTCTCCTTATGATGTTGCACTGGATATCGGCCCAGGTCTGGCGAAAGCCTGTATCGCTGGCCGTGTAAACGGTGAGCTGGTCGATGCCGGCGATCTTATCGAGAACGATGCTCAATTAGCCATTATCACCGCAAAAGATGATGCCGGTTTAGAAATTCTCCGTCACTCCTGTGCGCACTTGCTGGGTCACGCTATCAAGCAGCTTTGGCCTAACACCAAGATGGCTATCGGTCCTACAATCGACAACGGTTTTTACTACGATGTAGACTTGGACCACACGCTGACTCAGGAAGATATCGATCTGCTTGAAAAGCGCATGCACGAACTGGCTGAAAAGAATTACGACGTTATTAAAAAGAAAGTCAGCTGGCAGGAAGCGCGCGATACCTTTGAAGGTCGCGGCGAGCAGTACAAGATTGCCATTCTTGATGAAAACATCAGCCACGACGATCGTCCAGGCCTGTATCATCATGAAGAATACGTTGATATGTGTCGTGGTCCACACGTGCCAAACATGCGTTTCTGCCACCATTTCAAGCTGCAGAAAACGTCTGGTGCTTACTGGCGTGGTGACAGCGACAATAAAATGTTGCAGCGTATTTACGGCACTGCCTGGGCTGATAAAAAGCAGTTGAATTCCTACCTGCAGCGTCTTGAAGAAGCGGGCAAGCGTGACCACCGTAAAATCGGTAAAGCCCTTGACCTCTATCATATGCAGGAAGAAGCGCCTGGTATGGTGTTCTGGCACAATGACGGCTGGACTATCTTCCGCGAGCTGGAAGCCTTCGTGCGTATGAAGCTGAAGTCTTATCAGTATCAGGAAGTCAAAGGCCCGTTCATGATGGACCGTGTGCTGTGGGAAAAAACCGGCCATTGGGACAACTATAAAGATGCGATGTTCACTACCTCTTCCGAGAACCGTGAATACTGTATCAAGCCAATGAACTGCCCGGGTCACGTACAGATTTTCAACCAAGGGTTGAAGTCTTATCGCGATCTGCCACTGCGTATGGCCGAATTTGGTAGCTGCCACCGTAACGAGCCGTCAGGTGCCTTGCACGGTCTGATGCGCGTTCGTGGTTTCACTCAGGACGATGCCCATATCTTCTGTACTGAAGAACAGGTTCGTGATGAAGTGAATAGCTGCATCAAAATGGTCTACGATGTGTACAGCACTTTCGGTTTTGAAAAGGTTGTGGTCAAGCTGTCGACCCGTCCTGCCAAGCGTATCGGCACAGACGAAACCTGGGATCGTGCAGAAGCCGACCTCGCCGCTGCATTAGTCGAAAATAACATCGCTTTCGAATATCAGCCGGGTGAAGGGGCGTTCTATGGTCCTAAAATTGAATTTACCTTGCATGATTGTTTGGATCGTGCGTGGCAGTGTGGTACCGTGCAGCTCGACTTTTCATTACCTGAGCGTTTAGACGCAACTTACATCGGCGAAAGCAACGATCGTAAAACCCCGGTAATGATTCACCGAGCAATTTTGGGTTCAATGGAACGCTTCATTGGTATTCTGACCGAAGAATACGCGGGCTTTTTCCCAACCTGGATTGCACCGGTACAGGTAGTTGTGATGAATATTACTGATTCACAAGCGCCTTACGTCGAAGAATTGACAAAAAAACTGCAAGATGCAGGTATTCGCGTTAAAGCCGACTTGAGAAATGAGAAGATTGGCTTTAAAATCCGCGAGCACACGCTGCGTCGTGTTCCCTACATGTTAGTTTGTGGCGATAAAGAGGTCGAATCAGGCAAAGTTGCCGTTCGTACTCGCCGTGGCAAAGACTTGGGAAGCATCGACGTTAGCGAAGTCGTAGACAAACTGTTGGCGGAGATCCGCAGCAGAAGTCTTCATCAACTGGAGGAATAAAGTATTAAAGGCGGAAAACGAGTTCAACCGGCGCGTCCAAATCGCATTAACAGAGAAATTCGCGCGCAAGAAGTTCGCCTCACAGGTATCGATGGCGAACCCCTTGGGATTGTGAGTCTGAATGAAGCTCTTGAAAAAGCTGAGGAAGCTGGTGTTGATTTAGTAGAAATCAGTCCGAATGCCGAGCCGCCGGTTTGCCGAATCATGGATTACGGCAAGTTCCTCTACGAGAAGAGCAAATCGACCAAAGAACAGAAAAAGAAACAAAAAGTTATTCAGGTTAAGGAAATCAAATTCCGACCTGGTACCGATGATGGCGACTATCAGGTCAAACTACGCAACCTGATTCGCTTTCTGGAAGATGGCGATAAAGCCAAAATCACACTGCGTTTCCGCGGTCGTGAAATGGCGCACCAGCAGATCGGTATGGAAGTGCTTAACCGCGTCCGTAAAGACCTGTGTGAAGATATTGATCTGGCAGTGGTCGAATCCTTCCCTACGAAGATCGAAGGCCGTCAGATGATTATGGTGCTCGCACCCAAGAAGAAACAATAAGGCTCTACAAGTAGCCTGACCCACAGTGTGCTTGCACGCTGTGGGTCATGTTCGCCTTACTGATTCATGTTATTAACAATGCGAAGTGGAATTATTAATAATGCCAAAGATCAAAACAGTACGCGGCGCCGCTAAACGCTTCAAAAAGACTGCCAATGGCGGTTTTAAGCGTAAGCACGCTAACCTGCGTCACATTCTGACCAAAAAATCGACTAAGCGTAAACGTCACCTGCGTCCAAAAGGCATGGTATCCAACAACGATTTGGGTCTCGTTGCTGCATGTTTGCCGTACGCTTAAAAATATATCTTTAAAGATATATCACTTTTTTTAATCAAGAATAAAACTCAGGAGAGCATATGGCTCGCGTAAAACGTGGTGTGATTGCACGTGCACGTCACAAGAAAATTTTAAAGCAGGCGAAAGGTTACTACGGTGCCCGTTCGCGCGTATATCGTGTTGCATTCCAGGCTGTTATCAAAGCTGGTCAATACGCTTACCGTGACCGTCGTCAAAAGAAACGTCAGTTCCGTCAGCTGTGGATCGCGCGTATCAACGCAGCAGCTCGTCAGAACGACATGTCTTACAGCAAATTCATCAATGGCTTGAAAAAAGCTTCTATTGAAATTGACCGTAAGATTTTGGCTGATATCGCAGTATTCGATAAAGTGGCATTCTCTGCACTGGTCGAAAAAGCGAGAGCAGCTCTGGCGTAAGTCAGGTGAAAGAGGGAGCTTGCTCCCTCTTTTATATTGCGTTGATAACATTATTACGTCGATAACACCGTAAATATTTAAGGTAATGCAAGCATGAATGCTGCTATTTTCCGCTTCTTTTTTTACTTTAGCGCCTGACTCAGGAAGGCTTTCGCGCGTAAGAGAAGAAACGGAAACTAGCGCTAAAGCCTCCCCTGTGGAGGCTTTTTTTTTACTATTACCTTTCGAAAATCAGTTACTCATACTTTTATTTCACATCGGGTCACATCGGCCAGAAGAAGAGGAAAGCAATGTCACATCTCGCAGAACTGGTTGCCAACGCCAAGGCCGCCGTAGAGAGTGCCCAGGACGTCGCCGCGCTGGATTTAGTGCGCGTCGAGTATTTAGGTAAAAAAGGGCATTTGACCCTTCAGATGACTTCACTGCGCGAACTGCCAGCGGAAGAACGTCCAGCAGCCGGTGCAGTAATCAACCAGGCCAAGCAGGAAGTTCAGGATGCGCTGAATGCCCGCAAACACGACCTGGAGTCTTCCGCGCTGAATGCTCGACTGGCTGAAGAGACTATCGATGTCTCACTGCCTGGCCGCCGCATCGAAAACGGTGGTTTGCATCCGGTGACTCGCACCATCGACCGCATTGAGACTTTCTTCGGCGAATTAGGTTTCTCTGTTGAGACCGGTCCGGAAATTGAAGATGACTATCACAACTTTGATGCGCTGAATATTCCTGGCCATCATCCGGCGCGTGCCGATCACGATACCTTCTGGTTTGATGCCACCCGTTTGCTGCGCACCCAAACTTCTGGCGTGCAGATCCGTACCATGAAAGAGCAGCAGCCGCCTATTCGCATCATTGCACCGGGTCGCGTTTATCGTAACGATTACGACCAGACTCACACCCCGATGTTCCATCAGATGGAAGGCCTGATCGTTGATAAAAATATCAGCTTCAGCAATCTGAAAGGTACGCTGCACGATTTCCTGAATAACTTCTTTGAAGCTGATTTGCAGATTCGTTTCCGCCCTTCATATTTCCCGTTCACCGAACCTTCTGCAGAAGTCGATGTAATGGGCAAGAACGGCAAATGGCTCGAGGTACTGGGCTGTGGCATGGTGCACCCAAACGTGTTGCGCAATGTGGGTATCGATCCTGAGATCTACTCCGGTTTTGCGTTCGGCATGGGCATGGAGCGTCTGACCATGCTGCGTTACGGCGTGACCGATTTGCGTGCGTTCTTCGAAAACGATCTGCGTTTCCTCAAACAGTTTAAGTAAGGCGGGAATATCACATGAAATTCAGTGAACTCTGGTTGCGTGAGTGGGTAAACCCAGCCATCAGCAGCGAAGCATTATCCGAACAAATTACTATGGCCGGTCTGGAAGTTGACGGCGTTGAAGCAGTGGCCGGTGCCTTCCACGGCGTGGTGGTGGGTGAAGTGGTCGAATGCGGCCAGCACCCAAATGCCGATAAGCTGCGCGTAACTAAAATCAACGTGGGTGGCGATCGCCTGCTAGACATCGTTTGCGGCGCACCAAACTGCCGTCAAGGCTTGAAAGTGGCCGTGGCGACCGTGGGTGCTGTTCTGCCGGGCGATTTCAAAATCAAGGCAGCCAAACTTCGCGGCGAACCTTCAGAAGGCATGCTGTGCTCGTTCTCAGAATTGGGTATCGATGTCGAAAGCGAAGGCATTATCGAACTGCCGCTGGATGCGCCAATTGGCACTGATATCCGCGAATTCTTGCAGCTTGATGACAACACTATTGAAATCAGCGTCACTCCTAACCGCGCTGATTGTCTTGGTATCATCGGTATTGCCCGTGATGTTGCTGTTGTAAGCCAGCTGCCACTGATCGAGCCAGACATGTCACCGGTTGCTGCGACCATTACCGATACGCTGCCAATCGATGTTCAGGCGAGTGACGCCTGTCCGCGCTATTTGGGCCGTGTGGTTAAAGGCATTAACGTTGCTGCCGCGACTCCGCTGTGGATGACTGAAAAACTGCGCCGCTGCGGGATTCGTTCTATCGATCCGGTTGTCGATGTCACCAACTATGTACTGCTCGAACTGGGCCAACCCATGCACGCTTTCGATCTGAATCGCATTGAAGGCGGCATCGTAGTGCGTCTGGCGCAGAAAGACGAAACTCTGACTCTGCTCGATGGTACCACTGCCAAGCTGAACGACGACGTGCTGGTCATTGCCGACCATAAGAAAGCGCTGGCAATGGGCGGTATTTTCGGCGGCGAACATTCCGGCGTCAATGAACAGACTCAAGACGTGTTGCTGGAGTGTGCTTTCTTCAATCCGCTGTCTATCACCGGTCGCGCTCGCCGTCAGGGCCTGCACACTGATGCTTCACATCGCTACGAACGCGGTGTTGACTCACAGCTGCAATATAAAGCCATGGAACGTGCTACCGCGTTGTTACTGGAAATTTGCGGCGGCCAGGCTGGTCCGGTAATTGATGCAAGCAATGAAGCAACACTGCCGAAAGCGGCCAAAATCACTCTGCGCCGTGAAAAGCTGGATCGTGTGATTGGTCACCACGTTGAAGATGCTCAGGTCACTGATATCCTGCAACGTCTGGGCTGTGAAGTCGACGTTAAGGCTGATACCTGGATAGCTGTTGCGCCAAGCTGGCGTTTCGATATGCAAATCGAAGAAGATTTGATTGAAGAAGTCGCACGCGTATACGGCTACAACAATATTCCAGATGTGCCTGTCAAAGCGAATCTGGAAATGACTCAGCATCGTGAGGCCGATCTTTCGCTGAAACGTGTGAAAAATCTTTTAGTTGATCGCGGTTTCCAGGAAGCGATCACCTACAGCTTTGTCGATCCTAAGGTTCAGCAATTGCTGCATCCGGGTGAAGACGTGCTAATGCTGCCAAGTCCAATCTCGGTAGAAATGTCAGCGATGCGCCTATCACTGTGGACTGGCTTGCTCTCATCAGTGGTTTACAACCAGAATCGCCAGCAAAGTCGCGTGCGCCTGTTCGAAAGCGGCCTGCGTTTTGTACCTGATTCCGCAGCATATTTGGGTATCCGTCAGGATGTCATGCTGTCTGGTGTGATCTCGGGTCATCGCAACGAGGAACACTGGGATCTGGCGCGCAATGCGGTTGACTACTACGATTTGAAGGGTGATCTTGAAGCGATTCTAGAACTTACCGGCAAATTGGATCATATCCAATTCAAGGCCGAAGCTAACCCGGCGTTGCATCCAGGACAAAGTGCTGCAATTTATTTACACGGCGAACGCATTGGTTTCATTGGGGTAGTGCATCCGGAACTCGAACGTAAGCTTGACCTCAATGGCCGAACTGTAGTGTTCGAAATGTTGTGGAACAAGCTCGCAGACCGCGTCCTGCCTGACGCGCGCGAGATTTCACGCTTCCCGGCGAACCGTCGCGACATCGCTGTTGTGGTCCCTGAAAACGTCGCTGCAGAAGATATTTTGGTAGAGTGTAAGAAAGTTGGCGCAAATCAGGTAGTTGGCGTAAACTTATTTGACGTGTACCGTGGCAGGGGCGTAGCGGAAGGTTTTAAAAGCCTGGCTATTAGTCTGGTATTGCAGGATACCGCTCGTACACTGGAAGAAGAGGAGATCGCCGCTACTGTTGCAAGATGTGTAGAGGCTCTAAAACAGCGATTCCAAGCATCCTTGAGGGATTGAACCTATGGCGCTTACTAAAGCTGAAATGTCAGAACACCTGTTTGAAAAGCTCGGGCTGAGCAAACGGGATGCCAAAGACCTGGTTGAGCTATTTTTTGAAGAGGTACGTCGTGCTTTGGAAAATGGTGAACAAGTTAAATTGTCTGGCTTTGGCAATTTTGATCTGCGTGACAAAAACCAACGTCCGGGGCGTAACCCGAAAACTGGCGAGGACATTCCTATTACGGCGCGCCGTGTGGTGACCTTCCGTCCAGGACAGAAGTTGAAAAGCAGAGTGGAAAATGCCACTCCGAAAGAGTAAATCAGTGTGATAAAAAGGCCGCGAATGCGGCCTTTTTTTTTGCTTTAAATTTGGCCGGTAACCTGGGATAAAAACGAGGTGAAATATGACAGAAATATGTCTAATGAAAAGGATTTACTAGAAGTGAAAAGATAACGTTAAAGCAGTGGGATCTTCAAGATTAGTCTGATAGATTAAATTTCTCAGCGAAAGGAAGCGTTTTATTATTTGGGTGGTAATTTCAGATTTAATATTTACTCTTTATAATTCGCTAGCATTATTAATAACTACAGGTGACAGTTTCTGTCTGTAAGAAGTTTTTAGTGGTAATAAAAAAGGGACCGAAGTCCCTTAGTATAAAGTTAGATAGCATTTTAACTTAAGCCAAATAATATCTTGTCGAATAAGTAATATTTGAAAAGTTAAATCAGATCGCTATTAACGAGGGCCACCACCGTGCCAGCCACCGCCGCCACCGCCATGATAACCACCACCGCCGCCGCCACCTGGGCCCCAGAACGGCGGGAATAAGCAGCCGCTTAGGCTACAGGCGACCAGAGCTACGGTAACAAATGCCAATATACGACGCATAATTATTCCTTGGTTTGATTAAACGTTCCAATTATAAATAAAACAAAAATTAACTGTTGTCAGACTAACGTTAAGAGTTGTTAGCGTAGTTATGAAAACTGAATGTTATTTACGCACAATTCTGCTGAGTTATTTCAGGTGGGATACATTTGTATGTTTATTGTAATCATGCTGCAATTTCAGCGAAAGCCAGCATTATTCTTATAGTCTGCTATCATTTTATTGAGGTCATATATTATTTATCGGATAGTAAACTTTTAGAAATTAATACTAAGGTGGACGTTGTGAAGAAAACTCATTTAATGCTGTGCGTTGCACTGGCTCTGCCTGCTATCGCACAAGTAAACTTTGTGCAGGCTGCTTCTATAAATGTGAATGCTCCAGGTGTCTCTGTGCACATTGGTGACAAGGACCGTCATGGTAACTACTGGGATGGTTATGACTGGCGTTCACCGCAGTGGTGGCGTGAACATCACAATCAACGTATTGGCGAGCGAAACAATCGCGGGCAATACTGGCACGGCGATCGCTGGGATGCAGCACCACCGCCCAAGCACAATAATGGTGGCCGTCCACAGCCGCACGGTCAGGGCGACCGTCCCGACCAGGGGAATGGCACCCACGGTATCAATGGTAGTGCGCCGATCCCACCAACCAGCGGTCCACACAGCTAACATTGCCGTTTTAAATTCAGTTTTCAAAAAACCGTCGCACTCAACTGTGGCGGTTTTTTTTATCTCTTTTTATCATCGTACGGCATTAAACATTCAAATGTGGCGTTAACTGTTTAATATAGGGAACATAATCACCGAGAAGTCTCAGGAGCCTGTCCCCAAAACATGTCATCTTCTCCTAACTTGACCGAGCTTGTGCGCCAGCAAAAGCGCCGTGACTGGCAGCGGCTTTGGCTATTGGCACTGCTACTGGCTGTGGTGCTGGTTCTCAGCCTGTGCGCTGGCGATCGCTGGTTTTGGCCAGATCAATGGTTAACTTCTTCCGCTAAACTCTTTGTCTGGCAAATTCGATTGCCTCGAGCGCTAGCCGTGATTTTGGTTGGGGCAGGGCTGGCCGTTTCCGGCGCAGTAATGCAATCGCTGTTCGAGAATTCATTGGCTGAGCCAGGTTTGCTTGGCGTCGCAAGTGGCGCAGGCGTGGCTTTGGTCATTTCTGTGATGCTGGGGCACGGTCTGTTACCGTCATGGGCTATAAGCTTAAGCGCTATTTCAGGCGCGCTGGCGGTGACCTTTCTCCTGATGCATTTCGCCCGCCGCCGACTTTTTGCGCATTCCCGCCTGCTGCTGGTTGGCGTGGCCATCGGCATTATCTGTAGCGCAGCCATGACCTGGGCCGTGTATTTTAGTTCGAGCCTGGATGTGCGCCAGCTAATGTACTGGATGATGGGCGGTTTTGGCGGTATCGACTGGCGTCAGTCCTGGCTGGGCCTGCTGCTTTTGCCGGTAGTGTTGTGGCTTTGTTTTCAGGGCCGCCCCCTTAATTTGTTGGCGCTGGGCATTAGTCAGGCGCAACAGCTCGGTTTACCCGTGGTGGTCTGGCGCAATGTGCTGGTTCTGGCGATAGGCTGGACAGTGGGTATCAGCGTCGCGCTTGCCGGGGTGATTGGCTTTGTTGGCTTGATAATCCCACACTTACTGCGGCTGATAGGGATAACCGACCAGCGCCGTTTGCTCCCGGCCTGCGCACTGGCGGGCGGAGGTATATTGCTGCTGGCTGATGTCACCGCACGTGTTGCCCTTTATTCGGCTGAGCTGCCGGTTGGCGTCGTCACTGCCGTACTAGGTGCGCCGCTGTTTATCTGGCTTTTATCCCGGGCAGAAAAGCATGATTAACTGAGGCAGCAGCTGTTTCGGCTTTAATAAACATCCCTCACAGTTATTACATTCCACAAAAAAGGAAATGACTTATGAGTAACGCAATTTATGATACCTCGCTTACCACTATTGATGGCAAAGCGACAAAGCTGGGTGCTTTTGAAGGCGAAGTTTTGCTAATAGTAAATGTTGCCTCGCAGTGCGGTCTGACAAAGCAGTATGAGGGGCTTGAAAGCCTTTATCAGACCTGGCATGACAAGGGTTTTGAAGTGCTGGGATTCCCTTGCAATGAGTTTGGTGCTCAGGAGCCTGGCACTGAAGAAGAGATTCAGACCTTTTGCAGCACGCAGTTTGGCGTCAAGTTTCCGATGTTCAGTAAAATTGAAGTCAACGGCGAGGGGCGTCATCCCTTATATAAGTCACTGATTGCGGCCCAGCCAAAGGCTATATTGCCAGAAGGGAGCGAATTTTATCAGCTTCTGGCGAGCAAAGGGCGCGAACCTGTGAAACCAGAAAATATTCTGTGGAACTTCGAGAAGTTTTTGGTAGGTCGTGATGGTAAGGTTATCCAACGCTTTGCACCTGATTTGACGCCGGAAGACCCGCTGTTGGTCGATGCTGTCAAAAAAGCTCTGGATAAATAATTCTGAGTAATGAAATGGGCGGGTTCCTGCCGCCCGGTAATTCCGAGACTGCTCAATTTCTGTCAGATCTGATTATGATGGTTAAAACATGCTGGAAATAAATCATCTTGCTGTGATTTCACGCTTATTACCCTTTAGCGCAAAGGTCAAACGTGGAGACCGAGTACATATTATTGGCCCAAATGGCGCAGGAAAGAGCAGCCTGTTAGCCGCGATTGCCGGAATGCTAAAAGCGGAAGGTGAGGTTGTTATTGCCGGAAACAGGATTACTGAATTATCAGGCAGGGAGCTTTCTCGTTACCGTAGTTATTTATGCCAGCAATATTTACCGCTGTCGGCCATGCCAGTATATCAATATTTATCTTTGCACCAAATAGCAGGCAGCAGCGCGGAAGCAGTGGATAAAACATTAACCCAACTCTGTAATCTGCTGCATCTCAATGACAAACTCGCACACAAAATAACTCAGCTTTCCGGTGGTGAATGGCAGCGAGTGAGGCTTGTTGCAACACTGTTACAGGTCTGGCCATCGGTGAATCCTCAGGGCTGCCTGCTACTGCTGGATGAGCCTGCCAACAGTCTGGATATTGCACATCAGCAGGCATTGGATTTGATTATTAACGAGTTTTGTAGTGAAGGGGGGATAGCTATTATTAGCGATCATGATCTTAATCACACCCTGCAGCATGCCTGTCGAGTGTGGATGCTTTCACAGGGAGAAGTGATAGCCAATGGCCTGACAGCCGAGGTTATGCAGCCTGAACCGTTATCTCTTAATTATGGCGTTTTTTTTAAATTGCATCATTTTGAAGGCAGGTCGTGGATTATGACCGTTTAATTTAAGCCTTATTAAGAACAAATAAATTTTTACTTTGTGAGCAAATCATTGCTCATTGATATTAATACAAGATTTATATTCCTTTATGAATTTTTTTTAGATACTGTTCTAGATTCTCCAAAAGGAAGGGAGTCAGAGATGTTTTTCACCTCATTTTTCGATGTAAAATCGCAATCTTTTAATTGCCAACAAACACTTGTTTTTACTTGTCAAATACTTGAATTTCCTTAATGTTAAATTAAGATTAAACAAGGATAATTGAGACAACTTTTCTTCTATACGTTTACTCGTTGTTAAATAACTAACATATACAGTTTGGCTCAACTAATGCCCTTTTGCGGTCCTTAAATTACAGGATATGCTCCATGGAAAATTTTTTGCCGTTTTCCCGCCCATCAATGGGTGATGAAGAAATCAACGCCGTTGAACAAGTTCTAAGATCAGGCTGGATTACCACCGGTCCGCAAACCCATCAGCTCGAACAGGATTTTTCTGCGGCATTTGGCTGTAAACACGCAATAGCGGTCAGTTCGGCAACCGGTGGAATGCATGTCACGCTGCTGGCGCTAGACATTGGACCCGGCGACGAAGTCATTACTCCTTCGCAAACCTGGGTCTCCACGCTGAACATGATTGTCCTGCTCGGCGCCGAGCCAGTAATGATCGACGTCGACCCAAATACTCTCATGGTCAGTGCCGAAACCATCGAAGCAGCGATTACGCCAAAAACCAAAGCCATTATTCCGGTGCATTATGCTGGCGCTTCGTTAGATCTCGACCCAATCTACGCCGTGGCAAATCGCCACAATATTACGGTTATTGAAGACGCTGCCCATGCGGCAGGCACTCAATACCGCGATCGCTGGATTGGCGCACAGGGCACCGCCATTTTTTCATTCCACGCCATTAAAAACATGACCTGTGCAGAAGGTGGATTAATCGCAACCGATGACGACGCGCTGGCTGCCAAGGTTCGCGCGCTGAAATTCCACGGTCTGGCGGTTGATGCTTTCGACAGGCAAGTGCAGGGCCGTCGTCCGCAGGCGGAAGTGATTGAACCAGGCTTCAAATATAACCTCTCAGATATTCACGCCTCGATTGCCGTGGTGCAGCTGAAACGTCTGGCGGCAATGAATGCCCGCCGTGCAGCTCTGGCCCGGCTTTATCTTGAAAAACTGGAAGGCACGCCGTTCCTGCCTATGCATGTGCCGAATTACCCGCATTTGCATACTTGGCATCTGTTTATGATCCGCGTAGATGAAGAGCGCTGTGGGCTTAACCGCGACACGCTGATGGAACGTTTGAAAGAGCTGGGGATCGGCACCGGCCTGCATTTCCGTGCTGCCCATACGCAAAAATACTATCGCGAGCGTTATCCAGACCTCTCATTACCCCACAGTGAGTGGAATACCGCGCGCCTGTGCAGTTTACCTATGTTCCCTGATATGCAGGACAGCGATGTTGACCGTGTAGTCGATGCGCTTAAATCCCTGGTGGAGAAGCAGTAGTGGCTCAGTTTGAAGAAATAAATAAAGTTTCAGTGGTTATTCCCGTATTCAATGAAGAAGAGAGCCTGCCTGTTCTGCTGTCACGCACGATTGCCGCCTGCCGCCAACTGACCATGCCTTTCGAAATCGTGCTGATTGATGACGGCAGTACCGACAACTCGGCAGAGCTGCTTACACAGGCCGCCGAGCAGCCAGAAAACTGCGTCGTTGCCGTATTGCTAAACCGAAACTATGGCCAACATTCGGCGATCATGGCCGGCTTCAATCAGGTCAGTGGCGATCTGGTGATTACTCTGGATGCTGATTTACAAAACCCGCCGGAAGAGATCCCGCGCCTGGTTGCCAAAGCTCAGGAAGGTTATGACGTCGTGGGTACTGTACGCTCGAATCGTCAGGATTCCTGGTTCCGTAAAAATGCCTCGAAAATCATCAACATGATGATTCAGCGCGCTACCGGCAAGTCGATGGGGGACTACGGCTGCATGCTGCGTGCCTACCGCCGACACATTGTTCAGGCGATGCTCAACTGTCACGAGCGCAGCACCTTTATTCCTATCCTCGCCAATACGTTTGCGCGCAAGACTGCTGAAATTCCAGTTTTGCACGCAGAACGCGAGTTTGGTGACTCAAAATACAGTCTGATGAAACTCATCAACCTGATGTTTGATCTGATCACCTGTTTGACCACCACTCCGCTGCGTATGCTCAGCGTGGTGGGCAGTTTTATTGCTCTGTTCGGCTTTTTACTGGCGCTGGTATTGATTCTTATGCGCTTGATACTTGGCCCTGAATGGGCTGCGGAAGGCGTATTTACGCTGTTCGCTCTGCTGTTTATGTTTATCGGTGCGCAATTTGTCGGCATGGGGCTGCTGGGTGAATACATCGGCCGCATCTATACCGACGTGCGTGCACGCCCGCGTTATTTCGTTCAAAAAGTCATCGGCGCCATAGCCGTAGATAACGATAAAGATCAGGAAATTAAATAATGAAAGCGATTGTTTTTGCTTACCATGACATTGGTTGTGTTGGCCTGAAGGCTCTGGTTGAGGCGGGTTATGATGTGCAGGCCGTATTTACCCATACCGACTCTCCTGACGAAAATAATTTCTTTGCCTCGGTCGCCCGTACTGGTGCCGAATTGAATTTGCCGGTGTATGCCCCGGAAGATGTTAACCACCCGCTGTGGGTAAGCCGTATCCGCGAACTGCAGCCAGACGTTATTTTCTCGTTCTACTATCGCAACATGCTGAGTGAAGAGATCCTTTCACTGGCACCAAACGGCGGATTTAACCTGCACGGCTCGCTTTTGCCACGCTATCGTGGCCGTGCGCCGGTTAACTGGGCGCTGCTTAACGGCGAAACCGAAACCGGCGTGACGTTGCACAAGATGGTGAAACGCCCAGATGCCGGCGATATTGTGGGTCAGCAGGTGGTCAGCATCACCCCACAAGACACCGCGCTAACGCTGCATGGCAAAGTACGCGATGCCGCTCAGGCACTGTTGCAACATTATCTGCCTGTTATGAAGAAGGGTGAAATCACTCTGACGCCGCAGGATGAGTCGCAGGCTAGCTACTTTGGTCGTCGCACCGCCGCTGACGGCGAGATCCACTGGCATAAATCTGCCACCGAGATCAATAACCTGATCCGTGCCGTGACTGAGCCTTATCCTGGGGCATTCACCTATCTCGGCCAGCGAAAAATGACCGTCTGGCGTGCAAACGTTGTTGATAAACAGCACGATAAACAGCCTGGTACAGTTATCTCAGCAGAGCCGCTAGTGATCGCCTGCGGTGAAGGCGCGCTGGAAATTGTTGCCGGTCAGAACGAATCTGGTCTGTATGTTCACGGTACGCGTCTGGCGCTGGAAATGGGAATTATGCCTGATGTCCGCCTGACTGGTCGACCAAACGCGGCTTTAAAACGCCGGACACGCGTGCTGATCCTCGGGGTTAACGGCTTTATCGGTAATCATCTCAGCGAGCGACTGCTTCGCGACGGTAAATACGAAATCTACGGTCTGGATATCAGTTCTGACGCGATCAGCCGTTTTATGGATAACCCGAATTTCCACTTTGTTGAAGGCGATATCAGTATTCACTCCGAGTGGATCGAGTATCACATCAAAAAATGTGACGTTGTGTTGCCGCTGGTGGCTATCGCCACGCCTATCGAATACACCCGCAATCCGCTGCGCGTGTTCGAGCTGGATTTTGAAGAGAATCTTAAAATCGTTCGCGATTGCGTGAAATACAAAAAACGCATTATTTTCCCTTCAACCTCTGAAGTTTACGGCATGTGTGATGACAAAGAGTTTGATGAAGATACTTCAAATCTGATCGTCGGCCCTATCAACAAACAGCGTTGGATCTATTCAGTTTCCAAGCAGCTGCTTGACCGCGTTATTTGGGCCTATGGTGCCAAAGAAGGGCTGCGTTTCACGTTATTCCGTCCGTTTAACTGGATGGGCCCGCGTCTGGACAACCTTGATGCTGCGCGCGTCGGCAGTTCTCGTGCCATTACCCAGCTGATCCTCAACCTGGTTGAAGGTTCGCCGATCAAGTTGATTGACGGCGGAGAGCAGAAACGCTGCTTTACCGATATCAACGATGGGATCGAAGCGCTGTTCCGCATCATTGAAAACCGTGACAATCTTTGCGATGGCGAGATTATCAATATCGGTAATCCAACCAACGAGGCAAGCATTCGCGAGCTGGCAGAAATGCTGCTCAAGAGCTTTGATGCACATCCGCTACGCGACCAGTTCCCACCGTTTGCCGGTATGAAGCTCATCGAAAGCAGCAGCTATTACGGTAAAGGCTATCAAGACGTTGCTCACCGTACGCCGAGCATCAAAAATGCCCGCAAGCTGCTGAACTGGACACCGGAAGTGAAAATGGACAAGACCATTGATGCGACTCTGGACTTCTTCCTGCGCTCGGTAGAATTGCCTGCTAACAAAGGATAATGCCTTGAGCGGAATGAAAAAAGTAGGCTTGAGAATTGATGTCGATACCTGGAGTGGCACCCGCAAGGGTGTCCCCGAGTTGTTAAGACTTTTGGATAAACACCAAATCAAGGGCAGTTTCTTTTTCAGCGTTGGGCCGGACAACATGGGGCGCCATTTATGGCGCCTTTTGCGTCCCAAATTTCTATGGAAAATGCTGCGATCCAACGCTGCTTCACTGTATGGGCTGGATATTCTGGTGGCCGGCACGGCGTGGCCAGGCAAGATAATCGCTAAAGATTTCGGCCCGCTGATGAGAAAAACCGCCGATGCCGGACACGAAATCGGTTTGCATGCCTGGGATCATCAGGGCTGGCAGGCGAAAGTTGAAAAATGGACCCCTGAACAGCTCGAACAGCAGGTGCGCAAAGGGTTAGTGGCGCTGGAAAACAGTATTGGTCGCCCGATTGATTGTTCTGCTGTTGCAGGCTGGCGCGGCGATCAGCGCGTCATCGATGTTAAAGAGAAATTCAATTTCCGCTACAACAGCGACTGCCGCGGGGTGGCAATCTTTCGTCCTCTGCTCAGCAGCGGTCAGCTTGGCACAGTGCAAATACCGGTGACCTTGCCGACCTACGACGAGGTTATTGGCACCGAGGTTAAGGTGGAAGGTTTTAACGATTTTATTCTTGATGCCATAGCCCAGGATAACGATCTGTCGGTTTACACCATACATGCCGAAGTGGAAGGTATGTCACTGTCCGCCATGTTTGATGAATTACTGACGCGCGCGGCAAAAGCGGGCATTGAGTTTTGCCCGCTGGGAAGCTTACTGCCCGCCGATCAGCAAACGCTGCCCGTGGGGCGAGTTGTCCGTGCGCCGTTCCCCGGTAGGGAAGGGTGGTTGGGTTGTCAGGAAATGGGATTGAATTAAATGCAAAACACCATTAAACGCGCCTGCGGCTTTATGCTGCTGGTGTTTTTTGCACTGGTTTATCTAATACCGTTAAATTTACGTGCGTTATGGATGCCCGATGAGACTCGCTATGCAGAAATCAGTCGTGAAATGCTGCAACGCGGAGACTGGATAGTTCCACATTTTTTAGGTTTAAGATATTTCGAAAAACCGGATGCAGGTTATTGGATCAACAATATTAGCCAGATGATATTTGGTCATTCAAACTTCGCAGTGCGATTTGGATCCGTATTTTCTACCGCTATGAGCGCACTGCTGGTGCTGTGGCTGGCTAACCTGATGTGGCGTAACCGCCAAAAGTCCTATACGGCCGTGCTGATTTACCTTTCATGCACCCTAGTATTCAGTATCGGCACCTACAGCGTTCTCGATCCGATGATTACGCTGTGGGTGAATGCTGCAATGCTGTGCTCTTATTTTTGTTTGCGAGTCAGTGGAAATCGTCAGAAAGCCTTGAGCTGGATTGCGCTGGGCCTTGCCTGCGGCATGGGTTTCATGACCAAAGGTTTTCTCGCGCTCGCCGTACCCGTGATTGCCGTTTTGCCGATAGTCTGGCAAGAGAAGCGTTTCAAGACCCTGCTAGGCTGGGGGCCATTGGCAATTGTCAGCGCATTGTTGCTGAGCCTGCCATGGGTGATTGCCATCGGCGAGCGGGAACCTGACTTTTGGCGCTACTTCTTCTGGGTTGAGCATATTCAGCGCTTTGCTGAAAAAAATGCGCAACACAGCGCGCCTTTTTGGTTTTACATACCGGTATTGTGTCTGGGCGTGTTGCCGTGGCTGGGATTATTGCCAGGTTCATTGGTTGCCGGATGGAAGAAAAGGGCACTGCGACCAGAGCTGTTCTTCCTGCTAAGCTGGGCCATTATGCCGCTGATTTTCTTTAGTATTGCCAAGGGAAAACTGCCAACTTATATTTTGCCATGCTTCGCACCATTGGCATTGCTGATGGCTGATTATTTCGAGCAGGTGCGTCAGTCAGCCAACCCGCGCGCGCTTAAAATAAATGGCGTAATCAATATCATTTTTGGATCGCTGGTGGTGATCGCATTGGTGGTGATTTCCGGTATTTTGCCTACTCATCTCAAACCGGTTTTTGCCCAGAATGAATTGTATAAGGTCCTGATTGCTATCGTCTGTTTCGCCGCCTGGGCACTGGCGGGAGCATTAAGCCTGACTCTGCCGCGTCGCTGGTATTGGTCCGCTGCGTGTCCGCTGGTCTTGGCACTTTTGGTCGGACAGGCGATTCCGCAAAAAATCATCGATTCAAAACAACCGCAGGAATTTATTCAGCAAAACTTTTCGCTGTTGAAACAAAGTCGATTTGTGCTCAGCGATGATGTGGGTATTGCCGCCGGATTGGGCTGGGAACTAAAACGCAGCGATATTATGATGTTTGATGAAAAAGGCGAGCTCGAATACGGGCTTGACTATCCCGATGCCGAGGGGCGTTTTATCAATACCCAAGGGTTCGCCAAATGGTTGAGCAACGCCCGTCAGCAAGGCGATGTCTCAATGGTATTGAAAGTCAGAAACGATGCACAAAGCTTTGCCGATCTCCCAGCGCCGGACAACCAGGTCAGGGGAAAACGCCTGATATTACTGTTCTATAAAAAACTGCCATGATGGGTTACTTATTGGTGCTGATAGTCAGCATTCTGACCTGCGCGGGGCAACTTTGCCAAAAAAAAGCCGCGCAGGCAGGCGCACACCAGGTTGCTGGTAATCTGGGGTCGATTTTACGCTGGATGATAGCAGCCGTGTTTTTTATGGGCTGTGGGCTGCTGCTCTGGCTGCGCGTATTGCAAATTTTACCTCTGAGTATTGCCTATCCCATGCTCAGCGTGAATTTTGTGTTAATCACCTTTAGCGCGCGCTGGTTTTTTGATGAGTTTATCGATCGCCGCCATTGGCTGGGCGTAGGGTTTATCATGTTAGGAATACTATTAATGGGAATTAGCCGTTGAAGGGCTATGCCTGGGGGGTTGCTAGCCTAATGCTGGTTAGCGCGGCGCAGCTGCTGATGAAATGGGGCATGAGTCAAATGCCGACGCTTTCACTGGATGCCCTGCTTTACTCTTTAATAATGAACCATTTAGTAGCGGTATTCATCGTCTGTTGTGGCATTGCCGGTTATGCACTGTCGATGGTGTGCTGGTTTTTCGCCTTACGTGAACTGCCGTTGAATCGTGCCTACAGTCTGCTAAGCCTGAGCTATGCAGTGGTTTATCTCGCCGCTGTGTGGTTACCGTGGTTCCACGAAAACATGCTTCCATTGAAGTCTTTAGGTGCTTTGTCGATCCTTTTGGGCGTGTGGCTTATCAACAGTAAGTCGGGAAAAGCGGCGATAAAATAGCCGCTGCGCTTGCCGTTTTTATTATTAACTTTCAATTTTCTTTCGTAAACCCAGTCGATTTTTGTTGGATGGCAGATAAAATAGCGCTAGATTCTTTTAATCCTTAGATAACGGCAAGTTATCCTATCCGGCGAGTTTTGCGCACGCGGGAACATTTCAGGATGTCAGCCAGGGAACGAAAGTAATGCAAAAATACTCCAGATTTTTTTATTCTCTGTTGGTATTAACAACATTGATCCTCAGCGGTTGTAGTAGCCATGCACCGATGCCAAGCGGAAACTTGTCAGATTCCCGTGTTGTTAAGGCACAGCTAAACTATCAGCTTAGTGAATGGCACGGCACGCCTTATCGCTACGGTGGCTTGGCACGCAGCGGTATAGACTGCTCTGGCTTTGTCTTCCGCACCTTCCGCGACAGATTTGGCGTTATTCTTCCTCGCTCAACCGCTGAACAGACTGAAATTGGTACCCGAGTTTCCCGCAAGGAGTTATTACCTGGAGATTTAGTGTTCTTCAAAACGGGTGCCGGTGAAAATGGCCTGCATGTCGGTATCTACGACAGTGGGGATGAGTTTATCCATGCTTCGACTTCTCGCGGTGTGATCCGCTCTTCTCTGGATAACGCTTATTGGCGTAAAACGTATTGGCAAGCACGACGAATCTAATTTCATTGTGATAAGTAAATAAAAATCAATGAGTTAAATTATTTTCAATAACAAATCATCAATGTTAAGTGATAATTATGTTAATAATAACTAAATGGAGTTTATTTATTTAGTTATTATTAACATTGTGCTTTGGCTCGATAAATAGCAGCCAAGTTATAGTAATTAATTGATAATAAATATATTTCAATAGTATCCCCCTCGGATGGATCTCACTGTTCCCCAAAGCTAGTTAAATAATTATTCTATTAATTTCAATATCCTGATTCGTATTCCTCGCCAAACGCGCCGAGTTTATCTTATTATCATACATTCCTATTTTTCTGATTTTACATTAAATTTTCAATCCCAATTTTAACTATTAACTATAATTTGATAATTATGAGCCTATTTATCTGGCCCGTTATTGGGAGGCGGTGTAAATCACCCTATTTATCTAAAGCAGTATCCACGAACAACAAAAAACAAAGTGCAGCATTGGAAAGCCGTACTTATACAGGCCGGGGGAGTAAGGCTAAAAATAAATAAACTTTAAGAGACTTTTTATGACTTTAATTTCAATGATTTACGCTACATCACAAGACAATGTTCTCGGCCTGAAAAATAGTATTCCCTGGCATGTTAAAGGTGAGCAGGAGCGTTTCAAGGCCGTCACCAATAACAAACTCGTTGTCGTGGGCCGCCAGACCTATGAAATCCTACCTTGCTCTATCCCTCAAAAAGACATTATCGTTTTAAGTTCCAATCCACTAAAAGATACTAATGTTCGCAGAGTCTCATCGTTGGAAGAGGCGATACAAATAGCTCAGCATGAGGAGCGATTAGAGCTGGTTATAGCTGGAGGGGCGAAACTTTTTGAGCAAGCAATAGATATTTGCCACGTGATATATAAATCGACGGTGCTGGTTAATGCAATCGGCGATGTTTTCGGCCCGAAAATACCCACGTCTCGATATAAGCTGGTGTGGGTCAAAAATATTAAAGAATCACCTTCTTATTCTTACCAAACCTTTGTGGTGAAAGAACTTGAAAATAAAAAAATCACCCCTGATTTTGGCTTACTCATCCTCTAGGCAGGGGAGTTTGTGAATCTTGATGGGTTGACGACTAAGAGAGTTCTCAGGACTCTTCGGAACAGGCAGGAGAGGGTTGCGGATTGTAGGAAACAGCCCAGAAAAGTGCAGCAATCCAACCAATGACTGTCCAGCCAAGAACCAGATTCAGCCCGAAAATGGCCGGTAAGTTTTTATGTTTTTTATGATCGGCAATCAAGAAAGGCAGGAAATATCCCGCACACGCCAAAATTACGGCAACCGGGATTAGCATTTGGCCAGTAGTCATGAGTAATTCACTGAAAATAATGTGGTAATGCGGCTACTTTAAAATTCTTATTGATGGATTTCAATGGCTAACGCATTTGCTGACAAAATTGTTTATTTTCAGCATGCTCACTGAATTAGCGGAAAATTTTGTACAATCAGGGTAAAACTAGTGTTTTACCCTGATGCCTATTTCAGTGTCTCAAGACTGCCAGCCGAGACCCAAACTTTTCTGTAATGCGACATAATCCAGCGCCAGATCGGTCTGTGACTGGATCCTGTTTTGACTGGCAGTCAGCTCGGTGCGCTGCGTATCCAGCACATCAATCAGGCTGGCAACCCCTGCGCCATAGCGCTGTTGCATCAACTTCTGGTCCCTGCCTGCCGTTTGTTCAACGTTAAGATAGTTAGCCAAGGTTTGCCGCTGTTCGCCGTAGCGTGACAGTGAGCTATTGGCATCGCGCAACGCATCCAGCACGGTTTTATGCCACTGAGCTTCCGCTTCATCGCGCTGCGCCTTGGCGACGTTGATTTGTGAACGAATGCGCCCAAAATCGAGAATATTCCACTGTAACATCGGGATCAGCAACCACGACTGATTGGCGTGATCGAATACCTGACTGCTGCTGTCACTGCTGAATCCAAGGATCCCGCGCAGGGTGACTTTAGGATAAAGGTCGGCTACGTGTTCGCCCACCGTTGCAGTACTGGCTGCCAGTTTCCGCTCAGCATTGCGGACATCTGGGCGACGGCGCAGTAAATCCAGCGGATCGCCTACATCGACCTTTTCAGGTTGTGCAGGCAGCTGAACGGCTCCTGACAATAGCTTATCCAGACTGCCCGGCGTTAAGCCGGATAAAAATGCCAACTGGTCTTTATAGCCATTGATTTCAGCCCGTTGATTAGGAATTTCCGCCTGACTGTTTTCGAATTGAGTTTCGAGTCGATTCACATCGCTATCGTTTGACGCACCACGAGCTTGACGCTGGCGTGTCAAGGTGAGCATCTGCTGCTGAAGCTCGAGGTTTTGTTGCAGATTGGCTAGCTTTTCCTGAGCACCGCAGAGCTGCAAATAATTATTTGCAACCTCTGCGGCTATGGCCACCTGAGTGTCTGCCAGGCTGGCCTCGCTCGCCTGTTGCTGTGCCTGTCCCGCCTCCGTGGTGCGTCGCTGCTGGCCAAATAAATCCAGCTCCCAGCTGGCGTCCAGGCCGCTACTGTAAAGATTTATTGGGTTATCCGTCGACAATCCGGCGCTGTCCGGCAATTTGGCGCGGACCAGAGCGCCGCTGGCATCCAGTTTTGGCAGCTGCTGCGCACGGTCACCGGCCAGAGAGGCCCGGGATTCCAGTAAACGAGCACGAGCGATATCCAGGTCGGGGTTGTGCTCCATCGCTTTCGTAATCAACTGATTAAGGCGATCGTCATTGAAAGCCAGCCACCAGTGCGATTGAACCTGCCCGGTGCTGACGCCAGTATTTGGCAGACGGGCAAATTTGGCGCTTACCGGAAGGGGCGGGGCACCGTGATAGTCTGGGCCAACGCTACAGCCCGCCAGCAGCAACGCCAGGCAGCTTAAAGGCGCGTAATGCATTAATTTGTTGTTCATTATCTGTCACTTATTAGTTAAACGTGGCGCGCGCAACAGCAGCGCCAGTGGAATACAACACACCAGCGCAAGTCCCAGGACATAAAAAGCTTCTGAATAGGTCATCACCAGTGCCTGCTGGGAGATTTCATTTGCCAATTGCCCCATGGCCTGCATTTTTGCATGTACCAGGTCGCCACTCTGACTGAAAAACTGCCCGGTACTGGCCGATATTCGGCTTTCTGCCAGCGGAGAATTGGCGGTCACCGATTCTCTGATCACGTCGTCATGCATTTTTCGCTGCCGATCGATAAAGATCCCCAGCACGGCCAGCCCAACCGAGCCTCCGAGGTTGCGCATCATGTTATAAATGCCCGCTGCATCGGCGACCTCATCGTCGTTGACCGCGGCCATCGACGCCTGATTCAGTGGCATCATCGCCATGATTTGGCCCGCGCCGCGCAGCAGCTGTGACCAGAAGAAATCGTCACCAGTACTTTGCGCCGTCAGTGAGATATCGAGGAAACAGCTGACGGCAAAAAGGACTACCCCGGCGATGACCAGAAAACGGGTGTCAACGCTGCGCAACATTCGCGGCAGGATCGGCATCATCAACAGGCTGGGGATGCCGGAAACCAGCAACACCATACCCGACTGCTGCGCGTTGTAACCGGCGACTCCGCTCAGGAACTGCGGCAGCAGATACAACACACAGTAAAGCCCCATGCCGACTACAAAGACGATCACCAATACGCTGACATATCGCGGGTTGCGCAGCAGTGAGAGTCTGATGACCGGTTTTTTTACGGTAATTTGCGCGATGCTAAGCAAGATAAATCCCATTACCATGGCGATGGTAAGCCAGATAATCAGTGTCGAATCAAACCAGTTGTCGCGCTGGCCTTCTTCCAGCACCACAGTCAGGCAGCTCAGACCCACGCTGAGCCCGATAATGCCCAGCCAGTCGGCTTCGCGGAAGCCTTCCCAATGAGGTTTCTCTTTCGGTAATCCAGTTAGCAGCAAAGTTATCAGGCCGATGCCGACCGGTAAATTGAGGAAGAAACACCAGTTCCAGCTGACGTTTTCGGCGAGCCACCCGCCCAGAACCGGGCCCATAACCGGCCCGAGGATCACGATAACGCCAAATATCGACATCCCGAGGGGGAGTTGTCGTCGCGGCAGACGAGTACGAATAATCATCTGAGCTGTAGGAATCATCGCGCCTCCGGCAAAACCTTGGCCGACGCGGCCAATAATCATCTGGGTCAGGCTGTCTGAAATACCGCAGATCACCGAAAATACGATAAACATCAAGGCGCACCACAGCAGGAAATTTCGCAGTCCCAGCAAGCGGCTAAGCCATGCTGCCAGCGGGATCATCACAATTTCCGACAGCAGATAGCCGGTTGAAATCCAGGTGCCTTCCGTACCCGTCGCGCCAATTTCCCCTTGAATTTGCGGCAGCGCCGAGTTGGTAATGGAAATATCCAGCGTTGCCATCAGCGCTCCCAGCGCGCCGGCAAATACCGCAATCCAGTCCGTTACCGAGGCACTGGCCTGAGTTTCGGGTACAGTTGTGGTGCTCATGGCTGTGCCTGAGTCTGATCAGGATGAGTGTTTACGTCTACCGTGACCGACATTCCTGCCAGCAGGCGTTTTACCTGATTGCTGTGATCGGTAATGCGGATTCGCACCGGGACGCGCTGCACGATTTTGGTAAAGTTGCCGGTGGCGTTATCAGGTGGCAGCAGGGCGAACAGTGAACCGGTGCCCGGCGCGAAGCTGTCTACCACGCCGCTGAAATCGTGGCCCGGGAATGCATCAACGTGCAGCGTCGCGCTCTGGCCGGGAAGCATGTGGGTCAGCTGTGTTTCTTTGAAATTGGCAACGAGATACAAGTCGTTTTCAGGGACTACGGTCAGTAATCGAGTGCCGGGCTGAACGTATTGACCCACGCGAACCGCGCGGTCGCCAACTCTGCCCTCCAGCGTGCTGTAAATCACGGTGCCGCGATAGTCGATAGCCGACTGCGCGCGATTGGCCTGTGCAGAAGCGAGCTGGGCTTTAGCCTGCTCAATTTGCGCATGCATTGAAAGGATTTGTGCCGAAGCTGATTTTACCGCAGCGACATTGGCGTCGAAATCGGCCTGAGCCTGATCGCGGCTGCGGCGCAGTTCGGCCAGTTTTTCCTGATTCTCTGCACCGCTGGCTGCCAGCGGCAGATAGCGTTGATATTCATGATTTGAATAATTGAGCTGCACCTGAGCCGATCGCTGCTGCGCCTGCGCCTGTTCAATCTGCGCATTCTGGCGGTTAATCTCGGCATTGGCCTGATCGATGGCTGCCTGGTCAGCCAAAATATTGGCCGTGGCCTGATTGACCCGAGCCTGATACTGGTCGTCTTCAAGCTGCACCACCGGCTCGCCGGCTTTTACCCACTGGTTGTCTTTAACCAGTACTTTTGTCACATAGCCCGAAACTTTTGGAGCCAGCGTCACACTATCGGCCTGAATGTAGGCATCATCTGTGGATTCGTTAAAGCGGGCGATAAAAAACCAATATAAAAAAGCCAGCAGTAATACCACAGCAACGCCGATGGCCAGTCGCACCAAAATGCGACGTTTTTTCCTGGACTGAGGTTGAACATTTACTGCGGGCGCGGCCTCTGAGGACGCCGTCATGGAGGCTAGTAGCACTGAGTGAACCTTGTGAGTGAAATTATTCCGATTGATATATTTATTCCGAATGAGACATTTATGTCAAGTGATATACTTTTATTATGCAATTTGACTGTTATAATTCGCATGTTTTGCTATTGGAAGAGAGCCATGACTGATAACGCCCTAACTAAACAGCTGCGCCATCCTGATTCCGGGGGCTATGCCCGTGGTGATGAAACGCGGCAACGTATTATCGACAGTGCGATTGTCCTGTTTGGCGAGTTGGGTTTTGAAGGCGCTTCAACCCGCGCTATTGCCAAACATGCAGGGGTCAACACTCCGGCATTGCAGTATTATTTTGAAAATAAAGAAGGGTTGTATGTCACTTGTGCAGAGTTTCTGGCGGATGAGAGCTATGAATGGTTTGAGCCGCTGCTGGAGCGGATGGCGCAAGTTAAAAATCCTGAACCAGAAGCCTGTATCGAGATGTTTTGCCTAATGCTGGATACCGTTCTTGAACGGGTATTGAACAATAATACTGCGCACCAACGTCGCCTGTTTCACGTGCGAATCAAGATGGGGCAGGGGCCGGAAAAAGCAGCCAGCCGTTTCAACGAAAAATTAATCTGCCACATCCATGATGCGGGTGCCAGACTGGTCGCTCGCATCTCGGACACCTCGGTCGATGATGAGCGCACGCAAATCAGATCGCTTTCTCTGTTTGGCCTGGCGACCACGTTTTATACAATGAAACATCCGGTCTACAGCCCAGCCGAAGATGCGAGCCAGTTTCCTGCCGCAAGAATGGCATTGATTAAAAGTACCGTCCGCGAACAGTGTCAGGTTTTGATGCGCAGTTGGATGGTCTAAAGAGGGCGCTATGCCGCAATTCGAACACCAGTATTTCGACCAGTTACCCGGTTTTTATACCGAACTTCAACCAACGCCGTTGCAGGGCGCACGTTTGCTGTATCACAGCGCGCCGCTGGCCGAAGAATTGGGACTTGAATCTTCTCTGTTTACCGTCGAAAACTCGGCTTACTGGAGCGGGGAAAAACTTTTCCCCGGTATGAGGCCGTTAGCGCAGGTCTACAGCGGCCATCAGTTTGGTCAATGGGCCGGGCAACTCGGTGACGGTCGCGGTTTATTATTGGGTGAGCAAAAACTGGCAGACGGCAGTTCTCTTGACTGGCATCTCAAGGGCGCCGGACTGACACCGTATTCGCGCATGGGCGATGGCCGAGCCGTATTACGTTCTGTAGTTCGTGAATTTCTGGCCTCTGAAGCCCTGCATTATCTCGGTGTGCCAACCACTCGTGCGCTGAGCATTGTGACCAGCAATGAGCCGGTTTATCGCGAGCAGGCTGAGCGCGGTGCCATGCTTGTTCGCGTCGCGCCGAGCCATATCCGTTTTGGTCATTTTGAGCATTTTTACTATCGCAAGCAGCCTGAACAGGTGGCGATGCTGGCTGACTATTGCATTGAACATTTTTGGCCGCAGCTGCGCGATGGCGCCGACCGCTATCTGCAATGGTTTACCGATGTCGTGGAACGCACTGCAAGGCTAATGGCTCAATGGCAAAGCGTGGGCTTTGCTCACGGGGTCATGAATACCGACAATATGTCGATTCTTGGCCTGACCATCGATTACGGCCCTTACGGTTTTCTCGATGACTATAAGCCGGATTTTATCTGTAATCATACCGACAGTCAGGGGCGCTACAGCTTTGATAATCAGCCTTCAGTGGCCTATTGGAATTTGCATCGGTTGGCACAATCGCTTTCCGGGCTGCTGTCTACAGAAGAATTACAACAGGCTCTGGCTGCCTATGAGCCGGCGCTAATGATCGAATACGGTAAACTGATGCGTGCCAAGCTGGGCTTCTTTACCGAGAACAAGCAAGACAATAGCGTGCTGACCGGGCTGTTGAGCCTGATGGCCAACGAAGGTCGTGATTACACCCGCACCTTCCGCCTGTTAAGCGAAATTAGGCTTGATGAAGAACGCAGTGCAATGCGCGATGAATTTATCGACCGCGAGGCGTTTGACCTTTGGTATCAAAGTTATCGCCAACGGTTGCTGTTGGAACAGCAGGATGATGCGACTCGCCAACAGGCGATGAAAAAGAGTAATCCGCGTATTATCCTGCGAAATTATTTGGCTCAGCAGGCGATTGAAGGGGCTGAGGCTGACGATATCACCCGTTTGCAGGCGTTGCATCAGGCGTTGCAAGATCCATACAGCGACGACAGCCGTTTTGATGAGTTTGCAGCGCTGCCGCCGGATTGGGGTAAACATCTCGAGGTTTCCTGTTCCAGCTAAGCTAGTTAGAGTCAGCCCAGTTGTTCTAATTCAGGGCAAAAGGGCTGATTGAAACCTGATTATTATCTGATTTTTTCCTGAACTTCTGCGTCTTAATGGCGTAAAAAAACCTGTGGGACGGGGCTTTCAGGATGGGTATTTACGCCAAGGTCGGCACGATACCAGCGCTGTAAAATATCCGCCCGCAGTACTTCTTTGGGCGTTCCCGCCGCAACCAGCTCACCTTGGTGCAACAGTAAGATCCGGTCGGCATAAAGCGCGGCAAGATTAAGGTCGTGCAACACACAGCAAACTGCAAGCGGCGACTGGCGTGTCAACTGATGTAGCAGGCGTAGACTGTGTTGCTGGTGGTAAAGGTCTAGAGCCGAAGTGGGTTCATCGAGAAACAGCCAGCGTGGTACAGGTTGAGTGCTCCACAGTTGAATCAACACGCGTGCAAGCTGCACCCGTTGTTGTTCACCGCCGGAGAGTTGGCGATAATCGCAGTCGGCCAACGTCAGGCAGTCAGTCTGTTCAAGTACCTGCTGCAACGCGTGTTGTAGCTGGGCATTGTTGTGCGCGGAACGACCCAGGCTGATAACTTCTTTGACGCTGTAACCAAAGGCCAGTTCACTGTTTTGCCTCATCACCGCCCTGGTGCGGGCCAGCTCAAGCGGTTCCCAGCTCTGCAATGGTCGCCCCTGCAGATGGCAGCCGCCTGACTCCGGGGTTAAATACCCGGTAAGTAGCCTGAGCAACGTTGATTTGCCTGCTCCGTTAGGGCCGATTAGCGCCACCAATTCACCGCTTTTAAGTTGAAGCGAAATATCATTAATCAGCTTTTTATTGCCCACCGAGTAACTGAGATTATTGGCCTGAAGCAAATTTTTTGTTTGTACTTCGGTGAAATCTGATGCGCTGTCAGTCACGGCGTTGCCCTCCAGCGCATAAAATCAACCACAGGAAGTAAGGTCCACCGAGTAAGGCAGTCAACAATCCCACAGGCATTTCCGCTGGCGCAACCAGCGTTCTCGCTAACGTATCGGCCAGCAGCAAAAGGCACGCACCGCCGAGAGCTGATCCGGGCAACAGCCAGCGGTGGTCGGCACCAATCTGCATCCGCAACAGGTGGGGGATAACCAGCCCAATGAAACCAATAATCCCGCAAACTGCCACACAAGCACCAACCAGCAGGGCACTCAGCAATAAAAGTATGCGCTGAGTCTGGCGAACGTTGACGCCAAGATAATGGGCATCTTCATCGCCAAGCTGCAACAGGTTAAGTTTACGGGCTAAAAACTGAGTCGCAATGCTGGCGGGAACGATAACCGATGCGGCTACCGTTACAGTCGGCCATTGTGCCTGACCCAATGTGCCCATGCTCCAGAGGGAAAACTGGCGCAGCTGGCTGTCGTTGCTGAGATAGGTCAGCACACCGACGGCGGCTCCGCAGATGGCGTTAATGGCAATACCGGCCAGCAATAGCCTCGAAAGTCCGTTATGCCCCATGCGACTAAGCAGGAAAACAATGAAAGAGATTGCCAGACTGCCACAGAACGCGCCAAGCATCTGGCTATACAGCATTAGAAAATTGGGAAGAGAAAACGGAAAGACAATCATCAGCGCGACGAACAATGCTGCGCCGCTGCTAATTCCAAGCAGGCCGGGATCGGCCAGCGGATTGCGAAAAACTCCCTGCATTACCGTGCCAGAGCAGGCCAGCCCACAGCCTACGATGACAGCCAGTAAAACTCGCGGCAAGCGAATGGTGAGCCAAATTTGCCATAATTGCCGATCAAAGGGCTGGTGTAGCAACGTTGTGATAGACAAGGAGACAGCGCCGCTATTGGCGGCCATCAGACTCAATATTACAAGCAGCGCCGTCAGAGCAAGCAAAGTCCAGACTTGAACCGGAATACGCTGATATGCGGGCGTGCTGAGGCTACTCATTTTACTTGTTCCGCTGCCTGACGAAGTTTTGCCAAAGCCATAGGCGTTTCCAGACCGAATCCCAGAAGCGCCATATCATCAACCACCAACACACGTTTGCTACGCCCGGCAGGAGTCATGGCAAGACCCGGAAGTTTCCAGACATTATCAATGCCGCCAAGCGTTTTAACGCCATCGGTTGTTAATAGCAAAAGATCCGGAGCCGCGGCCACGATGCCTTCCTGCGACAGTGGCCGATAGCGGCTAAATCCCTGCATCGCATTTTGCGTTCCTGCAGAGGTCATAATTGCATCGGCGGCGGTGTTTTGCCCCGCAGCCATCGAGCTCATACCGCCGTGACTCATGATAAACAGCACTTTGACATGCAGCAGCGGACCTTTTACTGCGCCAAGCTGGCTAAGATAATCGGCAATTAACTTTTCGCCCTGTGCCTGACGATTTAATGCTGTAGCGATGACTTCAATCTTTTGCACCACGGTATCAAGAGTAGGATTACCCGGCACGCGCACGACTTTGACATTCGTCTGCGCGACCTGTTGCAGCGCCAGAGAGGGCTGCGCTAAATCAGAACTCAGGACCAGCGTCGGTTTGGTAGATAAGATTCCCTCGGCATTCAGCATGCGCATATAGCCAATATCGGGTAATTTCATCGCCTGACTGGGATGAGTGCTGGTGCTATCGCGCGCCACTAACTCATCTCCTGCGCCGAGAGCGTAGACAATTTCGGTCACGTCACCGCCGATGCTGACCACTCGCTCGGCCGCCTGTGCCGAGAAAAATGTGGCCAGACAAAGAGCCGCAATCAGGGGCTTTAGACCGGTTTTCATGCAGCCACGCCTTGTGCAATCAAAGCAGAGATCTGTTCACGCCAGGTGCTTTGCTCAGGCTGGCCTTCAGTTCGTTGGCCAAATAATTGTGCAATTTGGCTGCCGTCAGCGGCAAAAAGCTCGAGGCTAGTGACGAAGCCGTCTTTAGTCGGTTTGCGAGTTACCCAACTTTCAGCAATGGCCGATTCGACCACATGCAGCGTGAAGCGTGAATTAAATACATTGATCCATTCGCCGTGCGGCAGCACCTTTTCAATTTGACCGGTAAAAATTTGTACACAGCCTTTGTTGCTGACAAAAATCATGATTTCATTTTTGTCTTCGCTGGCGGTATTCAAAATTTTGGCCAGCGCACCATTATCCACCCGATAGGCCAGATCATCATCCACCGCGCGAAACGCTTGCTGACGCGTCAGGTTGCGACGGCGCAAAATTTGAAAGAACTGATGAACGTCGGTCATTTTTCGCCATTCAGCGTCTAATCCCTCGGTATCGGCAACTGTCTGAGTGACCGCGTCAGCCGGTGTTATTTGCAGCGCGATAGGCGTTTTTGCCGAATATTGTTCAACCAGCGCCACCCATTTTTCGAGAATAGTTTCTTCAGTTGCGTAGATTTTATGCACCGCATAACCCTGCGCGTCAAAGAATTGCAGGCTGTGGCGAGGGCCTTTCGGTGACTGTTCAGTCAGGGCATAAACTGTTTGCCACTGACTAAGGAACAGGCGCAGATCGAGAGCTCGCGGATTGAGAATCAGTCCGGCATGGCCATTGAGATGCTGATTTTTGTACTCACCCTGCTGCTCGTGAACCGCGTATTCATTGCGGGTAATCGATTTAGTACCGCCCAGGTGTTCAAGCTGAGGGAGCAGGGTGCGCGCGTCAACATCCAGGCGAATCGCATCATGGGACAGGCGCGCTTCGGTCAATTCGGCTTCACTGACACCCAGAATACCGGCTAAATCCCGGGGATATTTTCCTGGGTTTTGTTGTTTAGCTTGCAGATAAGTTTCATAGCTGACTTGGGTCATGAGGGCTCTCGCGAAGAAATAATAGGCACAAAGCCTTTGATGTTAATGGTAATTAATATCACTTTGATAATCATTATCAAATGAATGTCGAGTTACGGCAAGCGATTTTTAATAACATTACGCACTGACAAGTCGCGGCAATAAATGCCCGTGACTCACAGTGACTAAATTATCAGAATATAAAAATACAAAAAGGGGCCACGAGGCCCCTTATATCCGAACGCTCTACGATGACCATAGAGGCTGCATTTATGCATCAGAAACGACTGCGCGTTGCCTCGTCCAGCATCGCCAGAAGAGTTTCAGTATCTTTCCAGCTCAGGCAAGGGTCAGTGATAGATTTACCGTAAACCAGAGGTTCTCCGCTGACAATCTTCTGCGTACCTTCTTCAATAAAGCTTTCCGCCATAATCCCGGCGATACCTGTGCCACCGTTGCGAATTTGCTGGCAAATATCTTCCGCGACCAGTAACTGGCGACGATGCTGCTTCTGACAGTTGCCGTGACTGAAATCCACCACCAGGCGCTGCGGCAAGTCAAACTCGGCAAGGTTTTCGCAAGCCTGAGTGATATCGGCAGCATGATAGTTAGGCGTTTTTCCGCCGCGCATAATTACGTGGCCATAAGGGTTACCGGAGGTGCGGTAAACCGTCATCTGACCGTCTTTGTCTGGTGACAGGAACATGTGGCTGACCCGCGAGGCTCGAATGGCATCGATAGCGATTTGGGTATTGCCGTCGGTGCCGTTTTTAAATCCAACTGGGCAGGAGAGTGCAGAAGCCATCTCACGGTGGATTTGGCTTTCTGTTGTCCGTGCACCAATCGCTCCCCAGCTAATCAAGTCGGCAAAATACTGGCCGATGACCATATCGAGGAACTCGGTTGCGGTTGGCAATCCGATTTCGTTGATAGCCAGCAGTACTTTACGAGCAAGCTCAATCCCGTGATTAACACGGTAGCTGCCATTGAGGTCCGGATCGGAGATTAGGCCTTTCCAGCCAACGACGGTGCGTGGCTTTTCAAAATAGGTGCGCATGACAATCTCGAGACTGTCTTTATACTTCTCGCGCAAAACGTTGAGCTTACCCGCATAATCGATAGCGGCTTCAATATCGTGAATCGAACATGGCCCGACGACAACCAGCAGGCGTTTATCTTCGCCGCTGATAATTTTCTCAATGCGTTGACGCGATTCGGTGACATTAGCTGCAACGGCTGCGGAAACCGGCAATTTTTCAGCCAGCGCCTTTGGTGTTATCAGACTGCTAACACGGGTGGTGCGCAGTTCATCTGTTTGTGACATGTGAATCTCTAAAATTTTGTTCTTCGCAACGGCAGGAGTACCGGGAAGTGATGAATGTCACAATAACGCAAAATCTGATCAATTCAACCGTCGTTGCGAGTTAATCTGGCTTATCTCAATAAATTCCCGCATAAATTGATAATGGTTAATCTATTCATCGCCTAAATAACCCTAGAACATGCGGCGACTCATGCCGAAACTGTCGAGGATTTTTGCTGAAATTTCTTCGACAGAGTAGTTAGTGCTGTTCAGATAGCGAATTTGGTTTTTACGAAACAGTGCTTCAACCTCTGACACCTCTACCCGGCACTGCCTTAATGATGCATAGCGGCTATTTTCAACCCGTTCCTGACGAATTGCCGCCAGTCGTTCAGGATCGATAGTCAGGCCAAAAAGCTTTTGCATGTGAGGCTTAAGTGCTGCAGGTAGCTGAATGTTGTCCATGTCGTCGGCAGTAAAAGGGTAGTTAGCCGCGCGAATGCCAAACTGTAATGCCAGATATAGGCTCGTCGGTGTTTTACCGCAGCGAGACACGCCAAGAAGTATCACCTGTGCCTGTTCAAGGTTTCGCAATGAAATACCGTCATCGTGGGCAAGGGTATAGTCGATAGCCGCAATTCGCGCGTCGTATTTACTGATGTTGCTGGCGGTCAGGCCGTGAGTGCGATTGGCAATCGGCGAGGGTTCGACCCCTAATTCGTTTTGCAGCGGGGCGACCAGTGCCTGAACAATGTCCTGACAAAATCCCTGACTGCTGGCGATGATGTCGCGCACCTCAATGGAGATAATCGAATAAAAGACCAGTGGCCGGACACCGGTCTTTTCATAAATATCATTAATTTGCTGGCACACTGCTTTTGCACGACCTTCATTTTCCACAAAAGGCAGTGAAAAAGTGGTGGCATTGACCGGAAACTGAGACAGCACGGCGTGGCCTAGCACCTCTGCGGTAATGGCGGTGCCGTCTGAAATATAAAATACGCATCTGTCCATGAAGCCCCCGAATGCTTGGTCTTTCACTATACTTTTATTCACCATCCTGGCCCTCACCTCTATTTAAAAAATGGAGTAGGTTAAATCTGCCGAATGTGAAATCTTGCGAATACTCTTTATCAGGATTTTATTATTAACGTGTTTACTCTTAATAAAAAAGCAATGTTAGACATTATTATTGTATTTTCGAGACCTGCCACAAATCCCGTGCAAGAAGTGAAATGATATTTCAAATTTTACGAGAATCCTCGAAGCGTTGGAGCTTGCTTCAGCAGGCTTTCAGCAAACAGTGTAGGGTTAATATGTTCGACGCTTTAACGTCACTGACAGGCTGATTTTCAACAAATTTTCATATTTTTGTGATCTGTATTTAAAATGGATGGGTGATTATTCCTAAAGCCAAAAATATTGATTGGCTGGATCGATTCACCCCTCTTATGGATATGGATCATTATGCTAGTCTGAATTGCTTGGGTAAATTTTGCCCTAAATTTAATGCATTTGTCTTATGACACTTACTCTCTAATTTACGCCCTAAAAAGAAAGGATTGTTTCATGGCCAATCTCGATTCTGATTTGCGCAATGTTATCTGGTATAACCAGTTGGGGATGCACGACGTTGATAAAGTTGGAGGTAAAAATGCCTCTCTGGGTGAAATGATTACCAACTTAACTGACTTGGGTGTTTCTGTGCCCAATGGTTTTGCTACTTCCTCCCAGGCATTCAACGATTTCCTTGATCAAAGTGGCGTTAACAAGCGCATCTATGACTTGCTGGATCAAACCGACGTCGATGACATTACTCAGCTGGCCAAGGCCGGTTCACAGATTAGACAATGGATTGTCGAAACACCTTTCCTGCCTGAAATGGAAAAAGATCTTCGTGCCGCCTATCAGCAGCTTTCTGAAGGTGAGCCCGATGCCTCTTTTGCCGTTCGCTCTTCCGCAACAGCAGAAGATATGCCAGATGCTTCCTTTGCCGGACAGCAAGAAACCTTCCTGAATGTGCACGGGTTTGAGGCGGTATTGACTGCGGTTAAACACGTTTACGCCTCCCTGTTTAACGATCGAGCTATTTCTTATCGTGTTCATCAGGGCTATGACCATCGCGGCGTGGCGCTATCGGCTGGTGTACAACGCATGGTGCGCTCTGACCTGGCCGCAGCGGGAGTAATGTTCACCATTGATACTGAATCAGGATTTGACCAGGTTGTATTTATAACCTCGGCTTATGGTCTTGGGGAAATGGTGGTGCAGGGCGCGGTGAATCCTGACGAGTTCTATGTGCATAAACCGACGCTGGCGAAAAATAAGCCATCAATCGTACGACGCACCATGGGATCGAAAAAAATCCGCATGGTCTATGCCGACAGCCAGGAGCATGGCGAACAGGTACAAATAGAAGACGTGCCTGAAGAGTTGAGCCAGAAATTCTCACTTACAGATCAGGAAATCCAGGATTTGGCCCGCCAGGCGCTGTTGATTGAACAACACTATCAGCGGCCAATGGATATCGAATGGGCGAAAGACGGCCATAATGGCAAGCTATACATTGTACAGGCGCGTCCTGAAACTGTTCGTTCCAACGGTCAGGTTATGGAACGCTACCAACTTAATGGCAAAAGCAAAGTGCTGGTGGAAGGTCGTGCAATTGGGCATCGCATCGGTGCCGGGCCGGTTAAAATTATCCACAACATCAGCGAAATGCATCATGTTAAAGCAGGCGATGTTTTAGTAACCGACATGACGGATCCTGATTGGGAGCCCATCATGAAAAAAGCGTCGGCCATTGTTACCAATCGCGGTGGGCGTACTTGCCATGCGGCAATTATTGCCCGTGAGCTGGGCATTCCTGCGGTAGTGGGCTGCGGTGATGCCACAGAGCGTCTGGCTGAAAATCAGAAAGTCACGGTCTCTTGTTCAGAGGGGGATACTGGCTACGTTTATCAAGACCAGCTCGATTTCAGCATCCAGAGCTCCGAAGTCAATGAGCTCCCTGAGTTGCCGTTAAAAATAATGATGAACATCGGTAACCCGGACCGGGCTTTCGATTTCGCCTGTCTGCCTAATGAAGGCGTGGGACTGGCACGTTTGGAATTTATTATCAATCGCATGATTGGTGTGCACCCGAAAGCTTTGCTGGAGTTCGACAAGCAGGAACCGGCGCTACAGCAAGAAATTAATAAACTTATTCAGGGCTATGACAGCCCGGTAGAATACTATATTGCTCGTTTGACTGAAGGGATCGCGACACTCGGAGCTGCATTCTGGCCGAAACGCGTGATTGTTCGTTTGTCAGACTTCAAGTCCAATGAATACGCCAATTTGGTCGGTGGAGAAAAATACGAGCCGCATGAGGAAAACCCGATGTTGGGCTTCCGTGGGGCTGGCCGCTATGTTTCCGAAAGCTTCCGGGACTGTTTTGCGCTCGAATGCGAAGCGGTGAAACGTGTGCGTAATGATATGGATCTGACCAACGTAGAAATTATGATTCCATTTGTGCGCACCGTTGCACAGGCTGAGGCTGTGGTGACCGAATTAGCGAACCAGGGTTTAAAACGTGGAGAAAATGGTCTTAAAGTCATTATGATGTGTGAAATTCCTTCAAACGCATTGTTGGCTGACCAGTTCCTTGAGCATTTCGACGGATTCTCCATTGGTTCTAATGATATGACTCAGCTCGCTCTCGGACTTGATCGCGATTCTGGCGTGGTTTCTGAACTGTTTGATGAGCGCAATGAGGCCGTTAAAATGCTGCTTTCCATGGCGATAAAATCAGCAAAACGTCAAGGGAAGTATGTGGGTATCTGTGGTCAGGGTCCATCTGATCATCAGGACTTTGCCCAATGGTTGATGGAGGAAGGCATTGATAGCCTGTCGCTTAATCCAGATACTGTAGTTCAAACCTGGTTAGCACTGGGCGAGAAATCTTAATCTCTTAATTATGCAATTTTAGAATTGTAAAGTAGAAATACTGGCCGCAATCATAAATACGATTGCGGCTTTTTTATTCTCTTTTAAATGGGAATGTTTAAATAAATTTATCAATATTATTTCTTCAAAATTCAGAAATCACTACTTAAAAGAGGGGGTTAATTAAAGTGTAACGATATTATTTTAAATTTTAAAATAATATTGTTTTTTCGCACTGTTAATGTGCAAACAACTAATTGTATAGAGAGTGGAAAGGCAGAGGTTAGAAAAAAAAGGCCCGTCTTAAAAGACAGGCAAAGACTACACACAGCAATTCTTTGGGATGTAAGCTTTATAAAAAAGCCTACATATAAATCATGAGGTTGAAATTACAACTGTCATCAATACTAAGATCCCATACTAACTTAGTCTCTAAGAATTATCTTAATAGGATGGTTCAAGTCACTCTGTCAGGAAGGTTTTTTAATTATTATGGCTGTATGTTGTTATATATAACGGATTAATTTATAGCTATAAAATTTAATTTGATAAAAATATTTCAAGCTATGGGTTTTCGGATTTTTATTATTACTGCCCGCTTTGGCGATTTAATTACCAGCGGGCAGGCTAAAAGAGAAAAAATTACTCCCCAAGCAGCTTATTTACTTCCTCTAAATCCTCTTCAGGTTCAGGTGCTTCATTAACCCACAGAGAAATCAGACGATATGACACGGCTAACACGACAGGTCCAATAAATAATCCAATCATGCCAAACGCCACTAACCCGCCGATAACGCCAGAAAGTATCAATAATATTGGCAGGTCTGCTCCCATGTGGATAAGCATTGGACGTAATACGCTATCAAGCGAGGCAACTACGCAGCTCCAAACCAGCAAAACGGTAGCCCAGGTGTTATCACCGGTCCAATAGAGCCAAATGATGGCCGGTATCAGCACCAATAGAGGACCAATCTGCGCCACGCAGCAGACAAACATCACCACGGTTAATAAAGTGGCATATTGAACGCCCACCACGGCCAAGCCAATTCCCCCAAGCACCGATTGTACAATGGCGGTGACAACTACCCCCAGAGCCACGGCGCGAATAGCCTGACCGGCTAAAATTACGGCCGCATCGCCTCGCCCACCTGCCAGGCGAATGGCAAAATGACGAATGCCCATGCCGACGTGTTCACCACGGCTATAAAGCAGGGCGCTGAACAGCAACATTAAAGAACAGTGCAAGAAGAAGCGGCCAATATTGGCGGCCTGTGAAACGAACCAACTGGCAGTCTGGCCGACATAAGGTTGTACTTTTGCTGCCAGCGCACTGCCGCCGCTGTTAATCAATGTGTGCCATCCGTTATAGGTACTTTTGCCGACAAACGGTATTTCGCGCAGCCAGGCAAAGTCGGGCAGGTGAAGTTGAGAAGGATTGCTCGCCAGTCTGGCCAAGGGGGCACTGTTTTCAACTGCGCTGGAAATCAGTAAGGCAATCGGCAAGACAAACAGCAGGATCAATAGGAGCGTCATCACAATGACTGCCAGAATGCGTTTTCCCCATAATAAATTCTGCAGGCGAATCATTACCGGCCAAGTGGCAATGACTATCATCCCGGCCCAGGCAAAACCAAGTATAAAAGGCTTTACCACCCATATACTGGCAATAGTCATCAAGGCTATAAAAAGCACGCCAAACATGATTTGCGGCAAATCATAATTTTTGTTCGGGAGATTCATCAATCATTCATTCTCGTATAAGAAAGCAAAGCAACATGGCCTGATTCAGGCATCAAAAGTTCCTTCTAAGCATGAGGTATTAGCCGAAAATTTCCTATAGGAGCAATGGAATTTTAATTGCACTACGTGCCAAAGTTTATGTTTTATGACAAGCAGACGGAGCGCAGGAAAACGAAGTATGTTAGTTTTTAGGTTGCTTTAGACAGGGTGGATGCGTTTTACGGATCCAGCGGCCGCCTACAGGCCTGCAAACAACAACAAAGACAGAGTCGTAATCAATGATCCCACAAATTTCTCAGGCACCCGGAGTCATTCAGCTGGTGCTCGACTTTTTGGAAGCGTTAAAGAAAGACGGTTTCACGGGCGACATGGCAACAAGCTACGCCGATCGTCTAACTATGGCGACTGACAACAGTGTTTACCAGCTTTTACCTGATGCCGTATTATTCCCGCGAGCCACCTCTGATGTTGCATTACTGGCAAGATTGGCCGGTCAGGAAAGATTCAAATCTCTGGTCTTTACTCCGCGCGGTGGTGGCACAGGAACGAATGGCCAGTCGCTTAATCGCGGGATAGTCGTTGATATGTCGCGACATATGAACCGCATTCTCGATATCGATACTGATGCTGGCTGGGTCAAAGTCGAAGCCGGCGTTATTAAAGACCAGCTTAACGACTTCCTGCGGCCGCTGGGGTATTTCTTCTCGCCAGAATTATCGACCAGTAACCGCGCAACCCTTGGCGGTATGATTAACACTGACGCCTCTGGGCAAGGTTCTCTGGTTTATGGCAAAACTTCCGATCACGTGTTGGGTATTCGCGCAGTGGTGTTGGGCGGCGAGCTGCTGGACACCAAGGCGATCCCGACAGGGCTTGCAGAACAGCTGGGGGAAGAGAACTCCATTATCGGACAAATTTATCGCACCGTGCTGGAAAGCTGTCGCGATAATCGCCAATTAGTGATTGACAAGTTCCCTAAACTCAACCGTTTCCTCACCGGTTATGACCTGCGCCACGTGCTTAGCGACGATCTCAATACTTTCGATTTAACCCGCATCCTGACCGGTTCCGAAGGGACATTAGCCTTTATAACCGAAGCGCGTCTGAATATTACACCAATCCCTAAAGTCAGACGTTTGGTCAATATAAAGTACGATTCGTTTAACTCGGCATTACGCAATGCGCCTTTGATGGTCGAAGCGAAAGCGCTGTCGGTAGAAACTGTCGATTCCAAGGTGCTAAATCTGGCGCGTGAAGACATCGTTTGGCACACCGTCAGTGAATACATTAACGACGTGCCAGGCAAAGACATGCAAGGGCTGAATATTGTCGAGTTTGCCGGTGATGATCAGGCTTTGATCGAAAAGCAGGTCGAATCTTTGTGCGAGCGCCTTGATGGCTTGATACACGAAGAGCAGGGCGGGGTAATTGGCTATCAGATTTGTGCTGACCTCGGCGGCATTGAACGTATCTATAATATGCGCAAGAAATCCGTTGGCCTGTTGGGTAATACCAAAGGCGCGGCAAAACCGTTGCCGTTTGCCGAAGATACCTGCGTGCCACCAGAGCATCTCGCCGACTATATTGTTGAGTTTCGCGCACTGCTTGATAGCCATAATCTCAGCTATGGCATGTTCGGCCACGTTGATGCTGGCGTTTTACATGTGCGCCCCGCGCTGGACATGTGTGACCCGCAACAGGAGATGCTGCTGAAGAAAATTTCCGATGAAGTTGTTGCTTTGACAGCGAAATACGGCGGATTGCTTTGGGGCGAGCATGGTAAAGGTTTCCGCGCCGAATACAGTCCGGCTTTCTTTGGTGAGACCTTGTTCCACGAGCTGCGTCGCATTAAAACCGCTTTTGATCCGGCAAACCGCCTTAATCCAGGTAAGATTTGTTCTGCACTCGACAGCGACGAGCCGATGATGAAGGTGGATGCTGCCAAGCGCGGCACCCTCGATCGTCGAATTCCGGTTGAAGTTCGCACCGCGTTTCGTGGCGCAATGGAGTGTAACGGTAACGGGCTATGCTTTAACTTTGATGTCAAAAGCCCGATGTGCCCGTCTTTTAAAATTACTGGCAGTCGCATTCATTCACCAAAAGGCCGTGCCGGAATGGTACGCGAATGGCTGAGATTACTTTCAGAGCAGGGCGTCGAACCTTTGGCGCTGGAGCAGGCGTTGCCGCAACAGGCGATGAGCTTCAGAACCCTGATTGAGAAAACGCGGAACAGCTGGTATGCCAGCAAAGGCGAGTACGATTTCTCACATGAAGTGAAAGACGCGATGTCGGGCTGTCTGGCCTGTAAGGCCTGTTCCACACAGTGTCCGATAAAAATTGATGTTCCCGGCTTCCGTTCGCGTTTCTTGCAGCTTTATCACACCCGCTATCTGCGCCCTGCCAGCGATTATGTTGTTGCCAGTGTCGAAAGCTATGCTCCGCTGATGTCACGCGCGCCAAAAGTGTTTAATTTCTTCTTTAAACAGCCTTGGGTGCGCGAGCTGAGCCGCAAAAGCGTTGGCATGGTGGATTTGCCGTTGCTGTCTTCCCCGTCTTTGCGTGAGCAACTTTCAGGGCACAGTGCCGCAACTATGACGCTGGAACAGCTTGAGAGCATTGCTCCGGCGGATCGCAGTCAGTACGTGTTAATCGTACAAGATCCGTTTACCAGCTATTACGATGCAAAAGTAGTGGCTGATTTCGTGCGGTTGGTCGAGAAGTTCAACCTCAAACCGGTGTTGCTGCCGTTTTCGCCAAACGGTAAAGCTCAGCATGTCAAAGGCTTCCTGCAACGTTTTGCTAATACCGCGAAAAAGACCTCTCTGTTTCTGAATCGGGTTTCACAGCTTGGCATGCCAATGGTCGGCGTTGATCCTGCGCTGGTTCTTTGTTATCGCGATGAATATAAAGAAATTCTTGGCGAGTCGCGCGGTTCTTTCCAGGTGCAGCTAGTTCATGAATGGTTGATAACTTTGCTGGCCGACAAACCGGAGATGCAGCAGAGCGGCGAATCCTGGTATCTGTTTGGACACTGTACGGAAAGCACCGCGCTGCCGACCAGCGGCAAACAGTGGGGCGACATCTTTGCTCGCTTTGGCGCAAAACTGGAGAGCGTCAGCGTCGGTTGCTGTGGGATGGCAGGAACTTATGGTCATGAAGCGAAAAATATTCAGAACTCATTGGGCATTTATGAGCTTTCCTGGCATCAGTCTTTGCAACGCCTTCCACGCCAACGCTGTCTGGCAACCGGTTATTCCTGCCGCAGTCAGGTCAAACGTATTGAAGGTAATGGATTGCGTCACCCGCTGCAGGCATTGGTTGAACTGATTTAATTTTACCAGAACAGGGGAGATTACCGTGGCACTCTGGAAACGCGAAACCACACTCGATGAACTCAATAAAACCAGCCAGGGATGCATGGTTGGACATATTGGCATCGAGTTTACCTTGCTGGCCGATGACCGGCTGGAGGCGACTATGCCAGTCGACTCACGTACCACACAGCCTTTCAAGCTATTGCACGGTGGCGCATCGGTGGTGTTGGCTGAATCTCTTGGCTCAATGGCGGGATATTTATGCACTCACGGTGACCAGCAAATCGTCGGTATCGAGGTAAATGCCAATCATCTTAAAGCCGCACACAGTGGTTATGTGACCGGAGTTTGCCGCCCCTTACACGTTGGACGACGTAATCAGGTATGGGAAATCAAAATATTCGATGAAAATGAGCAGCTTTGCTGTATTTCCCGGTTGACCACAGCGGTTATCGAACTTTAGAAGTGTTTTAGTGCTAAAATAATAACCAGGGGTGAAGGAAGTAAAGGCCTTCACCCTTATTGTTTATAAGGTTAATTGTTTATTTGTAATATCCACAAATAACCGCAGAGGTTATTTCAATTAGATTCATATAAATAATAACCTGATAAACAATAAGCCTATTCCTATGGGGAGGCTTATATGTCTCTCATAGTTGAAAGGGAACTCGCTTAACAAAGTCAGTTTGAAAGGCTGTGGCTTTTTCCCAGATGCCTAACATGGCATAATACTGGCAAATCAGCTTTAAGGTGTGACGGGCGAATTGATAGCTTTGTACGTGAAACAAATCATTGCGTTCTGGGTTATTAATTTCAAAAATCAAGCGGTTATGTAGTTTACTCAGCGCGTGAAGATAGCTGTGATCGTCGCCATTTTGCAGGCAGAGATTTGCCATGTCCAGGCACAGGCTGTTGTAGCTTTTTAGCTGACTAATATCGGCTTCAGGCCTGTTTAATGCCGCGTCAGCTAAATAAAAGTCAACGGTAGCATCGCGTACACTGAATTTATATTCGTCGATTTTAGATTGAAGCCATGCATTTACCGAGTGAGCCATGAGCACATTCCGATTTGAATGATAACTATTATCATAATTAAATTAATAATATTGGCAAAATTGCCACGAATCAATGTTTTCTGAGAGATTTTTTATCCCTGTTATTTGTAGGGCTATGAGGCAAAAAGAGCCTTATTTGGCGATAGGGCAGGGGAAATACATAAATAGGTATTTCCGATGAATGTTTTGTCGTAGTAAAACATATTGGTAAAAATGCCTGCAAGAAGTCGAAAGTTAGCGCTTTTTAACAAAAAATTGACAACTTATTCAATTAGTTGATGAGGTGCCTTTTAATAGGCCTAAAATGGCGGCATCTCAGTTATGGACGTGTAGACAGCAGTTTGTCGTCCAATATCGCTATACCCTCTTAAAACAAGAGGTTGAAGTGATAGATGTAATCACTAAAATAGAGACCATAGGGTTGTCTATTAATAACCAGTTATTTACGAGGTAGACATATGCAAACTGAAAATGTCGGCACGTTCTCACTTGATGACAACGTATGGCAAGGTGTGACGCTGACTGATTCCGCTGCCAGGCAGGTCAAGACATTAGTGACTCAGGACCCGGAAGTGAAAGGGTTGCAGCTTTCAGTTAAGCAGTCCGGCTGCGCCGGTTTTGCCTATGTGCTTGATTTAACAAAGAAACCAGCCAGCGATGACTTGGTCTTTGAGCGCGATGGCGCACAGATTTTCATTCCGCTGAAAGCCATGCCTTTCATCGATGGAACTGAAGTTGATTTTGTCCGTGAAGGACTGAACCAGATCTTCAAGTTCAACAATCCAAAAGCTCAGCATGCCTGCGGGTGTGGCGAAAGTTTTGGCCTGTAATTTTCATGTAATCAAAGCGATGTAACTATTATGTCAAGAAGCAACGTAGAAGTTCCAGACAACGTGCAGTCTTGGGCTGGCGAAAAAAATAACTACAAAGAAGGTTTTTTCACCGCGCTTGAAACCGATGAACTCGCATCCGGCATCAACGAAGATGTCGTCCGTGCCATTTCCGCTAAGCGTGATGAGCCAGAGTGGATGCTTGAGTTCCGTCTGAAGGCTTTCCGTGCTTGGCTCAAAATGGATGAACCACACTGGCTTAAAGGCAAGTACACGCCTCTGGATTATCAGGATTACAGCTACTATTCTGCGCCTTCCTGTGGCAGCTGTGATGATGCCTGCGGATCTCAACCAGGAGCGACTCAGCAGTCTACTGCCGATGCATTGGCAATGCCTGCGCTCGATAAAAACTACCTGACCAGTGAAGTTGAAAAAGCCTTTGACCAGCTAGGTATCCCGGTACGTGAAGGCAAAGAAGTGGCGGTTGATGCCATTTTTGACTCCGTTTCGGTTTCTACAACCTATCGTGACAAGCTGGCGGAATCGGGTGTTATTTTCTGTTCGTTTGGTGAAGCCATTCACGACTATCCAGAGCTGGTTCAACAGTACCTTGGTACCGTAGTTCCGCCAGAAGATAACTTCTTCGCAGCGTTGAACGCGGCGGTTGCCTCTGACGGCACCTTTGTGTACATCCCGAAAGGCGTTCGCTGCCCGATGGAGCTGTCCACTTATTTCCGTATCAACGCGGCAAAAACCGGTCAGTTCGAACGTACCATTCTGATTGCCGATGAAGGCAGCTACGTGAGCTACATCGAAGGCTGTTCCGCTCCCGTACGTGACACCTATCAGCTGCACGCCGCGGTGGTTGAAGTCATTATCCTCAAAGATGCAGAAGTGAAATATTCCACCGTACAAAACTGGTTCTCAGGCAGTGAAGAGAGCAGCGGCGGTATTCTGAACTTCGTGACCAAACGCGCTATCTGCGAAGGGTCTGGCTCCAAAATGTCCTGGACCCAGTCTGAAACCGGCTCGGCGATTACCTGGAAGTATCCGAGCGTTATCCTCAAAGGTGATAACTCTGTGGGTGAATTCTTCTCTGTAGCGTTGACCAGCGGTAAGCAGCAGGCGGATACCGGCACCAAAATGATTCACATTGGTAAAAATACCAAGTCGACCATCATTGCCAAAGGTATCTCTGCCGGGCGCAGTCAAAACAGTTATCGCGGCCTGGTGAAAATTCTGCCATCCGCCGAGAATGCCCGTAACTTCACCCAATGTGACTCCATGCTGATTGGTGCAGAATGCGGTGCACACACTTTCCCGTATATCGAAGTGCGCAACAACTCTGCCCAGCTGGAACACGAAGCGACAACCTCGAAAATCGGTGAAGATCAGCTGTTCTACTGCCTGCAACGCGGGATCAGCGAAGACGATGCTATCTCAATGATCGTCAATGGTTTCTGTAAAGATGTCTTCTCAGAGCTGCCACTGGAATTCGCAGTTGAAGCGCAGAAGCTGCTGGCCATCAGTCTGGAACACAGTGTGGGTTAAAAACCTTTCCGTAGTTAAGGTTATATAAATCCTGTACTTGAAGAACAACAGAATTAGTAGAAACACGAGCGCACAGACGCACAATCAAGGATACACATGTTAAGCATTAAGAATTTGAAGGTCCGTGTTGAAGAAAAGGAAATTCTTAAAGGGCTCGATCTCGAGATCAAGCCTGGGGAAGTGCACGCGATTATGGGACCAAACGGTTCGGGTAAAAGTACACTTTCCGCTACACTTGCTGGCCGTGAAGATTATGAAGTGACTGACGGTACTGTCGAGTTCAACGGTAAAGATCTTCTGGAGCTGGATCCTGAAGACCGCGCTGGCGAAGGCGTATTTATGGCGTTTCAATACCCGGTTGAAATCCCTGGCGTCACCAACAACTTTTTCCTGCAAACTGCGGTAAACGCAGTGCGTAAATATCGTGAACAGCCTCCGATGGACCGTTTTGATTTCGCCGATTTCATGGACGAAAAAATCGAGTTGCTGAAAATGCCTGCCGACTTGCTTACTCGTTCTGTGAACGTTGGCTTCTCCGGTGGTGAGAAAAAGCGTAACGATATTCTGCAGATGGCGGCTCTGGAGCCAAGCCTGTGTATTCTGGATGAAACAGACTCCGGTCTGGACATCGATGCTTTGAAAACCGTTGCCAACGGCGTTAACGCTCTGCGCGATGGCAAACGTGCATTTATCATTGTGACCCACTACCAGCGTATTCTCGACTATATCAAACCTGATTTCGTCCATGTGCTGTCTCAGGGCCGCATCGTAAAATCTGGCGATTTCAGTTTGGTTAAACAGTTAGAGGAGCAGGGCTATGGCTGGCTTACCGACGAAGAGTAATGCACCCGCAGCCGGTAGCTCGCATGCTATGCAGCAGTTTTACCGTCTGTTTGAAAGCCTGGGTGGCGAGCAGTCTTCCCATGCCCACAACCACTGGCAGCAAGTTTTGCGCCTCGGTTTTCCGCATGCGAAAATGGAAGACTGGAAATACACACCGGTTGCTCCGTTATTAGGCAATCAGTTCTTCTTACCGGAAGAACAGGACCTGTCCGCCGAGGCTCTGAAAGAGCTGGCATTGCCGATTGATGCCTATCGACTGGTGTTTATTGACGGACGTTTCAGCCCGCAGCTGAGTGACTCTGCTACTGGCGATTTCGAGATTGAAAAGCTGACACCGGCTATTCAGCAAACGCTTCCAGAAGCTATCGAATCAGAAGTTTTCCTGCATCTGACCGAAAGTCTGGCCCAGCACGGTCTTAAGATCCGCCTGCCGAAAGGCAAGCAGGCCGAGAAGGCGCTATATTTGCTGCACATCAGCAGCGGTCGCGATAAGTCTCGTGAAATCAATACCGTACATCACCGTTATCATCTTGAAATTGAGAGCGGTGCCAACGCTGAAGTTATTGAGCATTACGTTAGCCTGAACGAGCTGGGGCATTTTACCGGTGCACGTTTGACGGCGAACATTGGCGATAACGCCACACTAAGCCACTACAAGCTGTCATTCGAAAGTCAGGCAAGTTATCACTTTGCCCACAATGACCTGACTATCGGTCGTGATGCCAATGTGACCAGCAACAGCTTCCTGTTGGGCGCCGGGCTAACTCGTCATCACACCAGTGCTCGTCACAATGGTGAAGGCAGTAACCTGAACATGAACAGCCTGCTGCTGCCAATGGATTCAGAACTGGCTGACACCCGTACTTATCTCGAGCACAACAAAGGCTATTGCAACAGTCATCAGTTGCACAAGGTTATCGTTAACGATAAAGCCAAAGCGGTGTTCAACGGTATGATTTACGTCGCGAAAGACGCAATCAAGACCGATGGCAAGATGACTAACAACAATTTGCTGCTCAGTGACAAGGCAGAAGTTGACACCAAGCCGCAGCTGGTTATCTGGGCTGACGATGTCAAATGCGGTCACGGTGCGACTATCGGTCGTATGGATGAAGAGCAACTGTTCTATCTGCGCGCCCGTGGGATTAACGCTTTTGACGCACGTAACATGATCATTTTCGCTTTTGCTGCAGAACTTACAGAAGCGATTGAAAATGAAACATTGCGCAAAATCGTCATTGCACGCATTGCAGGCCGATTGAATCGAGGTGAGTAATGAGTTTTCCACTGGAACGAGTGCGTAAAGATTTCCCTCTGCTGAGCCGTGAAGTTAACGGCCAGCCTCTGGCTTACCTGGACAGCGCCGCTAGCGCGCAAAAACCACGTCAAGTCATTGAGCGCGAGAGCGAATTCTATCAGCACGACTATGCCGCAGTGCACCGTGGAATTCATACTCTCAGCGTTGAAGCCACCGAGCAGATGGAAAACGTTCGCAAGCAGGCCGCCGCATTTATTAATGCGGCATCTGCCGAAGAAATCGTGTTTGTGAAAGGCACGACGGAAGCGATCAATCTGGTTGCCAACACTTTTGGCCGCACCAAGCTTTCTGCGGGCGATCGCATCATCATTACCGAGATGGAGCATCACGCCAACATCGTGCCATGGCAGATGATCGCCCAGGAGCGCGGGCTGCATATCGATATCTGGCACCTGACGCCGGAAGGCGAGCTGGATATGGCTCAGTTCGCGTCACTGTTGACTCCACAAACCAAGCTATTGGCGTTGGCGCACGTTTCCAATGTTTTAGGCACGCGCAACCCTATTGAAACAATTATTCCTCAGGCGAAAGCCGCTGGTTTATATGTGCTGGTAGATGGCGCGCAGGCGGTAATGCATCACAAGGTTGATGTGCAGGCGCTGGATTGCGACTTTTATGTCTTCTCGGGCCATAAGCTTTATGGACCAACCGGAATCGGCATTCTCTACGGCAAAGCTGCACTGCTTGATGAAATGCCACCGTGGGAAGGCGGCGGTTCGATGATCAAGCATGTTAGCCTGACCGAAGGCACCACCTATGTGAAAGCGCCTTGGCGTTTTGAAGCGGGTTCACCGAACACGGGTGGCATGATTGGTCTGGGCGCGGCGTTTGACTATGTCAACGAGCTGGGTCTGGATGCCATTCATGAATACGAGTCGGCGCTAATGAGCTACGCGCTTGAGGCGATGGCCGATATCCCGGATATCCATATCTATGGTCCGGCCATTCGTTCTGGCGTAATTGCGTTTAATCTCGGCAAGCATCACGCTTATGATGTAGGCAGCTTTCTCGACCAGTATGGCATTGCTATCCGCACCGGACACCACTGCGCTATGCCACTGATGTCATTCTTTGGCGTACCGGCAATGTGCCGTGCTTCTCTTGCTATGTATAACACTCGCGAAGAAGTTGACCGCTTGGTTGCAGGGCTAAAACGTATTAGTCTGCTGCTGGGTTAACGATACGCAAAAAGCAGGATGGTTTTTTATGGCAAATTTGCCAGACAAGCAAAAGTTAGTGAAAAATTTTTCCCGGTGCCCGAACTGGGAAGAGAAATATCTATACGTGATCGAGCTTGGCGCGCTGTTAGCGCCGTTAAGCGATGAAAATCGACAGGCGCAGAATCTGATCTCTGGCTGTCAAAGCCAGGTATGGATTGTGATGCACGCCGCTGAAAATGGCCAGGTGGAGTTTGCCGGTGACAGCGATGCTGCAATCGTTAAAGGCTTGCTGGCGATAGTGTTTAGCCTGTATCACGGCTTGACGGCTGAAGAAATTGTTGCGCTCGACGTTCGTCCATTCTTTGGCGAGCTTGAGCTTAGCCAGCATCTGACTCCATCCCGTTCGCAGGGACTGGAAGCGATGATCCGCGCTATCCGTGCCAAAGCAACGGTCATGGGCTAAGCCTGTCTGACCTCTGTGATAGCTCGGTTCATTAGGAATGTTCTGCTAATGAGTCGGGCTAGTTCTTGATGCTTTCCTATTCTCGCAAAATAAACGACCCTTGAGATGATAACTTTGGGTTAATAATCGAGAAGAACAGGAACTAGCATGAAACTAACTTTGTCCCTGATGGGAATACTTTTCGCTACTACGCTTACTGCCGGAATCAGCGCCGCTCACGCCGCCGAATACCCTCTCCCGCCTGACGATAGCCGCCTGATTGGCGAAAATACCACATATGTTGTGCCTAATGATGGCAAGCCGCTCGAAGCCGTTGCCGCCAAATATCAAATTGGACTGATTGCCATGCTTGAGGCAAATCCGGGCGTCGATCCGCTGTTACCAAAGCCTGGTACCGTATTAACTATCCCCAGCCAGATGCTTTTGCCCGCGACAAAACGCGAGGGTATTGTGATTAATCTGGCTGAATTACGCCTTTACTATTACCCGAAGGGGGAAAATAAGGTGGTGGTTTACCCTATTGGTATTGGCCAGTTGGGGCGTAGTACGCCGGAAATGGTAACCTCAGTCAGCCAGAAAATTCCAAATCCAACGTGGACACCGACGCCGAATATACGCAAAATCTACCTTAAAGAGCAGGGCATTACCTTACCTGGCGTTGTCCCTGCCGGGCCGGAAAATCCAATGGGTCTTTTCGCGATGCGTCTCGCTGCGGGTCAGGGGCATTACTTGATCCATGGCACAAATGCCAATTTCGGGATTGGTATGCGCGTTAGCTCTGGCTGCATTCGCCTGCGTCCTGATGATATCGAAGCGCTGTTTAAAAGCGTACCGAAAGGCACCCGTGTTCAGGTGATCAATCAGCCGATTAAGTTTGATGTTGAGCCCGACGGCAAACGCTATGTCGAGGTACATCAGCCGTTATCTCACACCGAGAAAGACGATCCGCAGACCATGCCGATTGCGTTGAACGCGGCATTAAAAAAATTTAAAGCCGATCACGCAACCAATAAAGATGTGCTGACTGACGCGATTACGCGCCGTTCTGGAATGCCGGTGATTGTGAACCAGGGTTCAGCGGATGTGAACAAGCCGCCTGTAGCTGAGTCGATCTCATCTCTTTAAGGCTTTTAGCGTGTTTTTATAAACCAGTAAGACGCTGATAAGCGATTTATAAGACATTAATGCCCTCTAAACGCCACCAAAACGATTTGGTGGCGTTTTTATTTGAAAGTGCAAGCGACAGTGAAGGTGGGATTTAAGTGGTTTAAGAAGCGATATAGAGACGTTAAGGCGTTTTAATGAAAACGGGAAGGCAGAATAAATCGGGGAATGTACAAGTAAAAAAAATGGCGCACAATGTGCGCCATTTCACTATGAGAAGTAATATTACTTCTTGTAAGCGTGAGCTTGGTTGTCAAGACGTTGGTTAGCGCGTGCTGCGTCGTCTTTGGCTGCTTGGGTGTCAGCTTTAACTGCTGCAACGTCGTTGCTCAACTGATCAACTTTAGAGTTCAAAGTTGAAACGTCAGAAGACAGTTGGTCGATTTTTGCATTGCTTGAACAACCAGCCAGCAAAGTAGAACCCAGGATTACTGCGCCCAGTACCAGTTTAGTGCGATTCATTATAAAACCCTCTAGATTAAGTTAATCTCCATGTAGCGATACAAGTATTACACAAACCTTTTTCTAATGAGAATAAATTTTTACCCCCAAATGCTTTATTTTGTTCATTCGCTCAAAGAAGCATCTTTTTTTACATAAAAGTTGAAAAACGTTATCTAAAACAGGCTGATTCCATGAGACTTGTCCCATTTTCAGAACATCGTATTTGACAAGGTTTTCTTAAAATTTCTGAAAAAAGATAAAAAAAAACGCCACATCAGGTGGCGTTTTTTAATTGCTTAACGATATATCTGTTACAGCGTATGCACAGAAGAGGTGTTTGTGGTGCCGCTTGGAACCAAAGCACCAGAAACCATAACCACTTTGTCGCCTTTTTGCGCCAGGCCACTTTCGAGTGCAGCTTCTTTACCAATGCGGTAGAAATCGTCAGTTGACGCGATTTCTTTAACCAGTTGGGTGATTACACCCTTGGTCAAGATCAACTGACGAGCAGTCACTTCATTGGTGGTCAGTGCGAGGATCAGCGCGTTAGGGAAGTACTTACGCACGGCAATGGCTGATTTACCGCCATTGGTCGCTACGACGATCAGTGGAGCGTCCAGCTTTTCGGCCATTTCTACTGCACCGCGGCAAACAGCTTCGGTGATGCGCAGTTTACGGCTGTCGTTCTGACCATCGATACGGCTCGGCATTACGCGATCGGTACGTTCGCAAATGGTTGCCATGATAGTGACGGCTTCCAGCGGATACTTACCTTTGGCGCTTTCACCTGACAGCATCACGGCGTCAGTGCCGTCGATGATGGCGTTAGCCACGTCACCAGCTTCTGCACGGGTAGGGCGCGGGTTTTTGATCATAGAATCGAGCATTTGCGTCGCGGTAATAACCACTTTGCGCGCACGGTTACATTTCTCGATCATCATTTTCTGCGCGAAAATAACTTCTTCAACCGGGATTTCAACGCCCAGGTCGCCACGAGCAACCATGATGCCGTCTGAAGCTTCGAGGATTTCATCGAAGTTGTTCAGACCTTCCTGGTTTTCGATTTTAGAGATAATCTGAATGTGCTCGCCGCCGTGCGTTTTCAGATGCTCACGAATTTCGATAACGTCAGAACGTTTGCGAATGAAAGAAGCAGCAACGAAATCGACGCCCTGTTCACAACCGAAAATCAGGTCGCGTTTGTCTTTCTCGGCCAGTGCAGGCAGAGCGATAGAAACGCCCGGCAGGTTAACGCCTTTGTTTTCGCCCAGGTCGCCGTTGTTCAGGACTTTACAGGTTACTTCATTATCAGTGACGTGGGTGACTTCCATACCGATTAGACCATCGTCTACCAGTACGGTATTGCCAACTTTCAGGTCGGCTGCAAAACCACTGTAGGTAACGGCAACGCGTTCGTTATTACCGATTACGCTCTGGTCAGTGGTGAAAACGAAAGTCTGACCGGCAACCAGAGAGGCGTCTTTGCCGCCTTCAAGCTTGATAGTGCGGATTTCCGGGCCTTTGGTATCCAGCAGGATGCCTGCTTTCTTGCCGGTTTTTTCCATGACGTTGCGGATATTCTTGATGCGCTGACCGTGCTCTTCATAATCACCGTGAGAAAAGTTTAAACGCATGACGTTCATACCTGCATCAAGCAGTTTAGTCAGCATCTCTTCGGATTCAGTTTTTGGTCCGATAGTACAAACAATTTTAGTCTTTTTCATGACGATTTTTTCTACAAGTTGTGATGGATAGGATAAGAGTGCGCATGGCGGCAAGGCGGTCACCGTCCGCGCTGAATGGATTTACGACCTGGTTTTGGAAACGCTTCAGTTTGAATAAAACATTACTAAGAATAGGCGAGTACGGCAGAAATGTTGTGTAAAGTTCGACGGGCACAAAGATATCTGGACGAGTTTTAATCGTTTCAGTAGTTAAAACACTTGTTTTATGACGATATCGATAGATCAAGGGGCTGAATCCATTCAATCTAAGAAACTGTGCCAGTTTTTGTTACTGCTAGTATAGAGGGTAGGAGGGGGGTAAACCAAACAAAAATTCGCAGGATGCGCAATAAAGCGAGTTTGACTGCGCCTTTGTTGCGCAATTAATCAGAAATAATAGGCGTTCGCTTATAAGGTGTTTTCAGGCATTAACAAATGGAAATTGGCGGTAACATTGGGCGCGAATTTAAACCAGGTAAGGATCTGAAAATTATTAAACGAAAGGCTGAAAGTTTCGGTTGGGGTGATAAGAGAGACGAGTGACTTGGAAAAGTGATGAAGAACTGCCTGGAAGTTTGCTTTGGTGCGTCCGAGTGAACTCGAATCACCGACCCCCACCATGTCAAGGTGGTGCTCTAACCAACTGAGCTACGGACGCACATCAAAATGCAAATTACAACGTAGATTCAAGACTGCGATAGCCTGGATTCTGCAGATTTGGTGCGTCCGAGTGAACTCGAATCACCGACCCCCACCATGTCAAGGTGGTGCTCTAACCAACTGAGCTACGGACGCATCGTTATCTCTGCCTGCCAGTGTGGCAGCGGGGACGAATATTAACGACCTACCGGATTACTGGCAAGGGAAAAAATGCATTTTATTGACATAATGCGTTTGATTGGTGAGCTAACGCTCATTGCGTTGATTTTTTGCACATTAACGGCGGCGCGCTGCCTAAAAACAGCGCACCGTGTTGAATTGAAAACTAGCGCCCTGCGCGTTGTAATATCGAAAACGATGACTGTTTTTGTATCCAGCGCATCCGTAATGACATCATGGTGGCGGCAAAAGTCAGGCCGATAATAAATCCGCACCAAAATCCGCTTGGCCCCATGGCGGGAACCAGATAATCCGTTAATGCCAACAGGTAGCCAATCGGCAAGCCCAGAATCCAGTAGGCGGTGAAAGTAATATAGAAAATAGAACGCGTGTCTTTATAGCCGCGCAACACGCCGCTGCTTATCACCTGTACTGCATCTGAAATCTGGAAGATGGCTGCAAACAGCATCAGGTGAGAGGCTAAGCTGATTACTTCGGGGTTATCGTTGTACAGCCGCGCGATGTGGACGCGAAACACTACGGCGGCGCTGGCAATGAAACACGCCATCACAATACCCGTGGCGATGCTGGTGTAAGCCGAAACTTTTGCCGCTGCAGGATTGGACTCCCCAAGCCGTGATCCGACGCGAATAGTTGCTGACACTCCCAACGATAGCGGCACGACAAACATCAGCGAGCCGACATTGAGCGCAATTTGATGGCTTGCCACCGCTACAATGCCCAGTGGGGAAACCAGCAGGGCAACTACGGCAAATAGCGTCACCTCGAAAAATAGCGCCAACGCTACCGGTAAACCCAGCTGTGCCAGACGTTTTAACACCGTCCAGTCAGGTTTGGCGAAAGATTTTGTGGCGACGATATCTTTCATCCAATAGGCGCGTTTGGTGTAGATGCGCATCATGATAAACATCACCCAATACACCGTCCCCGTTGCCACACCACAGCCTACTCCACCGAGTGCAGGGGCACCAAACTTGCCGTAAATAAAAATATAGTTAACAGGAATATTAACCAGCAGTCCGATAAACCCGAACACCATGCCCGGTTTGGTTTTTGACAGACCTTCGCACTGATCGCGCAACACCTGAAAGAACAGGTAGCCTGGCGCGCCCCACATAATGGCGCGCAGATAGCCGATGGCTTTTTCTTTCAGCAGCGGATCGATATTGTGCATCAGGCCAATAATGTGGTCACAGTGATAAATGACTACCATGACCAGCAGTGAAACGGCGGCGGCCAGCCAAAAGCCCTGCTGCACCTGATCGCCAATCTTGTCACGACGGCCCGCGCCGTTCAGATGTGCCACGGTTGGGGTTAAAGATAATAAAAGTCCGTGACCAAACAATATGGCAGGAAGCCATATTGATGTGCCGACGGCAACTGCAGCCATATCGGTTGCGCTGACCGAGCCTGCCATGATGGTGTCGACAACACCCATCGAGGTTTGTGCAATTTGAGCCAGGATAACGGGGATCGCGAGAGCCAATAAACTACGCGCTTCTGTAAGGTACTTCTGCACGCATTACACCTTTTTATAATGTTGAATAAACCAAAAACGCCACCCGAGGGTGACGATAATATAGTGAGAAATTGCTGAAAGATTGTACCTTGTCAGGTTTTTTTAGCAAATTGCATGGTTATATTTTGAGAACTATCAATCAGCTGAGATAAGTCTCTATTGATTTTTTATGAACGCCGCGGCAGTGCCGAAGGTGTGCAGATGTGCTGTGAGGCCTGATTAGAGTTTGGTTTTCCTAAGGATCTACGGCAAACTTATCAATATTATGAATTGCGATAATTTTTAAATTTGCGAGGCGCGCCTAATGTTTACCGGAATAGTGCAGGGCAGAGGCACAGTTGTGTCAATTGATGAAAAACCTAATTTCAGAACTCACGTGGTGCAAATGCCCGTGGAAATGCTGCCTAACCTGGCGTTGGGGGCTTCAGTAGCTCATAACGGCTGCTGCCTGACGGTAACAAAAGTAGAGGGCTCCCTGGTAAGTTTTGATCTGATTAAAGAAACCCTGCGCTTGACCAATCTCGGCGATCTGAAAGAGGGGGACGAGGTCAATCTGGAGCGCGCTGCCAGCTTTAATGATGAAATTGGCGGCCATTTGATGTCCGGCCATATTGTTTGTACTGCAGAAGTGCAAAAGATCCTGTTGTCGGAAAATAATCGCCAAATCTGGTTCCGCATGCCTCACCCGGAATACATGAAATATATTCTGCACAAAGGTTATATCGGCATCGACGGCATCAGCCTGACGGTGGGCGAGGTGACACCTACTCGCTTCTGCGTGCACCTGATCCCCGAGACGCTGGAGCGCACTACGCTGGGCACCAAACGCTTGGGCGATAAAATCAATATTGAGATTGACCCTCAAACCCAGGCGATCGTCGACACCGTTGAGCGCGTACTTGCCAGCCGTGAAGCTGCACAGGCAGCCGCTGCGGCATTAGCTGAACAGCAGCCGAAAGAAGATTTTCTCTGAGATAAGCTACCTGAACAGCAGTGAAATATAGCGATTAAAAAAAGCCGGAAACAGTTCACCTGTTTTCGGCTTTTTAGCATATAAACTTTGTCGTCACAGCGCTTATCGCGGCACGCGAATACCGCCGTCAACGCCATTCGGGCTAAGAACCACTTGCCACAGCTGAATATCACGCGCGCGGAATGCACCGGCGCAAGCATTCAGATAATAGCTGAACATACGGTGGAAACGGCCGGTATAGTTATCGGCAATAGTCGGCCAAGCCTGCAGGAAACGTTCATACCACGCCATCAGAGTGCGATCATAGTCCGCCCCGATATTGTGCCAGTCTTCCATCACGAACAGCCCTTCAGTGTGTTGGGCAATATGTTTTACCGATGGCAGGCAGCCATTCGGGAAAATATATTTATCAATCCACGGATCGACGTTCAGATCAGTTTTATTGGCACCGATGGTGTGCAGCAGGAAGAGACCTTCCGGTTTGAGATTACGTTTTACCACGTTGAAATAGGTCTGGTAGTTTTTAGGCCCAACGTGTTCGAACATCCCGACCGAGACAATGCGGTCAAACTGGTCATTGAGATCACGATAGTCTTGCAGCAAAATGGTCACGTCAAGGCCTTCGCAACGCTGCTGAGCCATCTTTTGCTGTTCTGCCGAGATAGTGACGCCAAATACGCTAACGCCATAATGCCGGGCAGCATATTCCGCCAGCCCCCCCCATCCACAGCCAATATCAAGCAGGCGTTGCCCGGGCTGAAGCTGAAGTTTATCGCAGATCATTTTCAATTTGGCTTCTTGAGCCTGTTCAAGCGTCGTGGCGTCTTTCCAGTATCCGCAAGAATATTGCATATACGGGTCAAGCATTTTGCTGAACAGGTCGTTGCCGAGGTCATAATGTTCTTTACCGACGATCCAGGCGCGTTTTCTGGATTGCAGGTTAGTCAGTCTTGCCGCAGCGATGCGCAGCGTGTCCTTCAAATGATGCGGAAGCTTGCTTTCCAGCCCGGCGGCGACAACACGCTGGAAGAAAATGTCGAGTCTTTCACATTCCCACCAACCGTCCATGTAACTTTCGCCGAGACCGAGAGAACCTTCCTGCAGGACGCGCTTAAAGAAATCGGGATTTTTAACGGTAATGTCAAAAGGGCGGGTTCCATTAACCTCAATGCCAGCCATAGTTAACATTTCGCTCGCGATTCGGTACCACTGATTATCTTGAATACTCAGGTCTTCTACACACGATGAACTCATAGCTTCTCCATCACTTTCTCTTCTGACTTATTAACCTGCTTAAAAAGCGTCGGCTATCGGCAGGTCTAATGAGAACAGACGGGTAACCCGCCTTATCTGATATATGACTATGAACAGAGGAAAATACAGAGGACACCTGACGAATATTCGCCGCGGTGAAACATCCTTGCACTATTAAATGTGACGCGTTACCCGCGCCCAAAAGTTACTTGTGATAAAAGTTTTGTAAAAGTGTTATTTTGTTATGTTGAATTGAGTATAAGCTCGACAGCGCCCATTCTCAATATTAAATCGTAACAGGCGCATATATTGTTCAAGTTATTGTAACGCAGGGTATTATTTCAATCAGTTAGCATGCTTTGCTTCTGGATGTCCAGACTTCTGTTCTTTGGCTGAACGCGCCACCAACCAATAACCTATTCCAACCAAAATTACCGTTGTCAGCATTACCGTGACTGTGGAAACCAATGGCTGTTCGATAAAAGTCGAAACCAGCATGCTCGATAAAAAACACAATCCCAACTGCATGGTATTCTGCAACGCAGCTGCCTTTCCTGTATTGGCAGGAAATGTCATTAATGCATTGGCAACGACAATTGGGTAACTGGCACCATTAACCAATGCCATAAAGCAGAATGGAATAAGTAATCCCGTTAGCGTCGCCTGCGTTAAGGTTGCAATTAAATATAGTGAAATAACGCTAAAAGCATAGCCGAATAAAAGCCAGGGTAGCAGTCGAGAGCCATCAATTTTGGCGATCAACATACGGCAGCCGTAACCACCGAATAAAAATGCAATGGTTTGAGGCACATAGCTGAGCCCTATTGCCGATGGGCCATACCCCATATTGCTTAAAATAAACGGCGAACCGGTGAGCCAGGCAAAAAATCCAGCCGAACTTGCTGCATAAATCAGTACGTTACCGCTATACACTGGCGATGTGAGCATTGCCGCAAGCCCGCTTTGTGGCTGAGATTGCTGTGCAGCCGTTTTGCGCGATTCTTTTAATGTCAAAGTAAAGAACAGCAGCAGCGCGCCGATCACTAGCAGCAAGGCAAATATAACCCGCCAATTGAAATGATTAAGCACATAGGCGCCGACTAGCGGGGCTAGAGCTGGAGAGAGCGCCACCAGCGGCATGATACTGGCAAAGGTGCGCTTGGCTACCTCAGAAGAGTAGCGATCTACGACGAGAGCCTGCCAGCTCACCGCCGCTGCACAAACGCCGACTGCCTGTAAAAAACGCAGCACCAGTAACAGTTCGCTACTCTGTACCCAAATCATCCCCAGACAGCTCATTGAGAACAGGCCCAGCCCGCTCAGCAAGATCGGGCGGCGGCCAAAACGATCCGACAACGGGCCCCAAAACAGCTGAGCGACGGCAAAACCGCCAAGGAAAATGCTCAGGCTTGAGCTTATGGCGCTGGCTGAGGTTGCCAGGCTTTCCTGCATGCTGCCAAATGCGGGCAAATACATATCGGTGGCTAAAAAGCCAAGCATGCTCAAGCCGGCAAGATAAAGTAAAAATCCAAATGAGGGTTTCATGATGTTCTCTTATTAATCTAAAAAGCAGTCAAAAGTATCGTAGGGTACTTGAAGCACGGGAGTGTATCTGCTTGGCTTAGTGGTTGTGAAACGTTAATATTTGCACCATGCGATTAAAAAATTTGAAAGCAGAAGAGTGGAATGATGTGCAAGCTGAAAGGAGGGCGGCATGTGGTCTGAATATTCACTGGAAGTGGTGGACGCCGTTGCCAGAAATGGCAGCTTTACTGGCGCCGCGCAGGAGCTTAACCGCGTTCCATCGGCCATTAGTTATCAAGTGCGGCAGTTGGAGGAATGGCTGGCCGTGCCTCTGTTTCACAGACGCCATCGTGATGTAGAGTTGACACCTGCGGGTCGGCTTTTTGTTGATGAAGCTCGCATACTTATCAAAAAAATGCTATCCACCAGGCGTCAATGCCAGCAGGTGGCCAATGGCTGGAGCGGGCAGCTGCGGGTTGCCGTTGACCGTATCGTCAAGCCGCGCCGAGTCAGGCAGCTGGTGGTCGATTTCTATCGCGCTTTTCCCGATACAGAACTGCAGATTCAGGGCGAAGTATTTAACGGGGTTTGGGACGCGCTGGCAGACGATCGTGCGGACGTCGCTATTGGAGCCACTAGCGCAGTGCCGGTTGGCGGCCGTTTCAGTTTCCGCGACATGGGGACGCTGCCGTGGCACTGTGTGGTCAGCGCAAAACATCCTTTGGCCGAGCAGCAGCAGGCCCTGGACGACGATGCATTAAGACCTTACCCTGCGCTATGTATTGAAGATACCTCAAGAAACTTGCCTAAACGCGATACCTGGACACTGGACAATCAGCGGCGGCTAGTGGTGCCTGACTGGACCTGTGCGATTGACTGCCTATGCGAGGGGCTGTGTGTCGGCATGCTGCCAGTGCACATGGTGGAAAAGGAAATCAGCGAGAACAAGCTGGCGGTGTTGAAATTGGCTAACAGTTTCCCCGAGAGTCCCTGCTGCCTGACTTGGGACCAGAAAAATCACTCGCCTGCGCTGGACTGGCTGCTCAATTATTTAGGTGACAGTGAAACGTTGAATCAGGAGTGGTTGAGGTAAAAACACGCCTGTAAGAACAGACGTGTTTTATGGCAGGGCAGAAATTAACGGCGATAGTCGCGGAATGGACCATCGGCAACCGAGCGCCTTTCAACCAGTTTCGGTTTGACTTCGATAGTCTGCTGAACTTCGCGTTTGCTGATAATGCGGTCGAGCAGCATAGTAAAGGCCATTTCGCCCAGACGCTCTTTCGGCTGATGAACCGTAGTCAGTGCCGGAGAGAAATAACGCGCGTTTCGCAGGTTATCGTAACCCATCACCGAGATATCTTGCGGAACACGCAGGCCCATTTCATCGGCAGCGCAGATTGCGCCCATCGCCATTACGTCACCGCCGCAGAATACGGCAGTAGGTCGCTGTTTCTGATTGAGAATCTGTTGCATTGCCTGATAGCCAGATTCTGGTTCAAAATCACCCTGAACGACCCATTCATCGCGAACTGGAATATTCGCTTCGCTCAATGCTTTCAAGAAACCACGATAACGACCGCCGCCGGTGTTGCGGTTCAGTTGTCCCGGGATCGCGCCAATGTCACGATGACCGCGTTCGATAAGATAACGGCCAGCAAGATAACCCCCCGCAAAGGCGTTATCGATAATTGAGTCAGTAAAGTCATTCTGTGCTTCGCCCCAGTCCATAACGACCATCGGGATCGAGCGGTACTCTTCTAGCATTGCCAGCAGTTCATCCGGGTATTCAGCACACATTACCAGCAGGCCATCGACGCGCTTTTGCGCCAGCATCTGTAGATAGGCTTTCTGTTTTTCCAGATCATTGTGCGAATTACATAAGATAAGCGTATAGCCTTTGGCGAAGCAGCTGTTCTCTACAGCCTCAATCACTTCTGCAAAGTAGGGCGCTTCGCTTGAGGTCGCCAGCAGTCCAATGGTTTTTGTATTATTAACCTTCAGACTGCGCGCTACGGCACTCGGGGAATAGTGCAAATCTTTAATGGCTGCGCGGACTGCAGCTTTGGTTTCTTCGGCGACGAAACGGGTTTTATTGATGACGTGCGACACGGTTGTAGTCGAAACACCTGCGCGCTTAGCGACATCTTTGATCGTGGCCATGTAAAAATCACTCCTGAACTAACCCTTTCCAGCACGTTAGTTTTTTGTTAATCGTTTGCCTGCGTGCATTCAACTGCGTAAATCATTTTATGCAGTCAAATCGTTGGATGGTTCCAGGAGGGCCTGAAAGAAGCGTCGGTCAACTACGGCCGGGCACACAGCGTGGTAACCGCTAATTTTCTCTTATATCTTAAAAAAGGGGAAGCCAAATTTGTGTTTTCGCCTTAACTCAGCGCATTGAATGGCTTAAATGAGGGAATGAGGAAACAAAAAGGGCGATTTCTTATCGCAGAAATCGCCCTTGACTATTTTATCTATTTCGCCGACGGCGTTAAATTTAAACCATTCGTTAAATGCTATTCACAGGTGTTAAGCGAGAAATCATTATTTAACGAATCGTTTTTGGCGTCATTACGCGGCGTGCACCTACATAGTGATCTTGCCAGTAGTTATCTGCCAGATAACTGATTTTGATGTCTTCTCCGGTACGCGGTGACTGAATAAACTTACCGTTTCCGAGATAAACACCTACGTGATCTGCTGCGCCGCGTTTGGTAATTCTGAAGAACACCAGATCGCCTGACTCAAGCTCACCACGTTGTATCGGGGCCGCGTCGCGCAAATGGTACATTTCATTGGCGGTGCGAGGCATTTTAATGCGCATCAAATCTTTGTAGGCATAATAAACCAGGCCACTACAGTCGAAACCGGTACTCGGTGAGGTTCCACCCCAGCGATAAGGTTTGCCAACCTGGTGCATCAGCTTGTTCATCGCGGTTTCTTTGGCATGTAGATACTTTTTCTTGTGTGCCGCGCTTAGTGTAAGGGGGGCGCAAGTATCGGATTTTACCTGGTGCTTACGATGTCGCCCGTAAGTTTTTTTTCCGTCTTTCGCACAAACCACATTAGATGTGGTGGCAAGAGAACGGGTAATTGATGTTATTTCTTTTTTCGGCTTTTCAGTTTTGTGACTTGCCAGTCGTGCTGCTACCGGTTTTTCGTTCTTTCGTCGCACCAACTTAGTGCTGGTAGGGTGCTTGTGCTCAACCGCGGCTTTGGCATGAACAGGTTCTTTGGTCTTGCTATGTTCTTTGGCTTTTGATTGTTCTTTGACCGGAACAATTTTTGACTTTTTATTGCTTCTGGCTACAACTTTTCGCTTTCGTCGCTCATCAGGTTTTGCCTGACTAACGTGCTTTTCTGCCTGTTGAGCAGAAACACGATTCGTTGGCGAAGCATGCGCCAAATTCAAAAAAAGCTGGGTAAACAGCAGCACAAAAAGCGTAAACATTAAACGCATGGCGTCGCTACCAATATTAGGCCGAAGTTAAACATCTAAAGATGTCCCAGTATTCCCCAAAAGCGGGAGACAAAACAGCACGAATTGCTTCGATTCTAATTCATATTGTGAGTAAAAGTTAATAACTTTTTTTCAGCGCGTTTTTTAAGCTATGACGCTGTAAAATTAACCAATATTCATAGGGTTAAACTCACATCATTCAAAAGATCCTTAAATGATCGAGTGGGTTAAAGTCACAGAACAAAAATGTTATTCTATATGCATCTTTATTTTTGCACTGTTTTAACAATCAGGGATACTATCACTGACATTAGAGCGATGCATCCGTTTAAGACATAAAAACCCTATAAAAATTGGTGTTTTTATTAAATAAGTAATGACCGTGACAGCCAATTACTGGCTTGAGGAAGCAATAAAATGACCACTACTATTGAAAAGATCCAACAGCAAGTTTCCGAGAACCCAATTCTTCTTTATATGAAGGGCTCTCCAAAACTGCCAAGCTGCGGTTTCTCTGCTCAGGCCGTGCAGGCACTTTCTGCCTGTGGTGAGCGTTTTGCTTATGTTGATATTCTGCTAAATCCGGATATCCGTGCCGAGATGCCAAAATTTGCCAACTGGCCTACTTTCCCACAGCTGTGGGTTGACGGAGAGCTGGTCGGCGGTTGTGATATCGTGATTGAAATGTATCAGCGTGGCGAATTGCAGCAGCTGATCAAAGAAACGGCTGAAAAGTATAAATCTCAGGAAGAACAGCCTGAGTAATGGCTTGATTATACGTCGAGGTTAGTTCTACCCTGCGTAGATTCTCTCCGGGCTAAAGTAGTTTACATCGGCGTATAAAGATAAATAGAAAGAGCGGCTCAGTTAGCCGCTCTTTTTTTATGTCAGTTGCCTGCTAAAACGGCAGTAATGCTTATTTTGACTCTTCGTTCTCATCTTCGGCAATAGGCAAAGGCCAGCCGCCCAGACGTTTCCAACGATTCACCAATTCACAAAATAGATGTGCCGTTTGCTCGGTATCATACAGTGCCGAGTGCGCCTGTGAGCTGTCAAAGGTCATCCCGGCGCTGATACACGCTTTCGCCAACACCGTTTGACCAAGCACCAGCCCGCTCAGCGCGGCAGTATCGAACGTGGCGAATGGATGGAACGGGTTACGCTTGAGACCTGCACGCTCTGCCGCCGCCATCATAAAACTGTGATCGAAATTAGCATTATGCGCAACGATAATGGCTCGGTTGCAATCCTGTTCTTTCATCCCCTTGCGAATCGCCTTAAAAATGGCATGTAGCGCGTCATATTCGCTGACAGCGCCGCGCAGCGGGTTGGTCGGATCAATACCGTTGAAGGCCAGCGCTTCCGGATGAAGTATCGATCCTTCAAACGGTTCGACGTGAAAATGCAGCGTTTCATCGTTTTGCAGCCAACCATCTTCATCCATTTTCAATGTCACGGCTGCGATTTCAAGCAGGGCGTCGGTCTGGGCATTAAATCCGGCGGTTTCTACATCTATTACCACGGGGTAAAACCCACGGAAACGACCTTTCAGGGCGTTAATGTCACTTTTGTCAGCCATTGGTATCTTATCTTTAAACGAATTCAGCGCGCATTATGGCAAATTTTCAGGCCAGATGCAGGAAAGGAGTATGAAATGAAAAAAGGGCGCAACCTTCGCGCCCTTGATAGCTGTCTCCGGCGGGATTAATTACCCAGGCCCTGACCAGCGTGTTTTGATTCGATTAACTCGATTTTATAACCATCTGGATCTTCAACGAAGGCAATAATAGTCGTGCCGCCTTTAACCGGGCCAGCTTCGCGCACTACGCTACCACCGGCTTTGCGGATGTCTTCGCAAGTTTGTGCCACGTTATCGACGCCCAGCGCCAGATGACCAAAAGCGGTGCCGTGGTCATAACTGTCAACGCCGTAGTTATAGGTCAGTTCAATAACAGCGCCTTTGCTTTCATCTTCATAGCCAACGAAAGCCAGATCGTATTTGTACTCAGTATTTTGGCTGGTACGCAGCACTCGCATGCCCAGTACTTCAGTATAAAATTTAATGGAGCGCTGCATATCGCCAACGCGGATCATGGTATGGAGTAAACGCATAATTCCCTCTGATTGCCAGTTAAATACTATTGCCAGTTAAATACTATCGAACAAGTAGACTAACGTAATACAGCCGTTTTGTCTGTAATAGACGCCACGACTGTACAGTCTGTAAACACTGTCTAATTCAAAGTCTGGATTAACGATAATTTACAGTGTTGGGTAATCGGTATAGCCCTTGGCACCGCCGCCGTAGAAGGTTTCTGGCTGTGGGGCGTTTAGTGGCGCGTGGCTTTTCAGGCGCTCGACCAGATCCGGGTTGGCAATGTAGCTACGACCAAAAGCGACGGCATCAATGTAGCCTTTGGCAATCAATTCTTCGCCTTTCTCGGCACTGTAAGCGCCTGCGCCAACTATCACGCCCTGATAATGCTGGCGAATAATTTTACGGAATTTTTCGCTGTAAGGCTGGCCGCCGGCCCAGTCTGGCTCGGAGATGTGCAGGTATGCCAGATTGCGTTTGTTCAATTCATCGAGTAGATAAACCGCTGCAGCTTCCTGATCTTCACCGTTGTCCAGACCATTGAACGGACCAAGCGGAGAGATGCGGATACCCACACGATCGGCACCAATTTCTGACACCGTCGCATCTACCACTTCAAGTGTCAGGCGAGTCCGATTTTCAACAGTGCCGCCGTACTGGTCGTCACGCACGTTTGATGCCGGAGACATGAACTGGTGTAGCAAGTATCCGTGCGCGGCATGCAACTCAATGTAGTCAAAGTCTGCTTCGCGGGAATGGGCAGCCGCCAGGCGGAAATCGTTAACGATGCCCGAAATTTCATGAGTTTCCAGCGCGCGAGGCGTTGAAGTTTCTTCACGAATGGCATTGCCGTTTTCGTCACGCAGGCTAGTACGAGTGCCTGCAGCAATGGCTGAAGGAGCCACTGGCGCCAGATTGTCAGGCTGCAAACTGGAGTGTGAGATACGGCCAGTGTGCCACAGTTGAACGGCGATATGACCTTCTTTGGCGTGAACACCGGCAACGATTTTTTTCCAGGCTGCGGTTTGCTCTGGCGTATGCAGTCCCGGCGCACCGGCGTAGCCTTTTGCCTGGAAGGAGATTTGCGTCGCCTCAGTGATAATCAGGCCTGAACTGTGGCGCTGTGCATAATATTCGCCCATCAGCGGAGTAGGAATATCGCCAGGTTCAATGCTGCGCAGGCGAGTCAACGGAGCCATAAAAACGCGGTTTGGTAAGGTTTTTTTACCTACGACGATGGGTGTAAAAAGTTTTGACATGTTCGGCGATCCCTAATGATTAATGGACTAATTGTTCGTCAATTTCTGTCACTACGGTAATAGACCGATCAGTCTAGGTCAACCGGCCCAAGATACTGAAAGCTCATTCTGCTTAGTTAAAAGGCGGGGTTATTGAATTTTTAGTCTAAAATATCACCAGATTTGGCCGGTGCAGGCAGATAACCTGATTTATGTGGAGTGGATGTGGCAGAGCAACTCGAGTTTTTTGATATTCCCAGCCCTTGCCGAGGGGTTTGTGAATCAGGCCCTAACGGCTTTTGTCGTGGTTGCTTTCGCAGCCGCGAGGAACGCTTCGGCTGGATAAACATGAGCGACGTTGAAAAACGCCACGTTCTGCGTTTGTGCCATCAACGCTTCCTGCGGCTAAAACGAGCGGGCCCCTCCATTGACGATCCCGCTCCGGAACAACCTTCGCTGTTTTAACTTCAGGCCGGTTTACCTTGCGTTGGCGTTGCTGCAGCATCTTCAATATTAATAGAAGACTGCAACTGAGATAGCGAACAGTACAGTCGCCAAATAACCCCGGCCAGCTCTCGGGCCGATTCGTCAGGGTGGTGCGAAAGCGCTTCACTGATGCGCTGCAACTCGGTCAGGCTAGCTTCCAGTCTAGGATGACTGACTCCGCGTTCGGTCATAATTCCTTTCAGGCAGTGGATGCATACATCACGCACCTTCGACAGCGGATTTGACCGCGATTCCCATTGGCGCAGCTGCCAGACAATATGACTACAGTTCAGCAATACCACGCCCCAGCGCAGTAGCCAGTTGCGCGAAGTTTGATCTTTACTCTGGTTTAGCTGATTGACGCGATAGTAAATCAGCGATTCAAACTGCAAATGTGAAAGCTGTGGTTTACGGCTCAGCTGGTCGATAAACTCGCGGCGCAGCGCGCGAATCTGGCGTCGGCTTTTACGGCTGTCGGAGCTGGGCCGCAGTACCTGGAAGAACAGGCCTGCCAGCATCACGCCAGCAATCTTGCCGAGTCCATCATTGAAAAAAGATTGATAGTCATAGCTCGGTGGGTTGGTTACCGCTAAAAAAGATCCACTAAAGACGATCAGTTGCCCCCAAAGCGCGGCATAGCGTTTGTACTGCAGTTTAGACAGTTGCATGGTACAAAGCAGCGGCAGCAGGAATGAGCAAAATAGCCAGAAGTCATTAATCTGCACCATCACGCCAAACTTGATGATAAAGCAGCCAAAAAACAGCCAAATCAGCGACTTTGTCAGCAGTGTGACGCTGTTGATAGGGGAGGGTGTCGATGAGTAAAGTACGCAACCAATCGCGGCTAATGTCACCCCGGCAGCGCCGGAATCCCACTGTGTGCTGATCCAGTAAGCACAGGCAATCACGATGCATAAAAAAGTACGCACTCCGCTGTAAACTGCCTCGGTGTTATCGGCATGGCGAGTCAATCGGCTAACGCGCGGTGCCTCGATCCGGTCGACCGCCACGAGATTGGCGTTTTCGACCTTTTGCAAAAGCCGTTCATTACGCAGGTACAACCAGCAAAAATCGCGCATTCGTAGCCAAAATGCCTGCTGCCGATAATCGCTGGTATCAGCCGGTTTAAGCATCAACAACGTTTTTGCCAACCGGTATTTATTCATTTCCGGGTCACGTAATTGTTCTAGCAGAGTGGCAAGTTGCTGATTGAGATTTTCAGGCTGATTAGGCCAGTTGAGCATCATTCTTCGCAGGCTGGAGATGTAACTGGTCAACTGTAATTGCTGATGCAACAGATAGTTAAGCAAATTATTTTGCTGACGCAGGCGGTAATGGCTCCAGAAGGCCTGAATGCGCAGCAGGTTCAATGTCAGGATCTGGTTGATCACCCCTTCATGCGAGACGCGGATCTGGTTGGTGACTTCGCTGCGCCACAGCAATTGCGCATGCTCCAACAACTGAGTGTGCATTTTTCGCAGCGAAGTAAGCAGCGCATCGCCGTCAGAAGTGCTGGGCAACACCATCATCATAAACGCACCACACAAAATTCCGGTGATCACCTCGCAAACCCTGGCCTGCGCGATATCAAAGATACTCGTGGTATCGGTAATGTTAACGGTCGAAAAAACAATAATTGCCGCAGTGTAGCCTGCCAGCGCAAAGGCGTAAGAAACGTTGTTTTGATAAAGGTTGGAGGCGTAAGTACACAATCCCAGCCAGGCGGCGATAGACAATGTGAACAACCACGGGTCGTTCAGCGTGTGCCCGGCAATCAGTACTGCGGCGGTGGCGCCGAGCAGGCTGCCAAATACGCGACCAATACTTTTGCTGATGACTCCACCAACGGTCGGAAAACTGACCACCGCCGCCGAAGTCAGCGCCCAATAGGGCTCGTCAAGCTCCAGTACAAAGGCAATCCACAGTGCCAGACACATCGCGATGGAGTTACGCAGCGCATAACGCCACTGGGCCGCGCTAGACTTCCCCCAAAGAGTGTTTTTCCATTCCAGCCATGAGAAATTCACACGCTGTCCTTAATAATGAATGGAGATCGTGCAGGTTGTGCCAGCGACCAGCACCAGCTGGTCAGGCACGTTTTCAATTTTGATCCTCACCGGCACGCGCTGCGCCAGCCTTACCCAAGGTACATTGGGTTTCACGTCGAGCAGCAGACCATTGGAACTTTCCACGCTTTGGTCATAAATGGCCCTGCCAATGCTTTCTACCTGGCCTTTCAGTGGCACATTGCCGTCATACAGCACGATATCAGCCTGGTTTCCGACGTTGATATGTTTCAGCTTGGTTTCTTCAAAATATCCCAGCACGTAGAAGGAGTGCGCGTCAACCAGCGCCACCAATGGTGTTCCGCTGGTGGCATAGTTGCCTTTTCGCGCCGAGAGGTTGGTGATGTAACCGTCGGTTGGGGCGAAGACTTTTGTCTTGCTTAAATTCCAGCGTGCCTGCTCCAGGTTAGCCTGATTGGCTTCGAGCGTGGCTTTCATGGATTTTGCCTCGAGGTTGGCCTGATCCAGTGATTCGGTGGAAATTACATCACGCCCCAGTTTTTGCCTGCGCTCGGCTTCGTGATTGGCCTTTTCAAGGTCTGCCTCAGCTTTGTCGACCGAGGCTTTGGCATTATCAACCGCAATCTGGAACGGCACCGGATCCAAAGTAAACAAAACCTCTCCCGCATGGACATACTGGTTGTCATGAACCGTAATATCGGTGATTCTGCCTGACACCTCCGGCGTAATATCGACTAATTCTGCGCGGACTTTGCCATCGCGGGTCCATGGGGACTGCATATAATAGTTCCACATCCACCAACCTGCACATAATGCGACCGCTAATACTGCCAGGGTTGAAAAATATTTAAGTGTTTTAAATGTCATCTTTTTTACTCATTCACAATCAGCAGCAGTGCAGCGCATATGGATATGACAAATATAGATAAATCCATCAAAGTTGGATGCCAGATTTCACCAGAGTAAATCCAGTCACGCACCAGGCGATGAATAATCAGCCAAATTAGGAGTCCAAGTAAAAATGCTTTAAAAATAGGAGGGAAATAAAGGGAAGCCCCCAGCACAAGATCTGGGAGAAAAGGACCAGAATGGAACATTTGGGCAATCACAATATTAATCTCTGCATCCGGTTGTGTTATAAATAATCGGGCTTCTGGGTGCGTTTTGCATTTGGGGCAACAGACTCAGATTAATTGTATTAGAGCTTACGCGTTTAGATTTATAATTTTAAGATTAAATTCACGAGAACTAAGCTAAACTCTGGGGAGTTATCTTAGCATGCTAATTATAAGGAGAGTGCATTGGAATCGAACCTAGGGTCAGATCTCGCACGATTAGTTCGCGTCTGGCGTGCGTTAATCGACGATCGTCTCAAGCCGCTGGAGCTGACGCAAACGCATTGGGTGACATTGCACAACATCAATATTTTGCCGCCTGAGCAGTCGCAAATCCAGCTGGCAAAAGCAATCGGTATTGAGCAACCTTCTCTGGTCAGGACGCTGGATCAGCTGGAAGAGAAAAAGTTGATCACCCGCCAGACTTGCGCCAGCGATCGTCGCGCCAAACGCATCAAACTGACCGAAGAAGCGGCCCCGATCATTAATCAGATGGAAACAGTGATTGATGATACCCGCAAAGAAATTTTATCGGGGATGTCTTCTACCGACATCAATCTGCTGCTGGAAATGCTGGCCAGATTAGAAAAGAACATCGCTTCGTTACAAAACAAACCATAACGACAACGCGCTTTACCTATTATTTTTTGTTGCCAGGAAAAAAAATCGGAACCGCTGCTAACAGGGATTCCGATTTTTTTATGCCAGCAGTTTAGGGCCGGCAGTTTTTATAGCAGTAATCGTAATTTGGCCGGGCGAGATTAGACGCCCGGAGAAACGGTGATATTGCTGCCGCTGCTCGCCAGGCTTACGCGTTGGCCCACATAGAATCTGGTTTTGCTGTCAACTTTCTGCACTACCTGAATCGTGTTGCCATCGTCTTTACGGATTTGCAGTTCGACACCGTTCGCCTTGTTCAAGCCGTTGGTTACTGCATTACCCGCAAGTCCACCCGCCACAGCGCCACCCGCAGTTGCCAGGCTACGACCCGCGCCGCCACCGATAGTATTACCCAGGAAACCACCCAGCACAGCACCACCGATTGCGCCAATGACGTTATTACCGTCATCACCCTGAATTTGCACCGGGCGGACTGAGACCAAAGTACCGTAAGTCACATTCTGGACCTGTTTGGCCTGCGAGGAAGAGTAAACATCGCCTGACAGTGAATCGTTTACACAGCCTGCAAGGGTAGAACCCATCATTGCGACGAGGAGAATACGCTTAATCATAAAAAGCTCCTGTTAATTACACATCGACGCCAAAGCGATTCGACGCTTGAAATCGGGACACAGTTCAACATCATTGTGGATAGTGTCAGCTACTATCATAACTCAAACTAGTGATTATCTTATAGACACGGTCATCAACTAATAATAAACGTTGGTTTATTTTTTAAAGATTAGCAAAAAAAATCCTAATCTGAATGACTGCTTTAGCCCAAATTCACTGCGAGTTGGGCTTATAAACAGGTTACTTGGCCTTTGGGCTGATAAAAGAGAATGTAAAACATAGCGTTGGCTGGATAATTCTGTTTTATTTAGCTTTTCCTTTTTGTATTTACGAGGGAGTTCAAAAGATGCGTTCAATCAAGTCAGGCCGCTATATCGGCGTAATGTCGGGTACTAGCCTTGATGGGGTGGATGTTGTTCTTGCTGCCATAGACGACAGGATGGTGGCGCAACAGGCCAGCTATCTGCATCCTATGCCTGCGGAAATAAGGCAGGCGGTACTAGGAATGTGTCAGGGGCAAGCCGTAACTCTGGCGCAGGTTGGTGAATTGGACGCACAGCTGGGTAATCTTTTTGCCGAGGCGGTACTCGGCCTGCTTGAGAAAGCGGGTATTGAGGCTGAAGAGGTCACTGCTATTGGTTGCCACGGCCAGACGGTTTGGCATCAGCCCAAGGGCGATACTCCTTTTTCGATGCAGCTCGGTGATAACAATCGCATTGCTGCCATGACCGGTATCACGACCATTGGCGATTTCCGCCGTCGTGATATGGCATGGGGAGGACAGGGCGCACCGCTGGTTCCTGCTTTTCACCAGGCGTTGCTGGCACATCCTACCGAACAGCGGATGATCCTCAATATTGGCGGCATCGCCAACCTCTCTCTGTTGCTGCCCGGTCAGGCCATTCGCGGCTATGATACTGGCCCGGGTAACATGCTGATGGACGCCTGGATAAGTCAGCATCAAGGGCTTGCCTATGACAAAGACGCTGCTTTTGCCAGTCAGGGGCGGGTAGACCTGACGCTATTACAGCACATGTTGTCCGATGCTTATTTTTCCGAACCCGCGCCAAAAAGCACCGGGCGCGAATATTTTAATCTGGCATGGCTGGAGCAGCAGTTGGCAAGCGTGCAGCCGCTGTTGGCCGAAGACGTGCAGGCAACGCTGGCGGAGCTCACGGCCACCACTATCGCGGATCAGGTTCAGTTGGCGGGCGGATGTGACCGCTTGCTGGTGTGCGGCGGCGGTGCGCGTAACCCGCTAGTCATGGCACGTCTGTCAGCCATGCTCGCCGGCACCGAAGTCAGCACCACTGATGCCTTTGGTGTTAGCGGTGACGACATGGAAGCTCTAGCATTTGCCTGGCTGGCATTTCGTACTTTATCAGGCCAGCCCGGCAATTTACCTTCAGTCACTGGTGCCAGTCGCGAAACGGTGCTCGGTGCCATTTATCCTGTTTTTTCGACCAATGACCGTCTCTAAGCCAAGATACTGAGTATTAAAAGAATGAGGATGATAACAATGAAAAAAGCGATCATGATTCTGGCAGGCATCGCGCTGTCAGGCTGTAGCATGACTACTCCCCCATTGACCAAAACTGCCAATACTCAGCTCCACTATGAATGCGGTACGACGCCACTGACAGTGACCCTCGATAAACCGGCGCATCAGGTAGATTTGATCCTCGATGGTATTCAACTGCATCTGCCGCAGGTTGAAGCCGCCTCTGGCACCAAATACAGCGATGGTCACTACACTTTCTGGTCGAAGGGTAATGCTGCTCTGGTGCAGCGCGGCGATGATGTCATCATTGACGATTGCCAACTTTCTCCTTCGTACCAGACACAATAGCTGCGTTGCCTTCTTTCGCTCACCCCAGTCACTTACTTGTGTAAGCTCCTGGGGATTCTCTCATTTGCCGCCTTGCTCTAGCGTCTACTACTTTGGAGAAAGTGTGCTTAGTTGGGATTCTCCTTCGTACCAGACACAATAGCTGCGTTGCCTTCACTCGTTCACCTCAATCTCTCACTCGGCACTTTGTTGTGGCTCAATGGCTTTGGAGATAGGGAGTTGTGAATTGACCGAGTCTGGCGCAAAATAACGTCATCTTTCAAATAAACTATGTTGGTCCTATATGGCTGAAAATAATGAGTTTGATGTTGCAGACTTGCGACGCGAATATATTCGTGGCGGTCTGCGTCGCAAGGATTTAAGCGCAGAGCCGCTACCGTTGTTCGAGCAATGGCTCAAGCAGGCGTGCGAGGCTAAATTACCTGACCCAACGGCCATGTGTGTCGCGACAGTGGATGAAAACGGTCAACCGTTCCAGCGCATTGTATTGCTCAAACATTTTGATGATAAAGGCATGGTTTTCTTTACCAACCTTGGCAGCCGCAAAGCGCAGCAGCTGGCGGTAAATCCGCGTATTAGCCTGCTGTTTCCTTGGCACATGCTTGATCGTCAGGTGATTTTCCTCGGTCAGGCCGAGCGTCTGCCGACGTTGGACGTGATGAAATACTTTACCAGCCGCCCAAAAGACAGTCAGATTGGAGCCTGGGTTTCCCAGCAATCCTCGCGTATTTCGGCGCGTGGCATACTTGAGAGCAAATTCCTCGAGCTAAAACAAAAATTCAGCCAGGGTGAAGTGCCGCTACCTAGTTTCTGGGGCGGTTTTCGCGTCAAATTTGATTCGGTCGAATTTTGGCAGGGCGGCGAGCATCGCCTGCACGACCGCTTTATCTACCAGCGTGAGACCTCTTCTGAAGACAATTCCACAACAACGGGTTGGAAAATCGACCGTCTGGCGCCGTAAGCCGCTAAAAGTTGTCTGAAAACCTAGCGCTTGCCTCGCGAGCGCTTTATTCTATGCAATCACCGATTTCGCAAGCGCGTTGACGAGGGTGTCGATGCGTTTTTTGCATGAACGATCCCGATAAACAATTTTCCAGAATTGATGGAGTTTTTGATGGCCAGCAGCAACTTGATTCAACAATTGCAGGAGCGGGGGCTAATTGCCCAGGTTACGGACGAAAAAGCGTTAGCAGAGCGACTGGCGCAAGGGCCAATTGCACTGTATTGCGGTTTCGATCCAACCGCCGATAGCCTGCACTTGGGCCATCTGGTGCCTTTGCTTTGCCTGAAACGCTTTCAATTGCACGGCCACAAGCCGGTTGCACTGGTGGGTGGCGCGACCGGTCTTATCGGCGATCCTAGCTTCAAGGCCGCAGAGCGCAAGCTGAACACCAGCGAAACTGTAAACGAGTGGGTCGAGAAAATCCGCACTCAGGTGTCTCCGTTCCTGGATTTCAACTGTGGCGAAAACAGCGCGATTACCGCCAACAACTACGACTGGTTTGGTGGCATGAATGTGCTGACTTTCCTGCGTGATATCGGCAAACACTTCTCTGTTAACCAGATGATTAACAAGGAAGCCGTCAAGCAGCGTCTGAATCGCGACGACAGCGGGATCTCTTTCACCGAGTTCTCTTATAACCTGCTGCAAGGTTACGATTTCTCTTCGCTGTACGACTTGCACAAGGTTGAACTGCAAATTGGTGGTTCTGACCAGTGGGGCAATATTACCTCGGGTATTGACCTGACCCGTCGTCTGCATCAGAAACAGGTGTTCGGTCTGACCGTGCCTCTGATCACCAAGGCAGACGGCACCAAGTTTGGAAAAACCGAAGGCGGCGCAGTGTGGCTGGATCCGAAAAAGACCAGTCCGTACAAGTTTTACCAGTTCTGGATCAACACCGCCGATGCTGACGTTTATCGCTTCCTGAAATTCTTCACCTTTATGAGCCTTGAAGATATCAACGCGCTGGAAGAAGAAGATAAAAACAGCGGTAAAGCTCCGCGCGCCCAATATGTGCTGGCCGAGCAAGTCACCGGCATGGTGCATGGCGAAGAAGGTTTGGCTGCTGCGCGTCGCATTACCGCCAGTCTGTTCTCGGGCGCACTCAGCGACATGACTGAAGCTGACTTCGCTCAACTGGCGCAAGACGGCATGCCAACCATCGAGTTAGAAGGCGAGGTTGACCTGCAACAGGCGCTGGTCAATGCTGAGTTAGAGCCCTCTCGCGGACGTGCGCGCACGGCTATCTCTTCCAACGCCGTGGTGGTAAACGGTGAAAAGCAGGCCGATCCTGAATACAAATTCAGCGATAGCGATCGCCTGTTTGGTCGCTACACGTTGCTGCGCCGTGGCAAGAAGAACTACTGCCTGGCAGTCTGGAAATAATCTCCCTTTGCCGGCCAGCGCTGTTTAGTGCAGCGCTCGCCGGTTTGATAACTTACCCGTTGCGCCATTTTGTTGATGACGTCGGCATCGGACCTCGCATGAAAAATATTCTCTCGATTCAATCCCACACCGTTTTTGGTCACGCAGGCAACAGCGCGGCAGAATTTCCGATGCGTCGTATGGGCGCAAACGTTTGGCCGCTGAATACTGTGCAGTTTTCCAACCACACGCAATACGGGCGCTGGACGGGTTGTGTAATGCCCGCCAGCCACTTGACTGATATTGCGCGCGGCATTGCTGAAATCGATCGTCTCAAGGATTGTGACGCGGTGCTAAGCGGCTATATTGGTTCGGCGGAGCAGGGCGAACATATTCTGCAAATCGTCAGTCAGGTGAAAGCTGCCAATCCCGATGCCTGGTATTTTTGCGATCCGGTAATGGGTCACCCTGAAAAAGGCTGTATCGTTGCACCGGGCGTGGCGGAGTTTCACTGCAAGCAGGCTTTGGTGAGCTGCGATATTATTGCACCTAACCTGCTGGAGCTTGAAATGCTGTCAGGCCGCACGGTGAGTAATGTTGAAGAGTCGGTAGCAGCGGCGCGCGAGCTCATTGCCAAAGGTCCAAAAGTGGTGCTGATTAAGCACTTGAGTCGCGCCGGTTATCAAAGCGATCGTTTTGAAATGCTGCTGGTGACTGCCCAGGATGCGTGGCACATTCATCGTCCGCTGGTGGATTTTGGCATACGTCAGCCAGTGGGCGTCGGGGATTTGACCAGCGGATTGCTGCTGGTGGATTTGCTGAAAGGCGAACAGCTGGATAAGGCGCTGGAGCACGTTACTGCGGCGGTTTACGAGGTGATGCTGGCGACTCATTCAATGGGTGAATATGAATTGCAGGTCGTGGCGGCACAGGATCAGATTGTTAAGCCTAATCATCATTTCCCGGCAGTTAAGCTGTAATCAAGCCTGATTTTACTGACTCCCCCGTAGCTCGGGGGAGTCAGTAATGTAGAACTTCGTTTGGCAGTGTGTTCTTTGTCCCGGCGACCAGAAACTATTTCAAACCTTCCGCAGTCAACGCCGCATCGACGGCCGGGCGCGCCGCAACTCGCTCAAAGTAACCGCTAAGCTCTTTATACTGACTCAAATCAAACTTCAGCACTTTTGCCCAGGTCAACATGGTAAATAGGTAAGCATCGGCGACACTGAATCGTTGACCGAGTAAAAATTGCTTATTTTTCAGAGAATCATCCAGATAAGAGAATTTTTTGCTCATCGCTTCACGTTGCAGGGCTTTGTATTCATCAGGGATTTTGGCGTTGAAAAGCGGACTCAATCCACGGTGCAGCTCGGTTGCAATATAGTTCAACCACTCCAGCGCCTCATAGCGCGCCAGCGAGCCCGGTTCAGGAAGCAGCTGGCGGTCAGGCTTTTGATCGGCGATGTACTGCACAATCACTGGGCCTTCTGTTAGCACTGTCCCATCGTCAAGCACCAGTGTCGGCACCTGTCCCTTGGGATTGAGCTGGTACAAACTCTCACCTTGTTCTGTTCTCTTGGTCACTAAATCGACTTTTGAGATGGTGAAATCCAGACCCGCTTCGCGCAAAACGATATGCGGGGAGAGTGAACAGGCTCCTGCTTTATAATAAAGTTTCATACAAACTCCAGCTAATACGTTGGCCCTTTCAGGCAATGGGCAGTGGGTTTTTAATGAAATTAACGTTAAAAAAGAGGCGACTGTTCACATTATAATCTATCTGCTGAATGTGTTGAGATAATCCTTAACAGCTTCTTCCACTTCAAGCGGTGCAGGCAGCAAGGGGGCGCGGACTTCATTTTTCATCATGCCATCGAGTGAAAGTGCATATTTAATCGCCGCCGGATTAGGTGCAGCAAACATCAGGCGAATGAGTGGCATCAACTGATAGAAATTTTTGCGCGCTGCGGCTAAATCCCCTTCTTCAACCTGTTTTACCAGCTCAACAAAACGATTAGGGAACAGATGGGCCGAGGCGGTGATTGCGCCGGTTCCACCCAGACATAGGGTAGTAAGAATTTGCCCGTCTTCGCCAGACATGACGTCAAGCTCTCCGTCGGCAATCAGCGCCAGACTCAGGTCGTTGCTGCCGCCGCAGTCTTTGACCGCAACAATACGCGGATGCTTGGCCAAACGGCGCAGGGTTTCCAATTCAAGATGAATTCCACTGCGGTAAGGCACGTTGTAAACCACGATAGGGACATTGGAATTATCAGCCAGCTCGGTAAACCAGACTTCAAGAGCGGCCTGGGAAGGGCGAATGTAGTAGGGTGCGGGCAGTAAAATACCGGCAATCGGCCGTTTGATGATGGCATTTTGCATCGCCAGCACGCTCGGCATATGGGTACCTGAAAGGCCCATCATCACTTTGTCGCCGGGAACCACTTTGAGCACGGCATCGAGCACCAGCAACTGTTCTTCTTTGCTCAGCATCGGTGCTTCACCCGTAGTGCCGCAAACGACGACGCCGCTAACGCCCTGTTTCATCACGTAATGACAGAGTTTAGAGAGGGCGGGGAAGTCAATTTCGCCCTGATTGAAAGGCGTGACAAGGGGAACCCAAATACCAGAAAATGTAGACATAATTAACACGCATGACCCAGTGGTCATCCAAAAAAAGTGTAGGGAGGCGTTAAAACCTGCTCATTATTAGCGTTGTTTCAGCTTGTAATCAGTCTGCTGTAAAAATCAGGCGGCGGCTAATGGAATGATTTAATAAGGCCGCGAGCATTATTGATGTGGCTAATGATGATGCTTTTAACGTCGTTTTTGGCGGCTTATTCTGGGTGTTGGCGGTTAGGGTGCAGATAAATGTTGTGCGCATTGCGTGTTGCGCAGCCAGGCTTAAGGCTGAGGCGGAGTAGGTGGTGTTGGCGGCGGTGAGGGTTTATCGTGCTTCTCGCGATATTCACGGCGATAGCCTCGCGATTTTCTCCGGCCATCAAGCCATAAATAGGTGCAAACGAGGCAAACAGCGCCGGAAAAAACCACGTTGCGCATGTCGCGGTCATAAAAATAAACCAGCACACAGTCTAACGCCGCAACAATGGCAAACCATTTATGCACGTGTGAAATTTTGCGCGTTTCCGCATTGAGGCGTTTTAACTGACGTCCTTCATCCAGGACTTTACGTTTTTCCATGCTGGCCTTCCTGGTGAACGAGAGTAATCAATTGAATATAACAAAACTGGCAAGCAAATACCGGGCCGCATTGAAAAACTTCCGCATTTTTTGTCAAAACCCCTTACAGAGAAGTTTCAAACAATTTCCGCTGGTCGATTAATCCGCTAGGTTATTGATGAGCCTTGCATTGTGCCAGTTGCTGACAGGGGGAAAATACCGATAGCCGTGAGCATAAGAAAGGCGGTAAAAACAGTGGGGGTTAATTGCAGTAAAGAATGAAAGGTAATAAAAAGGAGGAACATTGCGGTTCCCCCTTTTAAACATCAAACTTTTAGGCTAATTCAAACGATTAGACTAATTCGATCACGTCAAAGTTAGCTTCGGCGCTGACGTCGGCATCGTAATCAACGCCTTTCAGACCAAAACCAAACAGGCGCAGGAATTCGTCTTTGTAGCCCTGATAATCGGTCAGCTGATAGATGTTGTCATCAGTCAGCTGAGCCCAGATCACGCCGCAATTTTTCTGAACTTCGTCACGCAGTTCCCAGTCATCCAGGCGCAGACGGTTTTTGTCGTCAGTTTCTGGCACTGAGTCATTGTACAGTTTGGTAGCGAACAGACGTTGGATTTGCTCGATGGTGCCTTCGTGAATCCCTTGCTCTTTCATGATTTTAAAAGAGATAGCGATATAGAGCGGCATTACCGGAATAGCTGCAGAAGCCTGAGTCACCACAGATTTCAGAACGGCAACGTTGGCAGAACCGCCCTTGGCTTTAAGTTTCGCGTCGATAGCCTGAGCTGCGCGATCCAGGTCTTCTTTAGCTTTGCCCAGCGTGCCGTGCCAGTAGATTGGCCAGGTCAGCTCGGTACCAATGTAAGAGTAGGCAACAGACTTGGCGTTGTCGGCCAGCACGCCAGCGTCGGCGAGGGCGTTCATCCACAGTTCCCAGTCCTGGCCGCCCATGACTTGAATGGTATCGGCAATTTCTTGCTCATTGGCCGGCTCGACAACTGCGGTAACCAGCTTGTCTTTGTTGGTGTCCAATGCGGTGGATTCGTATGGGGCACCGATAGGTTTCAGCGCTGAACGTACCAGCTCACCTGATTCAGGCATTTTACGTACCGGCGAAGCCAGTGAATAAACTACCAGGTCGATTTGACCCAGGTCTTCTTTGATAAGTTTGATAACGGTATCGCGGCATTCATTGGAGAATGCATCACCGTTAATGCTTTTTGAATACAAGCCTTCTTCTTTTGCGGCTTTATCGAAAGCGGCAGAGTTGTACCAGCCGGCTGAACCTGTTTTGCTTTCGCTGCCCGGTTTTTCGAAGAATACCCCAATGGTGGCAGCATCTGCACCAAAAGCGGCATTAATTCTTGAGGCAAGCCCATAACCAGTGGAGGCACCAATGACCAGGACACGTTTTGGTCCGTCTTTCAGTTTGCCCTGCGCTTTCACGTATGCAATTTGCTCACGCACGTTGGCTTCGCAGCCGATTGGGTGAGTGGTCGTACAGATAAATCCACGAATTTTAGGTTTGATAATCATGACAAGGCTTATCTTGTTGGTTATTAATGGACGGTAATATTACCTTATTTTCTCGACAAGCTTAAGACTCTGGTTTTGTATCAGAGCAAAATGTCAGAATTTAATTGTAGCGGGGAGTGTGCGATGGGTAAGAACAGACTGAAAATTAAGCATTTACTAATAATAGTGCGGCCCTATGAGACCGCGCTATTCTGCCTTCCCGATAGCGTTTTTAGCGCAGCGGGAAGGCAGGCATTCGTCAATTACGACTGAGAAGACAGCACGCGTTCCGCAGGCTTTTTCTCATCGGTTGGGCGTTCCAGAGTCATGCGATTCAGTTTAGACGCGGTCAGCAGCATCAGAATGGCAATCACCCCGGTCGCGGCACCAATCTGCAAGAACACATGGCTATAGATAGCCAGAGAAGCGTGCGCATCGGTGATGTCGCCAGGCACGGCGGTCAGCACAGCCACTTTACCGGCAATGATCGCCGCCGCTGCCGTGGTCAGATACCATGAACCCATGATAAAGCCCATCAGGCGCTGTGGAACCAACTGTGCCACCATCGCCAGACCTAAGCCAGAAATCATCAGCTCGCCAATACTTTGCAGCGCATAGCTCAGCACCAGCCAGTTAACAGAAACGATACCCGCGTCGTTGGCGAAGCTTGCGCCCCACGGCAGAACCAGGAAAGCCAGTGAACACAGCACCATGCCAATCGCAAACTTGTGCGGCATCGGCATGCTTTTGCCCAACTTGGCATAGATAGCGGCCAGAATCGGGCTTGCCAGCATAATCCAGAACGGGTTCAGCGCCTGATACTGCTCAGGCTGGAAATCAATTCCCAGCAAGTGATTGTTAACGTTGTGAATGGCAAAGAAGTTCAGCGAGGTTGGCATCTGGCTGTACAGCACGAAAAAGACGATAGCTTCTAGCATCAGAATAAACGCGACGATCATTTTACGACGCGCCAGACCCTGCAACGAGAAAGTCTCTTTCGCGAAGATGCAGATAATACCGACAGAAACCACGGCCAGCGCCCAACGGGCGATCGACTGGTTATGCAGCAGGAAGCTGGAAATGGCCACCAGCGCGGCAACGCCGACCAGAACCATCAGCAGCTTGCCATAGTTCAGCGGTTTGAAGTCTGGCTTGGAACCGTGATTTTTAACCCAGCGGCGGCAGAAGATAAAGTTCACCAGAGTGATCAGCATGCCGACCACGCTCAGAGAGAACGCAACGCCCCAGCCGTATTTGGCGGCCAGATAAGGCGTAGCCAGCATTGAGAAGAACGAACCGATGTTTACAGACATGTAGTACATGGTAAACGCGCCATCGAGACGCGGGTCGTCTTTTTCATAGCAAGTTGAAAGCAAAGAGGATGGATTTGCCTTAAACAAGCCACTGCCGACGGCGATAGTCGCCATGCCCATGTAAACCCAGAAAATATCATGACCGGAATAGGCAACCTGAGCATAACCCAGCGCCAGTACGATAGCCCCAAGCACGATCACGCGTTTGGAACCCAGCACTTTATCGCCCAGCCAGCCGCCGATGGCGACAAAGCCATAGACCAGAGCACTAAAGGAAGAGAACAGGGTGATGGAGTCGGCTTCGCTCAGGCCAAGCATCTTGACCAGATAAACCGCCATGATCCCTTGCAGGCCGTAGTAACCAAATCGCTCCCATAATTCGATGGAGAAAATAAGGTAGAACGCGCGAGGCTGTTTGAAGGCGTTCATGCTGACGCTTTCATTGGTTGGTGTTGAGTTTGTTTTTGACACTAAGACCTCTGTTTAATTCTGCTTATCCAAGGACAAGTAGCACATAAGTCGCGCAATCGCGCTCTTTGCATAGTTATTAGGATGTATGACGGCAAGTAATGTTCACTATCTTTGAGTATCAGGCAAGCTTTTTGTCATATCCTGTTACAGTTATCCTTCGGTGCCTGATTAAACCTTAATCGAATTGTTATGCAGGATTAAAATTTATGTTTAATTAGATTGTTGAATTTATATCCTGATTAAATATCAATCGTTTATCGGTTGGTGATTCACCCTGTTATCTGCTTCATTATCGGAGTTATGAGGATGAATTATAGGAATCGGCTGAGGGTAAATACTGTTGAATTGGTTTTTTGCAGGATTTTATAAATGAGTAATCTAGATGATTTTGCAAGTGTTTTTTAGACGACGATTGTAATGTGATATTCGTCACTATTTAACACTAAATTTTAGATAGGAATTAACAATAGAACCAGAACAAGCGGTAAGAGTCAGCAGGGACGGTTGAAAAAGCGTCATCGCCAGCTGATTAGACCTGCGATGACCTTTTTGAGGGTGTCTTATGCCAGGCGAGAGTCACCAAGAGTTTGAATCAGGCGATTCAACCAGTTAAACAGCGCGGTACTCAATAAAATATCAACAATTTGCGGATGTTGGTAGTCGGCATCCAGCAAAAGTTGCAGCGCAGCGGCATCGAATTTTTCTGGCGATTGGGTCAGTGTCTGTACCACTTTGACTAATGGGTCTACCGTTTTTTCCGAAGACTTGTTGGCTTGGATATCGTCAAACAGTTGGTCGATATGACTCGACTCTCCACCGGTTTCGAGATAATAGCGACCGTGAATGCCAGCGCAGAATAAACAACCATTAATGCGCGAGGTCGCGGCGGCGGCCCACTCTTTGGGAGAAGATTTCTGGTCGCCGGGCTGTTGCATAATGTGTGTAGTGATGGCTGACAGGGCTTCCAGCGTTGCCACGTCGTGCGCCAGCAACTTATAGAAAGAAGATTCGTGTGCGTCCGGGGCACAGAAGTCCAGCACGTCTAACTGCTGCTGGCTGGCCTTTTTCAAATCTACCTCGGGCAAATACGCGTGCCAACGGCGCAGCTCCAGCGAAAATCCTCGTTGGCTGTTCTCCTCCGCGCGGGGAAACCCTGGTAAAACGGTGGCCGGACGTCCTGCCAATGCATTAATCACGGCCAGCAAACGAGCCTGAAAACTGACAAAGCCAATCAGCTGAGTGAACAGCACGATGTCTTGAGTGCTCAACCCCACATCGCTTAGCTGAGTCAGCATCGACGGGTTAATCAGCGTGGGTTGGGTGGCCAGTAAACGGGCATATTGCGCGAGATGAGTTTGCCGAATATTGCTTTCTCGGGAGGCGTCAGGGCAATTTAGCGGGGCAAGGCGGGCAGCATAATGGCTGCAAAGCGGCTGAATACCCGTAACCTGTGCCACAGTCAGCGCGCTGCTCAGGCGATCATACAACGATAACGTCTGATGTCGCGAAACTGAAATTTCTTGAGGAAACAGCTTGTTATAGCAAGTCTGTGCCGCGAACAGCAAGCCGTTGCGCTGGGTAAGCAAGCGGCGTAGCGAAGGCTCTATCTTTTGTTCAAGTCCAAGCAGAAAACTGTCTGTGTCGTGGGTTTGACAGGGATCCAATGGGGTATGCCGCTGCTGGCTGGTCTGGGTTTCGTGATACCAGCCATCAATCGCGGCCCGGCGCTGATGTTCCATGATCGAGTCCTTTGCGTAAGGCTATTTCAGACTCTATCCTTGCCGATTGCTCACGCCAGATAAAATACTGTTAAGTGATAATTAATAGCTAAAAGGAATAGTAAAATTTGAAAAAGGACTATAAAAGGATAAGGGAAACGGTGAGAGAGACGCAGCGGATCAGCTGTAAGCGCTAATCCGCCAAACCACGTCGTCAGATTGTAGTATCGCGATGCCAGTCATCGGCGGTCAAGGCTTCGCCAAAGTGGCTGGAAATCAGTCTTTTGGTCAGCTCATGTTGCGGGGTTGCCAGCACCTCGGCCGTTGTGCCGCGCTCAACCACCTCGCCGTTATGCATGACCAACACCTGATCGCTAATGTGCTTCATCAGGCCGAGATGCTGGGTGACATAAATATATGAAATTTCATGTTTATCTTGTAGTTCCAGCATCATATTGATGATCTGCGAACGCATCGACATATCCAGCGATGCCAGTGCCTCGTCGGCCACAATAACCTTGGGTTGCAGGATTAATGCCCGCGCAAGCGCCACGCGTTGCACCTGACCGGAAGCCAGCATGTGCGGATAATAATTGGCGTGATTGGGCAGTAAACCGACCTGACGCAGGGTCTGATTAATTCGAGTCTCGCGTTCTGGCGCTTCCATGGTGCTGGTCAAACGAAGAGGAGCCTCGAGGATTTGTCCGATGCGCTGTCGCGGGTTCAACGAGGTTGTCGGATCCTGAAAAATCATACGGATCATCTGGCTGCGGTGGCGATAATCGCCAAACCTCAGACTTTCTTCATCAATAAGAATTTCACCGCTGGTAGGCTCGATCATCCCGGCGAGCATTTTTGCCAGCGTCGATTTACCCGAGCCGTTTTCACCAATAATCGCCAGCGTCTGCTGCGATTTCAGGGTGAAGTTAACCGGCTTTACCGCCTGCAAATTCATCTTGCGAAACAGTCCAGTACGGTAGCGGAACGTTTTGCACAGGTCTCTGACTTCGAGCAACGTCTCGGCCATTATTGCTCCTCCATGTTCAGCGGGAAGTGGCAGGCATAGGCGTGAGTCTTGGCCAGACGCAGGCGCGGTGTTTCAATACATTTTTTCTGCGCATAAGGACAGCGAGGCCCTAATCGGCAGCCAATCGGCAAATGTTCCAGCGACGGAATCGCACCTGGCAGAGTGTTCAGCCGGCTTTTGTGTGGCAGTGAGCGCCCGAAATCAGGCATTGCACGGATCAGCGCCTGAGTATAAGGGTGATGCGGCGCGGCCAGCAGGTCTTCCACCACCGCGCTTTCCACCGTTTGGCCGCAGTACAGCACATTTACCCGATTGGCCCATTTGCTCATCATCTGCAAATCATGGCTGATCAATAAAATTGTGGTGCCATTATTTTGATTGAGGCGAGCCAGCAGGCGGAAAATCTGCGCCTGCGTAGTAGGTTCCATGGCATTGGTCGGCTCGTCGGCGATCAGCAGGCGCGGCTGATTGGCCAGCGCGATAGCGATCATGACCTTTTGGCATTCCCCTTCGGTCAGTTCATAGGGGAAACTCGCCATGATATCTTTGTGATCTTTGATGCCGACGCGATGCAGCAGCTCGATAGCACGGCGTTTACGCCATCTAAACCGCTGATACCACAATCCTTTGTAGGTCCAGCCGGGGATCGCCTGGATAAGCTGTTTACCAATGCTTTCCGAGGGGTCCAGACAGGATTGTGGTTCCTGAAAAATCATCGAAATATTGTGGCCTATCAGCTTGCGGCGCTCGCGGGGGCTGAGTTGCAGCAGGTCGATATCATCAAAGCGCATGCGGTCGGCGGTGATGCGCCAGTTGTCTTTAGTCACGCCGCAAATTGCCTTGGCAATCAGGCTTTTGCCCGACCCTGATTCGCCTACCAGTCCGCGAACCTCTCCGGCGGTCAGCGTCATACTGACCCGATCGACAGCCTTGACCGGTCCATCGGAGGTCATAAATTCAATGGTTAGATTGCGAATATCCAGTAAAGGCATTATTTCACCCCTGCAATAATCGCGCGACGCACACCATCGCCGAGAAGATTGATCAGCAAGACGCTAATCAGAATGGCAGCACCGGGTAACATTACGGTCCACGGCGCGGCGTAAACGAGCTCCAGCGAATCGCCGAGCATCGCTCCCCATTCTGGCGACGGCAGCTGTGCGCCTAAATCAAGGAAACCAAGCGCGGCAATATCCATAATTGCCATCGACAAACCGCGAGTAAATTCGGTGACCAGTACAACAATAATGTTCGGGAATACTGCGTAACGCAGGATTTGCAGCGTAGTCGCGCCGTCAAGTCTTACCGCAACCACATACTCTTTTTCCATTTCATCGTGCACGGCCACGTAAAGCGTGCGCGCCATGCGAGGGATAAGTGCCATCCACACCGCCAAATAAGCGTGCTCAAGTTTTGGACCGACAAATGCCACCACCACGATAGCCAGCAGCAGTGACGGAATCGACAGCAGCGTATCGAGAATATGGTTTAGCGCTGCTGAACGAAGGCCACGTGTACAGCCAGCCAATACGCCGATGATTAATGCACAAAACGCCGCGGCAATGGTGACCACAATCGCGCCACCAATGGTTGGAGCCGCACCGCTAAGAATGCGACTTAATAGATCGCGACCCAAATCATCGGTGCCAAGGAAGAATGACACATCGCCATAGCGTGACCACGAAGGTGGCAACAGTTGAAAACCCAAAAATTGTTGATCAAGCTGATAGGGCGCCAGCAGGCCGCCAAACAGGCAAAGGAAAGCCAGCCCAATCACGCCGTAGAAGCCAATCATCGACAGGCTGTCACGGTAGAAAATACGCCAGGTGTAACGCAGCGGACTGGGCACCTGTTTTTCGCGATAGATGTTATCGAAGGGCATACCATTCCTTATGTTTCAATGGATTCAACAATGCGCCCAAAATATCTGATAGCACGTTCACCAGAATAACCAGCGAACCGACTACCATCACTCCCGCTGAAATGGCGGCGTAATCCTGCTGGCGAACGGCGTTAACCATCCAGCGTCCCAGACCCGGCCAGTTAAATACTACCTCGGTTATCATCGCCAGCGTCAGCATGGTTGAAAACTGTAAACCGAGCTGCGGGATGATTGGCGGCAACGCATTATGCAATACGTGGCGGCGAATAATCGAGAAACGCGACAGCCCACGAGTCGCGGCGGCCTTGACATAATTTTTCGATAACACGTCGTCGGTGCTGATCCGCATTAGGCGGATAACCTCGGTAGTCGGTGCGACCGCCAGTGCAGCAATAGGCAGAATCATATGTTTGACTGCACTGACGATCATTTCGTGTCGATAGGGCGAATGTGACAGCCAGGCATCGATCAGCGTAAATCCGGTCACTGGCTTGAGCTGATAAAGTAAGTCTATACGCCCCGATACCGGCAGCCAGCCTAATTGCAGAGAGAAAAATAGCATCATAAGCAGCGCCAGCCAGAAGACCGGAATAGAGAAGCCCAGTAGCGCCAGCGTGCTGATGGCCAGGTCCGGCCATTTGCCGCGCATCGCACCCGCAGTGAGCCCCAGAGGGATCCCGACCAGCAAGGCAAGGAAGAATGCGAAAATACACAGTTCCATCGTAGCTGGAAAAACGCTGACAAGCTGAGCGCTGATCGGCTCACCGTTGATACTGGATACGCCAAAATCCAGCTGACACAGGCCGCTAAAGAAGAAACGATAGGCGTCCCACAGCGAAGCACCCTGCAATGGAGCATGGGGCGTGAAATAACTCAGGCTGAACGCCACCAGACTCAATAGAAACAGGGTGATGATAAACAGCAGCAGGCGGCGCAAAATAAAGATAATCACGGCGTTTTGTCTCCTGCCTGAACGGGAATATTGGCATCATTATCTCTGCCGGTAGAGGCGTCGCGGAACACCCCTGCAAACGATGAGTTACCGAACGGACTAAGAACCAACCCTTTGATATCATAGCGATAAGCCTGCAAGCGTAGCGATGAGGCAAGCGGCAATACCGGTAGCTGTTTTTCAAGAATGGCCTGGGCCTGCTGGTAGTAGTCAATTCGCTGCGACAATTGCTGTGAAAGCAGTGCCTGATGCAGCAGCCCGTCAAACTCCGGACTACACCAGTGAGCATAGTTGGTCTGCGAATGAATTGCTGCGCAGCTCAGCACCGGTCGGAAGAAGCTGTCGGGATCGTTACTGTCGGTGGACCAACCTGATAGCGTCAGGTCATGGTTCATCTCCATCAAACGCGCTTCCTGGAAACGACCTTCTACCGGCACAATAATCACTTTGATGCCGATCTGCCCCAAATCGGCCTGAATCAGCTCGGCAGTTTTTAGTGGGCTAGGATTATAAGATTGCGAGACAATCGGCACCCAAAGATGCAGCGTCATATTCTTTTTGCCAAGGCTTTCAAGGATCTGCCGCGCTTTTTCAGGATTGTATTCTGTGACTTTGGCATTGCTGTCATAGGCCCACGACGCGCGTGGTAATACCGACGCCGCCGTTTCTGCCGTGCCGTAATAAATAGACTGCATCAAACGCTGATTGTTAATTGCCAGCGCAACCGCTTCACGCACGCGGACATCATCCAACGGCGGTTTACTGGTATTAAATGCCAGATACGCCACGTTCATTCCCGGGCGCAGTGTCAGTCGTAAACGCGGATCATCACGTAAAATTGACAGCTGGCTAGCTGCAGGATAGGCCAACACGTCGCATTCTCCGGTAAGCAGCTTTGAAAGACGACCGGTGCCGCCAACGCCCATGTCGATCACTACCTGCTGCATGCGCGGCACGCCTTTCCAGTACTGGCCGTTGCGCGCTAGCCTCACGTATTGCCCGGCGCGAAAATCGGCGAGCTGGAACGGGCCAGTGCCCACCGGCTGGCGATCGATCTGCTCTTCATTACCGCTTTTTTGCAGCTTGTCGGCATATTCGTCGGAGAGTATCGGGGCGTAATGAGTTGCCAGATGCCAAAGGAAGGAGGCATCGGGATTATTTAATTTAAATTCAACAGTATAGTCGTCAATCTTTTTAACGCTTTTTACGGTTTTTGAAAATTGTAAACTGTCGAAATAAGGATAATCGCTGCCGTTAACACTGTGATAATGATTATTTTCGTCGATCACGCGTTCGGTGCTAAACACTACGTCGTCGGCATTCATCATCCGGGTAGGAGTAAACCACGGCGTAGTTTGAAAGGGGACGTCTTTACGCAGATGAAAACGGTAGGTTGCGCCGTTATCAAGCACTTCCCAGCTTTGCGCCAGTTCGGGGATCAGGCGATAGGTATACGGGTCTACGTCGAGCAGGCGATCGTAAAGTTGTGCGGCGAGGGTATCGACAACCAGCCCGCTGCTGGCTTTTTGCGGATTAAAGGTATTAACCATACCGTTGACACAATAAACAAAGCCGCTGCGGCGGATATCACTCTTTGGGGCAGGATTGGTAGCTGGAGGCGTTTTTTCGCTGGCTGAATGTGCAACAGGCAGGACTTCAGCCAGCGTTGTGGCAGCAAAACAGGACGACACGAGGCCGGCGAAAATTAGCATCCAATGGGTTAAACGACGCATAAGGGCTTCAAATGTAAGTAAGCAATCTGCTAAGTGTACCGCACTCTGTCAGCCACCCAAACCATTGCGTAAAACTATCCCGAAGAGTAGCCGTAAACTTGGTGTGGTAATGAGAAAAATTCTCAACAAAGTGCTTTACAAATGGTACTGATAACTATTATCATCTTTTTATCGACTGCGGAGCGACTCGCCCTGGGACGTAAAACAGTCGATACGACATTGCTCACATTGCTTCCAGATTTACTTGGCCAGCTCGGGTGCTGGCTTTTTTTTGCCTGCGATTTACGTCTTTTCTTCACTATTTTCCTGCGCATTGACCTGCATTCCAAGCTTCTTCAGTATTCCTCTAAGTTGATGATAAGTCAGACCCAAAAGGTCTGCCGCGCGACGCTGATTAAATTTTGCCTGAGTTAATGCGTGCTCTATCAATGTTTTTTCAACCGTGCCTAGCCAGCTTTTACTGTCTACCGGCAGGGTGGGCAAGATCACAGGATGTTCATCGGACGTCGATGTCGGCTGGAAAACGGGCTTTTGCCGGCTAAAAGGATTGAGCACAATATTATCCAACGGCGCATCGCTGGTGCCGTGGCGATACATAGAGCGCTCGACCACGTTTTTTAACTCCCTGACATTGCCCGGCCAGCCGTAATCCAGCAAGGTCTGCCGCGCAGTGGGGGTAAACCCGGGAAACAGCGGCAGTGAAAGTTCACGGCACATCTGAATGGCAAAATGCTCGGCCAGTAACATGATGTCCTGCTGGCGTTCGCGCAGTGGCGGAAGCTGGATGACGTCAAACGCCAGGCGGTCTAGCAGATCAGCGCGAAACTTTCCGGCGGCAGCGAGCGCGGGGAGGTCGTCATTGGTGGCACACACCAGACGCACGTCAACCTGTAAGGGCTGGCTGCCGCCGACCCGCTCAAGATGCCCGTATTCAATGACTCGCAGCAGCTTTTCTTGTACCAGCATCGGGGCAGTGGCCAGCTCGTCAAGAAATAGCGTGCCGCCATCCGCGCGCTCGAAGCGTCCGAGATGGCGCTTTTGCGCACCGGTAAATGCCCCCGCTTCATGGCCGAACAACTCGGAGTCAAGCAGGTTTTCATTCAACGCTGCACAGTTAAGCGAGATAAACGGCCCCTGCCAACGCTCGGATAGGTAATGCAGCCGGTGGGCTATGAGTTCTTTCCCCGTTCCGCGCTCGCCAGTCACCAGCACCGGTTTGTTCAAGCGGGCAAGTTGCGAGACCTGTTCCAAAACTTCAATAAATGAATTGGCTTCGCCGAGCAGATTGTCGATAGTGGCTGTCATGGTGAAATTTACCAACCCTTAGTTAAATTAATCACGATAGAAATAAGCCTAGCAGAAGCTCAAAGAAAAAAATTGTTTTTATTCAGATGGATAAAAAAGATTCCAAGTTGGCACGACTCTTGTAATAGCCATAGCAGGAATGATGACGCCAACACCGAATCATCTGCATTTTTTACCATCGACCCTATTGGGTCAAAAAATAAGTCTAAGAGGAATGTTAACTATGGGTATTTTTTCTCGTTTTGCCGATATCGTAAACGCCAACATCAACAACCTGCTGGATAAAGCTGAAGATCCTCAGAAGCTGGTGCGTTTAATGATTCAGGAGATGGAAGACACGCTGGTTGAAGTCCGTTCGACTTCAGCGCGTGCGCTGGCCGAGAAGAAACAGCTTAATCGCCGCATTGAACAGGGTGAAGCACAACAAGCCGAATGGCAGGAAAAAGCCGAGCTGGCTCTGCGTAAAGACAAAGACGATCTGGCACGCGCCGCTTTGATTGAAAAACAAAAACTGGCCGAGCTGGTGGCGACGCTGAAAAATGAAGTGATCACCGTTCAGGAAACGCTGGACCGCATGAAGTCTGAAATCGGCGAGCTTGAAAGCAAACTCACTGAAACGCGCGCCCGCCAGCAGGCTTTAACGTTGCGCCATCAGGCTGCTTCATCTTCACGTGATGTTCGTCGTCAGCTCGACAGTGGTAAAATTGACGAAGCGATGGCGCGTTTCGAGCATTTTGAGCGCCGCATCGACAGCATGGAGGCCGAGGCCGAATCTATGAGCATCGGTAAAAAGAAAACCCTGGACCAACAGTTTGCCGAATTAAAAGCTGATGATGAAATCAGCGCGCAGATTGAAGCACTGAGAGCGAAAATGCAGGCCAACAAGGACGCCTGATTGCCTGTATATCGCTTTTCGCAATTAAGTGGTTCGCCACAATACTGTTCGCCACAATACTAAAGGAGTAGACATGAGCGTTCTTTTTTTAGCCATTCCATTGACAATATTTGTGTTGTTTGTCGCGCCGATTTGGCTATGGCTACATTACAGCAGCCGTTCACAAAACGGCGGCCAGCTAAGCCAAAATGAATTTCAGAACTTGCAGCAGTTAACCGGTGAAGCGCAACGCATGCGCGAGAGGATCCAGGCGCTGGAAGAAATCCTTGATGCCGAGCATCCGAACTGGAGGCAATCATAATGAACACAACGCTGTCAGAACGAAAACTGTATCGTGTGCCGGAAGAGGGGGTGTTCAAAGGCGTGTGTGCCGGGCTCTCGCATTATCTGGGCGTACCGGTCAAATTGCTGCGAGTGATTGTTGTCTTATCGATGTTTTTTGGCCTGTTCATGTTTACCGTCGTGGCTTATTTCTTGCTGGCCTGGTTGCTTGAGCCAGCCCCGTCCAAGAGTTTTGACGGTGAGCAGGCGTTGTCGTCACATGAACTTCTGGCGCAGGCCGACCGCGAACTGCATGCCAGTGAACAGAGGCTGAGGCAGCTTGAGCGCTACGTGACCTCGGAAACCTTTGGCGTTCGCAGCCGATTTCGGGAGCTTTAAGCTCGACTTAAGAAGTTAATGGCACAGTAATTTATACAATATTTTTAATAGTTTCCTACAAGCGCCTTCGGGCGCTTATTCAATTTCCAGTCAACTCGCTCGTAATCGAAAGCATAGTTTTGATGGAATATTCAGGAGGGCAGTTTTATGCGCTATGCGGCAGCCGTAACATCATCGGCAAAAAGTGGCCTGTTGAAGAAGGCCTTCAAATTTATCATTATGCTAGTACTGACTTTTGCACCGGCAGGAGTTGCCGCCAAAGTTCTTGGCATACTGGGCAGAGGCCCGCTGCGCTATGTGCTGGCGTTGGTGCTGGAGCCTTTGGTTAGAAGGGTATTAACTGCGCTGTTTGGGCGCTATGCCAGGGAGAGCAATGAAAAGATTCCAAAATGAATTCAACTCAATGGTCAACCGTGGATTAGACCGTCATTTACGTCTTGCCGTTACCGGGCTTAGTCGCAGTGGCAAAACGGCTTTTATTACCTCGTTGGTCAATCAATTATTGCACGTTCACAGCGGTGCTCGCCTGCCGCTGTTTTCAGCAGCCCGCGAAGAGAGGCTATTGGGGATTAAACGTGTTCCCCAGCGCGATCTCGGGGTTTCTCGGTTCACCTATGACGAGGGTGTTGCCCAGCTCTTTGGTACGCCACCGGCCTGGCCGACGCCAACCCGTGGTGTAAGCGAGATCCGGCTGGCGCTGCGTTTTCGCTCTAATGATTCTCTTCTGCGGCATTTCAAAGACACCTCCACCCTATACCTGGAAATTGTCGATTATCCGGGAGAATGGCTGCTGGATTTACCCATGTTGGAGCAGGATTACCTAAGCTGGTCACGGCAGATGGCCGGTCTATTGCAAGGGCAGCGTTTAGATTGGGCGCAGCCGTGGTTAACTCTTTGCCGGCAGTGTGATCCATTGGCACCGGCCGATGAAAACCAGCTGGCGGCTATCGCGCAGGCTTACACCGACTATCTGGTGCGTTGCAAAGATGAGGGGCTGCACTTTATTCAACCCGGGCGCTTTGTGTTGCCGGGCGATCTGGCCGGCGCACCGGCGCTGCAATTTTTCCCCTGGCCGGAACTGCATCAGTACAGTGATGCTCAACTGGCACAGGCTGACAAGCACAGTAACTTAGGCATGCTTCGCCAGCGTTTTGACTACTATTGCAACAGTATTGTTAAAGGCTTCTATAAAGAGCATTTTGTTCGCTTCGACCGGCAAATTGTTTTGGTTGACTGCCTTCAGCCGCTAAACAGCGGGCCACAGGCCTTCAATGACATGCGCCTGGCGCTGACCCAGCTAATGCAAAGTTTTCACTACGGTAAACGCACGCTATTGCGCCGTCTCTTTGCTCCCTGCATCGACAAACTGATGTTTGCCGCAACTAAAGCCGACCATATTACCGGCGATCAGCACGCGAACATGGTGTCTCTGCTCCAGCAGCTGGTGCAGGAAGCCTGGCAAAACGCCGCCTTTGAAGGTATCAGTATGGATTGCGCCGGGCTTGCCTCGGTCCAGGCGACCGAAAGCGGCGTTGTGGATTATCAGGGGCAGCCAGTTCCGGCAGTGAAAGGTCATCGGCTTGACGACGGTCAGCCGTTGACGGTATTTCCCGGCGAAGTGCCTTCCCGCCTGCCGGGCAATGCCTTCTGGGAGCAGCAGGGATTCCATTTTGACGCCTTTCGTCCGCGCCAAATGAACATCGACGTGCCGATGCCGCATATTCGCATGGACGCCGTGATGGAATTTTTATTGGGAGATAAAATGCGATGAGTGAGCCATTAAAACCGCGCATCAATTTTGATCAACAGATCATTGAGCAAGAAGAGCCGGTTCTTCGTGCGGCGCAAAACTTTGAAGGCGCTCAGGCTGAAAAATTTCTAGCCGTTGCCGAAGCCGATCCTTTGTTACCCTCCGAGGGCCAGGCAGAGGCGGTGATCAGCCGCGCACTGAAACCACGTCGCAGTCTGTGGAGTAAAATGCTCCGACTGGGCGCAGTAGTATTTGCCGCAAGCGTGGTGGGTCAGGGCGTGCAATGGGTTCATCAGGCTTGGGTCCAGCAGGATTGGGTCGAGCTAGGCGCCTGCACTGCTGGCGGCTTAATCGTGGTGGCCGGCGTAGGATCGATTTTGACCGAGTGGCGACGTTTGTACCGCCTGCGCCAGCGGGCCGATGAGCGTGAAACCGCTACCGATTTGCTGCACAGCCACGCGTTGGGTCAGGGGCGCGCTTTTTGTGAGAAGCTGGCGCGACAGGCAGGGCTTGACCAAAGTCATCCGGCATTGCAACGCTGGCAGGCGTTGTTACATGAAACCCACAGCGATCGTGAAGTGGTCGAACTTTATGCCCGTTTGGTGCAGCCAGTGCTTGACGGTCAGGCTCGACGCGAGATAAGCCAGTCAGCTGCCGAATCTGCGCTGATGATTGCCGTCAGTCCGCTGGCGCTGGTGGATATGGCATTTATCGCCTGGCGTAACCTGCGTCTGGTTAATCGTATTGCTAATTTGTACGGCATTGAGCTTGGCTATTACAGCCGAATTCGTCTGTTCCGCCTGGTATTGCTGAATATTGCCTTTGCAGGCGCAACTGAACTGGTGCGAGAGATAGGTATGGACTGGATTTCTCAGGATCTTGCTGCCCGGCTTTCTGCCCGCGCTGCGCAGGGGATTGGCGCCGGACTACTGACCGCTCGTTTAGGAATTAAGACTATGGAGCTCTGTCGCCCGTTGCCGTGGTTAGAGGGGGATAAACCGCGTCTGGGGGATTTCCGCAGTGAACTGATCGGCAAACTTAAGGCTACGATGAATAAAGGTGCAAAACAGAATTAATCTATTACCGCCCGGTGTGAATATTCATGTCGGGTAATTTTTTTATTGAAATAGTTACGAAAACGACCGGAAGATTTAATGGCTGAGGTTGGCTGTATAGGTGAAAATTAGTCTAATGCTTTGGATTGGCTTAAGATTATTGAGAAGATTAATTTCAGGAATAACTATTCACAGAATGTAGCGCGATGGTGGTGGGGGAAGGATTCGAACCTTCGAAGTCGATGACGGCAGATTTACAGTCTGCTCCCTTTGGCCGCTCGGGAACCCCACCACGAAATTCGTGGATTTACTATTTTTACTACTTATTTATTGCGGCAAACTTTTTTAATTCTCTCGCCGCGTGGCTTGTCGCGGTAAGCGGGGCGCATCATATCAAATGAATCGCTGCTGTAAAGTCTTGAAAGAAAGAAAATAGTTTGAGTGCCGTTTTTTTGCACGTGCGGGCGTTTTCGTGAACAAAAACGCCCGCTAATGCTTACAAAATAACCGTGCGATTACCGTAAACAAATACGCGCTGTTGCAGCACTTTATAAATCGCGCGACTGAGAACATTTTTCTCAACGTCGCGACCGGCGCGCATCATATCATCGGCAGTATAAGTATGGTCGACGTTGATAACGTCCTGCATGATGATCGGACCTTCGTCCAGGTTATCATTAACATAATGCGCTGTTGCGCCGATAATCTTCACGCCGCGTTCGTAGGCCTGATGATAAGGACGGGCACCAATAAACGCAGGCAAGAACGAGTGGTGAATGTTGATCACCTGGTTTGGGTAATGCTGAACGAAGCCTGGCGTAAGAACACGCATATATTTAGCCAACACCACGTAATCAGGCTGGTATTGGTCAATCTGTTCCATCATTGCGCTGTCGTGCTGCTCGCGGGTCAGGCCTTCATGGCTGACCAGATGGAATGGAATATCAAAGCGCTCAACCAAAGTTTGCAGCGTTTCATGGTTGCCAATGACCGCGGCAATTTCTACGTCCAATCCGCCATACACCGACTTCATCAGCAGATCACCCAGACAGTGGGCCTCTTTGGTCACCAGGATCACAATGCGGCGGCGATCGGTGCTTTGCAGTTCACGAATAGAGCCTTTTGGCAGCGCGCTGTCTAAATCGGCTAATAATGTTGAATCGTTGAAAATACCTTCCAGCTCAGTGCGCATAAAGAAGCGCCCGGTGCGGTGATCGACGTATTCATTGTTCTGCACGATATTTAATTCATGCTTGTAACAAATATTGGTGATTTTCGCGATTAGCCCTTTTGCATCGGGGCAAATAGTACGCAGAACTTTGGTTTGAACATTGTGATGTGACATCTTGATCCTGTCTCCCCGTCCTGTCTCTATAGCAGATATGTTGACTTGCTATCTGCTACAGGGAATTTTTCAGGGTGAATATATAAGTGTTTGTTAAATTTATTAGGCGCATTATGCCGCGTTATTGTCCGCAGCACTTCTTGTATTTTTTGCCGGAACCACAAAAGCAAAGATCGTTTCTGCCAAGCTGAGGTTTGATTCCATCGATATAATACCAGCGTTCGTTTAAACGAAGAAAGCGCGAACGTTCATGAATGATGACCGTCTGCTGACTGTCACCGTCCTGATAACGGGCTGAGAACTCGACAAACCCCTCATTGGCATTTTTTCCTGGCTGAGTGGCGATAACCTGCAGCCCCAACCATTGAGTAGAGGCGAAACCTTCTTTAAGTGCATCGCGAAACATGCTCGCTCCGCAGTCAGGATGCCAGCTGGCAATCAAATAATCGGCATTTTGAGTTACGTAAGCGCTGTAGCGAGAACGCATCAGCGCTTCAGGGGTAGCCGCAGGTTGCTCGCCGGAAATCGCCGGATGGCAACATTTTTCAAACTCTGACTCGCTGCCGCAGGGGCATAAAATGGTCACATTAACTCCGAAAGCTGGCAACGCGCAGAGTGCGCGCTTGAATGCATAGGGGCGTTATGTTACCTAACAAAGTCACTGGCTGACAACGCGCAAACGACAGCAAACATTCCGTCATCAGGTATAGATAGGAAAAATAATGGCACGACAGTTGAAGATTGGTCTGGCTTTGGGGTCAGGAGCCGCAAAAGGTTGGGCCCATATTGGTGTTATCAATGCATTGCATGAAATGGGAATTGAAGTTGATATTGTGGCCGGTTGCTCTGTGGGATCACTGGTTGGCGCGGCTTATGTGAGCGGTCGTCTTCCGGCGATGGAAGGATGGGTGAGGTCTTTCAGCTATTGGGACGTCCTGCGACTGATGGATTTCTCCTGGCGTCGCGGCGGGCTGTTGCGCGGAGAGCGGGTGTTTAACGCAGTATCTCAGCTATTACGCATTGACGACTTTGAGCAATGTAACCGCAAATTTGGTGCCGTTGCCACCAATCTCAGCACCGGCAGAGAGTTATGGTTAACCAAGGGAGATTTGCATCAGGCAGTTCGTGCCTCTTGCAGTATGCCAGGCCTGTTGGCTCCGGTATGGTTTAACGGATATTGGCTAGTGGACGGTGCAGTGGTCAATCCGGTGCCGGTTTCGCTAACGCGTGCAATGGGCGCGGATATTGTTATTGCCGTTGACTTGCAGCACGACGCGCATTTAATGCAGCAAGATTTGCTGTCAGTTCAGGCCAATCCAGAAAGTATCAGCGACGAGCAGGAACTTAACTGGCGAGACAAAATACGTCAAAAATTGGCGCGCCCGGTATTTCGCCAAAACAATCAGACGCCGACTGCGATGGAAATTATGTCCACCTCGATTCAGGTACTTGAGAATCGTTTGAAACGATATCGCATGGCAGGCGATCCTCCCGACGTTATTATTCAGCCTTACTGTCCGCAAATATCGACTCTGGATTTCCATCGTGCAGAAGAGGCTATAGAGGCAGGAAGGTTGGCGGTTGAAAAACAGACTGATCTGCTGCTGCCATTGATTAAAAACAATCATTTCTGAACGGCTTAGCAACATTTAGGCGTTATCTGATAATTCCGACGCGCAAAAGTGCGCGTTATAGGCCACTATTAGGAGTAAGAAATTCTGGGAGACCCTGATGGACAAGCCACTTACAAGCAAGCACATTCTGATCGTCGAAGACGAAGCCGTTTTCAGATCGGTACTCGCCAGCTATGTGAGTTCGCTCGGGGCGACGTTCAGTGAAGCCGTTAACGGGCTGGAAGCTTTATCACTGGTTGAAGAGATCCCTCCTGATTTAATCCTTTGCGATTTAGCAATGCCTGAAATGGGCGGTATCGAATTTGTCGAAAATTTACGGTTACAGGGGAATAAAATCCCCGTGCTGGTAATTTCCGCCACCGATAAAATGACCGATGTGGCGACAATGCTGCGATTGGGCGTCGAAGACGTGCTGTTGAAACCGGTAAACGATCTTAATCGGCTTAAAGATGCGCTATTAACTACCCTTTATCCGAAACTGTTTTCCTCGCAGGCGATGGAAAAAAGCGATTTGATTCAGGACTGGGAAGCGCTTTGCCGCAATCCGCACGAGGCCGCCAGGCTGTTGCAAGAGTTGCAGCCTCCTGTTCAACAAACACTGGCCCACTGCCGCATCAATTATCGTCAACTGACAATGGCGCAACAGTCTGGTCTAGTGCTTGATATTGCCGCGCTGTCATCGAAAGATCTGGGTTTCTACTGTCTCGACGTCACTCGCGCCAATGAGAATAGCGTGCTGGCAGCCTTACTGTTGCGAGCGATCTTCAACGGTTTGCTGCGCGAGCATCTGAGTAATCAGAACCAACGATTGCCGCAAATGTCAGCTCTTCTCAAAGAAGTGAATCATTTATTTAAACAGGCACATCTGCAAGGGCAGTTCCCACTGTTGATGGGGTATTACAACGCCGAGCAGAAAAATCTTATTTTGGTATCTGCTGGCCTTCACGCCAATATCAATACCGGAACAAATCAAATCCAGTTGAGCAATGGGGTGCCGCTCGGTACGTTGGGTTCCTCATATTCGAATCAGGTCAGTCAGCGTTGCGAAGCCTGGCAATGTCAGGTTTGGGGAGCCGGTGGCCGCCTCAGACTGATGCTTTCCGCTGAATAAATGTGCAGTTATTCTCGAATTTTACATCTCTCCTGCCTTAGTTAATCGATGTTAACCCCCAGTTTATACAGAATATTCTATAAGAGTATTATTAGAACTCACTCTAGCTGGAGTGCATGTTCTACGTCGCGTAGGCTTCTTAAGCTGTTATACTGCCGCGCAATAATATTCACGTCTCTTGTCCTCTAACCGGGAAATAGTGACGCTGACGTATACTTAATTGTCTTACCCGTTTTCAATTTTGGGGAGTTGCTTATGAAAGTAACCGTTTTTGGCATTGGCTATGTTGGCCTGGTTCAAGCGGCAGTATTGGCAGAAGTTGGGCATGAAGTTTTGTGCATTGATGTCGATGCCAACAAGGTTGAAAACTTGAAGAAAGGCCAAATACCCATTTTTGAACCTGGCTTGACCCCCCTTGTTCAGCAGAATTTCGAGTCGGGGCGTCTGCAGTTTAGCACTGACGCAGAGCAGGGCGTTGCGCATGCCGAAGTTCAGTTTATTGCTGTAGGTACTCCTCCAGATGAAGACGGCTCGGCTGATTTAAAATATGTCACCGCTGTGGCGCGCACTATTGCTCAATATATGACTGCGCCCAAAATCGTTATCGATAAATCTACCGTTCCGGTTGGGACTGCCGATAAAGTTCGCCAGGTAATGAGTGAAGCTTTAGCACAACGCGGGCTGGAAATTGCGTTTAATGTGATTTCCAATCCGGAGTTCCTGAAAGAAGGTGCTGCCGTTGCAGACTGTATGCGCCCTGAACGTATTGTCATTGGTACCGACAATCCGCTGGCCATTGAGCCAGTGCGCGAGCTTTATGAACCTTTTAATCGTAATCACGATCGCATGATTGTCATGGACATTCGCAGTGCCGAGCTGACTAAATATGCCGCTAACTGTATGCTGGCAACGAAAATTAGCTTTATGAATGAAATGTCTAATTTGGCAGAAATGCTGGGAGCTGATATCGAGAAAGTTCGACAAGGTATTGGTTCCGATTCTCGCATCGGTTATCACTTTATTTATCCAGGCTGTGGATACGGCGGTTCCTGTTTCCCGAAAGACGTGCAGGCGTTGATTCGCACTTCCGAGCAAATTGGTTATCAGCCAAAAATCCTCCAGGCGGTGGAGCAAGTTAATGCCCAGCAGAAATATAAACTGCCCGCGTTTGTCACCCGCCATTTTGGTCAAAATCTGAGTGGTAAAACTTTTGCACTTTGGGGTTTGTCATTTAAACCCAATACCGATGATATGCGTGAAGCCTCCAGCCGAGTGTTAATGGAACAGCTCTGGGCAGCCGGGGCAAAAATTAAAGCTTACGATCCTGAAGCAATGAATGAAGCACAGCGTATTTATGGTTATCGCGACGATTTAGAACTCATGGGTACTAAAGAGGCGGCTTTACAGGGGGCCGATGCGCTGATTATTTGTACTGAGTGGCAAAATTTCCGTGCTCCAGATTTTGATTTGATGAAAAGCTCTCTTAAGAGCCCTGTTATTTTCGATGGACGTAATTTGTATGATCCGGAGCGGCTCGAAAAACGCGGCTTTACCTATTATGGTATTGGCCGTGGCGCTTCAGTGGTTCCGGTATTGTAAGGAGAGGGCATGAATTATTTAGTAACAGGTGCTGCGGGTTTCATTGGTTATTTCGTTTGTCAGCGTTTACTCGCTGAGGGACATCAGGTAACGGGTCTTGATAACCTAAATGATTACTATGACGTCAATTTGAAATTAGCGCGCCTGAAACAGATGGAGGATAAACCTGGATTCACGTTTATAAAACTGGATCTTGCCGATCGTTCAGGAATGGCTGCGCTTTTTGCAGAAAATAAATTTGATCGCGTAATACATTTAGCGGCACAGGCAGGGGTGCGCTATTCAATTGATAATCCATTAGCTTATGTTGACGCAAATTTAGTCGGTTTCGTTAACGTGTTGGAAGGCTGCCGCCATAATAAGATTCAGCACCTGCTTTATGCTTCTTCAAGTTCGGTCTATGGAATGAACCGCAAGCAGCCTTTCGATACGCAGGATAATGTGGATCATCCAATTTCGCTTTATGCGGCCACCAAAAAGGCCAATGAATTGATGGCTCACACTTATTCACATCTTTATGGATTACCGACTACCGGAATGCGTTTCTTTACGGTTTATGGACCTTGGGGTCGCCCGGATATGGCTCTGTTTAAATTCACCAAGGCTATTCTCGCCGATCAAAGTATCGACGTTTATAACCATGGCGAAATGCGCCGCGATTTTACTTATATTGATGACGTGACTGAATCAATCATTCGCCTGCAGGGTATTATCCCAAAACCTCAGCCTCACTGGACCGTGGAGAGTGGTAACGGTTCGCAAAGCTCTGCGCCTTATGTGCTTTATAATATTGGAAATAATAACCCAATTAAGCTGATGACATACATAGAGGCTCTTGAGAGCGCCCTGGGCGTAGTGGCGAAGAAGAATATGATGCCGATGCAGCCTGGCGATGTTCACGAGACCAGTTCTGACAGCATGCCTTTATATGAGGCCACAGGTTTTAAGCCTAAAACGCAGGTGTTGGAAGGCGTGAAGAATTTTGTAGATTGGTATAAAGATTATTATCATTGTTAACTTGTTACGCTAGGCCATGAGCCGGACGCAAATTAACAATTGAGGCTGCTGATGCAGCCTTTTTTATGCCTGAGCCAAGTCGATATTACGGCATTGTTTAATGGCGGTTTATTATTGTTCGTCAAAACGTTTAGGCAATAAAAAAACCACCGCATTAACGGTGGTTTTTAGAATCATTATCTTGAGACTGGGTTTACAGCCGAAAAAAACTTACAGCAGGAAATCGTCCAGCTGTTTGCCTTCATCTTCGATAGCTTTCTTGATTACCGCAGGAGTACGACCCTGGCCGGTCCAAGTTTTGCTTTCGCCATTCTCATCAATGTATTTATATTTAGCAGGACGAGCAGCACGCTTGGTTTTACCCGTTGCTTTGGTAGCAGCCATAGTCTGCAGCAATTCATTTGGATCAATACCGTCAGCAATCAGCATTTCACGGTATTGTTGCAGTTTACGAGTGCGCTCTTCAATTTCAGCAGCAGCCTGAGTATCTTCTTCACGGCGCTCATTAACAACAACTTCTAATTTCTCTAGCATTTCTTCAAGAGTTTCCAGAGTACATTCACGAGCCTGTGCGCGCAGAGTACGGATGTTGTTCAGAATTTTTAATGCTTCGCTCATTATACTAGTCTCAATTTAAATTGGTGGGGGGCGTTTCGGTAATAATAGAATGCTCTTCTGTATTCTGCAATAGCCAATTTGTTATATTGACGGGAATTTACCATTTATAAGCAATAATATTTGCAGCACTTGGAAATATAAGGATGATTCCCGGTCTATTAAACTTAGAGCAGTAAGGCAAATTGATTAGCGGTTTGTGCGGTGTATCGCCCTTTTTTAATCAACCCGCTTTTTATAACCTTGCTAAAGTCATAACAAATATCCCCAGCCTTAACGTATAACTTACCTCACGTTGTCACGGATATGTTTGCACTGTTTTAGCTATATGTGCCCGGCTTGTTCAAGATTATCATCCGTACTACGGGGGAAGGTGTTTATAAGATACCGTTATTACCTGATTGTTTAATAATTGATTTATAGAGGCTGATTAACTGCTACTTATGCTGAGTTTAACGGTTGCGTAAACTAATTAGGACGAACAGTAATCACAATAGCTGATTGTAAGTTTCTGTAATTTTCGCATTTGTTTAATGTTGTGATACTCAGCACAGGAGACAGGCCGCAGATGTCATTAGATGTCCACCGTGTGTTACAATTGAAAGTAAGAGGTGTTACCGGGTTTCTTTATACTTTTGGAGTTACGGGCTCATGGCTCAGCTTTATTTTTATTACTCTGCGATGAATGCAGGAAAATCTACATCTTTGTTACAATCTTCATATAACTATCAAGAACGCGGGATGCGCACACTAGTGCTGACTGCCGCAATTGATAATCGTTTTGGCGTTGGTATCGTCAGCTCGCGGATAGGATTATCTTCATCAGCCGAACTTTATAATCAAGATACCAACTTACTTAAGCTCATTGCCGATGAACATAACAGTCAAACTTTGCATTGTGTGTTAATCGATGAGAGCCAATTTTTAACTCGCCAGCAGGTTGAACAATTAACCGATGTCGTTGACAGGCTAGATATACCCGTTTTGTGCTACGGCCTGCGCACAGACTTTCAGGGCGAGTTATTTAGCGGGAGTCAGTATCTTCTGGCGTGGGCCGATAAATTGGTTGAGCTTAAAACTATCTGCCACTGCGGCCGCAAGGCCAATCAGACCCTCAGGCTGGACGAGCACGGTAAAGCGCTCCACGACGGCGCGCAGGTGGTTATAGGCGGTAATGAGCGGTATGTATCGGTGTGTCGTAAACATTATAAAGAGGCGATGGGTGAGTAAAGAGCGGTAATTGCTGCAGAAACATTTTTCTTTACTTAATACTTACATCGTCGTTTATTTATTTAGAGTGATAATAAAGAAGAATCATTAATAGTATTAATGATTAAGCCATAAAAAAACCACCAAAAGGTTAATACCGTTCACTTAAGATGTTTTGAGTGAACGGTGTACTGGTTTTTTAAGATTCGAGCATCCTTTTTTTTGCGCCGTTTTTTTCTCTGACTATCTGGCTCATTTCAATACTCATCAGGTTATAAGCGGTCGGCAGGCCCTAAATTATCCTGGATAGCTGCTTCGTATCACTGACTTCCCCCGTATTGGCAGGGCCGAACCTGACACGTAGATTAACCGGCTGTGCAGTGACATCTACGCGCATAATCGGACTGTTGGGTATTTGCCTGTCCGGGCGATGCTTTATATATTCAAAATGCTCTGCCAGCTCTGCCAGCTCTGCCAGCTCTGGTGTCTCGGGCGTGCGAAAAAGTGTGCCGTCCAGCCAAGGTTTGTGTTTCTTCAAGCCAGGTCAAAAGCATAAAAAAAGCCCCATCAAAAAATGATGAGGCTTATTGTGATACACCTGCCGGATCGTTCAACTGATTATTTAGCTTAACCGATCAGTGTTATACCTATGACAGGCTTTGTTTTTTCACATCAGTAGCCGTATACGAATAGTCTTATCTACTATTTTTTAGACTTTTTGATGGCCGAAGCTGGAGCTGCTGCTGCAACGCGGGTGACAGGTTCCTCTCTTTCAGAGATGGCAGTCAGCGGCAATTCTTCGCTAAATTTATTACCATAATAGGTATCCATCAATATCTGTTTTAACTCAGAAATTAACGGATAACGAGGGTTGGCACCCGTACACTGGTCATCAAATGCGTCTTCAGAAAGTTTATCAACTTTCGCCAGGAAATCGGCTTCCTGCACACCCGCTTCACGAATCGAAACAGGAATACCCAGTTCTGCTTTGATTTCATCTAACCAACTAAGTAGATTTTCAATTTTCTGCGCTGTGCGGTCTCCAGGAACACTCAGACCCAGATGATCGGCAATTTCTGCGTAGCGACGACGAGCCTGAGGGCGATCGTACTGGCTGAAAGCGGTTTGCTTGGTTGGGTTATCGTTCGCATTATAGCGAATGACGTTCGAAATCAGCATGGCGTTGGCAAGCCCGTGCGGAATATGGAACTCAGAACCTAACTTATGCGCCATTGAGTGACAAACCCCGAGGAAGGCGTTGGCAAATGCGATGCCTGCGATAGTGGCCGCATTGTGCACTCGTTCGCGCGCTACCGGGTTTTTTGCACCTTCTTTATAGCTTGCTGGCAGGAACTCTTTAAGCAGTTTCAATGCTTGTAATGCCTGACCGTCGGAGAACTCATTTGCCAGCACGGAGACATAGGCTTCAAGTGCATGAGTCACGGCATCAAGGCCGCCAAAGGCGCACAAAGATTTTGGCATGTTCATAACCAGGTTGGCATCTACGATTGCCATGTCTGGAGTCAGTGCATAGTCTGCCAAAGGATATTTCTGGCCAGTAGCGTCGTCGGTAACCACCGCGAATGGCGTGACTTCCGAACCCGTACCCGAGGTAGTAGTGATGGCGATCATTTTCGCTTTCACACCCATTTTCGGGAACTTGTAGATACGTTTACGGATATCCATAAAGCGCAGCGCCAGATCTTCGAAGTGAGTTTCAGGATGCTCATATAGAACCCACATGATTTTCGCAGCATCCATCGGTGAACCACCACCCAACGCGATAATCACGTCTGGTTTAAAGGAGTTCATCTGTTCTGCCCCTTTGCGTACGATACTTAACGTTGGGTCGGCTTCAACTTCGAAGAACACTTCCGTTTCGATACCGTGGCTTTTCAGCACTCGAGTTACCTGGTCGGCATAGCCATTATTAAACAGGTAGCGGTCAGTGACGATAAAGGCGCGTTTCGCTCCGTCAGTGGCCACTTCCTCAAGGGCAATCGGCAATGAGCCACGGCGGAAGTAGATAGATTTTGGAAGTTTATGCCACAACATGTTTTCAGCTCTCTTCGCCACCGTTTTCTTGTTGATTAGATGTTTTGGCCCAACGTTTTCTGAAATGGAGTTACCACCCCATGAGCCGCAACCCAGCGTCAATGAAGGGGCCAGTTTGAAGTTGTACAGGTCACCGATCCCCCCTTGCGAAGCGGGAGTGTTGATCAGAATACGTGCTGTTTTCATCTTGTCGCCAAAATAGCGAACGCGTTCTGGCTGGTTATCCTGGTCGGTATACAAACAAGAGGTATGGCCGATACCGCCCATGGTGACCAGTTTTTCGGCCTTATCTACAGCATCTTCAAAGTCTTTGGCGCGATACATGGCCAGCGTCGGTGAAAGTTTTTCGTGAGCAAAAGGCTCGGATTCATCGACTTTTGTCACTTCACCGATTAATACTTTAGTGTTGGCAGGAACGATGATACCCGCCATGGCCGCTATTTTAGTTGCAGATTGACCGACGATATCAGCGTTTAAACCGCCATTTTTAAGAATGATTTCCTGTACGGCTTTCAGTTCTTTACCAGCAAGAATGTAGCCGCCGTGGGTTTTAAAGCGATCTCTAACCGTTTCATAGGCGGAATCAACCACAATTACTGATTGTTCAGAAGCGCAGATAACACCGTTATCGAAAGTTTTTGACATCAATATCGAAGCAACAACGCGTTTGATATCTGCTGTTTCATCAACAACAACCGGGGTATTACCGGCACCAACGCCGATAGCCGGTTTGCCAGAGCTATATGCAGCTTTGACCATACCTGGCCCGCCGGTTGCAAGGATCAGGTTCAGGTCCGGGTGATGCATCAGTTCGTTGGACAGTGGCACGCTGGGTGCATCAATCCAGCCAATAATATCTTTCGGCGCGCCTGCTTTAACCGCAGCCTGCAAAACAATGTTTGCAGCGGCGATAGTCGCCTTGGCTGCACGGGGGTGTGGCGAAAAGATAATGGCGTTACGCGTTTTCAAACTGATAAGTGCTTTGAAAATCGCGGTAGAGGTTGGGTTGGTAGTGGGGACGATCCCGCAAATGATGCCGATAGGTTCTGCAATGGTAAGAGTGCCGTAAGTTTCGTCTTCTGCAACGACACCGCAGGTTTTCTCATCTTTATAGGCATTGTAAATGTATTCAGACGCAAAATGGTTTTTGATCACTTTGTCTTCAATGATCCCCATGCCTGACTCTTCTACGGCCAGCTTGGCAAGGGGAATACGTGCGTCTGCGGCGGCAAGAGCGGCGGCCCGGAAGATCTTATCGACTTGTTCTTGTGTGAACTCTGCATATTCACGTTGTGCTTTTTTTACCCGAGCAACAAGCTCGTTCAGTTCAGCGACGTTTGTGACAGCCATGGTGTTCTCCTGAGAATGTTAAATTTTTTTAGAAAATAGCCAAGTCAGGTTCAAAGTATAGTCACGGTCAATAATGCTGCAGATTACATTCAAAGTGGCTATTTATTAATTACTTATGTGTCCTGTTTCTCTATTTTCTCAAAAAATTCAGAAGACTTTCCTTTTATGCAGGATATAAGTTGTTAAATCCGAAGATGATCCAACGTTTGTCCTGTTGTTTTTTGTCTCTTAATTCGTGGGAATAGAGATAGCTTACTCACTATTGAAACGTTGAAATATGATCCAGATCAACGAAATTACACTAGCTGACACCTTTCAGCTAACTCATTGTTAATACAAAGTCTTAAAAAATGCGGTTTTGTGACGATTATGTGGGAGGTTTTTATTTGGAAAATTGTGGTGGCAATTTAATCGTTAAATTGACTATTTTTTCCGTTAAATCTAGTCAAATATTCTGATTTTCTCCGTGGCGTTAAAGCGGCAATTCCAGTACATTAGCGCCCATAAATAACTTCTTTCTTTATCCTGATGCGGGGCGATGCGTGGGCCAGACAATTTTGGATTTCTCAGGTTATATCAAGTTCTTTGTGGGTCTGTTTGCGTTGGTCAATCCGATAGGGATCTTGCCGGTGTTTATCAGTATGACCAGCTATCAGGCAGCGGCCGGGCGCAACAAAACCAACACAGCGGCCAACTTTTCGGTAGCTATTATTCTGTGCGTTTCATTATTCCTGGGTGACGGTATTTTGCACCTGTTCGGCATCTCGATTGATTCTTTCCGTATCGCTGGTGGCATTCTGGTTGTGACGATAGCGATGTCGATGATTAGCGGCAAGTTAGGGGAAGATAAACAGAACAAGCAGGAAAAATCAGAAACTGCAATCCGTGAAAATGTTGGGGTTGTCCCCTTGGCTTTGCCCTTAATGGCCGGGCCGGGTGCGATCAGTTCTACCATTGTCTGGAGTTCCCGTTACCATAGTTGGGAAAACCTTTTTGGCTTCACCGTGGCAATTGCCTTGTTCTGTTTCTGTTGCTGGCTGCTGTTTCGGGCTGCGCCAATAGTAATGAAATTACTTGGCCAGACAGGGATTAACGTGATTACCCGTATTATGGGCTTGCTACTAATGGCGCTGGGAATCGAGTTTATTGTTAACGGGGTGAAAACAATTTTCCCCGGCCTGGTGTAAATTTTTATCTGGAGCGGCATAAAATTTAATTAAGCAGGAGAGATCACACTTCTGCTTATTATTACTAATACTAATATTTCCTCGCCTTATAATAGTGCATCTAATGTACCTAAAATGTGCTATTGCACCCAAATGTGGCATAAAATTGCATTCTAAAGCCTATTGCCAATCAACTCCCTATTTATACTACTTTTCTTTGTCGTTTCAGGACTTTTTTTCGACTTTTATTGCCCGTTTCGCCGTTTAATTAATCACATCATTCTGTAGCTCTTGTACATGCCGTTTCGAGATGTTATTAGTGTTTACCGCGCAGATAACAGGGGTTTATTCTTAAAAGTAACGTTATGTTAACGGAATCTGTTTGAATCGTTTTTAAGCAACTAAAACACTTAATTTTTGATTTGAATTTATAAAAATAACCATAAAAACAATAGCTTGTGTTTTTTTCTTGTTGATAATCTCACTGGTCCGTCTACTTGTTGCCGGTGATAAAAGAGAATCAGTTAACATTTCCGTAAAATTTATTCGCGCAGATTTTCTGCATCTGATAATTTTCGGCAACTTTTTAAATGGAAAATATTTCGGCGTTGTGCCGAATTGAGAACGAATCTTGCAAAGCTTTCTCAGCTAAGTTCTAAAGAATGGCCTATTTATTTTTTTTCAGGAGAAAAACGGTTGAAAACGACAAATACCTCTTCCATAACCGAGCTCTTCTCCTGGCGCTGTTCCTTTCAGCTTCGCTGCATATTATCGGCAATCCTAAGTGAATTTAATTATTGTGATACTGATCTCTTCGGGATATGAGTACTCGTTTTCCTGAATAAATTCCGGCGACTTATCAGAAATAATATGCACCTCAAGCTCAAAAAACTTTTCTGGCAATAAAAGAAATTTCGCAACGGATTTGCCGGCAGGTTTTTAGCAAAAATTCATTAAGCGGCAACAGATTCAGTAAAAGGCAGTAAAAGTGACATCAGAGGTAATGCAATAAGGGGAGTCTATCCAACAGGAAAGACTGACAACTTGACGTTTCGAGGTGAGCAATTCGTTCCTGTTCACCAAGAGATTTAACCCGGTAGGGGTTGGCCTTAACAGGCAAATAATAACAATCGGAGTTGATAGTAATGACCAACATCACAAAAAAACACCTTCTCGCCGCCGGTATTCTGGCCGCAGTCGGTGCCGTTTCATCCTTCAGCACTTTTGCTGCAGTTGTAACCGCTGGCGTTCAGCTTGCTGATAAACAAGAGCTGGTACGTAACAACGGCGCTGAAGTTCAGTCACTTGACCCACACAAAGTTGAAGGTGTCCCGGAATCCAACGTGATCCGTGACCTGCTGGAAGGATTGACCGATACCTCGCCGAAAGACGGTAGTGTCATTCCTGGCGTTGCCGAAAGCTGGGAAAATAAAGACTTTACGGTTTGGACCTTCCACCTGCGTAAAGATGCAAAATGGTCAAACGGCCAGCCGGTTACCGCCGCTGATTTCGTTTACAGCTGGGAGCGCCTGGCAGACCCGAAAACTGCCTCTCCATATGAAAGCTACCTGCAATACGGCCACGTGGTGAATATCGACGATATTATCGCCGGTAAAAAAAGCCCGGACACGCTGGGGGTCAAAGCCCTTGATGACCACACTCTGCAGGTAACGCTGAGCGAGCCGGTGCCTTATTTCGTTAAAATGCTGTCGCACACCGCGTTGAAGCCGGTTTACAAGCCAGCGGTAGAGAAGTTTGGCGACAAATGGACACAGCCTGAAAACTACGTCAGCAATGGCGCATTCAAGCTGAAAACCTGGACTGTTAACGAACGTATCGTTCTGGTACGTAACCCGGATTACTGGGACAATGCTAAAACCGTTCTGAATCAAGTCACATTCCTGCCAATCTCTTCTGAAGTTTCTGACGTTAACCGCTATCGCAGTGGCGAAATCGACATGACTTACAACAACATGCCGATCGAACTGTTCTCAAAACTTAAAAAAGATATTCCTAAAGAACTGCACGCCGACCCGTACCTGTGTACTTATTACTATGAAATCAATAATCAGAAAGCGCCGTTCACCGATAACCGCGTGCGTACCGCGCTGAAACTGGGTCTGGATCGCGACATCATCGTGAATAAGGTCAAGGCACAGGGCGACCTGCCAGCCTACGGCATTACGCCGCCTTACACCGATGGAACTTATGGCAAGCTGACTCCTCCGGCCTGGTTCAAAGAAACTCAGGAACAGCGTAACGCCGAAGGCAGAAAACTGCTGGCCGAAGCCGGTTATACCGCCGACAAGCCGCTGACCTTTAACCTGCTTTATAACTCTTCTGACCTGCACAAGAAGCTGGCTATCGCCGCCGCGGCTATCTGGAAGAAAAACCTGGGTGTAAATGTCAAGCTTGAAAACCAGGAGTGGAAGACCTTCCTTGAAAGCCGTCATGACGGCAACTACGACGTGGCGCGTGCGGGCTGGTGCTCTGATTACAATGAACCAACCTCGTTCCTGAACATCATGCTTTCTGACAGCAGCAACAACTCTGCTCACTATAAGAGCCCGGCGTTTGACAGCATTATTGCTCAGGCTCTGAAGGCTAAAACCGATGAAGAGCGTGCTGATTACTATGAGAAAGCAGCGCAGCAGTTGGATAAAGACTCGGTGATCGTGCCTCTTTATTACTATGTAAATGCCCGTCTGGTTAAACAATACGTCGGCGGTTACAGCGGTAAAGACCCGCAGGATAACGTTTACGATAAAGATCTCTACATCATCAAACACTAGTAAGTGAAGGAACAGGGCGGTTACCCGAGCCGTCCTGTTCTGTTTGAGCAGGTAGTAACACGCTGAGCAAAGCAGGTACGAGCAATGTTAAAGTTTATTTTCCGTCGTTGTCTGGAAGCGATCCCAACGCTGTTTATTCTGATTACGATTTCATTTTTTATGATGCGTCTCGCGCCGGGAAGTCCGTTTACCGGAGAGCGCAATCTTCCGCCGGAAGTCATGGCCAACATTGAGGCGAAATATCACCTCAATGACCCAATGTACAAGCAATATTTCCATTATCTGGACCAGCTGGCGCACGGTGATTTTGGCCCGTCGTTCAAATATAAAGACTATAGCGTCAATGATTTGGTGGCGACCTCCTTCCCGGTATCGGCGAAGCTGGGTTTGGCTGCCTTTATATTGGCTATAGTGCTTGGTGTTTCTGCCGGGGTAATCGCCGCCCTTAACCAGAACACCAAATGGGACTACACAGTGATGGGCTTTGCCATGACCGGGGTAGTTATTCCGAGCTTCGTGGTTGCTCCCTTGCTGGTACTGATTTTCTCTATCCTGTTGAAATGGCTGCCCGGAGGCGGCTGGCACAACGGTGGCTTCAAATATATGGTTCTGCCAATGGTGGCGCTGTCACTGGCTTATATTGCCAGCATCGCGCGTATCACTCGCGGCTCGATGATTGAAGTGTTGCATTCCAACTTTATCCGTACCGCGCGGGCCAAAGGCCTGCCGCTGAGTCGGATTATTTTCCGTCACGCGCTGAAACCGGCAATGTTACCGGTGATTTCCTATATGGGTCCGGCCTTTGTCGGCATTATCACCGGTTCTATGGTGGTCGAAAGCATTTACGGATTACCGGGTATCGGTCAGCTTTTTGTCAACGGTGCCTTAAACCGTGACTACTCGCTGGTATTAAGCCTGACCATTCTGGTTGGTGCGTTAACGATTCTGTTTAACGCGATCGTTGACGTGCTGTACGCCGTTATCGATCCGAAAATCCGTTATTAAGGCTGGAGCACGCTCATGATGTTAACCAAAAAGAAAAGCAGCGAAGCTCTGGAGAATTTCACAGAGAAGCTCGAGGTAGAAGGGCGCAGCCTATGGCAGGACGCCCGTCGCCGTTTTATTCATAACCGCGCGGCAATTGTCAGCCTGATAGTGTTATTTTTTATCGCGCTGTTTGTGACTTTCGTTCCGATGATTTCGCATTTTCGCTATGACGATACCGACTGGAATATGATGTCGGCCGCGCCTGATTTCGCTTCAGGACACTATTTCGGTACTGACTCCTCGGGTCGTGACCTGTTGGTGCGCGTTGCGATTGGTGGGCGTATCTCGCTGATGGTCGGGGTTTCTGCTGCGCTGGTGGCCGTCGTTCTCGGCACACTTTACGGTTCGATTTCCGGGTATCTCGGCGGCAAAACCGACTCGGCAATGATGCGCCTGCTGGAAATCCTCAACTCCTTCCCATTCATGTTCTTTGTTATCCTGCTGGTCACTTTCTTCGGGCAAAACATTTTCCTGATTTTTGTCGCCATCGGCATGGTGTCCTGGCTTGATATGGCGCGTATCGTTCGCGGTCAGACTCTTAGCCTGAAACGTAAAGAGTTTATCGAAGCGGCGCTGGTCAGCGGGGTTTCAACGCGCAATATTGTGCTGCGCCACATTGTTCCCAACGTGCTGGGCGTCGTTGTCGTTTACGCCTCGCTGTTGGTGCCAAGCATGATCCTGTTTGAATCTTTCCTGAGCTTCCTCGGATTAGGCACCCAGGAGCCGCTGAGCAGCTGGGGCGCATTGCTGAGTGACGGCGCCAACTCAATGGAAGTTTCTCCATGGCTGCTGTTCTTCCCGGCTGGTTTTCTGGTGATAACGCTGTTTTGTTTCAACTTTATCGGCGACGGGCTGCGTGATGCGCTCGATCCGAAAGATCGTTAAGGAGTGTGAAGATGAGCACCATTGAATTTAGCAGTAGCACTCCGCAGGCGGTTGATGCAGCAAAAACGCCGATTCTGCTGGATGTAAAAGATTTGCGTGTCACTTTTGGCACACCGGACGGGGATGTTACCGCCGTCAACGATTTGAATTTTGACCTGCGTGCTGGTGAAACGCTGGGCATTGTCGGCGAATCCGGGTCTGGTAAATCGCAAACCGCATTTGCACTGATGGGGCTGCTTGCCAGCAACGGGCGCATCGACGGTTCTGCGAAATTTAACGGCAAAGAGATCCTTAACCTGCCGCCAAAACAGCTTAACAAGCTGCGTGCAGAACAGATTTCGATGATTTTCCAAGACCCGATGACCTCGTTGAACCCGTATATGAAAGTCGGCGAACAGCTGATGGAAGTGCTGATGCTGCATAAGAACATGAGCCGTGCAGAGGCGTTCGAAGGTTCGATTCGCATGCTCGATGCAGTAAAAATGCCGGAAGCGCGCAAGCGAATGAAAATGTATCCGCACGAATTCTCCGGCGGGATGCGTCAGCGCGTAATGATTGCCATGGCGCTGTTGTGCAGTCCTAAACTGCTGATTGCCGATGAACCGACTACCGCGCTGGATGTGACTGTTCAGGCACAGATTATGACGCTGCTAAACGATCTAAAACGTGAATTTAACACGGCAATTATCATGATCACTCACGATCTCGGGGTAGTTGCGGGTATTTGCGACAAAGTGCTGGTGATGTACGCCGGGCGGACCATGGAATATGGTCAGGCACGCGACGTGTTTTACCAGCCAAGTCATCCGTACTCTATCGGCCTGCTCAATGCGGTACCGCGTCTGGATGCCGAAGGCGAGTCGCTGTTGACTATCCCCGGTAATCCGCCGAACCTGTTGCGTTTACCTAAAGGGTGTCCATTCCAGCCACGCTGTCCTTACGCGATGGAAGTTTGTGCCAGCGCGCCGCCGCTGGAACGTTTTGGTGATGGCCGCTTGCGCGCCTGCTTCAAGCCTGTGGGGGAGTTAGTATGAGTGAAGTAACCGGTATTTATCCTCCAAAAGCTCAGCCAGAAAGTGACAGAAAAGTGTTGCTGGAAGTCGCCGATCTCAAGGTTCATTTTGACATTAAAGACGGCAAGCAGTGGTTCTGGCAGCCTTCGAAAACCCTGAAAGCAGTAGACGGCGTAACCTTGCGTCTGTACGAAGGCGAAACGCTGGGCGTAGTGGGTGAGTCGGGCTGTGGTAAATCGACTTTTGCCCGTGCGCTGATAGGTTTGGTCAAAGCTACCGACGGACACGTTGCCTGGCTGGGTAAAGATCTGCTGAATATGTCTGATGCCGAATGGCGCAACACCCGCAGCGATATCCAGATGATCTTCCAGGATCCACTCGCCTCGCTGAACCCGCGTATGAACATCGGCGAGATCATTGCCGAACCGCTGCGTACCTATAATCCTAAAATGCCTAAACAGCAGGTCAGGGAGAAGGTCAAGGCGATGATGCTGAAGGTGGGCCTGCTGCCTAACCTGGTTAACCGCTATCCGCATGAGTTCTCGGGTGGCCAGTGTCAGCGTATCGGCATTGCGCGTGCGCTGATACTCGAACCCAAGCTGGTGATTTGTGACGAGCCGGTTTCGGCGCTGGACGTATCAATTCAGGCACAGGTCGTTAACCTGTTGCAGCAGTTGCAGCGTGAGATGGGCCTGTCACTAATCTTTATCGCCCACGACCTGGCGGTGGTGAAGCATATTTCCGATCGTGTGCTGGTGATGTATCTGGGACACGCAGTGGAGCTTGGGACTTATGACGAGGTTTATCATAATCCGCAGCATCCATACACTCGGGCGCTGATGTCTGCGGTGCCGGTGCCGGACCCTGACAAAGAGCGCAACAAGAAGATCCAGCTGTTGGAAGGGGAGTTACCTTCGCCGATCAATCCGCCATCAGGCTGTGTGTTCCGCACCCGCTGCCCGATTGCCGGACCAGAATGCGCCAAAACGCGACCCCTGCTGGAAGGCAGCTTCCGCCATGCGGTGTCGTGCCTGAAGGTCGATCCGCTTTAATCACGTTTCGGCTTATTACAGATAATAAAAAACCCCGCCATTGTTAAGCTGAAAACATGGCGGGGTTTTTTTATGCGTGAAAGAGAATTACTCTTTCCACAGAATATGGCAAAGCTTGTGGTCTTTTTCACGGCACAGCAGCACGCGGGCAAAGACATCGTTGATCGGGTCGCCGTCGGCATCAGCCAGGCCAATGACTACTTCGGCAAAGAAGTCAGGATTGAGGTCATAATCGACGTGCTCGACCCAGTCTTCGGCCGGATCGTATAACTCAGCGCCGCCGCGTTCTTCAAATTGCAGGTTAAATATCAGGATGTCCGCAGGATCCAGGTTATCTCCAGCCAGTTCGAGAAAGATATCATAGGCTTGCTCAAGGGTTTCATCTTCGGTCAGGCGATTGTTCAGATCCATATTCTTCTCTTTCAATAGTTTGTGGTGCGAGTAGCGGCAGACCGCCCGTCACAGGGTCTATTAGAACATTGCCGCCGCCGCTATTACAATAACGGACTGAAAAAGTAGAACAGCCGTTCGACGATTCGGTGCCAGAAAGGCCTTTTTAGCCACTCTTTCGGGTCGAGCAAGCGCGAACGCGCGAGATAATCTTCCTGTACTACGGCCAGATCGGCACCAAAACCGGCATCGTCTATTACCAGTGTAATCTCGAAATTTAACCACAAACTGCGCATGTCGAGATTCACCGTGCCGACCAGGCTTAGCTGCCCGTCGACCAAAATGCTCTTGGTGTGCAGCAATCCGCCCTCGAACTGATAGACCTTCACGCCAGCTTCCAGTAATTCATTAAAGAATGCCCGACTGGCCCAATCGACCATCATGGAATCATTTTTCTTTGGCACAATAATACTGACATCAACACCGCGCTGTGCGGCAGTGCAAATTGCGTGCAATAAATCATCGCTGGGTACGAAATACGGCGTAGTCATCACCAGCTGTTCACGCGCCGAATAGGAAGCAGTCAGCAGCGCCTGATGGATCATGTCTTCCGGGAAGCCTGGCCCGGAGGCGATCACCTGAATTGTATGGCCGCTCTCCTGTTCGAACGGCATCTGATTAACTTCTGGCTCTGGCGGCAGAATGCGTTTTCCGGTTTCGATTTCCCAGTCGCAGGAGTAAACAATACCCATGGTCGTGGCCACCGGGCCTTCCATACGCGCCATTAAATCGACCCACTGACCGACACCCGCATCCTGCTTGAACAGCAGCGGATCAACCATATTCATGCTGCCCGTATAGGCAACGTAATTGTCAATCAGTACTACTTTGCGATGCTGGCGCAGGTCCATGCGGCGCAAAAATACGCGGAAGAGGTTAACTTTCAAAGCTTCTACTACTTCGATACCGGCATTGCGCATCATTGCCGGATACGGACTGCGGAAAAATTGCAGGCTACCTGCCGAGTCGAGCATCAGGCGGCAGTGAACGCCGCGCCGGGAAGCGGCCATCAAAGATTCTGCGACCTGATCGACTAATCCGCCCGGCTGCCAGATATAAAACACCATTTCGATATTATGGCGTGCCAGCTCGATATCACGCATGATCGCTTTCAATGTGTCATCGCTGGTGGTTAGCAGCTGCAACTGGTTGCCTTTTACCCCGGCGATACCCTGGCGACGTTCACACAGTTGGAACAGTGATTTAGCCACGTCACTGTTTTCACTTGCGAAAATACGATGGCAACCCTTGAGGTCGTTTAGCCAGCGGGCGGTTGAAGGCCACATCGCTTTGGCTCGTTCTGCGCGACGTTTCCCCAAATGCAGTTCGCCAAACGACAGATAGGCAATAATCCCCACCAGTGGAATGATAAATATAATCAGCAGCCATGCCATGGCCGAGGGCACCGCGCGGCGCTTCATTAAAATGCGTAACGTGACGCCGGCAATCAATAACCAGTAACCGAAGACCATAAGCCAACTGATTACTGCATAAAATGTTGTCATAAGGGCGAAAAATCCTGTTCGCGAGCAATTTGGTGAGTTTACGCAGAGTGAATCAAAGGTTAAACCTTTTATATAATTTTATCTGCCGCTTCAATCAGCTAGCTCTGATTGAGTTGTAAAAAGGTGAGTAAATTTACGTAGCCTGTAATTAAGCGTAGCTAAAACTATCAATGGCATGAGCGGGATGATCTATAATGTCCGCATTATTTGAAAAGCGGCCCTTATTAAAGGAATAATTGTTGAATGAAACGCAGTAGGAACGAAGTGGCACGATGGCGCATGCTGCGTCAGACTCAAAGAAGGAAGAGCCGTTGGTTGGAGGGGCAGTCGCGACGTTACCGACATATTTATCGAATCCGCGCGATACATTCACTGCAACAACAACGTCTCAGTTTATACACTGTAATTTATGAGTGGTAATCTGCAATCGGCGCAATCAGTGCCTTTTATTAGCACGTTTGGTGATTGAGTTTCGTGCCAAAAATCTCTCAGCCATTATCTTTCATACGAAACAAGGCGCCACATTTTGGGCAAACCAGCGTGGCGTTTTTACGCACTTTCTCGCTAATCTGTTCCGTGGATGCGTGACATTCAGGGCAATTGACCTTAGTTGTTTTACTGGTCAGAAACTTCAATCCGTCGAAGAATGACATAATTGGCTAGCCTCACAGGTAGGGGTACTTAGTCTACCACGTAAGCAGGAGGTTAGCTTGGCAGTTGAGAGTAAAGAAGCAGGACTGTCCTGCTTCTTAGAGTCATGCTCTTGAGTAGGGCTAATTAACTAAAAATTAGATAGTTTTCTTGAACGGCTTAACGGTGACTTTCTGGTATACACCCGCCAGCATATAGGGGTCAACTTCGGCCCAGCTTTGCGCTGCTTCAAGACTTTCAAACTCGGCAATGACCAGCGAACCGGTCATACCTGCATCACCAGGTTCTTCGCTATCAATTGCGGGGAGTGGGCCGCCAACCAATACGCGGCCCATATCTTTAAGCTTTTGCAGGCGTTCGATATGCGCCGGACGCGCAATACGCCTTTTTTCCAGAGAGTCGTGGACATCTTCAGAATAAATCATGTAAAGCATAGGGTCACCTTGTTGTCTTGTGTAAAAAAAACCTGGCGCAGTACGCCAGTGAAGGTGTTTACAATATCGAAACCCCGCGCTGCTGAAAAGGGCGCCGAGTGAATCAAAATCGCAGTATTTGAGAATAGTTTTCATCTCCTTATTGAATATGATTGCTATTTGCATTTAAACTTGCGGATTCACGGGGAAACTGAATTACTATGCAGCCAAGAGCGATGTCTTTAATCAATGCTATGCCATTAAAAAAACAGTCAATCATTCGCAGAGTCACTTTGCCGGCCCTGTTGTCAATCGGGATACATGGTGCAGTCATCGCGGCTTTGCTTTATGTCACCATCAAAGATTCCGTCAAGATGCCGAAACAGGAAGAGCACGTCATGAGCGTGACGATGGTTAATCCGGCAACTTTTGCTCCGCCACCGCCTCCACAGCCCGTGGTTCAACCACAGCCAGAGCCGGAACCGGAACCTGAGGTAAGGCCCGATCCCGTGGTAACGCAACCGGTAGCAATCCCATTACCGGAGCCAAAACCTGAGCCGAAGCCCAAACCTAAACCAAAGCCGGTTAAAAAAGTCATCGAGAAGCCGAGGCCTCATCCACAGCCCAAGCCGGTCGAGAAAACCCATGAGACTGCAAAAACCGAAACCTCGCCGTTGACTTCGCAAAAGGCACCGGTAGCACCTGCGCCTAAACCAGCAGCAGCAACTCAGGGCAGCAGCAGTGGTCCACGTCCGCTCGACAGGACCAAGCCACAGTACCCGGCGCGCGCTTTTGCGCTGCGAATCGAGGGGCGCGTAAAAGTACAGTTCGACGTAGAAAGCGACGGTAGGGTAGACAACATTCGCATTCTCTCTGCCGAGCCGCGCAATATGTTTGAGCGCGAGGTCAAGATGGCGGTAAGTAAATGGCGCTACGAACCTAAAGAGGCTAAAAATCTGACCGTCACGTTGGTGTTTAAAATGAACGGTGGCGGTGGCGTAGAGGATTAAAACTCACTGCCCGTCAGGCCTTAATAAAAAGAGATAAAGCTGCGGTTTTATCTCTTTTTTTATTTGAATTATTCGACGAATTTCCAAACAGATTTCCGCTTTATTGTCTATCCTCTTAATTACCGATGGCTATTTATTCTTTTGATATCACTTAAATAAGAATAAGCGATCTGTAATACCCTTGTTTTTTATATGAATGATTATTGGCAGCCGCGTTTTTTGTCTGGCCCGGACGGGCATTCAAGCTGGCTGTAGTGCCACGATCGTTTCATGTCATTAATTTATAGAGGAAATAATTATGACGCATAATGATCCGACTGTTTATCCGACGCATGATGAGCTAACAACCAGCGCCTACCGTATTAATATCAGACGTATTTCATGGGGCGCTGTGCTCGCAGGTGTCATATTGTCGATTGTGACTTATATGCTGCTTTCGATGCTCGGCACGGCTATCGGTGCATCAACTATAGACCCTCTGCATGAATCAAATCCGGTTAATGGATTAGGAACCGGGGCATTAATCTGGATGCTTGCCAACGTGCTGATTTCCTATGCCGTCGGTGGCTATGTGGCCGGGCATCTGGCAAGAAGAGAAGGGGGATTGCACGGAGTATTGTCCTGGGGCGTAGTGACTCTGATTTCGGCCTATATTGTTGCCACGATCGTGAGTAGCGCGGTGGGCGGAGCCATGAATGTTGCCGGTGAAGGGCTGAAAGCGGTGGGCAGCGGTATTGCCAGCGCAGTGCCACAGGCAGGGAGTATGGTTAAGGACAGGTTGCAGGAGGCCAATATCAATCTTGACGACCTGCAAAATGAATTAACAACCACGCTACGTCAGACCGGTAAGCCGGAGTTGCAGCCTGAGAATCTGCAACGTCAGGCTCAAGCCGCAGGCAATCAGGCGATGCAGCAAACTAATAGCTCTCAGGCTCCTGATCAGGATTTAAAACAGTGGCTTAGCGGCGTCATGCAACGTGGAGACAGCACGCTGCAAGCGGCCGATCGTGATGCGTTGAAAAACATTATCAAGGCTAGAACCGGTAAATCCGACCAGGAAGCCGATCAAATAGTCGATAAAGCCCAGCAGGCCTACACTCAGGCTTATCAGAAATACCAGCAACTGAAGGCCGACGCGGAGCAAAAAGCGCGTGAAGTTGCCGACAAAGCTGCGGCTCAGTTGTCAAAAGCCAGCTGGTTTGCTTTCGTACTGCTGGTGATTGGTGGTGTGATCGCCGGATTCACAGGGCAATTAGGCTATCGTAAACAACCTGATCATCTGGTGTATGGTGAAACTAACACCACGACCCATCTCAAACGTTAATCAGCACGTTAAAAATGGTCAGCATCTACAGGACATGAATTAAAAAGCAACCGTGGGTATGAGGGTTTTGATGACAACCGTGATTCGCGGCCAGGCGATTGGCCGCGAATCACGCATTTAGAGGCAAATATTCACTTAATGTTCTAAGGTGTCACCCGAATCTACGCTGAAGTGACTGCGTCCGTCAGGCAAAGTACGGGACTTGCCCTCATCGTCTACTGCAACATAAGTAAAGACCGCTTCGGTGGCAATATATCGCTGACCGATCGGCTCTGAGGACACTTTTTTGACCCACACTTCAACATTGATAGTAATTGAACTATTGCCGGTTTTAATGCAGCGCGCATAAACGCAAACCACATCACCAACGGCTACAGGTTTAAGAAAGGTCATGCCGTCAACGCGAACGGTAACAACGCGACCTTTGGCAATTTCTTTCGCCTGGATAGCACCGCCCATGTCCATCTGCGCCATTAACCAACCGCCAAAAATATCGCCGTTTGCATTGGTGTCTGCAGGCATCGCCAATGTGCGTAACACCATCTCGCCATTGGGTAATTTATGTTTATCGTTCATATAGGCTTCACATTGAAAGAATTGAGAATGCATCCCCAATCTTTCAACCTGCAGAAGCGTTGGCTTGTAGCATAATGCCGCCTCCCTGCAAGTTGAAAGCAAGTGGGGACCTTCAACTAGCTGACGTCGTAATGACGACTATTTTTTTTCTTCTTTTTCTTCTTCAGGCATATGTCTGAAGATGTAAATGCCACTTAACAGCGTGAATAGCAAGGTCAGAACGGTGAGTCCAAATACCTTGAAGTTTACCCAAACGTTTTCAGGCAACCAGAACGCCACATAAATGTTTGCCAGGCCACAAATCAGGAAGAAAATTGCCCAGGCGATGTTCAGTTTGCCCCAAACCGCATCCGGTAAGGTCAGCTCTTTACCTAGCATCCGTTGAATCAACGGTTTTTTTAAAATCAACTGACTCACCAACAGTGCGCCCGAGAACAGCACGTAGATCACTGTGACTTTCCATTTGATAAACAAATCGTCATGGAAGACCAGGGTCAAGGTGCCAAATACGGCGACCATAATGAAAGTAATCAGCGTCATTTTTTCCACTTTACGGTATTTGATCCAGGTAAAGATCAAAGCTAGCGCAGTGGCGGCGATTAACGCGCCGGATGCAACGTAAATGTCGTAGAGCTTATAAAAAACAAAAAAACAATCAGGGGAAGAAAATCAAGGAGCTGCTTCATACTTCATTCCATATTATAGGTAAGCCCTGACTATACCTGATCCTTTTGTGCCTTCAAAATAGACACCGTTTTTCAGCCAGTACAGTACAGCATTACCGAATCTGACAACTTTGCCAGCGTTATTAGTCAATTGAGGCGCTTGTTTGCAGTTGGTTACATTATCCCCGTCAACGACGTAAATTAATGACCTCAGCGCAAAACAAAGGGGCGTCACAGCGCCCCTGATTCAAAAGCAAAACGCATTTAAACGCGCAGTTTGCTGTACAGCCGGAACAAGTAGATTAGCAAAAAGGCTGAAATCAAATTGCTCACCGCACTAAATACAACGGCAACGACCTGCGGCTCGAGGAATTTAAGATGACTCACGGCCAGCAGCACCAGCATTTTAGCCGCTAACCACAGCATGATGGCTGGAACAATCAGGCGAGTGTTGGCAAAGGCCAGTTTGGCGCTGAGTTTGATGGATTTGAAGATGCCGATTTTTTCAGTGGAAACGATCACCGGAGCAAAAGATACAGCAACGGCGATGATCAGGCCCGGCACAATAAACAACGTCAAGCCAAGCTGAACGATCAGGGTACACAAGAACATCAGCAGCAAAATACGCGGTAAAGTTGGAGCGGATGCGCCAATCGAGCGCAGTGCGCTGGTGCGCGTTCCGGCAGAAACCTGCTGGATAAGCGTCATCATGCCACCCACCAGCAGCACATTTCCGACCAGAGCAGAAAACGTTGCCGCTGCCGAAACCTTAAGCAGCACCATTTGCTGCTCGGGGCTCATTGACTGAATAATCTCCTGGATACTCATGCCTGCGGTATCGGAAAGTGAACCACTGCCGCTGGTAAGCATGCTGAGCTGATCGCTATCCGGGGTGAAAGCGTGATTTAAAATGACGGTAATAAATGCGGTCAACAGCGCCAGCAGCAAAATACTGCCAAGTTGATTACGCAAAAAATTGAAACTGTCACGGTACAACGTACTGGCCGTGATAGGCATGAAGGCTCCTAAGGGTATCTATAATATTTTCCGAACCCGGATTGTACCCTGTAATTGCTGCTCTGGCATCCTGACAATCCGAGTAATCCTGCTTCTTACGTAGTCTTACCTTTGGCGTTTTTTTGAGCAGCGCTTATGGCGGGAAATTTAGCGTTAATAACAGGATTTTAAAGCAATAAATAAGCGGACAATCAAATTTTAAAATAATTCATGCATCGGATAAATAAATGAAAATTCGCACCTTTTGCGTAAAGAGGCTTGCTTGTTTCATTTTGTAAAACTAGGATGCAGGGAGTTTATTCACCATAGCTGCGAATATGAAAATTTTATTAATAAGACGCGATAATATCGGGGATCTCATCCTCACGACCCCTCTTATTGCTACGCTTGCAGGGCAGGAAAACACCAGACTTGATTTGTTGGTGAATACTTATAATAAAGATGTTCTGGAAGGTAATCCGCATATTGGCAAAGTGCATCTTTATTGCAAATCACATCACCGCAAGCCGGGGCAGACCCTGTTAGGTGTTTACTGGCAGCGTCTTAAAACAATTTTCGAAATCCGCATGGCGGGTTATGACGTTGCAATTGTGGGCAGCAGCGACAAACGTCCTTTACAGTGGGCGAAAATGTCCGGTGCAAAACGTATTATTGCCGTTGGCGGCGAGGGGCAAGGGCCTGATTGTGTCACTGACAAGATAGCCAAAGTTCAAGGCCAGCATATTGTTGAAGAGCTAAATTCGCTGGCGACTCCACTGGGGATCGACCAGCCGCCAGGCCCGCTTGAACTTTACGTATCATCGATTGAAGTCGCTAAAATGGCGGAAAAGTTCTCGATAAATCGTGACAAGCCGGTTTATGGCGTGCAAATCAGTTCACGCAAGCCACAGCAGCGCTGGCAGATAGAAAAATTCATTGAGTTGATTCAACGGCTGAGCACGAAAGAAAATTGCCAGATTATTCTTTTCTGGTCTCCGGGTGCCGATGATAACCCAGAGCATCCTGGCGACGACCAAAAAGCGCAGCAAATAGTTGATGCCTGTAAAAACACGCAGTTGATCCCCTTACCAACCAGCAGTATTCGCGAACTGATGGCCGCGATGTCGCTGTGTGATCAGATTATTACCAGCGATGGCGGAGCGTTACACATTGCTGTGGGTGTTCAAAAGCCGGTTGTCGCACTGTTCGGCAACAGCGATGCTGAATATTGGGCACCGTGGAAGGTTCCTTGCGCAATAATCAAAGGGCCGGATGAAAACGTCGGCAAGTTGAGTGTTGACCAAGTCTTTGAGCAGTTTATTGCCTTGCGAGTCAAAGTATTGGCGGCAAAGCCTGTTAATCACGGCTGATGCCCAATCCTTAAGTCGTGCATCGTTATAACTATTCTCTCTAGATAAACGCCGGAGCTTTCCGGCGTTTTACTTTGTGTGCAATCCCAAACAACTATTCATTTCACATCACTTCACATCACGATATCCAGCAGCGGTATTGCCGCGACCAGCGGTGGTAAACCGTAGCGTGCACGGGCACGATCGCAGGCTTCATTAGTTACTCCGTTTAATCCCGATTGATCAAACTCCCGACAGGGCGTGGGGCGATTCAAATAGATAGAGCAGGAAACTGCCTCACCGATTTCCCCCTCCAGCGCGACGCAGCGGGGCGAACGAGCATTGGTGCCCTGCATACAGCTGAGAAAAGGAGTGACTTGTTCTGTCAATGCTTGCGGAACAACGCCGCCAGCTTCTTCAGATTCAGCCCAATAAAATGAAACGCGGAAATAGGCGCAACATGCGCCACAGGTAATACATGGGTTATCAATATCGCTCATCTTGGAAGCTACCGTAAACGGAAACATAAAACCAAAACCAACAGTGAGCGTAAAAATTACTCACTCCACATTTTTTCCGCAACTGATATTTGATTACCAGTCGTAAGGAGTAAAAAGGCCTTTTATTGATCTAGATCAATTCCTTTGTTTTTAATGATTTAGAATCAATTTAACGAAGTGCATTTACATCAGTTTTCATATAAAAATCTGAACTTGATACGGTAAATGATTTGCGGAGTGTGGCTAAATACCCGCGGACACAGATAACCATAACGAGGGAAAGGATAATGAAAGCAGCATATTGGGCACTGCTCGCAGCAGCCGCTTTGCCAACGGTAGCCAGTGCCAATCAGGCAGGTGATGTCATCGTTCGCGTCGGTACCGCAACGGTAGTGCCTTCGGCAAATTCGCCGAGCGTATTGGGATCGCTGGGGTCATTTCACGCCAGTAACAATACCCAAATGGGCCTGACGCTAGGGTATATGTGGACAGACAACATAGGTATGGAACTGCTGGCCGCCACGCCGTTCAAGCATAAAATCGGCCTGCGCAGCACGGGTACTATAGCCTCGGTGCGCCAGTTGCCACCCACGCTGATGGCGCAATATTATTTCGGCAGCAAAGAAGACAAGCTGCGACCTTATCTCGGCGCGGGTGTTAACTACACCAACTTCTACGGTGCACATTTCAACCAAACGGGGAAAGACGCCGGGCTAAGCGACCTCAGCATGTCTAACTCCTGGGGTTTCGCAGGGCAGGCGGGTGTTGACTACAACATTGATAAAAATTGGTTGGTCAATGCTTCAGTGTGGTGGATGGACATTAATTCCAAAGCCAAATTCAAAGCGGGCGAAGACCAACAATCGGTACACACGCAGCTTAACCCATGGGTATTTATGTTCGCGGTAGGTTACAGGTTCTAATTATTGGCATGGCGTAAGAAACGAAAAAGGCGTCATCGCGACGCCTTTGAGCTAATGCTTGAACACTACTCTACACTAATCGGTTATTTGATTTGTGTATCATTTTCTACTGAACGAACACCGGCTACGCCACGGGTAACAGCGACGGCTTTTTGTGCTTCAGCGGCTGAAGATACAAAGCCACTCAGTTGAACACGGCCTTTGAAAGTTTCTACACTGATTTCACGTGACTTGATATTGTCGTCCGCGAGCAGGGCAGATTTAACTTTGGTGGTCACCACGGTGTCATCAAGATAACCACCGGTTCCTTCCTGCTTAGGTGTTGGGGCACAGGCAGCAAGGGTTGTAACCACTACCGCTGCCATACAAATAGCCGAAAGACTTTTTAATAGCTTCATTTTTAACTCTCCATGCGATGTGTTATCACAAACTATCCAATTCACCCAATAAACTTATTCGGCACTTTATCTCTTAAAAGACCCTTTACAAGTATGGCAATACTTTAGGAGACAAGTACATGATTAAGAATAATAAACTATCTGCCCAGTAAGTGTGGTTCAAAAGTGCGGGAAGTACAGTGTCAGGCGGTAAAAAAGTTAAACAGGTTGAAAAAAATAAAGCCCCGCTCACAGTAATGGCGGGGCTTTGCAGACTGTCTGGCTAAAAAACTTAGCGGCGAGTGGCGGCTTTCATTTCAGTAACAAAACGCGACAGCTGAGCCAGCATCTCTGCCGGATCATGCTGATTATTCTCGATGATACGAACAATCGCCGAACCTGAAATGGCTCCGGCAGCGCCTGCCGCCAGCGATTCTTTGACCTGAGAAGGTTCGGAGATACCAAAGCCCTGCAGCGGCGGCGCGGCGTTATACTCGCGCAGTTTGTCAATCAGATGGTTCAGTGGAGTAACCGCACGCTTTTCTGTGCCGGTAACGCCCGCACGAGACAGCAGATAGGTGTATCCGCGGCCATGAGAGGCGATTTCACGCAGCAGGTCGTCGCTGGCATTCGGCGGACAAATAAAGATAGGAGCGATGCCGTGACGCAAAGCCGCAGCGCGATAAGGTGCCGACTCTTCCAACGGTACATCAGCGACCAATACCGAATCGACGCCGACCTGAGCGCAGCGCTCGTAGAAGGTATCGATACCTTTGTGGAACACCAGATTGGCATACATCAGCAGGCCGATCGGAATATCCGGATGCTTTTCACGAATTTTTTCCAGCAGCACAAAACACTGAGTTGGCGTTACGCCAGCAGCGAAGGCGCGCAGGTTGGCATTCTGAATCGTCGGGCCGTCTGCCAGCGGATCAGAGAACGGAATGCCCAACTCCAACGCATCGGCACCCGCCTCAATCAACGTATCGATGATTGCGAGTGAAAGCTCTGGATTTGGGTCACCGAGGGTGACGAAAGGAACGAAAGCGCCTTCTTTTTGACTTTCAAGACGCTTGAATAGTTGTTGATAGCGCTCCATCAGATCTCTCCCCGGGCAGTCAAAATATCGTGTACGGTAAATATGTCTTTGTCGCCGCGCCCAGAAAGGTTGACTACCAAAATCTGTTCTTTCTGCGGATCCTGTTTGATCATTTTCAGGGCATAGGCCAGCGCATGCGATGACTCAAGTGCAGGGATGATCCCTTCATTGCGTGACAGTGATTTAAACGCTTCCAGCGCTTCGTCATCGGTAATCGACACGTATTCCGCGCGGCCAATACTGTTCAGATGCGCATGTTGCGGGCCCACTGACGGGAAGTCGAGACCGGCAGAGATGGAGTAAGACTCTTCAATCTGGCCTTCTGAGGTCTGCATCATTGGCGCTTTCATGCCGAAATAAATACCCACCGGAGCATGTTTCAACGGTGCGCCGTGCTGGCCGGTTTCAATCCCCAGGCCAGCAGGCTCAACGCCAATCAGCCTGACGCTGGTGTCGTCGATAAAGTCGGCAAACATGCCGATTGCATTGGAACCGCCGCCTACGCAGGCAATTACCGCGTCTGGCAGGCAGCCTTCACGCTCTTGCATCTGCGCCTTGGTTTCTTCACCGATCATGCGCTGGAATTCACGCACGATTGTAGGGTAAGGATGCGGACCCGCTGCGGTTCCCAGCATGTAGTGCGCCGTCTCGTAGCTGCCAGACCAGTCGCGCAGCGCCTCGTTACAGGCATCTTTCAGCGTGGCGGAACCGCTGTGGACTGGAATGACTTCGGCCCCCATCAAGCGCATACGAAATACGTTAGGTGATTGACGTTCAACGTCTTTTGCGCCCATATAAATACGACATTTCAGGCCGAGCAGAGCACAGGCCAGCGCCGACGCCACGCCGTGCTGTCCGGCACCGGTCTCGGCGATGATTTCGGTTTTACCCATGCGTTTGGCCAGCAATGCCTGACCCAGCACCTGGTTAGTCTTGTGCGCGCCGCCGTGCAGCAAGTCTTCGCGTTTAAGATAAAGCTTGGTGTGAGTCCCGGCAGTCAGGTTTTTACACAGCGTCAGCGCAGTAGGGCGGCCAGCGTAGTTTTTCAGCAGGTCGATAAACTCGGCCTGGAACTCCGGATCGCGCTGGGCGTTAACGAAAGCTTCTTCCAGCTGGATAAGCGCGGGCATTAGAATTTGTGGCACATACATGCCACCAAATTCGCCGAAGTACGGATTAAGTAAAGTCATTTTCTGTTCCTTTAACACTCAATTAGTAAGCGCGCAGCGTCTGGAATACGGCGGTAATCTTGTCCGCATCTTTAATTCCAGGTTCGCGTTCGACACCTGAGTTGAAATCCAGTCCAGCGCAGCCAAGCTGTGCGGCCTGCACGCAGTTATCTGCACCCAGTCCACCGGCCAGCAGCACGTTATCAAGCTTTTCGCCAGCCAGTTTGCTCCAGTCAAAACGCTGACCCGTGCCGCCTTTGCCGTTATCCAGCACATAGCGTTCAACATGTTGCAGGTCGCGGGCCGGGACCGAATCTTTCACGCTCAGCGCTTTCCAGACCTGGCATCCCTGCGGCAAGATTTCGCGCAGATGATTGATATAAGTCTGGTCTTCATCACCGTGCAGCTGTACCGCAAACAGGTTCAATGCCTTGGCTTTTTCTGCAACTTCGGCGATATCGGCATCGCGGAACACGCCAACATACTTCAGTGGCGCACCGCTTTGAACCTGGCGCGCCTGAGTGCTGTCGATAAAGCGTGGCGAACCTGCAACGAAAATCAATCCGCCATAGATAGCACCCGCCTGATAGGCCACGTTGGCATCCTGTGGTCGAGTGAGTCCGCAGACCTTGTTTTCGCCAAGCAGTACGCGGCGAACCGCGCTGGTCAAATCTTTTTCCGACATCAGAGCACTGCCGATCAAAAAGCCGTTGGCAAAGCGGCACAGTTCGCGAATATGTGCATAATCGTTGATGCCTGACTCGCTAATGACTGTTACGCCGTGCGCCACGCGCGGAGCCAGTTCGCGGGTGCGGTTGAGATCGATCGACAAATCGCGCAGGTCGCGGTTATTAATGCCGACCACTTTGGCGTTAAGTTCATTCGCTCGCTCAAGCTCTTCAGCATTGCTGGCTTCGGTCAGCACGCCCATGTTCAGGCTGTGTGCCACGGCAGCAAGCTGGACATATTGCTCATCATTCAAGACTGAAAGCATCAGCAGGATGGCATCGGCCTGATAAAAACGCGCCAGGTGAATCTGATAAGGGTCAATAATAAAATCTTTGCACAGCACTGGCTGAGTGACCGCTGCGCTGACCAGCGGCAGAAAATCGAAGCTGCCCTGGAAGTATTTTTCATCAGTCAGAACCGAAATAGCTGAGGCGAAGTCTTTATAAACGCCTGCGATTTCAACCGGGTCAAAGTTTTCGCGAATAGTGCCTTTTGACGGCGAGGCCTTCTTGCATTCGAGAATGAAAGCGGTTCTGGCCCCTTTCAGCGCATGATAAAAGTTGCGTTCGCTGGGTTTGATATCGTTCTGAAAACTGGCCAGCGGTTGCTGTTCTTTGCGTGCCGCGACCCAAACTTCTTTATCGCGGACAATCTTGTGGAGCACGGTTTCCTGCTGCATCACTTATCCTCTTGCTGCCAATGCGGTAACACGCTGGAAAGGTTCTCCGCTGCGCATTACTGCCAAAGCTTTTTGTGCGTTTTGTTTTAAATCTTCCTGGCCAAACAGGCGCAGTAACATGGCGACATTTACAGCTACTGCGGCCTCGTGCGCCGGTTCGCCATTACCTTGTAACAAGCGTGCCAGAATGTCACGGTTTTCTTCAGGTTCGCCGCCGAGCAGGGCAGAGATAGGATAATTATCCAATCCAAAGTCCTGTGGCGTCAGTTCATAAGTCTCAATTTCGCCATTTTTCAGTTCGGCAACCTGGGTAGGCGCGTGGATAGCGACTTCATCCATGCCGCCACCGTGAACTACCGCGGCGCGCTCATAGCCAAGCGTGCGCAGGGTTTCGGCGATCGGGCGAACCAGCTCGGGGCTGTAAACGCCAATCAGCGCCAGCGGCGGTCGTGCCGGGTTAATCAGCGGACCCAAAACGTTAAACAGCGTGCGCGTTTTCAGCGCTTTACGTACCGGCATTGCATGGCGAAAACCGGTGTGATATTGCGGTGCAAACAGAAAGCAGACACCCAAGTCATCCAGCGCGGAGCGCGACTGTTCTGCCGGCATGTTCAGATTGATGCCAAAGGCGGCCAGCAAATCCGAAGAGCCTGAACGACTCGACACACTGCGGTTACCGTGTTTGGCAATTCTTATGCCACAGCAGGCAGCGACAAAAGCACTGGCAGTCGAGATATTAATGCTGTTGGTGCCGTCACCGCCGGTCCCGACGATATCGGCAAACGGGTAATCAGGACGCGGGAAAGGCAGGGCATCAGCCAGCAAGGCCTGCGCGGCTCCGGCAATCTCTGCCGGCTGTTCGCCGCGCACTTTCATACTGATTAGCGCGGCCGCCAACTGTGCTGGCTCAAGCTCGCCGTTAACAATCGCAGTGAACAGCGCATGGCTCTCTTCCTGCGTCATCGTTTTTGCCTGGTAAAGGTTTTCCAAAATACCTGGGATAGTTTGCGTTTCCATGACAAATCTCCTTACGCCAAAGCCCAGGCCAATGTCTGTTCTAACAGACGGGCACCCTGAGAAGTTAAAATAGATTCCGGGTGGAACTGGAAACCGCAGACTCGGTCTTTATCATGACGAACCGCCATCACCATATCTCCAAAGCGGGCATTGACTGTCAGCCCCTCGGGAATATTGCTGCCGACCAGTGAGTGATAACGTGCGACCGGCAGCGGATTATTCATGCCGGCGAACATGCCCTGATTGTCGTGAGTAATAGATGAGGCTTTACCGTGCAGGATTTCCCCTGCCTGCCCGACGTGGCCACCATAGGTCTCAACAATCGCCTGATGGCCAAGACAGATGCCGATAATCGGTAGATTACCGCGCAGACGGCGCAGCAATTCAGGCATGCATCCGGCCTCTGAAGGCGTTCCCGGACCTGGCGACAGCAGCAACACCGGTTTTTCCATCTGACTCAGTTTGTCGATAATCACGTCGGCAGGGATCTGATTACGATAAATCACCACGTTGTGTCCGCTGGAACGCAGCTGATCTACCAGGTTGTAGGTAAATGAGTCTACATTGTCGATCAGTAAAATGTCGGCCATCTTAAAACACCTCTTTAACATGATGGGCAGTGGCGATGGCGCGCAGCACGGCACGGGCTTTATTACGGGTTTCGTCGGCTTCGGCTTGTGGAACGGAGTCGAGCACCACACCGCCACCGGCCTGCACTGTTGCAATGCCGTCTTCTACATAAGCGGAGCGGATAACGATGCAGGTATCAAGGTCGCCGTGGGCTGTAAAGTAACCCACCGCGCCGCCGTAGCTGCCGCGGCGCGATTGTTCCGATTCGGCAATAAGCTGCATGGCGCGCACTTTCGGCGCTCCGGTCAGCGTGCCCATATTCATGACAGCCTGATAGGCGTGCAGCACGTCGAGATCGGCGCGCAACGTGCCGACGACGCGAGAGACAAGATGCATTACCACAGAATAGCGGTCAACTTTGGTCAGGTCGGCGACATAGCGGCTGCCCGGCTCGCAGATGCGCGCCAAATCGTTACGCGCCAGGTCAACCAACATCAGGTGCTCTGCCAGTTCTTTGTGATCGGTACGCATTTCCAGCTCGATGCGGCTGTCGAGATCGGCATCCAGTGAACCGTCGGCGCGACGACCGCGAGGGCGAGTTCCGGCAATTGGATAGATCTCTATCTGGCGGTTGGTGGCATCATATTTCAGCGCACTTTCCGGTGAAGCGCCAAACAGCGTAAAATCGTTGTCCTGCATAAAGAACATGTAAGGGCTTGGATTGCTGTTTTTTAGCGTTTCATAGGCTGCCAACGGCGCCGGGCAAGGCAGAGAGAAGCGGCGAGAAGGCACCACCTGGAAAATCTCTCCGATGCGAATCGCTGCTTTCATTTGTTCAACCACGCCGCCAAACTCTTCGTCGCTTTGATTGCAACTTAGCTTCATATCGTGAACGGTTTGATGAGGAATGGCGTGTGGAGGCTGTTGCAGCTGGTGTTGCAGCTGTTCCAGGCGTTGGACCAAACGTTGTTTCTCTTCTAGATTCGGCGTGAACAGGCTGGCCTGGAGACGGCTGGTGCGTTTCTGATGATCCAGAACCAGCAGCGTTTCTGCCAGATAAAAACAGAAGTCAGGGCAGCGCTGATCGGCGCGCAGCTGAGGCAAATCTTCGAATCCAGCGACTAAATCATAGGCAAACAGGCCGCCGAGGAACATCGCTTCACGTTCTTCCTCTGGTGACTCGACGAGGTTCAGCACGTTTCGCAGCGCATCGAAAACAGATTTTGAACGCAGACGCGCGTCTTCGTCCTGCATGGTATCAATCACCGGGAAAGTCAGTTCACGACCGTTCGGGCGTACCACATTTTGCACATCGGCAGGCAAAGACTCATCAAGCAGCGGCAGCAAAGAAGCCCCGTTAATGGTCAGCGCCTGAATGTTTACCACGCGACCCATCGCCGTGATACGCAGCGCGCTGTCAACGATCAGCAGGCTTTTCAGGCTCTCTTTGGTATTAATTTCAGCACTTTCCAACAGCAGTGTTGCAGGGCGTGCGCCACACAGCTGATGGAAGATAGCCGTCGGATCACCACGGTGACTTCCTTGTGATGTCAACAATTCTAATTTATGTCGTTGATTGCTCATGATTATTCCTAAATTTTATCCACAAAAAAGCCCGCTTTAAGCGGGCTTCGGGTATCTGCAGCGTCTGATGACAGCTATGCGCAATTACACCGCCCGCGAAGGGGAGGCGCGCCACCAGCTGTTAGAAGAAGTCATGTTGTTTTTCATCATCAGTCACTCTTGTAAGTTGTGCTTGCCTGAATTCGGTTGTCACGATCTGTTGTGAACTTGCGTACTAGTTAACTAGTTCGGCGGTGTAAAGTCAACCTTCTTTTTTGCACTCTTTAAGCAATTTGGGCGTATGGCACAAAGCATGTGTCGAATCGTTTAAAAAGCCATCGATTTAAAAACTCTTACCGAGATAGCGGTAACCCTGAAGAGGCTTACGCGTTATGATAGGTGCAGTTTTTTATAATAGGTCTTTCTGTAATCATTATGACATCCAGTTTATCCGACAATCCTGCATTCACTCTTTACGACCTGCACAGCCACACCACTGCCTCTGACGGTTATCTCACCCCGGAAGCGCTGGTCGCCCGTGCAGTTGAAATGCGTGTCGGGGTTTTAGCTATTACCGATCATGACAACACTGACGGGCTGGCCCGCGCGGCAGCGGCAATCGAGCAGCATAATCTGCCGCTGCAACTGATTAACGGCGTTGAAATCTCAACGCTGTGGGAAAATCACGAAATCCACATTGTTGGACTGCGTATCGATCCGCAGCACCCGGCAATGGTCGCGCTGCTGGCGAAACAGGCGCAGCGGCGAGTCGAGCGTGCTCAGGAAATTGGCCGTCGTTTGGCCAAGGCTCGCATAGAAGGTGCCTGGGAAGGTGCATTACGCCATGCCGATGGGGGAGCCGTTACCCGTGCGCACTTTGCGCGCTATCTGGTTGAGATAGGCGCGGCAGAAAACATCGCCAAGGTGTTCAAAAAGTATCTGGCAAAAGGCAATACCGGCTACGTTCCGCCTCAGTGGTGTACAATAGAAGAAGCTATTGATGTTATACACCAATCTGGTGGACAGGCTGTTGTTGCTCATCCGGGGCGCTATGACTTGTCTACCAAGTGGCTAAAGCGGCTGCTCGCCTACTTTGCCGCACAAGGCGGCGATGCGATGGAAGTTGCACAGTGCCAGCAAGCGCCGCATGAGCGCACGCAGCACGCCGCATTTGCCCGTGATTATAATTTACTGGCGTCACAAGGGTCAGATTTCCATCAACCCTGCTCGTGGATAGAACTAGGTCGTAAGCTCTGGTTGCCGGCGAATGTCACCGCCGTGTGGCATGACTGGCCCGTTCTTCGTCCTTGAAGCTGCAACAGCGTTGGCTTCTTTTTCAAACGAGTAAATGTGTCGCCCAGAAGTGAAGAGGATTTGTTATGAGTCAGTATTTTTATGTCCATCCCGAGAACCCGCAACCGCGTCTGGTCAAACAGGCTGTAGATATGCTGCGCAAAGGGTCGGTCATTGTTTACCCGACAGACTCGGGTTATGCGCTGGGCTGTCGTTTGGAAGATAAAGGCTCGATGGAGCGTATTTGTCGCATTCGCCAACTTGACGGTAATCACAATTTCACCCTGGTCTGCCGCGATCTGTCGGAGCTGTCGACCTATGCTTATGTCGATAATACCGCTTTTCGCCTGATCAAAAACAATACTCCGGGCAGCTACACCTTTATTCTCAAGGCGACCAAAGAAGTGCCTCGCCGTTTGATGAATGACAAACGCAAAACCATTGGTTTGCGCGTGCCGTCCAATCCTATTGCTTTGGCGTTGCTAGATGAGCTTGGAGAGCCGTTGATGTCGACAACTCTGATGCTGCCGGGCAACGACTTTGCGCAAGCCGACCCGGAAGAGATCAAAGATAGCATCGGTAAGCTGGTGGATTTGATCCTCGACGGCGGTTCAATTGGCCAGCAACCGACCACGGTTATTGATTTGACCGACTCGATCCCTGAAGTTATCCGCGAAGGGGCGGGCGATCCGGCACCGTTTCGCTAATCATTGAGTCTTTTAAAGCCTTTTGATAGTCATAAGACACAATAAAGCGGTCATACTGCCGGTAAAACAATCGATTAACGTCTCTTCTAGCGGATAGAAAAACCTCGTCAGCGGTAATCTGAGACCAAATAGCAGTGGGAACTGCATTTGGTCTTCCTTCCCTTGCGTCAGTAAAATCTGCATATTTTGAAAGTACAAATATAGCGGGCAATCTATGAGTTAAATCCTGCTGGTGAATCCTGCAGGCATTGAACATCTCGGCGCGCTGTTGGGGGGAATAATAACGATATTCTGGACCTGTGCTTTTTTTTAGAAATGGTAGATAAACACATTCTGCATTAGTGAAGTCGAATGCTTTTTTTAGATCCGCTACTAGAGTCATAACAAAAGGGCGTAACTTTTCAGCAGTAATACTTGCTAAAAATAGCCTCTGTTCAATAAGAGTATCGGTCAATAAATTAACTGAAAATTCTTTATCCCAATCCTGATAATTTATGAATGTTAATTGACTGAATGCTTCACTGATATAACGAGCACTCACACGGTCGTCCTCCATATCAGGCAAGGAACATGTCCATTGTATGTTTTGCACTAACTCATGAAAATACAACTGCAAATGAAGGGTATTGGGGTTGTCAAATAATTGAGTGAGTTGATTACTCAGTGAAGTGTCATGTTTCCCTTCGATTCGATTAAGCAAAAAATCCCATAACTCTGGTGCAGCGACAGTAATACGTTTATTTGTAATCATTTGCAATAATGCGTCGAAATCGTGCTGCCAAAATGGAACGTAATAGTTATGTAAATATTGAATTTGTTGCATTACGCTTGGTTTGATCGAGATAAAGCTGACCAAACGGGTCTGATTTATCTTATTAATTTCCATCGCTACGCTGATATTATTTAAAGATTGTTGCCAAAGTTGTGTACTATTATTGTTAAATAGGGCTATGAGAAGTTTTGTATAGATTTTACGCTTAATCGCCAATTGCTCAACTGTTGTATCATTTATATTCCTTATGGGCATCAACTGGTCCAAGGTTGTCAGATCGCAGTGGAAACGCAGTTCGTTAAAAGTACATTTATTTTCTAAGAAGGTAATTGCGTAAGGTAGGTAGGAATCAGGGTTGGAAAATTCACTAATAATATTTTGATGTTGCTGTTCACCCGATTCAGCCGAAGAACTCTGAAGTTTTTTTCTAACGCCGCGAAATACTTTAGGTGCAATCTTTTGACCAATAAAGCCCACAGCAGGTGCTGCGTTGGCTTTGACTCCCTGGGCAACAGTCTTAAGGAGCAGCCCTTTATTCATATTGCTAAATGCATCAACAAACCCGTGCATATTCCATTTAAAAAAATTGGGCAGGGGAATTGGCGAGCCTCTGGAAATAAAGTTATAAACGCCATCGATAAAAACGTGGCTAACTTTTTGCTGTGGCAGATTGAACATTTCCTGACTATAAATGTTTTTATAAAGTCTTTTAAACTCGTCAAGCGTTTCAGGGGAAATTCCTGAGATTCTCTTTGAGAAAAAACTTTCGACAGACTGAAAAAATGCATTTTTAAATGCTTTTTCAGTTGGATAGACTAATTTTCTTACCCCTTTAATCGCGATCCTAAATGGGAAAGAGACGATTTTTCCGGCTGGGATGAAATTTAGCCCGCAGGTTAAACCGTCAATTGCTGTTATCCATAGGCTATCTTTACCGTTGGCCAAGCCTGAAGAAACGTCATAGCATTCTATAAAGGGTAGCCAGGGCCGAAAAGCTAACCAGCGTGGATCTGTTGACAATTCTATTTCTTCAGACGTTTCACCATAAGCATTAACTTTTCTATCTACTCGGGGTTGTAGTTGATGTTGTTGCAAACGACGAAAGACTTTATCTTTGCTATCAAATTCTTCAATGTCTAATTCATAGGTGTAGTAGAGAATAGAAGCTTGAGGGATAATGCATTTTTTTTCAGTATTGGTTTCAATGTAACTAGCTTTATTCTCCGTCATATATTGGCGTAAAAAATCATGAATGTCCAAAACGTCAGTATCATCGCTGCACTGGGTTAATCTTTCAATTAACAAGTTTTCATGCGTTTTTAAATGGAATCGACGATTGAAAGAATAAACTCTGCGGCTATTGTTACTTTCAGCAATGACAATCGAAGCCAAATTCCATGTTTCGAATTTTTCTTTTTGTCTCCCTTCTAACTGAGCAAACAGGTTCAACAAGGTGTGGGCATATTTTGTTAAGTTGATAATTTGGAATTTTGTTGAATTACTAATAAAATCTTGATCGTTTTGCGATAAAAGGTTCAAAGAAAGTAAAATTGATTGGTAAATAAGTTTGGATTCTTGACTGAGGTTATCATCATATTTAACGTTAAAAATCTTCTTGATACTGCGATGGCTGATTATTTTTTTGAGATATTGCTCAATATCTTGTAAAGGATATTTTTTAGCTAAAATATCAAAGACATGGGGATCGATTTTCAGCATTACCTCTAAGTGTCCGTTCAATGCAACGTATTGTTCCAGCCAGGTGCGGTATTTTTCAACGGCAATCATATGGCTCCTCGGAATCATTGCCCCAGTTCGTCCGCTGTTGCTTTCTCTTTTTTTAAAATCATTATGAATGACTTTAAAAGCATTTTCTTTGGATAAATTCCCCGGGTAGGGAATAATTTTCTTTGCCGTCCAAGGGACCTTTTCGTTAAAACCAAGCTCTGATACCGCTAATGCAATCATTGACATTCGATCTATATAAGTCAAAGCACCAATACGCTGTTCGATCTCGGCGATTTCATACTCTGTATTAAAAACCATCCGGTGAATTTGGGCAATAAAACCTTGTTGTTTAAATGCTGCTGCATAGATCTCACTGTGCGTTATCAGGTAGATTATTTTTAAATCTTCATTTCTAACCTCATTTAAGGTCTGCAAAAAATTGTCATAGCTTAATTCATCACCTTTAGTTTTGAGATATAGGTCGCCATGAATAGCATGGGAGTTTTGCTTACTGATGGCCGGTGATTTTTCGCCATCGAATTGAATACCAATACATACATTGGGCATTTCCAGATAAATCAAGAAAAAAATCAGTCTCCGGGTATCTACATTGTGTGGATTAAAAGGAGCTAATAAAGAACCCATTATATCCTGTAGGTGATCATAAAATTGCTGCATGGTTTGATTTTTATAGTTGCTTTCAACGGTATCATTTTTCGGCGAATGCCGGTTATGAATATACCACTGGTAATAAAGGCCTACAGCGGAAGTTTTTATCCGAGAGAGGGCGTCAAGAATTGAGTATCGGGTTTCAGTAGACCTTAGTATCAGGTGCATTATCAACGCCAAGGCGTCCCGCAGCTCAGGGCGAGTTAATTTTTTATTATTAATATCGCAAGTAAGATCGATACTTTGATTATGCGGCCATATCATTAAACGCAACTTGCCTTGGCTGCTCTTTTTCGAGCGCAAAAGCCCAATAGTTTTGTTGCCACCCAGATCTTTAATTTGCGTAAATAATTCATTGATTTTACGAAAATTGAAATCTCCACGAGCGTTAATGATTTCATCTGCCAATCTGGCAATAATTTCGACGCCGTTTGACCGAGTGTTATTAATAGGTATTGGCAATATGTTGATAGCCGCGGCGAGAATCAACTCATCGATCTGCTCCCTCGGCGTAAAATTAGAGATGTGCAAGCTACGCGTTCTCGCTAAGCGATTTAAAGCTTCACGCCGTTGATGACTGCTAATTTTGACTGGCAAGTTAGTTTTATTTTCGGAATTTGCTTCATGCACCAGATACGTATAGAGGGCTGAAACAGCTTGATATCCGACATAACTGATCGCCCCTGTGGTACTGATTAAGGCGAAAGCAATGATTGCTGGACTCGGGTTAACAGATTTTCTTTGAGCAAAATGTGCCGCTTGACTACTTAGGATCACAGGAAGGAGTGGACTGTTTACTTGACCTTTAACAGTGGAGCCGCTGGTTATAACCGGCCTATTTACAACGTAATAGGGTATTAACTCAGTACTAGCAGCACTAGTAGTACTAGGATTATCAGTAGGCCGAGAGCCGTAATATTTTCGTGGTTGAAATTGGATTGAGCTGGCGTGTTTTTCAAATTGAGAGGAAATCCGAAGCGGAATATCAGTAGCTTTCCCGAGCCTTGGCGAGGAGCGTGTGATGTAGCGGCTGATCTCGAGCAATTTTATTGCGACGCATCCCATCTCACGAGTCCCGGCGGGTAGAGAATATGGCGAGGGTTTTCGGGATATTGTCCACATTATATAAGCAGCCAACATTGAGACAGTCGCTAAAGGTGAATAGCTATTAAAAAATGGCAACGAGCCGCCGCCATCAATTGCACCAATCACCCATTCGGTATAACAATAAATAACCTCTGGCAACGGAATGTCGCGATAATGCTGCAAGGCGACCCATGCTTGTGGTAATTCTAAAATAAATGCCAGCCCTGAAGCAGTTCTGCTGATAAGGCTCGCCTGTATGATATTGACCACCGCACTTGCTGACTGGCAAAGCCAGGTTTTAGTCTCTTCCTCCATTGACGCCAGCCGCACAGGATGAGTAATAAACATTCTTAATAACTCGGCCTGAAAAATAGAATCTAGCAGGTTAATCAGAGGCGCTAAATTAGGGCGGAAATAGCTTTTATCCATTATCGAATTGAGCAGAGCAGTGCTGGATAACGCGCCCAGAGCTGTACCGAGTGAGAGGCTGGTGGGGGATAAAGATAATGAAGACAGCAGCGGGTTCATAGCGCGGGAATAAGAATGCACCAAAAGGTCTGCAGCTTTGACCGTAGCCAAATGATGACTCGAAGCCAAAATAATTTCATAGCCATTGCTTCGCGACGAGGTTGAATCTAGGTATGACCGTTGTGGATCATTACTGGTTAGACTCGCTACAGTATTTTTTATCAGCGATAACAAATAAATCATCGGGTTAGGGGATAGATGGGAGGGCCTGATCGGCTGTAAATCTGAGCCTGTAGTCACGCGCATAGTGATACACTCACCAATAGGTTGGGCAGCATTTTTTTGCTGGCTAAACGCTAAATCCTATCCACCATTTTTTTAAAATACTTTAAAATTTCACCCATTCATCTACAGAGAGTTTGAGTATTTTTGAAACGGCCCATATTAAATAGCCGCACTCAGATTTATTGACTTGGCGCTTACAGAAACCCTCATGCCATTAGAGGCATCTTTTAGCATAAAAATCGTGTAATATGTCCGACCACATAGCATAAAGTTGACGCCAGTACTTTGAGCCGAATTGAATGACTTTATTGAAAAATGTGATAAGAATTATAGGGTTAGGGCTATTCAGCCGTAACTTTCTGCAAGTAGAATAGATAATGACGCCTGTGAAGGCGACAAATGAGGCTGCTCAATGAGCGAGAAGTTTAATTCCAGTAAGCAAAAAAACGATAAATTTTCGTCTGACAAACCGCGTTCACAGCGCAGCGATTCGGATAAGCCACGCGGTAAAAAACCTGGCACTGAAAAATCACGTATCGAAACAGTTCGTGGTGGCAAGCCTGCCGCGGATAAATCAGGTGCAGACAAAGCACGAACCGGCAGTCGTAATGACAAGCCGCGCACCGACAAGCCTCGCAGCGATAAGCCGCGTTCAGGCAAACCAGCAGGCGATAAGCCACGCAGCACCAAGCCGCGCGCCGAATCTCTGATGGTAAAAAAAGTCAACGATGAAGAAGTTGAAGACGCACCGAAATACGAAAAGCCGAAGAATGCGCTTGACGACGGTGATGGCCTGCAAAGCGAAAAACTGCAAAAAGTCTTGGCTCGCGCGGGCCACGGTTCTCGTCGTGAAGTTGAAGCCATGATTCAGGCAGGGCGCATCAGTGTTGACGGTAAGATTTCTACCCTCGGCGACCGTGTAGAACTGGTTGCCGGCACCAAGATCCGTCTCGACGGTCACGTGCTGTCAATCCTTGAAGCCGAAGATACGGTTTGTCGCGTCCTGGCTTACTACAAGCCGGAAGGCGAGCTATGTACCCGCAGCGATCCCGAAGGTCGTCCTACCGTGTTCGACCGCCTGCCGAAAATGCGCGGTTCGCGTTGGGTTGCTGTTGGCCGTCTCGACGTTAACACCTCAGGTTTGTTGCTTTTCACTACCGATGGTGAGCTGGCTAACCGCCTGATGCACCCAAGCCGTGAAGTAGAGCGTGAATACGCGGTGCGCGTATTTGGTCAGATTGATGACGAAAAAATCAAACAGCTGAGCCGTGGCGTTCAACTGGAAGATGGCCCGGCTGCCTTCCGTACTATCAAGTACCAGGGCGGTGAAGGTCTGAACCAGTGGTACAACGTGACTCTGACCGAAGGCCGTAACCGCGAAGTGCGTCGTCTTTGGGAAGCTGTAGGCGTTCAGGTGAGCCGATTGATCCGTGTTCGATACGGTGACTTGAATCTGCCAAAAGGTCTGCCTCGTGGCGGTTATAAAGAGTTGGATCTTCCAGATATCAACTATCTTCGTCAACTGGTTGATATGACTGAAGAAACCGTGAGCAAGCTGCCGGTTGAGCGCGATCGTCGTCGCGTCAAGGCTAATCAGATTCGCCGTGCGGTTAAGCGCCATACTCAAGTTGCGCCAGCACGTCGCAGCAGCGGTCCGTGAAAACGTTAATCGTTAACCAAACTGTGAGTTGAATAGAGAACCGCAGTCTGAGTGCTGCGGTTTTTTTTGCCCGGAAAACCGCAGTGGCTACCAGTCAATTCCCTGTTGCGCCATGATTCCAGCGTCGAAGGCGTGCTTTACCGGGCGCAATTCGCTAACCGTATCGGCCAATTCCAGCACATCACGATGGCAGCCGCGGCCGGTAATAATCACCGTCTGATGCGCCGGGCGATTATTCAGCGCATCAATGACCTCTTGAAGATCCAGATAGCCAAAGCTCAGCATGTAAGTTAGCTCGTCAAGCACGACCAAATTAAGCGATGCATCAGCCAGCATACGTTTACCGTGCTGCCAGACCGCCTGACACGCCACGGTATCGGTTTCTTTATTCTGCGTTTCCCAGGTAAAACCCGTGGCCATCACCTGAAACTCAACCCCGTGCGGTTCGAGCAGATTTCGTTCACCGTTTGGCCATTCGCCCTTGATAAACTGGATCACACCCGCACGCTGCCCGTGTCCGACGGCGCGAGTCACAGTACCAAAGGCACCGGTAGTTTTGCCTTTACCGTTACCGGTTAGAACAATCAGAATACCGCGAGCTTCTTTGGCAGCGTCGATACGCGCATCGACCTGTTCTTTCAATTTTTGCTGGCGCTGCTGGTGCCTGTCTGCCGTCATCTTTTTTGCTCTATTTATTCAGCTGGGCCAGCTTTGCGGCCGGGTTGCGCATCAAAACTGGTGCCGGTTTTGCGACGACTATCATCCCCCATCAGATACAAATATAGAGGCATAATATCAGCAGGGGTTTTCAGCTTCTGGCTGTTTTCGTCAGGGAAGGCCGAGGCGCGCATACTGGTGCGCGTTCCGCCTGGATTGATGCAGTTAACCCGCAAATTGGTGTTTTTATACTCGTCGGCCAATACCTGCATCAGCCCTTCGGTAGCAAACTTGGACACCGCATAGGCTCCCCATCCGCTGCGGCCCTCACGACCCGCGCTGGAGCTGGTAAATACCAGAGACGAGCTGGCTGATTTCAACAACAGTGGCAGCAGACTTTGGGTCAGCATAAAGGTTGCGTTGACGTTAACTTGCATCACGTCATGCCAGTCTTGCAGTTTTATCTCGCTGACCGGCACAATTTCACTGAGCAATCCGGCATTGTGCAACACACCGTCGAGGCGCGGCACCCATTGGGCAATGCGCTCGGCCACCTGATTACAGTCATGCTGTGTGGCGTGGAGTAAATCGGCGGTAATAAACTCGGCTGGCAGCCAGCCTTCGCGGGCAATCTCTTGCTGTACGGCCACCAGTTTACTCTCTGTGCGACCAAGCAGGATAACGCGTGCGCCAAAGCGAGAATAGGTCAGAGCGGCTTCACGGCCAATGCCGTCACCAGCGCCGGTAACGAGAATAATGCGCTGGCTGAGTAAGTCGGATTTTGGATGATAATGCACGGGAAATGTCCTCTGTTAGGTGTCAGATGCGGTGGCAAAGGCCAACAACGCACCAGCACAACGCGTTTGCCGGGAGCTGAAACCTCAACCGAGACCAAACGAATTGCCGGAATATGTTTTATCAATAGTTTGATAATTGCTGTTATATGCCTGAAATGGACATGACTTTCAATAATTAACCCACTATTGAGTAGATCATTTGTAACAAAAATGAATCTCAGGCGCATCATCTTTAGCAAAATTAACGCGATAATGGTGCAAGTCCAGCGTTTATGTGCTGTCAGTCTTTGCAGAAGCAAGACTCATGAGCAACGATTGTCTAGAATGGACCTCGTCACTTATCAGAATGTTATAAGGCGGTATTTGTGGATTTACTTTCTCTGTACGGGCTGTTTTTGGCCAAGATTGTCACCGTAGTGGTCGCGATTGGTGCGCTGGTCGTTCTTTTTGTTGGGTTGCGCCAGCGTAAATCAGCAGGTAAGGGCGAATTACGCCTGACCGACCTGGGTGAAGAATATCGTGAAATGCAGCGTGAAATGCGCACCGCCCGCCTGAATCCGGCAGAACAGAAGTTAAGCCTCAAGGCGTTTAAAAAAGAAGAGAAGGCTGAGGCCAAAGCCAAAAAGCAGCAGGCTAAAACTGGAACGGTTAAAAGCAAGCCATGCCTGTATGTCCTGGATTTCAAAGGCAGCATGGACGCCCATGAGGTGACTTCGCTGCGTGAGGAGATTTCGGCAGTTCTGGCCGTGGCGACTCCGCAGGATGAAGTGCTGCTGCGTCTTGAAAGCCCTGGCGGCGTGGTGCACGGTTATGGATTGGCCTCCTCACAGCTGGCTCGCCTGACTCAGGCGGGAGTGCGCTTAACTGTGGCGGTTGATAAAGTGGCCGCCAGCGGGGGGTATATGATGGCCTGCGTTGCCGATCGCATTGTAGCTGCTCCTTTTGCCATCATTGGTTCCATTGGCGTGGTTGCGCAGATCCCTAACTTTAGCCGCCTGCTGAAAAAGAATAATATTGATGTTGAGTTGCATACCGCTGGTCAGTTTAAACGTACCTTAACGCTGTTTGGTGAAAACACGGATGAAGGTCGTGAAAAATTCCAGGAAGATCTCAACGAAACTCACGTGTTGTTCAAAGAGTTTGTTCATCAACATCGCCCATCTTTGGACATCGATGCGGTTGCTACCGGCGAGCACTGGTTCGGCTCTCAGGCGCGTGAAAAAGGGCTGATTGACGCCATTGGCACCAGTGATGATTTACTGATCGCAGAAATGAAAAACCACGAGGTGATTTCAGTGCGTTATAGCCGTCGTAAACGCATGATGGATCGCTTTACCGGTAGCGCAGCAGAGAGCGCCGATCGACTGTTTTTACGCTGGTTACAACGCGGTGAAAAACCACTTTTGTAAGATATTTAGAAGGGACTTCGGTCCCTTTTTTAATCACTAAAATTACCTGTTATAAAAAGATGAAAATTTAATTAAAGACCTAATCTTTTCGACCAAAAAATAAACTAAATTTCCAGGTGGTATTTATCTGAAAAAAGAGTGGCGAGAAGTTTAAACATATTAAAAACGGCGGTGGTTTTTCCGGTCGGTAATCCTTGTTCATCCAGAAAGAATTCCCCACGAAAAACCAGCACATTTCCCTTTTGTTCAACTTCTGTTGCTTTCATTCCCGGTAGATAATGTTCATGCTGGCGAATTACTTTATTTGCTTCTATAAGTAGTGCTCCAGGATTTATAGCTGCGGTGTGTAAGTGCATAACAATACTCCTCGCGTTAATCTCTTGGGCAATTGTAGAACTCTGGCCTGCAAGGCCGCAACCCTGCTGGGACAGGGCTGGAAGAATTTTGAACATATAATGTTCTGATTGGCAGAAAGCGCATTTACGTGCTAATTAAGTTGCGTGGCGATTTTTATCAGGTAGAGTGTGGGATTTTCTGGCGTAGGGTGGAATGATTTGTTTACGCCCTGAGATTATTTCAGGCTATGATCCTTGCACTTTTAACACTGTTCGGGCTGCAAACGCATAAAAACTCATTGGGTTGCCCCTCTGGAGGACAGTGATAAAAGGTCATGAAAAAAAATGGTTGATCTCCTGACTGAGTGCCGCAATATAAAAAAAGACATTAAATGTGCCGCGGCATAAACAAGACAAAATCTTCTTTTCGAGAAGAATAATTTAGGTAAAAGGTAATTATGGGCAAAGCTCTCGTAATAGTTGAGTCCCCGGCAAAAGCCAAAACGATTAATAAATATTTAGGAAATGACTACGTGGTTAAGTCCAGCGTCGGTCATATCCGCGATTTGCCTACCAGCGGATCCGCGAGTAAAAAAAGCGCTAGCTCAGCCGAAGATAAAACAAAGAAAAAAGTTAAAAAGGATGAGAAAACCGCGCTGGTAAATCGCATGGGCGTTGACCCATTCCATGGTTGGGAAGCGCAATACGAAATATTGCCAGGTAAAGAAAAGGTTGTAGCCGAGTTAAAATCTCTCGCAGAAAAAGCTGACCATATCTATCTCGCAACCGACCTTGACCGCGAAGGAGAGGCGATTGCCTGGCATTTGCGGGAAGTGATTGGTGGTGATGATAAACGCTTCAGCCGTGTTGTTTTTAACGAAATTACCAAGAATGCCATTCAACAGGCATTTGAGCAGCCGGGCGAGCTAAATATTGATCGTGTGAATGCCCAGCAGGCGCGCCGTTTTATGGACCGCGTTGTGGGTTACATGGTTTCTCCGTTGCTGTGGAAGAAAATTGCTCGTGGGCTTTCAGCGGGGCGCGTTCAATCCGTCGCGGTGCGCCTTGTCGTTGAGCGAGAAAAAGAGATTAAGGCCTTCGTTCCCGAAGAATATTGGGAACTGCACGCCGATTTGCAGTCCAAAGAGAAAATTGACCTGCAAATGGAGGTGACTCATCACCTCGAAAAACCTTTCAAACCGGTTAACCGCGAGCAGACTCACGCCGCCGTTGCGCTGCTTGAAAAAGCCCGTTACGACGTGGTGGATCGTGAAGACAAACCGACCAGCAGCAAGCCAGGAGCTCCTTTTATTACCTCCACCTTGCAGCAGGCGGCAAGCACGCGTCTGAGCTTCGGCGTCAAGAAAACCATGATGATGGCCCAGCGGCTGTATGAAGCTGGTCACATTACTTACATGCGTACCGACTCAACCAATCTGAGCAAAGACGCGGTAGAAATGGTGCGTGGCTATATTGGTGACAATTTTGGCGAGAAGTACTTGCCAAAGGCGCCTAATCAATACAGCAACAAAGAAAATTCACAGGAAGCGCACGAAGCGATTCGTCCATCCGACGTGAGTGTGGTGTCTGAGCAGTTGAAAGACATGGAAGCCGATGCGCAAAGATTGTATCAGCTGATCTGGCGTCAGTTTGTCGCCTGTCAGATGGTGCCAGCGCAGTACGATTCCACGACGCTGACTGTCAAGGCCGGTGATTACTCGCTGCGTGCCAAGGGCCGCACATTGCGTTTCGATGGTTGGACTCACGTCATGCCAGCGCTGCGCAAGGGTGATGAAGACCGCACGCTGCCACCGATTGAAGTCGGCAGTACATTGAATTTGCAACAGCTGCTGCCTACTCAGCACTTTACCAAGCCGCCTGCACGATTTAGCGAAGCGTCTCTGGTGAAAGAGCTTGAAAAACGCGGTATTGGCCGTCCGTCTACCTATGCATCGATCATTTCGACCATTCAGGATCGCGGGTACGTTCACGTTGAAAATCGCCGCTTCTATGCCGAGAAAATGGGCGAGATCGTTACCGATCGTCTGGAAGATAACTTCCGCGAGTTGATGAACTACGATTTCACCGCCCGAATGGAAGACGGCCTCGACCAGGTTGCGAATAATAAAGCCGAGTGGAAAGGCGTGCTGGACGATTTCTTTGCCCAGTTCAGCCAACAGCTTGAAACCGCCGAGAAAGATCCGGAAGAGGGCGGTATGCGCCCGAACCAGATGGTGATGACCAGCATTGAATGCCCAACCTGTGGGCGTCCAATGGGGATCCGTACCGCAACTACCGGCGTGTTCCTGGGCTGTTCTGGCTACGCGTTGCCGCCGAAAGAGCGCTGCAAAACCACTATTAATCTGGTGCCGGAATCAGAAGTCCTGAACATTCTCGAAGGGGATGATGCCGAAACCAATGCCCTGCGTGCTCGTCGTCGCTGTACCAAGTGCGGCACAGCGATGGACAGTTACCTGATCGATACCGGCCGCAAACTGCATGTCTGTGGTAATAACCCGGCCTGCGACGGTTATGAAATCGAAGAGGGTGAGTTCCGCATCAAGGGTTACGATGGTCCAGTGGTTGAGTGCGATAAGTGTGGTTCCGAGATGCACCTGAAAATGGGGCGTTTTGGTAAATACATGGGCTGCACCAACGAGACCTGTAAAAATACCCGCAAGATTTTGCGTAACGGCGACGTGGCTCCACCGAAGGAAGATCCGGTTCCATTACCTGAACTGCCGTGTGAAAAATCGGATGCTTACTTCGTGCTGCGTGATGGTGCGGCGGGCGTGTTCCTGGCGGCCAATACTTTCCCTAAATCGCGCGAAACCCGCGCACCGTTAGTGGAAGAGCTGTTGCGATTCAAAGATCGCCTGCCGGAAAAATTGAGCTATTTGGCCGATGCGCCAGTGGCCGATCCAGAAGGGAACAAGTCGATGGTGCGTTTCAGCCGTAAGACTAAACAGCAGTATGTTTCTTCTGAGAAAGACGGCAAGGCGACAGGCTGGACGGCATTTTATGTCGACGGCAAATGGGAAGAAGGCAAAAAATAACTTTCTGCCTCGCGCCTGTGAAGTTAATCTTAAAAACCAGCCTTGATGGCTGGTTTTTTTATTGTAATCAGGTCAATCGTCGTTAGATTTTGCTGCGGGTCGGTCAGTGTCTTCGTTAAAGTTAAGGAATCTTGAATTTTTTATAACCAGACACGAGACAAAATTGTTTGATAAATGATACTGTTGATATATAAAATATTGTTTTTATGCATTATTAGAATTAATCGGCACAAACAATTGAGAATACCCCCTTCCTTTCTGTCAGCAAAGAGAAGGAGAGTGGTGGGCAGGGTTTAACACTAGGATGGTATAAGATATGAAATTGCAGCAACTGCGTTACATCGTAGAAGTTGTTAATCACAATCTGAACGTCTCTTCGACGGCAGAAGGCCTCTACACCTCACAACCGGGCATCAGCAAGCAAGTCCGTATGCTTGAGGATGAACTAGGGATCCAGATATTTGCCCGCAGCGGTAAACATCTCACCCAGGTCACCCCTGCGGGTCAGGAGATTATCCGCATTGCCCGCGAAGTGCTGTCAAAAGTTGATGCGATTAAAGCCGTAGCCGGAGAACATACCTATCCTGATAAAGGGTCGCTGTATGTGGCCACCACCCATACTCAGGCGCGATACGCGTTGCCTAATGTGATTAAGGGATTCATCGAGCGTTATCCGCGTGTTTCACTGCACATGCACCAGGGGTCGCCGACGCAAATTGCCGAAGCAGTGTCCAAAGGCAACGCAGATTTTGCCATCGCCACCGAAGCGCTGCATCTTTATGATGATCTGATTATGCTGCCTTGCTATCACTGGAATCGTGCCGTAGTCGTGCAGCCAGATCATCCGCTGGCAGGCAAAGAAAAGGTCACCATTGAAGAGCTGGCCTCCTATCCGATTGTTACCTATACCTTTGGTTTTACCGGCCGTTCGGAACTGGATACCGCGTTTAATCGCGCCGGTTTGACACCGCGCATCGTCTTTACCGCCACTGATGCAGACGTGATCAAAACCTACGTTCGCCTCGGATTGGGCGTTGGGGTCATTGCCAGCATGGCGGTGGATCCGCTGCAAGATCCCGATCTGGTCACTGTGGATGCCAGCGATATCTTTACTCATAGCACCACTAAAATTGGTTTCCGCCGCAGTACTTTCCTGCGCAGTTACATGTACGATTTCATCCAGCGATTTGCGCCGCACCTGACTCGCGACGTGGTCGACAGTGCTATCGCATTGCGCTCCAATGAAGACATTGAAGCTTTGTTTAAAGATATTAAACTCCCGCACAAGTAATGCGATATCAGGCCGCGCCTCAGGCGGCCTGATGCCTTTCTCAAAGCCAGCACCTGCGTTTAACCTACTCCCAATCATCTGCAAATCTGCTCAGAATTCTGTCTTATCCAATTTCACCAAGCCAATTTCCAGCCTCAATCCTGCATGATCTTATCTGCGCCTTTGCTGGAAGCTTAGGTTGCCAATATGTAATTAGCACTTCGTGTTGTTATTAAAATGTTAATTATATTTTGTGTTATCTTTATAAGAACACGCACCGTCTGGCGGGTCTTTCCTGTCATTTGGTCTAAAATGTTAAGCCACACACAAAAAAAGAGCGTCAAAAGGAGAAGCTATGTCGTCCGATCTTCGCAAGAATAGTCAGGATAAGCTGGCAGATCTTGATAAGGAATATCACTTTTACAGCTTACCCAAAGCTGCCGCCACCCTCGGTAATATCGATAAACTCCCGAAATCCATGAAGGTGCTGCTGGAAAACCTGTTGCGTAACATTGACGGAGATACCGTCACGGAACAAGACTTGCAGGCCATTGTTGACTGGCAAAAAACCGGGCACGCAGATAGAGAAATTGCCTACCGTCCAGCGCGCGTGCTGATGCAGGATTTTACCGGTGTTCCTGCCGTGGTGGACCTTGCTGCCATGCGACAGGCGGTCGAACGCCTCGGCGGTAACGTCAATCAGGTCAATCCTTTATCTCCCGTTGATCTAGTGATTGACCATTCGGTGACTGTCGATGAGTTCGGCGATCGCGCCGCTTTTGGTGAAAACGTCAAGCTCGAGATGGAGCGTAACCACGAGCGTTATATTTTCCTGCGCTGGGGCCAGAAAGCCTTTAACCGTTTCCGCGTCGTGCCGCCGGGCACGGGGATTTGTCACCAGGTAAACCTTGAATATCTCGGCCAAACCGTGTGGCACGAGCAGCAAAACGGCGTTGAAGTTGCTTACCCTGACACGCTGGTCGGCACCGACTCACATACCACGATGATTAACGGCCTGGGCGTACTGGGCTGGGGCTGTGGTGGTATCGAAGCCGAAGCGGCAATGCTGGGTCAGCCAGTCTCGATGCTGATCCCTGACGTTGTAGGCTTTAAGCTTTCGGGCAAGCTTGGTGAAGGTATTACCGCAACTGACCTGGTGTTAACCGTTACCCAAATGCTGCGTAAGCACGGAGTCGTGGGTAAATTTGTAGAGTTTTACGGTGATGGTCTGGCTGATTTGCCACTGGCCGACCGTGCGACCATTGCCAATATGTCCCCTGAATTTGGCGCTACCTGCGGCTTTTTCCCGGTCGACGAAGTAACCTTGAGCTATATGAAACTCAGCGGCCGCAGCGACGAGCAGATTGCGCTGGTTCAGGCCTATAGCAAAGAGCAGGGACTGTGGCGCAATGAAGGTGACGAGCCTATTTTCACCAGTACTCTTGCGCTGGACATGGGAACCGTTGAGTCGAGTCTGGCGGGCCCTAAACGTCCACAGGATCGTGTGGCATTGCCCAACGTGCCGCAGGCATTTAAGTTGGCTACCGAGCTTGAACTGAGTAACTCAACCTCACACAGCGACAGTGTCGATTTTAATTATAAAGATCAGGCGCTGCAGCTCACTACCGGCGCAGTGGTTATCGCCGCAATTACTTCCTGCACCAATACCTCCAACCCCAGCGTTTTGATGGCCGCCGGTCTGCTGGCTAAAAACGCCGCTGCGCGCGGGCTGAAAAGCAAGCCATGGGTCAAGACCTCGTTGGCACCTGGCTCAAAAGTGGTGACCGAATATCTTAATGCCGCTGGCCTGATGCCAGAGTTGGAAAAACTCGGCTTTAACCTGGTGGGTTACGGCTGTACCACTTGTATTGGTAACTCAGGCCCGCTGCCGGAACCGATAGAAACCGCTATCAAGCAGGGCGATTTGACCGTCGGTGCCGTCCTTTCCGGTAACCGTAACTTTGAAGGTCGTATTCACCCGTTGATCAAAACCAACTGGCTGGCCTCGCCGCCGCTGGTGGTTGCTTACGCTCTGGCAGGGAATATGTCGGTCAATTTGACTCACGATCCGCTCGGCATCGGCAGTGACGGCAAACCAGTCTATTTGCGTGATATCTGGCCTTCGGCCAATGAGATCGCCAAAGCGGTCGAGCAGGTGAAAACTGAGATGTTCCACAAAGAGTACGCCGAAGTGTTTAACGGTGATGAAAACTGGCAGAGTATCAAGGTTGAAGGCACGCCTACTTACGCCTGGCAGGAGGATTCGACGTATATTCGCCACCCGCCATTCTTTAGCGACATGAAAGTTAAACCGGATCCCGTGCAGGACATCAAAGATGCACGCATTCTGGCTATTTTGGCCGATTCGGTAACCACTGACCATATTTCCCCGGCGGGTAATATCAAAGCCGAGAGTCCGGCAGGGCGTTATCTCAGCGAGCACGGTGTAAAAACCGGTGATTTCAATTCCTATGGTTCACGACGTGGTAATCATGAGGTGATGATGCGCGGGACCTTTGCCAACATCCGTATTCGTAACGAAATGGTTCCCGGTGTAGAAGGTGGGGTAACCCGGCATATTCCTTCCGGCGATCGCCTGGCTATTTATGATGCGGCAATGCGCTATCAGGCAGAGGGCGTGCCGACCGCGGTGATTGCCGGTAAAGAGTATGGTTCCGGCTCCAGCCGTGACTGGGCAGCCAAAGGTCCTAGACTACTCGGGGTTCGCGTAGTCATCGCCGAATCTTTTGAGCGTATCCACCGTTCAAACCTGATTGGCATGGGGATCTTGCCTCTGGAGTTTCCACAGGGAGTCAGCCGTAAGACACTGAATCTCAAAGGGGACGAGACCATTAGCGTCAGTGGAATGCAGTCGTTGAAACCGGGGCAGGACGTGCCGGTGCACATTACTTACGCCGACGGCAGGAAAGAGGTCATTAATGCGCGCAGTCGTATCGATACCGGCAATGAACTGACCTATTTTGAAAACGGCGGGATCCTGCACTACGTGATCCGAAAAATGCTGTAGCCTGTTGAAATGTTAGAAATAAAAAAGCACCGATTATCGGTGCTTTTTTGTGTTCATTGGCTGAAACGATTATTTATCCAGCAAATGACCCATTTTAGCGGCCTTGGTCGCCAGATAGTTTTCATTTTTTGGGTTACGACCGACAATCAGCGGTACGCGTTCGATAATGTTAATCCCGGCTTCTGAAAGAATTTCGACCTTTTTCGGATTATTAGTCAGCAGTCGAACGGCATCAACGCCTAGCAGCTTGAACATATCGGCGCACAGGGTGAAGTCACGCTCATCGGCGGCAAAACCTAACTGATGGTTGGCTTCAACAGTATCGTAGCCCTTGTCCTGCAACGCGTAGGCACGAATTTTGTTCAGCAGGCCGATGTTACGTCCTTCCTGGCGGTGATACATCAGGATCCCGCGTCCCTCTTCGGCGATGTGATTCAGCGCCGCTTCGAGTTGAAAACCGCAATCACAGCGCAGGCTGAAAAGCGCATCGCCGGTCAGACATTCTGAATGCACACGTGCGAGCACCGGCGTTTCGCCGCTGATATCGCCGAATACTAGTGCCAGGTGATCGTGTCCGGTTGCCAATTCTTCAAAACCCACCATCAGGAAATCGCCCCATGGTGTTGGCAGTTTGGCTTCTGCCACCCGTTTCAGCTGCATGTTACTCTCCAAAACCTACAATATATTGGTCAATTCTTGTGGCGCATCCTACGTAGAGATGCACGGCTTGACCAGAAAAAACAGTGTGACTCGGCGCAAAGTATGAGTCACAAGTATAACATTCACGGCTGGACTGCGTTGCAGGCCGCTGCGTAGAATGCGCATTATACATTTCATTTTTATGAATCTTTAGATATTAAGGCCATACAATGCTTCAAATCGCTATAAGGACGTCGTGTGCAGCTTTACTCCTCCTCATTATGCCTGCCTTGGTCTGGGCAAGCGGCTGGCTATGGTCGCCGGGGATGAGTGGCCTTATCTTACGCCCATTCTACTGGATGACCGAGACGGTTAGTGCTCCGTGGGGCACATTGACGAATATCGTACTATGCGCCTGGTTTCTCTGGTGCCTGCGTTATCGAATCAAACCGGCGATCGTGCTGATTGTGTTGCTTAGCGCGGCGGTACTGATTGGCCAGGGGGTGAAAAGTTACGTCAAGAAAGAGGTGCAAGAGCCGAGGCCTTATGTGCAATGGCTGGGTAAGTCTCAGGAAATGGACGTTACGGCTTTCTATCTGCAAAAAAGCAAGGCGCGCAGTGCTCAAGTTAAAGAAGAGTTGGGCAATGTAAAAGACAATGCGCTTATCCCACAATGGCTGGGCAAAAGCTGGCAAGCCGATACGGGTTTTGCGTTCCCTTCCGGCCATACAATGTTTGCCGCCAGTTGGGCGCTGTTGGCCGTGGGATTACTGTGGCCGCGTCGCCATTACAAGACAATCGCGATTTTGCTGGTTTGGGCGAGCCTGGTCATGGGCAGTCGTCTGTTGCTGGGCATGCACTGGCCTAGAGATTTGATGGCATCAGTGGGGATCAGTTGGGTATTGATCACCTTCGCCAGCTGGCTTGCACAAAAACTCTGCGGGCCCTTCACTCCGCCAGTTCAGGAGCAGCAAGAGATTGAGCAGAGAGAGCCTGAATGACCTCTTATGCCTTTAAATATGAACAATTGACCCCATATAATCACAGAGCTATTGCTTAGTACGTCTGATAAACGCAATGCTAAGATTCCGTAAAGGAGTATTTATGGAACGAGTCTTTAGAGGTTGTATGAACTTTCCGCAATCTCGGGATATTCAGGCCTCAATATTTCCCTGCGGCGGTGGGAAATGCTAACTTATTAGGTTAGGACGTCAGTTTTTGGCATAATTTATCCGGACTCTCCGGCATTACAGGAATGAATGTGAAATATTTGCTGATTTTTTTGTTCGTGCTGGTCATCGTCGTGATTTCAATCACATTGGGTGCCCATAACGATCAGGTTGTAACCTTTAACTATTTACTGGCGCAGGGTGATTATCGCGTTTCCACGCTGTTAGCCGTGCTGTTCGCTACCGGCTTTGTGCTGGGCTGGATTATCTGCGGCCTGTTTTATTTGCGAGTGCGCCTGTCATTGGGCCGCGCACAGCGTAAAATCAAACGTTTAGAGCAGCAAGTTGCACCGACCACGACCGAACCCGCTGTTGCACAGTCGCCGGTCATCAAGGAATAACCTTATATGTTAGAACTGCTGTTTCTGTTATTACCCGTTGCTGCCGCCTATGGCTGGTATATGGGGCGCAGAAGCTCACAACAGGATAAACAGCAGAATGCCAACCGTTTATCTCGGGAATATGTGGCGGGAGTGAACTTTTTACTTTCGAATCAGCAAGATAAAGCGGTTGACCTGTTTCTTGATATGTTGAAGGAAGACAGCAACACTGTTGAGGCGCATTTAACTCTAGGTAACCTTTTTCGCTCACGTGGCGAGGTTGACCGGGCGATTCGTATTCACCAGTCGTTGATGGAAAGCGCCTCATTGACTTTCGAGCAGCGACTGCTGGCAATTCAACAGCTTGGCCGAGACTACATGGCGGCAGGCTTTTACGATCGCGCCGAAGACATGTTTAACCAGTTGGTCAAAGAGGAAGACTTTAAGCTGCTTGCCTTGCAGCAGCTGCTGGTTATCCATCAGGCCACCAGCGACTGGCAGAGCGCGATAGACGTTGCCGAAAAACTGGTGAAACTCGGTAAAAATGATAAACATCAAGAAATCGCCCACTTCTATTGTGAACTGGCGTTGCAGGCGATGTCTTCCGATGATCTTGATAAAGCGACGGCAATTTTGAAAAAAGCCGCTGCGTCAGACAAACTTTGTGCTCGCGTTTCGCTGATGCAGGGTCGCATCCTGTTAGCTCAGGGCGAATACAGCAAAGCCGCCGATGCACTGAAACGTGTGCTTGAACAAGATAAAGAAGTGGTCAGTGAAACGTTGACCATGCTGCAAGAGTGCTATCAGCATCTTGGTAATCACACGGAGTGGGCGGAGTTTCTTAAACGCTGCGTGGACGAAAACACCGGGGCAACTGCTGAACTGATGTTGGCCGAGATCCTGCAACAGGAAGAAGGCCGCGAGGCTGCTCAACTGTATATCAATCGCCAATTACAGCGCCATCCGACGATGCGTGTGTTCCATCATTTGATGGACTACCACCTTGCAGACGCGGAGGAAGGGCGTGCGAAAGAGAGTTTGATGCTGCTTAGGGATATGGTCGGCGAACAAATCCGCACCAAGCCGCGCTACCGCTGCCATAAGTGTGGATTTACCGCGCATTCGCTGTATTGGCATTGTCCGTCATGTCGCGGTTGGGCAACGGTGAAACCGATTCGAGGTCTCGACGGACAATAAAGAAGCAAGAGTTACTTCTTTTTGCTGGTAGTTTTAGCTGTGGATTTATTAAGAAGTTGACGTAATTTTTTCAGCTCTTTCTGGGTGAGCGCAGGTTCGGTATGTTCGCCCAGATGCTGATTATCGATTTCGATGGCAGGTTCTTCGTGCTTTTCAACTTTTTTGCTTTTCTTGTCTTCAGTAATGGCAAAGCTTTGTTCAAGACGGGCGCAAACTTCAACACTGAGAGAATGTTCGCCTTGCAACGCTGCTTCTCTGATTTGTTCTTTGAGCGCCAGCGGTATCTTAATGGTTAATGTAGATATCTCACTCATATTTAAGAATTCCTAGATTAAAACAACAAACTAAGCCAGCGATGCTTTGCTGTCTACCCGTTCACAAAAAATTCATAAAAATGTAACAAAAATATCAACGATCTGTCGTGAAACGAACGGCTGGGCTTTAGGTCCTACGCCATGTAGAATGCGGGCGTCAGAATTTTGTCCTACTCTCTTTTTCGTTTAAAACTCACAAAAGGTTGAAGAAATGAAGTCAGAAAATAACCCTCACAACAACGACTTGAAATCATCTCCTATTGTGGTCGCGCTTGATTACGCTAATAAGTCAGCCGCGCTTGATTTTGTTGACCGGATTGATCCTCGCGATTGCCGCCTTAAGATCGGTAAAGAGATGTTCACTCTGTTTGGTCCACAGTTGGTCAAAGACCTACAATCTCGCGATTTTGATGTGTTCCTCGATCTTAAATTCCACGATATTCCCAATACCGTGGCGCACGCTATTGCCGCCGCGGCCGATTTGGGTGTGTGGATGGTAAACGTCCACGCAAGCGGCGGCGCGCGCATGATGACAGCAGCCAAAAATGCCTTGCTGCCGTTTGGCAAGGATGCGCCGTTGCTGATTGCCGTCACTGTACTGACCAGCATGGAGGCCAGTGATTTGGCAGATCTCGGTATCTCACTCAGCCCTGCAGATTACGCTTTACGCCTCGCAACGTTGACGCGCGATTGCGGCCTGAATGGTGTGGTCTGTTCTGCGCAGGAAGCTGTAGCATTTAAAACTCAGCTGGGCCAGGAATTCAAATTAGTCACACCGGGCATTCGCCCTGCGGGCAGCGCGGCCGATGACCAGCGTCGTGTGATGACTCCTCGTGATGCCCAGCTTGCTGGCGTAGATTACATGGTGATTGGTCGTCCGATTACGCAATCCGGCGATCCGGCGCAAACGCTGCGTGAAATCCGCGCTTCGCTGGTGTAAGGAGTTGATTGATGAGAAACGATGATAATAGCCGTTTAGTTTATTCTACCGAAAGCGGCAGGATTGATGAGCCGAAAGCCAAGGTTGAAAGGCCCAGGGGAGACGGCGTGGTTCGCATCCAGCGCCAGACCAGCGGCAGAAAAGGCAAAGGCGTGTGTCTCATCACGGGCGTTGATTTGGATGACGCGGCATTGGATAAACTGGCCGCCGAATTAAAGAAAAAATGTGGCTGTGGCGGTTCACTTAAAGATGGCGTGATTGAGATTCAGGGTGATAAGCGTGACTTGCTCAAGCAGCTGCTGGAAGCCAAAGGGATGAAAGTGAAGCTTGCTGGCGGATGAAGTTAAAAGTGTCTTTAAGTCTAATTACAATCTGCTGCGTTTTTTATTTCGCAGCAGATTGTGAATAATAATTCATATTATTCTTTTCGCTCCTGCAAATTTTATTATGCAGGAGCGATTACCGCAGAGGAAAAATAGTAATATTTTCTCTTTATACCAACAACGTCAAAATTATTTACTTTTTTTATCTGACCAGGTTTTTTCTTATCGGTTGATCTGATGACCCACAACGCCACCGACTGCTGCGCCACCAAGAGTACCTAATGCGCTACCATTGGTCAGCACTGCGCCTCCCAATGCACCTGCACCAGCACCAATTGCCGTATTACGGCCGCGATTAGACATGTTTCCACATGCACTTACTGACATCACAACTACAAGCACCAAGCCAATACTGGCAATACGTTTATTTAAGAGCATTGTCATTCTCCTCAGAAAGGATCTCACTTTTGAACATCAATAAGTATAGTTAATAAATGGCATCTCCGCGGGATTAACATAAATTACTGGTAAAGGATTTTTGCTAACAGGTAAATAGTCTTAATTCCCGCGGGGTCATAACCAAGACAGCACAATTGGCAACCTCGCAGACAGTTTTTTAATTGCAGCAGAACAGTACGTACTCTTCAGCTATTTTCACCATACCCCCCGATGCACTGTGCTCCGAGAATAGAGGAAAGGGCTGATAGAGGATGAGCCAATGCTCAAACAATTGAAAGAACAAGTACTTGAAGCCAATCTCGCGCTTCCTCGTCATAATCTGGTGACTTTTACCTGGGGCAATGTCAGCGCAGTTGATCGCCAGCTTGGATTAATGGTTATTAAACCCTCTGGAATCGAGTATCAGCATATGACCCTGGAAGATATGGTGGTGGTTGAGATTGAGAGCGGCAGAGTGGTGGAGGGCAATAAAAAGCCGTCCTCCGACACTGATACTCATCGTGTTTTATACCTCAACTTTGCCGATATTGGTGGTATTGTGCATACCCATTCCCGTCACGCTACTATTTGGGCGCAGGCCGGCCTGGATATTCCGGCTTGGGGAACGACTCATGCCGATTATTTTTATGGCGCCATCCCCTGTACTCGCAAGATGACCAAGGCCGAAATTGCCGAAAGCTATGAATGGCAAACCGGTGAGGTTATCGTTGAAACCTTTGCCGAGCGTCGGCTTTCCGCCCAGGAAATCCCAGCGGTGCTGGTCCATTCGCATGGCCCGTTTGCCTGGGGAAAAGATGCTGACAATGCAGTGCACAACGCGGTAGTGCTTGAAGAAATTGCCTACATGGGGATCTTTTCGCAACAGCTGTCTCCGCAGTTAGAGACTATGCAGCAGTCGCTGCTTGATAAGCATTATTTGCGTAAACACGGCAAGCATGCCTATTACGGCCAATAGCTGTAAAAATTTCGCCTCAAAGTTAAACGAAATAAAGCCGCATCTGAAGAGTTGCGGTTTTTTTTTGCCTGCATCACAAAATCAAAACCGCAGACCTTTTAAAAAGAAACATCGTTTCATTTATATGTTGCCGATCACTTTTATTTCGTCAAGAAGCCGCTAATTTAGCGCTCAGTAGCAGAAACTTTTAAGTTTTAATCCGAATAAGGCTCATTCATCGTACTTCACGATCTACTGACCAGGTGGGTATTACATGCAAATTAAACGTGCAATCGAAAAAATCCCCGGTGGGATGATGCTGGTACCACTTTTTATTGGCGCGGTTTGCCATACGTTGGCACCCGACTCCGGTAAGTATCTGGGTTCTTTCTCCAACGGACTCATTACTGGCACGGTTCCAATTCTGGCTGTGTGGTTTTTTTGTATGGGCGCCTCCATCAAACTCAGCGCCACGGGGACTGTATTACGTAAATCAGGCACGCTGGTGGTAACTAAAATCGCCGTAGCGTGGGTGGTTGCCGCATTGGCCTCGAAGTTTATCCCTGAGCACGGAGTCGAGATTGGCTTCTTTGCCGGACTCTCTACGCTGGCTCTGGTTGCCTCGATGGACATGACCAACGGCGGTCTTTATGCCTCGGTGATGCAGCAGTACGGCACCAAAGAGGAAGCCGGTGCTTTCGTTTTGATGTCGCTGGAATCTGGGCCATTAATGACCATGATCATCCTTGGCACGGCGGGGATTGCCTCCTTTGAGCCACACGTTTTTGTCGGAGCGGTGCTGCCATTCCTGGTAGGCTTTGCCTTAGGTAATATCGACCCAGAATTACGCGAATTCTTCGCAAAAGCGGTGCAGACTTTGATTCCTTTCTTTGCCTTTGCATTAGGCAATACTATTAACCTCAGCGTGATAGCTCAAACTGGCCTGCTTGGCATCATGCTTGGGTTGTCGGTCATCGTCATCACTGGCATCCCGTTGATGCTGGCTGACAAGTTCATCGGCGGGGGAGATGGCACGGCGGGTTTAGCCGCGTCCAGTTCTGCAGGTGCCGCGGTGGCCACGCCAGTGTTGATTGCCGAGATGGTACCGCAATTCAAAGCCGCAGCACCAGCTGCCACCGCGCTGGTTGCCACTTCGGTAATTGTAACCTCAATATTGGTACCGATCCTGACTGCTATGTGGTCACGTCGCATCAAGAATCGTGCGATAAAAGGTAAGGTGATTGAAGATCAAATGGCGCGGATTAAATAAATCCTCGTCATCTTTTAAACGGCAGCTGCGTTGGCTGCCCTTACTTACCCCGGTCACTTACTAATGTAAGCTCCCGGGGATGCGCGCGATTGCCGCCTTGCTGTCGCTTAAAATATTTAGAGGATTCCAGCGAGTTGCTGTTTTTTAAATGGCAGCTGGGTTGGCTGCTCTTACTTACCCCGGTCACTTACTGATGTAAGCACCCGGGGATGCGCGCGGTTGCCGCCTTGCTGTCGCTTAAAATATTTAGAGGAT
>NZ_AJHJ01000006.1 GCF_000257645.1 Serratia sp. M24T3
TCACTGACGGGTGTCGGCTCATCGGGCTTCACGCTTTTGCCGCCTTGTCACAACGCCAATGGATCTTTTAAAGCTGTGAATGTTATTAGACTGTCACACTGTTTGGGCATGGCTCGCCGTTGGCGAGTTGTGCAAGATTGCCGAGTGTCGTTTCTGAAATGCTTATCAGGGCTTCGCTAGTCAGAAACGCCTGATGGCCAGTAAACAGCACATTGTGACAGGATGAAAGGCGGCGGAAAACGTCGTCGAGTACGACTTCATTGGAATTATCCTCGAAGAACAGGTCGCGTTCATTCTCGTAAACGTCCATTCCCAAAGCGCCAATCTTCTGTTGTTTCAAGGCGTCAATGGCCGCGCTGGCATCGAGCAAAGCACCGCGGCTGGTGTTGATGATCATCACGCCATCTTTCATCTGGCTGAATGATGCTTCATTGAGCAGGTGATGATTATCGGCAGTTAACGGACAGTGAAGCGAAATAACGTCAGACTCGGCATAAAGAGTCGCGAGATCAACATATTCTGCTCCTAATTCCACTGCCAGCGGGTTAGGGTAGGGATCAAAAGCCAGCAGGCGCATGCCAAAACCTTTTAATATACGCAGTGCCGCCAGGCCAATCTTACCGGTGCCAATAATACCCACTGTCCGTTGATACATGTTAAAACCGGTTAGCCCTTCCAGAGAAAAGTTAGCCTCGCGAGTGCGTTGGTAAGCGCGGTGAATGTGCCGGTTAAGGCACAGCATCAGCCCCACTGCATGTTCCGCCACCGCTTCGGGAGAGTAAGCCGGGACGCGAACAACATCGATACCCAGCTCTTTAGCGGCAGTGAGATCAACGTTGTTAAACCCGGCACAGCGCAAGGCCAGTTTTTTTATACCCAGCGAGGCCAGCTCTTGCAAAACTTCTCGGCCACCGTCGTCATTAACAAAAATGCACACGGCATCACATCCGGCTGCCGTTTTTGCCGTCGGCAAAGTTAACATAAAATCAAAGAAAACTAATTCGTAGCCGTAGCGTTGATTCACCAGCTCAAAATACTTTTTGTCGTAATTTTTGGTTCCATAAACCGCTATCTTCATGATTTGTGCTCCGACAAGTTATTAGTCCATTAACGAGAAACCTGTATTAAAACTAGCATCCCGCTTTCGCTGAGACAAAGGGTAAGCGAATGTAAAGTGAGATTTTATGCTATCTTGCAAGCGTTAAGAAAATATCAGGATATTTCATGAGGAAAGGACGTAAACAACTCATCTTGACGCTGTTGGCGGTCGTCGTGAGTCTGGCACTGGTGTTGGCAATACTGTGGAAAACCTTGCCGCAGTGGCTGCCCATGGTTGCTAAACACTGGTTGCCTGCGGGAACAAAACTGGTTTTATCATCCCCTCCTCATTGGTCGCAGGGCGGTTGGCAGCTGCCAGATGCGCGTTATCTGGCCGACCAGTGCGTGCTGGCCGATGCGCAAAACGTCAGCTTGCAAAAACAGCCTGACGGTTGGCATCTCCAGCTTGAGCAATTGAGTCTTGATACGACTTGCCTGAGTAAATTACCGGCCAGTGAAGGGGCGGGTAATCCTCTTTCTCTGCCAGATATTCAAAAACAGTTGCCGCTTGGTCAACTGCAAATTGGTAAGCTCAATGTGATGCCCTGGCAGCAGTATGCCGGAAAGTTGCTGCTGATTAATGATGGGAAAACCCAGAAATTGCGCTATCAGGGGGCGGCTTTGAGTTTTAATGCCGATCTGGATAATCAGCGTCAACTCGCCATACATTCACTCAGCCTGACGCCGCCCGGTGGCAGCGACCCGATTCAGCTTTCTGGTCAGCTTACCGTTCCTGCCGCATTGGACAGCTTGCCGTTGCAGGGCGAGTTGCGAGGTGAACTTCGTACTGCGGTGGTGCCTCATCCGTTGGATATCAGCCTGAATTGGCAGGATAAAAAGGGTGAATTAAAGCTCGTCGAGCAGGGCACTGCACAGCCGCTGGTCAGTATGCCGTGGACGTTGGGCGATAAGCAGATTGAAATCACTCAAGGTCAGTGGCGCTGGCCTTATGCCGAACAGCCGCTTTCCGGCGGACTCAATCTGACTCTGAATAATTGGAGCGATAGTTTTAATCAGACTACCCTCAGCGGCCGCCTGAACGTGCTTACTCAGGGGCACAATGGCAAAGCCAATGCAGTATTAACACTGGGACCAGGCCAAGTTGGGTTGCTAGACAGCAATATAACTTTCCAGTTGACCGGGCAGGCTAACCTGGCGCAGATTTCTCTCAGCGCCTCTTTCCCTGGAACCTTAACCGGCTCGATATTAAATCCGCTGGTTGCCTTGCACAGTGGTGCGCTGCTGCGCGCGTGGGGCAAGCCAACGCCGTCTCTCAATTTGCAGGATGCGCGCTGGCCGTTGGCTGGAGTTAAACTTAGCGCCAATGGCGTTAGCGGGCCGCTGCAGGCGATTGTTAAGGCAAAAGACAATTACTGGGGCAGCTTCGATCTGCATCTCAATGGTAAATCTCAAAATTTTTGGCCTGATAATGGTAATTGGGATTTCAACTATTGGGGCAACGGTTCATTGCCGCCTTTGGACGGAAGTTGGGATGTCACGGGGAAAGGCGCCTGGCACGACAATCAGCTGACGCTGGGCAAACTTTCTGCCGGATTCAATCACCTGCAATACGGGCTGGTCAGTGTTGATGCGCCGCGCCTGACACTGACGAAACCGGTGGTATGGCAGCGACCCGTTCCCGAGCGTTATCGCCAGGTGCTGCCAGTTTCGCAGCCGGATTTTAACGGCGAGCTGAGTTTAGTGGCGAAAAGGATCGCTTTTGAAAACGGTGGATATCTGCCTCCGGCCACACTGCAGCTGGCGTTTAAGGGCGATAATCCGACAAATATCACCCTGAAAGGCCAGCTCGAGGCCTTGCCAATCGGGCCGGTTCGTCTGGCTGGTCGCTGGGACGGCGAGCGATTGCGGGGTCAGGGCTGGTGGCCAAGGCAAGATCTCACCGCTTTTCAGACCTTGCTGACGCCAGACCTGAATATCAAACTCCGCGGCGGGCTTTTCTATGCCCAGTCGGCATTCTCTGCCGCGCGGGGCCAGGGATTTATTGCCGGTGGCCACTGGGTGGTTAAAGATGGCAGCATGTGGTTGAAAGACGGCGACCTCAGCGGGCTGGACTTTTCTTTATCTTATCGGCTAAAAAACCAGGTCTGGAACTTTGGCACCAAGTCGCCCGTTAGCCTGAAGATTGGCGAACTGAATAACTTATTCCCGATGCAAAACATCACTGCCAAGTTGCAGGGCAGTTACCCATGGAGTGAGAAGTCACCTCTGCGGTTGACCGATGTCGGCATGGATGCTTTGCTCGGCCATATCAGCCTCTCGGCCTTGCGCTTACCGCAGCACGACGCGGCCGTGCTCAAGTTGCAAAAAATTGACCTTAGCGCGCTGTTCACCGCCCTGAAACCTAAACAGTTGGCGATGTCTGGCAAGGTTAACGGCGAATTGCCGCTGTACGTCGATAACCCGCGCTGGCTTATCCACGATGGCTGGATTGCCAACGATGGCGGCCTGACGCTGCGTCTGGACACGGATTTTGCCAAAGCCATGGCGGGCGGCAATATCGCTAACGGATTGGTTATTCAGCTGCTGCAATATCTCGAAATTCAACGTTCGTATGCCAAAGTCAGCCTGGATAATCTTGGCGAGTTAACCATGGCGGCACAGGTTTACGGTGTTAACAATACCGATCATCATAAAAAGGAAATTCACCTCAATTACACCCATCAGGAAAACGTTTATCAGCTGTGGCGCAGTCTGCGCTTTGGCGACAGTTTACAGGAATGGCTGCAACAACAGCTCACTGTGTCAAGACAGTCTGCTGCCGTTGGCAAAGACAACGAATTAAGGAATGAAAAATGAAGTCGATAATGGCCTGTATAACTGCCGTCTCGCTGCCGTTAATGCTCAGCGGCTGCGTTCCGCGCATCGAGATTGCAACCCCGACCGCGCCAATCACCATAAATATGAACGTCAAAATCGAGCATGAAATCCACATCAAGGTTGATAAAGACGTCGAAGATTTGTTGAAGAACAAGAGCGATCTTTTCTAAGGAACCGCGTTATGAAATTTCTGAAAAGCAAAGGCTTGCTGATGTTGATGCTGCTCTGCGGCAGTTTATGGTGCAATGCGGCTTTGGCATTGACTGTCGAACAGGCCAAGCAGCAAGGGCTGGTGGGGGAAACGTTGTCGGGCTATCTGGCCCCGGTGAAACAGGGCGCGCAAACTCAGGCCTTGGTGACTCGTATTAATCAGGCGCGCGAACAGCAGTATCGGCAGCTGGCAGAAAATAATCAGGTCAGCACCGGCGATGTGGCGAAACTTGCCGGGCAAAAGCTGGTTCAGCGTGCGGGCAAGGGTGAATATGTGCGCGGCATCAACGGCCAGTGGTTGCAAAAGTAGGGCACGGCGCACCTTGCAAGGGTGAGGTGCGCACGGGTTTACTCACTAATTATTTTTTCTGATAGAAACGGGTAACCAGAGTTTTTATCTCGGCTCGTACCGGATCGCTGACGTGACTGATATTATGACCATTGTGCAGAATCAGGTTTTGAATCCGCGTCTGGTCGAGCTCTGGATCGGCAAAGTCGCGTAAAATCGCATGGAAGGGCACGGTGAAGTCGTAATAACCGCCAATGTTCAGCAGGCGTAACTTCTTGTTGTCACGCATCGCCTGTCGCCAATAGGGCATGACGCTAGAAATGCTCTTCGGCATGCGCTTTAGCGTGATCTTTTCAGTAGGCGGTGACGTTTTCTCGCACAGCGTCGGCCCATCCCAACAGGTAAATTTTACTCTGCTGGTATAACCCAGCGACTGGGTAAAAAATTCTTCCAGACGGGTGTACAGATTGTCGTTAAAGCCAAGTGCCCCGGGCGCATCTTTTCTGCGGCGCATGTCATTGGGCTGGTACGGGCAATCCGGTGAAGTGTCACTGTATGAAGCACATTTGAGATTGGCCGCGTCGATGTAAGTCATCTTTGGGTCTCTAAAGGTCCAAAAATAAGGGAACTCTTCGAGTGATTCACGGCTAAAACCGGTTATTGACAGCAGTTTCTGCACAGTTTTTTCCGGCAGTTCTTTTTCTTCACGCAATGCCGCCAACTCTTGGGGAATATAGGTGTTATCGACAAAGTTATTAACGTCTGACATGAAGTGTTCAAACGTCATTCCTTTACCCGCGATGCCGTAATAATAACTGGTGGCGGCCAGTGTAGGAATATAATCTGCGCAGTGGTGGCTAGGTTTGCGGCCATTGGTAACATCATTAATGTTATCGTCGCAAGAAGCATTATAATTCATGGTGGAAGGCGAGTGCAGAATAATGCCATCAAGAGAAATATGCGCCGCAAAGAGTTTATTCGCCAGAATAGCTGAACGCTCACCGCCTTGTGACCCACTATAAAGATATTTTGGTGAAGCTTGTTTACTGTTGAGGCGAATATATTCGCTAATAAAATCTCTCAGCACATCACTGTCGCCCTTCATCGAGTCAAAGTCACGGTTTTTCGCGGGAAGAATCGCCTGCGAATAGCCGACCATGGGTCTGTCGATATATATCAAATCTGATTGATCAAGAAGGGTGTCGGCAGCGGGAGCAAGAGGAAAAACTGGCGACTCCGCCGTGCCCGTATTGTTGAACAGCCGCATCGGGCCCCAATAGTTAAGCTGCATCGGTGTTCCGGGACCGTTCCAGCCGCCACCAAAGAAAAACGTGAGCGCGCGGGTATTTGGCTTGTCTGTTTCTGCCGTATAGGCCGTATAAAACACCGATGCAGCAGGTCCATTGTCGGTGGGACGGGTCGTAACATGCCCGGTAGTGACTTTGTAGTTCAGAGTTTTGCCGCTGTCCAGTTTTATCGAATGATACATTACCGCAGCTGTATTCATTACTGGAGCATGGAGTGCAGCTTCGGGCTTGAGTGAGTAAAGTATTGGATCATAAAACGGTAAATCTGCTGTAGCAAAACTCGAAGAAGAGAACGTTGTACAAACTAATAAAACGCCGTAGCTGAGGCTGTGTTTTATATTTATTTTAAAGAAATTCCCTGAGTGATATTGTATATATTTCATAATAATCCTTTTTTAAAATGGCTCCATTTTTTACTGGTGCAATAAAATCGAAGTCAAGGGTATAGACTATAAGGAATTAATGAAATAGATAATTGGAGGTTTAAAAATATATCAACAAAGGCAAAAAAAAACGCGCCACAGTGGGCGCGTAATAGTTATTTATCAGAACAGATTATTGCATCACTACCGGCTGAAATGAAATGCTAAAATTAATTAGCCGGTAATGAAATTGCCAAATTAAGCAGCAGCAACTTGTTTGATAGCCACGTCGATGGCAGCTTTGGCGTCAGCCTGAGCTTTAGTCGCAACTTCTGGACCGTAAGCGATGCCCTCAGCGTAAACGAATTCCACGTCAGTCATACCCAGGAAGCCCAGGAACAGGCTCAGGTAAGGAGCAACCAGATCGCTTGGCGTATCTTTATGGATGCCGCCGCGGCTGGTCAGAACGATAACACGTTTGCCTTTGATCAGGCCTTCTGGACCTTTCTCGGTGTATTTGAAAGTCACACCGGCACGGGCTACCAGGTCAAAATAAGTTTTCAACTGAGTAGGGATATTAAAGTTGTACATTGGTGCAGCGATAACGATCACGTCGTTAGCCTGCAGTTCGTCGATCAGAGTGTTGGACAGAGCCAGCGCTTCTTCCTGACGAGCAGTCAGTGGAGCATCGGATGGACGCAGTGCGCCAACCAGCTCACCGTCAAGAACAGGGATTGGCTCGGCAGCCAGATCACGCACAGTGACCTGAGATGCGCCGTTGGCAGCCTGGAATTGAGCAGCAGCGTAGTCAGCCAGTTGGTTCGACTGAGAGAAGTTAGCCAGAATACTTGATTTCAGAATCAGTACTTTACTCATTTAAAATTCCTTCACAGAGTGTGGGTCATACAGGGACGAATTGTCCCGAGAATGTTCATTACTTTATTGATAAAATTCATTGAGTGATAGTGCAATATTTCGAGATCTACATCCAAATATTTTGAACAACCTTTTGGCTTCGCCATTGTCACTGCAGAGGCGTTGGCTTCCTTCACTCGCCCGAATCACTGACTTTTGTCAGCTCATCGGGACTCCTTCAGTCGCCGCCTTGCTACAGCGCCAATGGCTTTGCCAAAAAACTTTGGCTTTGCTTTAGACGCTGTTCCTGCGTTGACTTCCCTCACTCGCCGCCTTGTTACAGCAACAAAAGCCTTGCCAAAAAATTGCTTTATTAAAACAACATTTGTCCAAACATCGCTTGTGATAACATAGTGTTATTCAGGCAAGGCCAGCGCCTGCCGACCATCAAGGAATCTCGAACGTGAAATCACCGCTCGCGGCACTATCAGCACAACTTGACGGGCTGATGCTACGTGACCGACAACGCCTGCAACGCCGTATGCAGGGCGCTAAAAAAGTTAATGACCCCCAGGTATTGCAAGGTCTTACTCAAGAACTGGAAAACGCTGTCCAGCAGGGGCTGCAAAAAGTCAGCTCTCGTGAAGCCTCACGCCCAAAAATTACTTATCCCGACAACCTGCCGGTCAGCCAGAAGAAGCAGGACATCTTTGAGGCTATTCGCGACCACCAGGTGGTGATTGTTGCCGGTGAAACAGGGTCGGGTAAAACCACGCAGATCCCGAAAATTTGCATGGAGCTTGGAAGAGGTATTAAAGGCCTGATTGGTCATACCCAGCCGCGCAGGCTGGCGGCGCGTACCGTGGCCAACCGTATTGCCGACGAACTCGAAACCAGCCTCGGTAATACGGTCGGTTATAAAGTCCGCTTTAACGATCAGGTGAGTGAAAACACGCTGGTCAAGCTGATGACCGACGGCATTCTGCTGGCTGAAATCCAGCAGGACCGCATGCTGATGCAGTACGATACGCTGATCATCGATGAGGCCCATGAACGCAGTCTGAATATCGATTTCATTCTCGGTTATTTGCGCCAGCTGCTGCCAAAACGCCCCGATCTCAAAGTTATCATTACCTCGGCGACCATCGATCCTCAGCGTTTCTCCAGGCATTTCAACAACGCGCCGATAATTGAAGTGTCGGGCCGTACCTATCCGGTCGATGTGCGATACCGCCCGGTGGTTGACGATGCCGACGACACCGATCGCGATCAGCTACAGGCGATTTTTGACGCCGTTGATGAGCTGGGGCGTGAAAGTCGCGGCGATATTCTCATCTTTATGAGTGGTGAGCGGGAAATCCGCGACACCGCCGATGCGCTCAATCGTCTTGATCTGCCGCATACCGAAATCTTGCCGCTGTACGCGCGGTTGTCGAACAGTGAGCAAAATAGGGTATTCCAGTCGCATTCGGGGCGTCGAATTGTCTTGGCGACCAACGTGGCCGAAACCTCACTGACTGTGCCGGGGATCAAATACGTTATTGACCCGGGCACTGCGCGTATCAGCCGCTACAGTTTTCGCACCAAGGTACAGCGTTTGCCGATTGAGCCAGTCTCACAGGCTTCGGCAAACCAACGTAAAGGCCGCTGCGGCCGCGTTTCGGAAGGGATTTGTATTCGTTTATACTCCGAGCAGGACTTCTTGTCGCGCCCGGAATTTACCGACCCTGAGATTCTGCGTACCAATCTGGCATCCGTTATTCTGCAAATGACCTCGCTGGGTCTCGGCGATATATCGGCTTTCCCGTTTGTCGAAGCCCCGGACAAGCGCAATATTCAGGACGGTGTGCGCCTGCTGGAAGAGCTGGGCGCGATTAATCACCCTGAAAATGGTCGTTATACCTTGACCGAGCAGGGGCGTAGTCTGGCGCAACTGCCGGTGGACCCGCGTCTGGCGCGGATGGTGCTTGAGGCGCAGAAAAACGCCTGTCTGCGTGAGGTTATGATTATCACCGCCGCGCTGTCGATTCAGGACCCCCGCGAGCGACCAGCCGACAAACAGCAGGCGTCTGACGAAAAACATCGTCGTTTTGCCGACAAAGACTCCGACTTTTTGGCCTTCGTCAATCTCTGGGACTATCTGCAAGAGCAGCAGAAAGCGCTGTCTTCTGCGCAATTTCGCAAGCTGTGCCGCACCGATTTCCTGAACTATCTGCGCGTTCGTGAATGGCAGGATATTTATACTCAGCTGCGCCAGGTGGTGAAAGAGCTAGGCCTGCGCATCAACAGCGAGCCAGCGGATTTTCGCAGCGTGCATTGCTCATTGCTGACCGGTTTACTGTCGCATATTGGTCAAAAAGATGTCGAAAAGCAGGAATTCACCGGAGCGCGCAACGCCCGTTTTGCGATTTTCCCTGGTTCGGGGCTATTCAAAAGGCCGCCGAAGTGGGCGATTGTCGCCGAACTGGTAGAAACCAGTAGGCTTTGGGGGCGTATTGCCGCCAAAATCGAACCTGAATGGATTGAGCCGTTAGCCCAGCATCTGGTGAAATACAGCTATAGCGAGCCGCATTGGGAAAAAGCCCAGGGCGCGGTGATGGCAACAGAAAAGGTCACGCTGTTTGGTCTGCCTATCGTTATGGCGCGCCGAGTGAATTACGGCAGTATTGATCCCGTGGTTTCACGCGAACTGTTTATCCGCCACGCACTTGTCGAGGGCGATTGGCAAACGCGGCACGCGTTCTTCCGCGAAAATTTACGCCTGCGGGCCGAGGTCGAGGAGCTTGAACACAAGTCTCGTCGCCGTGATATTTTGGTTGATGAAGAGACTTTGTTCCAGTTTTATGACCAGCGTATTGGCCACGAGGTGGTTTCCGGCAAGCATTTCGATACCTGGTGGAAAAAACAGCCCGCTGACAGCCTGAACTTTGAAAAGAACATGCTGATAAAAGAAGGCGCAGGCAAAATCAGCGCCCACGATTATCCGAACTTCTGGCATCAGGGCAATATCAAGCTGCGAGTTACCTATCAGTTTGAGCCGGGTACGCAAGCGGATGGCGTTACGGTCCACATCCCGCTGCCGTTGCTTAATCAGATTGAAGAGCAGGGGTTTGACTGGCAAATTCCCGGCATTCGCCGCGAGCTGATTATGGCGTTGATCAAATCATTGCCAAAGCCGGTGCGCCGCAATTTTGTTCCCGCGCCTAACTATGCCGATGCTTTTCTGGGCCGCGCTACGCCGTTTGAATTGCCTCTTTTGGAGTCTATGGAGCGTGAGCTGCGCAGGATGACCGGCGTGACGGTGTCACGAGAAGACTGGCAGCTGGATCAGGTGCCCGATCATCTTAAAATAACCTTCCGCATTGTCGATGAGAAAAATAAAACTCTGCGTGAGGGCAAAAGCCTGACCGCGTTGAAATCGACCTTGAAAGAACAGGTGCAGCAAACACTGTCAGCGGTCGCCGATGACGGTATTGAGCAAAACAATCTGCACGTGTGGAGTTTTGGAACGCTGCCAGACTGCTATGAGCAGAAGCGTGGCGGCTACGAGGTTAAGGCTTATCCGGCGCTGGTGGATGAAAAAGACAGTATCGCCATCAAACTGTTCGACAGCGAACTCGAACAGTCGCAGGCCATGTGGCGCGGTACTCGCCGGCTTCTGCTACTGAATATTCCTTCGCCAATCAAATATCTGCATGAAAAGTTGCCCAACAAGGCCAAGCTGGGGCTGTATTTTAACCCTTACGGTAAAGTCCTGGACTTGATTGACGACTGTATTTCATGCGGTATCGACAAGCTGATTGCAGAGTCCGGTGCACCGGTGTGGAATGAAGACCGTTTTGCCAAACTGCACGAGCACGTTCGTGCGCATCTTAATGATACTGTTGTCAGCATTGCAACACAGGTGGAGCAGATTCTCACCACGGTGTTCAATATCAATAAACGGCTGAAAGGGCGAATTGATATCACCATGGCATTGGCGCTTTCAGATATCAAAGCGCAGATGTCGGGGCTGATTTATCGCGGTTTTGTGACTCAGAATGGCTGGAAACGTTTGCCGGATACCTTGCGATATTTGCAGGCGATTGAAAGGCGAATGGATAAGCTAGCGGTTGATACCCATCGTGATCGTGCGCAGATGCTAAAAGTGGAGAGCGTCCAGCAGAAGTGGCAGCAGTGGATGAACAAATTACCGCCAGTGCGTCAGGCGAGTGAAGAAGTGCAGGAAGTGCGTTGGATGATTGAGGAGCTGCGCGTCAGTTACTTCGCGCAGCAGCTCGGAACGCCTTACCCTATCTCGGACAAGCGTATTTTGCAGACGATGGAGCAGCTGGCCTAATAAAGGTTTTAAAAATAACTCTCGCTTTAAGATATTAGGTAATATCTCCCATAGAGCGAGAGAAAATTTTGGCACTTAATGGGTTTACTGCATTAGTCGAAACGCTATGAATTGTATTATCTTTTCGAGATGAGGCGATAGCGGCAAGAAGCGAAAGTGAGGTGCCTAATCCTTTGGCATCATACTTTCCAATAGTAATGCCGAATTGCTGTTTTATTTCCTCGCGCTTAGATGAATCTAACCGGGCGAGAAGTGCTGTTGGGTGGACCGATATCCCTCTAACAGTCATGACACCGTTCAAATGTGTCAGCATGGCGATTGCAAAAGGATCATTATTTTTTTTCTTTTTCAGCATGTAAAAATGTGCGCTCGCCCTTTGCTGATTAGGCTGCTTGTATAGGTCAGCTATTTTCTTGATATACTCATTTATGTTAATGGATTGTTCAAGATTATCGCTAATAGCATCATTGTTAAGCATCCCACTAAGTTTACTTTTATAATCGATGGCCATCTGTGCATAGGCGTCGCTCAGTGTGCTCGCATCGGCAGCAGAAATACTTTTTATCTTAAAATCGCCGGATGAACGATAACGATTTTCATTAGGCACTTTGGGACGAAATTGCAGTTTAGTGAAATGTTTAACCAAGCGGTTGTTCATTAGCCCCATCGGTAAATGTTTACGAAAAAATCCCCGCAGGCCGTAGTGCGGAAGGGGAGCAGAGTGTGTCATGTCGTCTTCCTCACTCCCCGCCGAGGAGCTCCTTTGACTAAGGCGTGAAGAGGGGGGCATTGAACCTAAGCTTTGCGTTTCATTTGAATAACTGGGATCAGGGTTAAAGGTTTGAAGTAATTCTCTGGTGCGTTGTTCAGCAAGTTCTTGTTCAGTTGGCGTATATAATGTGCCCATCGTCAAGCGCCTATTCCACTCAAATTGGTTTATTATCCCTGGGCTAGAGTCATGTGATGAGTGCGAAGAATTTGAGGAACTTGAAAGCCGCCTGGAAGGCATAGTTAATGGGGGGGCATAAGAACGCATAAATATCCTCTGGGTGATTCAGGTTATTTTGCAAGCTTATGGCATCAAGACCAGGCTAGATAGGCGGCTAGATTCCGCCTTGTAAGATGATGATATTAATTGAGGATTAAACGCCAGTGTCTATACTTTTAGCTTCGGACACTGGCAAAAAACTAATGGGCCAGCTGGTTACCGCTTAATTCAACTAACGCGTCCCGGATTGCAGGAACAGCCAGAGCGCGGTTATCGGCCAGATAGCGGTCTTGCGCCGCTGGAGCCGAGCTCTGAATGCCAATCAAGGTCCATTTACCATTCTGTTTAAGCAGCAACGGTGAACCGCTGTCGCCCGGCAGTGTGTCACAACGGTGTGACATCACCCCTTGCTGTGCCCATCCCGTAATTAAACAATCCTGATGACTGTACAAGTCATCGAGGTGATCTTCCGGATAGCCAGCCTGAGTAACCTTGCGACCATTGGCCTTGAGCGCTGCGGTCAACTCATCGCGGGTTCCTTGCCATAAAGGCAGAGGCTTGATCGGCAATTTATGTTTAGTGTCGGTAATACGCACCAGCGCGAAATCATAAGGTGCGGCTTTTGGCGGCACAATCCAGCCATCGCCATCGGCTTTAAGTTTTTTACCCAGTGTCGGGTCAACCAGCGTCTCTAATGAGGTAATTTTGTAGCGCCATTTTTCGTGCTGGGAAACAAAGCGCAGGGCGATCACTTTATCGAGATTACCTGGAGGGGCCATAACGCAGTGACCGGCAGTTAACACTAAATGCTCTGAAATCAGCGTGGCGGTACACAAGTTGCCACTGGCTGTTTCTATCTGACCAATTGCCTGCCAGGGCCAGGTTTTAACTTCACTAACGTGAGTACGGTGATCCTGGCCAAAAAATAGGGCAGTTTTCTCTTTAAGGCTGATCGCGGGAGCATCTGAATCGCTATCCGAATCGGAAGAGTCGGCATGAGCAGGGAGAGCGAAGCAGAAAAAGCACAAGACAAGCGGTAAAGCTATGCGCATATCGTTTTGACCTTGAGTGCGGGGGAAGACTGGTGTCGATGAGTAAGATATTGATTATAGCTGGTTATAGCTTTCAGGAAACAGGAGGTCGTGTTAACTCGTTTTAAAACTGTTTCTGATTATGCTGACAGGTGAATGACGTTTCCATTAGAAATAAAAGAATAACGTGATCAGGCCGCAAAGAATCAGTGAACTTAGGGTAATTTCGAACAGGTAGCGTCGCAGCATCGTCCATCAATACCTCAAGATTGCCTAAAGTGATAACCCCGTTTTTAAATCGTACTAAGGGGTATAAGGCCGGAGAAAAAAACACCCGGCGAACCGGGTGTCAAATAATCAGTCTTGATAATGGTGAGACGATTTGCTCACAAAGACTTATTACTTAGCTGCTGGTGCAGCTTTTTTAACGTGTTTCTTGGTAGTGTGCTTTTTAGCAGCCTGAGCTTTCTGAGCTACTGGCTTCTTGGCAGCGTGTTTCTTGGTAGTGTGCTTTTTAGCAGCCTGAGCTTTCTGAGCTACTGGCTTCTTGGCAACGTGTTTCTTGGTAGTGTGCTTTTTAGCAGCCTGAGCTTTCTGAGCTACTGGCTTCTTGGCAGTGTGTTTTTTAGCAACGTGCTTTTTAGCAGCTTGAGCTTTCTGAGCTACTGGCTTCTTGGCAGCGTGTTTCTTGGTAGTGTGCTTTTTAGCAGCCTGAGCTTTCTGAGCTACTGGCTTCTTGGCAGTGTGTTTTTTAGCAACGTGCTTTTTAGCAGCTTGAGCTTTCTGAGCTACAGGCTTCTTGGCAGCATGTTTCTTAGTGGTTTCTTTTTAGCAGCCTGTGCTTTTTGAGCAGCTGGCTTCTTGGCAGCGTGTTTCTTGGTAGTTTCTTTTTAGCCATGTGCTTTTTAGCAACTGGAGCTTTAGCAGCCGGAGCAGCAGTAGTGGTGGTGGTTGCAGCAGCAGCTGGAGCAGCAGTTGTAGTTTCAGCTGCGAAAGCTGCAGAAGACAGGCCCATTGCAGCGGCAATAACCAGAGCTAATACCTTTTTCATCGTTAATTCCTCAGAATTTTAATTTGTGTATCCACCCCACTGCGGGGCCGGTGAATGAATACTAGGCCTGTTACTGTCTGGTGTCCGTTAGTGATTGGTTTCGGCGTGTAACGCTATGTACAAAGCATTAAATCTATAATTATCAGCGGGTTATGCTTGTTGTGACGCTGATTTGTACATCCCAAAACCCTACTTAGTTACAACATACTGAGTGTTGCGGTTACTTGTGATATCTGAAGGTGCATAAATGTCTGTAAATCAGGGGGATCTGTAGAGATTAATTAAGATAATTCTGGGCAGGCGGCGGGGCTTTTACCCGGCCCTGAAATTTCAGAACCGGGTGGGGGATTTCAATTAATGTTATTACAGAATTTAACGATATTACAGATAACGGCTTTCGAGATGCTTACGGAAATAGTCAGTATTAAGCGTTTCACCGGTAGCATTGACCATGAGCTGATCGGTCGAGAAACGGCTGCCGTGCTGCCAGATGTTTTGATTCAGCCATTGGAACAGTGCAGTGAGGTCGCCGCGGCTAATATCATCTTGCAGGGTGGGAATGGCTTTATTTGCGGTCTGGAATAACTGTGCAGCGTACATCGCTCCCAGCGTGTAAGTCGGGAAATAGCCAAAGCCGCCATCAGTCCAGTGAATATCCTGCATACAACCGTTGGTATAATTACCTATCGTGTCGATGCCCAGATATTGCTGCATTTTGCTGCTCCACAGCGCCGGAATATCCTCTACTTCAATTTCACCCTCTATCAGCGCCTGCTCGATTTCATAGCGCAGGATGATATGTGCCGGATAACTGACTTCGTCGGCATCGACACGAATATGTCCTGGCTGCACGCGCTGGTTAAGATTGATAAAGTTGTTTAGATCTAATCCGTCGCGCTGGCCGAACTGCTCAGTGACCAATGGATGAATAGATTTCAGGAAAATTGGGCTAGCGCCAAGCTGCATTTCAAACAACAGACTTTGTGATTCGTGAACCCCCATCGAACGCGCATTGGCTACCGGTTGTCCGAGCCATTCTTTAGGTAAATTCTGTTCATAGCGGGCATGTCCGGTTTCGTGGATAACACCCATCATGGCGGTAATAAACTCATCCTGATTATAGCGGGTGGTAATACGCACATCCTGAGGGACGCCGCCGCAGAAAGGGTGGGCGCTAATATCAAGACGGCCAGCATCGAAGTTGAAACCCAAACGTTTCATGACTTTCAGCCCGAGCTGTTTCTGCTGTTCGATGTCAAACGGCCCCTGCGGCTGAATAAACTGTATTGATTGCTGTTTATCGACCACCTTTTGCAGCAACTGCGGTAACCAGGTTTTCAAATCGCCAAAGATTACGTCGAGCTCGGCGGCGGTCATACCAGGTTCGTACAGGTCAAGCAGGGAATCATAGCGGCTAATGCCAGCAGCCTGCGAACGCAAAGTCGCTTCTTCACGGCTGAGTTTGACCACTTCACGCAGGTTATCGACGAAGCCTTCCCAGTCGTTGGCCGGACGCTGACGACGCCACGCGTGCTCACAGCGCGCACCGGCCAGCGATTTGGCCTCCACCAGGCTTTCGGGCAACAAGGCTGCGTGCTGGTAATGGCGCGCCATTTCACGCAGGTTGGATTGCTCAACATCGTTGAGGTCTTCTTGTTTGGCCTGTTCCAGCCACTCACCGACTTTACCCGCGGTCAGTATCTGATGCTGGAGTACGCTGAGTTCGGCCAAGGCTTCCGAACGCGCCTTGCTGCCCTCCGGTGGCATCATGGTTTGCATGTCCCATCCAGCAATGGATGAAAGGTGGCTAAAACGTGATAACCGGGTGAATGTTGCGCGTAACTGTGAATAAGCTGTCGCCATGATCTACTCCATGCTTTAAAAAAATATGAATACCCGCGCCGCAAGCCAGCGGGGTCATGCCCGATTACTGCGGTTCGATTGCCAGGTTAAAAGAGGGTTTTATCGGCCAGCTAAAACGTATGCTGGCCCCTCCGAGCGGGCTGGCATCGACCATCACCCGACCCTGATAGGCCACGGCAATTGAATGTACAATCGCCAGGCCTAAGCCACACCCGCCAGTCGCTCTGTCACGGCTTGGGTCAAGACGAACAAAAGGCTCGAAAATACGTAGACGCTCTTCCGGTGGAATTCCGGGGCCATCGTCCTCAACCTGCAGGTTGGCTTCTTCTCCCTCGAGCCACAGGCTAATACGCAGCGTGTTGGAGGCGTAGCGCTGGGCGTTGTTCACCAGGTTGTCCAGCACGCGCTCCATCAGGCGCAAATCGACACCGCCAAAATCAGCGGGTTTGGGAACGTGAAGCTCGATTTCATGTTCAGTATTTACCAGACGGAAGTCATCGGCCTTATCTTCAATCCATTCGGGTAGATTAATTTTCGTTAAATGTAATGCCACCTGAGGGCGATCCAGACGGGCATAAGTGAGTAACTCATCAATTAGCGATTCCAGCTGACCGATGTCGCGGTTAATCGCCTGCTGTTCAGAATCAGGAAGATTTTCGCTGATTGCCAGACGATAGCGCAGTCGTACCAGCGGAGTTCGCAGTTCATGGGCTATGCCGTCGATAAGCTGCTTCTTGCTGGCAATCAATGTATTAATATTATCGGCCATCTGGTTGAAGGCAATGCCCAGCCGGTTAAGGCTCGAGGTCGAGTCAAAATTGGTGCGTTCATCAAGATGCCCGTTGCCCAGACGCAGGGCCGAGTTTTCGAGCTTGAGCAAGTCTTGCCAGTGGGGCCGCATCCATAGGAATACCGGCAGAGCCAGCGACAGGCCGATGAAAATAAGCAGGCCTAAATCAAGCAGCCGCATTTCATGCATATAAAACAGATAGGGTATTGGCCCGACGACCAGCACATAATTACTGCGGGGAACGCGCTGGATAAAAGTGTATTCGCTGTCAAGGGCGATAATTTCGCCATCACGAAGCTGGGCGTCCAGCGCCGGGCTGAGTTTGCGTTTACCCAAAGGCTCGATATGCAGTTTGAACGATAGGTTCAGTTCAAGGGTGCTAATGGTTTTATTCCAGTCACGAATGGGGATTTCTCGCAGCTCACTGCGCATCAGATAAAGTGAGCTTTTCATCAAGTCATTCATCGACTGGCGACCGGTGCGTTCGGCGGTAACCTTATAAACCAAACCAACCAGCATCGCCATGACCAGAAAACATACCAGCAGCAGCAGGAAAAACTGCACAAAAAGCTTTCTCATCCCTGCACCGACTCCCAGGCATTAGGGGCAAACAGATAACCTTTATTACGCACTGTTTTAATGCGGAAAGGCTCGAGGGCATTGTCATAAAGTTTGCGACGCAGGCGGGAAATGGCGACGTCGATGCTGCGATCGAGTCCGTCATAGCTTACGCCGCGAAGATTAAGCAGCAGGGCTTCGCGATCCATAATGCGGCCAGCGTGAGTGGCGAGCTCCCACAGCAGATCGAAGTCAGAAGTTGAAAGAGTAATCGTTTCATCGCCCAGCGTGACTTCTCGGTTTACCGGATCAATACACAGTTGGCCAAAGTGCAGGGCATTGCCTTTTTGAATCGGTTTGCCGGTTTTTTCCGGTTCGCTGCCCGCTGTCGTTCTCTGGCGCAGATGCAAACGCAGGCGCGCCAGCAGCACCGCGGGCGGTGTGGTTTTCAGAATATAGTCGTTGGCGCCCATTTCCAGCGATAATATGTGGTTCATATCGCTATCGAGGGACGTCAACAGCACAATAGGGCCATCATAGGCCGGGCGCAGATCGCGGCAAAGGGTCATGCCGTCTTTTCCGGGCAGCATAATATCCAGCAACACTAAATCAGGCTGTTCGAGAGCAATTCTTGCCTGAGCCGTATCACCGCGTGGTTCTATCAGAACTTCAATGTCATGCTTACCCAGATAAGCAGCGATCAGCTTGCCTACCTCGGCGTCATCTTCTACAAAAACGATTCTATTCATTGGTTTGCTGTTAACATAAAAATCGGCTTCCAGAATAGCGCGAGCAGGGCATCAACGCTATAACCCAGTCTACATTAACGCAGTTTTTGGCCATGGTTAAAAGCGGAAAGCACTTTAACTCACTGGCAAAGTAGCCATAAACTATGTCATTATATAAAGCTATGCCATTATATAGATGATTGTGTTTATCGTTTCAAAACATTATCTTCAAAATAGTAAGGTCTTTTCTAACTCACGTTAGATTAGTTAGCACTGGCCGCGAGAGGAATGGAGATGGCTGATAGTCGCCTGGTACCCGATGTGCGTAGTGAAACAGCTTCCTTTGATTATATGGAATACCTGTCCGCATCGTGCAAGAAGCAATGGAGTTTTCTCGATGCCATCTACGGCGTATTACCTTTTTTCGGCATGGTGTTGAGATCTCGCACTACCCACGAAAAATCTAAACAAGACACGCTTAACGCGTTGGCATTGCAGGTGGTTTCTACCCAAGTCAGCGATGAAATCAATATCGTACGTTTAATTGAGCTTGCACAGCAGCAAAATATTTACAGCGTAGATATTCATCTTCCTTATGGATTAACCGAAGAACAAATTGCCGCTATCCATCGGGAATGCAAACACCCGCTCGCACTGACCCAGAGTGATGAGCATTTAGCGGTGCAGATACTGATAGATTCCTCAAAGCATTAAACAGTCATTCAGCGAGTTATTCTTCTCGACTCCCCATTTTCGAAAAAAGCGGCATTTCGCACACGGTGGGTGATGTCGATTACTACAACCAAAGACTTGACGTCCTTGGTTGTAGCCAACCTAAACATATTTCAATTACTTAAACAGGTCTGCTGTAACAGTCAGGTTGCCACCGCTTTGGTTCTGCCACTGGCGAGTCACGTGATAGAATTTAGCGCCTGCGGCATCGGCACGCTTCGCAACTTCTTGCGAGACATCAGTGATGCTGTTGAAGTGACCCGTAAAGGTCACAGTTTTAAACGGCGTCATCTGTGCGGCAGTAATATTGTTAACTTCTTCAACTTTATTGCCGCTTGGCAATGTCACCGAGTAGCGTTTACCGGTTGAAGACTGTGTCTGGAAGAACAGACCAACATTGCTGCTTGGTGTGCTGGAAGAGGCCACGCCAGGAATTTCGACTTTCTTGGCTTCAGCACCACCGGCTGCCAGCGCGGCACGACCCGCTTCAGAGTTGTAAGGAATAGCATCCGGGCTCTGGGTCACGCGCTTGGGCGCATCTTTCTTGTACACGAAGGCAGTAATGTACTGATTGCCGCCGTTGTTGGCATCAATTTGGCGAACGATAAAGAACGAGTATGCGCCTTTAGCTTTCGCCGCCTCTGCTACTGCCTCTAAAACGTCTGGCTGGCTGTGGAAAAGGCCATTAACGCTGACGGTGTCAAAAGGTTCGAGCTGGAAAGCGACTTCTTTCGGCAGCTGCTTAACGCCGCTCACTCCATTGACGCTGTTCAGAACCGGTTTAGGGCTGGCCTTGGGGGCATCTTTACGATATAGATCAGCCACTACGCGCCAGTTACCGCTTTCACTAACGCTGTTGGTATCCAGAATATAGAAATATGCCGCGCCTTCTTTATCAGCACGTTTCGATGCTTCGTCAGAGGCATCGCCCAGATTATTAAAATGACCAGTAAATGCAATGCGATCAAAGGGTTTTAGGGCAGCTGCTTTCTCGGGACTGATTTCTTCTGCAGCCTTGGCTACAGACAAAACAGAGAGTTGCGAGATTAATAAAACAACGGCCGATGCGATGATCGTTTTCGTCTGCTTCATAAAAAATCCTTTCACCTTGCGCAGTAATGTTGAAACATGCTGAATTATTGATGTGTAACAGATTAGCTCCCGATTATTGCATGTAATAATGGCGAACGCTTGAGTAATTTTTTAAAAATCGCAACCCCTAAATCTTAACTCAGGTCACTTTAATTTCTATTGATAACTTATATAAGTAGGGTGACTCAATGAATAAGTGAAATAAATGTTAATTTTTTACATTTTACTCACTTTTTCCTGCGCGGGGTGAGGATTTGATGATGCCTTGCAGAGTGAATCATCTCGTTTAATTACCATTATTAAGTGAATTAAATAGGTAATTTGGCCCGTTAGCAGAGGGATTGTGGCTTATGCCGCTTTTAGGTGATTTAACCCTCATAACTGCGCTTTCAATGTAGCTTATTAATCTGATATTCAGTAGGTTATAGCCGGCCTGAAAAATGTGTCAGTAATTCGGCGAAACAAGCCGACAGGTTTTTAATTTTCTATCTACATCGATGACTAGCAGTATCAAATAAAAGGGTGAAGGGAATAATTATGCGTATTGGTATACCAAGAGAACGGTTGACCAATGAAGCCCGCGTTGCAGCAACACCAAAAACGGTGGAACAACTGCTGAAACTCGGCTTTACAGTCGCCATCGAGCAGGGCGCAGGTAAACTGGCCAGTTTTGATGATGCTGCGTATGCAGCAGTTGGCGCAACGGTCGAAGCGGGTGATGTCGTTTGGCAGTCCGATATCGTGATGAAGGTCAATGCGCCTCTCGATGACGAAATCAATAAATTACAGGCAGGATCTACTCTGGTCAGCTTTATCTGGCCTGCACAGAATCCTGAACTGATTCAAAAGCTTGCCGAGCGTAATGTTACTGCGCTGGCCATGGATTCTGTCCCGCGTATTTCGCGCGCACAATCTATGGATGCTCTCAGCTCGATGGCTAACATCGCCGGTTATCGTGCGATCGTCGAAGCCGCTCACGAGTTTGGCCGCTTCTTTACGGGGCAGATAACCGCCGCAGGTAAAGTTCCACCGGCAAAAGTAATGATTATCGGAGCCGGTGTTGCCGGTTTGGCGGCCATCGGTGCAGCGGGCAGTCTGGGTGCTATCGTTCGCGCCTTTGATACCCGTCCGGAAGTAAAAGAGCAAGTTCAAAGCATGGGCGCGGAATTCCTCGAGCTCGACTTTGAAGAAGAAGCCGGCAACGGCGACGGCTACGCGAAAGTGATGTCCGAAGCTTTTATTAAGGCCGAAATGGCGCTCTTTGCCGCGCAGGCTGAAGAAGTCGACATCATTGTCACTACCGCGCTTATTCCGGGCCGTCCGGCACCGAAACTGATCACCCGTGAAATGGTTGAATCAATGAAGCCGGGCAGTGTGATTGTTGACCTTGCTGCACAAACTGGCGGTAACTGCGAACTGACCGTGGCAGATACCATCACCGTGACGCCAAACGGCGTGAAAATCATTGGCTATACCGATTTGCCAAGCCGCCTGCCGACACAGTCGTCGCAACTTTACGGCACTAACCTGCTTAACTTGCTGAAACTGTTGTGCAAAGAGAAAAACGGCGAAATCGTTATCGACTTTGATGACACCGTCGTTCGCGGCGTCACGGTTGTTAAATCAGGTGAAATCACCTGGCCAGCTCCGCCAATTCAGGTTTCTGCTCAGCCGCAGGCTGCCAAAGTCGAGGCACCGAGTGCCAAAGCCGCAGCCAAGCCTTCGTCGCCGTGGACCAAATACATCATTATGGCGATTGCTGTGGTGTTGTTTGGCTGGTTGGCCGACGTCGCGCCAAAAGAGTTCCTGTCGCACTTTACCGTATTCGCGCTTTCTTGCGTGGTAGGTTACTACGTGGTCTGGAACGTCAGCCACGCGCTGCATACTCCTTTGATGGCGGTAACCAACGCAATTTCAGGCATTATCGTTGTCGGTGCATTGCTGCAAATCGGTCACGGTGGCTGGGTCAGTTTCCTGTCTTTTGTCGCGGTGCTGATTGCCAGTATCAATATTTTTGGCGGATTTACCGTCACTCAGCGCATGCTGAAAATGTTTCGCAAGAATTAAGGGGTAGCATATGTCTGGGGGTTTAGTTACAGCTGCATACATTGTTGCCGCTATTCTATTTATTTTCAGCCTTGCGGGATTGTCGAAGCACGAGACGTCCAGGCAGGGGAATATTTTTGGCATCACCGGAATGGCGATCGCGTTAATCGTGACCATTCTCGGACCTGACTCCGGCCACACAGGCTGGATTATTCTGGCAATGGTTGTCGGCGGTGCGATCGGCGTTTATCTGGCGCGTAAAGTCGAAATGACTCAAATGCCAGAGCTGGTCGCGATTCTGCACAGTTTTGTCGGATTGGCGGCTGTACTGGTTGGCTTTAACAGTTACCTCGACCGTGGCGCAGTGCCGATGGAAGGGGTGATGGAAAATATCCATCTGGTCGAAGTGTTCCTCGGCATCTTTATCGGCGCAGTGACTTTTACCGGTTCAATTGTAGCGTTTGGCAAGCTGCGCGGGATTTTCTCCTCCAAGCCGCTGGCTCTGCCACATCGCCACAGGCTGAATCTGGCGGCGCTGGTCGTTTCCTTTATGTTGCTGATTATCTTTGTGCGCACCGAAAGTGTGTCCACTCAGGTACTGGCTCTGCTGGTCATGACCGTGATCGCTCTGGCTTTCGGCTGGCATCTGGTGTCATCCATTGGTGGAGCAGACATGCCGGTGGTGGTTTCAATGCTTAACTCTTATTCGGGTTGGGCGGCAGCGGCGGCGGGCTTTATGCTCGGCAATGACCTGCTGATTGTCACCGGCGCGCTGGTGGGTTCTTCAGGTGCGATCCTGTCTTATATAATGTGCAAGGCGATGAACCGCTCGTTTATCAGCGTGATTGCCGGCGGTTTCGGCACCGAAATCTCCTCGACCGGTGACGATCAGGAGATGGGCGAGTACCGTGAAGCCAGCGCGGAAGACGTGGCTGAAATGCTGAAAAGCGCCAGCTCGGTGATCATCACTCCTGGCTACGGCATGGCGGTGGCACAGGCGCAGTATCCGGTGCAGGATATCACCGCTCGACTTCGCGCCAAGGGTATCAAGGTTCGCTTTGGTATTCATCCGGTTGCCGGTCGTTTGCCCGGGCACATGAATGTGCTGCTGGCTGAAGCCAAAGTGCCTTACGATATCGTGCTTGAAATGGATGAAATCAACGACGATTTCAGCGATACCGACGTGGTGCTGGTGATTGGCGCCAACGATACCGTTAACCCGGCGGCACAGGAAGATCCGCGCAGTCCAATCGCGGGTATGCCGGTGCTGGAAGTGTGGAAAGCGCAGAATGTTATCGTGTTTAAGCGTTCAATGAGCACCGGTTATGCTGGCGTTCAAAACCCGCTGTTCTTCAAAGAGAACACTCACATGCTGTTTGGCGATGCAAAAGATAGTGTTGAAGGGATCCTGCGCGCGCTGTAATTGATCGCCAGTTTCTAGATAAAGAAAAAGCCAGTCATCGTGACTGGCTTTTTTTATCACAAAACGAAGTCGAATTTCGTGGGTTTATTCGGCATCTGCCGCCTTAAGGTTTTGGCTAGTTTCATCCAGCGTAATCGGACAAACGAAGTCATCAGGCTTGATTGCCAGCAAATCACATTTCAGGTGATCAATGACCTGTTCAGTGGTGTTACCGAGAAACGCAGCGGAAAGTCCGGTGCGGCCAATAGACCCAAGAACCACGACACCAGCCTGCAAATGCTCGGCCAGATCCGGGATAACCTCTTCAGGCAGCCCTTTCTCGACGTGGGTATATTTTTCATCGAGCTGGAATTTTTGTCTTAAGGCCTTCATGGCAATCAGATGCTGACCACGGATGGCATCGTTATACACACTAGGGTCGAAATCTGGCAGCTCAATCGCAATATTGATTGGCGTAACCGGGTAAGCGCCGACCAGGTGAACTTCAGTCTGATTGACGTGGGAAGCCAGCTCAATGCTTTCTTTAACCAGTTTGATGTTGAGCGGATCGTGATAAGGCTCTTCACTGGACAGGTTGACCGCCACCACCGCTTTGCCGCCCTCGGGCCAGGGTTGGTCTTTCACCATCCAGACCGGGCAAGGACATTTGCGTAAAAGATTCCAGTCGGTAGGCGTGAAGATAACCGACTCGAGGCGGTCGTGCTGATGGGCCATCTTAAGCAGCAGATCGTGCTTGCCGACCAGAACTTCATTAATGATGGCTTCAAAAGGTTTGTTATTCCACACCACTTTAATATCAATGGGAATGCCTGCTTCGACATAATAGTGGCACTGCTCGGCTATCCATGCGGTACGTTCGCTGATCACACCCTGACGCATTGCGCTGCGCTCTTCAGGGGAAAGCATGGTGGTCATTTCATAGGAAAAATCATAGATGGACAGGAAGGCTTTAATCTTCCCGCCGTTGCGTTGAACCAGATACACCGCACGGCGTAACGCCGGTTGGTCGTCCTGATTGGGGTCAATAGCGACCAGAAGGTTCTGATACTTGGCCAAGGTAGCCTCCTAAACATCTGTGATTGAAACCGCACAGTTATAGAGTAAACCAGGAAGAGGAAACAGAACAGAGGATAAATTGAACCGGATCAATAAACTAAAGTTAATTTTGATCCGGTATTAACCGCTGCCAGAGGTAACAGCGGAGAGTTTATTTAAGAAGCGACCGGCAGAGGGTGTCCGGCAAGCACGGAAAGCGCGCTATAGTCTTCAATTGTAATGTATTTGCCTTTCACGCTGAGCATGCCGGATTTCTGGAAACGGCCCAGCAGGCGGCTGATGGTTTCAACCGTTAAGCCAAGATAATTACCAATGTCCCCGCGCGTCATAGTCAGGCGAAACTCACGCTGCGAGAATCCACGTTGCGAGAAGCGGCGGGCAAGATTGTAGATAAAGGCCGAAAGGCGCTCTTCAGCGTTTTTCTTGGACAGCAGTAATATCATGTCCTGGTCGCCTTTTATCTCGCCGCTCATCAGACGCATCATCTGCTGGCGCAGTTTTGGCATTTTTCCTGAAAGGTCATCCACGGTTTCAAACGGGATTTCGCAGACCATTGAGGTTTCCAATGCCTGGGCAAAACTTGGGTGCTGTAGCCCGGCAATTGCGTCGAAACCCACCAGATCACCGGCAAGATGGAAGCCGGTTATCTGCTCATCGCCTTGCTCGGTAATGGTATAGCTTTTAATGGTCCCGGAGCGAATAGCATAAAGAGACTTGAGTTCGTCCCCTGCTTTAAACAACGTTTGCCCTTTCTGAATCGGTTTTTTTCGCTCAATGATGTTATCAAGCTGGTCGAGTTCATGCTCGTTTAAGGTGAATGGAATGCATAGTTGACTAATACTGCAATCTTGGCAGTGAATTGCACAGCCACCAGATTGGATACGTCGAATAATACGTTTTTCCGGGATCATAGGTTTCGCTCTCGCAATATTGATATGAGTCAATTTTAACATCATTTGCAATAAGTGATAAGTGCAATATTTGTTTTAAATAGGGTATTTACTTAAAAGCCACGATTTATAAAGGGTTTTTTCTTAAATAAATATTGATCTGACAACCGATTATTACCTCATTAGAGTTAGAGATTAATGGTTAAATATAAAATTTATCATTATCAATGAGATATGATTGCCATGAAATATGGATATTTTTAACTTGCGCGGTGAAAGCCACCAGAAAATTTTGAGGTTAATATTCCAATTGTTGCCGTAATGTTATTTTTAACCTAATGGATACTTTTAGTGGATTATTTTAAGTAAGAGTTTACGTACCCCGAGGGAGTTATTGACTAAGGTTTATTAAGGGAGATTCACGCTATTAAATCGTCTGGCATTAATATTTAATGTTATTGAGTAGGATTGCGGTCGAAATTTCAACAACTTAAAACGAAACCTGGCCAATCAATCAGCCAGGCATCGGATATTTATTACTTCAACTCGAAAAACATTATCTTGTCCTGAGTCGTGCTTAAACGAGAAATGGGAGCAGGTTAAACATTACCCTTATTGTCTTCCTCCACTGCATCATGCAAACGTTCAAGCATATCCGGGAAGGCAGACTGCACGCGGCTCCAGCTTGGAATAAACGGTTTTTCACTCGGCGTATCAATAAACGCCGAGCCTGCTTCCATAATTGCGCCGGAGAACAGTTCTACCGCCGACTCCTCGCTGTGTCGATCAAACTTCAGACCATTCATGCGAGCATCGTGTTCAAAGCCATCAATCATATCCAGCGCATTACGATAATAAGTGGCTTTAAGGATACGGAAAGATTCTGAGGTGATAGGAACCCCCAAAATTGCCATTTTGCGATACAGCGCCTTGGTAATATCAATACTCATGCGCTGTAGCCCATTGCTGGCGTCGTCTTCAGACATCGGTTGATGCTTGTGATCGTAATTATCCGCGATATCCACCTGGCAAATACGCTTGGTCGCCGTGGTGCGATGCAGCTCTGAAAGTACGCCAATCTCCAGGCCCCAGTCGCTGGGAATACGCAAATCATTCAGCACGTGAGTTCGCATCGCAAATTCGCCGGAAAGCGGGTAGCGGAAGCTGCGCAGATACTCGAGAAACTCAGTGGTGCCATAGACTATCTGCAACGATTTCAGCAATGGGAATACCAGCAAACGACCCACGCGACCATTAAATTTGCCGTCGGCGACTCGGGCATAGTAACCCTTGCAAAAATCATAATGGAAATTGGGGTTTGCCACCGGATACATCAGGCGTGCAAGCATGTCACGACTATAGGTGACGATGTCACAATCATGTAACCCAACGACCGTGGTGCGGCGTGAAGCCAGCGTGTATCCGACACAGAACCACACATTGCGGCCTTTTCCCGGTTCCATTGGCGAGAGATTTTCTTTCTTCAACTCTTCATCCAATGCCTTGAGTCGCGGACCGTCGTTCCACAAAATACGGTGTCTTTGCGGCAGCCTGGAGAAGAATTCGCGGGCGAAAAGAAACTGATCGCGGTCGGCGCGATCGAGTCCAATAACAATTTCTTCAAGGTAGGGAACCTTGGTCAGTTCATCGACAATCTTGGATAAGGCAGGCCCTTCAAGCTCCGAGAATAGGGAAGGGAGAATCAAACCCATTGAGCGGCGACCAGAAAATACCTGTAAATCGTATTCCAATTCTTCTAATTTTCGTTTTGTCAGATTGTGAAAATTAGTAATGATGCCGTCCTGATAAAAGTCGCTCATAGGAACCTCTCTAAAAGTACCCGCGGATCTGTCGCTTTAGCTCCAGTTTTCCAGGGCCTTATTGTTGTGGAGTAGATGGCGGGCTGATGATGTGGTCAAGCCCCTGCTTCCAACCTTCAGGTCCGTGCTGGCTGGTACGAAAAACGTGCTTCTCCTTGTCGAGCTGCATGGGGCGGTCATGATGACCGAGAATAATGACTGAATAATCAGTGGCATTAAGCATGCCAATATCGTTGGGACCATCACCCAAACCGATGCTAACCACCGGCCTTGCGGTGCGCTGGTGGTATTGTTGGCTGAGCCAGTGCACCGCCGGACCTTTACCGGCCTCGACGCCCATGACATGCCAGAAGCGGCCACCGCGAGTTAGAGCAAGTTTCTCGGCCTGTAAAAATTTCTCGAAACGAGCGAAATCCAGATCATTACCAAACCAGACGATAGGTTCAGAGGCTTCACGCTGCATCGCCAGTTTTGCCCCTTCTTGCGGCAGACTGGTCCAGTCAATGACCTGTTGGACACTGACATCGCCAAAACCGCGAAATTCAAAATCATAACGTTGACGCAGGCTGACCAGAGTATGGCGAATTTCTGAATATGCCAAACCGATAACATGGCTGATTGACGAGTTCTCGCGCGAGGGCCAGCCAGCAGGCAGGCCAATCAACGCACCGTTTTCAGCAATAAAAGGGTGCTGCGTAAGTTGCAGCTGTTGCTGAAGTTCGGCAACTTCGGCGGAGGTTTTGCTGGTAGTCAAAATAACCGGCACCTGCGCCGCACTCAGTCTATCTAGCCATTCCTGAGCCGGCTGCCAGCTGTAACTGTTATGGTCCAGTAGCGATCCGTCGAGGTCAGTAAATACAACCAGATTGTCATCAAGGTACGGCATCTTTTCTCCTCACTTTTAATGGAAACAGTAAAGCCGCGTATTGATGGTTTTCTGTTCCAGCTTTTAAGTATATACCGAAATTTATAACCTATTTTTTAAGCAATTCAATAACACGCAATGTTACAGGGAGTTATCTGAGTATCACCGGGCTAATAGCCACTAAATTAATCCAGGAAGATTGCAGCCAGAGCATTTTTCTATACACTCAAAATTTGGGGTTGATGGGCCAGCATAGACAGCCGTCATCCTCGAAAAGTGCATAAAACGTTCAGCTACGTCGGGAGGCAAGCGATGAAAAATGATGATGAGAATGAGGATTTTCTTTTCTTTCAGGAAATGGCCGACGTACAAAAATTATCAGAAAATAATCAGGTGGTTTACTTAAAAAACCATCATAAAACCCTCAAGTCTTGCCCAGAGGAGCTACAAGAGCCCGAGAACATTCTCACCACAGGATTTCTCGAGGTGATCGACTGTGCCGAACCGCTGGAATACAAGCAGGATGGCGTGCAGCAGGGCGTGCTGGACAAGTTGCGCCACGGTAAATATCCACTTGAAGCGAGCCTTAACCTGTTACGCAAACCGGTTGAAACCTGTCGCCAGGAGCTATTTAGCTTTTTCTTGCAGGCGCAGGCACAAAATCTACGCACCTTGCTTATCGTACACGGTCGCGGCCGTCATGATGAAAGTCACCCCAATATTGTTCGTAGCTATCTGGCGAAATGGCTTAAACAGCTCGATGAGGTGCAGGCTTTCAGCGTCGCCTTGGGTAAAGACGGCGGGGCGGGAGCCTGTTATGTCGCGCTGAAAAAATCTGCCGCCGCCAAGCAGGAAAACTGGGAACGCCACGCTAAACGCAGTAAATAAATCACGTTTAAACGACAGGAAAACAGGTAACTCTGTGTTGGCATCGTTAACGCGAGGTTTAATAAGATCTGTATACTCTCAGGCCTACGGTTTTGATATCTCGCAAGTTTATTGTCTTTCGATGTATGGATATCAATACCTTGGACCTCTAGGCTGTTAGTTTGAAAGTCTGAGTATCAACTTTTTATGCGTTTCGCTAAGCGAGTTTTCATGCTGTCCTATCGTCATCTTATTGCTACTTCTCTGGTTATCGGCTGTGGGGCGCTGCTCGGCGCCTGCGGGCCGACAAATGAAAACCAGCCTGCCGTCGTTATATCTGGTACAACCATGGGCACCTATTATCGCGTTAGCATGGTAGGTCTGGATAAAAGCCGTGAGCCAGAGCTGCGCCAGCAAATTGAAGCCCAGTTGAAAGAAGACGATCATGAGCTGTCGACCTACAAAAACGATTCGGTGCTTTCCCGGTTCAATCAATATCAGGGCACTGACCCGCAGCCAATCAGCAATGGGATGGCCGATGCCATTATCACTTCACTGCGTATTGGTCATAAAACCGATAATGAGATGGATATCACCGTCGGTCCGCTGGTGAATCTTTGGGGCTTTGGCCCGACCAAAGAGCCGGTAAAAATGCCGACCCAACAGCAAATCGATGCTGCCCGTGCAGAAATTGGTCTGCAACATCTCAAGGTGATTCAGCAAGTTAATGGCGATTTTCTGCAAAAAGATATGCCCAATATGTACGTCGATTTATCTACCGTGGGCGAAGGTTATGCCACCGATCACCTTGCTCGTTTAGTTGAAGGAAACGGGATAAGTAATTATCTGGTGTCAGTGGGCGGAGCCGTTGTCTCACGCGGCCATAACCCTGAGGGCAAACCTTGGCAGGTCGCTATTCAAAAACCCACCGATAAAGAAAACGCCGTGGAAGCGATTGTTGATTTGCAAGGCATGGGGATCAGTACCTCCGGCAGCTATCGAAACTACTATGAGCTGGATGGCAAACGCCTTTCGCACATTATCGACCCGGCAACCGGGCGTCCAATCACCCACAAATTAGTTTCTGCTACCGTGATTGCTCCAACGGCGCTGGAAGCCGATGGCTGGGATACCGGCCTGATGGTGCTAGGCACCCAAAAAGCGTTGGCTTTGGCCGAGAAAGAGCATTTGGCGGTGTATTTGATTACTAAAGAGCCGAACGGCTTCAAAATTACGATGACGCCGCAGTTTAAGGCCTATTTGCGAAAAGCCGATAAATCACTCTGACTCTGGCTAAGAAATTTCTCAAAACGGTTTTGCCGATCCCTACTGGGCGGGGCCGTTTTGTTCTGCAACGATTTTTTTACAATTTACTTTTTGGTCGCTTGATGCAAGTTGGGCAGTATTTGTCTTAGGGGGAGCTTTTGTCTGGCAGAAAAAGCGCGATCCCCTGCACTGTCTTCAGGAAAGCGGCTGGATTGTCACTATGTTGTTGAAGTCATACATTCATTTTTAAAGTCTTATGGTCGTCATGTCATTTTTTTCCCGCAATCTTGCTTCTAAAACTATCCGTTTCGCGCTGCTGGCTACTGCGCTATTCGCTTCACTGGTCTCAACCAGCGCGCTGGCTAAAACTTATCCCCGCATGCTGTCACGATCGGTTTTGGTGATGAACGCCACCAATGGCCGGGTGCTTTACCAGAAAAACACCACACGGGCTTACCCCATAGCCTCATTAACCAAGCTAATGACCGCGATGGTGGTGCTCGACAGCAAACAGTCATTACAGCAAAAAATCACGGTAACCTCGGCGGACCGCGATTTGCTGAAGCATACCCATTCCCGCCTGACGATTGGCTCGGTGCTGTCACGCAAAGATATGTTGCACATTGCACTGATGTCTTCCGAAAACCGCGCCGCTGCAGCGCTGAGCCGTTATTATCCCGGCGGTCGCAAGGCGTTTGTGCGCCAGATGAATCGCAAGGCGCGAGCTTATGGTATGCGGAACACTCATTTTTATGATCCGACCGGCTTAACGCCGCGAAATACCGCCTCGGCGCATGATTTGGCAATAATGGCCAAGCATGCTTATCGCTACGCATTAATTCGTCAGCTTTCAACAGACAAACGCTACGTGGTGCATCCGGGACGCGGACAACTGGTGTATCGCAGCTCTGACGGGCTGATCAACAATAAAACCTGGAATATCGTGCTGCAAAAAACCGGCTTTACCGATCAGGCCGGGCACTGTCTGATTATCTACAGCAAGATTAAAGGGCAGGACGTATTGATGGTGATTGCTGGCGGGCCTCGCGGTTACTCCCACTATCACGATGCATTGGGACTGAAAGCCTGGCTGATGCACGGTAATCTGTAGGCTGCGTTGCACAGACAACAGGGCAGGCGTAGGCGAAAGATTATCGCCGCCGCCTGCCTGAGTTTATTTCGGCAAGCTCATTAACTCGAACAGCACCACGGTGCGTGAAGTACATTTATACTCTCGGCCAAAGTCGAAGCTGTGCTCATAAATATCATCCGGTTGGAAAGTATCCAGAATGTGGCGCCAGCTTTGACCATGTGCCACCGACGGCAGTGTAAACACCACATCTTCATGGGCGGCATTAAACAGCAGCAATACGGTGCTCAACGAACCGTAACGCATCAGGCCGGTGGGCTGTGCGCGACCGTCCAGCAGCATACCGATACATTTAGCGTGCGCGTCACCCCAGGCCTCATCGGTCATTTCCTCTCCGTTAGGCTGAAACCAGCTTACATCTTTTACATCGAGCTTTTCATGCAATTCACCCGTGAGGAAGCGACCCCGGTGCAGAATTGGAAAACGCTTGCGCAGGGCAATCAGTCGATAAGTAAACAGGATTAACGCCTTGCCTTTGTCGCCGATTTCCCAGTTAACCCAGGCGATAGGCGTATCTTGGCAGTAGCCGTTGTTGTTACCGTTTTGCGAACGGGCAAACTCGTCACCCGCCAGCAGCATCGGCGTGCCCTGCGAGAAGAACAGCGTGGCCAGCATGTTGCGCATTTGCCTGACGCGCAGCTCGTTGATTGCCGGATCGTCGGTTTCGCCCTCTACGCCGTAGTTGGCTGAAATATTGTTATCGGTGCCATCCTGACCCCCTTCGCCATTCTCATCATTGTGTTTATCCTGATAAGAGACCAGATCGTTGAGGGTGAAGCCATCGTGCGCGGTGATAAAGTTGACCGAGGCGTAAGGCTTGCGGCCGCGATGGTTAAAGATGTCGGCAGAGCCGGACAGGCGCGTGGTGAACTGCGCCAGCTGGCCCTCGTCACCCCGCCAGAATTGACGGACGGTATCGCGGAAGCGGTCGTTCCATTCCACCCAGCCGGGAGGGAAACCGCCAACCTGATAGCCGCCGGGGCCGCAGTCCCAAGGTTCGGCAATCAGCTTGCACTGGCTTAAAATCGGATCCTGACGGCAGGTGTCGAGGAAGCCGCAGCCTTCATCAAAACCGTAACTTTCGCGCCCAAGAATGGTGGCCAGGTCAAAGCGAAAACCGTCGACCTGCATTTCAGTCGCCCAATAGCGCAGCGAGTCAGTCACCATCTGCAACACGCGCGGATGACTGAGGTTTAAGGTATTACCGGTCCCGGTATCGTTGATATAGTAGCGTTTATTTTCCGGCATTAGGCGATAATAGCTAGCGTTATCAATGCCTTTAAACGACAGCGTCGGGCCAAGTTCATTGCCTTCGGCGGTATGGTTATACACCACATCCAAGATCACTTCGATTTCGGCCGCATGCAGCGCGGCGATCATCTGCTTGAACTCACTGATAGTGTGCGTCGCCATATATTGAGGATGCGGCGCAAAGAAACTCAGTGTGTTATAGCCCCAATAGTTGTGCAGGCCGTTATCCTGCAAATGACGGTCATCGGTAAAGGCGTGGATAGGCATCAGCTCGATTGAGGTGATGCCCAGCGATTTAATGTAATCGACAATTTGCGGCGTGCTCATGCCAGAGAAGGTGCCGCGCAGATGTTCGGGTACCGCCGGATGGCGCATGGTGTAGCCGCGAACGTGAGTTTCATAGATGATGGTATGTTCCCACGGCACGGGATTTTTACGCGATCTGGACCATGAAAAAGCAGGGTCGATAACTCGACACTTAGGCAGAAACTGCGCGCTGTCGCGATCGTCAATGTGCAGGTCTTTCTTGTCGCTTTCCATATCGTAGGCAAAAAGTGCATCGTCCCATTTCAAATCACCGACGATTTGCTTGGCGTAAGGGTCGAGCAGCAGTTTGGCCGGGTTAAAACGATGGCCGTCATGCGGAGCATAGGGACCGTGTACGCGATAACCATAAAGCAGGCCGGGGCGCGCATCGGGAAGGTAGCCGTGCCAGACTTCATCGGTATATTCTGGCAGATCGATGCGGTCATATTCTTCGCCATCGTCATTAAACAGGCAAAGCTCAACTTTGGTGGCATTGGCCGAGAAAATAGCAAAGTTGACGCCTAATCCATCCCAGGTTGCGCCTAATGGCACAGGCAAACCTTCGCGAACGCGAGTCTTGTGGCCGCTATCAAAGTTTTTAACCAGTTCTCCATCGCTGTAGGGATGGATCAGACGCACTCCTTGCTCGTTAACTTCAACATCTACTTGGGCCTGAGGTTTAATTTGGGTGTCGAGTGAAGCCGTAGGTTTAACGGGTTTTTTAGGTGGGGCTTTGGCCATCGTTAGACAATCTCCGGGAAAGTAAACAATCAAAGTTGTGCAAAGCGCATATTTGGAGTGTAGACGAGTTTACAAAACGCACCTTGAAACAGATGATTTGGCCGAAATACTGTACAACTTGAAGTTGTTACCGGATAGTAAATAGCAGGCTAGTTATTTTTTTTCGAGCGCGTTTAAAGCGCCATATGACGTCATGCAAGGCCGTTTTTTACGCCTGACGATGATTTTTTTGGGGGATTACCGATGAATATTCCACTGTTATGCCATTTTGAAATGGACCCTGGCTTCCCGGCGCATTATGCCGCGGCGGGCTATGAAGTCCATTATGCTCGAACGCCGCAGGAGCGTGACAACCTTGACCCAAAACTGGCCGCAGAAATTCGCGCGGTGTTAACCGTGGGGTCTATCGGCCTTTCAGCGCAGCAGATGGCATCGATGCCGAAGCTGGAGATAATTTGTGCGCAGGGAGTCGGCTTTGAATTAATCGATACTCAGGCAGCCAAAGCGCGAAATATTCAGGTTACCCACGGGCCAGGCACCAATAATTCTGCCGTTGCAGACCATACTTTGGCCCTGATGCTGGCCATAACGCGTAATATCCCCGATTTTGACCACCGAGTTCGTACCGGCCAGTGGGCACGCTCCCGCGTGGTAACGCCGGGCATGTTCGGTAAGAAACTCGGTATTATCGGCCTTGGGAATATTGGTATGCAGATAGCCAAACGCTGCGCCGGAGGTTTTGACATGCCGGTGGGGTATTTCAATCGCCGACCGATTATAGATAGCCCATACCAATATTTTGATAGCCGTGAAGCCTTGGCGCGCTGGGCTGATTATTTGGTGGTTGCCACGCCGGGCGGTAAAGACACACGCCAACTGATAGACGCCGACGTATTACGTGAATTAGGCCCAAGCGGTTTTCTGATTAATATCGCTCGCGGAACCGTGGTTGATACCACCGCGCTAATTGAAAGTCTCAACAACCATAGCATTGCTGGCGCAGCGCTTGACGTGCTCGACGGCGAGCCTGACGTCCCCGAAGCGCTGATTGGCATTACCGGTAATTTGGTCATGACACCGCACGTTGCTGGCCGCTCGCCACAGGCCATGAATAATATGATGCAACTGGTGCTCGGCAACCTTAACGCCCATTTCTCCGGCAAGCCGGTATTAACGCCTGTTCCGGCATAATAAAGGTGTTTATTCGAGCTGATTACATTCAGTAAAGTCGGCCAATAATCATTGAAATACTGCATCAAACGGATATAAAGCATCACCCCTTATTAGGAAAAAGCATAAGTAACGATTTTTTCGTATTTGTCCTACTGCTTACTTGAACGTAAGAATAGTCGACAAGTAAAACTAACAGGGGTGCACGGTGAATTTCCAACAGCTAAAAATTATTCGGGAATCAGCGCGATGCAATTACAACCTGACCGAAGTGTCGAACATGCTTTTCACTTCACAGTCAGGGGTAAGTCGACACATTCGTGAGCTTGAAGACGAGCTTGGGGTTGAGATATTTATTCGACGCGGCAAACGTTTGCTGGGACTGACTGAGCCTGGCAAAGAGCTGCTGGCTGTCGCTGAACGTATTCTCAACGAGGCACAAAACATCCGTCGTCTGGCTGACATCTTCTCCAAGGAAGACGCCGGAGTATTGACCATTGCCACGACTCACACGCAGGCGCGTTACAGTCTTCCTCGGGTGATCAAGGCGTTTCGCGCGGTTTACCCTGCGGTACGGCTGGAGCTGCATCAAGGATCGCCGCAGGAAGTGTTGGCGATGCTGCTGAGCGGGCAGGCGGACGTGGCGATTGCCAGCGAGAAGCTGATAAGCGACCCTTCGGTAGCCTCGTTCCCTTACTATCGCTGGCATCATGCAATTCTGGTCCCGGACGGCCACCCATTGCTTGAACAGCAGCCGCTGACACTGGAACATCTCAATCAGTATTCTTTGGTGACTTATCGTCAGGGGATAACCGGGCGTTCAAGAGTTGACAGCGCTTTCGAGCAGCAAGGTTTAAATCCGGATATCGTACTCAGTGCCCAGGATTCTGACGTGATTAAAACTTATGTCGAGCTAGGATTGGGCGTTGGGATACTGGCCGATAAAGCCTTTGACCCAGACCGCGATCGCGGGCTGCAACTGATTAACGCAGAACACCTTTTTGAATCCAACACCGTATGGTTAGGCCTTAAGCGCGCTCAGTTACAACGTAACTATGTTTGGCGCTTTATCGAATTGTGCAATCAAAGTCTGTCGATTAATGAGATCAAGGAAAAGGTTTTCAAACAGCCACAAACGGGTACCGATGCGGTCATTGATTACCAGATTTAGTTTTTGATGGCATAAACTTTTCTGCTGCTGAACTTAGGTCCTAAAAAGATTTCTCAGGCATGAGCGCTTATTGATGAAAGGGCTGCAATGAATTGCCAATTCAGGCCATAAAAATGGGCAGCCTAGGCTGCCCATAACGTCAGTGCTTAATATTTTCTAGCGACGGCCGCGCGGATGGGTTCTTGCGGTCCAATCATAAGTTGCCGAAGTGCTTGGCGTGGCATTGGCTTTGGCACGGCGTTTTTCTGCGCGCGCCTTGCTGGCGACTTTCTCTTTTTCAGCCATCAATGCATCAATATAATCGTCTTTAATACGGTTGTTCTCGGAGTTTGTCAGCTCTCGTCCCTGGGCCTTTCTCGCCCTGTCTAGCTGAGTCTTCAACTCACGTTGCTCGCTTTCCGTCATGTCTTGCTGTGTCATTCTTTTCATTACTTTTGCGTCCCTCTGAGGAAAGTGACAACCAGTGTAGCCGTTAAACGTTAAAAAACTCAGACATTACGCTTATTTTACTCAAGAATTTCGTGGTTTTCCTTTGGCTGCTGTTTAACGCCGGGAAATTGAATCAGCGGCAGTCTTGTCGATTGCCAAAACGCCAGCAAAGCCAGCAGCGCAGAAACCGCCAGGCCGATATCAATCGCGTTGACGATTGCACTGCGCGCCAGCGGATAGTACTGAGCAAACTGCTGCGCGACGGGCTGCAACAGCACCTGAGGATCGGCAAAGTACTGGCTAACCGCCTCGGGAACTTGCCTGTCACCGGCTTCAAGCAGTTTACCGCCGACGTGTACGCCGTACCATTTGGTGACCGCAGCACCGGTTAGCGCGGTGCCAAGCAGCCCGCCAACCAGACGCAGCGACTGGGTCAGTGCGGTCGCGATGCCCAGATATTCGCGCAGGGCGAGGGTCTGAATAAAAATGGTCACGTTAAGCAGAATGAACCCGATGCCGATCCCGGCCATCATCATCAACCCCATCAGCACGCCATAATGGCCGTTGCCGCCAATCAGGGCGAGTATTGCGCAGGCGGTGGCGGTCACCAGCAGACCCATCTGTGGCAGGCGCATCGGGTTACGCATGCGCGTGACGATACGGCCATTAATAATGGCGCTGACGGTAATGCTGACCCCCATCGGCGTTATCAGCCATGCTGCCTGTTTCGGCGAATACCCATAGCCCCCCTGAAATAAAAGCGGCATAAAATACAGCAGAGTAAACAGCACCGCGCCAATCAGAATCGAAATCATAAACAACTGTCTGATCGGTCCGATGGCAAACAACGGCGGCGGCAGGATAGGCGAATGCGCACGCCGCTGCTGGAATACCAGCACCGCGCCGCTTATCCCGCAGGCCAGCATCAGTGCTATCAGGGTAAAGGCCGAACCGTTGCTGGGCAGGAATTCTGCCAAAAGCTGCATGCTGCCCAGCACGCACATGATAAGCAGCGCTCCCAGCCAATCGAGGCGGATCGCAGCCTTCTTCGACGGCCTGATATAGGGCAGATAAATCCACGACACCACCAGCGCCACCAGCCCCAGCGGCAAATTAAGGTAAAACACGGAGCGCCAGCCGTACTGTTCGGTCAGGATCCCGCCAAGCGTCGGCCCCAAGGCATTAACGATGCTAAATGCAGTACTGAACAATATTTGCCAACGCAGGCGCTGTCGAGTATCGGGAAACAGTTCAGGAATACAGGCAAACGCGGTGCCAACCAGCATCCCGCCGCCAATACCTTGCACCGCACGCCAGAGGATCAGCATCTGCATGCTGCCGGCAAACGAGCACAGCGCGGAGGAGAGGGTGAACAGCACGGTCGCGGCAATCACAAAATATTTACGGCCATAGTAGTCACCCAGGCGACCAAAAATCGGCACGGTGATAATCGAGGTCAGCAAATAGCTGGTGGCTACCCAGGAATAGAGGTTGAAATTACCTAAATCGGCGACGATGTACGGCATGGCGTTGCCAATTACCGTTTGATCTAAAGCAGAAAGCATCAATACCAGCGCCAGTCCAAGCACGGCTAATAAAGAACGGCGAAAAGTTAAGGTTGAGGCAACAGCTGAATCGGTCATAAAACGTGCTCTGCGGCAGAATATAAATAAGTACAGCCTCAACCCGGTCTTCCCTGGCCTAAGCCTGCCAAGATAATGGGCCGTTAATCGCCTGGAAGCAAAGAGGAGTTTCACATCACCTAATCAGTTTTACTTATAGCTGGCAACATGCTGGGAGCGCCCAGAGCCAAAAGCCCGTCCACCACTTTCTTAAGTGCTTTATTCAGCGGTTTATCCTGTCGCAGCACCACGGCAAGCTGACGATTTAAAGGCGGATTCAGCGGGTGCGAGCAGAGGCGGCTGGAATTTTGAGGCTGACTCATCGCCAACTGCGGCACAATGCTCACGCCTAAACCGGCCATCACCATCTGCTTAATCGCCTCGACGCTGCCAAGTTCCATGATAGGGTGCGGCCTCAAACCCTGCCGCTGAAACCAGTCATCGATCAACTGCCGCGTACTGCTGCCGTTTTCAAACAATATTAATGGCAGATTGACCAGCCGTTCAGGCGTTATTTCATCAAGTAAAAGCCGAGGCTGTGCCTGTTGAATAACAACGAAACTTTCTTCATACACTGGCGTAATCGACAGGTTGTTGCCCGCAGCCGGCAAGGTTACCAGTGCCAAATCAAGACGGTTTTCCGTGACCGCTTTCAACATTTCATCGGTATTACCTATTTTGACGTTGACGTCCAACTCTGGCCATTGCTGCTTTAAGTGACCAAGCAGCGGCGGCAGTAAATGGATGCAGGCGGTGGCGCCAGTGCCCAGAGTGACTTGCCCACTGATTTCGTGAGCATGGACTGCCATCGACTGTAAAGCCTCATCAATGGCGTTATTTATCAATATATTGTGTTCCAGCAGGGTGAATCCAGCCGAGGTGGGTTTCATCTTTTTGGCAATGCGTTCCAGCAACTTGAGGTTGAAGAATTTTTCCAGCTGACGAATTTGCAGGCTGACAGCCGGTTGAGTCAGACCCAGCTGCTCGGCCGCGGCAGAAAAGCTGCCGTGCAGTACCACCAGTTCGAAAGTCGCCAACTGCTCAAGGTTCAGTTTTTGCGGGATGATTCGTTTCATGGCAAAGTTTTTCTTATGATGATGATAAGTTTGCAAAGCTACATTAAGTTATCTGTTTACTTTACTCTTAATTCAAATCAATCAGCGAGTGAAAAATAGCTATGTTTGCAGCGCGTTACGACGAGCAGGAGATTGAACTGGCAGACGCCAGCGAGTCCGATATGGCCGAGGTTCAGGCGATTTATGCCCATCACGTTATCCACGGGTTATCCAGCTTTGAAACTGAAGCGCCCTCGGTGGAAGAAATGCAGCAGCGTCGCAAAACGGTGTTGGAAAAAGGTCTGCCGTATCTGGTTGCGCGCCAGCAGGGCAAAGTGCTGGGGTATTGTTATCTTTCGCCCTATAGACCGCGTTACGCTTACCGTTTTACCGTTGAAGGTTCGGTATATATTGCCGTGGGTCAGCAGGGTAAAGGGCTGGGCAAGAGGCTAATGGCCGAGGCTATCGAACGCGCCGAACGTGGCGGCTGGCGGCAGATGATGGCAGTGATTGGAAACAGCGAAAACATTGCTTCACTGAGGCTGCATCAGTCGTTGGGCTTTCACACCATCGGCCAGCTAACCGGAGTCGGATTCAAGCACGGCCGCTGGGTGAACACCATCATGATGCAGCGCACTTTGGGTGAAGGTGATACCACGCCACCTGTTGATTGCGAAAAATAATAATAATCATTATCATCCAAGGCTTTGAAGATGAATTTTGAGGCCTTATGCGTTTTTCAAGTTGGGCAATAGCCATCACTATTGCAATAGGCGGCGGGGCGCTGGCGTCTGGCGTAGAGGCCAAAACGGTGGTAGATATCTATCAGCGTAAAGTCGAGGTGCCAGACAACCCGCAGCGTATTATTCTCGGTGAAAGCCGCATGTTGTACAGTCTGGCACTGATTGAAAACGGTGATCCCTCGGCGCACGTTGTCGGTTGGCCGGGCGATATGTTGCATTACGATCCACAAAGCTGGCAGCTCTACGTTAAGGCTTTCCCTCATATTGCCACCATTCCTCAGCTCGGCACGGTGAGTTACGACCAGATGAGCGTCGAGAATATCCTGGCGCTCAAACCTGATTTAGTCATTTTGCCGCGCTATGCAAAACGCCCTTCCAGCGAAGGAACGGTTGAAGCGCAGCTCACCAAGGCCGAAGTCCCTTTTATTTATGTCGATTTCCGTGTTGACCCGCTGCATAACACCGTACCCAGTCTCAGGCTGCTGGGCGAGGTGCTAAATACGCAGCAGAAAGCAGGTCGATTTATTGAATTTTATCAGCAGCATATGCAATATATCAGCCGCACGTTGGCGACCTACAAAGGACCCAAACCCAAGGTGATGCTGCAACTGCATCTGGGCCGCAAAGAGAGCTGCTGTACCACGGTGGGCAAGGGTAATCTGGCTGATTTACTGGAGTTTGCCGGTGGTCAGAACATTGCAAAAAATATGTTCAAAGGTGTTTACGGCGAGATGAACCCAGAGTCAGTTATCATCGCCAACCCGGATATCTATATGACGACCGGCATGTCGGGCGCTGAAAAACCGGATGATTTACAGCTAGGTCCTTTGGTCAGTCGTGAACAGGCCGAGGAGAGTTTTAGAAATCTGATGTCGAAGCAGCCAATTTTATCGAGCCTGCGCGCGGTGAAAGACGGCAAAGCCTACAGCCTGTGGCATAATTTTTATCTAAGTCCGTATCATTTGCTCGACGTAGAAATGTTTGCCAAGGCGTTTTATCCACAACTGTTTGCCTCGCTGGACCCACAGCAAACGCTGCAACAGATGTATCAGCAATTTTTACCGATACCGCTTACCGGCACCTATTGGACACAGCTTCCCGCTGCGAAATAAATGACGCACTGCCGGAATTTCCCGTCAGTGCGTTGGTTGCCTTCAAACTTGGTCAGAATACTGCCTAGAAATCTACACTGGCCGACAGCACCACATTGCGCGTCTCACCTTCCTCGACGCGCAAGTTACCGGCGCTGGAGGTGTAGTATTCTTTGTTGAAAATATTATTGATGTTCAGCTGTAGCTGGGTGTGTTTGCCTAACAGTTGGTTGTCCCACGAGATAAAGGCATCCGCCACTGTGTAAGCCGGCATGGTGAAGCTGTTTTCCGGATCGCCTGCGCGTTTACCGACATAACGCGCTCCGCCGCCGAGGCGAATATCGCCCTGAACCGGCACCCAGCGCAGTGTGTGACTGAGATACAGACTGCCCATATTCGTGGGGGCATTGACCAGACGATTGCCAACGTTGTCTGGCGTAACATTATCTTTCACGATCTCGGTTTTGTCATAGGCGTAGTTGGCGCTGAGGTTCCAGTCTTTGGCAACCTCGCCGTTCATTTCCAGCTCTATTCCACTGGATCGCGCCTTTGGAATATTTCGCGTTACCCCATTGATGTAAACTGACATGTCTTTCTCATCAATACGATACAGTGCCAAAGTGGCATCAAGGCGCGGGGTTATCTGCCACTTACTGCCCACTTCATAGGTTGTGCCCAGCTCGGGCTGCGCGGTAGTTCCGTTGTCATCAACGTCGGTGGACGGGGTAAACGACTTGCTGACATTGCCATAGAACGACAGCGATTCATTGAGCTTGTACACCAGTCCAACCTGAGGCAGGAACTTGTTCACGGTATAGTTCTGCGTTTCTAGCGGGGTGACAAAACCTTGCGAACCTTTCTGATTGACGTGCTGATAACGCCCGCCAATGACCCCAATCCAGTGCTCGGTGAAATGAATGCTGTCCTTGGCATAAATCGAGTGATTATAAATTGTCGATCGTAAATTGCTGTTGCTGTCTGAATACGTCGAACTGTTGGTGATGGGCGCGACCTGATAAACCGGATCGTACATATTGAAGTCAGAGTTAACTTTGCCGCGATAGGAATACTGCTTGTAGGTCTCGACTTTTTCGTATTCTGCGCCAATCAACAGGTCATGAGTCATGCCGAACACCTGCGGTTCGCCAATCCAGTCCCACGAGGTCAGGCTGGTTTGGTGATTGAAGCCCCGGTTGGCGTCGGCGCGGCGCGTGACCGCTCCGGTGGTGGTGTTGATAGCAGTGGCGCGGACCTCATTGCTGTCATAGCGGCGCTGCATCCAGGCATAGGACAAACGGGTTTTCCAGTCAGGGCCAAGCTCGTATTCCCAAGTGGTGTTCAGGCGTTTATTTTTTCCCCAGGCGTGGTTGGCCGCTTCGTCGATTCGCTCTTTGTAGGGGATGTCTAACGGTTTGCCGTTGATAAACGCCGTGCCGCGGTCGTAAGGCACGTCGTATTTAAACTCTTCATAACTAATATTAAAACTGGCTTTCTCGCCAAACCAGCTCAGTGAAGGGGCTAGCAGGGTATGCTGATTTTTACCAAAATTTCGCCAATAGTCTTCCGATTGTCGTTCGGCTATCAACCTAAAGGCAAAGCCGTTGCCCAACGGCCCAGTCACATCGAGGGTTCCCGAGCCGCCGCCGGATCCGCCGGTGCGTCCGCTGACGCGAGTATTCCATTGGTATTGTGGCTTTTTACTGATCATGTTGATCACGCCACCGGGATTCTGGATGCCGTAAAGCAGCGATGCAGAACCTTTCAATACTTCTACATGATCAATGGTTGAATCGAACGCCAGACCCTGATTACTGCGCACGCCGTCGAGCAGGATGGAGCCGTCGCTGTTGGCTCCGAAGCCGCGTTTTACGAAGCCATCTTCAGTACCGCCCAGCGTGTTGCCCTGGGTGACGCCACTGACAAACTTCATCGCATCGTCCAGCGAAGTCACTTGATAATCTTCGATCATCGAGCCGGTGACGACACTGACAGACTGCGGGGTTTCGTTGAGCGGAGTGTTATTTTTGTTGGCGGTCGATGCCTGCGTTGCGCCGTACTCTACAGCGGCATCATCGTCTGCATTGGCGGTGATGGTCATCAGCGAGGCAGAATTATCGGCATCGCTGGTGGCCGCCAGCAGCGGGGAGCAGTGCAGAATAGCCAGTGCGATCAGGCTAGGTTTACAATATTTGGGGGTAAAACGTTGGCCAGCGGCACTGCGTGTTGCGTTTTTTTTATAATTGGATAGACAGTTCAAAATAGTAATCCCTGAAAATGCAAATGATAACGCTTTGCATTCTAATTACCATTTCAAAACTTTTAAACGATTATTTACATTTATTTATCTTCTACTGAGTTGATAGATATCTTTGGATTCCATGATCTTATCGCCTTCACACAGTCTGGCGGCGTTGAGCATCGCGAAAGCAACATTTTCGGTAGTCAAGATAACGCCGGGCATCAATGGCTTCAAGACGGTAATAAATGGCCACATAAGCGGGTACAGCAGGCGATAGGCTTTGGTTTTCGATTTCACACCGTGTAGCGGTTGGATAACGCCCGGCCGGAACAAATAAGTCGCCTTGAACGGCATATCCAGCAGCGCATTTTCGGTCTTTCCCTTGACTCGCGCCCACATGCTTTTCCCTTTCTCAGTGCTATCGGTGCCAGCACCCGAGACGTAAACGAAAGTCATCATTGGGTTATGCGGCAACAGCATTTTCGCAACCGATAGAGTCAAGTCATAGGTAATGTGCGAGTAATCGGCTTCGCTCATCCCCAGCGACGACACGCCCAGGCAGAAGAAACAGGCATCAAGATTGGTTAATTGAGGAATAAAGCTGTCGAGGTCGAAGAGGTCGCGGTGTACAAGCTGGGTAAGTTTGTGAGCGGGATCGCCAGGCGGTAACGGCTCGACCGGCGATCTTGCCAATGAGATAACCTCACTGACGTCTTTGGCCAGCAGAGTTTCGCGCAAAACTCCCTGACCCACCATTCCCGTGGCACCTAAAATCAGAATTCGCATCATGAACCTCTACAAGCTGGAGGGCGGCGTACACGCCGTCGTCTGACGGCGTGACTGTTAATCGACAGTATCGTATTTGATGTATTTATTTGTACAGTTCAGATGAGCCAGATATTTCAGTGTGCCGTCAGGGCCCTTGGCGCTGAATGGAATAATGTAAGTGCCTTTATCATCTTTTACGGTATCGGCAATAAATGCCAGACTAGGAACTTCTGTACCAAGGTTGTCTTTATCGTTGCCCCAGTTAGGCAGTTTGTTTTGCATATAATCACGGGTGATCAAGTCCATTGCGTTTTGCGGCGTTAAGCTGGTGCAGGCCTGTGGCGTAGTGCGTTGCATGTAAGTTGGATAGATATAAGTCATACCCAGCGTCAATACCACCATCACAAAAACCACACAAACCATGGTGCCTAAAACCATTTTACCCGTCTTTCCAATCACATTAACTCCTGAGTCTTACTGACAAATAACAAAAATTTACCCGCCAAGAGTACGATAAAGAAAGAGGGAGTGAAACGGCAGGAGGATTTTTTAATGCCTGATTCGCATTTACAAACAAATTCAACGTTAAATATCCTGCCCTACGTGCTAGCCTTTTAGTTAGATTAATCCATCAATTTAGACCGACATTGCCGTATTTATAAGGAGTTGGATATGAGTCAGCAACCTAGCGTCGCAGTATTGGGATTGGGTGCCATGGGGCACGCATTCGCCGCTAACCTGATTAAAAAGGGTTTTACAACCCGCGTCTGGAACCGCACTGCTTCCAAGGGCGACGATTTGGTCAAGGCCGGAGCCGTGGCGGGTAAAACGCCGCGTGAAACCGTTGAAGGCGTTGATGTGGTGATCGCCATGTTGGCCGACGGTAAAACCACTCAGTCTGTTCTCAACGGGGAAGATGGTATTCTCGCTGGCCTGAAACAGGGCGGGATCGTGGTACAAATGGGGACCATCGGAGTCGAAGCTACCGATGAACTGATCGCTCAGCTGAAAAAACAACGCCCTGACGTTGTGTTCTTTGACGCGCCAGTTTCTGGCACCAAAGCGCCTGCCGAGCAGGCGCAAATCGTGGTGCTGGCCAGCGGCGATCGCGAAAAAGGCGCGGCGGTCGAGCCGGTATTTGCGGCTATCTCCAAGGGTGTAAAATGGCTCGGCGAAGCGGGTAGAGCCTCGAAAATGAAGCTGGTCGTTAATGCCTGGCTGATTTCAATGGTGGAAGGGATTGCCGAAAGTTCGCAGCTGGCGCAAGAACTGGGCTTTACCACGGATGAGCTTTGGAACGTGCTCGACGGCGGTCCACTGGCCGTGCCTTATATCAAGGGCAAAATGGAAATGTTCAAAACCGATGATTACACGCCGCAGATGCAGCTGACCTGGGCGCTTAAAGACATCAATCTGGCACTGAAAGCCAGTGGTTCGCGCACCTTGCCGCTGATGCAAAACATCAGTAATACCTGGCAAAAAGTGGTCGATGCCGGATACGGTGACAGCGACCTGTCGGTGGTTTACCGCTATCTGGGTAGCCAAAACAAGTAAAAAATTTTAGCGCCGCCTTATTCTGCCGGCGGCGCAGCAACGAGCCTTATCATCACAACTTTTTCAGGTTTTCCTCAGATCTTCCTCAGCTTCCCTTACGGCATTATCAGATCTCATAGTGACTCAGGCCTCACTCAGGCGTTCCTCAGGTTGCAATTGGAACTGTCACCTCGCATTAATAAAACCGTCATTTAAGCTCGTTAGCTTAATCCCGTTGCTTTAACTTTCTCTGCCCCTTCAAGGGCCGATTCTGTGCGGGATGCATTATTGATGTCTTCAATAGAAATTAATCAGTTAACCAAGTCTTTCGACGGCAAAAAAGTGCTCGATAACGTGTCGTTGCAGATTCATCACGGTGAGTTTGTCGTGGTATTGGGCCCCTCGGGCTGTGGCAAAACCACGCTGCTGCGCACGATTGCCGGATTTGAACCGATCGACGAAGGTAACATTAAAATCGGTGGCAACACGGTCTCAACCCCGGAGCGGCATCTTCCTCCAGAACAACGCCAGCTTGCGATCGTGTTCCAAAACTATGCCTTGTGGCCACACATGTCGGTGGAAGAAAACGTCGCCTATAGCCTTAAAGTTAATGGCGTTAATGCGTTTGAACGTGCCCAGCGCACGGCTTGCGCCCTGGAACAGGTTGGATTGAGCGAGTTTGGCAATCGCCGTCCGGCCGATCTTTCCGGAGGCCAGCGGCAAAGGGTAGCACTGGCGCGATGCCTGGTCGCACAGCCTTCCGTGGTATTGCTCGATGAGCCGCTGGCGAATCTTGACGTACATTTGCGAGCCGCCATGGAAGAAGAGTTTGCTCAATTCCATCGTCATACTGCCGCGACGTTGCTTTATATCACTCACGATCAGCATGAAGCGATGGCAATTGCCGATCGGGTGGTGGTTATGAATGCCGGAAAAATCATGCAGTTTGCCACCCCGCAAACTCTGTACCTCGAACCGGCCAATGAGATGGTCGCTCGATTTATCGATGATGGCCGCATCATCGAAGTGGAAAATATCCGCCCGCGTGGCCACGGCATGGCAGATGTCATGCTGTTTGGCACTGAGTATCGGCTGCGCGCAAGTCCTGGGCAGCAGGCCGCGGGGCGAGGAAAAGTCTGTGTTCACGCCTCCTCATTACGGGTGGCGCGAAACGATGAGCAGGGCTTTGGCGCAAGAATTAAACGTATTATCTACCGCGGCGGTTATAGCCAACTGGACGTAGAACCAGATGGCAACGCCTCACAGCCGTTGGCGTTACATCTTGCCAATGTCAGTGGCTTGGCGGTAGGCGATAGCCTGTGGCTAACCCTTAATGACGGATGGGTTATTCCTGATTAAATCGTGAGTTAATCATTACTTTTCTTTTATTTTAAGGACAGGGTTATGCGCAAAATTAAAAAAATCGCCAAGATCGCACTGCTGATTTCCACTGGGCTATTGACCCCTTTCCTCGCCCGTGCCGACGAGGCAGTGAGCGGGAAACTGGTCATTTACACCTCGCAGGCACCGGAAATCGCCCAGCAAACCATCGACGCTTTTAAAGCAGCCTATCCCTCGCTACAGGTCGAGTGGTCGCGCAATGGCACAACGCAGCTGATGAACGTGCTGCAAACAGAGATGATGGCCGGGGAAGTAAAGCCTGATGTTCTGCTGGTGGCTGACTCGATAAACCTCGGCGCGCTAAAGAAAGAAGGCAAACTGATGGCTTACCCGCAGGCACCGGTCGGCAATATTAGTCCGAACTTCTATGACAAGGACAAAACTTGGTTCGGCACCAAAATTATCGCCACCGTGATTGGCTACAACACTAAAAATGCCAAGCCGGTAGATTCATGGATGGCGTTGACCGATCCCGCCAATAAAGGGCAAGTGGCAGTTCCCAGCCCGCTGTATTCCGGGGCGGCCTTGTATAATTTGCACACCGCGATTAACACCCCGGACATCGGCTGGGAGTTTTACCAAAAACTCGCCAACAATGGCATAAGTCCCGAGGGCGGCAACGGCCCGGCGCTGAAAGCCGTCGCCAGCGGTGTAGATAAATACGGCATGATAACCGACGCCGACATTATTCTCGCCAGGCAGAAAGGCTCGCCGATTGACCTGATTTATCCCAAAGAGGGCGTGTCTTTTGTCACTGAACCCGTGGCTATTTTATCGTCTGCACACAATATTCCTGCGGCCAAAGCCTTCGTGAATTTCCTGCTTTCAAAACAGGGTCAACAACTGGTGGTGAAACAGGGTAATCGGCCAATTGATGCCAGTGTTGCCGCGCCAGCCGGATTTACACCGCTCGATAAAATCAAGCTGCTGACACTGGATGCCGATAAAGCGGTAAATGATGATCGGCAGGTCAGAAATAAATTCACCGAGATTTTCGGTGGCTAAGCGGGATTGTTAAGGGTTTTTGGAAGATGCCAGCGTTAACTTTATGAGATTATAGAGAAAGTTATGAGTGTAATAGGTGAGATTACCCGCTCGGTTGCCTTTCGGCGTCTTTCACGATGGCGCAGCGATCGGGCGGTATTATGGTTACTGGCGTTGATGATTGGTATTTTATCGATAGCACCGTTATCTCGACTTATTTGGGCCGCTATCGCGCCAGCAGGAACGCTGGACCTGAATCGCTTATTACGGCTTATTGCGACGCAAAAAGTGTTGCAGGCGACGCTGAATACCGTGGGCATTGCCCTCGCAGCAACACTTTTGGCGATACTTACCGGGACGCTGGCGGCATTGCTGGTCGCGCTGACCCACCTGCGCGCCAAACAGCTATGGGTTTTTGCCTTTATCTTGCCGTTGATGATCCCGCCGCAGGTGATTGCCTTGGCGTGGGTTCAGGCGCTGTCACCCTCAGGCCTGCTGCTGACGGGGCTTGAAGCTCTGTGCCGCAGTCTGGGATGGAAAATTGCGATCGGCAATCATCAGCCACTCTATTCTGCCGGTGGAATCGTTTTGTTGCTGGGATTGCACAATGCGCCACTGGTCTTTCTCACCGTTCGCGCGGGTTTGCGCCAACTGCCTGCCGACTTGGTCGAAGCTGCACGCATTACCGGTGCTTCGCCACTGCGAGTGCTTTTTACCGTCATCCTGCCGTTGGCACGACCCGCTATCTTTGCCGGAGCGGCGCTGTCGTTCGTGGCCGCAGCCGGTAATTTCGGGATTCAGGCCATGCTCGGCATACCGGGCCGCGTTCCCACGTTGATTACGTTAATCTACCAGCGGCTCAATAGTGTCGGTCCTTCCGCGCTGTCAGATATGGCCGTGCTGTCATTATTAATTGCGATAATCACTTTCGGCGGATTGGCGTTGAGTCGCTATCTTGGCGGTCGCCGTGATGTCCGCGTGAACGGCTCGCCAAAGCCGCTGCGCCAGCCGTTGGGGGCATGGCGTTTGCCGGTGGAAAGCCTTGCCTGGCTATGGGTAGTCATCACGCTGTTATTGCCACTTTCGGCTCTGGTGAGCACTTCTCTGACGCAGGGGTTTGGGCAGGCATTAAACTGGCAAACTCTGACCTTCGCCAACTACAGCAGCGCATTGTGGGGGTATCCGGCAATCCATCAGGCGTTTTTTACCAGCCTTGGACTGACACTGATGGCGGTGGTTATCTTGACCGTGGCTTCGTTGTTTTTGGCCTATTTTCTCAGCTGGCAGCGCAGCCGTCTGGTTAGCGTGCTGCAAATGTCCACGGAGCTGGCCTATGCACTGCCGGGTATTGTTACCGGCATAGCGGCCATTCTGTTTTTCCTCAAGCCGCTGCCGCTGGTGAATGTCAGCATTTATGGCACGGTGTGGATTATTCTGGCGGCCTATTTGTCGAACTTTTTGGCCTTGGTGTTACGCCCAACTCTGGCAGGTTTTGCTCAAATAGACCGTTCACTGGATGAGGCCGCGCAGATTTCCGGCGCTGGGTTTATAAGGCGGATGTGGGACATTTTGCTGCCGTTGGCGGCCCCGTCGGCAATGGCTGGCGCAATCCTGGTATTCCTGACCGCACTGAACGAGATTCAGGTTTCTATTCTGTTGGTGACCTCCAGCACGCAGACACTGGGGCCGATGGTAATTTTCCTGGATGAAGGCGGGTCTTCAACGCTGGCGGCGGCGGTAGGGTGTCTAATGATTCTGCTGGTGGCCTCACTGTTTGGCCGCCGGTTACCAGAAGGTGTTTTACCCTGGCGAGCATGAAAAACTGATGCCTTTCATGGCTGAAAATCCTATGTGCTACAGTTAATCCTAACGGTGAGTCTGCAAGGATTACCTTAAAACCGAGAAAAGTGAAAGGAGGATTTATGGCTAAGGTCGCAATCGTGGGCGCACATGGTCAAATAGGACAGTTTATTATTAAGCATTTGCAACTCCAGGGGCATCAGGCTTTAGGTATTGTGCGTAAAGAAGAGCAGATTGCGAACATTCATAAACTGGGTGCAGAAAGTTTATTGCTGGATATTGAATCCGCGACGGCACAACAGCTGGCCAGCGGGCTAAAAGGTGTTGATGCGGTGGTGTTTGCAGCCGGAGCCGGCGGTGGTTCGACGGCAGAGCGTAAGCATACCGTAGACTATGGCGGTTCAGTGCTGTTGGCCGATGCGGCAAAACAGGCCGGAGTTGCTCGCTATATTCAGGTTTCGGCAGTTGGCGTCGATGAACCCGTCAAACCTGGGACCGAGCCGGTATGGAAGGCTTATGTCGAGGCCAAACGTGATGCCGATATTTATCTGCGTAAAAGTGGTCTTGAGTGGACGATTATCCGTCCCGGGCCGTTGACCAACGATTCAGCCATTGGACTGGTCAATCTGTCCGAACATGCGGGCAGGGGTGAAGTGCCTCGCGAAGATGTGGCGCTGGTGGTGGTTGCCGCGCTGGATGCTAAATCATCGATTGGCAAACAGTGGGAACTGCGCAGCGGCAACACGCCGATCCGCGACGCAGTGAGTCAGTAACTCTTTGCTGAGCTATTGACCCTTTGGCATTGAATAACCGTGGCCCGTTAAGGGCCGCGGTTATTTTCAAGGTTATAGGTTCTTTTGGCCGCGCGGTTTTGCCAGTTCGCTTTGCTCTTTGTTTTCCCAATTATCCCAACATTGATGAAGATCTGCAGTTTTGGTGGATTGATAGCTTTCTCGGAGGTTGTAAGATTTAATCGGGTAACAAGATTTTATGGCAGACATTATACTATTGGGCATTACAGTTCCTTTGTAATGAGATGAAGTCAGTTTGGTTAATTATAAAAGTATTAAGGTGCGCTATGTCACAGTGGGTTAGTGAGTCAGAATATTTTGAGAAAATCTTTAATAAGCTTGATGTGTCCTCATCCGTTACCGAGCACGCAAGCTTTGAAGAGTGTACTTTTAATCATTGCAACTTTACTTCTGCCAGGCTTTCGCACTGTAAATTCACCCACTGCACCTTTAATCACTGCAACTTCAGCATCGCCGAGATTATGGGTAGCCGTTTCTATGAAATTGACTTCAATGAGTGCAAGCTCAGCGGCATTGACTGGACGCGGGCGCAGTGGCCGACCTTCAACCTTGACCCTGAACTGCGTTTTAATAAAAGCATCCTGACTCATTCCGCCTTTTTCGGCCTTAAGTTGCAAGGGATGAAGATGGACGAATGCATATTACATGAAGTGGATTTCAGGGAGTGTGATCTTGCCGGCGCAGAGATCGTGAATTGCGACCTGGCCGGCAGTTTGTTTCATAACACCGACCTGCGCGGAGCGAATTTTACCGACTCCTGGGATTTTCAAATCGACGTGATGAACAATCTCATCGCGCGAGCAAAATTCTCACGTCAGGAGGCGGTTTCGTTACTGGAAAGTCTGGGCATTGAGTTAGTTGACTAAGGCTAATAGCTATTTATTTGCCGGTCTTTTTAACCCAGCTAATGCGCATTGCAGCCGCCAGACAAAGGGTATAACCAAACAGTTCAATGCCTTCTTCGACCAAATTCTTAACCAGTTTTACGTGATCCCCCGCAATTGCAGCCTGCCAGATAAAATGCAGGCCCATCAGGCGTGAAAACACCAGAATAGTTACCAGTCCAAACAACAGCACGGGAAAGGCTTCATCCTCAACGAGGGCATAAAGGCCATTAAGCGTGGTTTTCGGCGTTGTTGCTGCCCAACATAATGAATATATCGCTAACATGCTGGCAAAATAAACCCAGGCACCAAGATGAATATAATCAAACAGCGCATCAAGCTCACGAATCAGCATACAGCCAAAAAAACCGGCGGCGAGGATAAATCCCCCGCGCAAATTTTTGTGCTTGCGTGATTGAATGAAAAATAATGCGGCGGTAGCCAGCAGAAAAATCTCCTGAATTATTTCTGTGGCAGAAATCTCTTTAACCTGATCGCCCAGACCCACAACATCGAAAAGTAATACCCCGGCAGAAAACGCTGCACACACCGCCAGGATCAGAAAAGTAATAAATTGTTTTATTATTGGATTTTGCATGGTCTTATTCCGTAAACAAAAATTATCGCGCATGGTACGTAGCTGAAAGATTTAATACTGATCAAAGTGTGCGCAGCAGAGTATCTGACTAGCCGTAATATTCAGCAAAGCTTGCATGAAACATGACGCTGAACATAGAATTGGTCATTGTAGGACGTTTCATATATTGGGGATGCAATGAGCAATAATACGACTACGGCCAAGCAACTTGAAGTTAAGCGCATAGTAGATGTTCTTTCCAAAGCTATTGCCCAGCATCGGCTTCGCCCGGGGGCGCGCCTTATTGAAGCGCAAATTGTTGAAGCATTAAATGCCAACCGTAACCACGTTCAGGTGGCATTACAGCGTTTGGCGATGCAGCGTATTGTGGATATTGAGCCAAATCGCGGTGCGATGGTATCGCAACCGACAGCAAAAGAGGCGCGCGAAATATTTGTTGCTCGCCGGGCCATTGAAAGGGCGATTGTCGAGACCATCACGCCAGAACTGATTCGACGCCATCGTAACCGAATTTCCACGCATTTACGCAATGAGCGTGAAGCCACCGACTCCACCGATCGTCGCGCGATAGTGCGTGAACTCAGTGAATTCCACTTGATGCTGGGTGAAATTTGCGGCAATGAAGTGCTCAGTGAGGTATTGGGCAACCTGATGGTTCGCAGCTCGCTTATTGTCGCGCTTTATCAGCGAAATGATGTGCCGTCCTGTCAGTCTGACGAACATCAGGCCATCATTACGGCGCTGGAAGCCGGTGATAATGAGCAGGCAGTGGCAGTAATGCTTGAACACCTCGAAGAGCTGGAAGCGCAATTAGAACTTGAAGACCAGTCCAGCAGCGAGGTCAATCTTCGTCAAGCCCTAGCCGACCTTTAAAGCCGCTAACCTTTTTTTATCAAAATCCTTTTAGTGTTAAAAGTCTGCCCCTGAAATCTCGGGGGGCATATATTTCTGCATGGGGCCGGTGGAAAGTTTTCACCCCTGCTTTAAAACCCATCAGCGGCGGGGCAATTTCAGCCACGACGGCTGAAGGGCCTGCCACGTCAAACACGACAAAATCTGCTCGGCATCCCGGCGTCAGTCCATAATCTTTTAAACGCAGTAAACGTGCTGACTCGGTCGAGATCCACGCCAGACAGCGCAGCAATTCTGCTTCTGTCGCCAGTTGACTGACATTGGCAAACAGATTTGCCTGCCGCACCAGTGATGCGTCGCCGTAAGGAGTGAATGGATTTGCAATGTTATTACTCGAAAGTGAACACACCACTCCGCATTGATCCAGTTGAGCCAGAGGTGCCAACCCTCGTGGGCGATTGTGGTAATGCTCGCGGCCAGTAAGAAACAGGTCGGTGGAAGGTAAGGAGGTAATACTCACTCCGGCAGCGGCCATTTGCTCGCCGATTACAGCGACTTGCTCCCAAGGCAAGGCAGAGAGTTTGGTGACGTGCCCGACGGTAACGCGGCCATGTCGGTTAAATCTATGCGTACATTCAATCACCTGCGGTAAAGTCATCCCCATTGGCGAAAGATCGAAATCCAAATGAAAATCGAGGCAGCAGTCATATTCTACCGCCATCTCAAACAGCCGCTCAATCTGCCCGGCGGGCGAACTGTCAGTATAAGGGCAGCCGCCCAGCACCGTAGCACCTTGTTCCAGCGCCTGTCGCAATAGTGCTTCGGTGCCGGGGTTATTTAGCATCCCCTCCTGAGGAAAAACGCAAATTTCCAGCGTAATCGCCCAGGCGTAATCCCGCTGTAACCGCTTGATCGCGTTAAATCCCTGCAATTTAATCTGCGGGTCCAGCTCGACGTGAGTACGAATATGGGTTGTTCCCTGAACGATCGCCTTATCCAGCACGCTGGCACCCCGTTGATAAATATCCTCCTCGCTAAACTGTTGTTTGGCGAGTCGAGTTTGTTCCACCGCCTCAAGCACAGTGCCTGCTTGCAGGTCACAGCGTGAAAGAATGCAGGCTTTATCAAGATGAAGATGCGTTTCGACCAAACCGGGCAGCAGCAGTTTTCCCTGTAAATCTAAGGTCGCGGCGTTTTGTTGACCCTCTGGCGAGAGAGAGGCCACGAAGAAACCGTTTTCCACCATCAAACTGACAGGCAAATTCGCTGACGAAGGCAAACGAACGTTAATTATTTTTAGGCTTTTGGTATTGTCTCGCATTTATTTTATCCTGATTGCTAGCATTGTCATGTATTTTGCTAGCAATATGGGTGCCATGTTGAAAATGCCAGTTTCACGGGCCTGATGCCATAATATGCCGATTTTTTTGCACTTAAGCAGTGCGTCAATGCACTTTTAGAAGACGTCGGCTCGCCAAAGTTAATTTTCAGGAGAGATTAAACGTGAGTAAATCGAATGATGCTGTAGAGATTGTTAGCAATTTTCTAGCCGCCTCCATGACGCCCGATCCCGTTAAGGCGGCGACCTTTATGGCTACGGATGTAGTGATCACGTTTACCGGCAAGCGCGTCATGCCGGATGCGCACCACATCACGGCTTTCAATAAGTCGCGCTATGCCTGGGTAAAAAAATCTATCGGCCAATATGACTGCATGGACAAGGGCGATCACCTGGTGGTTTACTCCAACGGCACGCTTTACGGTGAATGGCCTGATGGCCGCGCGTTCGCCGGAAATCGCTATCTGGATCGTTATGAAATCCGCGACGGCCAAATCACCCGCATGGACGTGTGGAACGACAGCGCCGAGTGGATTCTGGAACCGCAGATTTCTCGGTCCTGATGCAGGCTGCCGCCTTGCGATAGTTGCGCAAGGCGGCACTGGGCGAGTCATGTCGTGGGATTTACAGTAAAAGAATGGGCAAATAACTTGTCCAGCGGAGGGTGCTGAAAGCTGCGCTCAGGGTAGGTCGCCATCAGCCGTTCAAACTGCCGTTGAGCCTGCCGATGCAATTGCTCGAGGTCAATCTGCCTTTTCACCAATTGGCGATCCCACACGACTTTTTCACCGGCAATAATCACGCCACGCACGTCGCGGCCATTGCCGTTGATGACTAACGCGGTGATCGGATCAAAAATCTGCCCCATTGCCGGTTCGTCGAGAGAAATCAGCGTGATATCTGCCTGTGCACCCGCGCATAGTCGGCCAAGATCCTCGCGGCCCAAGGCTTTGGCTCCTCCCAGTGTCGCCATGCGATAATAGTCGGCCGCGCTGGCAGCCTGCACGTTTTGGGTCACAACTCGACTCAAAATCGTGCCGAGATGCATATTGGCCAGCATATCCGGCGGGAAGGTGTCAGTGCCTAATCCCATGGTCACGCCCGCCTCGCGCAGCGGCAAATACTGTTCCAGATATTTGGCATGGCGACCCGACACCAGCGGGCACAGCACCAGATTGGTCTGCGATTCAACAAGCAGCCGGATGTCTCGCGTGATGCTGTCACGGGTGGCCGACTTGCCCCCAAGATATTGGCCGTGCGGCAGTAACATTTTTTTATGCAGCAGGTCAAAATCTGCCAGCACTTGCAGGGAATAACGCCCCTGAAAACGCTGGTGGATTTCATTAACTTCCAGCTCGCTCTGGTAGCAGTGCAGCCTGACCGGAACGTCATGGCGTTTTGCTGTTTCGCTTAGCGCGGCCAATAGTCCCGGAGTGCAGCCCTCGATACGGTCTGGTGCCAGAAAGCCGCGCAAAGTCGACACCTTGCGAGCCGCCATCTCCTCGATAAAACGTTCTGCGTCCTCCAAACCTGCCAGCCCGCGCTGTTCATCGAAACGCATGCCTATTTGACCGCCGGCCTCTACCACGTTATGACCGGACATAAACGCCGGGCCGAGCCACGCGCGCAGCCCGAGAGACTCGGCAACGTCTGCCGCGTGGCGATACTCGTCGATATCTTCAGCCCACTGGCGATACAGTATCGAGGTTATCGGCATGGCAGTGGTGATGCCGTTCAGTAACAGCTGAGTGTAGGCATATAGCTTGTTAAAGTTGAGTTCTTCGCGGGAATACAGGTCGCGCCTTTGCCAGTCGGCGGCAACAACGCGGCCCTTGGTCCAACCCGGCTGATTGTCAAATCCCAACACCGTGGTGTCCAGATCGCCAAGCGCGTCAAGGTCGATAAAACCGGGGCCAACCAAGGTATTTCCGGCGTGGATTTCCTCATCGACCCGTCCGACATAGTTCTGGCCGACAAATACCACCACACTGCCTTGATAGACCACCTCTCCCGGCGAAAACAGCCGGTGATCGCCATCCTGATAACCTACAACCCAGGTGGCGCGGATGCGGATAACCGGTTGCGAGGCCATCAGAACAGACACTCACCAGCGGTGGCTACCACCTTACCGTGCTTGATAACCGTGCGCGGCATCGGCTGTGCCACAATGGCTTCGGCCAACACGCGAGCGGGCAGCAGTACCAGATCGGCGTGGCATCCTACCTCGATGCCGTAATTTTCACGTTTCATGACTCTGGCTCCGCCGTAGGTGATGGCGTCCAGCGCATTAAGCATTTCGCTGTCTTTGCGCCAGCGATAACGCAGCCCAACCATCATCGCGCGGTGCAACATATCGCCGTTGCCATAAGGGCTCCATGTATCGCGAATGCCGTCGTTACCGGCGCAGACATCGACACCGTGTTCGCGCAACAGCAGATAAGGAGGCACTGCAACGTCAACCGGAGCCGTGGTGGCAATCGAAATTCCCAGCTCGGCCAACTGTTCGGCAAACCATTTCTGCCGATCTGCCTCGACCATGCCCAGACAGAATGCGTGACTGATGGTGACCTTCCCGGCGAGGCCAAACTCACGGGTTTTATCCAAAATGCGCTCCACGCTGAACGCGCCAACTTCGCCGCGCTCGTGCAGGTGAATATCAACCCCTTTATCGTATTTTGCCGCCAGCCGGAAAATAATATTCAGGTGGGCAATGGGATCTTTTTCATAGGTACACGGGTCGAGTACGCCGATATAGTCCGCACCGAGGATCAGCGCCTGCTCAAGATATTTTTCCGCGCCTGGGTTTTCTAAAATACCACTTTGCGGGAAGGCAACGGTCTCGATATCAATCGCGTGGGCCAGCTTCTCTCTGGTTTCCAGCACGCCCTCGACATGACTGACGCCAATTTCATTATCAACGTCAATGTGTGTGCGAATAAAAGAAGTACCGCGGCTGATGCAATGCCGCGCAATTCGTTCAGACTGCAGCTGTGGATCAGGATGATGTTCGCGGCGATAGGCGCGCTCGTTGGCGATAATTGCCGGTAAATTTCGCGGCACGTCGTTTTCGTACCATTCGCGTCCCCAGAGACTTTTATCAATGTGGGCGTGGCCGTCGATAAAACCGGGCAGTAATAGCTGATTATTGCCCTCGATAATCTCTGTCTGCGCGGAAATGCTGGAAATACTGGCGCCGATTTCAACGATCGTTCCATCCTTGATTAATACGTCTACTGTCTCAGTGCCGTTAAACGGGCGGACCTGCTTTAAAAGTAAAGACGAGCTCATCGATTTTCTCCTGTTATAACCTGTAAAGAAGGGCGCGCCGTGGCGGCCGGATGGTGACATTCAATCTGGTGAAGCTCGGACATGGCGTGCACTGGCGGCGCAACCTGACGACAAATATCAGTCGCCTGCGGGCAGCGCGGATGAAACGCACAGCCCGATGGCGGCGAGAGCGCGCTAGGCATCTCACCCGAAATTCCGCTACGCGTTTGGCTTGGTTGCTCAATTTTGGGGATGGCGTCAATCAGCATTCGGGTATAGGGGTGTCCCGGCTGGCGGAAAATCTCGTCAACCGGCCCCAGTTCCACGATGCGCCCCAAATACATTACCCCCACGCGATCGGAAATATGCGCGATGACCGACATATTGTGACTGATAAAAAAGTAGGTCAGACCGAGCGAATCTTGTAAATCGCTCATCAAATTAAGCACTTGTGCCTGAACTGAAACATCTAGCGCCGAAGTCGGCTCGTCGCAGATAAGGAAATCTGGCTGGGTGGCAAGGGCGCGGGCGATAGAAATACGCTGCCGCTGGCCGCCGGAAAACTCATGCGGAAACTTGAACATATCCGCTTCGGCAAGCCCGACCTGGCGCAGCAGCGCGGCAATCTGCCCACGAGCCTGACGGGTGTTACCCACGCGATTTTGCAGTCGCAGCGGTTCGGCAATAATACGTTCGACGCGCCAGCGTGGATTCAGGCTGGCGTAGGGGTCCTGAAAAATCATCTGAATGCCACGGCCAGGTGAAGTCTCTCCCGGATTTAGCGCTTTGCCCGCATGGAAAATCTTCCCCTGCGTCGGAGCATAAAGACCGGCCAGCGCGCGAGCTACGGTTGATTTTCCGCAGCCTGATTCGCCGACCAGGCTGAAAGTTTCGCCCTGTTTCACACTAAAGCTTATCCCTCTCACTGCCTGCAAGCGCTGTTTGGGTTGGCGTGTAAACAGGCCACCGGTGCCCATTTCGAAGCTGATGTGCAGATCTTCAACCTGCATCAGGGTGTGAGGCGATTGACCAACCGCTGCCGTCTGTTCTGGGGCCACGGCAGTCAGCGGTACAACGTGTTTCATGATATTCATCGTGGCTCCTTAAAGATTCAGACAGGCAACGCGCGTTTCACCGCGGTTTTCCAGCGCGGGTGAAAGTTGGCAACATTGCTCAAGTCGTTGCGAGCAGCGGGGATGAAAAGAACAGCCGCTGGGCAATTGATTAAGGCGCGGCATTGAACCGTCAATTTGTGCCAGACGTTCACGCCGCTCGGTGAGGCTTGGGATCGAGGCCATCAGGCCACGGGTATAAGGGTGTAACGGTTGCAGCAAAACCTGCTTCACAGGGCCAGTTTCAATAAGCTGACCGGCGTACATAACCGCAACGCGGTCACAAATTTCGGCGATCACTCCCATATCGTGAGTAATAATCATCACCGCGGCGCCATGTTGCCTGCACAGGCGTTTTAGCAGCCCCAGCACCTGCGCCTGCACCGAGACGTCAAGCGCAGTGGTTGGCTCATCGGCAATCACTAATTCCGGTTCAACGCACAGCGCCAGCGCAATAATAATTCGCTGGCGCATTCCTCCTGAAAACTGATGAGGATACTGTTCCAACCGCTGTTCGGCGCTGCTGATACCCACTTCCCCCATTAACTCGATGGCTCGCTGGCGGCTTTGTCGGGCGTCGAGCGGCAGGTGGGTACGGATGGTTTCAATCAGCTGTTCGCCGATAGTCAGCACCGGATTGAGGCTGGTCAAGGGGTCTTGAAAGATGCAGCTAATCTTTCTGCCGCGCAGCAGACGCCTGCTCGATTCATCAAGATTATCAATGCGTTGACCGTTGAAGAATATTTTGCCTGCGCTGATGCGACCCGGTAACTCGAGCAGGCCGGAGATAGCAGCACCGGTCAACGATTTACCGGCGCCCGACTCGCCAACCACACCGAGGATTTCGCCGGCCTTCAGCGTGAACGAGACGTCACGGATAGCCTGTAGAGCGCCTTTACGGTGCATAAATTCCACACTCAACCCTTCAACCTGGAGTAACGGTGCTGGAGGTAAATTATGGCTATTCATCGTCGCGTCCTATCGTAATTTAGGGTTGAGAATATCCCGCAGCCAGTCGCCGAGGATGTTAAACGCAAGTGACAATGTCACCAATACTAATGCCGGGAACAACACCACCCACCACTGTCCGGAAAACAGGTACTGGTTGCCTTCATTAATCAGAGTGCCAAGAGAAGGCTGGTCAGGCGGCATGCCAACGCCGAGAAAAGACAGCGTCGCTTCGGTTAAAATAGCTAAACCAAGATGCAGGGTAGCCAGCACGGAAACCGGGCTTAACACATTGGGCAAAATATGCGCGAACATAATGTGCAGATCACGGCCACCGCTGACTTTCGAAGCCAGCACGTACTCTTTTTGTTTTTCAAGAATAGTCAGACTGCGAATGGTTCGGGCGTATTGCATCCAGCCGGTGAGCGTTATCGAAGCGACGATAATCGGCATCGCTATCTCCGCCTGCAGCTCTTTAGGTAAAATTCCGCGCGCTACGCCGCTGATAAGCAAGGAAAACATAATAGTTGGAATACTTAGCATCGCGTCGGCGAAGCGCATAATCAGGGTATCAATCCATCCCCCAAGATAGCCGCTCAATACTCCAAGGAGCACGCCCAGCAGCAGAGAAAGCCCCACGCTGGTAAGGCCGACAATCAGTGAAATATGCAGCCCATAAAGGATTAGCGACAGCAGGTCGCGGCCCTGTACGTCAGTGCCGAGCCAGAAATGTGCATCACCGCCCGTCATCCAGGAAGGAGGCAGCTCGGAGTTCATCAAATCAAAACTCGAGGCGTCAAAAATGGAATAGGGTGCCAGCCAACCGCTGAAAACGCCGGAAACCAGCAGTATCACTGTCCAGATAAAAGCCAGTACGGTTATCTTTGATTTCCAGAAATAATACAGGAAATCACTATCTGCAAAGGCAAGCAGGCTTTGGCGTAATAGTTTCAACCTGCCAGGTGCTTGTGCCGGGTTAAACTCAACGGGATGCTGGGAGTCAGGATTAATCATAATATTCTCGCTCAGGACTTTTTCATACGCGGGTCGATCAGGTAATACAGCAGATCCACCAAGGTATTAATGACAATGAAGATTAATGCGATAAATATCAGGTAAGCCGAAATAACCGGAATATCGACATTATTAATCGCCTGAATGAAAAGCAGCCCCATGCCGGGCCATTGGAAAACGGTTTCGGTAACAATCGCAAAAGCAATAAGTCCGCCGATCTGCAGTCCGACAATAGTGACTACTGGCAATAACGCATTGCGCAGCGCGTGGCGATAATAAATACTGGCCTTATGTAATCCACGCGCTTTGGCAAATTTAATATAGTCAGTGCGCATCACTTCGAGCATTTCTGAACGCACCAAACGCATTATCAGCGTGATCATAAATAACGAAAGAGACAGCGCGGGCAGCACAATAGATTTCCAGCCGCTGATGCTAAGCAAACCGGTGTTCCACAGGCCAAAATGAGTGGTTGCGCCGCGACCGCTGGAGGGGAATATCCCCAGATAAACCGAGAACACAATAATTAGCAGAATGCCTATCAGAAAGCTCGGCAGTGACACGCCAATCAATGAAAGGAGCTGCACCAGGCCCAGCAGCAGCCGATTCTTGCTGATTGCCGACCAGACTCCCAGCGGAAAACCAACCAGCAGCGATATTGCCACGGCAACGATAACCAGTTCTAGCGTAGCGGGGAGGCGCTCCATAATTAAATGGAATACGTCGACCTGGTTATAATAGGAAATACCAAAATCACCGTGGCAAATACGCACAATAAAATGCCCAAACTGAGTCAGCATCGGGTCGCCAAGGCCTAATTTCATGCGCAGGTCATTACGCTCCTGCTGGGTTGCGCTTTCAGGAAGCATGTTATTAATCGGATCGCCCAAGTACTGAAACATGCTGAATGAAATAAAGGCCACGGCCAGCATTAGGCCAATCATTTGCAACAGTCGTTTAATGATATAACTTACCATTGTGCGTTCTCTCTATTCTCAGTTCTGATTGACGCGGGCATACCAGAGGCGGACGACATTATCCGGGCTCTGCCTGAGCGTCAGGTTTTTATTTTCCACCCACACCACCGGCTCATAATGCATTGGCATATAAGGCAAGTCGGCCTGAGCCAGATTTATTTCCTGGCGCAGCATATCAGTGCGTTTTTTATCATCGAGTTCAGGAATAGACGCTTCAATTAACTGGTCAACCTGCTTGTTGGAATAGCGAGGGATATTGAACATCCCAAAACCGGTATTATCATTGGTGTGCAGCAGCTGAACTGAAATACTGTAGGCGTCCATGATGGGCAGATTGGCCCAGCCCAATACTGCGATATCAGTTTTGCCATTATCTGTGATTTGGTTATACACACTGTTGGTGTGCATGGTCAGAGTGGCGGTAACGCCTATTTTGGCCCAGTAACTTTGTACCGCCTGACACCACTGTGGCGCGTTCATGTAAGAACCTTCCACGCAGTCAAATGCCAGCTTGAAGCCTTTGCCATAGCCAGCTTCTGCCAGCAACGCTTTGGCCTTGACTGGATCGTAATCAAGTTTAATCGCATTGGCTGCATCATAACCCGGGATCTGCGGGGCGAGATAAGTGTTGGCGACCTGAGTCATGCCGCGCATGATTTTTTGACTAATCGCCTGGCGATTGACCGCCATCATCAGTGCCTGACGGACACGTAAATCCTTGAGCGGATTCTTGCCGTCCACGTTGCCGGCATTAAGGGTGTCACGCAGGTTAAAGGTCAAAAAATCTACCCGCAAAGAAGGGCTGACCAACGTCTGAATAGTGTTGTCTTTGCGCAGCCTGTCAATGTCCTGCAAAGGCACGCTGGTCACCAGATCATATTCTTTTGCCAGTATTCCCGACAGCCGAGTGGCATCTGAGGTAATAGGTTTAAAGATAATCTGATCGACGTTGCCTTCCGAATGGTCCTTATTCCACCAGGTTGGGTTCTTCTTTAAAACCATCTGTGATTCGCGCTGGCGGCTGACAAGCATAAACGGCCCTGTGCCGTTGGTATTATTGGTTGCGTAACCCTCGGTTCCCTGACTCATGCTAGTAGGTTTAAGCGCGTTATGCTGAGTCATCCATTCTTTATCCATCATCATTACGCCGCTAAGTTCATTGAGCGCGATACCACTTTTTTGTTTGAGATGAATATCAACGGTGTATTTATCCACCGCTACCGCGTCTTTAATCGTTGAAGCATTGGCACGAATGCCTGAATCGGGATCGGTAACGCGAGCTATCGAGGCGACGACATCGGAAGAATCAAAATCATCACCGTTTTGAAATTTCACGCCCTGACGCAGATAAAAGCGCAACGTGGTGTCATTGATAAACTCCCAGCGTGTTGCCAGTGTCGGTTGCAGTTTTAAATCGTTGTCGCGCTGAAGCAGAGCCTCGTAAATGTGATTTTGAAAAGTCAGAGCCGTGGTGGATGCAAAGGCGTCCGGATCCAGGGTGGGAATATCGGCAGCAACGGCCCAGCGAACAATATTCTCGGCCTCGGCGGCCTGCGTCGCGATGCAAGTCAATAAAAGCGGCAGCACGTACTTTTTCATCTGAGCTTCCTTCACACATTAATGGGGGCAATTACCGCACCAGCGAGAACATGCATGGGCGGGAAACACTAGCTACATTGCTAGCAATTATTAAAAGCAACCATCGTGCCAAGCAAGATGTAAATTTAAAATAATGTTCTTTTCTATTTATTTCAATGGGTAAGGATGGTGAAAGGTTTTTGGGTATAGGAGGTACGGGAGGCATTTAGAAAGGGCTGCGCATCTTTTGGGCAGCCCTGCATCGTCTTGGTGCTAATTGCTAGCAATAAATCTCATTCGAGGGGAAATCTCATGACACCTTAAAGTCCGGGATAAAGCGAGTGACGTCAACTTCCATAAATTTTGAACGTTCAAAGTTGTGTCTCAACTTATAAGGCACGGTGCAGTCATAGATAGTTTTGCAGGAAATGCCGTGGTCTGGAATGCTGGGGCTGAACGCCGGATCCTGAGAAGGGTCCAGCGGATGGCAGCGCACGCCTGGAATAAAAATGGTATCAACGTCGCCCTGATAACGGGTTGTCATTGCCCACATCACATCGGAAAGGTCAAAGATATCAACGTCATCATCGACTAAAAATACGTGTTTCAGCTCAGAGAATGCGGAAAACGCCAGCAAGGCGGCCTGACGATGCCGGCCCTCGTCCTGGGGTCCACGTTTACCAATCTGCAAGAAAGCAACATATTTGCCGGTGCCTGGCGACGGGCAGTGCACATTTTTCACTAATCCCGGTATCGCGCGCTCAACCATATCGAGAATACTTGCTTCGGTCGGAATACCGGCCAGATTGGTGTGCTCGTCGCTTGGCCCAATGCAGGTTTGCAGGATAGGGTGCTTGCGGTGAGTGATAGCCTTGACTTTGATCACTGGAACTTCAGCTTTCGCATCACCGGTGTAACCAGGGAATTCTGGCATCGCCTTGCCGGTTTTAGTGTGCTGGTCTTCCTGCACGCGATAATTGGGTACCAGTTCGCCTTCAATCACAATTTCAGCATTGGCGATGGCACGCGCCTTGACGGCAACCCCCTCGACCAGCTCCACGGCTTTACCGCGCAAGCCTCCGGCAATCGCCAGCTCATCGTAACCCAGCGGGGTTGTTGGCGGCTCGAAACAGGCACCAATCTCAATAGCTGGGTCCACGCCAATACTGATAGTGATCGGCAGTGCTTTACCGGCTTCTTCAGCCTTGATACGGAACTGATCCAGATGGCGACCCGGCACAAAATACATCGAAATTTCGTCTTTACCCTGCACACACAGGCGGTGGATGGTGACATCGTGCTCGCCCGTTTCCGGGTCCGCTGCGTAACACATCCCCATAGTAAAGTACGGACCTGCATCTTCCGGCGTATTGGTCGGGGCAGGCAGCAGTCTGCGCAAGTCGAAATCTGCATCGGTGGCTAAATGCACCACCTCCTGACAAGAGGCTTTATCGTTAGAGATGACTACCGGCGGAATGGCGTGTTTTACCGAATTGCGCAGCAAATGACCCAACTGTTCTTTTGGTGCACCCAGCAAACGGGCAACGCGCTGGCGTGATGCCAACAGTCCAATCAACACGCGGCAGTCGTCATAGCCTTTGATTTTGTTAAACACCATCGCCGGGCCGGTTCTGGTTGGGCGCATAACCGTTCCGCCCGCGCCGACATAGCGATAAACGCCTGATAACTCTGCGGCAGGGTCAACAGGTTCATCGGTTTCGATGTATTCTCCATCGAAGGTTTTGAGTAAGGCAATGGCTGAACGTAAATCGTAAACGTCGACATTATTATTAACTTTTTCAGACATAAGTTGACTCCGGTTTATTAATTTTAATCAGACTTGATAATCAGAAGATTAATTAGCGGCTACTTTCTTTTAATCCATCCCAGCGCTTTGTCTCAGGGAATTTCAGTGAAAATTGATCCAAAATACGTGAGGCAATGTGATGGGTAATATCGTTTAAATCTTTAGGATGGTTATACCAGGCGGGCATAGGAGGAATAATGCTGGCGCCCATTTTTGATAATGCCAGCATGTTTTCAAGGTGAATGGTGCTTAACGGTGTTTCTCGCGGCACCAGAATCAGTTTGCGTTTTTCTTTAAGTACCACATCGGCTGCCCGGCCAATCAGGCCATCGGCGTATCCACTGCGAATGCCTGCCAGTGTCTTCATGCTGCAAGGGATAATAATCATCCCTTCGGTTAAAAAGGAACCGGAGGATATCGTGGCTCCCTGATCGGCTGAACTATGATAAAAATCCGCCAGGCCGATAACATCGCGGGCCTGATAAGGCGTTTCAAGTTCGATAGTGGCCTTTCCCCAACGAGAGATAATGAGATGAGTTTCCACTTCAGGGATAGATTTGAGCATCTGCAATAACATTATTGCCAAAGGTGCTCCGGTTGCGCCGGTAATACCTACGATAATTCTCATTGGTTCTCCTTGATCCCATCCCGGTTTCTGCGCAGATTATCAACGCCGCATCTTGGGGATTTCTTCTAACAAATTAATTTATTTGCCAATTATAAAATGGCTATAATAAAACTCTAATCAAGAAAAAGCCTTTATTGATAACGAATCGTTATTACAGGAATTCGGCATGGACTTAAGAAAACTCAAATCCTTCGTGGTGCTGGCAGAGACTTTGCACTTCGCCAGGGCTGCCGCCAGAATAAACATGACTCAGCCCGCACTAACCAATCACATCAAAGGGTTGGAGAAGGAGTTGGACATCAGACTGTTTGAGCGCAATCAGCGGCACGTTAGTCTGACTCTGGAAGGGCAAGCGGTGCTGGTTGATGTACAACGCGCGGTGAGTCAGCTTGAAAATTTGCAACAAACGGCCAAAAGATTGTCCAGCGGTTATAAAGGTGTTTTACGTCTGGGCTATGTGGGCACGTCGGTGCTTGACCCGACAGTAATGAACCTGATTCGACGGTTTAAAAGTCAATATATCGACATCGATATCATCCCGGTGGAGAGCGATGTCAATCGCCAACTGATGCTGTTGCAGCAGGGAGAGTTAGATTTGGCGCTGGTCCGCAGACCGTTACCGCTGTATCGCAGTCTGGCCTTTAAGGATTTGGTTTGTAATAAGTTGAATGTGGTTTTGCCTGCGAATCATCCATTGGCCAGCAAAAAAAGTATTAGCGCTGAGGATTTAGCAAGCGAATCATTGATACTGCATGACGATCCAACCGGGGTCGGCCTGGGCGGCGCGGTGGCCAATATTTTCCAGCGCAAGGGACTGGTGCCACACAGCACGCATTTGACCAAAGAGGTCAACGTTGCGACTGCGCTGGTGGCAATGGGGATGGGAATTGCCATCGTTCCCGACTCACAGCGTTCTCTATTAATAAAAGAGGTGGTTTTTCGGGAAATGGAAGATCCGCTGGCGGTGACCGAACTGACACTGTGCTGGCATAAACTCATCAAAAATCAGAGCGTGAAGCTGTTTATCGAGCACGTTGAAACCGTGTTATCAGCAAAATCAGCAGGTTAATGACCTGCGGTTTTTGACAGCAGATTGATCATCAGCACACCGACGATAATAAACGCCATGCCACCTATCGCGTAGCCATCAAGTTTTTGGCCAAAGAAAATAAAACCGGCGCAGGCGACCAATACAATCCCCATACCCGCCCAGATGGCGTAGGCGATCCCGACTGGCATCGACTTTAACACCAGTGATAGCAAAATAAAGGAAATGATGTAGCCAACGACGACGGCAACCGAAGGGTAAAAGCGGGTGAATCCTTCAGAGGCTTTTAACGAGCTGGTGGCGATAACCTCAGAGATGATGGCAATAAAGAGATAAATATAAGTCATAACGGTGTTCCCAGGCTTGATGAGCAGTGGCCCGGAGAGATCTCCAGTGAAATAATGAGTTAAAAATGCATCGAAACAGTAGGCAGCATAACATTTTTAGGCGCGGATATATCAGTCCAAATCAAAACAGGGATTAAACACCGCTGAAAGATAGGCTGTAGAATTAATAATGTTAACTCTGCAAAACGGCAAAATCTTAAACAGTTCTGAATGTATTCTTCAGTTATGGCGTCACGCGCAGTTCTACTAAAATTCTTATTAGGCGGATTAAAAAAATTAAATAAATTTCTAGCAAGCTTAATTTCTCTGGCGCACTCCCTACGGCAGGTGAATGGAAGCGATCACCTTGTTTAATCTGGTTGTAGAGCTGGCTAAAAAGGCACGAAGTATTGTGGCTGCTGACTCCACTAAGTGAGTAGCACGCTAAGTATCAATTTATGTTGATATATCAACAAAGGCTGTCTGTAAATTTTTCTATTTAAATCAGTTTGATTGCGAATTACCCAGGTTTTCAGCCCTTATCTACATTGATTTTATTCATCAATAGCCTATTTTTAATGACAGGCGCTCCGGGAAATATCTCTTGCGGCGTACTCATAGGTTGGGATGTTTATTTCATGACTCCAGCCTTGTTAACTTAACCTCTGGAGGCTAGTAATATGAACAATGACAACGGATTACGTGAACTTTCGCTGGATGAAATTGAGCAGGTGAGTGGTGGTTTTGTGCTAGATCTGTCGCCAATCATTAAAGCTGATGTCGACCTCGGTGCCGGAGTCGATGGGCTGGTTTCTGGCTTGTCATCCCTGCTAGGCCTGGGCGGTATTCTTCATCTTTAGAAAGCGAGCAAACTGTTGCTTGCCACACTCTGTTACCGGCCATTTAATTTTCTGGCTGGTAACAGAATGACTAGAATAAATATTTTGATAAAGATTTTATGATTACTCACCTCAATGCGTGTAATTCACTAATGTTACTCTTGATTTAAAGCGATCAACGGAGTGTTTTAATATCCACTCTGACGCCTGTAAAAGATTTAATGAATTTATAATTTCTTAGTGAGCACTAAAAATGCCCAGTGGTTATTTTCCTGCTGTATAGAATTAATAAACTACCAATAATCCATCTCCTTAGTAAGTCCTCCTGCATAACACTCTGCGACAGCACGTTAACCTTAATATAAAGCAGGACCCCGATGGGGTTTGCGACAATACTTAAAGGCAGTTTGTTAAGTCATATTGATGGCTTAATAATCTCTACGTCGAGGTTTATAGTCCTGAATAGTTATGTTTTACAAATAATTAGGAGATAGTTATGGACTTGGGATTAAAAAATAAGCGCGCGCTGGTAACGGGCTCAACGGCCGGTATCGGATTGGCTTCTGCACGCGCTTTAGCCGCCGAAGGTGCCAGTGTCACGGTCAATGGCCGCACTCAGTCTCGTGTTGACAGTGCGGTGGCGTTGATTAAGAACGAAGTGCCGGGAGCACAAGTTTCGGGCGTTGTCGCGGATTTAAGCACCGCACAGGGCTGTGAAGTATTGTTCAAACAGCTGCCTGAAATTGATGTGCTGGTCAATAATTTGGGCATCTTTGAGCCTAAAGCCTTTGCCGAGATTTCCGACCAGGACTGGTTACGATTTTTCGAGACCAATGTGTTAAGCGGGATCAGAGTTTCCCGTCATTATGTTGAAGGTATGCGTTCGCGTAACTGGGGAAGGATCGTTTTTGTATCCAGCGAATCGGCACTGCAAATTCCAACCGAGATGATCCACTACGGGATGACCAAAACCGCCCAGTTGGCGGTAGCGCGTGGGCTTGCAGAAACTCTCTCCGGCACGGGTGTGACTGTAAATAGCGTGCTGCCGGGACCAACATCTTCGGAAGGCGTGGGAGGATTTGTGGCCGAGATGGCGAAGAGCCGTGACGTGGATGCTTCGGTTATAGAACGCGAGTTCTTTGAGCATGCGCGACCTTCATCGGTAATTCAGCGTTTTTCAACCCCAGATGAAATTGCCGCAATGATTACCTACATTTGCAGCGAAAAAGCCTCGGCAACAACCGGCGCGTCGCTGCGAGTTGATGGTGGCGTGCTGCGGTCAATTGCCTAAGCGACTGTCACGGGTTAATCCATTGACTGCTCGCACAGATGCCCGAATCAGTGTAGGTCAGCAGTGCTCGCTGATTGTTTTCTCTTTCAAGCTGGTACCAATCCAGCGTGCTGACCTTCACAATTAACACGCCGAAATTGGCTTTTCCATCTGCGGTAACAGAAGGTGCCGGCTCGGCATTTTTATCTGCCGCGTCAAAGGCCAGCTCATAACCAGGAGGCCCGGCCGCATAGGTGTTTTGCGTGTGTGGGGATAATTTACTCCATGCTTTTTCAGCCACCTGACTCTCGGGAGCATGCAGTTCAACGGTTCCTGTCAGTCGTAGCTGTAGTCGCGTCTGGTGACAGTATCCCAGTATTGTCACGTTGGGATTAGCGGAAATCTCCAGCCATTTTGGGCTGCGCGCATCGGTGTGAAATTCCAGTGTCCGAGCTAATTTGTCTGCGCAACGTAATACCACCATTCTCGCCTGAGGCCTGTTTTGGGCATCTACCGAACAGAAATTCACATAGCGAAAAGCAGAGTTTGGGCTACTTCCCGCGACTTCAAGCTGTGCCCAAGATGAGCTATCTATATCTTGCAGACCCATCGACATGCGTTTTCTCCCATTGATGACCCGCGTCAAGCGTACTCGACGATGTTAAAACCCTCGTCAGCGCCTGGCTCCTGAAAGTAACGCGTAATTAAATCAAACTGTTCATCAGTAGCTGAAAAGTCATGCGCAGCGGCTTCATTGCGCGCGCGCAAACGGGATTTACAGACCTCATCGGCAACCTTGAGATAGTGTAAACAGTGATTGGCCGCCGAGTCTCGGATGATGCTCTTCATCCATTCACGATTTGTGACGGTGTTTGCCGGAAAATCCAGCACCACCGACACCCCGGCGCGGAGTAACGAAATCAGATGCGGTTTCATTACCATCTTAAGTTTCGCCGAGCAGCGAACATAATCAGCTACCGAATGCATTTCTTCAGCAAAGAGTGCCGCGAGCCAAGTATCCTCAGCAATTACTATCGTGCCTGAATCTGCTGCCAGTCGGGCTGATAGCGTTGATTTTCCTGACGCAATTTTTCCACATAAAAGATGCAGGGTCGGCGGGTCTGTCAGTGAAACATGATTCATGGTTTACCTCACTTATGGCAAATCACTCTGTTTGGAGTTTGAGCGCCATGCTTCGTCCCTGAATATTGCCAAATTATCAGACCTGTCGAAGCAGACAGTGGTATCACAATAAACCTTGCGACCAGCATCATTCCCTGCTCGCACGGTTTGACAACGCTTAGCCGTTAGCACTTTCTGCGACCGTGGGTTCTACCAGGCTCAAGTGCCAGCCTTGCGCATTATGCTGATAGATGGCCACAATTTTGCCACTTTCTCTGTGAAGCTTGCCATTTTTTCCGGGGACAGTCACAGAGAAATCGGCGATTGAGTAGCCGCCGTCTCCCTTCAGGTAAACCTGTTCAATCTTGATTGAATGGCCCTTGGCGCCGGATGCAAAACGTTTGACGTAATAATCGTGCAGTGCGGGTCGGCCACTCACCACGGGACCCTTGGGTGAAATCAGCACCCCATCTGTTGCATAGAGTGCTGCCATGGCGTCAGGATCTTTGGCGGCATAATGACTGTCGTATTCATGCCCCAGCTTAACGGCAGCAGCCATTAAATCGGCCTGACTGACCTCTGCTGCCATCACAGACGAAGTGGCCAGCGTGGCTGAACATAGGCACATTACGGCGACATATTTTGAGAATTTCATGAATAACTCCTTTGGTAGGTCAATGATATTCGGATAAATAATAGGGAATCTGATTATCTTTAACCTCCTTAACCGGTTATCAGTCTCAGGCCTGAAATATTGCCTAGCAGGCTAACTATATAGGCATTAATCCTCAGCCACTGCAAGCTGGGCTGTAATTACTGAGGATTGTTGAAATAAGTCACCTTGATAATAACCGGTGCAAAAAGTTAGCCATCGAGCTTCACGTTAAATTTACCGGCCTGATAATCCAAAATAGCCTGATTGATTTCCTGCACGGTATTCATCACGAAAGGTCCGTGAGAGACCATCGGCTCTTTGATTTTATCGGCATGGCCAAACAGCAATACGGCATCTTCCAGGGCTTTGATAGTGACACTGTCGTCTGAGCCATCCAGCTCAATCAAATGCCAGGCCTCAGCCTGTTGGTCGCCAATTTCAAGCCGACCTTTTACGGTGTACAGGAAAACTTCCCGCGCTGCAGGAGCGTCTAGTGTGATCTCACTGCCTGCCGCAAGCTGAACCGTCATCATGGTAACGCCGGTCAGGCTATTGATCGGGCCTGAAATACCCGCGACTTCGCCGGAAATCAGACTGACCGAGCCTTGGCCTTTGCTCAACGGAATTTGCGGAATATCTGCCGCCTGCAGCCCAACGTAGCTAGGCGCGGTCATTTTGAAACGGGCAGGGAGGTTAATCCAAAGCTGCAAAATCTCAAGTTCGCCGCCGTGCTTTTTAAATGACTCGGGAGAAAGCTCGGAGTGGATCAAACCAGAGCCGGCAGTCATCCACTGCATGCCGCCTGCGCCAATAATACTTTCATGACCACCGGTGTCTTTATGAGAAAGTTCACCGCGTAGAATAAAGGTTACGGTCTCGAATCCGCGATGAGGATGAGGGCCAAAAGGCAGCCCGAGGTTGTCCGGTGCATAGACCTGCGGACCGTGGTGATTTAAAAACAGGAAAGGATCGAGCTGTTCCAGCTGCGGACCCGGAACCGGTCTGCGCGTTTGCAAATCTCGAATATCGTCGCGATACGCCTTGTATTGCTGCTTAATTTTCCGGGTCATGATGTTCTCCAATACTGCAAGTTTGTTCAATGAAAGCACTTAAAAGATAGCGCAAAGAGAGGCTTAGTGAGTTTCATCTTAAGCGATTGTCTAATATGTTAAAAACGCTAAAAAGTAAGCACCCATATCCTGGACTTTAGGGTAACACCTTGGCGCCGTGCAATTTGCCACGCACAAAACATCACAAAAATTTATTGATAACAGAGACTGCACTAAATAGGTGCATGGAAACGGCAGGGCGAGGATGGCAGGGGGATTGATGTTGGAGCAGATTAAAATCAGTCCATCGGCTTTACTTATGATCAAAACCTGAGTTTTCCTTAATTAGGTGCTTATTAAGGAGAAATATGCGCGCTGATAAAGTATGTGGCCCGAAAATTGCTTTTACCTTATTAGGTAAGGGCATTTTCAACGAGGTCAGCTATGAATCTCCGGCGTTTAAAGTATTACGTTAAAATCGTGGACATCGGCAGCCTGACGCAGGCAGCCGAAGTGTTGCACATTGCGCAACCGGCGTTAAGCCAACAGCTGGCGGCGCTGGAAAGCGAGCTTGATCAACAGTTGCTGATCCGTACTAAACGCGGGGTGACGCCGACTGAAGCCGGTAAAATTCTCTACACCCACGCGCAAACTATTTTGCGTCAATGCGAGCAGGCGCAGAGTGCCGTAGATAGTGCGGGGAGTGCGTTGGGCGGCTCCGTTTCTGTGGGGCTGGCCCCCTTTACCGCCGCCTCGTTGCTGGCCATGCCGTTGATTCAAGCCGTGAAAACGCAGCATCCAGGTATCGTCTTGTATCTCAACGAGAACTTTGGTTCGCCGATGAGCGAGCAAATCATGAATGGCCGCATGGATATGGCGGTGATCTATGGCGATAAGCCTGTACACGGCCTGTCATTCGTCCCGCTTATGAAAGAAGAGTTGTTCCTGGTCGGTTCGGCTGCAGTCGCCACACCGGGGCCCTCTATCGACCTTGCCGAGGTGGTCAAACGCGATTTGTTCATGCCACGGCCCTATAACGTGGTACGTCGGCTGGTGGATGAAACGCTGCTGCGTGAAAAGCTCAAAGCCAATATCATTGCCGAGATTGAATCGCCTTCCACGCTGAATGCCGCAGTGCTCAATGGTCTGGGGGTGACTATTTTGCCGGAATCTGCCGCCCGCGCGATGGCCGCACAGCCGGGTGTCTGGCTGTCGCGTATTGTTTCTCCGGGCATTCAGGCCCCGCTATCGTTCTGCATGTCTGACCATTTATCTCTGTCGCCACCCGCGCAGGCGGTAAAAGACATTTTGCTGTCATTAATGGTCAAGAGAACGCAAGACAATCGCCCGCTGATGCTGGTTCATTGATCATGTTTAACAACAGCTTAACTCATTAATAAGACTCTCTTATCACCACACAGGGAAACCCTCTTACTGGCTGATTCAACGGCAGTCTACAGTGGCCGTATTAACCGACCAGCACACTTGAGGGTGAGTCAAAATGTCTTCACAGCAGGATGAAGTTGTAGATTTTACGGCGTCGCAAGCGGTATTGCGTATCGAACGGACTTCGTTGCGGGTTCAGCAACCGGCCACTACGCAGGATATTATCTCTCTTGCCGTCGGCGAGCCTGATTTTGATACGCCACCGCGTATTATCAAAGCGGCTGCCGATGCCCTCAATCAGGGGCTGACCCATTACGCACCGCAATCAGGTGAAAAACCGCTGTGTCTGGCGCTGGCTCGGCTGATTTCGGCTCAGTCGGGCGTCGAGGTGGGAACGAGCGAAATTTTGGTGACCCACGGTGGCACGGGCGGGCTTTCTGCTGCCATCCTGTCGATTGTCAATCCCGGCGATCGCGTAGTGATTCCCGATCCTACTTATTCTCTGTATGCCGACTTGGTCAATATGGCCGGGGGATCTGTGTCCCTGTGCCTTGCAAGCCAGACTTGCACTGGGACATTGAGGCGCTGGAAGCCGCTATGCGCGGCGCGCGGCTGTTTGTTTTCTGCAATCCGGGCAACCCAACCGGCATTGTTCATTCGCGCGCAGAAATCGAAGCCTTGGGCGAAATCGTCAAGGCCAGCAATACTTTGGTGGTTGCCGACGAAGCCTATAGTGATCTGGTGTTTGCCGATAAGCCGTTTACCTCCGCGCTGCAAATAGAGGCCTTCCGTGGCCGCACTCTGTACTGCCAGACCTTCTCCAAAAGCTACGCGATGACAGGCTGGCGCATCGGTTATCTGGCTGGTCCGGCAAAAATGATTGCCGCCGCCGCCCGCATTCACAACTCTTTAAACAGCTCGGTCAATACCGCCGTGCAGTACGCGGCACTGACGGCGATTGAAGAATGTGCCCAAGACGTGCGGGAGATGCACAAAATTTATGCTCAACGCCGCGAACTGATGATTGCCGGACTCAATGCCATTCCCGGTTTGAAACTCAACGAGCCGGAAGGGGCATTTTACTGCTTCCCTTCTTATTCTGCGCCAATACCCTCGCTGGAAATGGTCGCAATCTTGCGCAACTTCGGCATTGCCGTCCGGCCAGGCAGTGAGTTTGGCGCAGCAGGGGAATCACACATTCGCCTGTCTTACGCCGCCAGCCAGGAAATCATTGTCGAAGGTCTGGTGCGACTCAAACGCGGCCTCGCGTCTTTATCCTGATGACAGCCATGACGAGGGAACACGCCATGAAGATTGAAACCTTGACACAGCCGGTTATCAGTCAACTGGGCAGCCGCGCGATGCTGTTTGAAGCACCCGGTGTGATGAGTCTGGAAAATCAGCAGCGCATCTGGGCGTTGTCGACTCAGGTCAAACAGTGGCCATGGGTGGCCGAAGCTGTGCCGGGGATGAATAACCTGATGCTGACTTTTCATCAGCCGCCGGAAGAACTCGAGCCACTGTATGAGGCGTTGCAGGCCGAATGGCAGCGCGGTGAGGCGCAAACTCTCGAGGGCAGAGTCATTGAGCTGCCGGTGTATTACGGCGGGGAATATGGACCGCACATTTGCGACGTCGCCGAGTATACCGGCCTGAGTATCGCCGAAATAGTGCGCCGTCATGCCCAACCGCAGTATCCAGTTTATGCGCTGGGCAGCCACCCCGGTTATTGCTATCTCGGCGGCATGGACCCGGCGATTGCCACCCCGCGCCGACAGACACCGGTAATGAGCATTCCCGGCGGTGCCGTCTCGATTGGTGGCGTGCAAACCGGCGTTTCAGCCTCTGCCGGACCCAGCGGCTGGAACACTATCGGCCATACCGAATATGTGTTTTTCAATGCGGCGGCCACGCCTCCGGTGATGCTGCGCCCCGGTGACAGCCTGCAATTTCGGGTAAAGAAGGTGCTGTCATGATTGAAATTGAAAAAACGACGGCGCTAACCAGCGTTCAGGATTTAGGGCGTAGCGGTTGTTTGAACTACGGCGTGGGTCGCGCAGGGGCGATGGACCCCTTGGCGCTACAACTGGGGAATTTGCTGCTGGGTAATGAATCCGGTGCGGCGGCGATAGAAATTCCGCTGTTTCCTTTTCAGGTTCGTTTTTTAAAAGACTGTGCCTTTGCGGTAACCGGCAACGATGGCGAGAGCCTGCTTGATGGCAAGTTGCTGCCGCCATGGTGGGTGGCGCAAGCCGTGGCTGGGCAAAGGTTGACGGTTAAGGCTTCTCGTCATTCGGCGCGTGCCTATTTGCATCTTCCCGGCGGTATCGACGTACCTGAAGTGTTGGGATCGCGAAGTACCCAACTGCGCGGGGCGTTTGGCGGATTTAAAGGGCGTGGACTGCAAAAGGGTGACCAGCTGTCGGCTGTCGAGCCGCAGCGCAAGCTGAAAACTGACCTCGGCATTGCCTCGCCGTGGCTAAGGTTTGCCAATCTCGGCGCTGAGGTGCAAACAATACGTGTGCTGCCTGCTGGCGAAAATCTGGCTTATACCGAAGCTTCACGCCAGCGTTTTTGGCAGCAAGACTGGAAAATCACGCCGCAAAGCAACCGTTATGGCTATCGGCTCGAAGGTAAAGCATTGGTGGCGCTGGAAACCATGGAAATGCGTTCTCACGGCATCGTCCCCGGAGTCATTCAGGTGCCGCACAACGGGCAGCCGATTATCCAGATGAGTGATGCCCAGCCCAGCGGCGGTTATCCGAAATTTGCCACGGTGATTGAGGCCGATTTATGGCTGCTGGGGCAAATCCCTCCGGGGCGCAGTATTCGTTTTGTAGAGTGCAACTTTGCGCAAGCGCGTGAAGCCTGGCAAGAGCAGCTGCAATATCTCCAACAGGTTGAGAAACAGATAAAAAATCTGGGTCATGCGTAATCAGGGTGAAAGATGATAGCGATTAACGAAATACGCCAGATTGCCCAGAAAATGCAGGCATCCGGGCTGGGAAATATTGAAATTAGTGGTAAGGATTTTTTACTGCGGTTGCGCTGTGCCGACCAGAGCCATTTTCCAAATGCAGCGTTTGCTAAACCGGCCGAGTCGGTAGTGTGCAAAGCGGTCAAAAAAGGGCAGTTTTGGGCCACTCATCCGATGCAGGAAAAAGCGCCGTTAGGCTGTGGCACTCAAGTAAAGGCCGGTGATTGTCTGGGTTTTTTGCAGACCGGAGAGCTGATATTGCCCATCCGCAGCCCGCTGGACGGCGAGGTAGTCAATCTGGCAGTCAGCAATGGTGAACAGGTTGGGCAAGGCCGCGTGCTGTATTCAATTAAACCGCAGGCTGTTGTTTATAAATAACTTAGGAGCCTTTTATGCGCTTAATTGATCTCAATGCCGATCTCGGTGAGGGCTTTGGCGACTATCGTATCGCTGATGATAAATCGCTGATGTCGATTATCAGTTCGGCCAACATTGCCTGCGGTTTTCATGCCGGAGATGCCAACACCATGGCCGAAAGTGTGAACAGCGCCAAGGAACTCGGCATCGATCTCGGCGCGCACGTCGGCTTTCCAGATTTGATGGGTTTTGGACGCCGCCGTATGCAGATAGACGGCGAGACAATGGCGAAATATGTGATTTATCAGCTCGGTGCTTTAGCTGGATTCGCTCGTGTCGCCGATTATCCGCTGAGCCATATGAGCTTTCATGGCGCGCTGGGCAATATGGCGGCAGAGGATGAGGCATTGGCGATGCCGCTGCTTCAGGCGGTAAAGGCGTTTGACTCGGGTTTAATTATCAGCACCACGGCGGGTAATGCAGTGGAACGCTGCGCCAGAGAGCTGAACATGAAAGTTGCCTGCACGCTATTGGCCGACCGGGCCTATCACACTGACGGAATGCTGGTCAGCCGAGGCAAACCGGGGGCGGTGATCCACGACCCGCAAGCGATAAGTGCGCGTATCCGCCAATGGTTGACCGAAGGCACCTTAACCAGCATCGAAGGGGTGAAAATACCGATGGCGGTTTCATCAATTTTGCTTCACGGCGATACCGCAGGCGCGGTGGCGCTGGCAAAACGCATTCGGCAAGAGATTGAACAAACGCCGGACTGCCAAATCAGGCCGCTATCGCGGCAGCTACTGTCATTAAATAATTAAATAACAACATGATAGAGAAGGGCGTGACGCTTCATAAGATGACCTTATTGCCACACACCCTTTATGTCTTATCCGTAAAAGACATTACCCGATACATTCGAACTATCTCCACTGCCAGCCGCCGGAAGGGCATCTGCGGCAATATTAAAGAGGAATTATCATGCCGTTTTCAGATTATAAAGTTGCGTTGGTCACCGGAGCTTCAGCTGGAATGGGAGAAGCCATCGTTGAGCGTTTGTGCAAGGAAGGGTTGACCGTTCATGCCGTCGCCCGCCGCGAAAGCGAACTGGCCGCTCTGGCCAGCCGCACCGGCTGTATTCCTCATGTTATTGACGTCAGCGATGTTGATGCGTTGACCCGCCTGTGCAGCGAAATTGAAATTGACGTGTTGGTCAATAATGCCGGCATCTCGCATCCCGGTTCAATTGCCACTGCAAAAGAAGAGTACGTCGATGCGCAGGTTGACGTTAACCTGCGCGCCGTGCTGCACCTGTGCCGCCTCACTGTGCCGGGCATGATGGCGCGCGACCGCGGACATATCATCAACATTACTTCAATCGCAGCCATCTATAACTTTGGCGGTAACTCGATTTATCACGCCACCAAGGCCGGCGTTCACGCGCTGTCGCGTCAGCTGCGTGTTGACTGTTACGGCAAACGGGTTCGCGTGACTGAAATCTGTCCGGGTCGTGTGGCAACCGATATCTTTGGCAATGTTTCCGGTGACAAAGAGGGGGCGAAAAAGCAGTTTATCGACGGCTTCGAACTGCCAACCGCCAAAGATATTGCTGACACCGTAGCTTTCGCCATTGCCATGCCGATAGCGGTCAATATCGGCAACATCGAGATCACTCCAACCTTGCAAGTGCCGGGCGGGCTTTCCACCATGCGCCCGGGTGATGCAGGTTAGTAAAGGTTTTGAATTATTGGCTCACGGGAGGTCGTAATGGCTGCGTTGAAGAACAGTTTTGACATTGCCGCGGTGATGCAGGGCCAGTATGGCGGCATGCTGGTAAACGGCATTGAATTGACGCTAAAGCTGGCGATTGGCTCGTGGATGTTGGCAATGATTCTGGCGCTGTTGCTGGTAGTCATTCGCCTGACCGACAAACGTATCGCCGTCGCGCTGGTCAGTATCTACGTTTCCTATCATCGAAATGTGCCGACTTTAGTGCAGTTGATGATGTGGTACTTCGCCATTCCAACCCTGCTGCCGGAAGGGTTACAAGACTGGATTAACGACCAGAACGCCGAATTTATTTTCGCCTTGATGGCGCTGAGTCTCTGTCAGGCGGCCTATTTTTCCGAGGATATTCGTAGCGGGCTGCGCGCTATCCCGGCTGGTCAAACCGAGGCATCGCGCGCGCTGGGCATGAGTTATGTGAAATCAATGCGGCTGATTATTTTGCCGCAAGGGCTGCGTAACGCTTTGCCTTCATTGATTAATCACACGGTGCTGCTGTTTAAGAATACCAGTCTGGCGATGGTTATTGGTGTCGCGGAACTCACTTATGTCACCCGTGAGATCGAGAATCAGACTTTCAGAACGTTTGAAATTTACCTGGTGGCCTCGGTGGCGTACCTGTTTTTCTCACTGCTGTTGATGGGAGGCGGCGCACTGGTAGCCCGACATTTTCAGCGTGCTATGGCGAGGTAAGTGGCCATGTCAGATTTCTTCAGCATTGTGCATCAATACTGGATGCTGTTTTTAGTCGGTCAGTACCCACACGGTTCTCTCGGCGGTTTGGCCAATACGCTGCTGCTGTCGCTGGTGGCGATGCTGTTCGCAGTTCCATTGGGTATTTTGCTGGCGATGGCGCGTATCTCGCCGTTCAAAACTGTCAGGGTGGTTTCTGCGGTTTGGGTTTACCTGTTCCGTGGCATTCCTCTGATGATGGTGGTGTTTTGGACCTATTTTTGCGTGCCGATGTTGCTGGGCCACGATATCAACGGTTTCGCCACGATGGCCTGCACGCTGGTGATTTATGAAAGCGCCTATATTGCCGAAATTGTGCGTGGTGGTATTCAGGCGCTGCCGCCCGGCCAATACGAGGCCTCGCGAGCTCTGGGGATGAGCTATTTCAAAACCTTCCGACTGATTATTTTGCCGCAGGCGCTGTACAACACCTTGCCGAGCCTGATAAGCCAACTGGTTTCAATCATCAAGGACAGTACTCTCGGCTATGTGATCAATGTGCAGGAACTGACTTTTGCTGCCAATCAGGTCAGCAACCAGTTACTGACCAAGCCTTTTCAGGTGTTTGCGATTGTGGCGCTGAGTTATTACGTGATTTGTTTCAGCCTGACCTGGGTTGCCAATCGCCTTGAAAAGCGTATTGCCCAGCAGCGTATTCGTCATCAAGGGGCATTGGCGGTGACACCTTCATCCACGCTATCCCCTGAAATCATTCAATAAGGAGCAGAGATGACCCCGCTAATCATGTTTAACCAGGTCAATAAATGGTATGGCGAATATCAGGCTCTGACTGACCTGAGTGCGGAAATCCGCAGTGGTGAGGTAGTCGTGGTTTGCGGGCCTTCTGGCTCGGGTAAATCTACGCTGATTCGCACGGTGAATCGCCTGGAGCCGATTCAGAATGGACAAATCCTGTTTGAGGGATTGGACATCAATGGCACCAGCACGCGGTTAAACCAGCTGCGCACTCGCATTGGATTTGTGTTTCAGAACTTTAATCTTTTTCCGCACATTTCAGTGCTGGAAAACGTGATGATTTCGCCGGTTAAAGTCCTTGGCGTTCGCAAATCACAGGCTCGTAAAGAGGCGATGGCGTTGCTTGAACGTGTTGGTTTGGCGCACAAGGCCGAAGCTTATCCGTTGCAGCTTTCCGGCGGACAGCAGCAGCGTGTGGCAATCGCCAGGGCCTTGGCGATGAAGCCACCAGTGATGCTGTTCGATGAACCTACCAGCGCGCTGGACCCGGAAATGGTCGGCGAAGTACTTAGCGTAATGCGCGGGCTGGCGCAGGAAGGGATGACCATGATGTGTGTGACTCACGAAATGAATTTTGCTCGTGAAGTGGCTGATACTATTTGGTTTATGGATGAAGGAAAAATACTCGAAAAAGCGCCGCCGGAGCGTTTCTTTACTCGACCGGGGCATGCACGCGCCCAACGTTTCTTGAGTGATTTACGCCAGCATTAATTTATTGTCGATGGTTTTATACCCGTTTCTGATGAACTTGCATTAATTATCTGTGACGCTGTCACTTAATTTTGAACACTATTCGGGAAAATGACTGATGAAAATTAAAACACTGTCTTTTGCACTACTGTTGAGCCCAATTGCGCTGAACACCCTCTCGGCCCATGCCGACATGCTCAGCGATATTCAGGCGCGCGGACAGTTAAACTGTGGCGTTTATTCTGATGTGCCACCCTTTTCTTCACCGGATCCACAGACGCGCCAATTGGTAGGCATGGACGTCGATCTCTGTGGGGCATTGGCGAAACAAATGGGCGTGAAACTCAATCTGATGCCGACTTCGGTTGAGGCGCGCATTCCAGTATTGACCACAGGGCGTGTCGATGTGCTGATCGCCAATCTGGCCTACACCAAAAGCCGCGCTGCTCAGATTCAGTTCAGCGATCCTTATTATGTAGCGAAAGAGATGCTGGTGGTAAAAGATAAAAATGCCGCCGAACCGATCACTTTTTTTAAAGGGAAACGCCTTAGTTCGACCAAGGGCACGACGTCTGAGCAGTCTATTTATCTGGCTGGCGCCAAAGCGATTACTTTCCAGGACACCGCGTCGGCTTACCTGGCACTGCAGCAGAATAAGTCGGTGGGCTTTGTCACCAACACAATGACCGCCATCAAAATGATTGAGCAGGCCAAGGCAGGGGGTGTCAATCTGGCCATGACCTCGTTCCCGATGGCGCTGGAACCCATTGGTATCGGCATGAAGCAGGGTGAACCTGCATTGCTGACCAAGGTTAACGCCAGTCTGAAAGCGATGGATGATTCGGGTGAGATAGACAAAATTTGGGATAAATGGATTGGGCCAAATACCTCTTACAAGATGGTGCGAGAAGACAAGGTGCAACCGTTAAGCAGCCTGAAGTTCCAGCCGTTGGACTGAGTTTAGATTTTAGATTTGGAATCTAAAGGCAATTTTTAAGATTAATTCTTAAGTTTTATTCTTAGGGTCAACTTTAAAGGCCGGTTCTTAAGTCTAAATTTTATGGTTGACTCCTAAGACAGATAAACGCTGAGCCGTTTTCCGGTTCACGAATTTCAATGGATATTTAACCGGCCGCGCCGGAACCGGGCAAGAGGTCTCCAGGGCGAGCCCTCTTGCATCTCCGCGCCCTTTGGGTGTCGTTTGCCTGTACGGCACCAGACGATGAGTTCGTTTCAGTGCCCCCCGTGTGTGGCGTTGGTCGCGCCGCTGCGCGGTCCCCTCGTTCGTTCGAAAGCCAAAAGCGTCTTTCTCACTCCCTCAGCGCCGCCCCGAAGCCGCCAATCAGGGCTATTAAAGAAAAACCGGCAACCTAAGCTGAGGTCAAAAGACCTTCCTTCTGACAAAAATTTTCTTTTGAAGGTGACATTCTGTGAATATCGGTTTTATTAATTCAGAAACGAAATCAAAAGTTATATTTAGTCTTGAACAAACCTAAGAGATCTATCTTGGTGAGAGCGGCTTTTGACCGCCGTAGAGTTGCCGGTTTTTCTTTTTAGCTGCTTGACCTTAGGTCCTAAACTTTCCATCCGGCATAAAGTCAAAAATCCATCGCCCTTACTAATTATTTTTCATTTGCCGTTGTGAGTTTTATTTAAAAAAGGAGGGAGCGGTTTTCCCTAGGGGCTAATATTGGCGTCACTCCGTGACGGCGCTGAGTGAGAGGAGGGAGACGTTTTTGGCTCCTGACCGAGCGAAGGAATGGCGGAGCCACGCGGCAACGCGCCACACAGAGGAGTGACTGGAAAGAGCTACAAACTTGAGAACCGTTTTATTCAACGGCGACAAGGGCCCGGGATTCTTAAGGGTGGCGGCCCAAGGGCCACCCTTGAGGCGGTCTGGGCCGCAGCCCAGTAAGCGAAGCGCATGAAGTTGAATTTGAATTTGAAGTTAAGCTAAAGGCCATGCGCAGCATCAAGTGTGCCGTTGGTCGCGATTAACTTCTAAGGCCGAAAAACTCTGAGGCGTTTTTCCGGTTCACTTATTTCAAGGGTCATTTAACCGGCCGCGCCGGAACCGGGCAAGAGGTCTCCAGGGCGAGCCCTCTTGCATCTCCGCGCCCTTTGGGTGTCGTTTGCCCGTACGGCACCAGACGATGAGTTTGTTTCAGTTGCCACTGTGTGTGGCGTTGGTCGCGCCGCTGCGCGGTCCCTTCGTTCGTTCGAAAGCCAAAAACGTCTTTCTCCCTCCCTCAGCGCCGCCCCGAGGCCGCCAATCTCGACAATTAAAAAGACAGGCAACCTGACCTTAGGTCCTAAACTTTCCATCCGGCATAAAGTCAAAAATCCATCGCCCTTACTAATTATTTTTCCTTTTCAGTTGTGAGTTTTATTTAAAAAAGGAGGGAGCGGTTTTCCCTAGGGGCTAATATTGGCGCACTCCGTGACGGCGCTGAGTGAGAGGAAGGAGACGTTTTGGCTCCTGACCGAGCGAAGGAATGGCGGAGCCACGCGGCAACGCGCCACACAGAAGAGTGACTGGAAAGAGCTACAAACTTGAGAACCGTTTTATTCAACGGCGACAAGGGCCCGGGATTCTTAAGGGTGGCGGCCCAAGGGCCACCCTTGAGGCGGTCTGGGCCGCAGCCCAGTAAGCGAAGCGCATGAAGTTGAATTTGAATTTGAAGTTAAAGTTAAAGGCCATGCGCAGCATCAAGAGTTGCGTTGGTCGCGAGCAACTTTTAAGACCGATAAACTCCGAGCATTTTTTCCGGTTCATTAATTTCAATGGTCATTTAACCGGCAACGCCGGAACCGGGCAAGAGGTCTCCAGGGCGAGCCCTCTTGCATCTCCGCGCCCTTTGGGTGTTGTTTGCCTGTACGGCACCAGACGACGAGTTCGTTTCAGTGACTCCCGTGTGTGGCGTTGGTCGCGCCGCTGCGCGGTCCCCTCGTTCGTTCGAAAGCCAAAAACGTCTTTCTCCCTCCCTCAGCGCCGCCCCGAGGCCGCCAATCAGGGCTATTAAAGAAAAATCGGCAACCTGACCTTAGGTCCAAAAACTTTCCATCCGGCATAAAGTCAAAAATCCGTCGCCCTTACTAATTATTTTTCCTTTGCCGTTGTGAGTTTTATTTGAAAAAGGAGGAAGCGGTTTTCCCTAGGAGCTATTAATGGCGCACTCCGTGACGGCGCTGAGTGAGGGGAGGGAGACGTTTTTGGCTCCTGACCGAGCGAAGGAATGGCGGAGCCACGCGGCAACGCGCCACACACAGGAGTGACTGGAAAGAGCTACAAACTTGAGAACCGTTTTATTCAACGGCGACAAGGGCCTGGGATTCTTAAGGGTGGCGGCCCACAGGCCACCCTTAAGGCGGTCTGGGCCGCAGCCCAGTAAGCGAAGCGCATGAAGTTGAATTTGAAGTTAAGCTAAACGCCGTGCGCAGCACCCAAGCCATGCGCAGCACAAGATTTTGACTTAAATCTTCTGATTTAAAATAGTTTTTTGAGGATTAAAAAGAATAAATGCCACCCTTGAGGCGGTCTGGGCCGCAGCCCAGTAAGCGAAGCGCATGAAGTTGAAGTTGAATTTAAATTTGAAGTTAAAGTAGATTCTAAATCCAAAACCTTAAACCGTACTTGTCAGATATCTTCCCCCCCGATGCAGCTATATCTTAACCGCATTAAAACGAAGGCGAATAAAGCGGAATAATCTCCAGTTAACCCTCTGATATTTCGCGTTCGTTTTTCCTAACAACTTTAATGAATAGCGGGAAGATATGAACCTTAAAATGACTTTGATTTCGGCTGCTTTGGGTGCGGTAACGCTTTTGTCGGGCTGCGGTATGCAAAACATGCAGGTTGAGCAAGATCAACAGCGCTGCAAACAATATGGTTATGCAATGGGAACGGAGCCGTTCGCCAAGTGTATGCATGAGACAACAGTTGAGCGGGACAGAACCCAGTTGCTAGGATCGTTGATTAACAAGATTAAATGATGCTAAATCCGGCTGGGAGAGACAATTTCTCCCGGCCAGCAATTAACAGGTTTTAGAGACAGCGCCGTCACAGCATGGTTTCCAATTTTGCCAGGCAGTTTTTTGGCAATTGTAGCTCGGCGCAGTTTTAATACCCATCCATTCCAATTCGCTTTCGCCCGAAACCGTCGCCTTGACTTCCATTTCCTCTCCAGCCATCACTCCTACTTTTGCAACAGTGACCTTTGATGCTTCAGCTTTGGTTACCTCGGCCGACTTACTCATTTTCTCGGTAACGCCTAATGCCGCTGTAATTTCGGCGTGAGTTTCATCCAGCTCGATTTTTGGGTATAAACCGAAACTCGGCCACTGCTCTAACCGACGATACACCGCAGGCGTAGTTTTAAACTGTTTTTTGAACGTGCGGGTAAAGGTTTGCTGAGAGTCGAACTGATATTTGTCAGCAATGCGCAGAACTGAATTTTGTGTCATCCGTAATTCAGTTGCTGCCATAGTCAAACGGCGCTGGCGGGTATAAGTGCCAAGAGTTTGACCGGTGAAGCTTTTAAACAGGCGTTGCAAGTGCCATTTGGAGTAGCCCGATTTCGCGGCAATGGTATCTAATGTTAAGGATTGATCCAGGTTGTGTTCAATCCAATCCAACAGTTCACTGACAATACTTTCGTGATACATATTTAAATTCTCCCGTTAAGGATGCCATTTAGCCACTCCTCACGCTGGACTACAATGCGCAATTCGGCCATATTATTTATCAAAGCAGCCAAAACCTTACGGAGTCTTGATAATCGATGCCAATAATTCAGTGTCATCCGGGCGATTGTAACCGCGTATCTATTGATGAAATCGATAGACCTGTGATTGCCGTCGGGGCCGCGCGAGCCAATGGGGCATGGGAAATGGCGATGCATCGCCATCGTAAATCACAGCTGATTTATACGCTAGAAGGCATCATTAGCTGCGAGCTAGAGCAGGGGGTTTGGGTTGTTCCACCGCAGTGCGCGGTGTGGATCCCCAGCGGATTGATGCACTCGGCGCGCGGAACCGGTGTTAATCAGTGTTACAGCCTGTTTGTTGAGCCTGATGCTAATTTATCTTTACCCACCACCTGTTGCACTTTGTCCGTTAGCCCATTACTGCGGGAGCTGCTGCTGCACGCCGCGCATTTCCCGCTGTTGTATGACGAGCAAGGGCCAGAAGGCAAGATGATCAATGTGTTGCTTGACCAGTTGGCGGTGGCGCAAGTCGAAAATTTGTATCTGCCACTGCCAAGAGATAATCGACTGCGCCAGGTGACCGACGGTATGTTGCTGCACCCATCAGATAAATCAACCCTGGCGGAATGGGCGGGGCGTATTGGCATGAGCGAACGCAGCCTGAGCCGGACTTTCGTCAGTCAGGTCGGAGTCAGTGTCCATCGCTGGCGGAAACAGCTGCACGTGATCCTCGCGTTGCAAAAGTTGTCGGAAGGCCACAGTGTTCAAACCGTTGCTTTCGATTTAGGCTATGAAAGTGCCAGTAGTTTTGTCACCATGTTTCGTAAAGCGCAGGGCAAACCGCCAGCGCGATATCTTTCTGATTGCGTAAACAGCCCGGAAATGACCATTCGCGGATTCTCCTTAACGGAAAGCCTCGCTTCATAATAAGAAACTGGCGCTATTTATTGCACACCCTGGCGTCAGTTTTGTAATCAAGCCTCAAGGAAAATATTGCAAGATGGCTATAGGTAATCTGGTGCTTATCCCCGGTTATATGACCGACGACCGGCTGTGGGACGATATTGTTGCACCTTTGCAGCAAGGCGGGGCGAGGTTGACAATGGCTCAGCTCAATCAGGGCGAGACCATGGATCAGATGGCCGATCGCATCATTGAACAGTGTCCGCCAGAGTTTGTATTGCTGGGTTTCTCAATGGGCGGTTATATCGCACGCAAAATTGTTCAGCGCATACCGGAACGAATTACTGCATTGATTTTAGTTGCCACCTCCAGTCGAGCCGACTCGCCACAGCAGCAGCGCAGCAAGGCCAGCGCGGCAGATGCCGTTACCGAGCAATCCTATAATGGCCTCAGTAATCAGTCGTTAGGATACTCCCTTCACGCCGAGCGTAGTCACGATCCGTTGCTGTTACAAAGGCTTAAGAGCATGGGGCAGCGTTTGGGCTACGGCGTTTTCGTCCGTCAGTCTCGTCTTGATCGCGACAGCGATACTGCCGCGTTAGGGCAAATTAAATGCCCCACTTTGGTAATCGCAGCGCAAGACGACCGGATGCGGAGCCTGCAGGAATCAAACGAGTTGCAGGAAAATATCGCCGGGGCAGAAATGCGCATCATTGCAGATTGCGGGCATATGATCCCCCTCGAGCAGCCCGCAGCGCTGTGTCATGAAATCATCGGCTGGCTTGAGCAGCGTCCATAATGTTCCAATTTGTAGCAAGGAAGCTGCAAATCAGGCTGTGATTGAAGTTTTAGTTACAACATACTAATTGCCATCGACATTCCCGACATTCCCGACATTCCCGACATTTAACCACGGCGACAAGTTTGTCTGGCAGCAGGAAAAGACTGTTAATAATATTCCAATCGTTTCAGTGGGTTATATTTTGTTTCTATACTGTTTGTGCGGACCGCCCTTGACGTAGTGATCTGCATCACGTTCTATAGCCACAAAAACACCTGTGGGATTATAATAATGACTGAATGTGCAACTCTGGGCTCGGAAATACAAACGTCTTCGCTGAGGCGCTGGCTGGCCGTGATGTCTCTGGCTTGCGGCACCTTTGCCTTGGTTAATACCGAGTTTTTACCGATCGGCCTGCTTTCGCCGATAGCCCACGCCCTCAACGTGTCTGAGGGCCAGGCAGGTTGGGCGATTATGCTGCCGGGTCTGGTCGCTGCGTTGGCAGCTCCTTTGTTAATGCTTTTTTCACGTAAGCTAAACCGCCGTACATTGCTGCTGCTGTTGTCCTCGGCCATCATCCTTTCTAATGCTATCGCTATGTTTGCACACACTTTTCCGGCATTGTTACTGGGTCGCCTGATCTTGGGCATTGGCGTCGGAGGATTCTGGGCATTTGCAATCCCTGCCGGGCGACGCCTGGTTTCTGAAGCGCAAAGCTCGCGGGCTATCTCATTGATAAGTGCCGGGGTTGCAGTGGGAACAGTGGCGGGGGTGCCTGCCGGAGCCTTTATTGGGGAGCTTTTTGGCTGGCGTATGGCGTTTACAATCAACACCGTGTTAGCGGTGGCCGTTTTCATCTACCAATGGGCTGCCTTGCCATCTTTACCTGCGCAGAATTCACTTGGCTTAGGTTCGCTTTTAACCGTAGCGAAAATTAAAGGCGTCCGCCGTGGCCTGATCATTGGTATTTTTATGGCCGCTGCACAGTTTTCCGCCTACACCTATCTTGAACCTTGGTTACGTTTTCAAGTGCGTTTATCGGCGTCAGATCTTTCTCTGTTGCTGATGGGCTACGGCGCGGCCGGTCTTATCGGTACTTTCCTGACTGAAGTCACCGTGCGCGAATTCGGCGTCAAAAAAGCTTTTCTGGGCAATATCCTGCTGTTGGCTTGCTCAGTGTTAATCGCCTCTCAGCTGAGTAACAGCATAATGGCAGCCAGCATTCTGGTCATTCTATGGGGATTGGCTTTCGGAGCATTGCCGGTGTGTCTGAATATCTGGATCTATCAGGCAGCGCCTGCAATGTTTGAAAGCGGTTCAGCGTTGATGGTATGCGTGTTCCAGATAGCTCTCGCCTGCGGTGCTTTTTTTGGTGGATTATTGGCCGATACCCAAGGCACATCCGCCGCGTTTATTCTCGGCGGAGTGCTCGCTTTGCTGGCTGGATTGAGCATCTTTATTTCCCAGCCTCGACAATCAGAAATCAAGCCGCAGTAGCGAGTTAACTCAATTCGCCCTGACGCTGTAGCCAGCTGCGGTAAAAATGTGGCCAAATTTCGGTAGGCGTTCCTGGTTTGCCCATGCCGAAACCGTGACCGCCGCTGGCGAGCTGATGCAGTTCACAGGGCACATGCATTTTTTCGCAGGCCTGCTGCATGATTACCGTATTCATTGGATTGGAAATCGGATCGTCTTTGGCCTGCGCTAAAAACATCGGCGGTGTTTGTGGAGTTACAAAGTTTTGTACTGACCACTGCGCCGCCTGTTTCTCATCTGCATGTCTTCCGACTAAAATATGTGCCGTTGAGGTGTCTGAGTAAGGGGCCTCTAGCGTGATTATCGGATAGATAAGTGCGCTGATGTCGGGGCGGGCGCTGTGATTGTCTATATTATCGATAGCGCGATAGGAGTTAAAATCGGAGCGCACTGACGCCATACCGAGTAAATGTCCTCCTGCCGAAAAGCCCAGAACGCCGACCTTGTTTTTCTCAACTCGATATTTGTCTGCATTGGCGCGAATGAGTCGCAGCGCCCGTTGGGCATCCTGTAAAGGAGCCATGGCGCCTGCACTCCAGCCTTCTGCGGGTAAGCGATAAGTAAGAACGAATGCGGTAATGCCTCTTTCGCCAAGCCAGCGGGCAGCGGGATGTGCTTCGGTTTCCATTTCAATACGTTTATAGCCCCCGCCTGCGGCAATCAACATTGCTGAGCCATTGGGATTTTTGGGCCTATAAACAGTGAGATGTGGCACGCTGATGTTGCTGACAGCACCACGTTTGCCTATTTCCATCTCACCGGAGGGACCACCGCCACCCGGCGGGGTTGAAGGCCAAAGTAGCAACTTTTCTGTTGCTGCGGCTGGCTCTTGTCTCCGTGTTTTTGCATCTACGCATCCGGCAAGAAAAGCCGCGCTGGCTCCGATAATAAAATTACGACGGTTCATGCAATCACCTGCTGTTAATAAAAATTAGAACAATTATAAAAATAGCTACTGATAAAATTCTGAGTAACTTCTGAATTACCCTAATAGGGGTATCAATCAAAAGTGATGAAATCATGAGTTTATCTTAAAGTTAGCGCGCCATTTATGTTCGTGAGAGGTTAGGGCCGTTCAATTGGCTGTCGTGCAGGCAGAACATTGACGCATAACTAATGCCATTTAAATCCATAAGGCGTCTGTTCACGAGTGCTAAAGTGGGGTGAAATTAATCAGGGAGCCAGCTATGTCTCATTCCAAAACTTCTGCTATTCCTGTTATTGACCTGTCAAAACTTAACGGTGCCCCTGAACAACGCCGTGAGTTCCTCAAGGCGCTGCGGGTGGCTGCACGTGATATTGGTTTCTTTTACCTGACTAATCACGGGGTGGATCTGAATCTGTTGTCTCAGGTGCAAAACATTTCACGTGACTTCTTCGCCTTGCCCCAGCACGAGAAGGATCGCGTTGCCATGGTAAATTCCAGGCATTTTCGCGGCTACAATCGCGCCGCATCTGAGTTGACGCGCGGGCAGCCAGACTGGCGTGAACAGTTTGACCTTGGTGCCGAGCGCGCGCCGCTGCAACAAACTGCTGATTCACCCGCCTGGTCTCGTTTGCAGGGGCCTAACCAGTGGCCTGAAACCCTGCCTGAGCTGAAGCCGTTGCTGCTGGAGTGGCAAAAAACGATGACAGTCATGTCGCTGCAGATTTTGCGTGCTTTCGCCGAAGCACTTTCTCTGCCAGTTGACTCTTTTGACTCATTGTATGGTGATAAGCCTAATGAGCATATCAAACTGATACGCTATCCCGGGCGGGGAGATAATGAGAGCAATCAAGGCGTTGGCGCTCACAAGGACTCTGGATTTCTGACATTTCTGCTGCAAGACAAGCAGAAGGGATTGCAGGTCGAAGTCGAAAAAGACCGCTGGGTGGATGTTTTGCCCATTGAAGGTGCCTTTGTGGTGAATATCGGCGAATTGCTGGAGTTGGCGACTAACGGCTATTTGCGTGCCACAGTGCACCGGGTTTTAGCGCCTTCAACCGGCAACGAACGACTGTCTTTGGCCTTCTTCCTTGGGGCGCGGTTGGACGCAGTTATTCCAGTGTTCCAGCTACCTGCGGAATTGGCTTCTCAGGCAAATGGGCCAGAAAGCAGTCCACAAAACCCGCTATTGCGCGATGTGGGCTGGAATTACCTTAAAGGCAGGCTGCGGTCGCATCCCGATGTCGCTAAACGATATTACGCTGATATTCTGTTTTCCTGAAAATGAGAAATTAATTAATCTTCCTATTAATAGGTAAATTTAGATAATAGTTTCCTAAACTATTCTGATCTGAATTTTTCTCTCCCAGGAAAAACTGTCTGGATAGCCCTTGACGATAAATAATCGCAAAGGGCTATTTTTATCTCGACGGGCAAGACGAAATTTTTGACATTGCTATGATTAATCGCCGTAAGCAGATCATAATGATACGGTTTAATCCTGTTTCCTTTCACTATTTCTCGCGAGTTTCTGACTTGCAGCCTGATGAATATTATTAGGCGCAAGATGAGACGATCAATGCTATTAACCCGTGGTGTTGATAAGCCTTACCCGTCGCTGGTTGACGTGGTGTAACTTCTTGCAGTTCGCTACCATTTGCTTTTTAGTTGCATGAAATACTGGGGGATAGGAAGATGCAAGAGCATCAAGGGCATCTATATTTCCCCGGCAGATAATATCATCTTGCTCAAGCTGAATTCCCGCCATGTTGAGGTCCCCATAGCCGAGATGGTCGATAAACTGTGGGTTTTCTTTAAGAGCGCTATTTCTGAAAGTTCTTAAATCTCCATTTAATTGATTATTAACTCTAGCCAGCCTGTTACGCCTGGTATTACAGCGTTCCACTGTCTGCGCCTTTTTTATTTCTTTTAAGCAGCTTAAGGTTGTAAAAGTCTGATGTTCACCATATTTAGCCATGGCCAGCTCAAGCGTTTTAACGTAATTACTTAACAAAATCCGTGGGTTGTTAAGAATATCTATTTGATCGCCTATTGAAGGAATAGGGCGCTGGGGGATTATCTCGGCCATTGCGTTTTGCGCAGCCAGAGACGAGTTAATACTATTGAGCATTTATTACTCCTTAATGAGTAGAGACGCATTTTTATTAGAATGCCTTTATTAGTTGGACATTGTTATTCACAATGTGAATTATTATGGCTTAAGCCATGTGTTAATTATATGCTTTTAAAATCAGTGCGTTGCGATAGGACGGCGTGCCAAGCTAAGTTCGCATACTGTTTAAAAAATCGCAAATGCAATTTTCCTGATAAGCAAAGTTAAAAGGAATATTTCTCTTGGCCCATTTTTCTTGGTTAACTGATTTCACTGAACGGGGATTGCCCCAAACGATAATCTGATAAGGAGTGAACAATGACCCAATATTTATCTGCCAAATCTTTATGGCTAGGATTTAAGCGTCGATGTTCTGCTACTTTCTTTTCTCAGTCTACAGCAGACAGTTCACGCTTGGTTGAATCGCTTCTTGTAACAGGATCGTTATATGGCATTGAACTCGGAAATATTGACCCTTCCTGGTATCGCCAGAAATAGTCAATATCAGCGATTACTACGTCGCAGCTATTGGAATGAACTGTGCTAACGGTTCGCTGTGAAGGGATTCACAACAGTATGATGATTTTCTCCTGAAGTAAGAGCAGTAAAGTTGAGATCTCCCCCGGTCTTGTCGAATGTGATTTTAATCCCACTTTGTGGAGCCTATGACTTTTGAGTCATAGGTTTTTTTATGCCTGCAATCTTCACAACGGATAGGGATTATTCCTGCTTGAAGTTATTGTAAACACGATGCACCAGGCTCAATAACTGCTGATGCTCTTCTTCGCTTAAACTACTAATTCCTAACTGATTAAGTTCTTGCCCCTGCTGCTGCATGATTTTTCGAATCTCTAATCCGGCTTCAGTCAAGGTCAGGCGCATACTGCGGCGGTCTTTTGTGTCCATACAACTAGTCAGCAGGCCTTTATCTCTTAAGCCTTTGATCAATCGAGTCAACTGGGCCTTATCGCGTTCCATAAAACGCTGTAAGTCACCCTGAGGCGCGTCGGGATGACGCCCAACATAGCTCATCACTTTGGCTTCCATTTGGGTGATGTCGTAATTACCATCGCGCAGCAATTCGAACTGTTTTGCACGATAGCGATGCATAATCATATGCATTACCCAAAGCACATCGTCGTTATGCGAATGACTCATTAGTTGACAATGTCTCCTATTCTCATTTAGATTGTTGATATTATCAACCAAGTGGAACACCTTACCATGACCGACAACACCTCTACCAGCCGCGTGCAGCTAGTCATGCACGAGATAAAACGACGCACGCTCGACGTGGTAAACGTGGAACAAATTAGCCCAGGTTTTAAGCGTATTACTTTCAAGAGTGAGTCGCTGGCGGATTTTATCAGCGCTTCATTCGATGACCATATAAAATTCATTGTTAATCCTCAAGCTGACCAACCAGTAATGCGCGATTACACGCCACGCTTTTACGATAACGCCAAGCAAGAGCTGGTGATTGAATTTGCGATGCACGGGGAAGGGCCTGTCAATGAGTGGGCAGAGAATGTTAAAGCTGGTGACAAAGCCTACATTGCCGGGCCACGTGGCTCACGGGTGATCCCGATGGACTATCAGTGGCAGTTGATGTTGGGGGATGAAACCGCGTTTCCGGCTATTTCGCGCCGTCTGGAAGAGTTGCCTGCCGGTGCTCGTGTCACGGTGGTGGCTCTGGCTCAGGATGCTGGCGATCGCCGCGAGTTCCCGACTCAGGCCGAGGCAGAAATTATCTGGGTAGAAAATGCACAGCAGCTGACCGACTGGGCCAGTCAGCATCAGCTTGCCGCCGGTGAAGGTTTTATATGGTGTGCTGCAGAGGCTTCAATTATCAAGGCATTGCGCAATGTCTTTGTTGAGGAAAAGGGCCATGATGCCAACGCGCTCCGCACCTCGGCTTACTGGAAAAAACGTACCGCCGCATTCCACGAAGAAGTCCAGTAATCATGGACCGACGCTCTTTTTGAAGGCAGGAAGGGCGTCGAAATGACGACTGTGGGGGTTATTTCCCGCCGCGCCTGAACGCCTGCCAACACTTGGCTAAGGCGTAAAACAAGGCACCAAAGCCGCCGACGAAAAATCCTACCGGCCAGTTGGTCTCATAGGAAAGAGCAATTGCCAGCCAGACAGTAAGCAGGGCGATGGCGACTGACAGCAGCACCGCCGGGACCGGACGAGAAATCAGCATACGCGCTACCGCTGCGGGCCCTACCATCAGGCTGAAAACCAGCAAAGCGCCAACAACCGGCAGTGCCATTGCAGTGGCCAACGCCAGAATTGCCAGGAACCACAGCTCCATTTTTTTAGCCGAAATTCCCTGTACGTCAGCTAATTCTGCAGAAACCGAGCTGAGGATCAGTGGATAAAACAGACGCACGGTCAATCCTGTTGCCAGAATGCTGATTGCCGCAACCGGCAGCAGTTCTGCGCGGCTGACGCCTAATACCTCGCCAAACAGCAGCGCATAAACCTGTTGAGAATACTGGCTGCTGATGCTGAGAAACACCGTTCCCAAACTTAACAGCATCACCAATGTCAGTGCCGTTGCGACCTCGTGACGGCCATTTTTAGCCAGCTGATTAATGCCCGCCACACTGACACCGGCAAAGACTATAAGGCCAATAAAACTGTTGATACCCAGCAAGCCAGCCAGCGCTGCACCCGGAAAAGTGCCTAACGGCAGGGCATGAGCGGCAAAGGAAGCTCCGCGCAGGACAATAAAAAACCCTACTAGCCCGGCGACTACGGCAACCAGCGTCACCACTATCCAGGTGTTGATCATAAAACTGGAAAACATTTTAGCGCCCCTCGATACGAATAAGATGCGTCGCTGCAAGGTAGGCGACAAAAATCAGTGCAACGATGAAAAAACTGACTGGCCAACCATGACCCGGCGTCCAGTAATAGCTGTTATATGCCAGCAGGATGCCGCCCCAAGTGGTGACGAGGCCAATAATTACTGCCGTCAGCATGGCATTTAGCGGCCTTTTGGTGAGTCGTAACGCCGTGGCTGCCGGACCTATCAGCAAAGCGGTCGATAAAACCGCGCCCACCGTCATCGCCGCCAACGTCACCGCCAGCGATAACAGCATCAGGTAAAACATTGCCAGCCGCCGAGTATTAATCCCCATGACCTCGGCCAGTTCCTTATCCAGAGAACTGAGTAACAAAGGGCGATAAATGACAAAAATCGCCAGCAGCGCGCCGCCGCCCAGACTCAGAGCCAAAGGGATTATTGCCGGCGGAATGGCAAACATTGAGCCAAACATTACAGTGATGGCCGCGCCGGTAGTGCTGTGGGTTGTCACGTCAAAATACAGCAGCAGGGCAGACAGCCCTAATCCCGCGCCCAAGACAATTCCCGTCATTAAATCGCGTTCGCGAGCTCGGCGGATGTCGATCATTTCCATACCGATTGCCGCCACCAAGGCCATGCCTAACACCCCGATCAGCGGATTGATGCCGAGCAGAAAAGACAGTGCGCCGCCTGCGCTACTGACGTCCGCCAATGCATGGCCGGCAAAAGACTGACCGCGGATCACCGTGAAAACGCCCACCACGCCTGAGACGATAGCGGTTCCGCCGCCAACAATGAGCGCGGTTTGCACGGGCGCACTGGTGAAGAAACCAGGTTCTACTAACAAATTCATCAGGGTTTTCATGAAAAAATCAGACTTTTATCAGACTATTGGGGGCTAAATTAAGGGCGCAGGGGTTGCTTTGTGCATTACCGGCAATAACCAGTACGCGATCCATCACACGTAACACTTCAATCGGATGGCCGTAAAGTTTGCTTAATACCTCGCTGCGTACCACTTCATCGGTGTTACCACTGGCTGCATGACCGTTAGCCAGATAAACAATGCTATCCATCGAAGACAGCAGCGGATTCATATCATGCGCTGACAGCAGGACAGTAACCTGATGCACGCGAGAAAGGTGGCGCAAAAGCGCCACTATTTCAGAGACGCTGCGAATATCGAGATTAGCCAAGGGTTCATCGAGCAATAAGAGACGAGGACGGCGGATCAAGGCATGAGCGATCAGTACGCGCTGTTGTTGGCCGCCAGAGAGATTGCCAATGCGCATGTCGGCAAAAGACTCGGCACCGACCTCGCGCAGCATGCTAGCAACCTGTTGCTTTGTGTTGCGCGAAAACGAACCTAATCCCAGACGTTTACCGGTTAATCCCAATGCAACCAAATCTCTGGCGCGCAAAGGGATTTCAGCGTCGAGCATTATTTTTTGCGGAACATAACCCACTGAGCCAAGCCCGGCTTTACCGGCTTTGCCATCGATCATCACTTGCCCGTTTTCCAGCGGCTGAAAGCCAAGCAACGAGCGAAGCAGAGTGGTTTTTCCCGAGCCGTTTGAACCAATCAACCCGCAAAACTCACCGGCTCGAAGGCTAAAGCTCACCTGATCCAGCACCGTTTTGCCTGAAAAGCGCACGCTGAGATTTTTTGCGGTCAATACGCCGCCGTCTTCGAAGCCCATCTTACTGTTTTGCCATCAGGCTTTCGGTGGAGGTTTTAGCCTGCAAAGCCTTAATCAGCGCGTTGGTTTCCGCCAGCATCCAGCTTTGATAGTGATAGCCCGGCGTTGGCATGGTTTCATACACCCCGACAATTGGAATCTGATGGTCTTTGGCCTGATTGAGGAAAGAAGCGGTCAGTGGATCAGTGACCTGCTGGTTATAGATAAACACTTTAAGCTGGCCGTCGGCGAACAGGGCATTCTGCGCGGTAACATCCTGCGGAGCCGGATCGGTGCCGTTCATAATGGCAGCTTCGAGATTAAATGGTGTAGCAATCTTCAGGCCTGCCGCCTGCAGCAGATAATCGCCGACCGGTTCGGTAACCGCAACTTCACTGTCTGGGTATTGGCTTTTCAGTTTTGCCAACGCGGCGCGCCACGGTGCCAGCGATTGGTCAAACTTTTTGGCATTGGCTTCGAAATAGTCTTTCTCGGCGGGAAGGGCCGCGCTTAGGTCGGCGGCAATCTGTCTAGCGACCACGGGCATCACATCAGGCTTGTACCACAGGTGTGGATTAGGCGTGTTATCAGGCAGTTGCAGCAGTTGCTGTACGTCGATCACTTTACGCGATGCGTTGGGTGCTGCGGCGAGAAATTTGTCGGTCCAGGCATCATAACCAAGGCCATTTTTGACCACTAAATCGGCGTGAGCAATTTCTGCGGCGATTTTAGGGCTGGCTTCAAAGGTGTGCGGATCGGTATTGGGATCCGTTTCAATAGCTGTTACGGCGACATATTTACCGCCAATCTGGGCAATCACATCGGCATACTGGTTTTCCACACCGATGGCATGCAGAACGGGTGCTGCAAAAGCTTCACCTGTGTAAATCGACATCATGGTCATCGCCGCTAAAACGCTTAACTTACCTTTCATCCTAACCCCTTAATAATAAAGTTATCATTGTACATATCGGTCAATTGTTTTTAATTGATATGTTATAACATAACTTATATTGAGTGAAGGCAGTGTTCAAGCAACCAGACGTTACCAGTTGTTTGTAGATGTATCTGTCAGGCGCGCATCGCCTCTAGCAGAGCGGTCATGGCTTTTTGATTGGCCGAGACAGTTCCTTTGCGCCACATTAGCCAGATCTTAATTTTGCCCATTTCATCGCCCAGCGGGTAAACCTTGACGCCGTTTTTGCCGGGCATGGTTTCAAGCATGCTGGCAGGCACCAGCGCCAGACCTGCACCGGCTGTAACGCAGGCAACAATGCCGTGATAGGACTCCATTTCGTAGATCTTTCCCGGAACCGCATCATCCTGAGCGAACCAGTTTTCAAATAATCGCCGATAGGAGCAGTTGGCGCGGAAGGCATAGATTGTTGAGCCAGAAATATCGCGCGCCCGGGTGACATTGGGGTGATTGAGTGCCGAAATGAGTACCATCTCCTCGTTAAACGCAGGAACGCCTTCGATTTCCGGATGCTTTGGCGGACCATCGACAAAAGCGGCGCTAAATTGCCCGGACAGCATGCCGTCGATCATATCGCCAGACGGGCCGGTGGAAAGGTCCAGTTCAACGTCGGGATAGGCCTGGTGATAGCGCGCCAACACAGGAGGAATATGCACTGCGGCACAGCTTTCAATCGCACCGAGGGTGAAAATTCCGCTGGGTTTCTGCCCGGAAACACTCTGTTTGGCCTCTTCTGCCAACGCCAGAATGCGTTTTGCGTAGCCGAGAAAGGTCTTCCCTGGGTCGGAAATATGCAGGCGCAGCTTTTCGCGATGAAACAGTAGCGTGCCTAACTCTTCTTCCAACTGTTTGATACGAGTGGAAATATTAGAAGGTACGCGATGCAGTTTGTCGGCGGCGGCGGTAACACTGCCTTCTTCAGCCACGGTGGTGAAAACTTCAAGTTGAGTCAGATCCATACATCCTCCAAAAACCTTCTCAAAATGAGACGATAATGTTCATTATTATTCATTTTTAAAAAATCTTTCACAAGTTTAGGATTAACCCCAGATAGCATTAATCCTAAACATACAGGTGGCTTAAATGACCCATTCAATGACGAAAACTCATTCAACCGCCGGGCTGAGCGGCGCATTTTCTCGCAACCCGACTAACGGCGAAGTATTCAAACAATATCCTTTTGCGACGGCGGCCGAGGTCGATTCTGCCTTGCAGTGCACGCACGAGGCTTTCAACGCCTGGAAAGACAGTGCCATGGTCGAACGCGTTGCGCTTTTGCAGCGCATTGCCAACGGTCTGCGTAAAAATGCCTCGGCATTAGCCGAAATGATGGCGTTGGAGATGGGCAAACCGGTAACTCAGGGTTTGGCCGAAGTCGAGAAAAGCGCCAAACTGTGTGAATGGTATGGCGAGAATGGCCCGGCGATGCTGGCCCCTGAGCCGACACTGGTTGAAAACGATAAAGCCTGGGTAAACTATTTGCCATTGGGCCCGGTGCTGTCGGTAATGCCGTGGAACTTCCCGATCTGGCAAGTTTTGCGTGGTGCAGTGCCCATCATTTTGGCGGGTAACAGCTATCTGCTGAAACCTGCGCCAAACGTAATGGGCAGCGCCTACCTGTTGCGTGACGTTGTCACTCAGGCAGGTTCGCCAGCAGGCTTATTTGAGGTTTACAACGCCGATAATGACTCCGTGGCCGACAGCATCAAAGACTCGCGAATTGCTGCCATTACCTTGACCGGTAGCGTCCGCGCTGGATCGGCGATTGCCGCGATGGCAGGTGCCGCACTGAAAAAATGTGTGATGGAGCTGGGCGGTTCCGATGCGTTTATTGTACTGGCCGACGCGGATATCGAGGCGGCGGTCAAGGGCGCCATTGCCGGTCGTTTTATGAATAACGGTCAAATTTGTATTTCGGCAAAACGTATCATTGTTGAAGAGTCGGTAATCGGCGAGTTTACCGAGAAATTCCTGGCGGCCGTCAAGACCTTGAAAATTGGCGATCCGCAAGACGAATCGACCTATCTCGGCCCGATGGCGCGTTACGACCTGCGTGACGAGCTGGATGGTCAGGTTAAAGCCACTTTGGCAGAAGGGGCAACGCTGCTGTGGGGGGGAGAGGCGATTGCCGGTGCCGGTAACTACTACGCGCCAACGGTGTTGGGTGATGTTAAACCTGGCATGACCAGCTTTACTCAAGAATTGTTTGGTCCGGTAGCCTCGTTGATTACGGCCAAAGACGCCGCTGAAGCAATACGCATGGCTAACGACTCTGAGTTTGGTCTGGGTGGCAGCCTGTGGAGCCGTGATGTCGAAACTGCAAAAGTGCTGGCGAAACAGGTGTATACCGGAGGAATGTTCATCAACTCACCCAGCTTCTCTGACCCGCGGGTACCGATTGGTGGCGTGAAGAAAAGTGGTTTTGGCCGCGAGTTGTCACACTTCGGGATTCGGGAATTCACCAATCCACAAACTTTGTGGATTGAGAGCTAATAGACTGATAAGTTTGCGGTTTATGCTGCGCGGCAGGTTTTAAGATCAGGTCTGAAGGTCAATTGGCCGAGAAAAGTTTTGCGGTTTACGCCTGATCTTATGCCAATAGGCCTTACATCAACCCATTGAAATTACGAGTTTTATCCCTTCCTCCGCCTGTGGGGAAGGGACTGTTTGTGGACGGCTTTTGTGCCGAATTAAACGAAAAAGTTATTTCAACCCGCCGCCCAATGATTCCCACAGTGTTATACGGTTTTCAAAATCGATTTGTTGCAGGGCAACCAGATCCAGCTGGGTAGACCACAGCGTGCGTTGATCGGTGAGTACAGTCAGGTAATCACCGGTTCCCACCTGATAGCTGCGATTAGCGAGATTGAAACTACGCTGAGCTGCGGCGACGGCCTGCACCTGTGCATCCATTTGTTCATCCAGCGTATTTCGGCGCGCCAACGCGTTGGCCACGTCCTCGAAGGCGCTTTGAATCGCTTTCTCATAGGCTGCAATCAGGCCTTTTTTCTCTGCCTGCGCGTAGTGCAACTGGGCCAGATTACTGCCGCCGGTAAATAATGGCAGAGTAATACTTGGCGCGAAGGACCAGATATTGCTGCCGTGGCTGAACAAATTCGACAGGGAGCTGCTACCCACCCCGGCGCTGGCGGTCAGCGAAATCGTCGGGAAGAAATTGGCGCGAGCGGCGCCGATATCGGCATTTTCACTCTTAAGATTATGTTCTGCCTCGATAACATCAGGGCGACGAAGTAAAACATCAGAGGAAACGCCGGCCGGAACGATGGCGATTGCCTGTGGCGATAGACTTTCAATCGTGCCCGGCAGCAGGCTTTGCGGTACGGTTTCACCAACCAACAGATTAAGCGCGTTAGTGTCCTGCGCGACCAGTGTCTGATAGCTGGCCACGCTGGCGCGCGCCTGCTGATAAGTCGTCATCGCCGAGCTGACGTCGCCCGCCGCCGCCGTGCCTTCCTTCAACTGAAGCTGTGTGATACGTAAGGTATCGGCGGCGCTGGCCATGGTTTGCTGACCGAGTAACAAGTTACTTTTATCGGCTGCCAGAGTTATCCACGCCGTCGTGGTCTCTGAAACCAGAGTAATTCGGGTGTTTTGCGCCGTCGCTTCACTGGCCAACCAGGTTTCCCTGGCCGCGCGGGCCAAACTACGGTTACGGCCAAACAGGTCGATTTCAAAGCTGCTGACCGAGCCTTCCGCCTCAGAAGAGCCGCTCACCTCACCAGAAGAGCTGCGGCTTCGGGACTGAGTCAAGTCAGCATCTACAGTTGGAAACAGCGACGAGCGTTCTTCGCCGTAAAGCGCGCGAGCCGCTTCGATATCGGCAATCGATTCCTGCAAATCGCGGTTGCTGACCAGTGCCCGCTCGACCACTTTGTTTAATCGTTTGTCGGCCAGCACATGCTGCCAGTCAGTTAACACCGCGTCAGCCGCGGCATTTTTCCCCTGATCCGGCCAGATTTTGGGTACTGGTGCAGCCGGTCGCTGGTAATGCGGGTCCAGCGAGATACAGCCTGCCAACATCATTGACAGGGCGATGATACTCAGGCGACATAAGTTTTTATGTTGCAGCATCGTTTATTCCTCATTCACATTACGGCGAGTGAAGAAATGTTTCACCAGCACAAAGAAAAGTGGCACAAAGAAGATAGCCAGCAGAGTGGCTGTGACTGTCCCGCCGATAATGCCGGTACCAATGGCGATACGGCTGTTCGCACCCGCGCCGGTGGCCAATGCCAGTGGCATAACCCCGGCAATAAACGCGATTGAAGTCATGAGAATCGGGCGTAGGCGAGTCTTGGCGGCTGAAATGGCTGCGGCAGACAAGGTCATGCCGTTCTTGACCGCCGCTTCGGCAAACTCAACGATCAGAATGGCGTTTTTCGACGACAGCCCGATAGTGGTCAACAGCGCCACCTGGAAGTAAATGTCGTTATTTAACCCGCGCAGCGAAGCCGCGATAGAAGCACCCAGCACGCCCAGCGGGATAACCATAATCACCGAGAACGGTACTGACCAACTCTCATACAGCGCTGCCAGACAAAGGAATACCACCAGAATCGAAATCGCATACAGTGTGCCGGTTTGCCCGCTGGCTAGCTGCTCTTGCAGGGAGAGACCACTCCAGCCGAAGGTGGAGCCCGGCGGCAGTTTGGCGGCAAGCTCTGCCATCTTGTCCATCGCCGCGCCCGAGCTGTAGCCGTCAGTGTTTTCACCATCAATCTCAAATGACGTCACCCCGTTATAGCGTGCCAGAGACTGTGGACCATAAATCCAATGGGTGGTTGCAAAGGCCGAGAACGGCGTCATTACGCTGTCGCCGCTGCTGTTGGTGCCACGGACAAACCACTGATTCAAGTCGCTCGGTTGCGAACGGAATTGGCTATCGCCTTGAATATAAACCTCTTTGACACGACCACGATCGATAAAGTCATCGACATATTTCCCGCCCCAGGCGTCGCTTAGGGTTGAGGTCACATCGCTGAGATCCAGACCCAGCGCCACGGCCTTATTATTATCGATATCCACTTTAAGCTGTGGCATTTCAGGCAGATCGGCCGCACGAACCGACTGTAACTCGGGGCTTTTGTTAGCTTCTGCTATTAATTGATTACGTAATTTCAGCAGTTGGTCATGGGTGGTTCCGCCGACCGACATCAGCTCGAAGGTAAAGCCGTTGCTTTGACCCATCCCCGACACCGCAGGCGGAGTCATGGCGATGACTTTGGCATCGGTGATTTTCGACAGCGCTTTGTTGGCGCGTTCGACGATAGCCTGCGCAGTATTGGCTGCGCCGGGGCGTTTATCCCAATTTTTTAGTTCCACAAAGGCCATGCCGACGTTGCCGCCGTTACCGTTAAAGTTGAAGCCGGTTATTGAGAACACAACGTCGGTATTGGCTTTCTCCTGCTTAAGGAAGTAGTTAGTGACCTCGGTATTAACCTGATCGGTGCGGTTCACCGTTGCGCCGGCGGGCAGGGTAAACTGCACCATGACCTGTCCCTGATCTTCGTTAGGCAAGAAACTGGTCGGCAGGTGCATCATCAGGAACCCCATGCCAGCGGCCAGCAGCGCGTAGCCAATCATCATTAGCGCAGGGCGGCGCAGGCCTTTCAGCACGCCGTGTTTGTAGCGATGCTCAGTGCGGGAGTAAATGCGGTTAAAACCGCCGAAAAATCCTTTGGTATGGGGCTTGCTGTGGCGAAGTATGGTGCCGCAAAGGGCCGGAGTCAGGGTTAGCGCGACGACCACCGACAGCGCCATCGCAGAAATCAGCGTCACTGAAAACTGGCGATAAATCACCCCGGTAGAGCCGCCGAAGAAGGCCATCGGCAGGAACACGGCTGAGAGCACCACCGCAATCGCCACCAATGCGCCGGAAATTTCGCCCATCGATTTTTCGGTAGCCGCGCGGGGTTTCAGTCCCTCCTCGGTCATTATTCGCTCAACGTTTTCGACTACCACTATGGCATCATCGACTAACAGGCCGATGGCGAGCACCATGGCAAAAAGCGTCAAGGTATTGATGGTGTAGCCCAGCGCCGACAGCACACCAAAGGTGCCCAGCAGTACCACGGGAACCGCCAGCGCGGGGATAAGCGTCGCGCGGACGTTTTGCAGGAACAAATACATCACCGCAATGACCAGCACTATTGCAATCAGCAGTGTTTCAACCACGTCCTGAATCGAAAGCTTGATAAACTCGGTAGTGTCTTTCGGGTAGGCAACTTCATAGCCCGCAGGCATGCTGCTACGATACTTTTCAATGGTGGCTTTCACTGCGTTGGCTGTGTCCAGCGCGTTGGAGCCGGCCGCCAGCTGGACCGCCAGACCCGCCGCCGGATGGCCGTTGAGGCGAGAGGTGGTCAGGTAATCCTGACTGCCCATTTCTACGCGGGCAACATCGCCGATTCGCACCACCGATCCGTCGGCTTCACTTTTGACAATAATATTGCGGAATTCTTCCGGCGTTTGCAGACGCGATTCAGCCTGTACAGTCGCGGTTATCTGTTGGGTCGAGGAGGTCGGAGACGAGCCAATACTGCCCGCTGACAGCTGTATGTTCTGCGCGGTGATCGCCGTTTCGACGTCCGAAGGCATCAGATTATAGGCCGCCAGTTTGGTCGGATTAAGCCAGATACGCATGGCATACTGATTACCAAACACATTCAGGCTACCGACTCCTGAAACGCGAGCCAGCGGATCCTGCATGTTGCTGACTAACCAGTCGGCGATATCCCGACTGCTGGCTTTGTTGGTTTTGTCATACAGCGTGGCGATCATCAGGAAGTCAGACTGCGATTTAGTCACAGTCAGACCCGCCTGTTGCACCTCGGTGGGCAGTCGAGACTCAGCCTGCTGAAGCTTGTCCTGCACCTGAACCTGCGCAGTATCGGGATTGGTACCCAGTTTGAAGCTGACGGTAATCTGCACCGTACCGGCCGAGCTGCTGGTTGAGGTGAAATACAGCAGGTTATCGAGCCCGGTAAGTTGTTGCTCAATGACCTGAGTAACACTGTTTTCAATGGTTTGGGCCGAGGCTCCAGTATAGGTAGCCTTGATTCGCACCGACGGCGGAGCAACTTCGGGATACTGCGCTACGGCCATGGATTTAATGGCAATGATACCGGCCATCATTATCAGCAATGCGATAACCCAGGCAAAGACCGGGCGTCTTACGAAGAAGCGAGAGAACATCAAGACGCTCCTTGAGTGGTGCTGGTTGAATCTGCAGAAGAAGCAGCAGGCGGGGCGGTGTCAAGGTCAGTTTCAACCGGTTTAACCGTCTCGCCCGCGTTCACTTTACTGGTGCCTTCGACAATAACGCGGTCACCGGATTGCAGGCCGCTGTTAATCAGGTAATTCTGGCCGGAAGTGCTGCCAGTGATGACATTGCGCACCACGACTTTATTATTTGCATCGACCACCATGGCAGTCGCATTGCCTTTCGGATCGCGAACAATCGCTTGTTGCGGAGCCAAAATAGCATTCTCGATTACGCCTTCATCAACGCTGGCATGCACAAACATGCCCGGCAAGAGAATGTGTTGCGGGTTGGGAAACACGGCGCGCAGAGTAACAGAGCCGGTAGCTTCATCCACCGAGACTTCGGTGAGTTCAAGTTTGCCCTTAACGGGATACACCGAGCCGTCTTCCAGCGTCATGGTGACGTCGAGCGTATTACTGTTTTTCGCCAGCGCGCGTTTGCGTAGCTCAAGCAGGTCGACGCTGGAGCGAGTAAGGTCGACATACATGCTGTCTAATGCAGTAATCGTGGTGAGGGCGGTAGTTTGGTCGGCGGTGACCAGCGCACCCGGCGTAACGGTCGAGATACCGATGCGCCCGGAGATAGGTGCAGTCACGCGGGTCCAGCCGAGGTTGATTTTAGCCGACTCAAGCGCGGCGGCTTTTTCTGCCACGCTGGCTTTATCTTCACCGCAGGTGGCAGTGGCGTCTTCCGCGTCTTGCTGCGAGACACCTTGTTCTTTCACTAGAATCGAATATCTCCGCGCTTTCTGACAATCGGCAATCACCAGCGCTTTAGCACTTTGCAACGTCGCTGCAGCCTGATCGTAGGTAGCCTTATAGCTTGAAGCATCAATCTGATACAGCGCCTGACCTGCTTTAACATCATCGCCTTCGGTAAACAGGCGGCGCTGGATAATTCCGCCCACCTGCGGCAGCACGCTTGAAGTTAATGTCGCCGTGGTTCGCCCGGTCAGGTCACTGGAATACGTAAAGGGTTGCGCTTTTAATGTGACGACACCGACCTGCGGCGGTGCGGCTTTTTCCTTGGTGGTGGTGTCATGACAACCGGTTAATCCGATAATTGTCAAAATAGTTAAAATGCGTAATTGCATAACGGGAGTCCAAATTAATAGTGAGGTGAGATTCGGCGCACAGAGATTCCTGAGACAACGTATTATCCCGCACGAGTTTATATTCAGAAGTGTGTGCCTGCTTACATTAACAAGTCTAAACAAATCTAATTTTAAAAAATTACGAAAATTTAATACTAAATAGTGTTAATTTTTACTGTCGCTTCATGAATAGCCTGAGCTATTTTATCTGTTTCTTCTCGAGTGATGTTTTCATTACGCATTTTGCTGCGTACACTTATTTTAAGGTTTTCGATGGCATAGTGTATTTCCAGATTTTTAACAGGGTGTTTCTCTAATACCAGGGCTTTGAGTTTTACCAATACCCGTTCAACGGCTTGCTCATTTTCATCAAGGTAATCAATGCCTGTGGCCGTGATCAAGAATTTTTTCCTTGCGCCTTCAGCAACCTGTGTCTTGGCGTAACCTAATTCTTCAAGGTGTGTCAAATTAGGATAAATAACCCCTGAGCTAGGACTGTATACCCCCATCGAATAATTCTCTATCGACTTGATAATTTCATAACCATGTGTTGGGTTAATCCTTACAAGATAAAGGATTAAGATTAATAATTCGTCGTTCTTGAATGTCTTACCTCGACGACTGGTTATTTTTTGGGGCGACGCGATAATAGCGCGGGCTTGTTTCATTAAAACAGTCTCGTCAATAAAGTGTCTTTAGAAAGTGACCTATAGGTTGTTTTTTTAATATTGTAATCCGAATGCTCATTTCCTGAATCACTGCTGAACCGCCACGATAATAATCATCATTCGAAGATATATCCGGCCTGTGATTGGGTCAAGATATATCTTATCTGCTTTTTTTGGTTTATATAATTGTTATTTAAGGATATTTTCAATTGTGAAGTTACTGTGAGGCCTGATTTTAGGGCTATCAGTTGATTGTCTGCTCAGTGGTTATCTTATTGTATTTTATGAATTTATTGATAGGTGAGTAGTTTTGCGATTTTCTTTGGAAGAGAGCATTAAAAGGTAATTGTAAGAAAATCGAAAATTTTCTGTTATTAATGACACAAGACTAACGTCAAAAGTTATTTTTAGTGAATTATGTGACGATTGCTGCAGTTAAAATACAGAGTAATTATTTTATTCTTGTTAAAAAATCAGCCTTAAGACGATCAGACTCTTAACACGACAGGCCTAAAGTGGCGCTGTAGACGCTGCGTCAGAAAGATCCACACCCAGCGTCACTGCTTTAAAGGGATATAAACTCTTTACTGGTTAAATGTAACAACCAGCAATGAGGCAGATGATTTGTTACCGATGCTAGTCACTCGAAAGGGCAACTTGATCAGCTGCGGCGGATTATTGAGCCTGCAATTGCCCTTAATCAGTTTCAAATACCGATGCAAAACGGCATTGATGCTCTTATGCGCTGCTGGACTAAAAGCTCAAGCAGCCAGCAGATTCAAAAAAACTTAAAGTGGATAAAGCGTTTTCATTAAACGTGGAAGATCCTCACTGTCGATAATTGGATGACGGTAGGTGGCCATATTCCCAGAGAGCATTGCGCTGCAGGAAAACGTGCTTGAGTCTTTTGGGATCAGTTTTTCTCGCCAATTTTTCATCTCGCCAGCGCTGACCAGTTCCGGCCAATAATTTATTGAATCTTCTAGAAAAGCATCAGCCAGCAGGCGCAGCGGCATCGGGGAGTCTGTTTCGGTTCCGCAAAAAGCCGAAGAGGAAAAAGTGATTAAGACGCGTGCCAATAATAGAGAGATTATGGCTTTTTTCTGGTTATCGTTAAGCGTGCTTTTGGCAAAGCATGGCTGCATGTCTTCAAAACACTGGTCTATCAGGGGCTGTCGTTTTTCAACCGCGTGCTCACCCTCGTAGTAGTCAGCCAGTGCGCTGTGCAGCAGAATGGCCTCAGAGGCACCTGTTAAGTTCATTTTTTTGGCTGATCTTTTTAATAGCAAAGATGCCAGGTGTTGCTTTATCTCATTAAGTCTTATTAGCTCCTGGCTACTGCAACGACTATTTCCGACCAGTAAAGCACTGAACGTCGGTTTAAAATAATTTCCGCTGGCGGACCACAATTGCTGTAATCCCTCCGAACATGACAGCGCCATGCTCAAAGCCTGCTGACTGGCCGGAAGGTTAACAATATTTCCCTCACCAAGATATTGAAACAGCGAATATTGTGTCGGTGCCTGCAACTCATTAATTAATCTATTAAATTCAAACTTGGGGATCGCTATTGCCCGGCGAGTTTGTGGATCGTAAAATACGTGCTGAGGGTCGAAATTTTCGCTCTCATTCATCAGAATATCTTCATTTAAGAATTTAAGTAGCTCTGGCAGCGGGGCGAGTTGATTCCAGGCTTGCGCCATCTCTGGGTAGGAGTCGAATAATTGGTTAGCCAGAAACTGGTAGCTAAAAATGTCCTTTCTTGGCAATTGACTGCAATTTGGTGTGCGCGTTCTGTTAATTAAGGAGTTAACTAACTTCTGGAAAATCTCTTTTTCTTGGAGAAGACTGCCGGGTATCACCTTGAACTTAAATTTTTCAACCTGCAACTCCCAAACAAAATTGCTGATGGGTAGCGAGTCTTTGAAGCAATCAATACTAAGTTCATAAATGAGAGATTCGCAAATAGAAGATTGCTGCAGGCTATTTTTTAGCAGATCCAGCCGGCTAAATTTTTCGACCAGTTGCTCGGCCCAGTCAACTTTAACACGCCTATTTTCAATGGTTCCCAGCGTATTAAAAAAATAGGCTCCGGTAGTTGTGTTATTTATCGAGTTGAGATTGAGATCAATCAGTTCTGAAGAGGAAAACATTTCATCGCTTAGGGTAATCTGCCGGGGTTGATAATCACCAAATGTCACTCCCTTGAAGTTTACTTCCTTGCACAGAGTGAGATTGGTTATCTGTGCGCCTTTGAAACTGACATCACTTTCGAAAGATACGTTTTTGAAAGTCAGCCCGCTGGCCGAGATATTCTCAAAGTTGGCTTCCCGAATATAGTAGGGGAAACCACTCCCCGCCATGCTGCCGGTAAAAGTCACATTGTCGAAGCGTGAATGGCTGAAATCGACATTGCTGGTGATGACAAGTGATTTAAGAGTGAAAATCAGATTGTTAAGTATGCAGTGTTTCATCTTTATGCCAGAAAGACATGGCGAAATGAGTGAAGATATATCACCCTCAACGTTATCTTTGTACAAACCCTCGATGGTGCTGCCACTCATACAAATATTACCCAGCTGTGGATCATCCCAATTAAATGGGTGGTCGCGGGCGGTAAAAAAACAGTTTTTCATTTGTGAACCCTTTGGTGCCTTCCACTTGTAAAAACTCGGATCAATAAAGGTGTCGCCATTGCACTTGAAGGGTTTTTTAATCTGAAGGCTGGGTTCCGTGGCATTTTCAAATTTGATACCGCTGTAAATTCGCGGCTGTGGGGAGTTTTTCTTCGGTTTATAAAGGTATTTATGGAATTCACTATTTCCGATCTCCAGCTTTGTTTCGGAAGGGGAAGGCACCAAACTGGTTGGGCGGCGAAAAATATTCCTTATGCCAGTTATTAGTCGGCTGAAGGGATTACAGCCAGTGCGGCAAGGATTCTGGAGAGTAATGGCAGTGTTTTGGGGGCCGGGTTCTAACGGTAAAATGCTCATGTTTTTTTGTCCGTTTAAAACAATACATAGATAGATTTTATGGATAGTAGCCAGTAGATTCAAAAAGACTTAAAGCGGGTAAAGAGTATTCATTAACCTCGCAAGATTTTCGCTTTCGCTAATCGGATGACAATAAGAACTCATGAGATCCGCAAGCATTGCGCTGCAGGAAAACGTGCTTGAGTCTTTTGGGATCAGCGTTTCTCGCCAATTTTTCATTTCATCAGCACCGACCAGTTCCGGCCAATAATTTATTGAATCTTCTAGAAAAGCATCAGCCAGCAGGCGCAGCGGCATCGGGGAGTCTGTTTCGGTTCCGCAAAAAGCCGAAGAGGAAAAAGTGATTAAGACGCGTGCCAGCAACAGAGAAATTATGGCTTTTTTCTGATTATCGTTAAGCGTGTTTTGGGCAAAACACGGCCGCATGTCTTCAAAACACTGGTCTATCAGGGGCTGTCGTTTTTCCACCGCAAGCTCACCCTCGTAGTAGTCAGCCAATGCGTTGTGCAACAGAATGGCCTCAGAGGCACCCGTTAAGTTCATTTTTGTCGCTGATCTTTTTGATTGTAAAGATGCCAGGTGTTGCTTTATCTCTTCAAGTCTTATTAGCTCCTGGCTACTGCAACGATTGTTTCCAGCCAATAAGGTACTGATCATTGGTGCAAAATAATTAATCTTGGCGGACCATAACTGCTGTAACCCGCTCGAACATGACAGCGCCATGCTCAAAGCCTGTTGACTGGCCGGAAGGTTAACGATGTTACCTTCACCAAGATATTCAAACAGCGTGTATTGCGTTGGAATCTCTAAGTCATTAATTAATCTATTAAATTCAGGCTTGGGGATGGCTATTGCCCGACAAGTTTGTGGATCGTAAAATACGTGCTGGGCGTCGAAACTTTCGCTCTCAGTCATCAGAATATCTTCATTTAAGAATTTGAGTAGCTCTGGCAGCGGGGCGAGTTGATACCAGGCGTGTGCCATCTCGAGGGAAGAGTCGAATAATTGATTGGCCAGAAACTGGTGGCTAAAAATGTTGAGACTTGGAAATGTATTGAAAAATGGTCTGTCGATTTTTTTAATCAGAAAATTGGCCATTCTCTGGCAAAAACCTTTGTCTGAGTGAATATCACTTAGCATCGTATGCTTATATTTCTCAGCCTCTAATTCACATACGAAATCAGTTATTAATATCGAATCTTTATAATCATAGGAATTAAGCATGAAAATAAGAGATTCGCAAAAAGAAGATTGCCGTAGGCTATTTTTCAGCAGATCTAGCCGGCTAAATTTTTCTATCAGTTGCTCGACCCAGTCAACTGTAACACTTGTATTGCCAATGGTTCTCAGTGCGTTAAAAAAGAATGCTCCAGAGGTTAAATTGTTCATAATATTGAGGTTGAGATCAATCAGCTCAGTAGAGGCAAACATTTCATCGTTCAGCGTAATCTGCCGAGGCTGATAATCACCAAAAGTAACCCCCTTGAAGTCCACCCCGTTGCACAGATAAAGATCCGTAATCTGCGCGCCTTTGAAACTGACATCGCTATCGAAAATTACGTTTTTGAAAACTAGCCCTTTGGCCGAGATATTCTCAAAGTTAGCTTCCTGGAAATAAGTGTAGCCATTAAGTGTCCCTAGGTGGTTAGTAAAAATTACATTGTCGAAACGTGAATGGCTGAAATCGACATTGCTGGTTGCAAAACCTGATTTAAGGGAAAAAATCAGATCCTTAAATACACAGTGTTTCATCTGTGTTCCAGAAAGCGACGGCGAGATGTTCGAGGGCACCGCATCTGCATTATTTTCACGGTAACTACCCTCGATGGTACTGCCATCCAGGCAAACATTATCCAACGTGGGTCTATTCCAGTGGAGTGGATGGTCGCGAGCGGTGAACAAACAGTTTTTCATTTGCGAACCCTCCGGCGCCTTCCACTTATCAAAAGTCAGATCAATAAAGGTGTCGTTATTGCATACAAAGGGTTTATTAATTTGAAGGTTAGGGTCTGAGGCATTTTCTAATTTAATATCTCTGTAAATTCGCGGCTGTTGGGAGTCGCCTTTAGGTTTATAAAGATATTTATGGAATTCACTATTACCGATCTCCCGCTTTGTTTCAGGGGATGAGGGCTCCAGGCTGGTGGGGCGGCGAAAAATATTCCCAATACCATTCATTACTCGGCTGAATATATTGCCGAGAGTAAGGCCAGGGCTCTGGAGAACAATGGCAGTATTTGGGGGGCTGGATTCTAGCGGTAAAATAGGCATTTTTTTGTGTCCGTTTAAAACAATACATTGATAGATATGATGAATTTTCCTTTCGGCGAGTTTAGCTCTGGATGATGTATTGCCATAACTCCAGCAATGCTCATTGAACTGCAAAGTGTCCTAATTGTCTCCAACTGTGAGCAAAATCCCCTTTAATCGCGCAAGCGTCATTTCGTCGTCATAAAAAAGTCATCCAACCTCGATAGCTTATTGCCATTATTCATTTCACTAACGTGCGACGCCGATGAGCTTTTTATCACTTCATAATATTGGCAAGAGATGGGGCACTAAAACTGCGCTTGGCGACATCAGTTTTGAGGTGCAGGAGGGCGAGTTTGTTGCTCTGCTTGGGCCTTCTGGCTGCGGAAAGTCCACCATGCTCAGAACCATTGCCGGACTTGAGTCGGCTGATAGCGGTTCGATTCATCTTCAGCAACGTGACGTGACTCGGTTGAGTCCGTCACAGCGAAAACTGTCAATGGTATTCCAGTCTTATGCACTTTTTCCTCATCTCAACGTGCGCGAAAACCTGCTGTTTGGGCTGAAAGCGCGAGGAGAAAACAAACAGCTTTTTGCCCGTCGGCTTGAAGAAGTGGCAAAGCTGATGGAGCTGGAAACGCTGCTCGACAGACTGCCCTCACAGCTTTCCGGTGGACAGCAGCAGCGTGTGGCCTTGGGGCGGGCGGTAATTGCCAACAACAAGCTGTGTTTAATGGACGAACCCCTTTCTAACCTTGATGCCAAGCTGCGGCAAAGTATGCGTCGCGAGATTCGCGCGCTGCAAAAGAAACTGGGTCTGACCATGATTTACGTCACTCACGATCAAACCGAAGCCATGAGTATGGCCGACAAAATCATCCTGTTAAATGACGGCAGGATTGAACAGCAAGATACCCCGGACAATCTTTATAACAATCCACAGACCGTGTTTGCTGCGCAGTTTATCGGCGCGCCGCCAATGAATATTTTGCCGCTGGAACGTCGTGGTGTAGGCCATTATTTGAGTGATTTGGGCACGCCGTTAGTGCAGAACTATTTGGCTTCCACGTTGAGTCTTGGCCTGCGCGCCGAGGATATTCAACTCTGCGCGCCCGAAAATGCCGAGCTTAAAGCTGAAGTTAAAAGTTACGAATATATGGGCTCAGATACGCTGGTGGTGTGCCAAATGGCGCAAAGTCAGCAGAGCTTAACGGTCAAGATCCCAGGTATGCGCCACTTGAGCGAAGGCTGCGTGGTTGGGTTGCATTGGCCGACATCAGCGCAATATTTTTTCTCTACCGCCAATGGCAAGCGCTGCATTCACGTCGAAGAAAACGTGTTGGTGCTAAAAGAAAAACAAGCCGTTTAATTTATAAATTTTTTACTTCACACCCTATCAATGACTCAAGGGAATAACATGTCTGTTGCGATGCGCTTGACCCGTTTGGCCACTGCCGTTCTGCTGATTTCGGCGACCTCCGCCTATGCGGCTGACCCGGTGAAATTGCAGATGTACTATCCGATCGCCGTGGGCGGCAAAATTACTCATACCGTTGATGGACTGGTTGCTGATTTTGAAAAAATCCATCCGGAAATCAGTATCCAACCGGTTTATACCGGCGACTATGCCACCACGGTAACCAAAGCACTGACAGCGTTTCGCGGTGGCAACGCGCCGCAAATTGCGGTGATCGGCGATATTGAGGCGTATTCTCTGATTGATGCTGGCGCTATTGTTCCAGTCAGTGATTTGGCCAGCGATGACGCAGGAAAAGCCTGGATCGACGGATTCTATCCCGCCTTTATTCGACATATTGCAGGCAAAGTCTGGAGCATTCCGTTCCAGAGATCGACAGTCGTGATGTACTGGAACAAACAGGCGTTCGAAAAGGCTGGGCTGAACGCCGGACAGGCACCAAAAAACTGGCAGGAAGTGGAAGATTTTGGCAAAAAGCTGGTGATTAAAGACGGTAACGAAGTCAAGCAGTGGGGCATTGAAATCCCTTCTACGCCAATTGGTTACTGGACCTTCCAAGGTGTTGCAGCCACTAACGGCGGCCATTTGGATAACGGTAAAGGCACCGCGGTGACTTTCAACACGCCGTCAAACGTTGAAGCCCTGCAATGGATGACCGATCTGTCCCAAAAATACGGCGTGTCGCCAAAAGGAGCGATAGCCTGGAGCACCACGCCACAAGACTTTATCGACGGCAAAACGGCGATGATCGTGACAACTACCGGCAACCTGACCACTATTCACGACAATGCGAAATTCCCGTTCGGTGTTGCCATGTTGCCGGAGAAAACCCAGCGTGGCAGCCCGACCGGCGGTGGCAATTTGTATGTGTTTAAAAACTCCACTGCGGAACAGCAAAAAGCCGCGATGGCGTTTATCCGTTGGTTGTCCGCGCCTGAACAGGCCGCTCGCTGGAGTATTGCCACCGGCTATGTAGCAACCTCGCCTGCGGCATGGGAAACGGCAAATATGAAAAGCTATTCGTCCAGGGTTCCACAGGCACTGGTGGCTCGCGAGCAGCTGAAATATTCGCAGCCAGAAATCTCGACCTATAACAGCGTGCAGATTCAGGAGTTGCTGAATCGCGCGGTTGAAGCCGCTGTCACGCAAACGAAATCGCCTGAGCAGGCACTGGCAACGGCGCAGAGTCAGGCCGATCGTCTGTTGAAACCTTATCAGTAACGAGGTCTGTTAATGAGCACGTTACACGCCGTGGTGCCCAAAGCGCGTAATAACCGCCTGTCGCTACAGGTTTATGGTTATTTGCTGGTATTACCCGCGCTGGTGTTTTTAATTGCCTTTACTCATTATCCAGCACTGGCCACGGTGTGGGAAAGCTTGTTCAGCGCAGCACGTAACGGCCATCCAGCCCATTTTATCGGGCTGGATAACTATCGTTCATTGCTCGATGACGACACCTTTATTTTATCGTTACGCAATAATCTGCTTTATGCCGTCATTACCATTCCGCTGGCCGTTGGATTGGCGTTATTGATGGCACTGGCGGTGAATCGACGCCTGCGCGGTAACGCGCTGACGCGAGCCGCTTTTTTCATCCCGTCGTTGCTTCCCATGGTGGCGATTGCCAATCTTTGGCTGTTTTTTTATACCCCGCAGTTAGGACTGCTTAACCAGCTTTTATCACTGTTTTCACTTCCGGCGGTTAACTGGCTGGGCGAACCGCAAACCGCGTTGTATAGCCTGATGGCCGTCTCGATCTGGCGCGAGGCCGGGTTCTTTATGATTTTTTATCTGGCCGCGTTACAGCAGATTGATCCACGGTTGGCGGAAGCCGCCGAAATAGAAGGAGCGTCGCGACGGTATTTCTTTCGCAGGATCCAGTGGCCGCTGCTGATGCCAACCACGCTGTTTATTTTAATCAATGCCTCAATGAACGCTTTTCGCATCGTCGATCAGGTGATTGCCATGACCAATGGTGGTCCGGATAACAGCACCAGCCTGTTGCTGTTTTACATTTATCGGACCGCGTTCAGCTATTGGGATCTGCCCTATGCCTCGGCGATGACGGTCGTGCTGTTGGTGATTCTGGCGACTATCGCGTTAATTAAATTCAATTTGCTGGACAAGAGAGCGCATTATCAATGAGCCTGACGATGACTATTGCCCCGCAGCGCGCTTTTTCCCTTGGCCGAATATTGCTGAATTTGAGCATTTGGCTGGCCGCGCTGCTGTGGTTTTTGCCGATTTTGGTTTCACTGTGGGTCGCTATTCATCCCGCCTCGGAACAGGGCAGTTTTTCGCTGTTTGCGCCTGTAACTTTTGAAAATTTCATTCACGCCTGGCAGGCAGCACCTTTTGGTCGTTATTTTCTTAACACCACGCTACTGGTGCTAATGATTGTGGTCTGCCAACTGATTCTGGCTACGCTCGCGGCCTATGCCTTGGTGCGCTTCAAGCTTAAAGGTGCCGGAATCATTTTCTCGTTGATTCTGCTGCAACTGATGATTAGCCCGGATGTGTTAATCCTTAATAATTATCAAACTATTGGTGCGCTAGGGCTGCGCGACAGTTTATTGGGCATCGGATTGCCGTATTTTGCCTCAGCGTTTGCCATTTTCCTGTTACGTCAGACGTTTAAGAGTATCCCGCTGGTGTTGGAAGAAGCAGCAATTGTTGAAGGAGCCAGTCGATTTTATATCTTGAGACGGATTTATATCCCATTGGCGAAACCGATTTATGTCGCTTTTGCGCTGGTTTCAATCAGCTTTCACTGGAACGATTTTCTCTGGCCGCTGGTCATTACCGACTCGGTAAAGGTGAGACCTTTGACCGTTGGGCTACAGCTGTTTTCCGCACCGGAGCAGGGCGTGCAGTGGGCGCTAATCGGTGCCGCTACTATCATGACATCCTTGCCGCTGTTGGTACTTTTCCTGGTATTCCAACGTCAGTTCGTGCAGTCGTTTATGCGCGCCGGCATCCGTTAAGTAGGAGTAAAAAATGACTATTCACCTAACCGCTGAACAACTTCAGGCTCTGGGCAACGTCAGCGCCATCTACCAGATTCCCAAGCTCGCCGAAACGCCGCACTCCAGCACGACGCTGCGCTTTGGGCTGATTGCCGACCCGCAGTATGCCGACGCAGAACCCAGCGCAACGCATCCGCGGTTTTATCGCAACAGCCTGTGCAAGCTGTCCAAGGCGATTACTGAACTCAACGATCATCGGTTGGAATTTGTGGTGACGCTGGGGGATTTGGTCGATCGCGACTGGGCAAGTTTTGATGCCATATTGCCGGTGTACGACGCGCTGCGCCACCCGCACGCGGTGGTGATTGGCAATCATGATGCGCAGGTGCTGACTGAACATCTCTCTTTGCAAACGCCTGCTATCGGTTTGCCAAAAAGTTATTATCAGTTTGCCCAGCCGGGCTATCGTTTTATTGTGATTGATGGCAACGATCTTAGCCTGTACTGCAATTCAGGTAATGGTGTTGAGCATCAGCAGGCGCAGCAGACGCTGGCAAAGCTGATGGAGCAGCAACTGCCCAATGCGCAAAGCTGGAATGGGGCAGTCGGCAGCCAACAGCTGGTCTGGCTTGAGCAGGCGTTGCAACAGGCGCAGCAACAGCGCGAAACGGTTTTGGTTTTTGGCCATTATCCGCTGGCTCCCGAGAACAAACACAACCTGTGGAATTGCGAGCAGTTGGTTGAGCTGTTGTGCCGCTATCAGGTGCGTGCCTATTTTGCCGGTCATGACCATGAAGGCAACTATGCTCGCATCGAAAATACTGATTTTATTACGTTAAAAGGGATGGTAGACGGCGCGGATAGGCTGCCTTTTGCCATGGTCGAGCTGAAAAACGGTGAGCTGACGATTAACGGCTATGGTCCTGAAATTAGTCGCGTTTTGCCGCTGGAAATGCCGGTAAAAGCATCGTCAATAAGCTGACAGGCTAATGGGCTGACGTCGTTTTCAAGGCAGAGTTCGACGTCAGCGGCAAAACCGCGTTCAATTAATTCCTGAGCCGAGGCGCATTCGCGAAGCTGATTGGCCGGAGTACCGCGATAAACCGCGGCGGCGGCCTGAGCTTCTGGTGACAGCGCTTTTTCTGCTGATAATGCCTGCAACTGTGCAGCCAATCCCCCAGCCGCGTAAAGATCCTCAAGCGCAGGGCGCAAAGTACCGTCGGCCCATTTCTCACCACAGGGGACAATGAGAATGTTTGAAAACGCCTGACAGGCCTGCGCCGTTGCTTGCAAATTTCTCAACGAGGCGCAAAAAATCGAAGCATTGCCAGCTTTGGCTTTGAAGGTAATGGCCGAACCGTTGGGGGATGGCAGCACCAGCCGTTTACCTGCTTCAAGTTTTAATAAGCTATGAGGCGAAAGCGAGAAACCCTTGCCGGAGAAGCGGCGGTCAAAATTCGCGGCCTCAGCCTGCTTTTCCCGCGCATATTCAATCGCCGAACTGTCTTTCCAAGGGTAAGGGAACAGCAGCGCGCCGCGATCGGCGGCAATACTCACACAGCTTGAAAATGACATAACGTCGATAATCACCACGCACTCCACGTCTGCAGCAAGGTTTTCTACAGCCGCCAGCCCCCATTCAAGACGAATGTCGTAAGCAGTTTGTGAAAAATAACTCATTTTTATTTCTTGAATTTCTAATAGTCGGATGCTGAATTTTTGATCCGCAGCGGGGTTATTACAAGTGTAAATCGCCGAGATGGTCAGAAAAATCTGTTGATTATCAAGAGTAGGCAGAATCTCACGCCATTGAGTAAAAAATAAACGTTAAAATTGTTTAACAAAACTTGCGTATGTAGCAGTTCAGTAGTACAAAATTAATACGTGATTCCTGTCACGTTTGTAGTGGTTGACCTCTCAGCAACTGTGATCTGTCCTATACTTTTAAACAGGGCATAAATTGGCGCTGCTTTCTGATTGAGCGCTTCGTTGCCCTGGATTGTTTGTTCTAAAAGATTTTTGCATCAGGTGAAAAAGGGCCGTAACGACATTCAATCAATTGCTAGGAGGAGGGAGAAATAATGTCTGAATATCATTATTTACTTCTGGGCGGAAGCCGCCATGGACAAAAACATGTCGATGAAAATCACCAATTTTCCCTGTTCTTCCGCGGCGATAACTCGGGTGAGTTAGCACAGGCAAGAGCAGAATTGTATGGCGCTCAGAACGAGCGTTACAAAGTCTGCCCGGAAAAATGTGCTGATGGACATTGGTATCTGATTGGTTACTGTGGTGCATGCCCTGAGATACCGATCGATGAGAAGACGAATTTGCTAATTGATAAAAACATCAAACCCATGATGTAAAATCATAGAATTAAGTAAATTTTAAGAAGTAGTGCCAAACCTCGCAAATGCGGGGTTTGTTGTTTTATAGAAACGATTTTCTTTGATCTTTATTCTACTCTGGATAATTAAAATACTCTTTGTTATTTCGGTATATGCAATAATGCCGTATAGAATAACTCCCTGTTTAATTAAAATAAACGATAACACTATTTTGTATGGTGTTAATTCTCTGTTTTGATAGGGCGTAGATTATTTAAATTAAAATAGAGGTCGGTAAAATTAAAATATTTATAATAAGCCTGTTCAATCAAAGTCAAAGACGTAAAGAAATTCTTGCTCAGTGTTATGAGTTAAAACTTGACGTAGAAATTTATGACGCCGTCGAAGGTGTTAATTTAACTGATGATTTTCTTGAAAAAGAGGTGGCCGATTACCCAGCTTCCAAGATGACCCTGGGTGTCATCGGCTGTGCTCTTAGTCACCGACTGGTTTATGAGCGCCTCATAGAAGAGGGGCTTGCCTGTGCGTTAATTCTGGAAGACGATGCGCGTATTGATAGCGAGTTAATTAATTTATTAAAGCAAATTGAATTAAACGTTGATGCTAATAAAAATAACGTATACCTCTTAACAGCGCCCGAGTCTTATTATAAAGATAAAAAGATTGAATTAGGTTCAGGGGTAATATTCCATAAAATCAGTGATGCAAGTTCCACAATGGGCTACGTTGTGACGCAGCGCGCTGCCCGTTCATTAATCAATGCTAATACTCCTATCCGCTGGGAGGCTGATTTGTGGGTTTATTTCAATCGTCTTTACGGCATTAATACCTTCTGCCGAGTGCCACATATTGTGAAAGATGGCGACAGCGAAAACCTGACATCGACGTTGCAACAGGATCGAAGTATCAACTCCCTGCAAAGAGGCATCTATCGTCATCAGCTACAGAAAAAGGCCCGCGGCTATCAGTTCAAAAGATTGCGCAGGATCCTGTGCAACAAGTTTAGTCAAAAGGTTATCTACCAATAAGCCGATTGGCGCGTTAACTTAGATTAAATTCAGCTAGATAACGTCGAGATGTCGGTTGCGGCTATAAGATATACGATATATTCTTGGTGTCTGTTTATTGTTCAGGCACTCTATTATGGCTATCTCTTCGGCGCTGCTCGACGTTCAGAATCTTACGATTAAAACCGTCAGTGGATCACCGCTGGTCAACAACATTTCTTTTCAGGTGAATCGCCGTGAAATGGTTGCGCTGGTGGGGGAGTCTGGTTCCGGTAAAACGCTGAGTTCGCTGTCGCTGATAGGGCTTTTGCCTGCCGGGCTTGACATGGAAGCCGGCAGCATCAGCCTGAACGGTAAAATTATTGCCAGCTCTGGTCAGCCTTTTGCCGCCTCGGCACGTGGCAAACAGCTCGGAATGATTTTTCAGGAACCGATGACCAGCATGAATCCGGTGCTTAAAGTCGGGGAACAGATCGCCGAAGTATTGGTTCGTCACAGGAAAATTAGCTGGAGGCAGGCGTATCGCGAGGCGGTGGCTCTGCTTGACCGAGTCGGCATTCTCGAGCCGGAGCGTCGCGCAAAACAGTATATTCATCAGCTTTCGGGCGGCATGCGTCAGCGAGTGATGATCGCCAGCGCCATAAGCTGCAAGCCGTTGTTGCTGATTGCCGATGAGCCAACCACCGCGCTTGATGTCACCATACAGGCGCAAATTCTGTCGTTATTACAGGATTTGCAAAACGAGATGGACATGGGCGTGCTGCTGATTACTCACGACCTCAGCCTGGTGGCTCGTTATGCCGATCGCGCCTGCGTGATGCATCAGGGCAATATTGTCGAACAGGGCAATGTGCAGCAGTTGCTTACTCAACCGCAGCAGCCTTACACCCAAAAGCTGATTGCCGCCTCACAGCCCGCTCCGCGCAATAAGGCGGTCTTTAATGCCGGTGAAACGGGTCGTGCTACGCCTTTGATACGGCTGTTTGCGCTGACTAAAAGTTATCCTCAGGCTCAGCGATTGCCTTTTATCGCGGCAAAACGGCAAACCGTGCTTTTTCCCACCACGCTGGATATTCATCGTGGTGAAATTCTGGGATTGATCGGCGAATCCGGTTCAGGCAAGACTACGCTGGGTCGTGCAATTATTGGGCTGATTGAGGCTGACAGCGGTAAAATAGAATTTGATGGTATTTTGCTGAACGGCGCAAATACAGCGACGCGTCATAAAATGCGCAGAAGGGCGCAGATTATCTTTCAGGACCCTTACGCCAGCCTGAATCCCAAAATTACAGTGGGTGAGCAGATAGCCGAACCGCTGCGAGTCTATAAACTATGCGAACCGGCAAAAATTACTGCTCGCGTCGAGGAACTGTTGAGGTTGGTGGGGCTGGAAGCACATCATGCGAGCCGTTTGCCCAGTGCCTTTTCCGGCGGTCAACGCCAGCGCATCGCTATTGCCCGGGCATTGGCGCTGGAGCCAGAATTGCTGGTGGCCGATGAAGCCGTTTCTGCACTCGACCTCTCGGTGCGCGGGCAGGTTTTAGCGCTGCTTGATAGCCTGCGTCACCGACTTGGCCTGACAGTGCTGTTTATCAGTCATGATCTGGCGGCGGTTAAGCAGGTTTGCGACCGCGTGGTGGTGCTGTATCACGGAAAAATAGTTGAAACAGGCGAAACCGATCAGGTACTTATCGCCCCTCGGCATGCCTATACCCAGCAACTGATTGCCGCCGCGCCCGACATTACTCAGGCTCTGCTGCTTCGCAAAGCCAGCTAAATATCGCTGAGCATTGGCAGCTCGCGGTGCTCGGCCCATTCGTGCCAGGAACCGACGTAGATGGCCAAATTTTTAAAACCGGCAAGGCTCAGGGCGGCATAAATCGTTGCTGCACGCGCGCCTCGATGGCAATAGATTACCGTTCTTTGATTGGCTGATAATCCTGTCTTCTCTGCCAGACAGCGTAAAGCGGCGGGATCAAGAAACTTGCCATCCTGCACCACATCCTCCCAAAACAACAGCACGGCACCGGGTATTCTGCCCGCTCTGTGGCAGCAGTCATGAGCAAATTTGCCGTGGAACTCGCTGGGGCGGCGTGCGTCAACCAAAATGCTGCCATTTTGGTGTATAGACAAAACCTCTTCACGCGTTGCTACCAGCTGATGCCGCGCCTTGGGTACTGTAGAACTATCAAAATACTCCGGGCTGACTGTCGCGCTGTAGCCATTGCCGGGTAACCCCTCGCCTCCTGCGGCAATCCAGCTATCAAGGCCGCCGTCGAGAATCAATGCCTGTTCCATCCCGGAAAATAGCGCAAACCAGGCACCTCGGGGTGAACGCATGCCCACCTGTTGCTCGAAAAAAACAGGAGTGACGTTGTCACCCAGGAGTAACTGCTGCCAGGCATGATGGAACGCATTGGCCATTTGTTGAACGCCATACTCCGTGCTGTCCGGAATAAAATATTCATAGACATTGAGATGATAAGCACCCGGCAACGTTTGCCGCTGCCAGTCGGCTTTTTCCCTGACGTCAATCAGAACAAATTGCTCGCCGGTTTTCATTCGTTGCAGCAGATCGATTGCGTTAATTAGCATGGGTTCAACTTTCCAGAGAAAAAGGCGCTTCGGGAAAAAGCGGCAGTAAAGTGCCGAGTTTCAGGTCTGAGGCGCACGCCAGCACTCGGGAAGCCAAAGCGATATCAAACACGTTCAAACCAAAAGAGGAAAAATACACACAGTCGTCAGCAGCAGGATGCCAACCGTCTATCAGCAAATTGCTTAAATCGGCGTCTACCTGTCCTGCATTAAACTCACCGGCGCGATACATTTGAAACAGGCTTTTGGCGCTGGTTGCACAAAAATCGCCCCACAGATCGACCACTACTCGGTCAGCTTGTTTAATCGCGGCAAAGTTGACTTCGTGATAGCCGACCTGAACGACCAGCCTGCCCGGTTTGATGACTGCACTATCGACGATCGGTTGAGCTGCGCTGGTACACGTTATTACTGCATCAAATTCTTGTGCGAGCAGCGGGGAAAGCTCGGCATGTTGCACCAGTGGCCAAGTGGCAGACCAATCCGCCAGCACTATTTTTTGTGGATTTCGATGCCACCAGTCAACGCGCTGGAGGTCGGGGAAAAGCTGACTCAGCATGTGCAAATGTGCCCGTGCCTGAACGCCCGCGCCAAGTAACAGCACGCGTTTAAGTTTGCGCGGGGCGGCATGACGCAAGGCGACGGCAGTCACTGCGGCTGTGCGCGCTGCGGTCAGTGACCCGCTTTCTACCAGTCCCAAAGGTAAGCCATTATCGGCACGATTAATCAGCGTCAGCGCCATGGCCTGTGGCAGCCCATCGTCTGCATCGGGTCGATGAGCCGTCCATTTGACGCCTGCGGCGTTGAAGCGACCGCCGACACGAGCCGGTAAGGCGTAGGCTTTGCCGCGATCGCCTGCAAGCCGGACATGAGTTTCAGCGGGCATTTCTGCCTGTCCCTGTCGCATTAAGGTGACAACGTCACAGACATCTTGCCAAGCCTGATGTGCATCATTGCCGCCTGCGGCATCGACATCTTGCTGACTTAAATAGCGAAACCCGGCGCTCACTTAGTGGTCCAGCAAAGTTTTAGCGAAAGGATAAAGTGCCGGAGAACCGCCGCAGTGGACAAAAATCACACTTGATCCAGCCTGAATTTTTCCTTGCTCAACCAGACTGATTAATCCGTGCATCGCCTTGCCGGTATAAACCGGGTCCAGCAACACGCCTTCAGCTTGTGCAACGCGGTAAATCGCCTCAATACCGCCGTCGGAAGGCACGCCATAGGCCGTTCCGACAAAGCCGTCTTCTATCCAGATATCCTCTGGAGACCAGCTTTGTGGCCACTCGAGCAGGTTGGCGCAGTCCTGTGCCATGGCAGATATTTTGTCCTGAAACCATGGCGCTTTGGCGCTAACGCTGATACCGACGATTTTAGTCTCTGGCCAGAACTGGCGTGTCCCGACGTAAAGACCCGCCAGCGTACCGCCCGAGCCGGTGGGCGCAACGATCACCTGCGGAGGTTGCTGATTTCGCTGTTTAAGTTGCGCATCCATTTCTTCAATGGCTTTTACATAGCCTAAAGCGCCCAATGGCGTGGCCCCGCCGAGGGGAATGATCAGCGCTTTTTCACCGCGCGCGTTCGCAGCAGCTGCATGGGCGTTCATTGCCCCTTCAATTTGCGTGAAATATTCGTCTGGGTCGAGAAACTCCAGCTCAGCGCCAAAAAGCTTATCCAGCAGTAGATTACCCTGATAGACCTCAGGTTGATTGCCGCGCAATACCAGCACCGGCTTCATCCCGAACTTACGCGCCGCCGCGGCAACCATCCGCGCATGGTTGGACTGATGCCCGCCAGTGGTAATCACGACATTGACTCCCTGTCGACAGGCCTCAGCCATCAGGTACTCCAACTTGCGGACCTTGTTGCCACCACCGCCAAACCCGGTGTAGTCGTCACGTTTGATATCAAGCTTGATTCCCAGCGAGTTACCCAGCGTGTCGAGACGTTCCAGCGGTGTAGGAAAAAAACCTAGCGAAACTCGTTCAAAATCGTTGGCGTGTTTCATTGTTAAAACTCCAAGGCTTATTTTTGATTAAGAGTACTGCTTCCCGGTATTGGTGCTGAAATTGCAGATGATTGGCAAAAATTGATAATCCAGTCGGCGATCGACTGCTGAAAACGAGCCAGCCCGCGCAGAGTCACAAATTCGTTAACGCCGTGAGCATTTCCGCCATGGCCAAGTCCACCGATCAAAAACGCGGGGGCAATATGCGCAAAGGTATAGGCTGGGGCGCACCCTGGAGCCCACGGCCAAACCTGAGGATTTGCTCCCTGTAACTGATAACTGTTCAGTAGTTCGGCGACCCCCGGCGAGTCATAGGCAAAGCGATGGCCGGGATAGCTGTCGTTTAGTCGTAGCTCAACGCCTTGCAAATCCGGCCGGGACAGTGTTTCGCGAATGTTTTGCAGGATTTTCTCACCGTTGATGCCCGGAGCAACGCGCAATGCAAGCTGGGCACTGGCGCTGTGCGGGATAACGCCGCGTGCGTCCAGCGGGTCACTGCGAATTTCGGCCAACGTCAGCACTGCGCCGTTGATTAACTGTTGCAGGCAGCTCAAAGTGTCACCCCTGACGAACAGCTGCTGGCTGCGGCGAAAGCGCAACTCATCCTCAATGCTAAAGGTTGCGGCCAGCACGGTGAGCAGTTTTTGAGCCTCGGGGTCAATAGGTAAACGTTCAATTACGCCGTTTGCCTCTGACGGAGCAAGAGCATTGAGCGCCTGCACCAATTTCCACACCGGGTTGGCTATCCAGCTGGCATTGCTGGCATGAATCGCCGCCTCAGGGCCGCCCCAGGCACCGCCTTTGACGCGCAGTTCGCCCGCCGTCAGCCCGCTGAAACCTAAATAGACCCGGGGTTCCCCGCCGCCGTATTCACATAGCGAAGGGAAAAACACCGCTTCTGCCGGGGAGATCGGGCAAGGCGTTTGTGCCAGATAGCGGCGCAGATAGCCGCTGCCTGTTTCTTCCTGCCCTTCGATAATCAGTTCAATATTAACGGTTAAATTGCCATTATCGCAGAGGGCCTTCAGCGCCATCAGCATGCCTGCCAATGGACCTTTATTGTTTTCGGCACCGCGAGCGATAAACACGTCGCCCAGTAAGGGATCGGTTTGCAGGCCGCCGCGAAACGGTGGAAAGGTCCAGTCCTGGTCATCTGCAGGCATCACGTCGTACATGTTGTACAGCACTAGCGTTTTGCTGGCCTGATTGTTGATGCGAACATGCACCAGCGGCGGAACGTCGAGCAAAAGCTGCTGGCTGACCGGTAGCACAGCAACGGCCCCAAGATGGTCAACCATCCAGTGTTCCAGCCACTGGGCCAGGGCCTGTTGCTGATTTAGCTCTCCGGCTACGCTCACAAAAGGAGTGATTGCGCTGAGTAAATCCAGCGTCGGCCGTAGCGACTCGGGGATGATAACGCTCATAGGCGGATCCTCGGATTCAGCACCACGTAAAGCAGGTCAATAATCAGATTCACCCCGACAAAGACCAGCGCCGCAAGCAGTACGATAGCCTGTACCAGCGGGAAATCGCGGTTTTGAATCGCCTGTACCGCCAGTCGGCCAATGCCCGGCCAGGCAAAGATAATCTCCGTCACCAGTGCGCCACCCAGCAGAGAAGCGAAGTACATGCCTTGCACGGTGATCACTGGAATAAGGGCGTTGCGCAAGCCATGACGCACCACAATACGCCATTGACTCAAACCCTTGGCGCGCGCGGTGCGAATATAGTCTTGTTGCAAAACGTCAATCAGGCTGGCGCGGATTAAGCGCGCGATAGCACTCATATAATAAGCGCCGAGGCTAATGGCGGGCATCACCAGTTGACTGGCAGAACCATAGCCACTGGAGGGAAGCCAGCGTAGGTTAAGGCTGAACAAAATAATCAGCAGCAGCCCCAGCCAGAATACCGGCACTGCCTGTCCGCTAAAGGCCAGCAGGCGGGAGATTAAATCCCACACGCTGTTTTGATAAAGCGCGCTGACGATGCCAAGCACTAAACCCGCCAGCGTGCTCCAGGCCAGCGCGGTTATCGCCAGCAGCAGCGTCGCAGGAACGCGTTGTGCAATAAGCTCGGTCACCGGCTGACTGTAGCGCAGCGAATCGCCAAGATTGCCGTGCAGTACACTGGTCAGATAGTGCCAATATTGCCAGCTTAGCGATCGGTCAAAGCCCATGCTGTGACGGAAATTGTCTATCTCTTGCTGAGTCGAACCGGGCGGCATCATAACCGCCGCCGGGTCACCGGTCAGATGCAGGCTATAGAAAATCAGCAGCGAGACGCCCAGCATCACCAGCACTGACTGCCCGAGACGTTGCAGAATATAGCGCAGCATTTAATCAAGCCTCGTATGCGTTTTACGCAGCAGGCTGTCACCCAGCAGGTTACAGCCGATTACCAGCGCAGCAATCACTAAACCGGGATACAGCACCAACCACTGCGCCAGCAGCATGTAAGAGCGACCTTCGCCGATAAGATTCCCCAACGTTGCCGTCGGGGGCTGAATACCCATACCGAGGAAGCCAATCGAAGCTTCCAGCACGATCAGACGGGGAATATCCAGCGTCAGCAGCACTATCAGCGGCGTCATCAGGTTAGGCAGCACGTGGCGCAACAGGATCCGCGGCGTCGAAAAACCCATTGCTCTGACGGACTCGATATACTCCAGCTCGCGAATTTCCAGCGTTTTGGCCCGTGCGACGCGAGCATAAATCGCCCAACTGGTGACGCCCATTATCACAATGATGTTGGTGAGCGTTGCGCCGAACAGCGCCATAACCAGCAAAATCAACAGGATAAACGGCACTGCCAGCTGGATATCCATCAGCCGCATGATCACTGCATCCAGCCAGCCGCCGACATAACCGGCAATCATGCCTAATGCCGAGCCAATCACCGCCGCAATCAGCGCGGCCAGTAACACCACCATCAGCGAGAGTCGGGTTCCTGCAAGAATTCGCGACAACAAATCGCGGCCTAACTGATCGGTGCCGAGCCAGTGAATGCCGCTGGCGGTATGCGTTCCAGGGGGAGAAAAGGCCGCCGCCAGACTGTTGGTCAGTGGGTTGGCCAGCGGCAACCAAGGGGCAAGCAGCGCAGGAACAATCACCACCAGCAGCAGCAGGGCGCCCAGCACGCCGTCACCATAAAAACGGCGACGGGCGCGTTTAGGAGCAAGCACCTTTTGCACAGCGGAACGCAGCAGGATCATTTCAGCCTCAGGTCAAACAGCGGAATACGCGAGTCGGCGCGGCCGGTAAAGGTCAGGGCATCAGAACTGGCGTAAAGCGCATCTTCCTTGTAAAGCGGGATTAACGGCTGTTGCTGCGCCACCACCTGCTGGACCTGCTGTAGAATCTTCTCGCGCCTGGCCGGGTCTACCGTCAGGCGGCTGCTGTCGAGCAGCTTATCAAGCTCCGGGGAATTGACCGTGGAGTAAGGTTCGCCAGAGTGCAGGATCGGATACAGAGCGGCGTCGGCGTCGAGAGTTTGCGTCGAGCCCCAGGCCAGCATATAAATCGGAGCCTGTTTCTGTGCGGCAACCTGTTGGGTATAGACAGACCATTCCGGCACGTCGAGCTGGGCCTTCACGCCAATAGCCGCCAGATCCTGCACAATGGCCTGCGCCACGTCGGCACTGGCAATATAGCGGCGGGGCGCCTGAAACTTGATGCTAAAACCGTTCGGATAACCGGCTGCGGCCAGCAGCGCTTTCGCTTTGGCGACATCCTGCGCCGCAGCGGGGATCGCCAAATAGCCAAAATCTTTTGGCCCGGCCATGGTGCCAGTTGGCGTCCCAAAGCCGTGCAGCAGGTCGCGGGTGTAGGCCTCGCGATTTAATGCCAGTGATAAAGCCTGACGCACGCGCACATCGTTAAGCGGTTTCTGATCATTCTTCAGGCCAAGATAAATCGTCAGACCGCCATTTTTAACCTGCTCAAGATGAATGCCGGATTTATTTTTCAACGCAGGAACCAGATCGGCCGGTACGCCATCGACCAGTTGAACTTCACCCGTCAGCAGGGCAGTAACGCGCGCCGTCGCCTCCGGGATTGGCCGCCAAGTCACGGTATCTATTGAAGGTTTACCGCGCCAGTAATCAGGATTTGCCTGCATGACTACTTTTTCATCGGGAATAAATGCACTCAGGGTATAAGCTCCTGAGCCAACAGGCTTGCGGGCAAACTCCGCCGCGCCGACTTTTGTCACATAGGCCGGTGGCACGATATAGGTTGGATAACGGCTCATCCGGGTTGGCAGCAGCGGATCGGGGCCATTGGTGTGAATTTTCACCTGATATTCACCGCTGACTTCCACGGATTTGATGGTACGAATGTACGAAATGGTTGGCGCGTGGTTGGCTGGGTCAAGGATACGGTCGATGGAGAATTTTACCGCCTGCGCGTTAACCGGTTCGCCGTCGGTGAACTTCACGCCCTGACGAAGGGTAAACTCCCAGGTATTGTCGTCCAGCGCTTTCCAATCCGTCGCCAGCCCCGGTATCAATTTCATATTGGCATCGCGTAATACCAAGGTGTCGAACAGGTTATCAACTAACGTAGCCGGTTCTTTTAGAAAGCCGGGATCCATCGCCGTCGCGGAAGTTGTTTGCGCGATGACCAACTCGGAAGCCACGGCTGCTGGGGCCATCAGGCTTACCAACACCGCCAGCGTTGCCAATTTGAATGCAGGATATTTCATTTACGGTCATTCCCAAGGTGACGCCGTCAAAGAAGTCGACGGAAATTAAAGTTAATTGGCTGGATCACAAAAACGTTCACACAATGTTCAATTCCCTAATACATGATATATCCTATATAATGTATTTTTGGCAAGCTACGGATTAAACCGCAAAAGAAAAGCCCAATTTTTGCTAAAGGAAATGTCACATGTTCGAGATGGAAAAAGCGCAGCGTGTCAGCCTCACCATGCAGGTGGAAGCCAGGCTGAAAGGGGCATTGATTGTCGGCGTGCTCAAGCCCGGCGCGCGTTTGGTGACTAAAGAAATTGCTGAACAGTTGGGCACCAGCGTGACTCCGGTGCGCGAAGCTTTGCTGCGTTTAGTGTCTGCCGGTGCTCTGGATGCTACGCCGGCGCAGGCTTTTTTAGTGCCAAAAATACCGCTGGCGCGCTATCAGGAAATCACCCTGATCCGCAAAAATCTTGAGGGATTGGCGGTGGCGCAGGCCTGTGGACAAATCACGCTCCAGGATATCGAGCAGCTAAAAGCGTTAAACGCGCAATTTATGGCGGCTAAAATCGAGCATAACGTCGAACAGGCGTTGCAGGCCAACCGCGAGTTTCGTTTCGCGCTGTATGATTTGGCAAAGATGCCAACTTTAACCGCGCTGATAGAACAGCTTTGGGTGCAGATTGGCCCGTGTTTTAACTATCTTTATCCGCAATCTTCCCAGATGGCGCAGGGGCAGCATAATTACGATCAGCTATTGGTGGCTTTGGCGGCGGGCGACAGCAAGCGCTGCATCAAGCTTATCCATAAGTCGATAGACGACGGTGCCGCGATTTTGGAGAAACATTACTTTTGAGTTCAGGCTTTATAAAACAGCGGCTTAAATTAATGACTGACGCGATAAAAAATTCATAAAGAAAACCACTGAAGAGGTGTTCAGTGGTTGATGTTTTAGAACGGGGGGTCAGTAAAGAGATCGCCTTTTATGCACTAACTTTCACGGTTTTAATCGCAGTTTTGGCAGTGAACTGATTTTCAGGCTCTCTCAATCCAAGGTTTTCACGCAGCGTATTGCCTTCATATTCAGTGCGATACAGGCCACGTTTTTGCAGGATTGGGATCACTTGATCAATGAAATCGTCGAACGCAGTCGGTGTGCCGCCGCGAACAATAAAACCGTCGGTAGCACCAAAAGTAAACCAGTGCTCGAAACCGTCAGCGATGTTTTCGGCAGTGCCGATAAACGAGGGCCGAGGTGTAGCAGCTTCCAGTGCTGCCTGACGCAGAGTTAATCCACGTTTTTTGGCATCCTGTTTAATCGTCTCGGTGGTGCTGCGGAAGCTATTTTCTCCCAGTTCGCCAATTTCCGGGAACGGCGCATCCAGCTCGTACTGGCTAAAATCATGGTGTTCAAAGTAGCGGCCGAGATATTCCAGCGCCTTATCGATAGTCACCAACTGTGCGGTTTGCTGATATTTCTGCTCGGCGTCTTCGAGATTTTCACCCACTATCACGCTTGTGCCCTGAAAAATAACAATACTTTCAGCATCATAACCCTTTGCCACCCGCTGTCGTTTTACGTCCTTATAGAACTCACGCGCCAGCTCCGGCGTTTCCTGACGGGTGTAAATAGCATCAGCGGCCTCGGCGGCAAAGGCTTTCCCTTGCTCCGATGCACCGGCCTGAAAAACAATCGGGCGACCCTGCGGTGAGCGGCCAACGTTTAACGGGCCTTGTACAGAATAATATTTGCCGTGGTGGTTAAGCGTGTGCAGTTTATTGCTGTCGAAGAACTGCCCGCTGTCTTTATTGCGCACAAACGCCTCTTTTTCCCACGAATCCCACAGCCCTTTTGTCACCTGCAAATATTCGCTGGCAATACGGTAACGCTCATCGTGTTCCGGATGCTTGTCGCGTGAGAAGTTTTTGGCCGAGCCTTCCAACGGTGAAGTCACTACGTTCCAGCCTGCGCGCCCACCGCTGAGGTGATCGAGACTGGCAAATTGGCGAGCCACGTTAAAAGGCTCACTGTAGGAGGTTGAAAGGGTAGCGACCAGTCCGATTTTTTTAGTCACCAGCGACAGTGCAGAGAGCAGTGTGACGGGCTCGAAGCGGTTAAGGAAATGAGGAATCGACTGGGCGGTGATATACAGCCCGTCGGCGACAAACAGGAAATCAAATTTCGCCTGCTCGGCACGTTGCGCTAATTGTTGAACAAACTCGACGTTGATACTGGCATCGGCGACCGCGTCGGGATGACGCCACGCAGACATATTGCCTGATGCCCCTTGAATAATCGCGCCCAGGCGTAACTTTTTTTCCCGCTCATGATGGTTCCTCGTCAGAATACTGGCCGCAGCTCAAGGCGCTGCGCGTGGCACATTGCGTGATAGGTGAATCGTCAAGCCAGAGCTACGCTGGCGCTGGCCAACAGTTCCAGCGAACGCAGTCGGGCCCTGGCTTCGACTATCGGTGAATCAATCACAAACTCTTCAACGCCGAATTTTGCCTGCAAAGCTTCCAGCTGCTGATGAACTTCTTCACCAGTGCCGGCCAGCACCGCAGACTTGCGCTCTTCGATTTTGTGAGACTCCGCTTTGGACTGGCGGATGTAGGCTTCGGCCTGTTCCAGGCTGCCGACATTAACGCGCTGACCATCGCTGCCAATTACGCGGTAAAGCTGACCTTCTTCTACCCGTTTTTTGGCCTGTTCGCTGCTATCGGCAACAACCACCGGCACCGCCAACAGGGCTCGGCGTCCGTTGCTGTCGTGGGTATAGGCACTCAGCGCGCGGGAAATATCGCGCTCGTCGGCATTCAGATGTGCGGCAAACACGAAATTCCAGCCGAGCCTGGCCGCGAGGCGGGCGCTTTCTTCACTGGCTCCGAGCAGGAAACGGGCGGCGGTTTGTGGCGGCTGCGGCGTCACGGAAAGGGTATCGCCGTTCTGTTCTCTGACCGGTACAGACAGCCAGTCATCCAGCAGTTGCAGCTGATCGGCAAACTCGCCTTTAAGTTTATGATCAACCGCGTATTGCAATGCATGAGTCGACAGAGGTAATCCGCCCGGGGCCTTGCCGATACCGATATCCACACGGCCAGGAGCCAGCGACGCCAATTGATTAAAGTTTTCGGCAACCTTGAACGGGCTATAATGCTGTAGCATCACGCCACCAGAGCCGACGCGCAGCTTGCGGGTATGTGCCAATATCCAGGCAATAACAATTTCCGGTGAGGAAATTGCCAGCTTGTCCGTATTGTGATGCTCGGCCAGCCAAAAACGGTGGTAGCCCCATTGTTCGGCCTTTTGTGCCAGTTCCAGCGTGCGTTTCAGTGCCCCGGCGGCGTCTTCGTGTTCGTCAAGCGGGCTTTTATCCAATAAACTTAAACGGTATCCCATCCTTTTTCCTTATCTGTGCTCGGGGAGTATTATTTGCGATTATTGAATTGCGAAACAGATGAAGTAAAACAACAATAGTTGCTATCAAGTTGCGTTAAATGACATAGCGAGTAAGCGAAGGCGTTGGCGAGTGAAATCAATCAGCAAAGGGCAGCAGGTCTCAGGCAATGAATAATGAAACGATCGATGTTTTTCGTCAGCAGCTGTTCACGCTGGCACGAACATTAAAAATTGATCCACTGGTGCCGGAAAATCAGGTCAGCGATCGCGTGGCGCTGAGCTTTCGCAAGTTGCTTAACTTCCTGGCTCAGCACGGTGAGATAAGTCTTGCGGGATTGTTAGCCTATCCGGCAGCGGCAGAGGCGCAAGCCACGTTGGCGGAAATCATGCAGGAGAATCTGGCCGACGCACAGCAGGGAGGCGTATTCCGTCAGGATATTCCTGTCATTTTATTAGGAAAGTTTTTCACGGGTATGCTGCTTCAGCTGGCGCAGACTCCCGCTGAACCGGCCTTGCGCCACCAGCAGAGTCTGGCCGCGACGCGTTTATTTTGCGAGGGTGCCGGGCTGCAGCCAGATTAAAAGACATTATCAAGCGTAAGGGCCGGGGCCGAGCGAATCGCGGATAATCAGCTCGCCGGGGAACGGCTGCAAGGCGTCAATGGGTTTACCGTCCATCATATCCACCAACTGTTTCAGCGTGGTCTCGATCATCTCCGCCACCGGCACGCGCACGGTACTCAGCGACGGAATAAAATACGAGGCCATTGAAATATCATCGAAACCGATCAATGACACATCCTGAGGGATGCGTTTGCCCATTGCGTGTAAATGGTTGGCAGCGCCGAGAGCCATATCATCGTTGCTGGCAACCAAGGCCGAGAAAGTTATGCCACGATCCAGCAGAGTTTTTGCTGCGTCTATGCCACTGCGCGGAGTCCAACCGCCTTCTGCGATATATTGCTCGCGATAATCAATGCCGTATTTTTCCAGCGCGATTTTGTAGCCGCGAAAACGACTGTCGGCAGATGGGGAACCAGCCAGCCCGCGAATAAAAGCAATATCACGATGACCGCTATTAATCAGATGACTGACGGCGTTGAAACTATATTGCTGATGGTCGGCATAAACACAGTGCTGTGGGCTATTTTCCAGCTGGCGATTGACCGCAATAATAGGTTTGGGTGAGCTTTCAATAATGGCCGTTAATTCATCTGCATTCAAAAAGCGCGGATAAACGATAATACCGTCGCAGCGTAGGTCGAGCAAAAACTCAATGGCCTGACGCTCTTCTTCCGCACTGTGTTTGCCGTCAACCAGCACCAGCTGGCGACCGTAACTTTCCGTCAACGTCGCTGTCTGAAACAGGAGTTCAGTGAAGTAAGGGCCGTTGTACAGAGTATTACTGACCATCAGGCCAATACTTTGCGATTTGCTGGTGGCCAGATTCCTTGCCAACAGGTTAGGGCGATAGCCCGTTTCTTCTATGGCTTTAAATACGCGGTCGCGAGTCGTCTTGCTGACATAACTATTTCCGGCCAAAACGCGAGAGACTGTCGCTTTGGAAACTCCCGCCTTGTTGGCAACATCAAGCATGGTAATCATCATTTTTTCCCAGAACCGCCATTTGCATCTGGCTATGGTACATTTTATTTGTTTAGGTGACACGTTATTCAGTTTTATTGCTGTTAATATTAATGCGTTTATTTTCTCTGTGAATAATAACCTACTGTAATTCACTGTCATTTATAACTTCTTCTGAATATTAATAATATTCTCAATCGCTAGGATCTCCTCTATTTCTTTACGGAAATTTAACGTTATGCGGGGCTTTGCGATCAGTGTCACAATTTAAGTTAACTAATCTGAAACCGGTTGCAGAAATGGCGATGACTTGTATATTTTAATTTAAACACTGTGATGAGGGATTAATGATGAATAAGATCTTACTGTGCTGTGCCGCCGGAATGTCCACCAGTATGCTTGTCCAGCGCATGGAAAAATACGCCGCGCAAAATAATATCGAAGTCGAGATCAACGCCATCGCTTTCGATGAGTTTAGTGATGAAATTCAAAACTATGACTGTTGCCTGCTGGGGCCGCAAATTAAGTACAAGCTGGCAGAGTTCAAGGCCATCGCCGAGGAGTACAACAAGCCGGTGGAGGTGATCGACACCATGGATTACGGCATGATGAATGGCGAGAAAATTCTTCATAAAGCACTGAGTATGATTACGTCTGACGAGGAAAAATAATGAGCACAATCAGTGAGTCATTATTTGGCGTGATTGAAAACCGCATCAGCCCGATTGCGGCAAGGCTCTCGGGTCAACGCCACGTCGTCGCCATCAAAGACGGGTTTATCTCTTCAATGCCGTTCTTGATAGTCGGCTCTTTTATGCTGTTATTTGCCCATCCACCGTTCAGCGCCAATAGCCAATGGGCGTTTGCGCAATGGTGGCTTGGCATTGTTGCTCGCCACAGCGACCAAATAATGATGCCCTATAATATGACCATGGGCATTATGGCGGTCTATATTGCTGCTGCCATCGCGTATAATCTGGCGCAGAGTTATAAGATGAATGGTTTTATGGCCGCGATGTTATCACTGATGGCATTTTTAGTGGTCGCGTCGCCACAAAGCAATAGCGCGTTACCGGTCGGCTCATTGGGCGGGGAGGGAATATTTACTGCTATTTTAGTCAGTCTATATTCCACAGAATTAATGCATTTCCTGCAAAAACATAATATCGGTTTTAAATTACCCGAGCAGGTACCGCCAAAAATTCGTCAGTCTTTCGATCTATTAATTCCTATTCTGGCTATTTTTATAACGCTATTTCCATTAAGCCTGTTTATTCAGCATCAATTCGGCATGCTGTTACCACAGGCAATTATGTCTGTTTTCGCGCCGATTATTTCAGCCTCAGACTCGCTACCGGCCATTTTAATCGCTGTGCTGCTCTGTCACTTGCTGTGGTTTGCCGGTATTCACGGTGCGGTTATTGTGGGCGGTATTTTGCAGGCTTTCTGGTTAACCAATCTCGGCATTAATCAGCAAGAACTCAACGCTGGTCAGCCGATCACACAGATTTTTATCGAGCCATTCTGGCAGTTCTTTATTGTGGTGGGCGGTTCAGGCTCAACCATGGGGCTGGTATTCCTCTATTTGCGCAGTAAATCTGCCCACCTGCGCTCGATTGGCAAGCTGGGACTGGTGCCGAGCATGTTCAACATCAACGAGCCGGTTATTTTTGGCTCGCCGGTAGTGATGAATCCGCTGCTGTTTATCCCTTTCATTACTGCTCCTTTAGTTAACGCAGTAATTGCCTATACCGCAACGCGCACCAATCTGGTCAATCACGTAGTGTCACTGGCTCCGTGGACCACGCCTGGCCCGATCGGTGCCGCCTGGTCAACCGGCTGGGATTTCCGCGCCATTATTCTGGTCGGCGTGCTGCTGTGTATTTCGACACTGATTTATTACCCGTTCTTCAAAATGTATGAAAAACAGCTCATCGAACAGGAAGAACCTCATCTGCAACCGGTGGAGAACTGATGATGGAACTCGAAAATGTGGTCATGGAACTGATTATTCAGGCCGGCGAGGCGCGATCCTGCTCGATGGAAGCACTGCGAGCCGCGCGGGAAAATGACTGGGCGCTGGCGGACCAGCACCTTACCGCAGCCAAAGTTGCTGCCCGTGCAGCCCATAAAATCCAGACCCAGCTGATTGGGGCAGATGAGGGTGCCGGAAAAATCCCCGTCACGCTGATTCTGGTGCACGCACAGGATCACCTGATGAACGCCATGCTCTGCCGTGAACTGGTAGAAGAAATAATCCATTTACATCGCGAAATTTTTGCATTGAAAAACCGTTAATCAAGGAGCGAATCATGAAACATCAGCAGCTCAAACCCTTTCCAAAAAACTTCCTTTGGGGAGCTTCGACTTCGGCCTATCAGGTAGAAGGGGCGTGGAATGAGGACGGCAAAGGACCGTCGGTGATCGACAAGGCAGTATTCGACGCCGAGCTCAGCGATTTCAAAGTCACCAGCGATCATTATCATCATCTTGAGCAGGACGTGGCGCTTTTCGCCGAGCTGGGCTTGAAAACCTATCGATTCTCGATTTCATGGGCGCGCCTGTTCCCGCAGGGCGTGGGTGAAATCAATCTACTCGGCGCGGCATTTTATAATCGCCTGATCGACCTGCTGCGTAAGCATAATATTGAGCCGCTGGTCACGCTGTATCATTTTGACCTGCCATGGGCCTTGCAGGAAAAGGGCGGATGGTCGTTGCCGGAAACCATTGATGCATTTGAACATTATTCACGCACTGCCTTTGAGCTGTATGGTGACCGTGTCACTTATTGGCTGACCATCAATGAGCAAAACATGATGATTCTCAAGGGCGAGGTTATTGGCACCTTGCCGCCGGGCACGCCAGATCCGCAGAAGGTGTTGTACCAACAGAACCATCACATGATGCTGGCTCAGGCCAAAGCGATGATTGCCTGCCATGAGTTGCTGCCGCACGCCAAAATTGGACCCGCGCCAAATATTTCCTGTGTCTATCCTTCCAGCGCACGCCCCGAAGATGTGCTGGCGGCCAACAATTTCTCCGCCATTCGCAACTGGCTGTATCTCGATTTGGCCTGCTACGGCAAATACAATGCAGTGGCGTGGAGTTTTATGGAGGAAAAAGGCTACTTGCCGCAGATAAACGATCAGGAGATGGCGATTTTGCGTCAGGGAAAACCCGATTTTATTGCCTTTAACTATTACGCTTCGGCCACGGTTGGAGCCGATGATTCTGCCACTTGGCGTGAGCAGGGCGAACCCTCGAAAGCGGTGGATCAACAGTTGGCAGGAATTGATACTAGCGTTTACGCAGGAATGAATAACCCGTATCTGAAGAAGAATCAGTTTAACTGGTACATCGACCCGATTGGTTTTCGCATTACGGCCCGCGAAATTTATGAACGTTATCGTCTGCCGCTGATTGTTACCGAAAATGGCCTTGGCGCGTTTGATAAGCTGGAAGCGGGCAACAAGATTTATGACGACTATCGCATTGAATATTTGCGTCAGCATCTTGAGCAGCTGCAACTTGCCATTACCGATGGCGTCGAGATGTTTGGTTATTGCCCGTGGTCGGCGATTGATTTAGTCAGCACGCATCAGGGCATCGGCAAGCGCTATGGCTTTATTTATGTCAATCGCGATGAAAAAGACCTAAAAGATCTGGCGCGCTTTAAAAAGAAAAGTTTCGTTTGGTATCAGCGCGTCATTGAGTCCAACGGGCAAAATTTGGATTCACAGGTCGAATATTAATTTCGACTCAGCCACTTTTATTCATTTTAAAAGGAATCGTTATGTCTAGCAGGCAATTACCGGAAGGTTTTCTTTGGGGCGGTGCAGTGGCGGCGCATCAAGTCGAAGGAGGTTGGGATAAGGGCGGCAAGGGGCCGAGCATTGTCGATGTTTTGACTGCCGGAGCTCACGGCGTGGCGCGCGAAATAACCGACGGCGTTCAGCAAGGGCAGCGTTATCCCAATCACGAAGCTGTAGATTTTTATTCTCACTATAAACAAGATATCGCACTGTTTGCTGAAATGGGCTTTAAGTGTTTTCGTACCTCTATTGCCTGGTCGCGGATTTTCCCTCATGGCGACGAGCAGCAACCTAATGAAGCCGGATTACAGTTTTACGATGACCTGTTTGATGAGCTGCTTAAGTATAATATTCAGCCAGTGATTACCTTGTCGCATTTCGAGATGCCTCATCACTTGGTCAAAGAATACGGTGGCTGGCTGAATCGTAAAGTGGTCGATTTTTTTGTGCATTTCAGCCAAGTGGTAATGGAACGTTATAAGTCAAAAGTGAAATACTGGATGACCTTTAACGAGATTAATAATCAGCGTAACTGGAAAATACCGCTTTACGGTTATTCCTGCTCTGGCGTGCTTTTTCTCGAACAGCCGAATCCTGAACAGGCAATGTATCAGGTGCTGCATCATCAATTCGTGGCCAGTGCCAAAGTGGTAAAACTTGGACACGCTATTAACCCGCAGTTCCAGATTGGCTGTATGCTGGCGATGGTGCCTATTTATCCCTGGTCATGCGACCCCGACGATGTAATGTTTGCCCAGCAACAAATGCGCCAACGCTATTTGTTTGGTGACGTGCAGATGCGCGGCTATTATCCGTCTTATATTCTCCGAGAATGGGAAAATAAGGGTTATAAAATCGAGATGCACCCGGAGGATGCAGCAACCTTGCGTGAAGGCTGTACTGATTATCTCGGTTTTAGCTATTACATGAGCACCGCAGTGCAGTTGGCCGAAAAAGATGCGCAGGGCGGTCTGGTGTCAGTTGAAGGCAGCAAGCGCAATCCGCACGTCGCGGCTTCGGACTGGGGCTGGCAAATCGACCCAGTGGGTCTGCGCTACACCTTAAATGCTTTGTACGAACGCTATCAAAAACCGCTATTTATTGTTGAAAACGGCTTTGGCGCGGTAGATATCGTCGAGGTCGATGGCAGTATAAATGATGATTATCGCATCGATTATTTACGCGCTCATATCGAGCAGATGAAAATTGCGGTAATTGATGACGGTGTTGATCTGATGGGTTATACCCCGTGGGGCTGTATCGACTGCGTGTCTTATACCACCGGGCAATACAGTAAACGCTACGGCTTTATTTATGTCGACAAACACGACGATAATTCCGGCACGCAAAAACGTTCGAAGAAAAAAAGTTTTGACTGGTATAAGCAGGTCATTGCCAGTAATGGAGGAGATCTCTAACTCAATCAAGGCCTGTTTTCCATGCAGGCCATTACTAATTCTCCGTAGGTTCAAACAATATTTTTCACAGGGTTAAATTTTATTTTTCGTAAAGACTGACACTGTTATTTTTAAAACGTTGGTGGCGGAAATATTTCTACCAGATTAATATTTTCCGGTTTAACCTGATTCCAGGAAATATGCGTTTCATGGAATGTTTCTGCGCCTTCAGCAATAGTATCGACACCCGGCTTGAAGGGGCTATCAAACACTGTACTCATCCTCACAATCCTTTTATTGGCAAATCACTCCGGTTTACCGGATCAGGGCCAGGAAATGAAGTCAGTAAAGATCATAAAATTCAGCACAAGACTATTTTTCCTTAACAAAGAGTATCTAAGCTCATAGAGCGCATGATTGAACGATAGGCTATGATTGCGGTTAAGTGATGTTAAAACAATAACGATATTGCGCTAAGGAGTTGTTATGGATAGTCAAGGAACACCCGTACATTTGAACGCGACGCAGGCGATTGATCGTCTTGAGGAGCTCTATGAGGCGTCGCTCTCGACCCTGCGCGAGGCGATTAGCCAATATATCGACAACGGCACGGTGCCGGACCTCAAGGCGCGGGCCGACGGACTGTTTGCCTATCCACAACTGGAAGTTAGCTGGGACGGCAGCGCGCAGACGCCTTACCGCACGCGCGCCTATGGCCGCTTCGCCCATCCGGGGAAATATGTCACCACGTTGACCCGTCCCCAGTTATTCAGAAAATATCTCTACAGCCAGCTGTCGATTCTGGAAAAAGATTACGGTGCTTCCTTTATTGTCAGCGCGTCGCAGCAGGAGATGCCTTACCCGTTTGTGATTGACGGCTCTGATTTGGTGCTTGACCGCTCAATGACCGCCGGTCTGGCGCTGAACTTCCCGACCACCGATCTGGCAAAAATCGTTGATGACGTGACCGACGGGGTTTCTACCGCGACCGACACTTTCCCGCTTTCGCATTTTGACGCGCTGCGCACTGACTTCTCGCTGGCGCGCCTGAAACACTATACCGGCACGCCGCCGGAGCATTTCCAGCCTTATGTGCTGTTTACCAACTACACCCGCTACGTTGACGAATTTGTTAGCTGGTCGTGTGCGCAAATTCTCGACCCGAATTCGCCGTATATCGCACTGTCCTGCGCCGGGGGTAATTATATTACCGAGGAAGACAGCGATCCTTCGCGTACCGCGTCGGACCTGGCCTGGAAGAAACACCAAATGCCTGCTTATCACCTGATTGCCGAAAACGGGCAGGGGATCACGCTGGTTAATATCGGCGTCGGGCCGTCCAATGCCAAGACTATTTGCGACCACCTTGCGGTGCTGCGCCCACACGCCTGGCTGATGATTGGTCACTGTGGCGGCCTGCGTGAAAGCCAGACTATCGGTGATTACGTGCTGGCACATGCTTATCTGCGTGATGACCACGTGCTGGATGCCGTGCTTCCGCCAGACATTCCTATCCCAAGCATCGCCGAAGTGCAGCGCGCTCTTTATGATGCGACCAAACTGGTGAGCAACATGCCGGGGGAAGAGGTGAAACAGCGCCTGCGCACGGGCACGGTGGTCACCACCGACGACAGAAACTGGGAGCTGCGTTTCTCGGCTTCGGCGCGTCGTTTTAGTCTCAGTCGTGCCGTGGCGGTTGATATGGAAAGCGCGACCATTGCCGCGCAGGGATATCGTTTCCGCGTGCCTTATGGAACCTTGCTTTGTGTTTCTGATAAACCGCTGCACGGTGAGATAAAACTGCCCGGTCAGGCCAATCATTTTTATGAAGGTGCCATTTCAGAACACTTGCAGATAGGTATTCGCGCAATAGATTTGCTGCGCGCCGAGGGCGACAAGCTGCATTCGCGTAAACTGCGCACCTTTGACGAGCCGCCGTTCCGTTAATTGTCTTATAGATTAATTGTCTTATAGATGAAAAAAGCATTGTCTGGATAAATTAGATCTATCAGGGGTCGTCAAGCCGAGTCGGCCCCTGCATTTCATCCCCGCTAGCTCCCTGACGCGCCTCGTTTTTCTCCCGCTATTATCCTGCAAAGCATTTCTTTAGCACAAAATTAGCTTAGCTTATCTAATTTAAGCAGTTGTAAGGTCTAAGCCGTACATTGAAAATGTTAAAACTTGCATTTTTTTGTATTTTCATCGGGAAAAAGGTTTAGAAATGAAGTTATTAAAAAAGTTGCTGCTTCCTCTCGTGATTGCCGGAAGTGTACACAGCGTTTGGGCAGCCGATCAGAATGTGCCATTTTCAAGTTCGTTTCATGTTTCTGCGGATAATTCATTAAAAAGCAAACTGCCAGCAGATATTTTAAAACGTGGCTATATCATCGCAGGCACCAACCCGAATACGCCGCCGACCACTTTCTACATGGCCGATAACAAAACGCTGGCCGGACGTGAAATCGATGTCATGACAGCGGTCGCCGAAAGACTGGGCGTTGCTGTGCAGTGGCGTGACACTGGCGGTTTCGACAACATTATTCCCGGCCTGAAATCGGGTCGCTATGACGTGGCGCTGTCTAATATCAATGCCACCAAGGCGCGCCTGAGTCAGGTTGATTTCATTGGCTATTTCGATGCTTCACGTCTGGGGATCATCTCACGTAAAGATGCCAACGTTGCGCCATTCACTTCGTTGCAAGAAACCTGCGGCAAGCAGATTGGCGCAGGGGCGGGCACCACACAGCTGCTGCGTCTTGAAGACGCCAGCAAGAAATGTGTTGCCGATGGCAAGTCAGCCATTACTATCGCCACCTTCCCGGATCGCCCCGCGGGCGTGCAGGCGGTAGTCAGCGGTCGCGTAGCAATGTTCTTTGGTCCATACGAAGGCTTGACTTATCAGGTCAGCAAAGTGCCAGCCTTGGCAATGAGTGGCCAGATAACGGTTAACGATGCGCCCGTTTCGATTGCATTCCCTAAAGGTTCAGCGCTGGAAGATGCCGTTCAGGCCGCGCTGAACTCGCTTATCAAGGATGGTAGCTACAAGAAGATCCTGGATAAGTGGAACATCGGCTACGGCGCGATGAAAGAAGCAAAACGTAACGAAGAGATTTTTTAATGCAAAAGGCAACACCAGAATCGCAGGGCGAACTGCGCATTATCGGTAAAAAATACTACGGCCGCTGGTTCAGTGCCTTTGTGGTATTGCTCATTTTACTGGCCGTAGCCAACTCGGTTATCAACAATCCGCGCTTTGAGTGGAAAGTGATTGCCGAGAACTTCACGGAAGCCTCTATTCTTCAGGGCGTCTTAATGACGCTGCAACTCACGGCCATCTCCGTAATTCTCGGCTTTGCCGGCGGTACGGTGCTGGCTTTGATGCGCCTGTCGTCCAACCCGGTGCTGTCGGCGGTGAGCTGGGCCTACACCTGGTTTTTCCGTGGCGTGCCGATGCTGGTGCAGCTGTTTCTCTGGTACAACGTTGCCGCGCTGTACCCAAAAATTGCCCTTTCACTGCCGTTTGTCGGCGAACTGTGGACTGTTAACGCCAACTCGCTGATCAGCCCGTTCAGCGCGGCGGTCATTGCACTGGTCATGCACCAGTCTGCCTATGCGGCAGAAATTGTGCGCGCCGGAATTCAGAGCGTTAATCAGGGGCAGTTAGAAGCCGCCAAAGCGCTGGGCTACCGTCCGGCGCAGATTTTCCGTCACACAGTATTGCCACAGGCGATGCGTGCCATTCTGCCTCCGGCGGGCAATGAAGTGATCGGTCAGCTGAAAACCACGGCAGTCGTTTCAGTGATAGCGCTGCAGGACGTGCTGTACTCGGCGCAGATTATTTATCAGCGGACTTATGAAGTTATCCCGCTATTGCTGGTAGCTACGCTGTGGTATTTGCTGATGACCTCCGTGCTGTCGGTGGGTCAGTATTACGTTGAACGCTATTTTGGTCGCGGCACCGTTCGCAACGAAAAACGTTCATGGATCAAACGCAAGGCGCCCGCTCTGGCGGTGAGTAAAGAGAGGGTTGGCAGCAATGGCTGAAGCTATCGAGTTACGTAATATTACTAAACGCTTTTCCGGCAATACCATTCTGGACAACATTGACCTAGATATTGCCGCCGGTTCTGTCACGGTGATCCTCGGTCCTTCCGGCTCGGGAAAATCAACACTTCTGCGCTGCATCAACCATTTGGAAAAGCTTGATGGCGGAACCATTCGCATTGGCGGCCATTTGGTGGGTTATCACCAGAAGGGCCACGCGCTGTATGAGCTAAACAGCAAACAGGTTGCAGCCCAGCGCGCGCAGATTGGCATGGTGTTCCAGCAGTTCAATCTATTTCCGCACCGCACCGTGCTGCAGAATATTATCGATGCGCCGCTGCGCGTAAAAAAACAAAATCGCCAGCAGGCAACGCTGAAAGCGCGCTCGCTGTTGCAGCAGGTCGGCCTGGGGTCGCGTGAAAACGACTGGCCGTCTCAGCTTTCCGGCGGACAGCAACAGCGCGTGGCAATCGCCCGTGCATTGGCGATGGATCCAGAAGTTATGCTGTTTGACGAACCGACTTCGGCACTTGATCCTGAGTTGGTCGGCGAAGTGTTGCAGGTAATCAAAAAACTGGCACACTCGGGGATTACCATGGTTATCGTCACCCACGAGGTGGGCTTTGCCCGTGAGGTGGCGGATAACATCGTCTTTATGGAAGAGGGCAAAATCGTGGCAGCCGGGCCGACTGAAGCCGTGCTCGACAGTCAGGAAAACATCCGCGTACGCAATTTCTTGTCAACGGTGCTGTAGAGGCTCATTGCCGTCTATCCGTGTCCGTTGTTGGCCTTTATTTGCCAGGACAACCCGTCAACCATGACCGTAAAACCTACCACTCATAGCTCCCACTGGGGAGCTTTTACCGCCGTTTTGGACAATGACCAACTGGTAGTAACCCCTTTTTCCGGCGATCCCGACCCAAGTCCACTGCTGAAAAACTTTGAAAATGCGCTCAACCACAAAGTGCGCATTGCTACGCCGATGGTCCGCCGTGGCTGGCTGGAAAATGGCCCCGGTCCTGATGACCGCCGCGGTGCCGATGAATATATCGCCGTTACCTGGGAGGAAGCCTACGCGCTGGCATCGGGTGAGCTGGCGCGTATTGCCGAAGCCTATGGGCCGGAGTCGGTATTTGGCGGCTCCTACGGCTGGTCGAGCGCGGGGCGTTTTCACCATGCGCAAAGCCAGGTTCACCGCTTTTTAAACACCACTATCGGCGGCTATGTTCGCTCGGTAAACAGCTACAGTTCCGGCGCGGCGTCGGTAATTCTGCCGCACATCGTCGGCGATATGAACGAAATTGCCCGTCGCGGCGTGAGTTGGGAGGAGATCTCCGAACATACCGACCTGATGCTGTCCTTTGGCGGTCTGGCGCTGAAAAACTCACAGGTCGCCAGCGGTGGGCTCAGTGAGCACACCGAGCGCGGGTTTATCGATACAGCGGCCAAACGCGGCACAAAATTTATCTCGGTCAGCCCGCTGCAAAGCGATATGCCGGACGAAGCCCAGGGCGAGTGGCTGGCTATCCGTCCTGGCACCGACGCCGCGCTGATTCTTGCTTTGTTGCATGTATTGAAAAGTAACGGTTGGACCGACGAAGATTATCTTGCTCGCTACTGCGTCGGCTGGGACAAAATGGTCGCCTATGTCGTTGGCGAGGAAGACGGTCAGGTGCGTGACGCGGTCTGGGCGGCAGAGATTTGCGGCATCAGCGCAGCGCGTATCGAAAAACTCGCCGAGGAGCTGCACGGCAAGCGGGTGATGATCTCCGTGGCGCACGCCCTGCAACGGGCCGAACACGGCGAACAGCCGGTTTGGCTCGGGCTGGTGCTGTCAGCGGCGCTGGGCCAACCGGGACTGCCGGGCGGCGGCTATGGTTATGCGCTGGGGGCTTTGGGCCATTACGGCAAGCATCATAATCAGGTGTCTTATCCCGCACTGCCGCAGGGCAAAAACGGCGTGAAGGATTTTATCCCGGTGGCGCGTATCTCTGACATGCTGCTTAATCCGGGGCAAGAATTCCGCTACAACGGCGAGACGCGCCGTTATCCGCGCATTAAGCTGGCGTGGTGGGCAGGCGGCAATCCGTTCCATCATCATCAGGATTTGGCTCGTTTGCGTAAAGCTTTCAATCAGTTGGATACGCTGATTGTCCACGAAGTTGCCTGGACTGCCACCGCGCGCCACGCCGATATCGTTTTGCCCGCCACCATGACTCTGGAGCGTGAGGACGTGGGCGGAGCGCCAACCGATCGCCATCTGTTTGCCATGCAGCCGGTAGCTAAACCCTTTGGTGAAGCCAAAGACGATTACACGATTTTTGCCGAGCTGGCCAAGAGACTGGGCCGTGAAGAGGCGTTTACCGAAGGGCGCAGCGCGCGCCAATGGCTGGAGCATCTTTACGGGCAGATGCAGGAAAAGTGCCAGCAGCAGGGGATCGACGTGCCGAATTTCAGCACCTTCTGGGACATCGGCCAACTGCAGTTGCCACAGTTAAAGGACGGCGGCAGGCTGTTGCGAAATTTGCGTAACGATCCTGAGCAGCATCCTTTGCCCACGCCAAGCGGCAAAATCGAAATATTCTCGCAAACCATCGCCGATTTTAACGATGCCGACTGCCCCGGGCATCCGGTATGGCTGGAGCCAACGCAAAAACCTGATGCCGGGAATCCGCTGTATCTGATTGCCAACCAACCGGCGACCAAGCTGCACAGCCAGCTGGATTACGGCAAACACAGTGTCAGCCAGAAGCTCGACGGACGCGAGATCTGCCGTTTGCATCCGCAAGACGCGGCCAGTCGCGGGATCAAAATCGGCGATACGGTGAAAATCAGCAACTCGCGCGGCACGGTGCTGGCAAGTGTCGATATAAGCGAGAGGATTATGCCCGGCGTGGTTCAGTTACCCACCGGAGCCTGGTATGACCCGCAGGATCCGCAGGCCGAGAAGCCGCTGTGTCGCCACGGTAATCCCAACGTTTTAACCTTGGACGTCGGCACTTCTTCGCTGGCACAGGGATGTTGCGGGCAGATAACCATTGTCGAGGTTGCCCGCTTTGAGGGAACGGCTCCGGCGGTGCAGGCTTTCGAACCGCCGGTAGTGCTTTACCGTTAAGGTTTAAAGGGATCAGAACGACGTCAGCCGCTTTGCCAGTTCAGTCAGGGCGGCTGGCGAAGTTAACTGACTCAAGGTTTCAATTTCACTCCACTCTTGCTGCGAGGCCTGTGATAAACAGCCTTGTAGCTTGAGTTTCTGATCTACCCCTTTAGCCACGCTTTGCTTGCGGGTTATCCGACAGACCAGCACTTCGCCATTTTTTCGTGACAACGTCACCTGATGAAAACGCTGAGTCGGGTCGATTTCATCCGGCGGTGCTGTGGCGTCTGGGGATCGTTGCACTTTTTTAGCCAAAGCAAAAATTTCTGCATCCAGCGGGCCTTCGCCGAAATCTGCCAGACTCAATCGATTACGCAGCAACACAGCGGCAATCACGTATTCCAGACTAAAACGGGCTTCGATACCGTTGTGCGGGCAGCGGACCGAGGCAGCAATATCGCCCCCCGGCGGGAAAGACACATCAATACTGTCAAGGTCGTCAGCCAATTCGGCCAGAGGCTTGCCGCTGGTTTGCAGCCATTCTTCGCGCAGCACAAAGGCGGCATCGGCGGCACTGTGGGTTCCGGCGCAGGTCGGATAAGGCTTGAATTCCAGTCCCGGAGACACGATGCGCCACGGTTCGGCCCAGTGGGCAACCAGTTTTTCCGGCTGCTGCTGTCCACCCCCGCTGCTTATCAGGAAAGCCTCCAACACTGCCGCCGGTTGACCTTCCACTCCGGCCAGTGCCAGTTTGGTGGCGATAACCGCTGATTCTGCTGCAAATCCGGCATGCAGTGGTTTAATTGCCGAGCCAAACTGCGCCCGCAAACCGCTGGCACGCGTCGCCGCGATGCCGAGAATATTGGCAGTTTGGTCCACGCTGGCATTGACCAGCCGTGCAGCGGCGGCGGCGGCGGCAATAGTCCCCAGTGTTACCGTGCTGTGATAACCGGCTTTATAATGGTACGAACCGGCGGCAAGACCGAGTCGGCCTGCGGTTTCAACGCCGATAATGTAGGCGTCGAGAAATGCTTCTCCGCCGAGTTGTGGGTTATCACGCGCCAGGGCAAACAGTGCAGGAAGAATCACCGTGGTCGGATGGCCGCGGAAATCGGGATGAAAATCATCGAAGTCCAGCGCGTGTCCAGCATAGCCGAGTAGCAAAGCCAAGGTTTGCGAGTCACGGGCAGTGTAAACTTTACGCAGGCCGCTCAGCGGCGTATCGACAATTTGACCTTGCACGATTGGCAGTGCGACCGAGACAAAATCCAGCACCCCGGCACGGGCTTTTTCACGCGCCAGAGCAGAAGGCTGCGAACCGGTAATCAGCTCGGCCAGTTGCAGTGTCAGGTTCATTGCAATTTTTCCAGCGCTTTCACCGCCAGACGATGCAGATAATCGGCGGTCGGGAACAGCGCGCGGTCATCAACGCGGAAAGCCGGATGATGCAGGGCGTAAGGGCCGCCGGAGCCAATCATCACGAAGACACCGGGGATTTTCTGCTGATAGAAAGCAAAGTCTTCGCCAATCGGGCTGGCTTCGACGCGCAGCGCTTCAAATCCTGCGGCGGGTGCCTGTTCCAGAGCAAAGTCAGCCCATTGTGCATCGTTAAATACCGACGGCGGACCAGCCTGCCAGTTAAGTTCGATTTTGGCCTCAAACGCGGTGGCGATGCCTTGTAACAGCTGGCGCAGGCGGCGTTCGATCAGCTCGCGAGTGTCCTGATTAAAGGTGCGCACCGTGCCTTCCAGCATCGCGCTGTCTGGAATGACGTTCCAGGTCGAGCCGCTGTGAACTTGGGTAATTGAGACCACGGCGTTGTGATCGGACGGCACGTTGCGGCTCATTAGCGTTTGCACTGCGCCAATCACCTGGCCGAGAATGATAATCGGATCGTTGCCGTCGTGCGGGCGGGCGGCGTGGCTGCCTGTGCCCGTGATTTTGATATCAAAACGGTCCACACTGGCGGTCAGCGCGCCCGCTTTACTGCCCAGCACGCCGACCGGCAGAGTCGGGTCATTGTGTATACCAAAAATCACTGCGGCGTCGTCGAGCGCGCCGGTTGCCAGCAATGCAGGCGCGCCCTGAAAGATTTCTTCTGCGGCCTGGAACAGAATGCGCACGCGTCCCGGTAACTTATGTTCAATTTTCTTGAGCAGAATGGCCGCACCCAGCGCCGCGGAGGCGTGGAAATCGTGGCCACAGGCGTGCATTACGCCGGGATTTTGCGAGACATAATCGACGCCGGACTGCTCGTCAATTGGTAGGGCATCAATGTCGGAACGCAGAACCACCAGATGGGGCGAACTGGCATCGCCAACTTCGGCCACCAGCCCGGTAGCCAACGGCAGGTCAAGAATGCGAATTTGGTGTTCGTTCAACACTGCCTTAATTCTGGCGGTGGTTTCAAATTCTTGATTAGAAAGCTCAGGGAAACGGTGTAACTCTAAACGAAACGCCTGAATAAGCTGTGCAAGATCCTGATGCTCAGGAATGATTTTCATATTCGATTTCCTTTATAAAGACGTATGCCGATGGCGATTAGCTGAGGTTTTGTTTAGCCAGCCATTTTTCATGTGCCACAGGGTCGAGGATTTTTTTCATAAATAAGGTGATGTGACCTTTGCCGAGATCTTTTTCCATCATTGGCTGGAATCCGCGTTTCACGTACATATCTTTCAACCACGGATGGCTGGTGGCGGTGCCCAGCGAAACAGCAGGGGATTTCAGCTGTTTGACCAGGATCTCCTGCTCGACCCAGTCCTGGATTTTCTTGCCATAGCCGTGACCGTGGTAATCGGGATGGGCACCAAACCAGCCAATGTGCGGCAGGCCGAACGGACCAGGCAGCGGACCCCACGGATAGCGCAGGGTCACCGATGACACCATCTTGCCATCGACCAGCAGCGCGTAAACATTGTGTTCAGCCAAATGATGGGTCACGCGGGCAAGATCGGCGGTCGCGGCGTCAAAATGAATACCGAGAGCTTTAATGGGCGCGTAGGCGGCCAGCATTAATTCGAGATAAGCGTGATTATCGTCGGGGGTTAATTGCCTGAAAACCTGATTCATCAATATTCTCGTCTTTTCCGTGGTGAAATAAAAAATGTCATTATGTTTTATTGTTTCATTATCTTTTCTTTACTCCGGCATGCATAGCAAGCTTTGCTATTTGCTTATCTAAAAAATGCATAAGTAATTGCGAATTATGGAAAAGCGATCCGGCAGTAAGTTATTGCTTATTTCTTTATTTCTCGTAGCATTTCTTTAATTATTCCGAACAGGTTATTGACGTGCTAGCTATTAAATCCCCACAGACCTATTACCATAAATCTGGAATTCGCGCGCTGGCAGGGGAATATATTGCCCCACTGTCTAAACACATCGCGATTATCACCACTACTCGCGCCTGGGAAGCGGTAAATCCTGAGCTGGAATCTAGCTTACGGGCGCACGGCATTCAGTATGCGGTGGAGTTCCTGACCGGCGAATGTTCCGAGCAGGCTCTGGTCGAGCACACCGACAAGGTAAAAGAGCAGGGCGCCACGCTGGTACTGGGCATCGGCGGTGGTCGTGTGCTGGACACCGCCAAGGGTGTGGGGAATCGTCTGGACGGCGTTTCTATCGTGACCTTCCCGACCGTGGCCGCCACCTGTGCTGCCTGGTCTCCGATCACTATTATCTATAACGAAGCAGGCGGCCATGAGCGCAGCCAGCCGTTGACCAAGATGCCTGTGCTGGTGTTGGTTGACAGTGAAGTCATTGCCCGCAGTGATGTGCGTTTCTTGAAAGCCGGGATCGTCGACGCGCTGGCAAAATGGTACGAATTCCGCCCTTATCAGCAGAAAAACGCCGACAGTCTGGCGCTGAATCTTAAAGTTATGGCCGCACGGCTGGCGGTAGACACTTTTATTGCGTTCGGCCAGCAGGCGGTCGCCGACAACCAGCAGCAGCGGGTAACGCCTGCGCTTATCAAAGTCATCGACGCCAATATCGCCATGGCCGGTATGGCTAACAGCATGCGCGATGATTTTCCTGCTCCCGGCGTGGCACACGCGCTGCACAACCGGATGACGCATCAGCCTGAGCTTCACCACTGGCTGCACGGTGAGAAAGTCGGTTTCGGCCTGTTGTTACAGTCAATTTTGGAAAATCACGGCGGAGAACCGGACGCTGTTCTGTTGACGCTGTTGAAACAGTTTGATGCGCCGCTGCGGTTGCCAACTCTGGACGGCAATCGTGAAGAGGCGTTGCAGAAGATGGCGCAGGAAGTGAAGTTTTCGGCGCAAAACGCTGCGCGACTGCCGTTTACGCTGTCAGCAACGACTATCCTGCAGGCTTTAAAAGCCAGTGAACGCGCTTATTAAGAGCTGACCGACGCAGTAGAGCGGTGAGTACGACTGTCGACATCACCGCCACTATTTTTGTTATTTCGCGATTTGAATCACATTAAGGAACACCATGACCAGGTCCTCAAATTCTCCACGTAAAATGCGTCTCGGACTGTTTGTTCAGCCACTGGGCCATCACGTTAGCGGCTGGCGTCTTACCCAGCGACTGGGTTCCCCGACCGATATCGACTGGCTGATCAGCATTGCCAAAAAGGCCGAAGAAGGCACCTTTGATATGTTCTTCATCGGCGATGCGCTGGCAACCAACGTGCACCGTTTGCCTTCAACCATGGCGCGTCTTGAGCCACTGACTCTGTTGTCTGCCGTGGCGGTTAACACGCATCACATTGGTCTGGCCGCGACGGCATCCACGACTTTCAGCGACCCGTTTACTCTGGCGCGCAGTTTCTCGTCACTGGACCACATTAGCCGCGGTCGTGCAGCCTGGAACGTGGTGACCTCGTATTCCAACGACGTGGCGCGCAACTTCTCGAAAGAAGATATGCCGGGCCACGCTGACCGCTACGCCAAAGCAACCGAGTTCTTGCAGGTCACCAATAAACTGTGGGAAGGCTGGCAGGAGGGGGCAGTTATCGCCAATAAAGAAACCGGCCAGTATTTCGTTGACGACAAAATCAACGCGATTGACCACCGCGGTGAACATTATCAGGTGCAGGGCCCGTTAAACATCACCCGTTCGCCGCAGGGCAAACCGGTTATTATTGAAGCCGGTTCGTCTGCCGACGGTCAAAAACTGGCGGCGCACACCGCCGAGGTAGTCTTCACCGCTTCTGCCAGTCTGGAAGAAGGTCAGGCGTTTTACCGTTCGCAAAAGCAGCAGGTGGTTGAGGCGGGCCGCAACCCGGATCACCTGTTGATCCTGCCGGGGGTGATGCCAATCGTCGGCCGTACTCTGGCAGAAGCAAAAGAAACCTGGCGTCAGCTGAATCTGCTGGTGGACATCGACAATGGTATCAAGCAGCTTTCTGCGCGCTTTGGCCTGGATATGAGTCAATATCCGCTGGACGGTCCGGTGCCGGAAATCCCTGCGGTTGAAGGTAATCAGAGCCGCGTCAAGCTGCTGACTGACCTTGCCGAGCGGGAAAATCTGACCCTGCGCGAGCTGGCCGCGATTGCTGCCGGTTCCCGTGGTCACCGGGTGATTGTCGGGACTGCAGAAGATATCGCCGACGACTTGCAGCTGTGGCTGGAGCAGGAAGGTGCGGACGGCTTTAATATCATGCCAGCGATTATCCCCGAGCAGCTCGACCTGTTTGTTGAACTGGTTATTCCCGTACTGCGCGCCCGTGGCCTGTTCCGTGAAAGCTACGAGTTCTCCACGCTGCGTGAAAACCTCGGTTTGCCGGTGGTCTGAGCTTCCTTGTCAGGAGAGGGTTTACCATGAGCCATGTTTTATCCACATTAGTGTTATCTGACCGCGTGCAGCGGGTATCGATGTCACCGAACGCGGCAGCCAAACAGCTGACTAACAGCCTGAAAGAAGCCGGTGTAGATATTGCCGACTTAACGACCGGCGAGCCAGATTTTGACACTCCGGAACACATTAAACAGGCAGCTTACGCAGCCATTGAACGCGGTGAAACCAAGTACACGCCTACGCCGGGCATCAAACCACTGCGCCAGGCCGTACAGCGTAAACTGGCGCGTGAAAACAAGCTTGCATTTGACGCCGGGCAAATCGTCATCGCCAACGGCGCCAAACAGATTATTTTCAATGCCTTTGCCGCAACCCTCAATGACGGCGACGAAGTGCTGGTGCCGGTGCCATTCTGGCCGACTTTTCCGGACAGCGTGCGTTTTAACGGGGGTACGCCGGTATTCCTCGATTGCCCCATCGAGCAGGAATATAAGCTTACTCCCGCACAGCTTGAGCAAGCGATAACTCAGCGCACTCGTTGGCTAATCCTTAATAATCCGGGTAACCCGAGTGGTGCAGTTTACGATGCCAACGAGCTGGCAGCACTGGCTGAAGTGTTGCGTCGTCATCCGCAGGTGTGGATTTTGCTCGACGAACTTTACGAGCACGTGTTGTTTGATGGCCGTCAGCATGTCAGCCTGCTTAACATTGCCGATGATTTACGTGAGCGCACCTTGCTGGTTGGCGGAGTATCAAAAACGTATGCCATGACCGGCTGGCGAATTGGTTACGGCGTGGGTCCAAAGGCGTTGACCAACGCGATGGCGGTGGTGCAGTCGCAAAACAGTTCTGGTGCCAGCTCGGTGAGTCAGGCCGCGGCAGTAGCCGCTTTCGATGGCGGTCTGGCGTTTATTCAGCCTCAGGTGGCGGCTTATCAGGCGCGTCGCGACGTGCTGGTGGAGACGCTTTCTCAGGTCGAGGGGCTGCGTTTATTGCGTCCAGAGGGCGCATTCTTTGTGTTCGTCAACTGTGAAGGTTTGTTGGGTCGTCAGCGTAGCGACGGCAAGCTCATCGAATCGGAAAGCGACGTGATGAACTTCCTGCTCGAAAGCGGCGTTTCTGGTGTTTCGGGAAGTGCTTTCGGCCTGTCACCGTATTTCCGTCTTTCAATTGCAACAGATTTCGCCACTGTAGCAGAAGCTGGCAAGCGCATTGCCAGAGCCTGTGCCGAGCTGAAATAGCTTTTTATCTCATCAGGGCATGATGAATTTCAGGGCATGATGAATTTCTTGCCCTGATGTTTTATTGCTCAATTTGAAACAAATAAATAACATTATCCCGCTAATTGTTTACAAATGCTGATAATTAACATCAAATACATAACACCTATAAATACTAAGGGTTATTCGATGTTAAGCAGAAGACAACTCCTGAAGTCAGGAGCCTATTTAACGGGCTTCGCCGCGCTCAATCCTGTCCTTTCCTGGGCGGTTTCACCGTCTCAATCCAGCGATACCTCAGCGTTTTATCAACTTTCCTTAATGCTTACCGGCAGAAAACAGCTTAGCCAAGTGATCACCCAGCGCGCTTTGCATTGCCTGAGTGAAGAAGATTCGCAGTTTCCGACCCAAATGCAGCAGTTGTCGCGGGCAATCACCGCCGCAGGCATTACGCAAACCGATGAGCTTAACGGCCATCAGATTATGCTCGATGCCGCGACCGGTGCAACGGCCAGGAAGATTGTCTCGGCCTGGTATCTTGGTTTTACCGGAACACCCGTCTCGCTGCGTGCGGTAGATAATACCCGTTTCGTCACTTATACCGACGCCATGATGTATACCCCGACATTAGATGCCACGGTGATCCCGACCTATTCCCGCGGCCATACCAATTACTGGACTCAGCCTCCAGCAACAATAAAAAACGATTAATTAATTTTTCTAATTATGTGAGCCAGTAATGACTAAACAATATGACGCCGATGTCATCGTGATCGGTTCGGGCGCGCTTGGCAGCAACGCCGCGCATACCCTGGCCCTGAAAGGGCGATCGGTGATTATCCTTGAAGCCGGTGAACGAATTCCGCGCTGGAAAATCGTTGAAAACTTCCGTAATTCGTCGAAAAAAGCCAACTATAACTCGCCTTATCCCAATCAGCCCTGGGCGCACCACTCTTACGACGAACAATATATCGAGAACACCGGTTCGTTTGATTTCCGTCCCGGAATGCTAAAACTGGTTGGCGGCACGACCTGGCACTGGGCAGCGGCCTGCTGGCGCTATTTGCCCAATGACATGAAGCTGAAAACTCTTTACGGCGTAGGTCGCGACTGGCCGATGGAGTACAGCGAACTGGAGCCGTTTTATCAACGAGCCGAAGAGGCGCTGGGCGTTTGCGGCAGTGATACCGATGATCAAAGCGGGCAGGCCGGACAGCCTTTCCCCCCGCGATCCAAACCTTATCCGATGGAGCCAGAGGGTGAGACTTATCTGTTCCAGCGAGTGAAAAGCCGGATTAGTCCTGCGGGATATCATTTCATTCACGAGCCAAACGGACGTGCGACACGCCCTTACGATGGCCGCCCGGCCTGTAGCGGCAACAATAACTGTATGCCGGTATGCCCGATTGGCTCGATGTACAGCGGTGATAAGCACGCCCAACATGCCGAAGACGCCGGAGCCAAACTGCTCACCGATTCCACTGCCTGGAAACTGGAGAAAGGGCCTGACGGTAAAATTGTGGCCGTTCACGTGCGAAGCTCCACCGGTGAGGACACCCGCCTGACGGCAAAATACTTTATCGTTGCCGCTCACGGTCTGGAAACCGCCAAGCTGCTGCTGATTTCGGACGTCGCCAACAGCTCGGATCAGGTTGGACGAAACCTGATGGACCACACCGGCATGGGGCTGCAATTTCTTGCCGATGAGCCAGTCTGGCCGGGACGCGGCGCGGTGCAGCAGGGCGGTATTTTTAACTATCGCGACGGTGATTTTCGCAAAAAACATTCTGCCATCAAGCACGCAATGTCCAATAACGTACCCAATATGACCGTGGCCCAACGGCTGATTGCCAAAGGGGTGATGGGTAGTGAACTCGACAAACAGATCCGCCATCAGGCCGCGCGCTGGGTGGATATCTCCACCGTGTTCGAAATTTTGCCCCATGCCACCAACACGGTTCGCCCAAGTACGACGCGCAAAGATGCGCTGGGCATTCCAATGCTCACCGTGCATTACGAGGTCGATGATTACGTCAAAGCCGCTAAAGGCGTGGTCGATGCGGACTATAAAAAATTCGTCAGCCTGATGGGGGGCACGGTGATTGAAGATAATACCGGCTGGCAAAACCGCGACCACCTGATGGGCACGGTCATCATGGGTGATAACCAAAAGGACTCAGTGGTCAATCACGAATGCCGAACCTGGGATCACAGCAACCTGTTCCTCGCAACGACCGGCGTTATTCCTGCGTCGGGGGTGATAAACCCCACGTTAACAGGCGTCGCGCTGAGTATTCGCGCGGCTGAAATCATCGATAAAGAGATTTGAGCAGGGGAAAATGATGAAAATTTCTTTGAGGGTGTTAACTGTCGCAGCGTTAATGGCAGGGTTTTTTAACAGCATTTCAGCTCAGGCAGCCGATGCAGCAACCGATCAGCTGATTAAACGCGGGGAGTATCTGGCGGTCGCGGCCGACTGTGGCGCCTGCCATCGCGCGGTCAGGCAAGGCGGCGCGCCTTATTCCGGCGGTTTTGCCATTGATTCGCCGATGGGGCGGATTATCTCCAGTAACATCACGCCATCAAAACAGTTTGGCATGGGTAATTACAGCGAGCGGCAATTCTCCGATGCAGTGCGCAAAGGTGTCGCCGCCGACGGAAAAAATCTCTATCCAGCAATGCCTTATACCGCCTATCACGGTTTGACTGATGACGATGTTCACGCGCTGTATACTTATTTTATGCAGGGTGTAAAACCCTACGACGCCGCGCCGGCAGAGCAAACGCAGCTCAGCTTCCCATTTAATATTCGCCAGATTATGTGGGGCTGGAATTTGCTTTATCGAGACGACAAACCGTTCGCCAGGCAGGACGGCGCGTCAGAGCAGCTTAATCGAGGTAAATATCTGGTCGATGTGTTGGGGCACTGCAGCACGTGCCATACGCCGCGCAATATGATGATGGCAGAAGAGAGCAGTCAGAATCTCGCCGGGGGACCGCTAGGCGGCTGGTATGCGCCGAATATTACCCCGGATAAAAGTGGCATCGGCGACTGGAGCCAGGCAGACATTGTCACCTATCTCAAGACCGGTCATCTTGCCGATAAAGCACAGGCAGCGGGTCCGATGGGCGAAGCGGTCGAGCACAGTTTCCGTTATCTGAACGACGGCGACCTTAATGCTATTGCCCTGTGGATCAAGCAGGTTCCGGCGATGGCGACGCCGGTTGCTGCCAGAGCGGCGACTCCCGCCGTGGCCACTGATATTAATCAAATTATCGTGGGTCAGGGCAGTCAATCCTCGCTTGCCGCGAGTAAAACCACTGACGGTGCCGAGCTGTATAACGGCGCCTGTGCCAGTTGCCACGGTATTGAGGGGCATGGCACGAAAGATAATTTTTATCCTTCGCTGACCAGCAATACCGCCGTTTCAGGGCCGAATGCGCAAAATTTGGTGATGACTATTGCCAACGGCATTGAGCGCAAAGGCAACGATATTGACGTAGCGATGCCAGCGTTTGCCAACCAGATGAACGATGCTCAAATTGCCGCAGTCAGCAGCTATGTGCGCAATCAGTTTGCTAATATCAATCAGCCGGTGACCGGTGAACAGGTTAAAACCTGGCGTCAAGGCGGGGAAGCGCCGTTTGTTGTCCGCTATGTGAGCTACCTGATGGCCGCTGGCGTCGTCGTCGTGCTACTTATTATTTTTGGCCTGCTGCGTTTACGCAAGAAGTCTTAATTTAAAAATCAGCACGACGTGGCGAGTGGAGCAAATAATCAGCAGTTAAATCAGTAGTATTGACTGCTGGCACACAGTGCTTACTTTTTAGGGGGCTATCGCTGTAGGATGCTAAAGTATCTCAACTCGATAGCCCTTTTTTAACGGAGAAGCGTATGCCACACGTAGATTTGAAATTCATTACTCGCAACCTGACAGAAGCTCAACAAAATGCTATTTCCGACGACCTCACTGAGGTGCTGAAAAAGCATTTCGGCAGTTCTGACGAAGCAGTTTCCATTCGCCTGAATGAAATTGCCAAAGATGACTGGAAGAGCGAAGTTTATGAGCCAATCATCAAGGCGCATCTGGATGAGTTGGTCAAAAAACCTGGCTACACCATGGACTGATTGCCATTCTTTTACAGCAGCGGCGCAGCTGTTCGGCGTTGGCTGCTGTAATCTCGCTTATGTTAACAATATGTTTAAGTTGGCGTGGCCGTTCACCTTCTCATTTAAATACCATTAAACCTTAAACTTTATAATTTCCTTAATTTAGAATCAAAGCCTTACGCAGGCGTAAAACACAGGAAATAAAGGATGAGTGAACAGCACGTCGAGCCTCGCAGTGGAATAGTTCGTCTGGTATTTGCAACACTATTAACCGGTATCGCAGCGGGAATAGGCGGCATGTTGCTGGCCCTGTTGCTGCACGCTATCCAACATTTTGCTTTCGGCTACAGTCCCGACGCCATTATCAGTAAAGAGAGTTTCCTTGAAGGCGTCAGCGCCGCCAATGCCTCACGACGACTTTACGTGTTGGTCGTCTGTGGCCTGATAGCCGGGATCGGCTGGTATCTGCTTTATCGCTTCGGCAAACCGTTAGTCAGCATTGCCAACGCGGTCAAAAATCCGCATAAGCCAATGCCTTTTTTCTCTACGCTTGTCCACGCTTTGCTGCAAATTATTACCGTGGCTCTAGGTTCACCGTTGGGTCGCGAGGTTGCGCCACGTGAAGTCGGCGCGATTGGCGCAGGTTGGCTGGCGCAGCGTTTTCATTTGACGGTGCCAGAAACGCGCATTCTGGTGGCCTGTGGCGCAGGTGCCGGGCTGGCGGCGGTGTATAACGTGCCTCTCGGCGGGGCGGTGTTTACCTTGGAAGTGCTGCTGGGCGCCTTTAGCCTCGAGCTGCTAATTCCTGCTATCTGCACCTCGTCTATTGCCGCGCTGGTGGCCTGGACAGGTTTGGGTAACGAATCTCAGTATCACCTGCCGCAGTTGGATATTACTTCAGGGCTGGTGATTTGGTCGGTGATTTGCGGGCCATTGTTTGGTATCGCCGCCAATCTGTTTACCCGCGTGATGACCAACGCGCGTAAAAATGCCAAACGTAACTGGCAGATGCCGGTATTTTGTTTGCTGAACTTTGCCATTCTCGGGCTGCTTGCGGCGTGGTTCCCGCAATTGCTGGGCAACGGTAAAGGGCCGGCGCAAATCACTTTCGATAGTGAAATCACGCTGTATCTGGTGGCGGGATTACTGGTGTTAAAATTACTGGTGATCTGGGGCAGTCTGCGCTCTGGGGCTGAAGGGGGGTTGCTGACGCCAGGATTATCCAACGGCGCATTGCTGGCATGCATTTTGGGTATTATCTGGGACCATTTCTGGCCAGGCACTGCAATTGGCGCTTTTGCTATTGTCGGCGCAGCGGCGTTTCTAGCATCCTCAATGAAAATGCCGATTACCGCCGTGGTATTAATTCTGGAGTTCACCCGTGTTAATCACGATTTTTTAATTCCGATTTTATTTGCAGTCACCGGTTCAATTGCCACCAGCACGCTAATCAATAAAAAATTTAGTCGTTAATTTATCGTTATGTAAGGGAAGATCATGAATGAATTCATCAAGGCAGTGCCTTTAGATAAATCCTGGCGGCTCATCAATCATGGCCCAACGATTTTAGTCTCTGCCCGCCATGACGGCGTTGATAACGTGATGGCTGCCGCATGGGCCTGCGGGCTGGATTTTTCACCGCCCAAGCTTACTGTCGTGATCGATAAAATAGCTAAAACTCGTGAGCTGCTGGAACAAAGCGGAATGTTTGTGATTCAGGTTCCGACGGCGAAACAGGCGGCGATGACTTTGCAGCTTGGAACAGAAACGCTGGCGACGCAGCCAGACAAGCTGGTGCGGGCAGGGGTCGAACTGTTCAACTTCGACGGTTTTGACCTGCCGTTTGTCGAGGGTTGTTCCGCGTGGCTTGCGTGCAAATTGATCCCGGAGCCGCACAATCAGCAGTCCTACGATTTGTATATCGGCGAAATCGTCGGTGCCTGGGCCGACAAACGGGTGTTTGAAAACGGCCATTGGCTTTTTGAGCAAGCGCCTGCTGAATTACGCAGTCTTCACTATGTTGCAGGCGGACATTTTTACGCCATCGGCGAGGAGATTATCGTCGGCGAAAGCGAGAAAAAGTAACAGCAGGAGGAAGGCTACGCTGTAGTTAAGTACTGAGATTGCTGGTTATGTTGGAAGTCTTCATAACTGGCAACTTTCAGGTAAATCATGTACCACCATCCAATCAATGCCCCTTCGATAGTTCCCGCACCAGCCCCAGCCGCTGCGATTCAGGCTGATGTAGGGCAGCAAACGGCCTCAGCATCCAGTTTCAACGATGTGCTGGAAAAAAAGCATGGCAAATCGCCGCAAAATGGCGTTGCAACGGCGCTCAATTCAAAAGGTTTAATCGAACAACGGTTTCTAAAACCTCTTTATCGCGCTGACCGTCGTTCTCTTGCAGAAATAAAAACAGCGCTTTCAAATCATGATTGGTATTCAGATAATTTTGGTGGGATTGATCAAATGACTGAAGAGGGTGAATCTACTTTAATCGTGGCCGAAACTGTGGAAGGGGTTAGAAATTATCGTGAGACGGAACCTGAAGGCTCTTTTTACCTATATAAAATCCATCCATCAATACCTGAAGTGGTTGGTGTTTCCTTAAATCATAACAGGGACGAAAACCTTAGGAAATTGATTACTCATCTGGGTCATAAAGGGGAGGGCGTTCCTGAAATGGACAAAGACGAAATACAAAATTATCTTAGAAATAACACTGAATATGCGACAGATTTCGACGAAGTTCATATTTACAGTAGAACGATAAAACCTGAACAGGTCGAAATTATTGCGGATCGGTTAAAAGATCTAAAAGCACGATAATTTTCTGGTTATTAATGAGTCGTTAATTTTCAATCCCTTAGCCCTCCGTAGCATCTCCAACCAACAGTAGAAAGATCATCAGATGTTGCCATGTTGAATAGCTACGCCGAATACTGCTCTCAGCGTGTACTGGCAAATCAGGGGCCATAGAATTCAAATGAAAGCCATTATGACAATTTTGTCATCCTGAGGTCATCGCATTAACCCGGTTTAGCTGCCATCTTTAATGTACCAGGCTGAATAAAAATCAAGCTGCTTTCGCGGCTTGCCCGTTCGCCGACACTCCCGTGAGGTACATTATGAAAACAGCGCAAAAAAGATTCTCCTCTTTACGCCGCTCAGGTCCGTGGGGCGCGTTTATTGCCATCACCGCGCTGCTGTGGTGCAGTATTGCCTGGTCATTTGGCGGGGCAGAGCCAGCAGTTTCCATTCCAGCACCTATAAAGGATGAGGCGCCAGCCAGTTCGCATTCCGAAACTGCGCTGTTTGCCGGCGGTTGTTTTTGGGGCGTTGCGGGCGTGTTTCAGCACGTAAAAGGGGTGACCAAAGTGGTCGCGGGTTACACCGGCGGTTCGGCAGATACTGCCAATTATGAAACTGTCAGCAGTGGCGATACTGGTCATGCTGAATCCGTCCAAGTCACCTTTGACCCCTCGCAGGTCACTTACGGGGCACTGTTGCAGGTGTTTTTCTCAGTGGCGCACAACCCTACCGAGTTAGACAGGCAAGGCCCGGACAGCGGCACACAGTATCGTTCGGCACTTTTCCCGCTGAGTGATTCCCAGAAAAGCGTGGCTCAGGCTTACATTGCTCAGCTAGATGCCAGCAAAGCGTTTGGCAAGCCATTGGTCACCACCGTTGAAAGCCATAATCATTTCTATCCGGCAGAGAGCTATCACCAGAATTATTTGGTGGAAAATCCTGATGCGCCTTATATCGCAATCAACGACATGCCGAAAATTGGCCAGTTGAAACAGCTGTTTGCTGCACGTTACCGCACCGATCCGGTGCTGACGCCGGTATCTACAGGTTCGTAAATAGCCAGCCTGCGGGCTGGCTGGTAAGTATCAACACTCATTTCAGGCACCAAAACCGCCGTCAATGGTCAGCGCTGAACCGGTGACCATTGCGGCCTCGGCACTGGCTACCCAACTTACCATTGCCGCGACTTCATCGCCGTGAGCGTGGCGTTTGATAGCCATAAAACTGTGCATGAGTTCGTTTAACGGGCCATCGGCAGGGTTCATATCAGTATCCGTGGGACCGGGCTGTACCACGTTTACCGTGATGCCGCGTGGGCCAAAATCGCGCGCCAGTCCTTTTACCATTCCCTGTAAGGCAGACTTGCTGGTGGCATAGGCGCTGAGCCCCTGCATTGGCATTCTGTCTGCGTTAGTTGAGCCGATAAACACGATTCGGCCATCTTTGGACATCTGCCTTGCGGCTTCAACTGCGGCAAAGTAGGGGGCATGAATATTAATCTGGAACAGTTTTTCTATCTCATCGGCGTTGAGAGTCAGCGGATCTCCGGAACTCAGCACGCCAGCATTGACAATCAGCACATCCAGCTTGCCCAGTTTACTGATTTGACTGGCAATCGCGTTGCGATCGGCGCTGTCGAGCTGTAGCGCGGTAGAGCCTGTTTGTTGAGCCAAAGTTTCAGCGGCCGAGTGTGAGTTTACGTAGCTGAAAACAACCTCATCACCCTGTTCGGCAAATTTTTTAACGATTGCAGCACCGACTCCACGGCTGCCGCCCATGATAAAGACCTTTCTTTTATTCTGGGTATTCATGATTTTTTCCTGATTTTGTTGTGATTGACGAGTGATTTAGTCGATTTTTTGCCACAAATCATTCCGATGCCGGGTCGAGATGCTGACGCTGTCCCGGTGGAAATCCGTATTTGTTCGCCCGCGAGGCAATAGCCAAGCCCAACAAGGTCAAAGCAATGATTGTCCAGGAGAAATATTTAACCCCGGATTGTTCAAGTAAAACGCCGCCGACTATGCCGCCGAGCGCGATAGCTAAATTCCAGACCACCACGTTCATCGACAAAGCAATATCAGCGCCTTCTCCTGCCGCATCGGCCAGCGCGGTTTGCAGCAGTGTTGCGGCACCGCCAAAAGTCAGACCCCATATCGCCACGCCGCAATAGACTATGGTCGGTGATGACCCCTTTAATGCAAACGCCAGCATTGTTAGCGCAAAAATCCCAAGGCTTAAAAGCACGGCGCGGCGTAAAAATCGTTCAACTATTTTGCCGGTTAAAATAATTCCTGCCAGAGCAGCGATGCCGAAAGTAAGCAGCACCAGACTCACATTTTTCTCAAGCCCGGCCTGCGCAATAAATGGGCTGATAAAGGTGTAAAGAATATTGTGAGCGAGGATCCAGGCCATAACGACCGACAATACAGGCCTGACGCCCGGGGTCATCAGCACCTGACGCAACGCTAGGGCAGACTTGCCAGACTGTCCGGGGAAATTGGGCAATGAAATCAAGATCCAGACAATCAGCAGTACCGACAAGCCTGATATCACGCCAAAAGTCAGCCTCCAGCCTAATAGATCCCCCATCCAGGTTCCCAGCGGTACCCCTAAAGAGAGCGCAATCGGCGTTCCCACCATGGCAATAGCCATGGCTTTTCCCTGTTGTGACGGTGTAACCATTCGGCGCGCGTACCCTGCCAGCAGGCTCCAGGCCAAACCGGCAGCGGCACCTGCCATAAAGCGGGTAAAAAGTGTCAATACATAGTTTTCAGAAATAGCAGTCAGTGAGTTAAAGAGCAAAAATCCCAACACCGTGAGCAAGATAACGTGGCGACGAGGCCAGCTGCGCGTCATCAAAGTCAAAGGAATAGCGGCGATTAGCGAACCTGCCGCATAGGCGGAAATCAGTTGACCGGCATAAGACACAGAAACATGCAGACCTTGAGCAATCTGCGGTAAAAGTCCGGCAGGAACGGTTTCAGTCATGATGCAGATAAAACCGGTCATCGCCAGGGCCAGCAGGGCCATCACCGGCAAGCGTTGAACCTCGGGTGGTGAACTGACTTGGTCTGAATTGCCCCGATAATGCATAATTTTCCCACTTATATATCGATTAGTACATAAGTGTTGTCATGGCGGCGGCAGCTTGTCAATGATTTATGTATCGACTAGTATATAAATATTGTCATTGCTATGGAGATTTTCATGAGAACCGGGCGTCCAAGACAGTTTGACCGTGATACTGCGGTGCAGCAGGCGATGCATCTTTTTTGGCAGAACGGATATGAATCTACTTCACTGGCGCAGCTAAAAGCCGCGATGGGTCAGGGTATTACAGCGCCCAGTTTCTACGCAGCTTTTGGTTCCAAGGAAGCATTGTTCCGCGAGGCCGTGTCGCGCTATCTGGCTTCTCACGGGCAGGTAATGGAACCGCTATGGGACAATTCCCTGTCTCCTGTCGCGGCCATCGAATTCGCACTTAGACAGTCAGCCCGCATGCAGTGTGAGGAAAATCATCCACAGGGTTGCATGGTAGCACTTGGGGTAATGTCGGCATGTTCCCCTGAAAATCAGCAGGTTATGCAGCCACTGAAAGATTCTCGCCTGCGAACTCGGCAGGGTATTAAATCTTGCCTGCAACGTGCGATAGAATGCGGTGAACTAAAGGCAACAACTGATGTGGCCGGATTAGCGGCATTAATTGACAGCTTTTTACTCGGTATATCTACGCTTTCACGTGACGGTGTCACGCTAGCCGTTATTGAAGGTGGCATTTCTCAGGCAATGAACATACTCGAGCAAAATCGCGCTTGACCTGTTGCAGGCGAATCCTTGAATACAAAACATTAATAATAGTGATGTTTTATTGCCGTTCGAATATTAACTATGCTATCAATACCTGATAAAACTTTGTCTTTCAGGGAGTTGGCATGGAGTTGGAACAGCAGGCCGAGGGCAGCAATCAGCTGGTCAGCGCGGCCTTTATGGCAACAGTGTTACTTTTAGGGATCTCCGGCGCGTTTCAATGGCCAGTACTCAGCCTGTTTCTTACCCGCAATACTGGCGCAACGCCGATGATGGTTGGCGCTTTTTATACTGTCAATGCCATTGCGGGTATCGGGATGAGCCAGCTTATTGCTCGACGTTCTGATGCCACTGGCAACCGCCGCAACCTGATTATTGCCTGTTGTTCTATTGCTGTGGTGAATGCGCTACTTTTTGCCTATAACCGCCACTATTGGGTGCTGATTTCACTGGGTGTGCTGATGTCAGCGGTTTCCATCGCGGCAATGCCGCAAGTATTTGCACTTGCTCGCCAATATGCTGATCAAACAGGCGGCGAAGTGGTGAAGTTTACCACTCGCATGCGGGCGCAGATTTCGCTTTCGTGGATCGTTGCTCCTCCGTTGGCCTTTTTTACCCTCGCGCATTTTGGTTTCACTGTCCTTTATTTAATTGTCGCCTCTCTGTTTGCGCTGGCATTATTGCTGGTGGTTGCTTTACTGCCTTCGTTGCCAGCATTGCCTGTCCAGGCTATTGAAACCGGGCCAAACGTTTCTAAAACCAAGGACAGGGATGTTTGGTGGCTGTTTGCCGCCTTTGCATTGCTGTGGGCCGGAGATGCGATGTATCTTATTGATATGCCATTATATATTTCAAGCCTGAGCCATGTCGCAGCCGGTTTCGCCGGTTGGTTGTTGGGCGTGGGTGCAGGATTCGAAGTGTTAATTGTGTTGTTCTCGGTGACATTGATTCATCGTTTCGGCAAACGCCCGCTGCTGCTGGTGGGGGTGCTGAGTGCCGTAGTTTTTTATGCCGGTATGGCCTTGGTTGTTTCACCGCAAGCTTTGATGGCAATACAGATTTTTAACGCATTGTTTATTGGTATCGTTGGCGGAATGGGCATGCTTTATATGCAAGATTTATTGCCCGCAGCCCCTGGTTCTGCCAGCACGCTCTACAGCAACAGCGTTTCCACCGGCGCCATTATTGCCGGACTGCTTCAGGGGCTGGTGAGTGAGAATCTCGGACATCAGCCCGTATATTGGGTTGCAATGGTGATTTCACTGTTGGCGCTGGGTATGGCGTTGCGGGTTAAAAAGGCATAACGACCGTTATAGGGTCTGAAAAATAGAGAGGCTGTCTGGACCTGCGCTAAATATGTTATTTTATTGAATGCCTTTAAATCATCAGACAGACCCATGGACAATATAGAAAATCTCACCGCAATGGTGGTCTTTGCCCGCGTGGTTGAAACGCTAAGCTTTACCGAAGCCGCTAAATCCCTGCGGCTGTCGAAGTCTTCCGTAAGCCGTGAAATTGCCAGCCTCGAAGTTCGCCTTGGCGCGCAGCTACTTAATCGCACCACGCGTAAAATTGCCGTGACTGAAGTCGGGCTGAGCTATTACCAGTATTGCCATCGCATACTCAATGAAATCAAAGGGGCGGAGCACTTCATCCGCCATTTTCATGAGGAGCCGATGGGCAATCTGCGACTGATTGCGCCAGTAACCTTTGGCTGTCAGTGCATCGTGCCAGTACTGAATACTTTTATTAACAACAATATACACGTCAATGTGGATCTCGACTTGACCGATCGCCCGGTTAATATGGCCGACGATCTGTATGATATTGCGATTGTCATCACTCGCGACAAACCGGACAGCGCGCAGCTCAAGCCTTTGATCCCTATTACCTGGGGGCTTTACGCCGCGCCGAATTACGTGGCCAGACTGGCAAAAATCAATAAACCGGGAGACTTGCCACGCTACGACTACATACTGTTTCGCGGTCCGGCGCATACCATTTCGCTGCCGTTCTACAAGGACAAGCAAAAGCTGGATATCGAAGTGCACAGCCGTTTTCGCATGAACAACAGCGTGGCTTTGATGAGTTCGGCGATTTCTGGCGGTGGCATTGCTTACTTGCCTGATTACATTGCTCAGGAGTCAGTAAAAGAAGGAAAACTGGTTCGCCTGTTACCCGACTGGCAGATGGATACTTATCATTCGTGGGTAATGTTTAAATCCGAGAATCGTTTGTCGGCGCGAGTGCGGTTGTTTGTCGATGATTTAGAAAAAAACTGCGTAAGAATTATATGAGTTGAAAACCTAAGTCAGCCCTAATTTTAAGCCTGACTAAGACGAAATCAGATAAATATCAGGTGCATTAACATAAAAAACGGGTGCCACTTAGGCACCCGTTTTGCTGTCTGGTAAAGCATTGCGGCTTGGCAATGACAGGACTTAGTAGTAATTACCTTGACGGTAATCCCAGGTCAGGAAAATATCAGACATGATTGACATGATTTTATCAACGTCCAGACCTTTACGGATCAGGATAGGGCATGGAGTCACGCTGCGTTGACCCTTCTGCTCAGGTACCAGAGTACCGTTTTCGTCGACCATGGAAACCATCACACCTTGCTCGTAACGAGTTTTTTCGCTTTCGTTTGGCTGAATTGAAGTCACGTATTCGTTAGCTTCAATGATCAGGTCAGCGTGAGATTCGATACGCTCGCCGATACCTTCAACTTTGCCGCGGTTGCCTTTACCAGATGGATTGGCAGAGCTGGCGAAAGAGAATTTACCGTGGTTTTCCCACAGTTCTTTAGCCAAAATTTCACCCGGCTTACCAAACTTGATAACGAAGCAGCTGGTGTCACGCTTGTCCATCATCATGGTTTTAGAACCATCATCAGGAATACGTGCCTTGGCTTCTTCTTTCCACGGCAGGATACAGCCCAGCAAAATATCTTTGTCCCAGTGCTGCTGGTACATCGCTTCGATTTCTGGATTCAGCTGAGCCAGTGATTTCAGCTGCTCCAAAGAGCCACACAGCACAACGCCCGGCTTGTTGCGGTTACGTTCTTTGGCTTCGAATTTACGGTCAAGACCTTTTGCATCGGAAGTCATGATGATATAGCCAACTTTAGTCGGGCAGACGATCATACCGCCGTCTTTAGACAGGATCTCTACCGCTTCAGGCTGTAAGGCACCATTCCATTGAATTGTTTTGTTAGACATATCTCATACCTTTCGATTGCATTGATTAAGGATATTCGGTGTTCCGAATCAGTGAATTCATCCTACCGTATTTTTTCAAAACCGCGAGCATACAAAGCGAAAATAAGTGATTGTTCCAATGCTGCAACAAAAGGCGCAACAGGAAAGGTAATCTAAATATTGATTGAGAGGGTAAAGTGGAGAGAGCCAGCCCTCTGACTGAGGGCTGGACAGGTATCTTAAACGGTTGGCCGGTAACCTTTGCAGCCGTACCAGGCAATATAGATGTAGCACACCAGTGGAACCACAAACGACACCAGCAGCGAAGCGTGATCGGCAACGGTCGCTTGAATGATTGGCATGATGGCACCACCAACGATACCCATGCACAGCACGCCAGAAGCACGCCCGGTCAAACCACCCAGCCTGTTCAGCGCCAGCGAGAAGATTGTCGGGAACATTATCGAGTTGAACAGGCCTACCGACAAAATCGCCCACATGCTGAACGTGCCCTTGGTGATGATTGCCGCAGCCAGTAACAACACCACAATAGTGGCGTTAAATGCCAGCAGGCGGTTGGCCTTGATACGGGTCATCAACATGCTGCCGAGGAAGCGACCTACCATCGCGCCACCCCAGTAAAGAGAGAGTTTCTGACTGGCGTCAACCGCCGACAGTGCAGCGACTTCCGGGCGTTCAAGCAGGCTAATCAGGTAGCTGCCAATGGAAACTTCAGCACCGACGTAGGCAAAAATGCCGATAACGCCCAGCACCAAGTGTTTTCTCTTCCACAGGCTGTGCTCTTTACCATCGTCTTGTTCGATTTCATTTGTTAACACCGGCAGCTTGCTGAACTTGATGACCAAGGAGATAAGCACCAGTAACGCAGTCAGCACCAGGTAAGGAGTTTGCACAGAGGCAGACTCGCTGGCCAGATAATGTTGAACTTCACCGGCAGGCAGTTGGCTTATTTGGTCGGCACTAAGTACCGCCGTCGATAGGATAAACATCCCGCCGAGGATAGGGCCTAAAGTTGTTCCCAGCGAGTTAAATGCCTGAGTCAGGTTCAAACGGCTGGCCGCAGTCTCCGGAGTTCCCAGCGAATTGACATAAGGGTTTGCGGCAACCTGCAATAAGGTCAGGCCGGAAGCCAGAATAAACAGAGAGAGTAAAAACAGCGGGTATGAACGCAGAGAAGCTGATGGGTAAAACAGCACGCAGCCAATGGCGGCTACTAATAATCCGATGATAATACCTGACTTATAGCCAAATTTGCTGACCACTTTACCGGCCGGATAAGACATCACAAAGTAGGCGAAGAAAAAGCAGAATTGGACTAATGAGGCCTGAACATAGCTCAATTCAAACAGAGATTTTAAATGCGGGACCAAAATGTCATTAAGAGAAGTAATTAATCCCCACATAAAGAAGAGTGCGGTTAATAGAGCCAAAGGCCCTTTGTAACTTGTGGTTTTGTTGTTCATGAAAATTCCTGAAACCTATGGCTGCCAGATTATTCGCCTTTAGAGGCGCCTCTGGCTTAACGATAAAATGCCGATGCCTGGCTGAGCATCGTTATCCGACCCTGATGACATCTATGTTGTGCCGATCAAAAAAGTGACCTGACGCACATTTTTAGCGTGCGAAAGATTACATAAACTTGAAACGAAGACAAGGGTCTGCAACCCCGGTTAACACTTTTAGACGTGGTGGCCTTTTGACGATAAATCTTTTAAAAAGATAGGTTTACTACGTGGCTGGTGATAATTGAGCGACTGAGCCACAGAGATTAGTACAATATTTGTGATCTAGATCTCACAAAGCCCTCATTTCAGAATAATTAACGACATAATAATTATTTAGGCGTATTGTTTGAAAACTGACTTATGTCAAATATTCCTCATTGTTGAAGCCACTGCCAACTTCACTTTTTTGCCAGATTGCCTCTCTCGATAACCTGTCCTTAAGGACGTGATGCAGAATCGCCAAGTTAGCCGAGTTTTTATATTAATCCTGTGGGTTACAATTATTTGTTTGTCGGGATCAACCTTTGCCTTAAATAACGAAGACTATACCCGAACAACGAATACTTTTATGGCACAAATTCCTTTTATGAACCCGTATATGCCGCTTGCATGGCAAATGAAAGTGCATTTTCAGCCGATATGGCAGCTGAACGAGTTCAGCGTTTACAGCATCATGCTCTATCTCTATGCCAGTATTATTTCATTATTAACCTCATGGTTTGACCTGATGTTAATGGCCTCAATGCTAAAGTTCATCTATCTGCTTGAGCTGTTTGCACTGAGTAAAATATTTTTTGATTATACTCGCAAGCCACATTATTTTATTTTTACATTATTCATCATTCAATTATTTTCTTCATCAATCCTCAGTTTTATAGCTTCCTTCTATCAGGACTCAATCGTTGTCTTCACTTTGCCAATACTGTGTTATGTCCTCTGCAAACCAGTAAAATATCAATCTTGTATGCTGTTTTTACTTGCCAGTGCGATAGCTTGCACAAAAACGCAATACTTTTATCTGCCACTGCTTATTTTGGTCGGCTTGTGGCTTTTTAATGAAAAAGTAGACAAGAAAAAATATATTGCGTTGTTTTTGTCATTTGTAATGGCATTGATCGTTGTCTCTCATTCCAATAAAACCTTGCCTTTAAATAAATACAATTCGAACTATTTTGGGGCTTATTTATATCAGACGCTGAATCACATTGAATTAGATAGCAGTGTTGAAGCTGAATGTGTTGGCATAGATCCGTGGAATCAAAAATACGATTTCAATTTGGGTAGTGTGGTAAATCCGAAACCCAAAATAGGCTGCTATGCACGCCATCACTCAGATGCAAGTTTTAGTAAAAGTTTTGCTGTCTTCTTTAAAAGACCTGCAAATTTATTAACTCTGCCATTCGATCCCTCTATACAACGACAAATGAAAGAAGAATACTTCAACTTAGCTTATGCCAATAAATATTTTTCAAGCCATGATCAGTTTGTTTCAATGGTAACGGAGTTGAAAGATGACATCTATGGCCCGTGGCGATATTTAATCGCGGTACTCATTGTCTTATTGTCATTTTTCTTGAAAAGTAATCCTCAAGCAAAGCTTATGTTTATTCTTGGCGTCTTCTGTAGTTCTCAACTCTATATTGCTTTCTTTGGTGAAGGCTATCGCGATATGTCGAGACACCTTTTTGCCATGAACTTCTCTTTCGACCTACTCATCTTCATCTGCATGATGATGCTAGCCCAAGCCTTGTTTAAAAGGTGGCAAAACAGGGCGGTTGTATCAATCAAATAGGAATTGGGTAAAGTTTAGGTTAGAGCTTGCGTCGGGTCTTTGATAAGATTTTGCCCTACGGTTGCAACAGATAACCGACGCCGATAAACCCTTTACCCTGATAATGGAATAAATATGTCAATAAAACTGATTGCGGTGGATATGGACGGGACTTTTCTCAACGATGAAAAGAGTTACGACAAATCCCGTTTTCTGGAACAGTACACCAGACTCAAACAGCGCGGCATCCATTTCGTGGTGGCGAGCGGCAATCAGTATTACCAGCTGGTGCATTATTTTCCTGAAATTCATAAGGAAATAGGTTTTGTAGCGGAAAATGGCGCTTACGTGGTCGATGCTGGAGAAGAGATCCACTGTGGTCAATTTTCCAAGGCAGAGATCGCAAGAATTCTGGCGGTGCTTGCGGATGTTCCTGATATCCAGCTGGTTGTCTGTGGAAAAAACAGTGCCTACGCGCATGACTCGATGCCGCACGCGGTAGTCGAGAAAATGTCCAACCATTATCGCCGCCTCAAAAAAGTCGCCGATTTTACCGACGTTGAAGACATTATTTTTAAATTCTCACTGGGTGTGAAAAATGAAGCTATTCCTGCGCTGTTGCAGAAGCTGTCTATTGAGGTCGGTGACATCTCTCAGCCCGTTGGCAGCGGTTTTGGATTTATCGACCTGATCATTCCAGGCCTGCATAAAGCCAACGGCATCAGCCTGTTACAGGCCCGGTGGGGCGTAAAAGATAGTGAAGTGGTGGCTATCGGCGATAGCGACAACGATATCGAAATGCTGCGCCATGCCGGATTCGGCTTTGCGATGGCCAATGCCAGCCCAACGGTGAAGGAAGTTGCCGGTTACTTTACCGAAAGCAACAACTGTCAGGGTGCGTTGAACGTGATATCTCGCGTTCTGGAACAACAAACGCCGTTTTAGTCCAGAGAAAAGTTTTCGATACTAATATTCTGAATTGGTTATATAACAATACTAATTCAAAATAATTATTTTTTCACAATATCGAATTACCCGCCGCGATGAATCATTGCGGCCTTTGGAGAAAGGTCAGATGGAGAAGGGCACAAAAATCATTCCTCAGTTACAACAAATCCTGGCTTCGGATCAGTTGTTAATCAGTGAAAATGACAAAGCGTATTACACTAAAGGATTTCGCGTCGGCCAGGGGCAGGCGCTGGCAGTTGCCATTCCCGATTCTCTGCTCCAACTCTGGGAAGTACTAAAAGTCTGCGTAGCCTGTGACAAGATTATTTTGATGCAGGCTGCAAATACTGGGGTAACAGGCGGCTCTACGCCAGACGGTAATAATTATGACCGCGATGTCATCATTATTAGTACACGCCGTCTTAAAGGTGTGCAGGTTATTGACAATGCTCAGCAGGTAATCGCCTTCCCCGGCAGCACGCTCACCGAGCTGGAAAAAGCGCTATATCCCCATCATAAAGAACCTCATTCGGTTATTGGATCCTCATGTATTGGTGCATCTGTAGTCGGCGGTGTATGCAATAACTCTGGCGGGTCTTTAATTCGACGCGGTCCGGCATTTACCGAGAAATCTCTGTTTGCCCAGATAAACGATGACGGCACACTTTCGCTGATCAATCATTTGGGTATTTTCCTTGGTAATACGCCCGAAGAAATGATCGCTCGCCTTGAGAGCCAGAATTATACTACCGGCAGCGAGCCAGACTGGGAGGGGAGGATCTGGGCTGACGATTATGCACAAGTGATTCGGGATGTTGACGCCGACAGCCCGACCCGTTTCAACGGCAATGTGCAATATCTGCACGACAGCTCAGGCAGCGCAGGCAAAGTTGCGGTATTTGCGGTACGTCTCTCAACCTTTGATCGTGGTGATAACACCCACACCTTTTACATCGGCACCAACGATGAAGTTGAACTAATTGATTTGCGACGCTATTTGCTGAGAAATCTGCAAGAGTTGCCCCAACAGGCGGAATATATTCATCGTAATGCCTTCGACCTGACAGTGCGCTATTCCAAACATGTTTATTGGGCGATTGACAGACTGGGTCCGCAAGCGCTTCCTTCATTGATGGCGAAAAAGGCGCGCTGGGACGTGCGGGTGAAAAAGGCCGGTTTCCTGCCGCTAAATCTGGTAGATAAAGTTTTGCAGGGCGTGAATAATCTGACGCCAAAACGTGTCGCGAAACGCATTCTTGATTATCGTGATCGTTTTGAACACCATCTGATGATCAAGACCGAATCTCGATATTCTGCCGATTTATTGCGATTGCTAACTGAATTTTTCTCCAACAGAAGTGGAGAGTTTTTTGCCTGTAATGAACGCGAGGAAAAGGATGCATTTTTAGTTCGCTTTGGCGTGGGCGGGTGTACCGTTTCTTATTGCGATTATATGGGAATAGATACCAATCAGCGACTGATGGCTTTCGATGTTGCGTTACGACGCAATGACAGTGAGTGGCGAATTGTATTACCCGCGCATCTTCAGGCACAGGTTCTGGAAGATTCATGCTGCGGGCACTTTTTCTGTTTTGTTAATCACCAGGACTATATCCTCAAACCTGGTGTTGATCCGTTGGCCTTCAAACATGAGGTGCTCGAATACCTCGACAAGCGTGGCGCGAAATATCCCGCTGAGCACAATGTCGGCCACTTGTATCATGCTTCGCCTGAATATGAACAGCATCTGCGGCAGCTTGACCCAACCAATACTTATAATCCAGGCATTGGTAAAACCAGCAAAAATAAACACTGGTCGTAAGCCTTTACAGCCTGCTGGTTACACGGTCAGCAGGCTTGATGCTTTTACGGCGGATAAAACCGTCTTTTATGAAACCCGCCCGTGGATCAAAAGCCTTCTTTTTGCGTCGCTAAAATCTGGTAGGCGGCTTTAACCCGTGCTTCATTGGGATACGATTTATTGGCCAGAATAATAATTGCCATTTTCTTGACCGGCACAAACATCGCATAGGTCGAGAAGCCATTGGTAGAACCGGTTTTATTGTAGATTGCCTGTTCCAGCGGCGGCTGCGGCGGATTGATGGCCTTGGTCGGTTGAGCGTCGGTAATGATCTGCGAGCCGTTATTTTTTAACAGCAGCTCCAGCGGCGAAGGATAGGCATAATTTTCCCACATCAAATCCTGAGTAAATCCGGCAACTCGATAATAACCTCGGTGGGTGGCATCAACCGCGACTTGCCAGCTTGCATCAATGGGCTGTTCATGCAGGTTGATGTCGAGATAGCGAATTAAATCGGCCGAGCTAGATTTCAAGCCATAGGCCTCGGCATCGACCGGGCCGGGCCCGACGCGAACGGGTTTATCCTGCTTGTTGTAACCCTGCGCATACTCGGCCATCTTATCGGCAGGCACTTTAATAAAGGTATTGTGCATCCCAAGTTTCGGCAGCAGCTGTTGTTGCATGACATCAATAAACGGCTGATGGAGACTTTTGGCGGCAATAATTCCCAGCAGCCCAATCCCCATGTTGGAATAAACTCGGACACTGCCAACCGGTTGTGTCGGTTTCCATTGCTTATACCAGTCCATCAGTTGTTGCGGAGTATTTACACCCTCGGGTTCGAACAGCGGCAGGCCAGACGTATGAGTCGCCAGATTTAGCAGGCTGACATTATCAAAGGCGCTGTGTTTTAACTGGGGAAGATATTGACTGGCCGCATCGTTAAACGAGATTTTCCCCTGCTGCTGAGCCCAGCTGGCGAGAGTCGCGGTAAAAGTTTTGCTCAACGATCCAATTTCAAACAGTGTGCTGTTAGTTATTGGCTGGCGTGACTGTCTGGAGGCGACTCCGTAATTATAAAACGTTGTTTCGCCATCGATGCTAACGGCAATAGCCATGCCGGGAATTTGATATTGCTGCATTAATGGCTTAATAATTTGGTCAACTTTTTCCTGCTCAGAGGATTTTGCCTGAGCCGTAGAGGCAAGAATCAAACCTATAAGTGTTGCGGTAACAGCCTGTAATTTCATCCTGTTGAAGTCCTTTTAAAATCGGGGGATTAAAGTCTGAGCGGGAAAAAGAGGAACACAAATTCAGGGATTTTACTGCGATCGTAAGCAAAAAATAATGAACTATCAGATAAAAATCAGGAAAACGCTTGAGATCTTCCTGATCAAATTAAGACAGAAGGGGCTTTATTACGATGCTTTTTGCTGTTCGGTAAAGCGTTTAAAAGCTTCAAGAGTTTCATCGCTAACGTGATGCTCAACACCTTCAGAGTCTAAGCGCGCCGTTTCCGGGCTAATGCCCAGCGCGACGAAAAATTCTTCAACAATGTTGTGGCGCTCGCGATTTTCTGCAGCCAGTTTTTCACCTTCCGGCGTTAAGAATGTGCCGCGGTAGGGTAACTGCCTGACCAGTCCGGCGCTGGCCAATCTTTTCAGCGTTTTGGCAACGGTAGGCTGGGAAACGCCCAATCTTGCCGCTAAATCTACCTGTCGAGCTTCCCCAAATTCTTGAATCAAATCAGAAATTAGCTCAACATAATCTTCCATCAATTCCCGACGATGCGCCTCGCGCACCTGTAAAAAACCCTGAGCGTGATCTTCCACATCCAGCAATGGACTAACTTTCTTATTTTTCACAACGCCCACCTTTTTTCTTGCTCAATGGCTTTTTACTTCTCTTCCTGAAGCCACATACTTCGCGACAATGGGGGCATTGTAAACCAAGTATCACCAACCACCAATTTTTGCTGACTTTGCTATGGCTAACTAATATAGCCTATGCTATACCTGTATAATAAACCTTCACGAATGCGTGGGTATGAAGCAGGAGTCAATTATGGAACAGAGCCTGAGTTTTTGGAAAGTGTATGGCCGTTCACCGTTACGTTTACGGCTCTTTTTGCTGCATATGATCCAGTCCTGGCTGGTGGAGAAACGCCATCCCGAAGAGAAGGGCAAGGCGACCGAACCCGACAATAAGGCCTAAGGATGTGTGCCGCTGCGCAAAACGTCGAATCTGCTAAAGATTTTAGGTGATATATTTTCAAGAATGTCGCTTATACTTTAAGCGCTTCAACCCGTGCCGTTTCGCGACAATTCGCTGCCAGCCTGACTTCTTCACGCACACGCCGGGCCAACTGCCCAACGGCTTAATCCTCATTTATCCCGTCACAACAGCCTTGGCTGCTATCCATAAGTTATCGGTATTACCTTCCGTCAGCTCGTTGCCGCTATTGTGAATTAGCACTCTAATTTGCTGTTAATCAATGATTTTAGCAGCTTGTTTTAGAGTGAATAATGACTTTGTATGCATCAGCCGGGGGAATAATGAAGAAAGTTTCGCTGTTGTTTTTATTGATGGCCGCCAGCAGCAATGTGATGTCTGCACCTGCTGAACTTAGGTTGGGCATAGACCCGACATTTCCTCCTTTTGAATCGAAAAATCCACAGGGGCAAATTGTTGGTTTCGATGCTGATTTAGGGCGGGCGATTTGCGAAAAAATGCAGGTGAAATGTGTGTTCGTTGAAAACACTTTTGATGGACTAATTCCCGCGCTCAAAGCCAAAAAATTCGATGCGATACTTTCTTCGTTATCCATAAATGATGAACGTAGAAAATCCATCGACTTCTCAACGGCACTATTTACCACTCCGGTGTACCTCATCACCCATAAAAACTCGGGGCTAACGGCCACCGCCGAATCACTCAAAGGAAAAAGAATCGGGGTGCAGCAAGGCTCGGTATTTGAAACCTACGCTAACCAATATTGGCGTGATAAAGGCGTTGATGTGGTGTCGTACGCCTCGCCGGATCAGGTTTATGCCGATCTGGCATTAGGGCGACTAGACGCCACTTTGGATGATGCAGCTTCGGCAACGGCATCATTTTTGGATAAGCCGCAGGGCGCAGATTTTCAGTTAAACGGCAAAGAAGTTTACGACAAAACTTTATTTGGCAAAGGCACCGGTTTGGGGTTGCGCAAAGGGGATGACCAGCTCAAAGCTTCGGTCGACCAGGCCATCGCTGAAATCAAATCAGATGGCACTTTCAGTAAATTGAACAAACAGTATTTTACCTTTAACGTTTCGCCGAGAAGTTAGGGCTTAATGGGGCTGATAAACGGCAAATAGCCGAAGATCTCTACAGATAATGATCTCTTCGGCTATGATTTCTGACCGCGTGTCAGACTATGTTGTGCATAGCGTCTACACGGGCCCAAGCCCCTGCGAGCAACGAATTAGTGCGCCACCACGTCCAAAGCTTTCAGATTTTGTGGCTGCCATGACAGCATCACTTCGCTACCCGCTTTCCAGCCAGGTTGAACCTGAGTGGCCGGCATTTTCACCATAAAATTACCTTGCCCGGCAACTTCAGTCAGCATACGCACGTGATCGCCGAGATAGACAAACTGCTGGATCCGCGCGCTGACTTTTTCACATCCCACAGTCGGATTATTGACGCTGATATGTTCAGGGCGAATGCACAGCATGATTTTTTTGCCCGGCGAGCTAGGGCGTACTTTCAGGGAGGAGAGCAGGGTGCCATCGTCCAAAGAGGTGCTGTAATAATCGCCCTCGGCCTTAACGTTAGTTGCCAGCAAGCTATTATTTTCGCCGATAAACTGTGCAACAAACGAATTAGTGGGCTGCTCGTAAATCTTGCTCGGCGTGTCAAGTTGCTGAATGATTCCATCGTTAAACACCGCTACGCGATCTGACATGGTCATCGCCTCACTTTGATCGTGTGTTACGTAAACGATAGTCAAGTTCAGCATCTCATGTAACTGTTTGATTTCCATCTGCATATGTTCACGAAGCTGCTTGTCCAATGCACCCAGTGGTTCATCCATCAACACCAGTTTTGGCTCAAACACCAGTGCGCGAGCCAAGGCAACTCGCTGTTGCTGGCCGCCGGACATTTGCGCGGGGTAGCGATCGGCCAAGGGTTTAAGTTTTACGATATCCAATATGCGTTCCACTTTGGCGCGGATATCTGCCTTGCTGAGACGGCGAATCTTAAGCGGGAAAGCCAAGTTTTCTGCGACGGTCATGTGCGGAAAAAGGGCATAGTTTTGGAAAACCATGCCGATATCTCTTTGATGCGGCGGGAGATTGTGCAGCGGTTTGCCACGCAATAAAATCTCTCCCTGGGTCGGCGTTTCAAACCCTGCCAGCATCATCAGACTCGTGGTTTTGCCTGAACCAGAAGGGCCGAGCAGGGTTAAAAATTCCCCCTCGTGAACCTCGAGATTGAGGTTTTTAACCACCCGTTTTTCACCGTCGTAGCTCTTGACAATATTTTTAAAACTTACGTAGCTCTGCATCAACTTCACTCCCGCTTAATGACTTGTCCCGTTGGATTTATCCATCCGGCAAAATTTGCTCTATTTGCTCTGCAACCTGGCGATTGATATCGGCATGATTCATGCATGTTGGGTGCTATCGAACACCTCAAGTTGGCGCTATTTAAAATCAGTACCATCTGGAAAAGTGTTCTGGCAAGTTTTTTTTGACAAATTTAAAACCTGAGAGGAAGCTCGCAGGTTAATGTTTTCTATTGTCTTTTTTATTATTCTGCAACTTTTTAGCGGCTGGCAGTTTCGGCCAAAGAGTCGTAGAAACCCTTTGACCGCTGTTGCACCATAAACTTTCAACCTGCTCTAAGTTGGGATTTCAGGGCGCTTTTCAGGCATGAGACAAGCACGGCGAACGCCGATTCCATGCGCGGAAGCTCAACGCATCCGTACCCCAAAATCAGGCCTCTGCGTTGAGTGTTGCGCATGTAGTACGCTGATAATGCTCGGGTTAGCACGCCTTTTTGCTCCAGCTCCGCACTCAGGGCAACGTCGTCAATTGAGTCTGGCAACGATAAAATCAGGTGCAGACCTGCGTTACTGTATTCACATAAAAATTCTTTCCCCAACTCCTGTTCAATCATCCTCGCCAGCGCGTTTCGTCGCTTTCCGTAGGCCAAACGCATGCGGCGAATATGTGCGCCGTAATGGCCTTCACGAATAAACTCGGCCAGAGTCAACTGGGCTAATCCGTTGCCGCCGCGATACAGTTCGGAATGAGCAATCTTCAGTTTTGCCGCCAGCGCGCGCGGTAACACCACGTAGCTGATGCGCATTCCGGGATACAGCGTTTTGCTGAAAGTACCGATGTAAATTACCGGCGCATCGGGCAGCAGGCCTTGCAGTGCAGGGATCGGGCTGCCGGAATAGCGGAATTCGCTGTCGTAGTCATCCTCGATAATCCAGCTGCCGTGTTGCACCGCCAGTGACAAAATACGCTGACGTCTGGCCAGGCTCATCACCGATCCCAGCGGATACTGGTGGGAGGGCGTCACGCAAATGATTCGCGGCGGCGTCTCGTCCTGCTCGATGTCAGGCGGATCCATGCCATTTTCGTCAACGCCAATCGGCTTCATCTCAAGGCCGTTGATGGAGAGAATATTACGGATCCCCCAATAACTCGGTTCCTCAATCCACGCAGTATCACCCTGATCGCAAAGCACTTTGGCCAATAAATCTATTGCCTCGTGAGTCCCTGCGGTGATCAAAATCTGCTCCGGCGTGCAGCTTACCGAGCGCGCAATACGCAGATAATCCGTCAGCACCTGTTGCAGCGGCAAACAACCACCGTGACGGGAATAGGTCAGAAACTGCGGGTCCAATTTTCGATTTAAACGGTTTTGCAGTTTGCGCCAGATGTCATGGGGAAAACGCGTGACGTCCGGTACGCCGGGCATAAACGCGCCCCACTGGTGCGGTGCGGCTCCGGTGCGACCCAGCAGGCGTGTCCCGCGTTTTGACAGCTGCACCATGCCGCGAACTGGCATTTTGGCCGGGCGCGAGGCGTCAGAGCGGATCCCGTCCTCCGGTAAATCTGCATTGACGAAGGTGCCACTGCCGGTCCGGGTTTGAATATATCCTTCGGCCTGCAACTGTTCGTAGGCTGCGAGCACGGTATTGCGCGAAATGCCCAGCTCCTTGGCCAAATCTCGGCTGGCGGGCAATCTGCTGCTCGGCGAGATGCTGGCATCAAGGATTGCGGTCCTCAGTGACTGGTACAGCCGCTTGTTGAGGTTGCTTCCGGTGGCAGAGTCAAGCCGATGCAAAATCAAATCTGAAAGTAGCGATCTCAATTGGTACCTCAAAATAAATGAAACTGGCTCTGGATTATAGAACCGGTTTAGCGCTAAAAAGCAAGGAGGAAGATTGATGCCGTATTGGTTTTTTAATCATTGAATGATTTAACGCACAGATGAGCCGGAGTAAAAATGGATCACAACGAATTAGAACAACGCCGTAAAGCCGCGACGCCGCGTGGCGTATCAGTGATGTATGACTTCTACGCCAGCAAAGCGGAAAACGCCACGCTGTGGGATGAGCAAGGGCGCGAGTTTATTGATTTTACCGCCGGGATTGCGGTGTTAAATACCGGCCATCGCCATCCTCAAGTCGTGGCAGCCGTGCAAAAGCAGCTGGCCGCTTTCACCCATACGGCTTATCAAGTGGTACCTTACGCGAGCTACATTACCCTCGCCGAGCGTATCAATGCGTTGGCTCCCGTACAGGGTGCGGCTAAAACGACGTTTTTCACTACCGGTGCCGAAGCCGTTGAAAACGCGGTAAAAATTGCTCGTGCTGCCACCGGTCGCCCTGGAATTATCACATTCTCTGGCGCATTTCACGGCCGTACTTTGTTAACCATGGCGCTGACCGGTAAGGTTTTACCGTACAAAAAGGGCTTCGGGCCTTTCCCTGGCTCAGTTTTCCATGCGCGCTATCCTAATGCGCAACAGGGCATCAGCGTAGAAGAATCCCTTGAAAGCATTGAGTATTTATTCCGCAGCGATATCAGCCCGCAGGATGTTGCGGCGATCGTTTTCGAGCCAATTCAGGGCGAGGGCGGTTTTAATATCGCACCAGAAGCATTTGTTAATGGCCTGCGCGCGTTGTGCGACCGTCATGGCATCTTGCTGGTTGCCGACGAAGTGCAAAGCGGTTTTGCGCGTACTGGCAAAATGTTTGCTATGGAATATTACCCGCAGGCGAAAGCAGACTTGATAACCATGGCTAAAAGTCTCGGTGGCGGATTACCGATTTCCGGCGTTACCGGACGCGCTGAAATCATGGATGCGCCTGAACCAGGCGGTCTGGGCGGAACTTACGCCGGTAACCCTTTGGCGGTGGCGGCTTCGCTGGCGGTGCTGGATATCATCGAGCAAGAGCAGCTGTGCTGTCGGGCGCAAACGCTGGGTGCCGAGTTGGTCGAAGTGTTGCAACAGTCAAGGATTCACTGCCCGGCGATTGCCGATATCCGCATGCGCGGTTCGATGGTCGCGGTGGAATTTGACGATCCGGCTACTCAAAAACCCGATGCCGAGTTTACCCGTTTGGTGCAGCGCAAGGCGCTCGATGCCGGTTTAATGCTACTCAGCTGTGGCATTCACGGCAATGTGATCCGTTTCCTGTATCCACTGACTATCCCCAATGCACAGTTCAAGCAGGCGCTGGAAATCTTGGCTCAGGCTTTAAAATCATAACCAAAATTAAATGATCACTTTTCTCTTTTCAATTTCAGGAGTCACAGCATGTTCAAAAAAATTGCATTGACCACACTGCTTGCCGGATTGGTGTTTCAGGCTCAGGCCGAAACGCTGACCGTGGTTTCCTTTGGCGGCACCAACAAAGACGCGCAAGACAAGGCATTTTATAAACCGTTTGAAGCCGCCAGACTGGGCACTATCGACTCTGGCGAATATAACGGCGAGATGGCGCGCATCAGGGCGATGGTTCAAACCGGTCAGGTTGGTTGGGACGTGGTCGAAGTCGAAGGCCCGGAACTGGTTCGCGGTTGTGATGAAGGGCTTTTTGAACCGCTGGACTGGAGCAAGCTGGGCGATAAAAACAACTATTTGCCTTCTGCGGTTACCGAATGTGGTGCCGGGATTTTCGTCTGGTCAACCGTGTTGACCTACGATGCGAAGAAGTTGTCAAAAGCGCCGACCAGCTGGGCGGATTTTTGGAATGTGAAAGAATTTCCGGGCAAGCGCGGGCTGCGTAAAAGCGCCAAATACACGCTGGAAATTGCTTTGCTGGCCGACGGGGTAAAACGTGAAGACGTTTATAAAGTATTGGCAACGCCACAGGGTGTTGATCGCGCGTTCAAAAAGCTTGATCAGCTTAAACCGTATATCCAGTGGTGGGAATCTGGCGCGCAGCCTTTGCAGTGGCTGGTATCTGGCGACGTGGTGATGTCCTCGGCCTATAACGGCCGCGTTAGCGCTGCGAACAAAGAAGGCCACGATTTCAAAATGGTCTGGAACGATAGCCTCTATGATCTTGATAATTGGGCAATCGTAAAAGGTTCTAAACACAAAGCGTTGGCCGAACAGTTTATCGCGTTTGCCAACAAGCCTGAAAATCAGAAGGTTTATGCTGAAAACATCCCTTATGGCCCGACGGAGAAATCAGCCACCAGCATGATTGATGCGAAAGACGCGGTTGATTTACCTACTGCGCCGCAAAACATGGCTGATGCTATCCCGGTAAACACTCAGTTCTGGGTCGATCACGGTGAAGATCTTGAACAGCGCTTCAATGCCTGGGCATCGCGATAATCGTTGAGCGCACAGAGAAAGCCGATAACGATCAATAGAAAAAGCAGGAAGAATGCCATGAGCCAGACCGAAATGTTGCCCCGTTCACTTACCGAGCCCAGCGCGATTGACAACGCAACGCTGCGCCAGCAGCTGCGCAAGGTGCAATCAGCCTACACGCGGCGATCGCTGCTGCTGATTGCGCCGCTGCTGCTGTTTGTGGTGGTCAGTTTTATTTTCCCCATCGCCTCAATCTTGATGAAAAGCGTCCAGAACCCGGAAATCGGGCAGGCAATGCCGGAAACGGTGAGCAAACTCGCGCACTGGGACGGTAAATCGGTACCCGATGAGGCAACATTTTCGGCTCTGGTTGCCGACCTGCGTGAGGCGCGCAACAGCGGCAAACTGTTTTCCGTCGCCAAACGTCTGAGCTACGAAGACGACAGTTATAGCAGCCTGATTTTGAGCACCTTGCGCCACGCCCCTGCGGGCAGTGTTGCCGTGAAAGAAAAGCTGATTGCAACCATGCCACTGTGGGGGCAGCTCGGCACATGGCAAAGCCTGCAACGGGCGGCAAAACCGTGGACTTCTTATTACCTGCTGGCGTCCTTTGACCGCAAAGTTAATATCGACACCGGCAAGATTCAGGCTTTACCGGCGGGTCAGGCTCTGTATGTCGATGTGCTGCTGCGAACGCTGTGGATGGCGCTGGTGGTGACCGTGTTCTGCGTTTTACTGGGTTATCCATTGGCTTACTGGTTGGCAAAACAACCAGCAGGGCGCGCCAACCTGTTGATGATTATGGTACTGCTGCCGTTTTGGACCTCGCTTATCGTGCGTACCGCCAGCTGGATTGTGCTGTTGCAGTCCGGCGGCCTGATTAACCGCAGTCTGATGGCAACCGGTATTATCGACCACCCGCTGGTATTGGTGTTTAATCGACTCGGCGTTTATATCTCGATGACTCACATCATGCTGCCATTTATTGTTCTTCCTTTATATGCAGTGATGAAAGGCATTTCACCCGGTTATGTTCGTGCCGCTATTTCACTGGGCGCACATCCTTTCAGCGCGTTTTGGCGAGTTTATGTGCCGCAAACCTACGCAGGCTTCACCGCAGGCGCGCTGCTGGTATTTATGATGGCGATTGGTTACTACATTACGCCTGCATTACTGGGCGGACCGGGCGATCAAATGGTCAGCTATTTTGTTGCCTACTTTACCAACACCACGATGAACTGGGGAATGGCTGCGGCGCTGGGCACACAGTTGCTGGTAATCGTTATCCTGCTTTATGTGGTTTATGCCCGCGTAACGCGCACCAAAGCCGAAGCTGCGGCCCACTAATTGTAAGGAGCTAAACCATGACGACTCATAAAACCCAGGGTTCGACCTTACTGCGACTGTGGCGCTGGGCCTTTAACTGCTATAGCTGGGCGACTTTGCTGTTCCTGATTATCCCGATTTTGGTCATTGTGCCGCTGTCTTTCAATTCCAGCTCATTTCTTAGCTATCCGCTGAGCGGTTTTTCAATGCGCTGGTATCAGAACTTTTTCCATTCCAGTGAATGGTTAGGCTCACTGGGCAACAGCCTCTTAATTGCACCGTTGGCGACTTTACTGGCCACCGTGCTGGGAGTGTTGGCCTCGATGGGGCTGGTACGCGGCGAATTTCGCGGAAAATCAGTGGTGATGGCCATCATTATTTCGCCCATGATTGCACCGGTTGTGATCATCGCCGTTGGGATGTTCTTCTTCTTTGCCCGAGTGTCGCTGTTAAACAGCTATGTCGGCCTGGTATTGGCACACGCCTTGCTGGGCGTGCCTTTTGTCGTAGTCACCGTCACGGCGGTATTAAAAAGCTATGACAAGAATCTGTCTCGCGCGGCAGCCAATCTTGGTGCAAATCCATGGTATACCTTCCGCACGGTAACCTTGCCGCTGATTGGGCCGGGGGTGTTTTCTGGGGCGCTGTTTGCTTTTGCGGCCTCTTTCGATGAAGTCGTCGTGACGCTGTTCCTATCAAGCCCCGGCCAGCGCACCTTGCCGATTCAGATGTTTGCAGGGATTCGCGAAAACCTCGATCCGACTATTGCCGCCGCTGCGTCAATTATGATTGCTGCCTCGCTTATCCTTTTGATCGTGATGGAGCTATTACGCCGTCGCGGCGAGCGTCTCAGGCAGTCTATGCCAGCGCATTAAAAACCAGGAGGGCCAGATGGTCCTCTTTTTTTGCTTCATATTTTGTCTGTTTTTTTAATACGCGTACAATGCTTAAGTACGTACCTAACCTATAAATAGGTGCCTGAGCTCATGGTCTAGCATAGAAAAATGTTTTATAAAGTTATTATTCAGATCGGGGTTAATATAATAAGTGCAACACCAAGGGGAGTTTATTGCTGAACGTGTTGCACTTATTAGTTTAATCTAAAGATATTTTTAGTTTCATATAAGGTTAGCTACTCCCTCACCAAGATTTCGTTTGTCTCTATTTTTATCTTCCAGAGTGTATATCATAATCAAAGCAAAGTTGCTCACCCGACTTTATGTTTCTCAATGGAAAAAAAGCCATGATTTGCAGTGGTTTTTGGTCCGATGAACGTTGGACGCGGATATTATAACAATGTAAATTATTCCTTTCAGGATCTTTAGATATTCCATATTTTCCTTTTTGTGTTGCTGTATTCATCTTCATGGAGATATCCATCGCCTCAATAACACAACTATTATCATCGTTGCATGAGGCTTTACGGTTGTAGTATTTGTCGCAATCTACCAGTTTTCTAATTTTTTCATCGTTTTCTATATCTATTTTTTCGTCCAGAAGCATTCCGCCGAAAAGAAAGACTGTGGTATTACTTTTGATATCATTAAGAGCAAAAACGCCTTCCTGGCCAATAAGTACACTTTCATGAGCAGGAACATCTTCTTCTTTAATGGTTCTTACGCATAAATTTGATTGTATCCATTTCTTGTGAGTTTGATAATCATCGATGATTTCTTTTGCTTATGAGTGATAAAACAATGATTTACCATCGTCCATGCCATCGGAAATCCAACATTGTCCAGTTGTTTCAATTTCTACTGGTTTCCCTTGTACATCTATAAGTGGCGATGTTGTTAACGTATCAGGATTATATTTTGTCAATAAAGAACGTAATTTATTATTATCATCAAGGGAAAGCGTTTCAGGGAGGGTGGAATTTTTTAGTTTATGAATTAATGTAGCGGAAGTCGCGTTTCGTATAGTTTCAGAAAAGCTATCATTTATTTTTTCTTTTTCATCATTAATTAATACTTTTGGGCATTCTACAATGGATATTCTATTTCTCAATTGATGATCTTCAGGCCCGTTTTTAAACGCTGAGGTTTCAGGTAATGCCCCTTTGGCACCGTCGTTAAGTGTCTTTTTATTTGGTTGACTAGCAAGCTCCAATAAGGTGTTGCTGACACTTTCGAACTTCAGTGTATTCAAGTTTTTTGTATTTGAATTATTTTCATTTATTATTAAGGTGCTTTCTTTCACGGCTTCTATAGATATAGGCATCAGTGCTTTTTCCTTTAACGAATTAATCAATGGATGTTGAAAGCAGGATACTCTTTTTAAATATGACTTTATTGATTATTGTGCCAAATTGAGAGGAGGGTCGAAGATACGCCAAAATCAGTTTTATAGACGGGTCTGGGAGATATATTTGATTGTCAGATAATGTGAACTGGAGAGGAGCGAGGGTATGCAAGAAAGACAAATGCGAGACCGGCCGTCTTCACACGCAAGCCGTTGCCTCTATCAGCAACTTTTAGATTTCTTTTTCTCGTTCTTGCTCGTTTGATACCTCGCACGGCCATGCACCAATTTTGTGCGCTATGCCACAAATAATAAAATCCGTTACCCCTGCTATATGGCGTTATTCAATCTGTTAAAAATCCCCTTAAAACCATCCGCCCTTTATTGGTGCGAATGCTGATTCCTTATGGTTATTTTGCACCAAAACAAACAATTAAATTTGTATTATTCTGCTGAGGTCATAAGAAAATTGAATGGAAAAGATTTTGGCCATTAATAATGTTATCTACATCACAAAACAAGCACTCATAAAATTATATAAACTAATGATTTTAAAGGTTTTTTAAATTTCAATGCGCGATATATTTAGAGCCTCATAATAATTAAAGTTCGACTGATTTGACCGTTTGGTTTAGAAAAAAAACATTGAACATTTAATTTTTAAAATGATAAAACATTCTCATTCGATAATTGTTTTTCATTTTTAATCCCTACAGAAGGTCTGAGAAAATGGCATTAGAAACCGCAGAAGTTCGTATTGCAGAACGTTGGAAGCGCCCGTCAAGAGAGTGGCTTGATGCTTTTGCTCCTTTCCCGGTTGCCAATATTGGTGACGCGATGGAGCGATTGAGCATGTGTGATGCCGGCATTATTCCATTGACCGCCGACAGCGCTTTCACCGGCTTTGCCTTTCCGGTTCAGGTAACCGCGGGAGACAACGCGGCGGTGATCATTGCCCTGGACTACATCGAAGAGGGCGATGTGATGATGATTAATGGCATGGGGCATGTTGATCGCGCACTGGTTGGCGAGCAGTTAACTCAGCGTTTTCAAAATGCCGGCGCTCGTGGGCAAGTTATCGACGGTGCGGTGCGTGACAAGAAAATTATTGAATCAACCGCGTTTCCAACCTTCTCTCGTGGCACGAGTCCTGCAGGGCCTTACAAGAATGGTCCGGGCGTGATTGGTGAACCAGTGGCCATCGGCGGCGTGGTTTGCTGTGCCGGTGACATTGTGGTTGCCGATCAGGACGGCATCATCATCATTCCTTTCTGGAGAGCAGCAGACGTACTGGAGAAAGTCAAAGAAGTGGCGCGACGTGAAGCCGAGATGACCGCAGAAGTCACCGGCCAATACCGCTAAATCACAGCGCACATGACCGGCCCAGTGGCATTAAGGGCCGGATTTCAACACTACTTTAGCAGGGCAGAACAATGAATAAATCTCAGGTTGCATCGATGGACTACGCTTTGCCGGCAAAAGACTCAACACAGAATAATGTGGTCAAACGCGCCTCTCTGGCGGGCGGCGTGGGTTCCTTTGTTGAATGGTACGATTACGGCATTTACGGTTTGCTGGTCAGCACGCTGGTGCTGGTATTTTCCGCCAACGACATGAACACCACCGACGCAGGCCTGATGCTTACGTATCTGGGCTTTACCGTCAGCTTCGTTGTTCGCCCTTTTGGTGGCGTAATTTGTGGGTACCTGGGCGATAAAATGGGCCGCCAGAAATTACTCGCCATCCTGTTATTGATCATCTCTTTGGCGACAGCCGGTATTGGCCTGCTGCCAAGCTATGAAAGCATCGGCTGGGCCGCACCTGCGTTACTGATTTCATTACGCATTGTGCAAGGTTTCTCTGCGGGTGGCGAAGTATCCGGTGCCGGATCGTTTGTTGCCGAATACGCCGAGGATCATCGCCGTGCAGTAGTGATGTCGCCGCTGGTGATGGGGTCATTTATTGCATTATTGTTCGGTAGCCTGCTGATTAGCGGCCTGATTAATATCTACGGTGCTGAAGCGATGAGAGCCTGGGTATGGCGCGTGCCGTTCCTGCTGGCTATCCCGATGGCACTGATTGGGGTTTACATTCGTACTCGTATTCAAGACACCCCGCATTTCCAGATGGTAAAACAGAATAAGTCAGTGGTACGTAATCCAATCCGCGAAGTGCTGACCTCGAAACGTCATCTGAAAGCTATCGCGCTGGCAGTGACCTTACCTGCGGTCAACGGCCCGGGCTACTACGTACTGTTCGTATACATGCCAACTTATTTGAACAAAGTCATGCATTTCGCTCAGGTACAAAGCCTGATGGTGACCGCTTGCGGCCTGCTGACCATCATCGGCGCCATTCCAATGATGGCCTGGCTTTCCGACCGTCTGGGCCGTAAACCGCTACTAATTGCCTCGGCGATTGCCATGGCTGTATTGGCCTATCCATGCTTCTGGCTGCTGACGCTGGGCATGATGCCTCTGGCCTGCATGGCCGCCATCTTGCTGGCTTTTGCCTTTGCCGGACACGCCGCGGTTATTCAGTCCACGCTGGCTGAAATGTTCCCGACCAACGTGCGCTACAGCGCCTACAGTATTGGTTTTAACCTTTCTACCGTGATTTTTGGTGGCTCAGCGCCGCTGCTGATGACCTGGCTAATCGGCCTGACCGGTATTGCCAGCATCCCAAGCTACATGGTGATTTTGACCGCCATGCTGACCCTGATTAGCACCTTATTTCTTAAAGAAACAGCCGGTAAGCCGCTGCGTGCGGAATAACCGAACCCTGAATGCGTTCATCGAGCTACTGAAAATCTGTCGAGGGAATTATGAAAAACGCGTCAACATGGCGAATGGGATTTGATATTGGCGGCACCTTTACTGACCTGGTGCTGCTCAACGATGAAACAGGCGTTGCGCTTCGTCATAAAACGTTGACCACGCCGCACGATCCTTCTGAAGGTGCTTATACCGGCCTGACTCAGCTGGTGGAAATGGCGGGGCTGGAAGCCAGTGATATTCACACCATTACTCACGGTACGACCTTGGCAATCAATGCCTTACTGGAAAGACGCGGCGCAAAAACCGCCTTCGTAGTGACCAAAGGTTTCCGCGACGTGCTGGTGCTGGGACGTGAGTATCGTTACGACATCTATGACCTCAACGGCGCACCCGCGGCACCGTTGATCCCTCGCTCACAGGCTTATGAAATCAATGAGCGCGTGACCAGCAAGGGTGACATTGTCACGCCTCTGGAGGAGGGCGAGGTTGTGGCTCTGGCCGCGAAGCTGCGTGCTGAAGGCTATGAGGCCGTCGCGGTGCTGTGTATGCATGCTTATGCATGGCCTGAGCATGAAAATCGTATCGAGGCTATTTTCAGTCGCGAGTTGCCGGGTGTCTCAATCTCGGTTTCACATAAAGTTTCCCGCGAAATTCGTGAATACGATCGCGGCGTGCTGACCGCCATGAATGCCTTTGTCCAGCCCAAAGCCCGACACTATATGGCACGTCTCGAGCATAAATTGCGCGAAGGCGGCTTTACCTGCGACTGGCTGGTGATGGGGTCCAACGGCGGGCTGATGGCACCGCAAGTTGCTGCCGATTACCCAACGCGCATCATCGAATCTGGTCCGGCGGGCGGCATTGTAGCCACCGCAGCCTTTGCCCGTAAAAACGGCCATGCTCAGGTGCTGGCGTTTGATATGGGCGGCACCACCGCGAAAGCCTGTGTGGTGCGCGATGGTCAACCTTCGATTACCACTGACTATGAAGTCGGTCGCGCCGATCGCCTGCTGAAAGGCAGTGGTTTGCCGGTAAAACTGCCGGTGGTAGACATGATTGAAATCGGTGCCGGCGGCGGCAGTATCGCTCGCGTTGACTCCCTCGGCCTGCTTGAAATCGGTCCCGAGAGTGCCAGCGCCTATCCTGGCCCGGCCTGTTACGGCCGCGGCGGTGAACTACCCACCGTGACCGATGCCAACCTGGTACTCGGCTTGCTGGACCCCGATGCGTTTCTTGGCGGTCGCATGACTCTCGACGTAGAGGCCGCGCGCAGAGCTGTCTCGCGCATTGCCGAACCGCTGGGGTTGAGTATTGAAGACGCTGCCTGGGGCATCCATGAAGTCGCCAACAGCAAAATGGCTGAAGCGCTGCGCACTCACTCAGTTGAGAAAAACGTCAGCCCGCACCAGATGACTATGCTGGCGTTTGGCGGCGCGGGTCCGAGCCATGCCTGGTCGCTGGCCAAAATCCTGTCGGTGAAGAAAGTGTATTTCCCGAACGGTGCCGGGGTGTATTCCGCCTTTGGTTTGCTGACTGCACCGCCAAGTGCCGACTTCGTGCGCAGCGACCGCTGCCGCTTGCAGCCAGGCATTGATATGGCGGCGGTACACAGAAACTTTGCTGAAGGTTTCGACGAAGCTTTTACCACTCTCGCCGCTGCCAATGTCGACTCGGCCACTGCCAGCACGCAGAAGCTCGCCGACGTGCGCTATGTGGGTCAGGGGTCGGAACTCACCGTAACACTGCCAACCGCCTTTATCGAAAACGGCGATGTCGCCACGCTGATTTCCGCCTTTGAAGAAGCACACTTTGCCCGTTTTGGTCGCATTCTCAAAGGTCAGGGCGTGGAAGTGGTCAACTGGCGCGGCCGCGTACAAACCACGCCACCGCTGATGAACACCAGCGACAGGCAAGGCATACCGGACCAAGGCGCGCAGGAGAAAACGCTGGCGGTTTATCTTGGTCGCGACAGCGGTTTCAGTGACTGCCGCGTAGTGCCGCGCAGCCTGATGGTCACTGGCGAATGGATCGCCGGACCCGCGTTATTGCAGGAAAAAGAGTGTGCAATTTATGTCGGACCGGGTGCGTCCGCCATGCTTGATGAACAAGGCAACATCCTGATGGAGCTGAAATAATGACAACCTCAACCCCTGACAATCTTCGTTTTCTTAATGATCCGATAAGCCTGCGGATCACCTGGGACCGTCTGGTCAGTATTTCTGAAGAAGCCGCCGCGACGCTGGTCAACATGGCGTTTTCCAGCATTATTCGCGAGGTGGGTGACTATTCCTGTCTGCTGATGGATGCCAAAGGCAACTCTCTGGCCCAGCCGAAAACCAGCGTACCGGTGTTTATCGGCACTTTACCGGCCACTGTGCGCCATTTGCTGGCTAAGTATCCGGCTGAAACCTTGAAGCCCGGCGATAGCCTGATAACCAATGACCCTTGGCTGGGAACCGGTCACCTTAACGACGTCACTATCGTCACGCCGGTATTCCGTGATGGAAAACTGGTCGCCTTTACCGGCTCGGCGGCGCATATGTCTGATATCGGCGGCTCGCTAAACATGGGTTCGTCTCGTGACATGTTCGAGGAAGGGTTCCTGATCCCGCCAAGCAAGCTGATGCTGGAAGGTGAAGTAAACCAACAGCTGCTCGACCTGCTGCTGGCCAACGTTCGCTCGCCGGACCAGGTTGAAGGCGACCTGCACGCCATGCTGGCTGCCAATCAGATCGGTGCCAACGGTCTGCTGGGCCTGATGGATGACCTGAAAATTACCTCGGTAGAGCCGCTGGCCGAGAAGATCCATTCTCTAACTGAAAATGCCATGCGCAAGGCGATTGAAGCCGTGCCGGATGGCCGCTATGAAGCATCGGTGGATATTGGCGATTACGAGGGCGACATTCACCTCAACGTGGCGGTTATCGTTGAAGGCAGCAATATTGTTATCGACTATGCCGGTTCCTCTGCCGAATCACTGTTTGGCAGCAACTGCCCGATGTCGTTTACCTACGCCTACAGCGTGTATCCGCTGAAGTGTTTGCTGGAACCGAACCTGCCGAATAACGAAGGCTGCTTTAAATCGATTACTGTGACTGCGCCGGTCGGCTCAATCGCCAATGCGCGCCCGCCTTGTGCGGTAGAAATGCGTAACCGCGTTGGCCACATGGCACACGCCGCAATCTTTACTGCGCTGTCGGAAATTATGCCAGAGCGCGTGATGGGCCACTCAGGCAGCGCGCCAGTGACCTGTGACGTATTCGCCGGGCAGTTCGACGACGGCCGCCGCTTTGTTGAAAGCCTGTGCGTTAACGGCGGCACCGGCGCGCGTCCTTCCGCCGACGGCATCGTGACCGGATTCCCGGGCAATATGTCATCTACGCCGGTTGAACTGATTGAATCCGCTACGCCGCTGCTATTTACCGAAAAGTCTATTGTGCCGGATTCCGGCGGTGCTGGCCGTTATCGTGGCGGCGTGGCCCAGCGCATGGTTATCCGCAACACCAGCAAATTCCCGCTTTCACACAGTATGTTCTATTCACGGCAGAAGCATCCGGCGCAGGGCGTGCTCGGCGGCGAAGCGGGTGCACCAAACTACATTGCCATCAACGGCAAACCGCTGGAGAAACCGGTGGGTCGTCACGACGTGTTCCCCGGTGATGAAGTCACTATTCAGATGCCAGGCGGCGGCGGTAAAACCCCGGTTGGCGAGCGCAGCAAAGCGGCCATTCTGTTTGATTTGCAGGAAGGCTATATCACCGAAGAAGGCGCAGTGCGCGACTACGGTGTTTCACTTGAAGATTTAAGAGGTTAGGCATGGATACTTTACAAGGAAAAGTTGTCATCGTTACCGGTGCCGGCAGTGGTATCGGCAAGTGTTCGGCAGAACTGCTGGCCGCTCGCGGGGCGAAGGTAGTACTGGTTGGTCGTCGTAAAGCAGTGCTCGATGAAGTGGCTGCGGGAATTGTGCGGCAGGGTGGTCAGGCGTGGAGCTGCGCCACGCATATCGAGAATAAAGAAGAAGTTCAGGCTCTGGTCAGCTGGGTCAATGCTGAACTCGGCCCGGTTGATATTCTGGTCAACAATGCAGGCAGTGCCAGCAAAACGCTGAACGCGCGCTGGATCGAAGAGGAAGAATGGCAGCAGGTACAGGATGTCAACCTCAAGGCAGTGTTCCTGCTGACTCAGGCGGTATTGCCAGACATGCTGGCCAGCAAGAATGGCACCATTATTACTGTTTCTTCGCTGGCGGCGCTGCGTCCTAATCTTTTGGGCGGTGCAGCCTATGGCGCGGCCAAGGCAGGTGTTCGCAACTTTATGACTTACCTGCATAACACCTTCCGTAACGACGGCATTCGTTCAACCTGCATTCTGCCAGGTGAAGTCAACACGCCGATTATGGATAACCGCGCCAATCCGCCAAGTCAGACTATCCGCGACAACATGGTACAGCCGGAAGATGTCGCCGAGGCGGTGCTGCTGTGTGCTGGTTTGCCGGCCCGCACAGTGATTGAGGAACTGATCGTCGCGCCGACCGTGATGCGTGATATCTCCGGCGATCTCGAAGTCAGTCGCTGGAAGGGCGCGCCAGAAAGCCTGATGGCAGAAAGAGAACGCTCTTGACGGTTACCGTAGCGCTAAATCCTTGTTGATGATTGACCCGAATTAAGGTGAAACATGTCTTCTTTAAATAAAAAGTTTATTGCGGCTGAAGCCGTATTGCGGATTGAACGTACTTCACTGCGCGTGCAGCAACCGGCCTCCAGCGGTGATATGGTTTCGCTGGCGATGGGCGAACCTGATTTTGATACTCCGCCGCGCATTGTTCAGGCTGCGGCTGATGCACTGAAAAATGGCTTCACTCATTACGCGCCACTGCTGGGGGACAAACTGCTGTGCGAAGCGCTGGCCGAAGAGCTTGCCGAGCAGTCCGGTTTCCCGGTCAAACAGGGTGAAGTGCTGGTTACTCATGGCGGTACGGCAGGTCTGGCGGCGGCGATTTTGTCCATAGTTAACCCCGGCGACCGTGTAGTGATCCCCGATCCAACCTATTCACTGTATGCCGATCTGGTTAACATGGCCGGCGGAATTTGTGTGCCGATGCCGTGTAAAGCCGACCTGCATTGGGATCTCGACCGCCTTGCCAACAGCCTGGAAGACGCGAGGCTGTTTGTGTTCTGTAACCCCGGCAATCCCACCGGCATTGTGCATACCCGTGAAGAAATTGAAACACTGGGCCGTCTGGTGAATCAGCATGATGTGCTGGTTATTGCCGATGAGGCCTATAGCGATCTCGTCTTTACCGGTAAACCGTTTACCAGCGTACTTGGCGTGCCGGCTTTTCGCGGGCGTACGCTATTTTGCCAAACCTTTTCAAAGAGCTATGCTATGACAGGCTGGCGCGTGGGTTATCTTGCCGGACCGGCGGAGATGATTGCCGCCGCGGCACGTGTGCACAACACGGTAAACGGCTCGGTAAACACCGCGGTGCAGCGTGCCGCAGTGGTCGCATTGAAGGAGTGCAAAGATGACGTCAAACGTATGTATGATGTTTATAAAGAACGTCGCATTCTGATGATGGAGGGGCTGTTGTCGATTCCTGGGTTGAAACTCAACGAACCTGAAGGGGCGTTCTACTGCTTCCCGTCCTATTCGTTGCCTATCCCGGCCATTGATATGGTGGCGCTGCTGCGCGAGCAGGGCATTGCAGTGCGTCCGGGGAGTGAGTTTGGCGCAGCGGGAGAAGGGCATCTACGCCTGTCTTACGCGGCAAGCAAAGAGTCGATCGCTGAGGGTGTCAAACGTCTGAAACGCGGTCTGGCTTCGTTGGGCTAGCCAAATTCGGTCAGGTGCATTATTGGAAATTCCAGTAATGCACCTTTTAAAACGTAGCGGATTTCAACAGCGCACCACAGGGTTAACCCTGCGCTACAGAAACAAATTATAGGCAGAGAAACAATGGCAAAAACGATGCGAAGTGATACCGAAAGGAACCGCAAAAACCTGATTCAGGCTGCTGCGCGGCTGTTTGAAGTCGCCGAAGACCCTATCAGTATGACGGAAATCGCCAACGAAGCCGGTGTTTCTGTCGCCACCGCCTACCGTCAGTTTGCCTCGGTTGAAGAGGTTTTAAACACCTACCGTCAGGAAGTCGGCCAACTATTGTTGGAATACAGTGAAAAGCAGACCGGCAGCGGCCTGGAGAAGCTGGAAAAAGTCAGCCGCTACTGGATAAAACTGGTGCGTCAGCGCGGTGCGGCGATGGTGCCAATGCGTAATCGCCGCGGGTATCTCGAACGTTTATGGGAAGGCGCCGAGTATCTGCTGGTGCAGGCCAACGCGGTGCGTCCGCCCCTGCGCGAGGCAATGCAGGAGATGAGTCTTCCTGATATCGGCGACAAGGCAGTGTTTCTGTGGAATATCTTGTTTGACCCGCGTGAAATTTTTGACCTGATCGACACCGTTGGCCTGAGTGAGAAACAGGTCGGCGGGCAGCTAATGTCGGTGCTGTTGGGTGGTTTGCAAGGTTTTGCCCACGTCAATGCGTTCACTGTCGAAGACTTTCGGGTGAAGTAAACGTTTGCCGCTGGCCTTATTAATCTGGCGGCAATATTCTTCCCGACCTAATTAACTCTTATTTATTTATCACCCCCCGGTGAGGAATTTCTTCGCCTAAAATCAGAGGTTTAATAATGACTGCGCTATCTTATGTTTCGGATGAAGCCGATTCGGCCTGGGCGACTTATCTCGCTCAGGTTGAGCGTGTATTGCCTTATCTGGGGGACTTGACCCGTTGGGCAGATACGCTGCGACACCCTAAACGCGCCCTGATCGTCGATATTCCGCTAGAGATGGATGATGGCAGCATCCGCCACTTTGAGGGCTTTCGCGTGCAACACAATCTTTCTCGCGGACCGGGAAAAGGCGGTGTGCGTTTTCACCCCGATGTGACGTTGCAAGAAGTGATGGCGCTGTCTGCGTGGATGACCATTAAAAGCGCCGCGCTTAACCTGCCGTTCGGTGGCGCAAAGGGCGGGGTGCGGGTCGATCCGCGTGAATTGTCGATAAAAGAACTTGAACGCCTGACCCGTCGTTATACCAGCGAAATAGGCAACATTATCGGCCCGCAGCAAGATATTCCAGCCCCGGACGTTGGAACCAACGCGCAGGTGATGGCGTGGATGATGGATACCTATTCGATGAATGTTGGCGCAACCACCACGGGTGTGGTGACGGGCAAGCCGGTTCATCTTGGCGGATCTCTCGGGCGTGTCAAGGCCACCGGGCGCGGAGTGTATGTCACGGGCGTGGCGGCGGCTCAACGTATTGGACTGGAAGTGAAGAACAGTCGCGTGGCGGTGCAGGGTTTAGGCAACGTTGGCAGTGTGTCTGCCGAGCTTTTCTATCAGGCAGGTGCAAAAGTAGTTGCAGTTCAAGACCATAGCGGCAGCCTGTATCGCGAAGACGGAATCGATATTCCGGCGCTGCTGGCCTGGCAGGTTGAGCATGGCAGCATTGCCGGTTTTGCGCAGGCAACCGGCATTCGTGATGATGAATTTTGGCTTAAATCTTTTGATATTTTGATTCCGGCGGCGCTGGAAGGGCAAATCACCGAACAACGCGCCAGAGCGTTGAGCTGCAAACTGATACTGGAAGGCGCCAACGGCCCGACCTTACCTGCGGCCGACGATATTCTGCGTCAGCGTCAGATTACTGTTGTGCCGGACGTAATTTGTAACGCCGGTGGTGTGACCGTCAGCTATTTCGAATGGGTGCAGGACTTCTCGAGTTTTTACTGGCGTGAAGAAGAGATCAACCAGCGTTTAGACAGCATCATGCAGGATGCGCTGAGCGCGGTATGGAGTAAAGCCGAGACCCTGAACGTAACCTTGCGTACCGCCGCCTATGCGGTAGCCTGTGAGCGAATTTTATTGGCACGTAAAGATCGCGGACTTTATCCATAACAGTATCAATCCATTTATCACTTCCTTTGCTGGCATTATTGCGCTTTCTGTTAATTGCGTAAGACTCACAGCGGAGGCATAACCGAATACTAATAATAATAAATCTGTCTCCTCCCCAGCAGATATCGTCGTATTTTCACCCGCTTGATGGCGGGTTTTTTTGCTCATCACTCAATTTTTTACCCACACCTCAACCTGGTGCTGATGCCCATCGTCTTTAATCGGGATCATCATGTCTGGCAAGTTCTGACCATCAAGCATTACGCAACTCTCCAGTTCGGCACGTTTTACGGTTATCTGATACTGGCTGCTACCTTGCTGATAGGTCAGGCTAACCTGCGGCCAATCGGCGGGCAGGCGGGTGTTAATTGAGATAAATTCACCATGACGTTTAATGCCGAGCAACGATTCAGTAATCAGTCGATAAGCCCAACCTGCCGAACCGGTATACCAGCTCCAGCCACCACGGCCAATGTGTGGTGAAACACTATAAATATCAGCAGTCATTACGTAAGGCTCCACTTTATAGCGCTCGACTGCTTCGGGATTCAGACTGTGATTTACCGGATTGATTGCCGCCAGCAGTTGCCAGGCGCGCTCGGTTTCACCCATTTCGGCGAAAGCCATTACCGCCCAAATTGCGCCGTGGGTATATTGCCCACCGTTCTCTCGCACTCCGGGCAAATATCCGCGAATATAACCGGGGTTCGGGCCACGATCGTTAAAAGGTGGGGTAAGCAGTTTGATAAGACCCGCACTTTCATCCACTAAATGACTATCCAGCGAGGCCATAGCCCGGCGCGTGCGCTCTGGATCTTCAGCCTCGGCCAACACCGCCCAACTTTGGGCGATGGCGTCAATCTGACATTCTGCATTAAGATGCGATCCCAGCGTTTCTCCGCTATCAAAAAAGCCGCGCAAATACCATTCGCCGTCCCACGCGTTATCGTGCAGATTTTGTTTTAAGGTCTTGGCCTGCTGGTGGCATAAGGTCGCTATTTCAGGGCGTTGCAGATTTTCTGCCAGTAAAGCAAATCGCTGTAAAACATTTAACAGGAAGAAACCGAGCCAGACGCTTTCACCTTTACCCTTAATGCCGACATTGTTCATGCCATCATTCCAGTCCCCGCTACCCATCAGGGGTAATCCGTGTTCACCAAAGTTAAGCCCGTGCCTGATGGCGCGCAAGCAGTGCTCGAACAGTGATTCACTGATTGAACTTGGCAGCGGCTGCCCATAGAAAGACTCTTCCTCCGGAGCCAGCCGTCGCGTTTCAATATAAGTGACCTGCTGCATGGCAACCTCAGTATCGCCAGTGACGTCTATGTAGTGACACAGCGCCAGCGGCAGCCACAGATAATCGTCCGAACAGCGGGTTCGGACCCCCCGCCCGGTAGGCGGATGCCACCAGTGCTGAACGTCACCTTCAACAAACTGATGGCAGGCACAAAGCAGGATCTGTTCGCGCATGCGTTCCGGAGCCGCGTGTGCCAGCGCAAGGGTATCTTGCAGCTGATCGCGAAAACCAAAGGCACCGCCCGACTGATAGTAACCACTGCGGGCCATGATACGGCTGGCGAGAGTCTGATAAATCAGCCAGCCGTTAACCAGCAGATTGACAGCCGGTTCGGGGGTAGTGATTTGGATCTTGTCGAGCTTTTGATGCCAGAAACGGTGCACGTTATCGAGTTCGGCACGCGCGGCCTGCTCGTGCATAAACTGTGCAATTAGCTGCTCGGCCTCATTGGCGTTGTTGCCGACCCCCAGCGCGAAGATAAAAGTACGCTGATCGCCATCAATGAGTTTGGTGGCTGACTGCACGGCTGCGCAAGAGTCCAGCGCGGCACCGGTTTTATTCGACAGCCGTTCTTGTAACAACGCGGCAGGAGAGGCTGGAGAACCGTTGCGCCCGAGAAACTCTTTTCGGTCGCCGGTCACTGAGCAGTGAACGCCGGTAACGCCAAAGAAAGCGTTGCGTTCGCTGCCATTGTTGCCGTAATAGTTGGTGGCCAGTACGCCACAGCCTGCGCTGACCTGTGCGGCAGAGGTAGTCACGTGCAGGCTTGATTTCGAGCGCAGATCACTGAGCACCCATTCCACGTAACCCGTTGCCGAAAGCTTGCGCGTGCGTCCGGACTGGTTACTCAACGTCAGAATAAACAGTTTTACGGCTGCCTGTTCGGCAACCAATATCGTCAGTTCGCTGTCGATACCTTGATAGCGATGTTCAAATACGCTGTAACCAAAGCCGTGGCGGCAAAGATAATCCTCATCATTGCGGATAGGTAGCGGCATTGGCGACCAGACATCTCCGCTTTCTTCATCGCGCAGATAAAATGCCTCGCCGCTGCTGTCGCTTACGGGGTCGTTTTCCCACGGAGTTAGTCGAAATTCGTGGGCATTTTCAAACCAGGTGTAGGCCTGACCGCTTTCTGAAACCACGCTACCAAAGTTGTCATTAGCCAGCACGTTGGCCCAGGGTGCCGGAGTATTTTTTCCTTTGCCCAGCAAAATCTGGTATTCACGGCCGTCTGCGGAGAAACCGCCAAAGCCGTTGAAAAAGCGCAGACTCTGAGTATCAAAAATTCGTGAAGAGGGATTAGGCGGTTGCAGATTGGGCTGAGTCACCAGTCGTGGCAAAACACTTTGCGACGGCTGCATTTTTTTATTCAGCTGATCGATAAGCTCGCCGTTGCGATCGTCCACCGTGACCGCCGCGACGCTCATCAGCAGAGTCAGGTCTTCTGCGGTGATATGTTCACTGGTGCGGACAAAAATGCCGCCGTTTTTATCCATCAGGCTGGATTCCGCCCCGGCCGCAACGCGATTGAGGATCTCATTGTGCAGTTCTTGCTGATAACCCTCGTGCGAGTCATTGAGTATCAGCAGGTCAACCAGCAGGCCTTTCATCCGCCAGTAGCTGTGGGCCTGAATCAGGGTTGTCACCAGCGCAATACTGTCGTTGCGGGTGATCGAGAGCAGCACGATAGGCAGATCACCAGAAATCGAATGACTCCACAGGGAAGACTGGCCGCGTCGATTGCGGGAAAGAATTTGCGGACAGGGGCGCATTTCCGCACCCGGGAAGATAATGGACCCGGCCAGCTGATTAAATATGTTGGCCTGCTCCTCATTGGCGTTGATTTGTCTTAACGCCACCTGACTGTGGGAACGGGCGATGGTAAATACGCGATCGGCGATATTATGGTCACGGTATTTTTCCATCATTTGCAGGCTTTGTTCGCGATGGGAAGAGATGCCATACACCAGATCAATAACCAGCGGCGTGCCGGGTTTGAGTTCGACTCGCTGGCGGATTGCCATGATAGGATCCAGCACCGGACCGGCGTGATTATCCAGTGCGCCGCCGTTTTGCATTGCCTGAGAGTCGGAAATAGTGCGCCCACGGCCAATAAAACTCGCGCGATCGGTGGCAAATGAGGTTTTCCGCTCTGTTTGCCCATGAATGGCGGTCATGTGGAATAACCACGGGCATTCTTCGTTTTCTTCACGCGGGCGGCGATGGCAAAGAATACCTTCGCTTTCCATTACCAGCTCGGTTTGTACAAACAAATTGCTGAATGCCCGGTGAGCCATGTCATTGGCAAGCGGAGCCAGGACGACTTCAGCGTAGGTGGTTATCTCAATCTCGCGCGGCTGGCGTCCGCGATGAGTTAAGGTTAATCGCCGAATTTCAACATCATCTTCTGGCGAAACCACGATTTTAGTCTGTATGCTCAGCGATCCTTCAATGCGCATAAACTCGGCGGCGGCGTCGGTAAATATCGCCTGATAATGTCCACTTTTGCTGCTCAAAGGTTGCAGGGTGTTGCTCAGCACCTGGCCAGTTTGCCCGTCGGCAATAAAGCAAAATGTGCCGTAGTTGTCGCGGGTTGCATCGGCTCGCCAGCGAGTTAATGCCAAATTACGCCAGGTACTGTATCCGCCGCCGGTCTGGGTCAGCATCAGATGATACTGCGTATTGGACAGCAGCTGCACTTCAGGGGTTGGCCCCTCTGCGCGGTTAAACAACCGCAGCTCGACATTCACCGGTTGCAGCGCGTCAACGGTGTCAAACTGGCGGCGCGGACTATACATCGTCGGGGCATCCGGCACCCGTTCCTGCAACAGCGGCAGCGCCGACTGCAACCAGGGATTCGCCACAAACCGCTCGACCATCGGCGCGTTAAGCAAGGTATGCGACAGCGCCAACAGGCTCATTCCCTGATGATGCGCCATGTAGGTGCGCACCAGCGAGAAAATCTCGCCATGATTAAGTCTGGAGCGTGAATAGTCCAACGCCTCGTAAAAACCGTATTTTCCGCGTGCGCCCAGAGAGTCAAGCCGCTCAAGATTGGCTAAAGCGCGCTGAGGTTCAACGACCAGCGCCATCACGGTGGCGTAAGGCGCGATCACCATATCTTCGCCCAACCCGCGTTTAAGCCCTAAACCCGGCACGCCAAATGCACGGTATTGGTAGTTTTGGCCCTGATCAAAAGCGGCATACGCCGATTCCGAAACTCCCCACGGCACACCATTCTCTTTGCCCCATGAAATTTGGCGGTCGACGGCTGCCCGACTCATTTGCACCAGTAATGTGTCAGGATAGGTCGGCATGACTAACTGCGGCATCAGGTATTCAAACATCGAGCCGCTCCACGACATCAGCGACGGCTGATTACCGACCATCGTGAAAAGTCGCCCCAGGGCAAACCAGCTTTTCAACGGCAGCTGGTTCGTTGCGATGGCAAAATAGCTGGTCAGGCGAATCTCCGATGGCAACAGATCATAGCTGCCAACGTCCAGTTTGTTGGTTTCACAGTTGAAGCCGACGGAGAGTAACTGGGTAGTTTTTCGAAACAGGAAGCCAAAATCCATCCGCGCATGTTCTTTAATTCGTTGCTCAAGTTCGTTGATAACCTTCAGCCGCTGTTGGGCGGCGCTGGCACTGCGCGCGATTTTTTGCTGTTCTAGCTCCGGTAATTTGTGCTCAAGACGTGATAAACACAGCAGCGAGGGCAGAACTTTGGTGGATGGTTCGTGGCTCAGCCAGCCAAACAGCAGAGACCATTCCTGAATGAAGTCTTGCAGTTGGGCGTCCAGCTCTCTCAACCAGCGGCTGGAGGTGGCGAAGTGTTCAATAAGCTCATTGTTAATCGGCTGCATGAGGGCAAGTTCATCAACGACCTGATGCAGCGGGGCTTCACTCGCGCGCACCCAGGCTTGCCGCAGTTTGATTAATCCATCCCCCATCGGCGAGGTCGCTTCTGCTTCGGCCAGCAGCAACGTGTCATCAAGGCCGGTTAACAACTGTTTGATGTCCATCGCCGGCTGACTGCGTAACTGCGCAATACCGCTGCCCAGAACCAGTAAGTGACCAGCGAGATTGCCACTGTCTACACTGGAAATATATCGGGGATTCAGCGGCATCAGCGTGCGGGTGTCATACCAGTTATAGAGGTGGCCGCGATAATGTTCGAGCTTGTCCAGCGTATCCAAAGTTTGCGAAGTGCGTTGCAATAACCCGCCCTGAGTGAGGTAACCAAAATCCATCGCCGTCATATTGGCCAATAGCGACAGGCCAATATTGGTGGGCGATGTGCGGTGAGCAATCTTGGGTTCGGGAATTTCCTGATAGTTATCCGGCGGCAGCCAGTTTTCTTGCTGATTAACGAAGGTTGAGAAATAGGACCAGGTCTCACGGCTGGTACGCCGCAAAAACAGGCGCTGGGTCGTGTCAATCTGAGGCTGTGGCAGGTCAGGTGTTTTACTCATCCAACCAATAATTAGCGGCGCGATGAGCCAAAGCCCCCCCAACGGCGCGGCAACTGCCAGATATTGCGGATTTTGCTGGTCGGTCAGCACAATCACCAGCAACCCGGCAAGCGGATTTGCCCACATCACTCGATAAAGATTCGTTTTCGACAATGAAAAATGCGGTTTATTCAACTCCGCACTGCTGACCCACTCATGTAAATGTTTATGGCTAACGTTGAGACGCCACAGGGTAATGAAGATGGCATGAAGCGTATAGGCGCTATGATGTGGCAGAGTTGCTAGATACAAACCAATGCGCGCCAGGCGATCCAACAGGCCACAGGCGACACATTTTATATGCGGAAATACGTTGACCTGTGCATCTTTGTTAAACAGATTCAGTATCAGCGCCGCGACAGAGGGCAATACTAAAAGTGTCACGATAAACAGCAGCCAATACAAAGGATTAGGCACCAGTAGCAGGGCGCTGAACAGTGCTATCATTAGTGAGGGCGCGGCAAGACTGCGACGCAGGTTATCAAGCAGTTTCCAGCGAGAAAGCATGCTCAGCGGATTTGGGCAGCGCATGTCATCAGCCTGCCTGACGTTAAGCCGCAGCCAGTTCAATAGCTGCCAGTCACCGCGGATCCAGCGAGTTCTACGCGCGACATCCACCAGATAATTGGCCGGATATTGTTCATACAGCACCACGTCGCTTAGGCCGCCAGATCTGGCATAGCAGCCTTCGAGCAGGTCGTGGCTCAGCACCAGATTCTCCGGGCAGGTGTTATCGTTGGCGAGGGTAAAGGTATCAACATCATAAATCCCTTTCCCCACAAAAGAGCCTTCGCCAAAAATGTCTTGATAAATATCTGAAGACATTGAGGAATAAGGGTCAGTGCCCGGCAGGCTACTGCTAATGGCAGCATAGCGGCTTTGACCATTGCGCGGAATTTCTTCTGCCAGCCGAGGCTGTAGAATACCGTAGCCTTTGGTGACTCTTTTCAGCGCGGGATCATAGAAGGGGTGATTCAGCGGATGTGCCAGCGTAGCCACCAGCTGGTGGGCGTGGTCGCGTGGCAAAACGGTGTCGCTGTCGAGTGTAATAACATATTTAGTGCCAGACAGTTGCTGCTGTGAGGCACCCACGCAGGTCGTAAAGGTATTTTTATCGCCGCGCAGCCAGCGATTCAGGGCACTAAGTTTGCCACGTTTGCGCTCGTAGCCCATCCATACTCCCTGTGACGGATTGAGCAAACTTTCGCGGTGCAGCAGGGTAAAACGGGAGGGAGCCGAGTCATTTTCTGCGCCATGGCGTCGGTTTAACTGGATAATTTTACTGCTGGCATAGTCGAGCAGGAGATCACTGCTCTCAGAATGGGCGGTATCGCTATCAATAAAATCAGCCACCAGCGAAAAATAAAGGTATTGATGGGTATTGCCGAGGTAGCAAACCTCAAGGCTGTTGATCAGTTTATCAATGCTGCTGCGGCTGGTTAACAAGCAGGGAATGGCAACCAAAGTGGTTGAGTTTTCAGGAATACCCTGCGAAAAATCCATTCGGGGAAGCGAACGAGGCGTACGACTGCGGCTAGCGGTTTCATTGAGTAGGTCCATCACAAACTGGCTACACATAATAATAATCGGCAGCAATAACAGCCACATTACCCAGTTCATGCCGCTGTCGTGGGTCTCAAACATCAGGTTGGCGGTGAGCGCGGTAGTCAGCAGACTCAGACTGCCCAGCCAGGAAAGTAGCGGCGTTTTATTCATCTGATGGCGAAAATAATTGAGCGGCGAATAGTGGATATCCAACACTCTTTCCAGCTCGCTGCGCCCGGTATCCACCAGGAAATAGCCCACGTGGCGCTTCTGACTCTCTGCGGGTGAAGCCGCACTCATGGCGATAACACGGCTGGCAATGTCTTGCTCGGTAAACTGGCAATTGCGCGCCAGTTTCTCAATAACGTGGCGATAGTTATCTCGCGTGGCAAACGACATCGCCGGATACACGCCAGCCGGGTCTTGATGCAGTATTTTCTCGACCTCGCTGACGCTTTCGGCAAAGTCTGCCCAGTTCATCTCATTCAGCTTGCGCAAACCGGCAATGCTGTTGCTCACCGACAGCTGGTTAAGTGCCAGTTGCTGGTTAAAACGGCTGATCAGTTCGGCTGAACTCAATCCTACATCAGCCAGACGCTGCTCAATCCAGGTCAGTGGCAGCGCCAGCATTGAACCGTGGCCCTGTAATCTTCGCACCAATTCTGCGACAAACGCGCTGGTGCGCGGCGGGTTGGTACGCGCCATGTCGGCAATAACGATAATCAGGTTAGCGGGGTCATTTTCGGCGCTGTCCTGGATTTTATTAGCCCAGCTCTCGGCCAGATTACGTTCCTGCTGAGCCTTGGTGACCTCGATACTGATGCGACGCAGATTTTCAATCAACGCCAGGCGCAGCATCCCTGGAAAGGCCCAGAGTTCACCGAGTTTAAGCGGAGTAACTCGCTGATAAGCAGTGATAAAACGCACCAGCGTGTTGGCATCCCAATGGCCGTCACTGTGGGCGATGGCTTCTGCGGCGATGTCATAAATACGTGGGCAACTTTGCGGCTCTATTAGCGTCGGCAGACCTTTACCAAAGTTTTTTGGCAGCAGTTGCCGCACCAGCCTGATGTGTTCTTCAATCAGATAAAAGTTGTCGAGCAGCCATTCGCCAGCCGGAGCAATGCTTTTATCGCCACCGGCACTGAGAATGTTGCAGTTATCCGACAGCAGCTTCTCGCTCTCGGTAAGGCGATTTAACAAATAGTAGGGCGCTTTGCGGGTAGACAGCTTGTGCGATTGGGCGAGCCTTTCACCGTAGCGCTCCATTTGGTCCACGGAAAAAATCTCGGCGGCAATTGGCACTACCTGATGGGTGTCCTTATTAGTCCTGGTTACTGTTCCCTGTGAGGCTTGGGGGTCCCTTAAGTTCTTAATCCATTGAACGAAAGCCATTTTCACGAATAGAAGTCCTCGTGCGTACGCAAGAGGAAGGGCATAAAACGTAAAGAGTACGCACTTAAAGGTTAAATGAGACGCCAGCGATCTGGGTTTCATCGGGCGGCCAGTCTAAAAAATAGCCAGATAGACTAAGTTTAGCAGGGAAAACAGTTTAACCACGGCTTTACGGCCACTGTGGACTCTTCAGTTTGTCTGAAAATGGCTCATAGGCTGAACCAGAATGTTGATAACAGTTTCAGCGTAATTTAAGAACGATAGAGGGATGCGTTAATCGTTAATTTTTCGAAGTTGTTGACGGATGACCTCAGCAAGCTTGATCACCGCCGCAATAATCTGTTGATCGCTAAAACCGCCCAGCCCGAGGATCAGACCGGGGCGGGCAAGGTGCGGGCTAAACATTGGCGAAACCGCACGTACGGAAATACCGGCGGCAATAGCATGATTTACCACCTTTTTATCGTCCAATGCCGGGTTAAGCCATAACACCATGTGCATGCCCTGGTCTCCCGGTTGCAGCCATGCCAGCTCAGGCTCAAAAAATTGCCTGATTGCAGTAATCATCACAGCCCGTTTTTCAGCATAGACACTGCGCATGCGGCGGATATGCCTGTCGAGATGGCCTTCCTCCATAAAAGCAGCGAGCACATATTGGTCGGCAACCGGCGCGTATCGGTCAATCAACATGCGGGCTCCACAGTAAGCATCCACCAACTTTTCGGGCACGACGACATAACCTAAACGCAGCGACGGAAACAGAATCTTGCTGAAAGTACCCAGATAGACCACTCGCTCGGGAGCCAGGCCCTGCAATGACGGAAAAGGGTGACCTTCGTAACGCAGCTCGCTGTCATAATCGTCTTCGACAATCCATGACTGCTGAGCTTTAGACCAGTCAATCAACGCCAGCCGCCGTGACATACTCATTGGCATACCCACCGGATACTGATGCGAAGGCGTGACAAATGCGGCTTTCGCAGCCGCAAACAGCTCAATACCTCGATTCACATCGAGACCTTCTTCATCAAGCGGGACGCGGATCATCTGCTTGCTCCGCCCGGTGCTTTCAAAAATTGAAGTAATGCCATGATAGGCGGGATCCTCTACCCAGGCTTTATCGGCGGAATCGAGCAATACTTGCGTTGAAAGATACAGTCCCTGCTGAGTTCCCGCCGTAATAATGACCTGCTGCGCCGAGCAATGCACCGACCGCGACTTTCTGACATATTCCGCGATGGCCTCACGTAAAGGCAGCGCGCCCGCCGGAATGTGGTATCCCGAGGGCGCGCCAGGTCCTTTGGCCCTGATTCTGTTACCGATACGCCGCCAGATATCATCAGGCAGTGTTGGGCCGGCAGGCACCGAGACCGCAAACGGCACGGGTTGCAGAGTGGTTATCCGACTTGCAGCATGAGCATAACGTTCGGCCTGTGCGGAAAGGGGGGGCGCATCGTTTTTATCTCGGCTTTCTGAATCGGGCTGATGGATTTCACCCGCAGGAAGCTGCACAGCCACTCGCGTGCCGGAGCCGCGCACGGCGTCGAAAAAACCTTCGGCGGTCAGCTGTTCAAAGGCTTCAATGACCGTACCTCTCGCCAGTTTAAGCGCTGCGGACAGCGTGCGGGTTGAAGGCAGCAGATCGCCAGACTTGAGTTCCCCGCGCTGTATGGCCTTTTTTAGGGCTTTAGCCAACTGCAGGCTCAGCTGTCCAGCCGGCCTGTCTAACTCTCCGATGGCAGGAATTTCAACAATTTTCGCTTTTCTGGGCATTTCCAGTCTTCTGATTTATAGGAAGATTGACAAAAGTGGCTTATCAATTTTTCATGAAAGTGGCACTTAACATTAAACCACTAACGGCATAATTTACAGCACTGACTGACCCTTTAAATCGATAGCAACAATCACTGGAGACAGACGATGTATATTGCCGCTGCGTTCAAAGAAACGCGCCCTGAAGTGCTGTTTGAACTCATTGAACAATATCCACTGGGGACCTTGATGACTCAGGGGCAGGGTGGGCTCGATGCCATCCATATTCCTTTTGAGGTTGTCAGCCAGCACCAAGGGGAGACTCGCCTGCGTGGCCATATTGCCCGTGCTAATCCGCTTTGGCAGCAGGTTGAACAGGATGCCGACGTGCTGGTGGTTTTTCACGGTGGCGACGCCTATATCTCGCCAAACTGGTACCCAAGCAAGCAGCAGACCCATCGTCAGGTGCCAACCTGGAATTACCGCGTGGTTCACGCCCGTGGAAAGATTGCCTTTCATCACGATGCGCAGTTTCTGCGTGAGATTTTAGCCAGTCTGACCGGGCAACATGAATCTACGCAGCCTGTTCCCTGGAAAATGACCGATTCTTCGGAGGATTTTATTCAAGGAATGCTTAAAGGAGTCGTTGGGGTAGAGATAGTTATCAAAGATATCATTGGTTGTTTTAAACTCGGGCAAAACAAAAAACCTGAGGATTTAAAAGGGGCTGGAGAGAACGTAATTACAGCAGGACAGGAAGCCATCGGCACAGCGATGCTCAGTCATTTAAAATAAATGGCTTATTTGTAGGGGTAAATAACTAAAGTTAAAAAATTTATTGAGTTTATAAAAAACAAGTGACTACTTTATTTAAGTTGTTGTTATTTAAATTGTTGTTATTTAAATCCATGTGGATAAACTAAACCTACCGTATTAACTATTTATTATTGCCGATGAGTAAGTTATAAGTTTTTTGTAAAAACCCTGTTCCTTTTTTTTGACATAATTAACGCCTGAACTATTATTAATTTCGAGCATCGTGCTCTTCATTTAGGTTTATAACAGGATGTTACTCTGAAAATGGAAAACCTTTTAAATGACAGAACTTATCCGTAGGAGGATATTATGGCCGATCATCGCAATGGAACAGGTAATGCTTCAGAAGATCATGATAAATCTTCAGAAAATGGTAAGAAGGGCGGAAATAAACACGGCAAGGGTAATTTTGCCGATGACCGTGAACGTGCCAGCGAAGCAGGTAAAAAAGGTGGTAAAAATAGTCATGGCAGTCATTAATTCGAAATTTACTAGCCGTTAATTTCTGAATAAGTGTGTTATGAGTTATTGCTACCTGGCCCACGGTATTATCTGTGGGCTTTTTATTATCTTATCCTTCGTGATTTTTTAATTAATTTCATTGAGGGGGCTAGAAATAGCAATATGACTTAAGGAGGAGTGAGGATGTGCAAGAATAGCGATCTCGATAAAACTTATGAGGATTTCAAACGCGTCAAAGACAATCCTCAACCGGACTATCTCAAAGATGACCCATCGAAGTTAGTTGAACCGGGCCAAAAGGCTTAGTATTGAGTTGATTGCTCATCTTAAGCCTCTGGCAAGCTATGCCCGATTTTACGACAGCAACAAATCAAGCCTCCCTGCAGAGGCTTGATTTGTTGAAGAATAAATATATTTTCAAGTATGCTCTGCAAAAAATAGTTAAAATAAACCGCAGTTTACTCTCACGATAAATAAAAATTTTTAACGATGTTTTTGCTTGGTAAATAACATAAAGTAACCCTGCATTAATAATTCCCTGTTGAGAGTCGTAGAAATCTGTGGGAGTATTTCATTGTTCTTTATCTAAGTACCATTATTAAAATAAAGTTAATCAAGGTTTTTTCTTTGCGCTATGGTTTGATTGTTATATTACTAGCTTGATATTTATTAGCGACTATTGGAAGCATTAATTATTAAAGGAAAGGTAATGGAAAATATTAACCCCACTCAAGGATCTTCATCTTTTAAACTTATTAATCAGAGCCAAGCTGCAAACGATTTGTCACCAGTAAGTTCTGTTGCTAATTATTTAACCTCTGAGAGACTAACCTCTGTGGGGAATGACTTAAATAGAATCGAGCTTTGGGATTCCGAGTCTATGCAACTTGCGCCATTTCTCGCCGTATTTCTCCCGTCAATGGCAATGACTTCGATAGAAATTGAAGATCAAAATGGTCAAAATTTATTAACAGTTAGCTCTAACCCCCAGGGGACAGAGAAAAAAGTATCTATCCAGATGTATCGCAATGACAATGGGCTTGCTATTTTTAGACCAAGAGTTGGCGATCAATTCGAAAATATACCGGTAGAACAATATGGTGATAGTTTTGTCATTGCTTTAATGTGTAGCCAATATGAGTGTCTTCCTTCAGAGATATCAACCCGAGATATTGTTTATTTTCGGCAAGATTTGAGCAGTGCCCTTGAGGAGCCAGATTTTCTGGATTTTATTAACAATCAATTTCAACCGTGGTTGATTCCAGATGAAATGCAAAATGTATTACCTCGCGGTAGAAACGACAGCACTGAAACAGCACTGGTTAATGAGGGATATACTTTTATTGCTCGTGGGCAGGATGTGTATAATCAGTTCCCGCAACTTAGAGAATCATTAACTTTAATTGATAGTGTACTAACTGATTTATTCAATAATAGTGCAACTTCTCATCAAACAATAAATTACGTTATTGCAGCTCAATTAGGTATCGATATTCATGGCGTTAGTCAACAGATGCTAGATTTAACGCTAGAACGAATGACGGATTATCATACTACGGTGAGGCGTTATCTCAATGAAGATGCGAGTCAGTTTTTACTGTCAAGACCCATTAAACATGGGCCTGGTATCTATGCACAGGCCTTCCCGGACGATGTTAATAGCAGGGTGATTTTCACCACAAATATCCTTAAAACTCCGCAAGTAAAAATTATGCAGACTGTAGCGCATGAAATCAGTCACATGATACCACAAGGCTGGGGAACTCATGATTACTATTACGTATTAGGATTGGGAATACCTGATGATATCAGGACCAGCTCAGGTCTATTATCTGCGATGATTAATGAAGCTAATCAAGCCACCTCTGCTTTTGGTTTGGAGGAAATGCTGTTATCAAACATCATTGACTCTATGAGTCAAACACTGGAGGCGCCGAGTGTGGATATGAGTCAAAACCAACTGACTGCATTAATAGAAGGCGTAAAGTACAATGTTTTGGATGAAGAGAATTGGCAGCGATTTATCGCCAGTTCATCTACAGAAGGAGTTCCCCTTGAATGGCTAAATAAAATAAAAGATAAAATCGAGAATAAGAGTGTCTGGGAATTTCTTCGTTGGGCCGTTCAAAATAAAAATTTGTCACCAGCACAGTTAGTTGAGACATTGAGAAATGACAAGCTTGCGATGTTGAGGGTCATTTTATTTAATGCTGATACATTCGTCTTAAATTTATTGGCAACGTCTGAAAGCGAGGTTAACCGTTTTTTTAAACTTCACGGTCTGAAAATGCTTAATCCAGCTCAGTCTGAAGCCAGTGTCGATACGGGCTCACAGGTTAGCTCTACCCCAGAAATCAATTACCTAAGTCTTGCAAATCCTGACCAACTTAGCTCTTATCAAGGCTACCAGGCTCTTGAAGATCTCGCCTATGCACTATCACGCAGTTTGAGAACCGGAGCTAATACCCCTGACTCGGCAGATATCGTTACGCTCAGACATTTTCTAGCAGATTTTGGTGGCTCAATAGCTAATGGTTTTGGCATCAACGGAAATCATCTCCCTATAAGTTTTACTCTTTATCTGGGTACGCTAAAAAATTTGTTAAGTATTAATCCACAGTATTATCTCAACATTTTAAGTTTAATTGTTCCTGCAAAAGAAAATGATGCAAAGGGGATTCTTGATGAAATGGGCGACAGGTTCTGGGTTGACGGTAAACTTATTGCCTGGCAACAGTTGCTGCATTCATGTCTGGTGCTCTGTAGCCCAGAGGAGAAAAAGAAATTTTTACCTCTCTTTACTTCGACACCTGCAGCAGAACGTTTTTTTAATTCTCTCTCGCAACAAATCAATGATCCCACAAGAGCAATTTGTCCGCTAACCAGCTATGCATTAAAAATCATGGTTGATGATGGATTAATACCATCAAATTATCCGATATTTAACATCATAAATAGTCTTAATCATCCTGTTCATGAACCTCGGCAAACAGGGCTGGATGACATTTTAGCCTATGCGCAAAACAATCAACTGCAATTTGCCGGGCAATATATTAACAGTCTGAGCCGGGCAGAGTTTCTTTGCAGACTGGCGAGGCAAATGCAAGAGTATATTGTGAGTGAAAATGACGAACACGATACTGAATTTTATTTTGACCCCGATGGGAATAGTGTTTTAAGTAATCAGCCTGAATTGTCAGGTAATCAAACGGTTATTCTATTAAGAAATAATCAGTTAGCATTGTGGCGGCAAATGGAAACTCGCTTTGAAGTCACGGCCACACATGAATTGGCTACAACCGAAAATATGGAGATTCTTGAAGCCGCTGCACGACTGATTCATGGGGTCGTGCCGGACAGTAATTATAGGTCTACTCTAATTAATGAGTTTGTTAATGTTGCACATAGTTATTTTGTTGAGTATGAGTCTCCTGCACAATCAAGACATTCAACCTCTGAATCTGAAAATAAAAAAGTGTCTGAAAAAATCGCTAATAATACGGGGAAAATTCGTAATCAACTCGATAAGCTTTCCCTGAGCCTAACTCAGGATAAAACAACTTTTTTTAATACGCTGAAATCCTCACCGTTGAATAAGATAAAAAACACACTGGTTAGATTGAACGATCAAAGTAGTGACGTTTTAGACTTTGCATCTAACCCTGATATTGCATCCATAACCGGACATGTCAGAAGTATAGAAAGCAATATTAGCAGGATTAATAGCAATGCTTCAATCAACGATCAACTGAGTTTATTTTCTTCTCTACCTAATAATTTTCATTTGATTCGTGAACACGCCGGGAACTTACAACAAAGCATCCAGGCTCAAAGAACTATTAATAGGAAGCGCGGCCATGATGGTGATGATACCCATCAGGCTAAAAAATTGAAGAAAGCGGCGGAGCGGGGGCTGCGTACCACCTTAAGAGCAAAAGGAAAAATTCACTCACTGACCAGCAGTTCGATTGACAGACATACAGTGGCCAGTCAAATAAGAGTAATTAGTCAGGAGTTTATGCCTGTGCCAGAACCCGCTGTTCCTACAGCAACAGGATTAGGCGGTTTTCTTGCTGCTGGATATGCTTTGGCAGCTGAAGCAGTGGCGGCTAACGAAGAACGAAATTTTGAATATGCGCAAAGAGATGAGATTAGAGCGAGAGAATATCAGGAGCAGTTAGCCGAAAAATATGCCGACCGTGAACAGATAATGGTAGAGAATATTGAAATGTCGCATTATTTGAATATTCTGTTAGAGGAGGATAGGCAAAGGAGTAAAGCTGAAAAAGCAATGCAGGCGAGGGTGGTTTATCCTTCTTTGGAAAATGTCAGTGCAGAGGCGGGTAATGAGGCGGTTAACTTAATACCGGCAGAACATCTCGACCAGGAGATAACAGAGCCAGTGGATAATGGTGTCGTCGTTCAGGGTGATAATTACGTTGAGGGATCATCAGAAATTGATGAGCTACACTATGAATATGTTCAGCCAGAGTCAGAATATGTTTACCCAATTTCGACAGGGCGAGGGTATGTAATAAACGATAATGGCAATGGTTCAGTGACCATGACTTTACCGCCGGAAATTTTGCGCGCCAGGGATTTCACGAGAGGGTCGAATTATAGAAGCACTCAAACACCAGTAGAAAGTCATAGTCACCGCGAAAGTAATGCCAATCCAAGAGTTATGACATTATCCGATTTATCTCTTCGGGACGAGGCTGCGGAGGAACGCCGTAGAAGAGAGCTATTTGATCCTAATGCCAGATTTAGGACAGCGGCCGACATACCGTTTCTGAAAAAAAACACAGGAAGACATCCACTTAACCCCAATCCAAGTTTTATGACAATGTCAGATTTACCTCCTCCAAATCTTGCCGAGGAGGAACGCCGTAGGAGAGAGCAATTCGACCCTAATAGCAGATTTAGGACTGCCGCAGATTTCCAGTTTTTAGAAAGTACATATCATGGGCGAAGCGCAACTGAAAATCCCAGATTTATGACCGCTTCAGACTTGATAGCTCGTGAAAGAGATAAAGCGAAAACAGAGAGAGAAGATCGAGATATTAATCGATTGGAAACATTGCGGATAACTCCATATACCTATAGGGAAGACCCTGCCGATCGTCCACGCATTGCACCAGCGCCAATTTCTAGTATTCCGCTGCCATCAACTTCGCGGCTGGCCTTCTCTGCCGAGAACCGTTTAGGCTCAGTAATCAGACCTGCGGATAAATGGCAATCGCCGTCTTCCTCTAAAACTGATGCTTCCAGCCTTGCCCATCAGTCAATGGTTACCCTATCTCAAAGACGAGCGATACACTCTACTCCTGATAACTCCTCTGAATTCAGGCAACGAATTAATGATCAATTAGAAAATATCAGGTCATCCTCGTTAGAACGATCCAGCAATCAAACTGAAAATAACCAAACTCAGCGAATGCAACGAGGGGCATTTATGGCAGAGCAAAGGCAAAAAGAATTGGCATCGAAGTTTGGAAAGCACAACAATCAAAAATAGCTTTACAAACAACTGTCTATTTTTTAAGCCTTGTCTTTTAGACAGCAATTTTTTACTACTTTTTTAGTGTAATTGTTTATAAAAGCAAGGCTTATGTGATTTTTAATCACTAAAACAGCTGCTTAAACGCTCAATGACCTTAACCAATTCTGACCTTGGCAGGGCAAAATTAAGCCGCATAAAGCCTTCACCGTTAATCCCAAATTTGAGCCCGTTGTTAGGTAGCAGACCGGCCTTTTTAATCAAAATATTCTGCAGTTCGGAATGCGATAAACCACTTTTTCGAAAATCTATCCACGCCAGATAGCTTCCTTCGGTGCGAAATAGCGTCAAGTTGGGAATTTTCTTTAACCCCTCTTCGAGCAGCGTATAGTTGGCTCGAAGCGTTTCAAGTAGGGCATCAAGCCAAGGGCCGCCGTGGCGATAGGCTGCGTCGCAGGCAATCATGCCTAACATATTCGGCTTATGAACGCTAAGCTCCTCAAGTTCATGGCTCAGCGTTTGTCTAAGCGCATCATTTTTAATAACAAGCTGGGTAATAGGCAACCCGCTGAGATTAAAAGGTTTGCACGGTGAGGTAAACGTGATGGTGAAATCGGCATACTGTGGATCCAGGCTGGCAATCGGGGTGTAAGGCTCCTCACCGATAATCAAGTCTTGATGCACATCATCTGAAAGCAATAATAAATTGTGGCGCTGGCACAGCTCGGCAATCTGCCTTAACTCTGTTTTTCTCCAGACTTTACCTAATGGATTATGTGGATTACATAGGATGATTATCCGGCTACGTGGCGTAATACTGCCTTCCAGCAGGGCGATATCTAGCGAATAGGTGCATTCGTTCTCGACCAGCGGCACGTCAACAATGCGGCGACCGGTATGATTAATAATGCGGTTAAAGGTGCCGAACCCGGGTGAGAAAATAATCACCTCGTCTTCAGGTTGGCTGTGGGCGCGAATGATTAATTCCATGGAGCTGATTACCGATTCGCAGGGTAATACCCACTGTGGGTCGATTGCCCAGTTGTGTCGCGTAGCTTGCCATCGGCAAAACACTTCAAAAAAGTCTAAGGGCCATTCGCAGTAGCCAAAGATGCCGTGTTCGACGGCTCGCTGTAGTGCCCCAATCACCGCAGGCGGTGATTTGAAATCCATATCGGCTATCCACAATGGAATTATCGGCCCGAGTGGGCTGTCTGCAAATTCGGCGACCTCCAACCATTTTGTGGAGCGCTGCGTGCGGCGATCAATGATTGTTTCAAAGTCGAACTTTTTTGTGGCGGTAGTCAAGGTTCTATTCCTGTACGAGTCTAAAATCTCTTGCAACAGTGTAACAGCAATAATGTTTACCCGGCTTTAAGGTTGAAAGCTTACCTGGTTGTTTTCAAACGCAGCAAAAAGCGCCGGATTGTTCCCGTTCTGAAAATGTTGCCTTAGGCGAGTGACGCTAGTGTCATAATCCGAGACGTAAAACTTGATACCCGCCAAGCCAGCGTTTTCCAGGCTGGAGATATATTTCCCCAAGGCTTTATCAATATGTTGCAGTTCGAGTTTCTGCCCGGTCTGGTCGGCAACTCTGTGCACATATTCCATAAATGGTTTTACATCGCGATTTAGCGCCTGACCACTGGATGAAGGACAAAAGGTTACCTCGCAGTCACTTTGTGAATTAAGAGTACATTTTAAAACACCTTCCATCATCACGACATGATCGCCTGCCGTCAGATGCTGATGAACCTGTATTAACTTGTCCTGTCCTGATTTATCAGCAACCAATAAATAGATAGCGTTGGCCTGTTTAATGTCGTTTACCGGCCTGCCGCGAATCAGCATGCAGTCGGACACGTCACAGGTGGCAGCTTCTTGCCCTTCAAGAGGCGAGGGGGGATCAATGGATAAAATGATGCTTGCACCACGAAACTTATCATCGACTGCCAGTGTTGTCGGTCCTGAATTTTTATTGAGGTAAGCCTGCTCGCTGGTAAATGACAGGACGTTTTTTTCGACTTTATCACGAAACTCATTGCGGGACGGCCTGTAGCCGTTTTGTTGGTAGTCCACGTCTATCATTCGCCAATGAATATCGCTATAGCCGGCCTTTTTAAGTTGCTGATTAATAAATTTCTCAGTCAGCAACCCGCCTGATCCCATAGAGACCAATGTCAGCGGGGTGTTTCTTTGTGGAATATTTCCGATAACGTATGAGATGAGTTGATTAATAAACTCGATTCGGCCTGTCAGTGAAGCCACATTTTGGTTTTCTATCCATGAAAGTTCTCCCTTACGCCTGATATTTACCTCCTGCCCGGTGTCGAGATAAGTATCTCGTAGCAGGCTTCGTATGGTCAGCGGTGGCAACACATTAACGAGCTGTTCAGCAGTCGATAAACTACCTTTGAGCGCGGTTATGGCTGGGATCATGATTTTTGCTCCGTATGAAAGCGTGAGAACGAATTCGTGGAGCTCAGTCTAGAGTCAATAGAGATAATCAGTCTGAGATTTAATGCCGTTTTGCGAGGCATCTCGCTGCAATAGATTTTTAGGAGTTGATGGCAGTGAATCAGCGATTTTGTAGAGTATTTTTAATTAAATCTTTAGCAGTTAAGCCGAGTGACGTGATAGCGATTCAATTGTTGGAGACTAAATCCCCTACGAGTGACTCTACCCGAAGGGGATTAGGCTTAACTCACAAGGTGTTTTAACACTCTTACCGGCAACGATTTATAAGAAGGCGTACCGCTTTCTTTATCAATGTAGTTTAGTGGAATCAATACGTTAGCCTCTGGATAATAGGCTCCTACTGAACCCGGAGCGATGTTGTAGGCAATGACGGTAATATTTTCCAGTCTCTGATGACTACCCGCGACCAATGTTTCAATATCCACTAAATCGCCATGCTCCAGCCCGCGTGATTCAAGATCCACATCATTCATAAACAGGATATCCCGACGGCCAAATACTCCGCGATAACGGTCATCCATGGCATAAATTGTCGTGTTGTACTGGTCGTGGCTACGCAAAGTAATCATCCGTAGCATTTCCGGGTCATCAATAGAGATATCTTCTGTGATGCCGTCAAACACAGAGAAAATTGCCTTACCTGTTGGCGTTGGCCACTTGCGCTCTGTCGGAGGCAGAGGCATGCGAAATCCATTGGGCGCTTCGATACGTTGATTGTATTTATCAAAGCCCGGAATCGTTTTTTCGATCAAATCACGGATTAGACGATAATCCCCGGCCAGCTCAATCCACGGCACTTTAGTTTGGGGCAGGGTAGCCTTGGCCATGCGCGCGACGATAGCGGGTTCTGAAAGCAGCCATTCAGAGGCGGGTTTTAGCTTACCGGAAGATGCATGGACCATCGACATTGAGTCTTCAACAGTAATTGACTGACGACCGCTGTCCTGCAAATCCAGTTCGGTACGACCCAAACACGGGAAAACATAGGTTTCTTTGGCGACTAACAGATGTGAACGATTAAGCTTGGTGCCTATGTGTACGCTCAAATCGAGATTCTGCATGGCGGGGAAGCATTTTTCCGGGTCGGGAAGCGCAACGGCAAAATTGCCACCGAGACAAATCAGTGCTTTTGCGGTGCCATCGACCATTGCCTCCATCGCTTTAACGGCGTCGTGTCCGTGCTCTTTCGGAGGGGTAAAGCCAAATACTTGCTGAATTTTTTCCAGAAACGCTGCAGACGGTTTTTCGGTAATGCCCACAGTGCGATTGCCCTGAACGTTGGAATGACCACGCAACGGGCAAATTCCTGCACCGGGTTTACCGAAGTTACCTCTTAACAGCAGTAGATCGGCAATTAAGCGAACATTTGCGGTGCCCTTGTTGTGCTGAGTAACGCCCATGCCGTAGGTCACAATTGTGGCCTTTGATTTGGCATACAGCGCCGCGACTTTTTGCAAATTATCTCGAGTCAGGCCAGCTTCTTTCTCGATATCATCCCAACGGGTTGCTGCCATATCGGCGGCCAGCAAGTCAAAACCTTGCGTGTGCTCGGCGATAAAATCGTAATCGAGAATATTGCCAATTTCACCCTCTAGCTCCAGCAAGGCTTTAATAATGCCTTTCAATGCCGCAGCATCGCCACCGGCCTTTACCTGATAATAGGTTGAGGCAATATTCGTTGAGCTGTAAGTCGCCATCTCGATAATACTTTGCGGATCGGCAAAACGCTCTAGCGCTCTTTCGCGCAGTGGATTAAACACAATGATGGGCACATTGCGTCTTGCCGCTTCATGCAAAGTACCCATCATGCGAGGGTGGTTAGTGCCAGGATTGTGGCCAATAGAAATGATCAGATCAGTTTCATCAAAGTCATCCAATGAAACGGTGCCTTTGCCGATACCGATAGACTGCGGCAGGCCCACACTGGTGGCTTCGTGGCACATGTTGGAACAGTCCGGGAAATTATTGGTGCCAAATTCGCGGGCAAATAACTGGAACAGGTAAGCTGCTTCATTAGAGGCGCGGCCTGAAGTGTAAAACTCAGCCTCATCGGGGGAGTCTAACCCACGAAGGATTTCACCAATGCGATTAAACGCCACGTCCCATTCGACTGGGCGCAGGGTGTCGCTATCTCGATCATAAACCATTGGATGAGTTATACGACCATAGCCTTCCAATTCAAAGTCAGATCTTTCAAGCAATGAGCTAACCGTATTTTGTGCAAAAAACTCCGGCGTGACACGTTTGCTGGTTGCTTCCCAGGTCACGGCTTTAGCGCCATTTTCACAAAACTGGAAGGTTGAATGTTTCTCTTTATCTGGCCATGCGCAGCCAGGGCAGTCGAAACCATCTGGCTGATTAGTGCGTAAAAGCGTAGCGGGAGCTGTCAGATTATCCATTTGAGTACGAACAGCAATCGCCGTGGCTTTTAGAGCCCCCCAGCCGCCTGCGGGGCCATCATAAGGGTGAATGCCAGGCACTGAGCGTCTTTTTGTAGTCATGTTAACTCCTGATTGATAAAAATCACCTTGTAATCAATAAGTGTAATCACTGGTACGCAGGTTGCCGTGGAATTCACCATTAATAATGTAAAATGGTATATTTAGTTACAACATACAATGTGCTTTTATTAACTACTGTGCACTATTCAAGAATTAATAACGCTTTGATTATGGGTATCCTATCATTTCAGGCAGTGTTTTAGGGTTTTAATTCAATAGGTTAGGTTTAACTAATTATTCTGATGTTATATGAGAGGGCCTTTAAGGGTCTCCGAAAACTCGCACTGTTATAGTCACTGTCCTTGATTATCAACAATAAGAGTAAAGCGTGAAAAATAAACTGTTTTATACCGTAATTGCCTGTGCAGTACTGTTGTCATTTAATGCGAGCGCTGCCTATATCATGAGAGGTGAGCTGTCGCCTCCTACTGCCTGGGCCGTTCAAGTGATTGAAGGGGGGGTAAAAAGCTGCACTGGCGTCGCCGTTAGTGCGAAATATATTCTTACTGCACGCCACTGTGTGAACTCGGGAGCTGAGGTCACTGTACATTACAGCACCCTTGGCAGTAATAATTTACCGGCTAACGACGGAGTGAAAGTTGCGGTTAAAAATATCGCGTTTATTGACAACGACCATGATATTGCTCTACTACCTTTGGTAAAGGAGCATCCTCTGGCCTCTTATGCTCAAGTCAGCTTTGATTATGATGCTAATCAAGGCGATACCGGCTTAATGATGGGCTATGGCCCTCATGATAACGTTATTTATCCGCAGGGAACTACGACACCTCTGTATCAGGCTAAAATGACGGTACAAAACCAACCACGAAACATCCTCTGGGCAAATGCTGATACAGGTTCTTGCAATCCGGGAGACTCTGGTGGGCCATTAATTATAGGCAACAAAGTGGTGGCTGTGACTTCAGGGATGGAAATTGATACATCTAAATTCGGACGCTGTGGATATGCGGCTATTCGTGACCAGTTTAGCGATCATAAAAGCTGGTTTAACGCCGTGTTAAAAAAATAAACCGGACTTGTCCTGATATAGGTTGACACTTTTCAGCCTAGTAACGCCCGATGAACTTCATTGGGCGTCTTAAGCACCAATAAAAAAGCCGAAAACAGTTAACTATTTTCGGCTTTTGTTGCATAAATGCAGGATAGAATATTAGGCTGTCAGCAACTGCTGTGCGGTCTTGTCTACCAATGCCAACAGAAGCTTGATGTCTTCCAGCGTAACGGTAGGGTTCAACAAAGTCATTTTCAGGCAAGTCACACCGTTAGACTCGGTTACACCCAGGTTAGCGCGGCCAGAGTCCAGCAACGCATCACCAATTTTCTGGTTGAACAGGGCAACAGCAGCATCGCCGCTATTTGCCAATGCTTCAGGACGATAGCGGAACAACACGCTGGCCAGCTGTGGCTGCATGACGAGCTCAAGCTGAGGCTGTTCGCCAACGTACTGGGCAACTTCTTGCGCCAATGTCACGCCGTGGTCGATGATTGCAGCGTATTGCTTCTGACCCAATGCCTCCAGGCCCATCCACAGTTTCAACGCGTCGAAACGGCGGGTCGTCTGCAGAGACTTGGATACCAGGTTTGGCACGCCCTGAGCTTCATCAAACTCTGAGTTCAGGTATGCCGCCTGATAACGCATCAGCTCATAATGACGTGATTCTTTAAGCAAGAACGCGCCGCAGCTGATGGTCTGGAAGAATTGCTTGTGGAAGTCCAGAGTGATGGAGTCGACCAGTTCAATTCCGTCCAGATAATCGCGATACTTCTCAGACAGCAACAGCGCGCCGCCCCATGCAGCATCGACATGTACCCAGATCTGGTGTTCTGCGGCCAGAGCGGCAATTTCACGTAGCGGGTCGATTGCGCCAGCATCGGTAGTACCTGCTGTAGCAACGATCGCCAAAATTTGCTCGCCGTTAGCTTTAGCCAACGCCAATTTCTCGGTCAGATCGTTGAGATCCATACGAGCGAAGCGATCGGTTTTGACCAGCGTCACGGACTGATAACCCAGGCCCATCAAAGCCATGTTCTTTTGCACAGAAAAGTGTGCATTTTCAGAACAGAAGACTTTAATCTTTTTCAGGTCTCCAGTCAGGCCATCTTGCTGCACAGAATGTCCCTGGCGCGCGAAGAAGGCGTCACGTGCCAGCATCAGGCCCATCAGATTGCTCTGAGTACCGCCGCTGGTGAATACACCGGCGTCGCCAGGCTGATAGCCAACCTGAGTACGCAGCCATTCAATCAGCTTGATTTCGATGATGGTCGCTGAAGGGCTTTGGTCCCAGGAGTCCATGCTCTGATTGGTTGCGTTAATTAACACTTCCGCAGCCTGGCTTATTACGAGGCTAGGGCAGTGAAGGTGCGCAACGCACTGTGGGTGATGTACCGACAGGCTATCTTTTAAAAAGTATTCAATCGCACGTTCAATCGCAGCCTGGTTGCCCAGGCCTTGAGGATTGAAGTCCAAAGTAATACGCTCACGCAGTTCAGCAACGCTTTTTCCCTGATACATCTCGGGTTGTTGCAGCCACTGAACAACGGCTGCACTACTTTGGGCGATCGCCTGCTGGTAAGCCTCAGTGCTCTGCACCGAGGCGGCAAGGATCGGGTTTAACTTCGACATCCGGTCTTTAACTCCACTCAAACAGGTTTGATGCCAGCGGCAAGGAACGCCTGCTCAAATTTATCCAGGAAAATACCCAGTTCTTCGTTGGTGATCAGCAAAGAAGGCAACAGGCGCAGTACGCAACCGTTACGACCGCCACGCTCGAGAATCAGACCCGCTTCGAAGCATTTTTTCTGCAGCAAAGCAGAAAGCTGGCCATCGGCAGGGTAGCAACCCATGTGATCCTGTGCTTCGTTTGGTTTAACGATCTCGATACCAATCATCAAGCCCAGACCGCGAATGTTACCTATTACTGGATAACGTTTCTGCAGATCTGCCAGTTTGCCTTTCAGCCATTCACCCTGTGCCGCAACTTTATCTGCAAGATTGTTATCTTTCATATATTGCAGAGTCGTCAGGCCGGTTGCCATAGCCAATTGGTTACCACGGAAAGTACCGGTATGGTGGCCTGGTTCCCACGCATCAAACTGTTTCTTGATACCCAGAACTGCCAGTGGCAAACCGCCGCCAACTGCTTTGGACATCACGATAATGTCTGGCTCGATACCTGCATGTTCGAAGGCAAAAAGTTTGCCGGTACGGCAGAAACCAGCCTGAACTTCGTCGACAATCAACAGAATGCCGTGTTCCTGAGTCACTTTACGAATGCGCTGTAACCACTCGACAGGAGCCGGGTTAACACCACCTTCGCCCTGAACGGCTTCCAGAATAACAGCCGCAGGTTTACGAACGCCGCTTTCAACGTCGTTGATCAGGTTTTCAAAGTAGTAGGTCAGCGCTTTTACGCCAGCTTCGCCGCCAATGCCCAGCGGGCAGCGGTAAAGATGTGGGTAAGGCATAAACTGTACTTCTGGCATCATCCCGTTGACTGCTTCTTTTGGAGACAGGTTACCTGTGACCGCCAAAGCACCGTGAGTCATACCGTGGTAGCCGCCAGAGAAGCTGATCACGCCAGAACGACCGGTGTATTTCTTCGCCAGCTTCAGTGCAGCTTCAACAGCATCGGCACCAGAAGGGCCGGTGAACTGCAGGCAGTACTCTTTGCCTTTACCCGGCAAAATAGACAGCAAATAGTCTGAAAACTTGTCTTTCAACGGCGTCGTCAGATCAAGCGTATGTAACGGCAAGCCGCTAGTAATGACATTTTGGATGCTTTGAAGAATGTCCGGATGGTTGTGTCCAAGAGCCAGCGTTCCCGCACCGGCCAGGCAGTCAAGATATTGATTATTCTCAACGTCGGTAATCCACACACCCAATGCTTTAGCGATCGCTAAAGGAAGTTTGCGCGGATAACTCCTAACATTCGATTCAAATTCAGCTTGTCTCGCCAAATAGGTTTCATTGTTTTCAGTAAATGAATTAGCACCTAAAGTATCAATACGGACTTTATCCGTCATCATATCTCTCCTACAACCGGGGTTATCACTAACGTCCCAATTGAATAAATGAATTTAAAAGTAATAGCTCTAGTTAAAGCGCGGCCAATATAGGACTTTTTGCGCTATAGCTCAATAATTTATTTTGTGTGTAGATGTTTACATTTTCCGGCATGTTATCAATATGTTGTTGATTATATAGATGTTAGCCTCAGAAAAATTGTTATACGTAAAAATTGAGCGGTAACGGGTACTAAAGATTCTCAGATTTTACGTAGCGCAATCAGTTTAGCTCAAAAAACGACCTGTTTCCTGGGGTTATTTTCTAATCCATCAGTAAAGGTCTGTCAGGAAAGGTGTACTTTTCGCAGATTTACTGTGCAATCAAAGAGGAGGGAGTCTTCGTCAGTGTCACTTAATCAAAAGCGTTTCAATCAGGATGGGAATTACGGACTAGGTGGAATGAAGACAAGAAATCCGCCAGAAGACTCTGGCGGAAAGAATTCAACGATGAGATTTATACTCGTCAGACAGGTAGGTGATACCCGCCGTTTCGTACTTTTCAATGTCCCTATCGAGTGAGCTGTATTGCTTAGCGTAATATGGGCCCACTGCATGGAAACATTTAACGTCTTTGATCACACCAGATTTTTTACCCAATCTTCTAAAGTATCGGGAAAGGACACCGTCTTCACCGTTGTTAAAGCTTAATTTGGTGAATCTTTCGAAGAAAATTGAGATCAGGCGATAGTCTTTTCTCCTGAATCCGGCACACCAACCTCCAGTTGGGCCGATTTGGAGGGTTAATCCATCCAGGCTAAAATCGGTGTACTCGGAGGCTGGGGGTTTAGCTCCGTTGGTATGTTCATTTTGTACAACATCGAGACACAAGAAACCGAATTTTTTGAAAGTGTTAAGGTATTTTACAAATACATCATCCACTGCATCCGGAAACTCAAGAACATCATCATCAACTTCAATAATGTAATCGCCTTTGGCCATAGGAATCAGCCGCTGATAAGCACTTAGTCCCAAATTCTTATCGTTATTGATAATTTTGATTGAGATATTTGCCCGGTATTTTTCATTAAAAGCGGCAAGGGTGGCTTGAGTATTATCA
>NZ_AJHJ01000007.1 GCF_000257645.1 Serratia sp. M24T3
GGAGATTCCGTTTCGCCGTGGCATTCCAAAGGTTAAAATTTCGCCCCATTTTGGCTCTATCGCTCAAAAATGGGGCAGACTATTTTTTATCCAACAGAATTACCCGTGTTCACCAGATAGCGATCTTACTGCCTGCGGACAATAATTATTCCTTTTCATAAAACGGTTTAATTAGCTGTTTTATAATGATTTAAAACCTCCTTCATTTATCTTGCATCTGCTTGCCTTCACCTTCAATTCGATAAATTGGCACGCTTAGTGCAAATTTATTTTTGGCGACTCAGATATCCACACTCATTGGTTTGTTAATCGGTTGAGCGGGAATAGCCGTTTCGCCGTTATTTTTGCCATTTGGGTAAACCGGTTTACAAGGAAAGGGAAATCGGTAATGGCGAATAACGGCGAGGCTAAATGCAGGCAATATCGGCCTTTTTCAGGCCCTGCCAATGTGCTTTCCGCCCGCCTCTTTCGTGATGGAGCAGATTTATGTCCAGAGACCTGTCAGGCCCGCCGAGGGTTGAGATGATTAATATCACCAAAACCTACGGTTCAATCCGCTCTCTTCGCGGCGTTAATCTCAGCCTTGCTCCGGGAGAAGTCCTCGGGCTGGTCGGCGATAACGGCGCGGGTAAATCCACACTCACTAAAATTCTGGCCGGCGCGGTGGTTCCCAGCAGCGGCACACTGCGTATCGACGGTGAAGAGGTTAATTTTAGCAACCCTTCAGATGCTCGTCGTTGTCACATCGAGATGGTTTATCAGGACCTGTCTCTTTGCGACACCGTTAACGTGGCGGGTAACCTGTTTATGGGCCGCGAGCCGCAAACTCGCTTGCTGGGCATTCCTTTTCTTGATGAAAAAAAGATGCATGAACAGGCCCACGAGATGCTGAAAGGTTTGGGGATTTCGATTCCTGATACCCGGCTTCTGGTGCGCAATCTGTCTGGCGGTCAGCGTCAGGCAATCGCCATCGCACGCGCTGCGGCGTTTGAACCCAAAGTGTTGATTATGGACGAACCCACCGCCGCATTGGCCGTTGCCGAGGTTGAGGCCGTGCTCGAACTGGTCAGGCGGGTTAGCGCTCGCGGCGTTTCGGTGATCCTGATAACTCACCGCTTGCAGGACCTGTTCCTGGTCTGCGATCGAATAATGGTGATGTACGAAGGCACTAACGTTGCTGACCGAAAAATTGCCGACACCAGCCTGTCTGACATCGTCAACCTGATTGTCGGGCAAAAATTCGAGGCACATTCGGCTCGTGAAACTGTCCCTCACTGAGTCTTTCATAAGGTAAGCCCATGAGCATTGTGAATATGTCCAGTCCACGACTGATTAAACATTCGCTATCACGCCGCATCCTGCACAATCATTCTGGCGTGGTCAGCATTGCGGTTTTCTTTATTTTTTGCTGCGTGGTTTTCACTTTCGCAACCGATGATTTTCTTTCGAAATACAACTGGCTGAATATTTTACGCCAAAGCGCCCCGCTGTTGATTGTCGCCGCAGCCATGACTCTGGTTATCACCACTGGCGGAATCGACCTCTCGGTAGGATCTACGCTGGCGTTGGTGGGCGCGCTTTCGGCTATCGCGCTAAACAACTGGGGCTGGCCGTGGCCGGTAGTATTGCTGGCAGGTCTGGCTTTAGGCGCAGTGATTGGTGCGATTAATGGTTATTTTATCGCTTACGAAGGCATACCGGCGTTTATTGTCACGCTGGCAACACTGGCAGTGATTCGCGGCGTTGCGCTGCTGCTGACGCAGGGTTATTCAATTCCAATCCCTGAAAACAGTGACTTTATCTGGCTGGGGCGAGCCTGGCTACTGGGGCTGCCGCTGCCGGCGATCCTTGGCGTGCTCGCACTGCTGGCAGGTCACGTGTTACTGACTCATACCCGTTTTGGTCGCTATGTTACCGCTATCGGTGCTAATGCCGAGGGCGTGCGCCGTGCGGGGGTGAACACACGATCTATCACGCTGTGGGTGTATATGCTGAGCGGCATGGCGGCGGCGCTGGCGGGAATGATTATCACCGCCCGCCTCGGCAGCGGTTCATCGAACCAGGGTGAAGGTTTCGAGCTACAGGTGATTGCGGCTGTGGTGTTGGGCAGCACCAGTCTGTTTGGCGGATTCGGCACTATCATCGGCACGCTGCTCGGCGCGCTGTCGATTGCGGTTATCCAAAACGGTTTGATCCTCTCCCACATGTCGCCGTTTTATACCCAAATCGCCACCGGGTTAATTATTTTACTGGCCATCTGGCTTAACACGCGCATTTTCAATCCCGCTCGAACTAGTAAAGGATAGCGCTCATGACTTCTGGTTCATTATTTCGCCATCCCGACCCGTTTCCGCTGGGTGTTACCAGCGGTCATGTGACTACCGTGCTCGGGCCAATGCCGGTGAGCAGCCTGGGTGTCACGCTGATGCATGAGCATATCCTGCTCGATGCTTCAGGTAAGTGGGTGCCGCCCTGCTGCTGTAGCGATCGCCATATTGCTGAAATGCCGGTCAAAATCGAAAATCTTGGCGAGCTTTCGCTAAATCCCCTGGCAAGTCGGGACAATTGCCAGCTTTTTGACGTCGATCTGGCAATTGAAGAGCTGATGAATTTCAAGGCGCAGGGCGGGCAAAGCGTGGTGGATCCGACCAATATCGGCATCGGGCGCGATCCGAAAGCGCTGCAACGGATTTCACGCCTGACCGGGCTGAACATCATTATGGGCACCGGTTTTTATCTGGAACCTTCGCATCCTGCCTATGTTAAAACCCATTCTTTGGAAACGCTGACCGATCAGATTATCTATGACGTGGGCGGTTTCACCGACAAGCCGGAAGTCATTGCCGGGCTGATTGGCGAAATCGGGGTCTCCAGCGCCTTTACCGCCAATGAGGAAAAGTCGCTGCGCGCCGCAGGACGGGCCAATGCCGCAACCGGCGTGCCCATTGAGGTGCACCTGCCTGGATGGGAGCGTTTGGGCCATAAAGTGCTGGATATTCTGGCGGAAGAAGGGGCTGACCTGCATCACACCGTGCTGTGTCATATGAATCCCAGCTTTGATGATAAAAATTATCAAAGAACGCTGGCCGAACGCGGCGCTTTTTTGGAGTACGACATGATAGGCATGAACTATTTCTATGCCGATGAGAGTGCCCAGTCTCCTTCAGACGAGGAAAATGCGCAGGCGATTAAATCGCTTATCGACGATGGATTCATTAATCAGGTATTACTTTCTCAAGACGTGTTTCTTAAAACAATGCTGACCCGCTTTGGCGGCCACGGCTATGGTTATATTTTAAAACATTTTGTTCCCCGCCTGCGCCGTCATGGGGTGAGCGGCGAACAGCTGGAACAGCTGCTGATTAACAATCCGCAGCGCGTTTTCGGCACTATTATTGTTTGATACTCGTTTGCCCACACCAGGGAAACCTATGAAATCTGAACTTTCAGTGATTGAACTGACGCAAAAACTGCTGGCTTTTGACACCATCAATCCACCGGGCAATGAGAAAGACTGCCTGCTGTGGCTCAGTGAATATCTTCGCCAGCACGGCTTTGAGGTCGCCGAGCATCCGTTTGGTGAAAAAAGAATGAATATTATCGCCAGTATCCGCGGGAATTCGTCAGGAAAGCCCTTGGCATTTTCGGGACATCTGGACACTGTGCCGCTGGGCAATGCCCCGTGGCAGTATGATCCGTTTGGCCGCGACGTGGAAAAGGGTCGGCTGTATGGCCGTGGCAGCAGCGATATGAAAGCGGCCGTGGCGGCGTTTATTGTGGCCTGCATCAACGAATACGAGTCGTGCAAAACTGGCAGTGGCGTAGTGCTGTTACTGACAGGCGGTGAAGAAACAGGTTGTGACGGCGCGCGGGCGTTGATTCAAAACGCCGAAATCGAGCTTCCACTGCCCTCGGCGGTGATTGTCGGCGAGGCTACCGCCAACTATCCGGTGATTGGTCACAAAGGGGCATTATGGCTACGTTGCGAAACTCATGGAAAAACCGCGCACGGCTCAATGCCGGAACTGGGAATCAACGCCATTTATCTGGCGGTGGATGCGATGGGTAAAATTCGCAGCTTCGAACTCGGCCCCGCGCATCCGTTGATGAAAAAGCCCACGCTAAACGTCGGCGTTATTCGTGGCGGGTTAAATATTAACTCAGTGCCGGATCGCGCCAATTTTGACGTCGATATGAGAACCGACCCTACACTAAACCATTCAGATATCAGGCAAAAATTGCAGTATCATTTAAGTGACGCCGTCACTATTTCAACACTGGTTGACCTGCCTGCGGTGTTAACCGATCGCCTGCACGGCTGGGTCCAGCAAACCATCGCACTGTGCCAGCCTTATCACTCCACGCCGATAGAGCCGCGTATTGTGCCCTATTTTACCGATGCCGCCCTGCTGCTTGCTGCGCTGGGCAATCCCCCCTGCGTGATCCTCGGACCGGGCGAACCTTCCATGGCTCACCAAACAGATGAATACTGCGAAGTGCAGCGTTTGGAGCAGTGCCTGACAATTTACCAACAGCTTGTCAGGGCGACGGCGACGCCTAAATCATAAATCCCAACCTGGGCATGGCAAAAGGGATGGGAACTGGCATAAACGTGGTCGCAGTAGCATTCTTGAATAAACGTTTTTTCACCCTTGCCACTTCAATATCTTTCAACAAAGCCCGATCCCGCGGAACCAATACCATTGGCTTGCCAGTGGCTGCCCGCTTCAGCGTAGAGCACGTATATATAGTATCCTCTCCATAGGCTATCACTGGGCAATTCAATCTGTTGGCAAGCTTCTGAGCATGTAAATTGCCGTAACAGCTGATTAGGTGCAGTGATTTTCCTCGAACGTTCTGCTCAAGGTCAATTTGGAACTTATCTTTCACCCGTGAAACCATGCCACAGGCGTCCACCTGATTAGTGCCATCGACCGAAAGATAGTCCGGCTTACCGTGCATGATGACGGCCGGATTGTCCCCTGCCGCGAAATTCCTGATGTAACCATTTTCACCGATGGCAATTTTTTCCCCATTTGCAGCTATATCATAATCGTAATAAAAAACGCGTGTTTCTGGATTGGTATCTATATTTTCCACGTTTTCTTCTAATGTGGCCGAGCCAGCCATTTTGCCAACCAAACCCTCACTGCTTCTCAGCGCCCCTGTAAATCCCGCCCCCATCGATAGAATGCCCGTCGCCATAGACAACCAGCCCAAAGTTGCCGAGGCCTTTGGTTGGCTATCTTCGGTGACTGCGCTGGCGATGCCGGTGATATCTGCTGCCAGAGTACTTCCCCCGACAACCAACGTTACGCTGGAGGCTCCAGCCAAAGCTCCCATGATACTTCCCGCAGCGGCAATTGACGCGCCACCGGTGTAAACGGCCGCCAAAACGCCCACAATACTCAGCCCTATTCCCAACCCGGCTTGCCAGCTCATATGGCCAGAGGGATCGGCACGATTAATCGGGCCACCCTCACAATAGGCATAGGGATTAATTCCCCCGGAACCAAACGGGCTCCAGCTGTCCGGGTTGTTAAAGCGCATCAGTAGCGGACTGTAAGCCCGATATCCATTACCTAAATGGCTTACACAGCCAAGAGGATCGCTGCGTTCGCCGCTAAATCCTAAAATTGTTTCAGTCATAAACGTTCCAATTGAGTAAAAGGCGTATTTATGACCTCTCTACCGGCATATTAGAAATCATATAACATCACAATAATCATACTGTTGGCCCAGACCCCGTAGCGGGTGCGTAGACTTAACAAATCCTCAATCCAACCATAATAAAAATCGGACTTAGTTCACAATTCACGAAAATTCCATTTTAAAATGTATCATTCGGTTCGCAATAGCACTTATTGTATAACCCTAGATAAGACAAGGCTTTGCGCACGGTTTTGTATAAATTATCATCATAAATCACCCTAACCATTTACTTTAGTTACGAAACTATCTATTCACCCATTAAAAGAAGTGAATTAACATCAGCGAAACATTTAACAATATATCGGTCACATTTAGTCAATGACGTACCTAATGATTCGATATTTTCAAACAATGGCGTTTTTTGCATCACCTTTACATCAGTTTTTTTACACGACAGGGCTCCGAACTAAACGGAATGTTTTAACCGACTGATTTTACGGAAAACCACCATGATCAATCTTTCACGCCGCCGAGTTGTACTTGGTACTGCGAGCGTTCTTGCGGCCGGTTTCGGCAGCCAGTTGCTTGGCAGCAGTGTGTTCACCAATCTGGCGCTGGCAGCGCCGCCTCTGGCCTCGGCGATAACGATGCCAGACAACTTTATGCAACTCTCGAAAAAGCTGACCGCAATGGACAACCTGGAATCCCATTTGGGTCAGGCTCTGTACAGCTGGCTGCATCATGCAGAGTTGGATGCTCAACTTGATGCGTTGACTACCCTGCTTGACGCCCACAGCGATGTGATTGGCGATCCTTTGCATCAGTTGTTGGCACAGCAGCCCGCGGCGTTGGGGCAGCTTTACCAACAGCTGGTTAATGGCTGGTATCTAGGCGTAGTTGGCCAGCCCGGCACACAGGTCTGTATCGGCTTTGAAAATATTGTGAGCTATGAACTCGTGAAAGACAGTCTATTACCCCCAAGTTATGCGGTTGGCGAACCGAACTTCTGGATCCACAAGCCTGAAAGCGAGGTAGCAACCCATGGCTGAAGCATTGAACGCTGACGTAATCGTCATTGGTGCAGGTATTGCCGGTTCTCTGGCTGCCGAAAAGATGGCTAAAGCCGGAGTTTCCGTGCTGATGCTGGACTCAGGCCCGTTTTTCAAGCGTGACGAAGCGGTTGAACTGTTCCGCCAGTCGCCGCTGAAAGGCGATTTTACCGAGCCTTATCCGGCAAAACCGTGGGCACCACAGCCAAAGTTCCAGCCAAAAGATAATAACTATCTGATTCAAAAAGGCCCGGACGTGTATGCAGCGCAGTATCTGCGCGGTGTCGGCGGTACTACCTGGCACTGGGCCGGACAGGCTTTCCGTCTGCTGCCTAACGATATGAAAATCAACACCCTTTATGGCGTGGGTCGCGACTGGCCAATCAGCTATGAAGACTTGGAGCCTTATTACTCCGAAGCTGAAATTAAAATGGGCGTTTCAGGTGATGACGATTTAGGGTCACCGCGTTCTCAGCCTTACCCGCTGCCAGGCATCCCATTGTCTTACGGCTTTGAACGAATTAAAGAACGCGTTGCGCCGCTGGGCTACATTGTCGGTATCGGCCCTCAGGCCCGTAACAGTATTCCTTACGACGGTCGCCCTGCCTGCTGCGGTAACAATAACTGTATGCCGGTTTGCCCGATCGACGCGCAGTATCACGGCGGTATCTCTGCTCGCCGCGCCTATGAGGCTGGCGTACGCATCATCGCCAATGCCGTGGTTTACAAAATTGAAGCCGACGACAGCGGTAATATCGTGGCAATCCATTATCTGGATAAAGAAAAGCAGACGCACAAAGTTACGGGTAAACGTTTCGTTCTGACCGCTAACGGGCTGGAAAGTCCAAAACTGCTGCTGATCTCTACCAGCGACAAGTATCCCAACGGTATCGCCAATAGCTCTGGCATGGTGGGTCGTAACCTGATGGACCACCCTGGCACCTCGGTCGAATTCCTGGCCGACGAGCCGGTTTATTTTGGTCGTGGTCCAATGCGTCCGGGCAGTATTAACAACCTGCGTGACGGCTCTTGGCGTAACGAGCGCTCTGCGCTCCGCGTTGACCTGGCAAACACCTCGCCGGTGCGTTCTCTGACCGAACGTCTGGTGAAACAGGGCTATTACGGCAAGGCACTGAATGACAAGCTGGCCTATCAGGCACCCCGCTACGTGCTACTGAACTGCCTGCTGGAAATGCTGCCAGAGCCGGAGAACCGCGTTGTTCCCAGCAAGACCGAGAAGGACGAATGGGGTATTCCACGCCTCGAGGTGTATTACAAGTTCCCGGAATACGTCAACAAAGGCTATGACCAGTCGATGATTGACTTCAAGAAGATCGCCGAAGCCATGGGCGGAACGGAAGTTGTTTACAGCAAACGCGGCGTTTACAACAACAACCAGCACATTACCGGCACCATGATCATGGGCAGCGATCCTAAGGATTCGGTCGTGGACGGCAACTGTCGTACCCACGATCACCCGAACTTGTTTATCGCCGGTACCGGCATCATGCCTTCTGCTTCAACCGTTAACTCGACGTTAACGGGAACAGCGCTGGCGCTTCGCATGGCGGACTCGGTGCTGAAAAGCCTGGCCTGATTCTTCTGAGGAACTGCGATAACTCACCGGTGGGTATCGTATGAGGATGTGGAAATGAAATTAAAATATTTGCTGGCAGCACTGTTGCCGCTGGCGGCCGCGACCAGTGCTTTTGCCGATGATGCGTCAAACTCTGCTGACATGATTAAACGCGGTGCCTATCTGGCAACAGCGGCGGACTGTACTGCCTGTCATACCGCGCCCAACGCCGATAAAAATGCTCAATTTGGCGGCGGTTATCCGCTAGCATCGCCATTTGGGGTAATTTATGGCACTAACATCTCTTCCGATAAACAGTTTGGTATCGGTAACTGGACAGACGACGAGTTTGTGCGTGCCGTGCAGGACGGCGTAGGTAAAGACGGGCAGCAACTTTATCCGGCAATGCCTTATGACTCCTTCACCAAAATGAAACGTGAAGACGTGCTGGCGATTAAAGCCTATTTGCTGTCATTGCCGGGCGTACATTCGGCACCGGCTAAAACTGACCTCTCCTTCCCGTTCAACCAACGTTGGGGCATGACCTTCTGGAAATGGTTCAACTTTGATAAAGGCGAGCTTAAGAACGATCCGAGCAAAAGCGATGACTGGAACCGTGGTCGTTATCTGGTGGATGCGATGGAGCACTGCGGCACCTGCCACACTCCGCGTAACTTGACCATGGGTATGGACAACAGCAAAGCCTTTGCCGGTGGCGATTTGGGGTCCTGGGTAGCATTTAACATTACTCCAGACAAAAATGCCGGCATCGGCACCTGGTCACAGCAAGAGCTGGTCACTTACCTGAAAACCGGTGACGTGGCGGGCAAGGCGTCGGCATCCGGTGCTATGTCTGAAGCTATCGAGCACAGCCTGCAACATCTGACCGACAGCGACCTGAACGCGATTGCAACCTACATCCGCTCAGTGCCTGCCATTGCAGATGACAAGCAGACTCAGCCACGCGATTCCTGGGGCAAACCGGCAACCAACGTGTTCGCCGATCGCGCCAACGCCGTGCCGTTTGACCAGTCCGCCTCGGCGCTGTTCAACAGCAGCTGTGCGGCCTGCCATGGGCAATCGGGTGGCGGCATTGGTAAAGGCTTCCACGCCTATCCTTCGCTGTATAACCACACCAGCACTGGCGCGGCCGACAGTCGTAACATGGTTTCAGTCATTCTCAATGGCGTACAGCGCCATATGGATCAGGGTGAAGTCATGATGCCATCCTTTGCCAACCAGCTGAACGATGAGCAAATTGCCCAGATAAGCAACTATGTTAGCAATCAGTTTGGTAATCCGGCGGGCGCTACGGTCACGGCGAAAGAAGTTGCCAAGATGCGTAAAGCGGCAGACCTGACTTATCCTTCAAAAACTGAAGACGGTACTCAGAAATAAATCAGGGGCTATATTGAGATTGAGACAATCTCAGATAAGATTTAAGGCAATATCAGACTTAAATCAGAAGCAACGCCTTGACTATCTCTGAAAAAACCACCTAAAGGCCGAACTCACGTTCGGCCTTTTTATTGCCATTGGGCAAGGGAAATTGCACAAGATTATTCGCCGAAGCGGGCGACCAGAGTCGAATTATCAATGGCGTGACCTTTAAGCTTTTCGAACAACTGTTCGTAACTCAGCCCTTTGGGTAACGCATCAGGCGCTAAATCAGTGGCTATAAGCTGCACGATATAATGATGAGAGCCAGTGCCTACCGGTGGGCAAGGCCCGTTATAATAGCCGTGCTTCATCGTGTTGCTTCCGCCGATAAACCCTTTCCCCTCACTCAACGCGTCGCCAGCAAAACCTGTGGTTGAGGCAGGTATGCCATAAGCCACCAGATGGTTCACGCCGAGGCCATGATTGGCATCTACATCCCTGATGGTCAGGGTAAAGCTTTTGGTGCCTCCGGGCGCATTATGCCAGCTAAAAGCCGGTGAAAAGTTATCGCCAACGCAGGCCGGGTTCTCTTTAATGTTACCGGCGTATTTTTTAGCCAATACGCCATTGTCGTTAAACGCCGGAGAGCTCAAAGTGAACATCGGCGCCGCGTTGGCCAAGGGTAACCAGGCACACACGGCCAATCCCGCGATGACCTTGTTAATCGAATGAGAGTTTAATAAAGCCATGTTCGACATCCTTGATAAATAAGCATAAGAACCTTAAGGATAGCAGCCAGGATTGCCAACAACGGCGAATAGGTCTTTTAAAATGAAGTTTATGTTAACAGTCATAAACATGAGGGTTGAATTGCAGAGCAAAAAAAAGCGTCCTGTTAGCGCTCAGTCTCCTGAACGCTAACGGACGCCTTTGTTTTTAAACGCTGACTAAGCCAGCTCAACTCAATATTGCGCGACTTAGTGCTGTGCCATACTTTCTATCCGAAATTATAAAGCAGTTTACATGCCACTTTTAAACATCAAGATAATAAAAATATAAATCATATAATTATAAATTTATGGCATTTTAATCAGCTTCAATTACCGCGCAGCCATGCACCACCAAGGAGTCAGTGCACCTTTTATTGGCAGCCCCACGATGTCAAAACTAAAACTCGGAACGTAAGAATGATAACCCACCAGCAAATTTAATATTTCATAGTCATGATTAATTGAAATAAATAATTCATATTGCTAATTTTGATTCAGGCTCTGATTTTGAATCATTATTAATAGGTGGATAAACACAATGTTAAAAGTTGCGCTGTTGGGGGCGGGCAGAATTGCCAGGGTTCATGCAAAACACATCGACGATAATCCTGACTCGGTGCTGTTCTCGGTCTCAGGTTCGTCCTCAGGGAATGCCGGGGAATTAGCTGAAAAATATCACGCTAAAGTGCTTTCGGTCACAGAGGCGATTAATCATCCCGAAGTCGACATTGTGTTGATCGCCACGCCAAATGATACTCATGCTGATTTCGCTCTTCAGGCAGCGCGGGCGGGCAAAGCTATCTTTTGCGAAAAACCAATCGACTTGCATATCGAGCGGGTACGAGCCTGCGTAGAAGAGATAAATCAGCTAGCCGTGCCGTTTATGATTGGTTTCAACCGACGCTTTGACCCAAACCATGCGGCGCTGCACCGCGCCCTGAGTGCCGGTGAAATTGGCGAGCTTGAGCATTTGCAGATATCTTCCCGCGACCCTTCGCCCCCGCCGCAGGAAAATTATCCGGATTCCGGCGGCATCTTCCGTGATATGACGATTCATGATTTTGATATGGCGCGTTTTCTGCTGCAGGAAGAACCGATTGCTGTTTCAGCCATCGCCGCTGCGCTGGTGAACCCAAAAATCAAGGCTGGCGGTGATGTTGATGTTGTCGTGGTAACACTGCAAACCGCGTCAGGAAAAATTGTGGTTATCAATAACAGCCGCCGCTCAGGCTATGGCTACGATCAGCGCATTGAAGCGCACGGCCAGCTGGGCTGTTTGCAGGTCAACAATGTGCCCGCGACTACGCTGGTGAAATTTACTGAAAACAATGCCGTCCAGTCACAAAAGCCGCTTTATTCTGTGCTTGACCGTTATCACGCGGCTTTCCAACAGCAGTGGCAGGCGTTTGTTACGGCAGTGAAAGAAAATAAAACATTGCCAATTACTGCTGACGATGGCCTCAAGGCCCTAATGCTGGCCGAGGCGGCCATTGAATCATTGAAAACGCAGAAAGTGGTGACGGTGACGCTTTGACAAAACTCCCCCTAAATCTGCCTGATAGAATTACCCGCAAATGCTGGAGGGAGTTTTTCATCATCAACCCAGCACAAACCCTTTAGCCATAGTGACATGCCGGTCACACATGTGGTCAATCACGTCGGCGTCGTGGCTGACCAAAATCATCGTCAACTCACCCGCCTCTTTCAACTCATTGAGCAAGTTGAGGATTTCTGCCTGCACTGACATATCCAGCGCCGAGGTCGGTTCGTCGAGCAGCAGCAGTTTTGGCTTTAGCAACAGCGCACGCACGATCGCCACGCGCTGGCGCTGTCCGCCGGAAAGCTGATGTGGATAACGATGGATAAGCGCCGGGTCGAGACCAACCTGACGAAAACCGTCGGCCACCTTTTGCTCGATATCCTGTTCTTTCAAAAGCTTAAGCGGCTCACTTAGCGTGCGCAGCAGTTTGTGTTTTGGGTGCAGCGACGCATAAGGGTCTTGAAACACCATCTGCACTTCACGGCGCAAGATGCCGGTAAAAGGTTTCCCCGGCGATAATCGATGCCCCAGCAGAGTCATGTTACCGCTCCACTGCGTATTTAATCCCGCCAGCACCCACAGCAGTGAGGATTTACCACAGCCCGATGGGCCAACCAGACCAAAACATTCGTCCTGATGAATAGTCAGGTCCACGTCGTGCACCACCGTGCGAACGTCATAACCTTGGCGATGTGAAACGCTGAGCTGATGCAGCTGGGCAATAATTTCCTGACTCATAACTGCCCCTCTTCACTAAGTTTCGCCAGCAACGCGCGGTCCAATACTGGCAGCATTTCGCCGTGAGTGGCTTTGCTCGGGCGGCATGACCACAGCGTGTGAGTGTAAGGATGCGTGGCGTGAGCCAGCTGGCTTGACGGCAGGCTATCGACAATTTGCCCTTTGTACATCACCATCACCTGCTCGGTATATTCCGCTACCTGCTGTAAATCATGGCTAATCAGAATCAGGCCCATATTGCGCTCATCAACCAGTCGCTCGATCAACTTCAACACTTGCTCGCGCACTGCAAAATCCAGCGCTGAGGTTGGCTCATCGGCAATCAGAAATTGTGGATGATTAATCAGCGCAATCGCCAGCATCACTCTTTGCCCCATACCACCGGAAAGCTGGTGCGGATAAAGCTTGCTGAGCTGCGCCGGATGCGGCAAACCCACCGCGTTAAGCATGTCGAGCCGCTGCTCTTTGCGCTCACTGCCGCTAAACTTACCGTGCAGGCGCAGCGGTTCCTCAACCTGTTTGCCGATCGGCTGTGCCGGATTCAGCGCATGTTTCGGGTCCTGCATTACCATCGCAATGCGATTGCCACGCAGCTGGTTCCACTGCCTTTCTTTCAAATGAGTTAAATCCTGCTCACCCAACGTCAACTGACTTGCGTGCATTACGCAAGGATTGGGCAGCAGCCCCATCAGCGCACGAGCAGTCATCGACTTGCCCGAGCCTGATTCGCCAACCAGCGCGATTCGCTGCTGACCGACGCTAAAGGAAATCGATTTAACCAGCTCAATCGGCTGCGGTCCCGGAATGTAGACAGTCAAGTCACGAGCAATCAGGCGATCGTTGTGCAAATTTGCCGCGTGGGGCTGAGAATTAGTTACCATGACGGGTATCCATTTTATCGCGCAGGCCATCGCCTATCAGGTTAAACGCCAGACTGGCAAACAAAATCGCGCCACCGGGTGCGGCAGCGACCCACCATTGGTCGAAAATGACTTTGCTACCTTCGGCGACCATCGCCCCCCATTCGGCGGTCGGCGGTTGAATGCCCATGCCGAGAAAGCCTAAACCAGCCGAAGAAAGGATAATACCGCCCAGACTCAGTGCAGCACGAACGACCGCGCTAGGCAGGCATAATGGTAAAATATGGCCAAACATCAGGCGAAAACCACCAATGCCCTGCATCCGCGCTGCAGCCAGATAATCGCTGCGACGCAGAGCCAGTGTCTCGGCTCGCGCCTGACGCGCAAACGACGGCCAGCTGGTAAACGCCAGCGCCAGTGCGCCATTCATCAGCCCCGGCCCGAGGATTGCCACCAGCGCCAGCGCCATCACCAGACTGGGTAACGACAGGATAATATCGGTGAAACGCATCAGAATACGTTCTACCCAGCCGCCGAGATAACCGGCGCTGATGCCAATCAGCAAACCAAAGGGGATCGTCAGCAGCAGGATAAGCGACACCAGCAGCAGTGTCGGTCTGGCACCATAAATCACTCGCGACAGCAAGTCACGGCCAAAGCCGTCGGTGCCTAACCAGTGGACGGAAGACGGCGGCAACAGGCGGATTTCAATGTGTTGCAGATTAGGGTCGAACGGGGCCAGCCACGGGGCAAACAGCGCTGCCAGCAACAGCACCACTGCCAGCACAGTGCCCACCGACAGCGTGGTGACATGGCGCAGGCTTTTGCCAGTGGCCACACCCGCCAGTGGCGGTTTTTCAGGTATAAGTTGGGTCATAAATGCTTACCGGGTCCGCGGATCGAGTAAATAGGTCAGCGCATCCGCCAACGTATTAAGCAATACAAAACAGGTGCCTATCAGCAGCGTCGAGCCGAGGATAGCCGGGGTGTCTGAGGCAAACAGTGCGCTGGTCAGATAGCGGCCCACGCCCGGCCAGGCAAACACCGTTTCGGTTAGCACCGCGCCTTCCAACAGGCTGGCATATGACAGGCTCAGCACGGTAATCAGGGTGCCCAGTACGTTAGGAAACACGTGGCAAAGCAGCACGCGAGCGCGCCCAGCCCCTTTGGAACGGGCCAGTATCACGTACTCTTTGTTCATTTCGCCGAGCATCGAAGCACGCAACAGGCGGGTGATGCCTGCCATCGAAAGCAGACCCAGCACCGTTACCGGCAGCCACATGTGACGGATAGCGTTAAAGAACATCTCACGATCGCCGGAAAGCCAGGTGTCAATCAGCACGAAACCGGTACGCGGCTCCATAGTATAAAGATAGGCATCATCGAGCCTGCCCGGCCCGCCCGCCCAGTGTAATACGGCGTAAAACAGCAGCAACCCCAACAGGCTAAGCCAGAAAATCGGCACCGAATAGCCGAGCAGCGAAACCAGCCTGACCAGATTATCCTGCCAGCTGCCGGGCTTATATACCGACAGCAGCGCTAGCGTGATGCCCAATATAGCGCCGAGGATAATCGCGCAGGTTGCAAGCTCAATCGTGGCCGGGAAAGTATGCATCAGGTCGCTGGCCACCGGCTGACCGGTGATGCTCGACATGCCCATGTCACCGTGAGCCAGGTGTTGCAGATAATGCCAAAACTGCACTGGCATTGGCTTGTCCAGCCCCAGACTTTGGCGCACTTGAGCATAGGTCGCTGCGCTGGCGTGGTCACCGGCGATTTGAAGCGTTGGGTCAACCGGAGCAAGATGAGAAAGTGCGAAGGTAAAAGCCAGCAGCCCTAACAGAGTCAGCATTAAAGAAACCAGGCCGCCCACCAGGCGGCCTGACCAACGCCAACCCTGTCGGAAGAAACCGACCGGGGGAGTACTGTCTATCATTACTTAGTGACCTTGCTGTAGAACACCATGTCAGGATTGATGCCCTGCACGTACCCTTTGATGTTGTCACGTACGGCGATCAGGCTGCGTGCCTGTAGGCCAATCACGAACGGCGAGTTTTTCTGCACTTCAAGCTGCAACTGGCGATAGTCCGCCACGCGTTTTGCTTTGTCATTTTCAGCCGTTGCCGCGAGCGTTAACTTGCTCAGCGCTGGAATACTCCAGTTGGCGCGCCATGCCAGCGTATTACTGCCATCTTCCGGATTATAGGCAAAGGCCGCGGCGTTGGTGTTCGGATCGAAATAATCCGGTCCCCATGAAGACAGCGTCGCGTCATAGTTGTGGGCCTTCACGCGCAGGGAAATCTGCGAACTGACTCCTGGCTCCAGCTTGACGGTAATACCGCCCAGCGCGAAGTTGGCCTGCAGCGCCTGTGCGATATCCAGATAAGGCGGCTGGTTGGTCACGGCGATAGTGAAAGTCACGTTTTTCAGGCCGGCTTTGGCCAGAATTTCTTTTGCCTTGGCCGGGTCAAACTTGTAGGGATTGTCGTTCAACGCGCCCAAATAACCGTCCGGCAGGAATGCTTGATGCACCTGGAACTGGCCTTTCAACAGGTCTTTGGCGATACCGTTATAATCCCACAGGTAACGAGCCGCTTCCCACAGTGCCGGATTGCCCAGCGCCGGAGAGGCCTTGGTGTTGAAATACAGGAAATACAGTGAAGCGTAAGGCACGGCCAGAGGTTTAACGCCCGGTTTGCCCTGTAGGCTAGCCATTTGGTCGGCGCCCAGATTACGTGCGATATCGGCATCGCCCTGCTCAATCAGCAGGCTACGCGCAGCGGCATCGGGCACGTTTTTAATCAACACGGTCGGGATCTTTGGCGCGCCTTCAGGCGAACTTGGATTAGCCTGCAACACCAGTACCTGATGTGGAACATAAGTGCGGATCTTGTACGGGCCGCTGCCCGCCGAGTGGTCACTCAACCACTGGTGTCCGAGATCGTCACCCTTGGCATTCTGCGTAACCAGTTTGGAGTCAACAATCGATGAAACCGGCGCAGAAAGCAGGCTCAACACGAAACTCGGGCTGACATTCTCGGTCCAGCTGATTTTAACGTGCCGGGCATCTACTTTAGTCAGAAAACCATCCACATTTTTGGCATTCCAACCCAGCTGGGTCAGGATAAATGAAGGTTCGAGATTAAGTTTCACCACGCGCGACAGCGAGTAAATGATGTCGTCGGCGGTGAGCGGATTGCCGCTGGCGAAGGTCGCTTTTGGATTCAGAGTAAAAGTCAGGCTCTTGCCGTCACTGCCCGCCTGCCATGAGGAGGCCAGCACTGGTTTCAAATCAATGGGGTTGTTAGGGTCAGACTGAACCAGACGCTGATAAATATTATTAAACGCCTGCACGGTGGTCAGCTCAAAACCCTGCGCCGGGTCGAAGCTAGAGGCATCATCCAAAGATTGTGCAATGACCAGTGTATTGGCCGGTGTAGCCGCCTGTACGGTAAAAGTTGCAGCAATAGCGGCAAAAAGAACTGAAGGGATCAATTTCATTAGTTGTGCTCTTCAACATAGCGGAATTGCTAATAATTTCGCGAGTGTATGGTAGTTATGAACACACAATAAAGTCATTTGAGGTCTATGGTTATGCAATTTTTGCATAACATAATTTAAATGGATATAACTTGCTCAAAACGGTCAATATACCACCTATCCTCAACCGGCTTGCAGTGTATAAGCAGGAAGGACAAGCTCATTGAGAGGGGTCTTAGTGATGAAGTATTGTTTGAGTTGTAATCTCTATAAGGGGGTATTCCACCTGTTCGAAGACGTTTCTCCCAATGAATCTCCTTCATATCCATCTTTAAGTGCTGTTGCTTTCATTTCTTCTTTAACTTTCGCCTCTTTATCGGCCTGGTCCTTGGCTATCAACTCCCGATTAGCTATAGCGCCAGTTGAAAAATCCGATTCGTCAACAGGGCTTAATTTAGCTATTAAAACACGATTGCTGGCAATAAATTTTTTCGCGCTCTCGTATTTATCCTTTATCACAGCCAGTGTAATTTTAGTTTCCAGTGGCATCTTGTAGTTCTGGAATTCTTTTATGGCGGAGGTAATGGATGGGGCAATACCGTCATCTGTGGGGCTTAACCTTGATATTGGTAGCTGAACATTTTCATACTCTTTATTAAGAACATCTTCAAGCTGTTCAAGTAAATCAACAATCTTGCCCTGCTTATTAATGGATAAGGGCTTTTTGGCTTTGTTTCTTTCATATCCAATTTTATATAAATCAGACAATGGGAGATATTTCAAAACTTTCAAAATAATTTTTAGCTCACCAGAAATAATTGATTTATTAAGTCCTTTTTTAGCATGACCTTCAACACTATTTTTAAATTCTTTGGCATCTATATCAGCACCAAGATAGGCAGAAGCAATGCTGGCACCAATGTCTTTGGTAGAGGGATAAATCCCCTTGGCAGTTTTATTCCACCCCATTTTCTTTCCCAATTCACGTTCAACGTTTTTATAAACTTTCTTGCCAAAATAGCCGCCCATCGTCGCCCCTGCCAGTCCCCCCATCAATGTTCCTGCTGGTCCGGCAACCAATGTGCCAACACCTCCACCTAATGCCATACCGGCATAAGCGCCAGCAGATTTTACTCCGCTAGATACCATGGCTTTAGCCGTTTGAATTTTGAGCGCTTTGGCCAACTTAAGTTCATGCATGAAAGACAAACGAATATTCAAGTCCTCCATTTGAGTATCAGATTCGTCAATTAAATTATAGGCCTGCCGCACAGTATACCGGTCATCGCTATCCCTGGGAGATTGAGGGTAATTTTTGGAAAAGTGCTTTTTTATCGTCTCTCTGTAAAACTGATTATTAGAAAAACCACCAAAATCGCGATCTCTTTCCTCTCTTTCTTGCGTGGTTTGAGGCTGCTGGCGTAATTTATCGCTATAGTGCTTAAACATATAGGTTGATTGAGGCATAGTATTTTTTCCAATGGTTTACTGGATCTTGGCAAACCATTAGATACTGATTGATATTATTAAAAAGGAGGAAGACTTCCACGCCTAACTTGAAGTCAATATTACCCATATTTGTGAAAAATAACCAATCACACACCATTCACGTATTTTCATAATTAAGCCTTAGCCTTATTCTTTACTTACAACTCTTGATGCCAGTGGTTCTCGATGGCCATAAAAGAGTGGTATCTAGTGAAAGTCGACAAAATACCTTTCTCCTGCTTCGACCGCTCTGGTAGTGATATAAGCCATCAATCGGTTATTTACCTGCACGGCAGCAATATTATTTCCGCTCGGCGCAAACTCTTTAGGTAGATTGTTAGGGATAATGTTGCGCAAGATGTTACCGGTGGCAAAGGCGTCTGTGCTGAATTTTTCCGAGCTGGTTCCCCAATTATTAACATCGGGGTAAAAGCCCAGTACCGTATTTGCAGCAACCGTCTTGGGGCCGGGGTTAAAAACGCCCATCTTCGAATTTAATTCTTGATCATTTTTTTGTGACAGGGAATGTGAACCGACATTTTTCATCAAGCTATTCATCCACTCGCTCTGCTGAGTTCCTTCCATTATTTGTCGATGCAGTTCAGTGATAATTTTTAATTCCAACCTAATGCGATTTTTTTTCGGCATGGTGGCGAAAACGGCCTTCATGCTGCCCCAGTCCGTCACTTCGATATCTTTAACCTGTGCATGAGAATCAAGGCCCAGCACCTCATAAATCAGGCTATTACGAAGATTATCAGGATGATGATAAATAGGCTGGCTATTATTAATCACTGCTTTTTTCGGTAATGGGGATCGCTCAGAAAAAGGATTTCTCGAATCATTGACCGGCATATTATGCATGATTCCGGCTATTGCCGTTTTCTGTGGCTCGATTGACTTATTTGTCGCAACAAATAGCAGAGCCGTATCGATAACGGGCTGCGGCTGATTTCCTGAACGACGTTTAATTCTTATTATTGATTTGACTAAGGTATTCTCTTTTACCCCACAGCCACGGGAAAATCGTGACATACTTATCCCTCTAATTTTAAAAAAATCTTTATTATCCAACCAGGCAAACACGCTTTTGATGGTATCACCCCTGCAATCGTAGCTCTTAATTACGTTATTAATAAATTTTTGGTCATTGTTTCCAAAATCTATTATTAGCCGCGGCAGGCCTGTATTCAGCAGTTCTCGAGACTGCAAGCGATTAACGATTACCACCAGCGAGTGAGGAGTTACCTCATTAAGGCGAGCGAACTGAGCCGGGATGATCCCGGCATTCTGCAGCGTGGTTTGATTTGCAATCCACGCCCGAGATGCCTTGCCAGGATCTTTAAAACACTGCGCATCCAAAATAACCTGCTCCACTATAGTTTGCTGAAACACCGTCAGCGGCAATCGTGCTTTCTTCTCTTGGTTAATATAATTTTGGAATGTCCGATAATTAACATAGCAAAATTCGGAAAAGTCTTTGGGCTTAATATCATGGCTGTCCATGGCTGGCAGGTTATCCATCCAGGCAGTGACGCTTTTGGCGGGTATATTCAGGCATTCAGTATGGTTAACGATGCAGTTCAGTAAGTTATTTTGCTGCGCTGTCAGCCTGCCGATGACCTCTGCTCTCTTCTTTTCAACAGATATTGATGTCTGGAGAAACGCATGTCTGAGCATTATGCTACAACTATCCCGTATTGACGATTGATTATCCGGTGTCGTCGCGGTTGGCTGTGAAGCGGGTATTTTAATGCTATGGTTAACGTCTAATAAATTATTTGAAATTAAATTATAACCCGCAGCAGCCTGTGATGTTGAACTACCAGGGGTAATTAATACATTCTCGCCAGTTAGTATTGAAAAATCACTCATTATTATTTAACTCCAATTTAATTTAAAAAACCCCATTAATAATCCGCGACGAGTAACAAAATTACAATCTCACTTCGATTATTAATAAATAATTTTAGTATTATTACAAAGTTATCAGTGACATTGCTTGATAATTGCACTTTATAAAAAAACAGGCTTAAACGCTCACAATTATTTTCATTGAGGAAATAACCTTCGCTACTTCTGCCTTAATCTTATTCCATGCTTAGCGCTGTTAATTTTTGTGATTTTTAATCGCCATAAACGGGTTGGATCTAACGCCGTAATCGACGAAGTACTCCTCTCCCGCCGCGATCTCTCGAAGAGTGACATAAGCCGTCAATTTGGAGTTCACCTGCACCGCTGCAACATTATTTTCGACCAGAAGTGGCTCTTTGGCTAACTTGCCACTGTTAATGTTGTGCGCAATGCTGCCCGCCGCCAAGGTGTCTGCGTTGAACCTTTCCAGGCTGCTTCCACCTTTATAAATAAGAGTGTTCACTGGACCAGTGTTGTCCACTACTTTCCCCGCAGCCCCTTGTTCTAAAAATATGCCATCATAAAAATCTATTACCGTATTGGCAGCAATTGGCTCCGAGCCGAGATTAAAAACCCCTATCCCCATAATTATAATTTCATTAGCACGATGTGGCAGAGAGTGCGGTTCAGAATTCTCCATCAAGCAATTAACCTGCCCGTCATTCTGAGATTTATCCTTTATTTGCTGATATAATTCGCTGACAATTTTTGATTCCAGCTTTATACGGCTTTTAATAGGCATTTTCTCTAAAACCGTCTTCATGCCGCCCCAGCTCGTCACCTTACTATTTTTAACCTCATTAGCAGAATCAAGACCCAACACCTCAACACTTGGATTTTGTCGAGGATTTTCAGGATGGTGATAAACAGGCAGGCTATTATCACTCCCGGCGGCTTCCTGCAAACGAGGCTCGGTAATAATACGGCATTCCGATTCATTTCCCGATTCATCAAGAGTAATTTCGACTATTCCCCTGTTTGACGGATCGATTTCCTTTTTTATCGCAATCATTGGAATCTCTGGGTTTAGGACTGGGTTTAGGACTGGCTTTATAACTGGGTTCATCTGATGGCGAAGACGGAATTTCATATAGGCTATAGCTTTACTTAAAACTTTGGCGCTGACCCCACAGCGGCTGGCAAATTGTGACCTGGTTATTCCTCTAACCTCAAAAGTATGCTGATTAGCCAACCAGGCACGTGCGCTTTCTTTGCTATTTTTGCTGCAATTATGGCTTTTGACCATATTATCCACAAACGGTAAGTCTTTGTGTCCAGGCCCTAAGGTTAACTGCGGCAAATGTTTCTGCGGCTGCAAACATTTGATGAGCACAATCAAGGTTTGCGGAGGGACTTCAGCCAGGCGGGAGAACTGAAACGGGGTGATCCCCACGCCCTGCAGCGTGGTTTGATGCTGAATCCACGCCTGAGTTGCCTTGTGTGGTTCTCTTGCGCACTGTGCATCTCTGACCACCTGCTGACCCAGGGCTTGCTGAGACGCCGTCAGTGGCAATCGTGCCCGTTGCTCGTGAGAGATATAGTTCCTTAATGTACTCTCGTTAACACCACAAAAGTCGGCAAAGTCTTTAAGCTTGATATTATTGCTAATCATGGTGGGCAGGTAATCTAGCCAGGCGCAGACAGCTCTGGCCTTTGCCCCGAGGCAATCTGCGTGGTGAGTGATTTGGTTCAGTACCTGGTTTTGCTGCACTGTTAGCCTGTTGGTGACTTCCTGCTTTCTCATCTGCAGACACATAAACTCATGTCTGAGCCTTAGGTTGCAATTATCCAGTATTGCCGATTGATTATCCGCTGTCGTGCTGGGTGACAGCGATAAAGGCATTTTGGTGCTGTGGCTGAGGTCTAGAATATTATTTGAAATAGAACTAAAACTAGCGGCAGCCATTGATGTTGAATCGGCAGAGCCAATTAATACGCTTTCGCTCCCTAATATAGAAAAATCACTCATTATTATTTAATTAAAATGTAATTGAAAGTTAGCACAATAATAACCTTTGCCGAGTGATTTATCTTTTATTTTTCACTCATCATGTCGTAATAAAAAATGAAGTTATTAATTCAGCAGTGCGTTATTTAACAAGTACAGTTTTTTATTTAAAAAATAACCGGTTAATATTTAACCCACATTTTTATTATATGAAAAAAGCCCTTCTTCACAGGAAGAAAGGCGTGGGTATTAAAGCTGTCAGAAATTTGACGGTTTTAGAAATCGTAGGTCGCAGAGAGTTTAAACTCACGCGGATCGCCCTGTGTCAGATACCCGCCGGTAGCCGAGGCCCAGTATTTCTCGTTGGTGACATTTTCCACGGTCGCGCGCCAGGTCAGCGTGCTGTCTTTGAGCGGCATGGTATAACGCAAACCCACGTCCAAACGGGTCCAGGCATCAACCTTCAAGGTGTTTGCTTCATCAGCATACTGGGAACCGGTGCGGATAAGCTTGCTGGTCGCCGTGACGCCGGTTAAGCCCGGTAAATCCCACTCGCCGCCCAATACCCACTGATAACGCGGAACGCCAACGGCGTCATTACCGTTGTAGGTTCCGCTTTGGGTCTTGGTGACATCCGGATTCATCAGCGTTGCGCTGCCGTTGATGCGAACGCCCAGCACCGGCTCACCGAAGAAGTTCCACTCAATGCCCCGATTACGCTCTTCGCCGTAGTTGCCAAAGGTATAGCTATCGCCTACAAGCGTGTACATCCCGATAGGTTTCTTGATTTCAAACAAGGCCAGAGAGGTGGCAACACGGCCAAAGTCGGCCTTCACGCCTACTTCATTTTGTTTGGAGGTTTCAATACCAGAAACTTGACCACCGTTGGTAACCGCTACGCCGCCATAGGTCGTTCCAGCCGTTTCACCCGCCTGTAGCGCTTCTATGTGGTTAGCGTAGAAGGAAATGTGTTCCCACGGCTTGATGACCAATCCAACTGCAGGAGTGACTTTTGTCTGGTCGAACGACGAACTTTCGGAACCGTCGTAGTTGTAGTTCATCACCATCACGTTTTGACGGCGCAATCCGGCTATCAACTGACCGCGACCGTCAAGTACGGACAAGGTATCGGAAAGCATCACCCCCTGCGAGCGCGTGCGGTTGGTAACGCCCGGATCAGACATATTGCCGCCGCTGTAAAGCGTGGTTGGCTGCACGTCGACGGCGATCGGATCATAAAGATTGCTGCTAATCGTGGTGCCGCTCAAGGTGTAGGCAGAACGCGTTTTGCGATACAGCGAGGTTACGCCCAGATTGACATGATGAGTGATAAATCCGGTATCAAATTTACCGCGAATACCCGCCTGCCCCGCAATGCTGTCTGCGCGATACGGCACCGTCATGCGGCTCATTTTAGTATCGCCGCTGTTATCAGTCAGCGTTGGCGAACTGTAGATCCCGTCTTCATGATCGTGATTTGCTCCACCAGCGGCGTAAACGGTCCAGTTATCGGAAAGATCATATTCAGCTTTCAACAGACCAAACTCGTTGGTCATGTCGGTGTAGGCCCACTTTTGGCCATAATTACGGGTGGCCTTAGGCGCGTCCGGGATCTCGGTCGCGCTGCCGAGATAAACCACCGGACGTCCACCGTGAATCGTTTGCCTGGTCACGCCAAAATCAAACGAGGTGTGGAAACGGTCGCTGCGATAGTCCAGGCCAACCGTGCCCATGGTCAGGCGCTTTTTCTCGTTGTCGATGGCCGTGTCGCCTTCGCGGTGTACCATGTTGACCCGCACACCAAACTGATTGTTATCACCAAAACGGCGGCCAACATCCAGCGCGCCGCCAATCTGCGACTTGGCATTGTAATCAACCGACACGCGATTGATTGGCTCGTCGGTGGCGTGTTTCGGTTCAATATTGACACTGCCACCTACGCCAGTGCCGCCGGGAGGAACGCCGTTCAAGAAAGCGCTTGACCCTTTAAGCAGCTCGACGCGCTCAGCCAGCTCCATAGGCACTACCTGCCGAGGCAAGATGCCGTAAAGGCCGCCGTATGCAATATCTTCGCCGTCGAGTGGAAAGCCGCGAATCACGAAAGTTTCGGCATAATTGCCGTAACCATAGCCGGTTTGTACCGAGGCATCATTGTTTAACACATCGCCCAGAGTCCGGCTTTGCTGGTCTTGAATCAGTTTTGAGGTATAGCTGACGATACTGAACGGCACGTTTTGCGCGCTCTGCTCTCCCAGTATCCCCAAACGGCCGCCGTTGGCGAAACCGCCATCAAGATAGGCAGGTACCAGCTGGTCGCCGCCGGACTTAAAAACTGTAGGTGATGCGGTGACTGTAATGGTATCACCGGCGTTGCTTGTCGCAGTTTTCGCAGGCGAAACAGTTTTGGCTATTGGGGAAACCACGGTGGCGGTGTTATCAACGTTGGCAGCCAGCACCGGCACACTACTTAAGGTTAAGGCAATAGAAATCGAAAGAGATAGCAGCGTGCGTCGAGAAATTTTGCCTCGCGCCGCCTTATTTTGCTCGTGCATAATCAACCCTGGATGAAATGATAATGAGAATAGTTATTAGATCGATTCGGATTATGCTGAATGAGATGAAAATTGCAAGTCCCTGAGCCGGGATTACACATTCCTTACCTGTTTAAAAGTCGATAAAAAACCCGGAAGCTAAAAGCGTTCCGGGTCAATGAAGGTTGCTATTGCGCTGTTTGCGGAGGCTAAACCTTAAATTAGTTGGATATCTGACGAGGTGTTTGCTGAAATACCTAATAACATTCTTACCTGATTGACCAGCTCACTCATGCAGTCATCACTCATGCCGTAAGTTTTTAGCTCTTTCTCTAGCGCAAACAGATATTGCGCATTGGTCCCCAGCGGCCCGCTGGCTTTGGCGATTAGCGGGGCAATAACCTCATAGCGGGTATCAGACTCGAAAAACGGGTGCTTGGGATCCATGATAAACACCAGCGCCGTGACGATTCGGCCATCAGTCAGTTCAAGCTCACACCAGGTCGGGCAGTAGCTGCCAGTGAGCATTTCACGTTTCCACAGCAGCTCAAGGTCTTCACGCAACTTTTCTTCCGGCAGGCGGAATGCCAGACCGGTAGTCATGCCGCCTTCAGTCAGCGCCAGCATGCGACCAGGTTGGGCATGGGAACCTCGCCCTGCGGTTAAACGAAGACAAAATGCGCGATGAAAACCGTGCAACGTGGCGGGGCAAGATTCTTCGGAGTCAAAGATAGGATTCCACATCAGCGATCCATAGCCGAAAATCCACACTGGGCTTTTGTCCGGTCTTTTCGCCAATGTACAGTCAAGCGAGGCCGAGCGCTGCTCTGCAGTCAGTAAAATTGACTCATCAATGCTGCCGAATGCTGTTTTGCAGTCTGCGTTACGCAGAAAATCTCGAGTTAACACCATTCAATACCTCCACTCATTAACCTTGCCATAGCTTTGTACGCGTCTTCTCCCCTACAAAGGATTCATGTAACTTTAAATTTTATGCCCACACATAACTTAGGCTGATAGAACAAACCTTATTCGTTTATTAACCAGCAATCAAGAATGAGTTGGGTCACAAAACGAAAATAAACAATAAAAGTGTAAGAAAATGAGCATTAATTTGAAATAAACGACTCCGCCGCCGTTTCAGCGCCGGAGAGGTGAGAAAAAGATGAGGTTAATTGGTATTTTGCATCTGCTGGGTAAGCAACGTGCGCAGTGGAACGCTGCTTTTAATAATCGGGGATTTGATCACGATGTAGCTAAAATACTTGTCGATACCAATGTTCTTATCCAATAAAGATTCTATGACTTCCTGATAGTGTTCGATGCTGCGAGTGATGAAACGCAGCAGGTAGTCATAGCCGCCAGTGATGAGATGGCATTCAATCAGTTCGTCATATTCACGGATACAGTTTTCGAATTTTGAAAACTCTTCGCGGCGGTGTCCCTGCAGGGTTACCTCGGTGAATACGGTGACAGAATCGGTGATTTTTGGCAGGTTAACGTGAGCCTCGTAACCGGTTATATAGCCAGCACTTTCCAGCCGTTTTACCCGCTGCAGGCAGGGACTTGGTGATAACCCCACCGCATCGGCCAAATTGACGTTGCTGATGCGACCGTCTTTTTGCAGTTGAACCAGTATATTGATGTCGATACGATCAAGTTTTAAAAAGCCGTTCATAGCACCTCACTGTCTTCTTGAGCGTCGACCCGGAATAAAGAGCAGGTTTCCCTCTGCGCCTGATTCGACCCTGAATGTCATAAAACCATTACTAGGATATACCACGGTTTTATGGGTAAACACCAGAGCCAGACGCAGAGAGTTCATTAGCCTGTTTTGTAACAAAACCCTATGAAATTTCAGGGGAAAATATTAGTCGAGACGGCCAGTTCCACGCGCCAGTGCGATATCAAAGATATGCATGGCTTCTTCAAGCTGCGCATCGGTGGTCACCAGCGGTGCCAGGAAACGAATCGTGTTGCGATACAGCCCGCATTTAATTAACAGCAGCCCTTCTTCGCAGGCGCAGTTAAGGATCTTTTCAGTCAGGGCCGCGTCCGGTTTGCCGGTATCGTAATCAACGATTTCTACCGCCTGCATAAAGCCAACGCCGCGAACATCACCGATACAGGCATATTTTTCAGCCAGTTGGCGCAGACGGCTTTCCAGCTGTTTGCCAAGCTCGACAGAACGTTCAAGTAAACGCTCGTTTTCCAGCACGTCGAGCACCGCCAATGCCGCAGCACAGGCCAGCGCGTTGCCGCCGTAAGTACCGCCGAGGCCGCCTGGGGTTGGCGAATCCATGATTTCTGCTTTGCCCACAACGCCAGAAATAGGCAATCCACCGCCAAGACTTTTCGCTACGGTTATCAAGTCAGGAGTAATATCCAGATGCTGGAAACCGAACATTTTGCCGGTGCGACCAAAGCCGGTTTGCACTTCATCACAGATTAACAGAATGCCGTGGCGCTCGGTCAACTCGCGCAAGGCCTGCATAAAGGCTTTTGGCGCTGGCAGGAAACCGCCGTCGCCCTGCACCGGCTCAATTAAAATAGCCGCAACGCGATCGGGCAAAGTCTGCGTGGCAAATAAAGTATCCAGCGCTTTCAGGGAGTCTTCCGGCGTAATACCGTGGAACGCATTAGGATAAGGGATACGATAAATATCGCCGGGGAAAGGTCCAAAATTCTGCTTATAAGGCTGGCTCATGCCGGTAAGCGCACAACCTAATAACGTTCGACCGTGGAACGCGCCGTCAAATACAATCACGCCGGAACGATTAGTATAAGAACGGGCGATCTTCACGGCATTTTCTACCGCCTCGGCACCCGAGGTAAACAGCACTGACTTATAATGCTCGCCTTTGCCAACTAATTTATTTAAGCGTTTTGCCAATTCAATATAAGGAGGGTAAGCCACGACCTGGAAACAGGCGTGAGAAACATTTTCCAGCTGACGCTGAACGGCTTTAACTACTTCAGGATGATTGTGCCCAACGTTTAATACGCCGATGCCGCCTACAAAATCGAGATAGCGACGACCGTCGTCACTCCACACTTCCGAGCCTTTGGCCTTGGCGACCACCAGGCTATGTGCTGTCACTACTCCGCGTGGAACATGTTGTTCACGCAGCGCAAGCCAGTCGATATCATCTTCAGTCACAGGTTGTGTGCTTAATACATTGTGCATTGCTATACCTCATCCGGTTAATTCGGGCGCTGTCAGAATTTGAATCAGTATCTCAATACACCGCTTTATTTCGTGCCGTAATGACGGTTCAGAAAAAATATCATGCGGTAATTAGGCGCTGACAGCGCAGGAGGTATCTTTAAATCTCAATCATGCCGGTTTCCACGCTAAATAAGCGCGATTCACCGGCGGCCAATTGCAGCAAGGTCCCTGCTTGCTGCGCTGCAAGAAAGCCTTCCGGGCGACAGGTGGCAGGCAGAACGAATGCCGCAACCTGCTGATCGGCATTATTCAATATCCAACGCGTGGCGTGACTGAACTGGCGAGTATCAAACAGCGTGCTGAAACCATAGCCTAATGGCGAGGAAATACTGAAACTGACCTTTTCGCCATACTGCGGCAGGTTATCGGCAAAAAACACAATTTCAGGATCGCACATTTCTGGACGATTCATCCCATCAAAGCGGGTCGGTTCCGCCTCAAGCCCGCGGGTATAATCGAGCCATTTCGGCGTTGGGTGGACGTGTCCCGGAATTGAGGTCCGCAGCCTGAAAGCCTCGTCAGGAATCGTTTGGGCAAACACGCCGTCGGCCACCCAGGCATAGTTCATATGACACATATACTGAAGCGGCATCGCGTTGCCTGAAAGATTAGTCACCGCCATCTCGATACACAGCCGAGGCCGGTCCGCCAATAGAGTGACTGCCGGATTAGCCCGATAATGGTGCCCAAAACCTTTGATATATTCCACTTCGCCGCGCAGTGAAACACCCTGTTCGTCGAGTTCCAGCCAGGCGCTGTCCATGCGAGCGCAGGCCATTTCGCCGTGCAATGGATGAGTATCTTCCGCAGCCGGACATCCATTAGCCAGCAAGCCTGAGTGAAAGGCAAAACAGCCGTAAGTATCGACAATATCCTTACCGGGCAGTGGCTGCTTAAAGCCGCTACCCATAGTCAATGAACGACCATCAAAGGTGGCATCCCAGACAATCTGCCCGTAATACGGCAACACAGTCACGGTTCCACGGCTATTGTTCAGCTTTACGGCTTCAATTCCACAAGGATATCGAAATAGCTCGACCTTAAATTTATCGTTAGTCAACAACACCCGCGGCGTGTCGGTAAACATCGCCGTGGTCAACGGTATAGTGGTTTTCATTGTGCTTCCCCGGCCAGATTTCCCTGGGTTGCGGGCTGTTTTTTATGACGCAGCTCGCCCCAGAAGTAAAAACCAACCCAGGCGAAGCACAGCAGCGATACGCCAAACGCCAGCTGCATAGAGCCGGTGCGGTCAGAAACCAGTCCCTGCAATGCAGGTACAAAGGCGGCACCAACGATAGCCATCACGATAAATGCGCCTGCTACTTCTGTGTATTTATTATCAACGGTCGACAGCGTGCCGGCATAAATGGTCGCCCAGCAGGGTCCGAAGAGCACGCTGACGAAGACTGCCGCATAGACTGCCGTGAAGTTGGGTACAAACATCACATAAAGCAGCGTGGCAACGCCGATGATCGAATAAGCAATCAGCACTTTTTCGGCGCGGAACCGGGTCATCAGGAAATTGGCGACAAACTTGCCGATAAAGAAGCAGATAAAGCCATAAATCATAAAGTTGGAGGCGTGGCGCTCGTTAACTGCCCCCAGATTCAGGGCGAGACGAATGGTGAATGACCACACGGCAACCTGCATGCCGACATAGATAAACTGAGTAATAATGCCGCGTTTAAAGTGACGATTTTTCGCCAGATAACTGAAGGTTTCCCCCAGACTCGGCAGCTTTTTCTCGGCACTCTTCGGCTTGCAGCGCGGATAGCGCGTCATCAGGAACAGCACCATGACCACAACCAGAACCATCACCAGATATTTGTAAGGTGCCAGCGTATGCTCCAGCATCGTCAGGCGAAACTGATGCAACTGTTCTGCGTTGAGACCTGCCATCTGGCTGTGCAGGCTATCACCGTCCTGAAACACCAGATATTTACCCAGCACAATGCCCATCAGCGCGCCAACAGGGTAGAAGGTCTGACTGATGTTCAGGCGCAGCGTGGCGTAATCGCGGTGACCAATCATTGAACTGTAAGTGTTGGCCGCGGTTTCAAGAAAGCTCAGGCCGATGGCAATCGCAAAAATTGCCGCCAGAAACATGGTGTAAGTCGCCATGTGTGAAGCCGGGTAAAACAGCACGCAGCCGACAATGTACAGCGCCAGCCCAAGCAAGATAGCAATCTTGTAGCTACTGCTGCGGATAACCAGCGAAGCCGGGATGGCAATCAGAAAATAGCCGCCGTAGAACGCGCTTTGCACCAGCGCGCTGGCAAAGTCACTAAGCTCGAAAACACTTTTAAACTGGGTGATCAAAATATCATTGAGGCTGGCGGCGCATCCCCACAGCGGGAACAGGCAAGACAGCAGAATAAACTGCAGCAGTGGCGTCTTGTTCAAATAGCCATCGGGTTGTTGAATGATGTTCTGGTGCATGATGAATCCTCAGTTAGCAGTGAGAAAACCATGAAAAGTATCGGCATCGGGGTAAGACAGTTGAGTTCCCCGTTGGGTAACGCTGCAGGCGGCATAGGCGGAAGCCGACTGCATGGCTGTGGCAATATCGCCATCTTTGACCAGGTAATGGGCGAAGCAGCCAATAAAGGCATCGCCCGCGCCACTGGTATCCACCGCCTGCACCGGAGTTGGGCTGACACGATGAATTTGATCACCTTGCATCCACACCGAACCACGGTTGCCCAGAGTAATAATCAAGTTTTTCAAGCCGCGTCCCAGCAGCATACGCCCTGCCCTTAGCACTTCTTCTTCCGTCGCCGTGGGTAAACCGGTGAGGATCTCCAGCTCGGTTTCGTTGGGCATAAAGAACTCACACTGGCAGGCATAGTCGATATCAAGGTCGGCGACCGCAGGTGCCGGATTGAGGATCACGGGAATGCCATGCCTGCGGGCAAAATCGATGGCGTAATACACCGTCGGCAGCGGGATTTCCAACTGCAAGACGATAAGACGACAGGCTTTTAGCGCCTCGGCGGCGGCATCAATATCAGCCGGAGCCAGCTTTGCGTTTGCCCCTTTGATAATCAAAATGCGGTTTTGCGACTGATCGTCGACAAAAATTGGCGCTACGCCGCTGGAAGTTCCCGCTGCGACCGTGACATAGCGCGTATCAATGCCAAATTGCTGCAGATTCTTTACCGTATTTTCAGCAAATAAATCTTCCCCCACCTTGCTGACCATCATGACTTTGGCACCCAGTTTGGCAGCGGCAACGGCCTGATTGGCCCCCTTTCCCCCACAGCCCAGCGCGAAGTCCGGCGCTTCCAGCGTCTCTCCGGCTTTAGGCATCGAATTGGTGTAAGTAATCAGATCAACCATGTTTGAACCAATGACGGCAATTTCCATCACATCTCCCCTGTAAAATTAACTCTATAAATGTTGTAGAAATAACAATAACAGCGGTTGAATGTTAAATGCGTGACATCAATCCCACTCTTGAGATTACGTTGTACGGGGCTTAACGAGTTAATACCGCTGATGTCAAAATGTTATAATTTTAACAAAAAGGGCGTTTTTGACAGAAGAGCTTTGAATTTACGACGCTTTTAAAGTGAATTGAGTAAACCTGATTACTGAGGAGGCGGCGAACGAGAATCAAGCAGAGAGTTCAGCAGTAAAACCGGCAACTCATGCTGCCGGATTGAACGGATAGTAAAACGGGAAATTCGAGAGATTAAGCCCCCAATTGACACCTGACTACCTCGGCAAACCAGCGCACGCCGTGAGTAATGATGTTGTCATTGAAGTCATAGCGCGGGTGATGCAGCGGGGCGAGTGGTTTCGCGCTGCCGTCGCCTTGCCCAAGCCACAGATAAGCGCCCGGTTTTTCCTGCAACATAAACGAGAAATCTTCCGAGGTCAGCGCCGGTTTCGGGGCCACGCTGGCATCCAGTCCGGCAGCGCGGGCGGCTTTCAGCGCAACTTCGGCTTCTTCCGGTGTATTGATGGTCGCCGGATAGTAGCGGTGATATTTCACGTCGGCGTCGAGGCCGTGCGCGGCGGGAACGTGTTCTGCGATACGGCGCAGGCTGGCTTCGATAATGTCCTGCGCGCGCAGGTCAAAACTGCGCACCGTGCCGGTGATTTTGGCTTCCGCCGGGATCATGTTATGCGAGAATCCGCCCTGCACCTGCGTAACAGTCAGCAACGCCGGATCAGTCGGGTCGATGCAGCGCGAAACGATAGTATTCAGCTGCACCACCAGCTCGCTGGTCGCCAGCATCGTATCTGGTGACAGGTGAGGCTGCGCCGCGTGGCCACCTCCGCCGAAAACGCGAATATCAAACCGGTCAGCTGCCGCCATAATCGGCCCTGGACGTGTCTGCGCTACGCCCTCTGCCAGTTCTGGCCAGTTGTGTACCGCAAATACGCTGTCACAGGGGAAGCGGCGAAATAATCCGTCATCGATCATCGCTTTAGCCCCGGCCTGCCCCTCTTCGGCGGGCTGGAAGATAAAGTTTACCGTGCCGTCAAAATCAGCGGTTTTAGATAATAGCCACGCCGCGCCGAGCAGCATGGTGGTATGTCCGTCATGGCCGCAGGCGTGCATGACGCCGGGATTCTGGCTGATATAGTCCGGCGTGCCTTGCTCGACAATCGGCAACGCGTCCATATCGGCACGCAGCCCAACGCTTTTCCCCCCGGTTCCCTTGCGTAATACGCCCACCACGCCGGTTTGGCCGATGCCTTCATGCACTTCAATACCCAATTCACGCAAAAATTCTGCCACCACTTTTGCGGTGCGATGAACCTCGAATCCCAGCTCGGGATGGGCGTGCAAATCGCGGCGAATATCAGTCAGTCGGGAAAGTATTTCTGCGATTAATGACTCGTCGCCAGTGGCGGCAATACTGCTCATATCAATACCCCTTGGTTTTATCTATTTCACCATGCATTGGCTGTCCTTGAGCAAACCGCTGCAGATTGGCCAGCAGCGCGGTCACTGCGGTTTCTGGCTGAGTCTGACTGGCGATATGCGGCGTGATCCACACTTGCGGATGCTGCCACAGCGCCTCTCCCGCCGGTAAGGGTTCGGGATCGAAAACGTCGAGCACCGCCGCGCGCAACTGCCCGCTATCCAGTGCGACGAGCAAATCTTCGGCGACCAGCTGTTGTCCGCGCCCCACCTGAATCAGGCCAGCCCCTTTTGGCAGTTGAGCAAACAGCTCGGCATTGAGCATTCCGCGCGTTTGCTCGGTCAGCGGCAGTAGGCAAACCAGAATATCACTGTGCGACAAAAATTCACCCAGTTGCTCGACGCCCGCCCAGCCCGTCACTCCTTCAGGCGCATTGCCGGAACGGCTCCAGCCGTGGCACTCAAAGCCGAAATTATTCAGCATCTTAAGTGTAGCCTGACCCAATTCGCCCAGCCCTAAAACGCCAATGCGTCGTTTAGCGGCGCCGAGCAACGGATGACTCTGCCAAAGCTGCTGTTTTTGCTGCTGTAAATACTGCGGAATATCGCGATGCAGCGCCAGTGCGGCAAAAGTAACATACTCCACCATGCCCTGCGTCAGGCCGGGTTCGACCATTCTCACCACCGGCAAAGACGCAGGCAACTGGCGTAAATCAAAATGATCGACACCGGCAGCTACCGAGAATAAAACTTTCAAATTTGGAAAACGATCGGCCAGGTTTTCCGGCGGTATCCAAGACACCAGAAAATCGACCTCAGCGAAAATTGCAGGATCACCGTCGCTGAAATCCAAATCATTCCACTGAATAAAACGATATTCCGGCGCAATTTCTGCCAGAATTTTTTGCCATACTTTGCCGCGTGCAGGGTCCGATTTATAGAGAAGGGTTTTCACGTTTGCTCCCGAACTTAGCCTTAGGCCAGCGCCTGCGTTGCCAGCACGAAGTTGCACCAACCCCCGGCGGAAACAGGAGGATGGCCGTCTTTGTACATCGTAGTTGGGCGGTCAACACAGGGTAATCCCAGCGTTTCCAGCCACTCTGCCAATCCGGACTCTGCCTCGACGTCAAGGCGCATGAATTTCCCGCTGCTTTCACTCAACAGCTGTTGAATCAACGCCTTGGCATCGTCAAGGCTGGCGGCAATCACCGGCCCGATGTTATAGCCACGGCCAAACTTGCGCAGCAGCGCGAAACCGGCGGGCTTGTCGTCGCGCGTCAACAGCAGGCCTTTTTCCATGCAAAACGGGCTCTGCGGGTCCAACAGCGCCTGATACAGCGCCGGACGCCGCATGCCGCTCGACAACGTATCCAGCTCGCTCAGCGTATTGACATCCTCCACGCACAATGGGCGAAAACGACAGTTATTTTCCAGCTCTGGAGCAGTAATTACAGGCAGTTCGCGGCTCTGCTGCTGGCGAATACCGCCCGTAGTGACAAAACCGAGCTTCTCATACAACGGCTTGCCTTCAGGCGTGGCGTGCAGGCGAATTTTGCTGCCGTCAAGCTTAGCGATAAGCGTGTTAAGCAATGCTTTGCCCACACCGCGCCCCTGACAGTCCGGGCTGACAATAACCAGCCCCAGCGTCGCGGACTCGCTGCCCCACCGCCAGTAAATCGCGCTGCCCAACACTTGACCGGCGGACTCGGCTACCCAGCCTTTGCCACAGTGAAAAGCCAGCTGCCAGTCTTCGACACGATGCGACCAGGACACCGCCTGAGATAATCCGTGGCACGCCGTTAAATCGGCGGCTGTCATTTCACGTAAAATAATTTCTGGCAAAATTTTTGCAGACTGCTCAGTCATTTACATCATCCCCGGTTTTTTGATATCGCTGCCGTCGCTGAAGCGGTCAAGGCGGAAAGGCGTAGGGTCAACCACTGGCGCGCTGTCGGTTACCAAATCAGACATCAGACTGCCCGCGCCCGGACCAATGCCGAAACCGTGTGCGCTGTACCCGGCTGAAATAAACAGTCCTGGCAGTTTATCAACGCTGGAAATCACCGGCACTGCGTCCGGCGTGCTGTCTATCATCCCGCCCCACGACTGCACCACTTTTACTGCGCCAAGTGCCGGATATTCGCGGCGCATGGCTTCAATACCCTCTTGCACCATAGCGTGGTCCGGCTCAGGGTCAAGCACGCGCACTTTTTCAAATGGCGATCGGCCATCAAATTCCCATGACCCCATGGCTTCCGGGCCTTCGATAAACGCGCCGGGACTGAAATGTACTTTGAGATTTTTTCGCCGCGCCTGAAAGGTCGGATAAAACTTCTTGGCATAACGCAAACCTTGTGGACCGATGGCCACCCTTCCACGTCCAGAAACTGACAGCGTGTAGCTACCGTCGAGCTGCGGGCGGCAGGCGAAACCTTCGGTATACAGCGGCATCTTGATCACCTGTTCGATAGGCGCGGTGCGCATCGCAGTGCCAATCACGTTGCCCAGCGGCAGGTCAATGCCGTGGCGACGACAGAACATTGAGCTCCACGCCCCGCCCGCCACCACCACCGAGCTGGCGCGAATCAGCCCGCGTTCGGTCCACACGCCGCTAACCCGACCAGCGGAAACATCCAGCCCGCGCACGGCACAATACTGAAACACCAGTGCGCCGAGCTTTTGGGCGGCAATTGCCAGACCCGGTGCGGCAAGTGAAGGTTCGGCGTGGCCGTCAGTCGGGGAATATACGCCGCCGAGCCAGGTCGATACGCTGCCCGCCGTCAGCTCTTTGGCCCGCGCAGCGGTAAGAATTTCGCTATGCATGCCGTAATTTTTCGCCATCTGGCCCCATTTTTCCCAGGCGTCAATCTCTTCCTGCTTTTTGGTCGCATACACCAGGCCGGTATTGCGGAAACCCAGCTCTTCGCCTGTTTCCTGTTTTAATTCTTTCCAACGTTGCAGCGCGTGGATCGAGAGCGGTAACTCGCGCTCATCGCGATTCTGCTGGCGGCACCAGCCCCAGTTGCGGCTCGACTGCTCCGCGCCAATCAGGCCTTTCTCGAGTAAAACCACCGAAACGCCCTTGCGCGCCAGTTCGTAAGCGGTAGCAGCACCGGCAATGCCTCCGCCAATAACCACCACGTCAACTGCATCGGGAAATAAATGACTGTCTTGTACAAACCTGATCGGTGCTGGCATCGACTGCTGTTCCTTATAAATCGTATAACTTGGTGCAAAGGATTAATTCAATAGAAGTTATTTACTGCCTACTTTCAAGCGTAATATTGAACAAATTTACATCGCTTATTCTGCCTGCTCGGCATCCTGCTCCTCAAGCCAACCCTGACGCAGCTCCGGCACCGCTCTTTTCAGCCGCTCGTAGTAAAGGCTGCTAGAGGTTTTATCGTAATCTTCACGGCTGACCTGGGTCGCAACTTTGCCGTTATTAATCACGATAATATCGTCGCAAACCGAGCGCACAGCGTGCAAATCATGGCTAATAAACAGGAACGACACATTCAGCTCGCGGCGCAGTTCGGAAATAAGATCCAAAACGGCAGCAGCGACTACGGAATCCAGCGCAGAAGTGACCTCGTCACAAAGTATCAGATCAGGCTCTGCCGCCAGCGCGCGCGCCAGATTGACGCGCTGCTTTTGACCGCCCGACAGTCCTGAAGGTTTGCGATGCAGAATGCTGTGTGGCAAACGGACGAGATCCAGTAGTTGTTTCAGTCGAGCATCCAGCGCCTTGCCGCGCAGGCCGTGGAAAAACACCAGCGGGCGTTTCAGGATAGTCGCGATTGTCTGGCTCGGGTTTAGCGCGGTATCGGCCATCTGGAATACAAACTGCACGCGGCGCAGCTCGTCAGGACTGCGAGCTGACATATCGCCTTTCAGATAACTGTCGTTAAAAAGAATATAACCTTCGCTCGGAGCAATCATGCCGGCAATTGCTCGCGCCAACGTCGTTTTACCGGAACCGGATTCACCAATAATGCCGATCGCCTGTCCGGGATAAAGTTTGAAATTAATGTCTTGCAGGATGCTGATTTTTGGCTTGCCGTTGGCATCCAATGGACCATAACCGGCAGAAAGTTCACGGACTTCCAGCAAACATTTAACCGGAGCCTCTTCCGGCTGCCATGGACTAACGCGCGGTTTATGCTGCGCTGCGGCAAGCAAACTGCGGGTATAAGGCGATTCTGGTCGTTGCAGCAGTGCTTCCGTGGTGCCGTACTCGGCAATCTGGCCTTTTAATAACACCAGAATCTTGTCGGCCATCTGCGCCACTACCGCTAAATCGTGGCTGACGTAAATCGCCGTGGTGCCGCGTTGCTTGACTACGCGACGAAAAGTTTTCAGCACTTCAAGCTGCGTGGTCACGTCCAGCGCGGTAGTTGGCTCGTCAAGAATCACGACTTCAGGATCGCCAATCAGCGCCATTGCGGCCATCACGCGCTGTAGCTGCCCGCCCGAAACCTGATGCGGATAGCGATTGCCGATGGTTTCCGGCGACGGCAGTGCCATCTCACGGAACAGGTCAACGGCTTTTTTCTCGGCATCAGCGCGTTTCATGGTGTGATGAATCAACACCGGTTCGATGACCTGATCCATTAATCTCATGGCCGGATTAAACGAGGCCGCTGCGCTTTGTGCAATATAGGCCACTTTCGAACCGCGAAACTCGCTAAGCTGGCGCGACGAAAGTTTCGTCACGTCCGTGCCCACAATGTCTAGCTGGCCGTGACTTATTTTACATCCGTGACGCGCATAGCCCATTAGCGCCAGCGCGATAGTGGTTTTGCCGGAACCGGACTCGCCAATCAGCGCCAGCACTTCGCCCTTTCGCACCTCGAAACTGATGTCTGAAACGAGAGTAATTATCTCGTCGCTGTCGTTTTTCGCCTGCACTTCCAGCTGGCTGACGTTAACCACCACCGGAGCCTGATTCTGCGTGGCCTGTGTCATATCCTTGATACCCGGCTGTGAATTAATGGGAAATGTATTCATGCCGCCTCCTCTTCCAGTTCGAGTCGAATCACGCGCCGAGACTGCAGGCTGTCAATAAACAAGTTCACGCCAATAGTGAGACTGGCAATCGCCACGGCCGGAACCAGCACCGACGGCGAGCCGTCAAACAGCGCCTGCAGGTTTTCGTGCACCAGCGTGCCCCAGTCGGCGTAAGGCGGTTGCACGCCCAGGCCAAGGAAACTCAGACCGCTGAGTAGCAGCACAATGTAAACGAAGCGCAGGCCAAAATCGGTCAACATCGGATGCAGCATATTGGGCAGCACATCCGTCAGCGCGATATAAACTTTACTCTCGCCGCGCAGGTGCGCCGCCTGCACGTATTCCATCGAGCGCAGATTGGAGGCCATGGCGTAGGCGATACGAAAAGCGCCGGGCCAATAGCTGATTACCGCGGTGAGGATCAGCATCGGCAGTGAAGAGCCGAACACCGCCACCATCAGCAGCGCCATGATCTTGCCGGGCATAATCAGCATCGCGTCATTGATACGGCCTAAAAGTTCTTCGATCCATTTACCTGACATTGCGGCGACCAACGCGAGCACGGTGCCAAGTACGCTGGCCAGAATTGCAGCGGAAAGTGCCAGTCCAATCGAGTAACGCGCGCCGTAAAGCACGCGGGTCAGCATGTCGCGCCCGAGATAATCCGTGCCGAGCAGGAAGGCGCGACTAAAACCTTCGTTAATACCGCCGCCGGCAATATCTTCTATGCTGTACGGCGCAAGCCAGCCGCCAAACAGCGCCATGCATAGCCAAAATAGAGAAATCACCAGGCCAACGCGGCCGGTAGTGGATAACGAACGCCAGAAGTTCAGAGTCGTTTTTAACACCATGACAGTTCTACGCATCACTGAGTCCCCTCTGGTAAATAACTTATTGTTTCAGCTTCGGATTAAAGGCAATGGTGGCGATATCGGCCATCAACAGCAGCAGAAGATAACAGCCGCTGAACAGCATCACGCACAGCTGCACGATGGGCAGGTCGCGGTTGCTCACCGCATCGACCATCTGACTGGCAAGCCCCGGATAGCTGAAAATAGTTTCGATAATAATGACGCCGCCAAACAGGTAGGAAAGGCTCAGCGAGATAGCATTGGCAATCGGCCCTACGGCGTTGGGCAAGGCGTGGCGCAACACGGCCCGCAGCGGGCGGACGCCCTTGAGCAGCGTCATTTCAAGATAAGAACTGTCGAGCTGGTTGATAATCGCCGAACGTGTCATGCGCGCCATTTGCGCCACCAGCACGCAGCACAGGGTAAATACCGGCAGCGCATAGGCCTGCAGGTAGCCAAGAAAATCCTGATTGGTGGAACCCAGCGACATCGCCGGGAACCAGTGCAGATGCACCGCAAACACCATTACCGAGACAGTTGCCACCAGGAATTCTGGCACGGCCACCACCGACATGGTGCCTACCACCAGGATGCGGTCAATCAGCGAACCCCGTTTCATCGCCGCCGTAATCCCGATAATCAATGCCAGCGGCACTGACACCAGCGTGGTAATCCCGGCCAGCTCAAAAGTGGCGGGAATACGCTGGGCGACCAGTTTGGTGACCGGCATATTGTTGGCAAACGACGTTCCAAAATCGCCGTGCAACATGCCGCCAAGCCACTCAAAATAGCGCTGCCAAATCGGCAGATTCAGGCCTAGCTCTTTACGCAGAGCGGCAACCGTTTCCGGCGTGGCCGCCTGTCCCAGCAGCTGCTGTGCCGCATCGCCCGGCAACATGCTGGTGATAATAAATACCAGCGCCGAAACGATAAACAGCGTCAAAATGCCCGAACCAATACGACGAAGAATAAGTAACAGGATAAGCTGATTCATGACTACCTCCGGATTATGCTGATAGCCAGACAAGCTCAGTGAAGCGATAGCCCATCATCATGCCCGACGGATAAGACTCTACCCCTTTGACCTTGTTGCTGTAGCCATCCAATGAACTGATAAACAAAGGAATAATGGTTCCGCAGTGGTTATAGACCAGTTCTTGCATATCGCCGTACATCTGCTTGCGCTTAGCCTGATCGCGCTCACCGCGTGCCGCAGTAACCAGCTGATCAAACTGGGCATTTTTCCAGCCGGACTCGTTCCACGGCGCGTCGGATTTATAAAACTGGCTAAACAGCAGGTCCAGCGTCGGACGCGGGTTGACCGAGCCGTAGGAAATCGGGTGTTTCATCCAGTGTTGCGACCAGTAACCGTCATAAGGCACGCGACGCACTTTCAGGTTCATACCGACCTGCGATCCCAACTGTTGCAGGAACTGCGCGCCTTCAATCGCCCCTTCGATGTTATCGGTGGTCACGATTTCCAGACTCGGCTTCACCAGACCTGACTTCTTGAGGTAAAACCTGGCTTTGTCGAGATCGTTAGGGCGCTGCGGCAGGTCCTTGTTGAAATACGGGTGCCAAGGTGGAACCGGATGGTCATTGGCTACGGTGCCAAAGCCCTGAACCGCCGTTTTCAGCAGGGTCTCGCGCGGTTGCAAATATTTCATCGCCAGGACGAAATCAGGATTGCTGGTGATCGCCGCGTCCTGACGCAGGATCAAATCGCTGTACATCCCGGATTTACTTTCCAGCACCGAACAAGAACCGGAACCGTTAATGCGTTTTACATCGCGGGAACTGATAGTCGAAACAAAATGTAGCTCACCGGAGAGCAGCGCATTGACGCGCCCGGCCTGATCGGTCACTCCCAGCAGCTCGACTTCATCAAGATGCGGCAGGCCTGGTTTCCAGAAATTCTTGTTGCGCTCGCCCACGGTGCGGGTGCCGGGGGAAAATTCCTTGCAGGTATAGGGGCCGGTGCCGATGGCTTTGCTGAAATCTTTAGTGCCGTCCTGCAGGATTAGGAAAGCTGGCGTGCCCAGAATCGACGGCAGGTCGAAGTTGGCCTGAGCGAGTATGATTTCAACTTCCATCAGTCCCACGGCTTTCACGCTGGTAAACTGTTTGGCCAACGAGATGGCAGTGGAGGCGACGGCGGGATCTTTATGGCGCGACAACGAGTAAACCACGTCTTGAGCGGTCAACGATTTACCGTCGTGGAAGGTCACCCCCTGACGCAGTTTAATGCTCCAAGTGACACCGTCACTGCTGCTGATGGATTCAGCCAGCCCCATCTGCGGGACAAGCTTGGTGTCCAACTCGGTAAGACCGCTGTAAAACATGTACTGGCGCATATAATCGCCGCTGTTGTTGCCCTTGGCAGGGTCCAACGTATCGGCAGCGGACGAGTTGGCCGCCGCAGCGCGCAGTTTCCCGCCTTTAACCGGCGTGGCTTCGGCAGCCCAGGCGCTGTTTGGCAGGCTGATAATGCCGGTGGTTAGTGCGGCACCGGCTGAAAACATTTTCATCACGCCGCGACGTGAAACGTTGATCTCTGGCAGGCCAGAATTCAGCGCTGTTGCAGCAGACTTCGGTGTGGCTGGACCTGATTCTTTACGAAATTTACTCATTGAAATCTCCCCGAATGCGGTATTTACCGAAAAAAGCCATGGATGTTAATGAATTATGCTTTGCCGCTGACTTACGACACCTTGTCTTTGGCTTTGTAATACAGGCCCGCCACTGGCAAGAACCAGGGTTTGCCAAAGTATCCAGGCATCGCGGCCCAATTGCTGCGCTGCCAAGGATTACTGACCGGTTTTCCGGTAACCAATGCCGCCATCACTTTGCCCATGTACACCGACATCTGCGTGCCGTGTCCGCTGTAGCCCATCGAGTAAAACAGTCCCTCGTGTTCACCGGCGCGCGGCAGGCGATCGGCGGTCATATCCACCAGTCCGCCCCAGCAATAATCGATATCGACATCGGCAATTTGCGGGAACAATTCACGCAGTCCCGATCTCAGTACTGCACCGCTGCGCGCGTCGGAAGTTGGGCTACTGATGGCGAAACGCGCACGGCCGCCGAAAATCAGTCGGTTATCAGCGGTAGTGCGGAAATAGTTGCCAATATTGAGTGAGGTCACATAGGTGCGATTATTGATAAACGCCTGCTTCAGCTGGGCCGGCGTCAACGGGGCGGTGGCGATAATAAAGCTGCCTACGGGCACGATGCGACGCTGGAACCAGGAGAAAGGCCCTTTGTCGGAGGTGCCGGTCGCCAGCAGGACGCGCCCGGCTTCAATTTCGCCGCGTGCGGTGCTGACTCGATAACGATGACCGTCGATCTGCTGCAAGCCTGTAACCGCAGTGTGGGCATGGATAACCGCGCCGCTGGCTACTGCCGCCTGAGCCAGGCCGATGCCAAACTTACCCATGTGCATCTGGCCGCCGCCTTTTTGCAGCAGGCCACCGTGGAAGGCGTCGGAGCCGATTTCATCGCGGATATGCGCCGCTTCAATTAATTCGACGTTGCTGTCGACGGTGCGTTTTAGCAGTTCATAGGTCTTGACCAGCGAAGGAAAATGCTTGGCCTTGCTGGCCAGTTTGAGTTTGCCGGTGCGAATAAAATCGCAGTCGATGGCTTCATCTTTAATAATCGACTGCACGTATTCCACGGCATCGGTGTAGGCATGGTAATAAATAGAGGCTTGTTCCAGGCCGATACTTTCTACCAGAGAGGCAAAGTTCTGCGCGACGCCAGTGTTGCAGTGGCCGCCGTTGCGACCGGATGCCTGACTCAGCACCTCACCGGCCTCCAGCACCACCACATCGACCCCGGCTTTCGCCAGGTTATAGGCCGCCGACAGCCCGGTAAATCCACCGCCGACCACCACAACCTCGGCCTTTTTCGGGAGTTCTCCCGCTGCCGCGCCGCTGAAAACCGGTGCTGTTGCCTGCCAAAATGATTCAAGTTTCATGCCTGTGCCTCATCCAGTGACTAATCTATGTACCGCCTGCCTTGCTCTATCCATTCTTCACAACTCGATTCGACTTACAGCCCGACGACGCCCGGCAGTCCGCCAATATCCTTGATTTCTGTGTAGCCATAAGCCGGGTTGGCAGGATCGTGCCCACGGTTCACCCAAACCTTGTTTTTGATGCCCATATCGTGGCAGGTCATCAGGTCATAACGCAGGCTGGAAGAAACGTGCAGAATATCTTCCGGACCACAGCCCAGCTCATCGAGCATGTATTCAAAGCCGCGCATTCTTGGCTTGTAGGACTGTGCCTGCTCGGCGGTAAACACGCGGTGGATAGGTGCGCCAAGGCGCGGTACGTGATGAGTGATAAGGTCGTTCATGGTGTTGGAAAGCAGCACCAGCGGGAACTCTTTGGCGACTTTCGCCAGTCCGGCAGGGACGTCTGGATGAGGACCCCAGGTCGCACAGGCTTCCATGATCCCGGCACCATCGCTGTCTTTATATTCCACGCCCCATTTTTTGCAGGTGCGAATCATCGCCTGGCAAACTACGTCGCCGTAAGGTTTCCACGCGCCCAGCACTTCATCCATGCGGTAACGCGCAAAATCGGTGGTGAATGCCAGCATCTGGTCTGCGCTGACGCGGTCAGCAAAAATAGCGCTTGCCGCTCCGGCCATGTCGAAATTAATCAGCGTGCCGTAGCAGTCGAAAGTAATGAACTTAGGTTTGAATACCGCCATGATAATCCCCTTCTCCGATAGTGTTTTCGTGTGTTGAAAAGTAGTAGAAAGTATTAAAAATCAATCAGTACACTTTTATAACGCAGGCAGGCTTCGAACGCCTGACGGCCTAAATCTTTACCAATACCGGACCCGTTAAAACCGCCGGTTGGGATAATAAAGTCTCCGGAACGGCCGTAGCGGTTGATCCAAACGGTTCCGGCCGCCAGCCGACGCATGGCACGCAGCGCCCGGTCGATATTCAGGGTGTGAACTCCGGCAGCCAATCCGTAAATCGCGTGGTCGGCCAGCGCTAGCCCCTGTTCTTCAGTTTCAAAGGTTTGAATGGTCAGCACCGGTCCAAAAATTTCTTCCTGCACGGCGGCAGATTCGGCACCGACACCGGCCAGCAGCGTCGGTTTGAAGAAATATCCGGCGTCGGTATTGGCGAAGAATTCGCCACCGGTCAGCAGCTGTGCGCCCTCGTTAATAGCCGCTTGAACAATGGATTGGATTTTGTTTGCCTGACGAGCGTCGATGATTGGCGCATAGCGGCAAGCGCTGTTCCAGGTATTGCCCGCTTCGACGCCTTCGCAAAGCGCAACCAGTTTGGCGACAAGCGCATCGGCAATGCCGGACTGCACCACTAAACGCGTTCCGGCTACGCAGGCCTGTCCGCCGTTGGCGGTAAAGCCACGGAAAATTCGTCCGGCAACCACGTCGATATCACCGGCATCGTCGAACACCAGCTGCGGGCTTTTGCCACCCAGTTCCAGAGTGACCGGTTTCATGCCGTTTAGCGCCGCCTGGCTCATGATTTGCGCGCCGGTAGCCGTCGAGCCGGTAAAGGAAATTTTGCGCACCAACGGATGATTGACTAACGCGCTGCCGCAGCTCAAACCGCGCCCCTGCACAATGTTCAGCACCCCGGCCGGCAGCCCGGCCTCAATCGCCAGTTCCGCTAACATCACGCTGGAAAACGGGGTCAATTCAGAAGGTTTCAACACCACGGCATTTCCTGCTGCCAGCGCCGGACCTAATTTCCACGAAGCCATCGACAGCGGAAAATTCCATGGGGTAATCGCGCCAATCACGCCATACGGTTCCGGTACCAACATGCCGAGGCTGTTTGCGCGAGTCGGCAGCACGTCACCGCTGTATTTGTCACAGCACTCGGCGTAAAAACGAATAGCTTCGGCAGTGAACGGGATTTCGTGATTCACCACGTCATAGATAGGACGCGTTGAGCCGATCGCCTCAAGCTGGCCCAGCGCCACGGCGTTTTGTTCAATCAAGTCCGCCCAGCGGCGCAGCACTTTGCCACGTTCGCGCGGAGGGCGTGTTCCCCAGCCGCTTTCGAGCCAGGACTGATGGGCGTTGGTGACCGCCAGATTAACCAGCTCGGCGTCGCCGTCGGGGATTTCGCCAAGGAATTGCCCGTCAGACGGACGGTTAACGCTGATACGTTCGCCGTTACCGGCGATGATTTTGCCGCCAATCAGGTGCCCGGCAGGTAAAGGCACTTTTTCAGGATCAAAACTCAACATGATCAACAATTCCTCATTCAATACGGATAAAGGGTCGGAAAATATTTATGACCTGCCAATAAAAACGACCATTAAATAAGCAGGCAATGCTTTGACGATTATTTATCGATCAAAATCTGCATATTCAACGCTATGAAGAAAATTAATACTTTGTTCGCGTATTAATTTCCCCGACTGCCGTGCAAGCCACAATAAATAATTTCTCTGATACTAATAAGCATAAAGCGTGCCATATTATTAAAAACGGAAAATGCGGAATCCGCGGTCCAAAAAACGTTTTATGCCGTAGCAGAGGGTAAAAGTTCATAAATCCGTTTTTAAATATTATCTGAAGCCCCAGAGAACGTTTTTTTGCACCAAAAGAATGAATATCACGGTTACTGATGCACCAAAATAACCACGAGTGATTAAGCCTATTTACCTAACCCACTATTTAATATGGATTTAATAGTATTGCACTTAGAAAGCACCTCAGATAAAGGTCTTGAGTCATTGATATGGCAGAAAAATTCGCGACCCCAAAAAAAACGGCTACCTATTGTGAGGTAGCCGTTTATCAGCTTAAGTACGATAAAATTTCTGCTGATCGAGGAATATTTAACTTTAGAAATTAATCCAGCCCGCCAATATGAAATGACTTCATTTCTAAATATTCTTCGATACCTGCCTTAGCCCCTTCGCGCCCTATTCCCGAGAGTTTAACCCCGCCGAATGGGGCTATTTCTAAAGAAACAGAACCGGTATTCAAACCTACCATGCCAAATTCAAGTTTCTCGGCGACTCGCCATGAACGACGTAAATTTTCGGTAAAGAAATAGGCCGCTAAACCAAATGGCGTAGCATTGGCTAAATCAATCGCCTGCTGCTCATCATCAAAACAAAATAATGGCGCAACGGGACCAAAAGTTTCTTCATTGGCGATAAGCATCTTGGCGGTGACATCGGCCAGAACCGTAGGCTGGGCAAAATTATTACCACTTTCGGCGATACCGCCGGTCAGCAGACGAGCGCCCTGGCTTAATGCATCATCGATATGTCGATTGACCTTTTCAACCGCGGCTTTATTAATCAACGGTCCGATTTGCGTTCCAGCCGCAAAACCGTCTCCAACTTTCAGTTTGTTAGTTTCTTCTACCAAACGTGCGGCAAACTTGTCGTAAATACCGCGCTGTACCAAAATGCGGTTGGCACAAACACAGGTCTGGCCGCCATTGCGGAATTTACTCACCATTACGCCGGCAATCGCCAACTCGATATCCGCATCATCAAAGACAATAAACGGCGCATTGCCGCCTAACTCAAAACTCAGCCGCTTAACAGAATCTGCACACTGGCGCATCAGCAATTGGCCGACGCGGGTGGAACCGGTAAACGACAGCTTGCGCACCAGCGGATTGCTGGTCAATTCTGCGCCAATACCCTGCGGCATGCCGGTCACGACTTGCAGTACACCGGCGGGAATTCCCGCACGCGAGGCCAGCTCGGCCAGCGCCAGCGCGCAAAGCGGCGTCAGGTCAGAAGGTTTGACAATAATCGGACAACCTGCGGCGATAGCGGGAGCACATTTACGGGTGATCATCGCTATCGGAAAATTCCACGGCGTAATCGCAGCAGCAATACCTACCGGCTGTTTCAACACCAAAATGCGGCGGTCACGAGTCGGCGCGGGAATGGTTTCTCCATAAATACGCCTTGCTTCTTCGGCAAACCATTTAACAAAACTGGCACCGTAGCGCACTTCACCGCGCGCCTCTTCCAGCGACTTGCCCTGCTCGGCAGTCATTAATACGGCCAAGTCTTCAGTGTTGTCCAAAATCAGCTGATACCATTTTTCGAGCATCGCGGCACGATCTGCTGCCGGCGTTTCGGCGAAACTGATGCGCACGTTTTCAGCGGCTGTAATGGCTGCACGAGTATCTATTTCGCCCATTGCTGGAACCAAAGCGATAACTTCAGATGTAGAAGGGTTAACCACTTCTATTGTTTCTTTGCTGTTTGCATCGACCCAACTACCGGCGATACACGCCTGCTGGCGGTAAAGTGTTGGGTCCTTTAAAGGCAATGGCGACATGTTTTCTCCAATCGATGCAGATTCAGTAAATGGCCCTAGCAGCGAGCCAAGGTAAAAGGCTGTTGATTTACTCTACCGCCAATGACGAATTTTTTGTGGGGAATGCGCAGTTTGCTACAGCAGAATGTGCGTTATCGGTTTGCGAAAGGAAATTTCATGTTGATGCTGCTCTCAAGCCGCTAAAACTTATGATTGAGGGCTAACACGGCAATTCAGCTTACGGTCAACAGTGTTTAAAACTGACAACTTGCAAACTTAACTTAAATTTCAAACCAACAATAGGTCACTAAATTAATTTATCAGCACAACACGCTTTATAATGAGGATTTAAAGCATTTGCTAAGCCTTTAGTCGTCAATTAAAGGTTAATGTTTAAATCACAGACTTGAATAGGCGGCAAAAAAAGGTGGTATTGGCTAACTTCTCTTAAACACCTTTGATTCTGTTATAAAATAATTGTTTAAAAATCCCCCCTGCTGAAGCAATCGCATTTTTCGCTTCTTTAAAAACCTGATCTAAAGTTTGTATCAGACCCTGGGTAAACAGATGCTCTGTCCGATGACCGCAAGGTACGCCTGAATGGGTTGGCACCATATTCTAACCGGAGATTATTATCATGAAAGAACTCAATATGAATGAATTGGAAATGGTTGCAGGCGGTGGATTGGTAAGTGGTGCTCAGGCCTCTATATTTACTGTAATAAATAACGCAACTGCTGGAGCAGTAGGTGCAGCATCTGGAGCACTTGGTGCTCTACCTGGTGCTTTCACAACTTTGGAAAGCGACGTAACCGGATTAGAAGGTAGTTTACTTAATTAATTAAATCAGTGCAATACGTTGAATATATAAGCCTACACAATGTAGATTTATTATACGGCTCCCAACCTATGGGAGCCGATTTGTTCACCATTGTCATTTGAAATGGATTGCATTATATCGCCATTATTCCGCCAGAGAGAGTGAGAAAATAAAGTAGTTACAGCAGTAAAAGTGTTAGAGAACAATGTGGCTAAAGACGTAGAAGCACTAGAAGAAATTGCTGTTTATGATATCTAGTAGATGTAATTCAATTAATTAAACTCAAGGCAGGCTGCATTGCTGTGACACGTTTACAAGCCGCCTGGCACGGGTTTTAACAACTATCACAATTTCGGAGATTATTATCATGAAAGAACTCAATATGAATGAATTGGAAATGGTTGCAGGCGGTGAAGGAATATTAGATGGTATTTTGAATGCCACCTCGGATACATACAATGAAGCAATTAATGTCGGCAATCAAGCCCTTAAGGAAACAGATATTTTTGTTGCTGTATCCACCCAAAACTTACAGACTGTCTTTGGCGGTGACATATGATTTTTTAAAATAACGGATTAAATACATAAGCCTACACAATGTAGATTAATTATACGGCTCCCAACCTATGGGAGCCGATTTATTCCCCATGGTCATTTGTAATGGATTGCATTACATCGCCACTGTTCCGCCTAATAAGGCGAGGAAATACATTGGGTAAAGTAGTAGAAGTGTTAGAGAACGATGTGGTTAAAGACGTAGAAGCACTAAAAGAAATTGCTTTTGATACTATCTAGCATGTGTAGTTCAATTAATTAAACTCAAGGCAGGCTGCATTGCTGTGACACTTTTACAAGCCGCCTGACACGGGTTTTAACAACCGTCACAATTTCGGAGATTATTATCATGAAAGAACTCAATATGAATGAATTGGAAATGGTTGCAGGCGGTGGAGTAATATATGACACTGTATATGATTTAAACAACGAAATCAATACAATAGTCATGGATACTGATCTTACCACTCAAGAAAAAAATGAGGCAATTAATACTCTCCATCTTGTAACCCGTGGCACATCTGATCTTATTAACCTTTTATAGCCATTTCGACCAGCACTGTGGATTGAGCATATAAGGTTAAATGATTTAGATTTATTATACGGCTCCCAACCTATGGGAGCCGAGTTAATCACAATTGTCATTTGTAATGGATTCCATTATGCCCCCACTCTTCCGCCCTGAAGTCGCCGAAAATAAACAGTCTCAGTGGCTGGGTAAAGCGCTATTACTCAAAGGCTGGCCACCTTGGGTTACCGCACTGCTGACCGCCGGATTTATGATTGCCCTGCTCATATTCCTAATTTTCGCACAATACGCCAGACGCATCACGGTAAGTGCAGAAGTCATTACTCAGCCGCATACTATTAACTTATTTTCTCCTGTAGAGGGTGTTATTTCACAACTGTTAGTCAGCAATGGCCAAAAGGTTATTGCCGGAACACCGCTGTATCAGCTAGACCTCAGCCGCGTCGGGCAAACGGGCAATGCCAGCACCACCACGCTGGCGGCAATAAATAAACAAAGACACCAGCTCGACGATATTATTGCTCAGCTTGAAAATAATAAACGTGCCACTTTATCTAATCTGCAAGACCAACTGGATCAATATCAACAGGCGCAAACAGGATTAAACAAGATGGTGGCATCTGCCGCAGACGGTTTAAACGCCATGCGCATTACTCTGGATTCCTACAATATTTCGCTGCGCAAAGGGTTAATTAATACCGATCAGCTGAACAATCAGCGCTATCTCTATTACCAGCAACAAAGCTCATACCAAAATTTGCATGCACAGGCGATACAGCAGTCATTGCAAATCAGCGGTCTGCAAAGCGCCAAAGTGACGAAATCCTCAGATTTTGATAATCAAATTTCACAGTCGCGCTATCAGCAGCAGGGACTGGACCGCGAATTAGCCGAAGCTAACGTTAAAAACTTACTGTTAATCACCGCGCCCGCGGCGGGAAGTATTTCATCTCTCAGCGTGACACCGGGGCAAATGGTCAATGCAGGCGACAGTTTGGTACAGCTGGTGCCGGGAAATAATGAAATTTTTTTTCTCGTCGCCTGGCTACCCGATGAAAGCCGCCCCTTTGTAACCCTGGGTGAAACAATCAATATCCGCTATGCGGCGTTTCCCTCTGAAAAATATGGGCAGTTTCCCGGCAAGGTCATTTCTATTGCCGATGCGCCCAGTACCGCGCAAGAAATGAAAGATTATCTCAGCGCCCCGCGTAACAGCAGTGGAATGATCACCGGCTCCTATTTTAAAGCCATTATTGGTCTCAACTCGGCCTCAGTCACCTGGCATCAACAGCATCTGGCATTGACGAGCGGCATGCAGGCGCAAACGACGCTGTTTCTTGAGCAGCGTCCGTTATATCAGTGGATGCTCTCACCTTATTACAGCCTTAAGAACAGCATCACGGGACCAATAAATGAATAATTTGGAGCTAAAAGCGCTGATGCAAAAACTTCATTTCGGCTTTCGTCGCCAAGTGCCGCAAATTATCCAGACGGAAGCGGCGGAATGTGGGCTGGCTTGCGTGGCGATGGTCTGTGGCTTTCACGGATTGCAGACTGATCTTCTGAGCCTGCGCCAACAGTTTGATGTATCGACCCGAGGGGTGAACTTAAAAACTCTGATGGGTATCACCAGCCAACTGCATCTTAAATCGCGCGCCTTACAGGTTGATATCGATAATATAAACGCACTTAAAACACCCTGTATTTTGCACTGGGACATGAACCATTTTGTGGTGTTGATAAGCTCGAATAAAGGCAAGGTGCGGGTTCACGATCCTGCTTTTGGCAAACGAACGTTGAGTATGCAGGAAGTGTCGGCGCATTTTACCGGAGTGGCATTGGAGCTGTGGCCAGACGCAGAGTTTAGCCAGGATAAAAAGCTTAACCGACTGAATCTTAGGAAAATGGTCGGCAACGTTGGCGGGCTGTTCGCTACCCTGAGCAAGCTTTTTTGTTTTTCGTTAATGATTGAATCGGTGAATTTGTTGCTGCCGGTGGGTATGCAACTGGTAATGGACCACGTAATTCCTGCACAGGACGCTAATCTGCTGACCCTGATTTGCCTTGGCTTGCTGTTTTTTGTGTTTTTTCGCACCGGAGTCAGCATTCTTAAATCCTGGACCCAACTGGTAATGAGCACGCTGATTGACGTGCAATGGAAAGCCCGCCTGTTCGACCACTTGCTGGCGTTGCCTTTGTCATATTTTGAGAAGCGCAAACTCGGCGACATTCAATCACGCTTTATTTCACTTGATACCCTGCGCACCACACTGACCACCAATGTGGTTAATAGCTTGATGGACGGCATTATGTCCGTTGGGCTGATAATGATGATGGCGCTTTATGGCGGTTGGCTGGTTTGGGTAATTCTCGGATTTACCGTGCTTTATAGTCTCTTCCGACTGGTGACTTACTCGCGTTATCGGCAGATTTCAGAAGAACAGCTTGTCAAAACCGCCCGCGCCAGCTCGCATTTTATGGAAACACTGTACGGCATGGGGACCCTAAAGGCGCTGGGTTTGTCATCAAATCGTGCCCAGCGCTGGCTGAACATGAACATTGATACCGCCAACGCCAACGTGAGAAAAACCCGTTTCGATATGTTATTTGCGGGTGGGAACACCTTAATCTCTACCCTCGATCAAATTTTACTGCTATGGCTGGGAGCAACTCAGGTAATCGATGGCCATATGACGCTGGGTATGTTTGTGGCTTTTAATACCTATCGTGGCCAGTTTTCGGAAAGAGCGGCCAACCTGCTGAATATGGTGTTGCAGCTGCGAATGCTATCGCTGCACTCGGAACGTATTGCCGATATTGCCCTCACTGAGGTTGAACACAACCTGCCTGCTCGCGCACTTTTACAGGCCGGGGAAGCGGCAGCCTTGGAAGTTAACGACGTCTCATTTCAATACGATGTGATGTCTGCACCGCTGATTAAAAATCTGTTCATGACGGTTGCAGCCGGTGAGAGTGTGGCAATCACAGGTCCATCGGGCCAGGGCAAGACAACACTGATGAAATTACTGTCCGGCCTGCTGCCGCCAACATCAGGAGAGATTCGATTAAACAGCTTGGATATCAGCAAGGTAGGGGTTAATAATTATCGCGCCTGTATTGCCTGTGTGTTGCAGGACGATACGCTGTTCGCAGGTTCCATTGCCGAAAATATTGCAGGCTTTGCAGAGTTGCGAGAACCCGAGCATTTGCTGGATTGTGCTCAACGTTGCAGTATTCACGAAGATATCCTGCGCATGCCCATGGGTTATGAGACCTTGATCAGTGAGCTGGGCGGCAGCCTTTCAGGCGGTCAAAAACAGCGTTTGCTGATTGCCCGAGCATTATATCGCCGTCCTGGAATTCTATTTTTGGATGAAGCCACCAGCCATTTAGATGTAGAAAATGAAGCTCGCATAAATGCCGCCATTTCGGCATTGAAGATCACTCGTATAATTATTGCTCACCGCCCTTCCACCATCGCTTCTGCCGATCGCGTCATTGTTCTTGGCGATTGATATAAAAAAACACCACTTGTAATAATTAGTTTTTTATTTAAATAAAAATTTACATATTTAGTCTTTAATAAAAAAACCCCAAAACACAAGCGATCAAAAAACAACCAAAATCATTAAGTCTCTATGTCAATTAATCTTGATGACTTAAAAACATAAAGAAAATTAATGTTATCCCGCATGGTTTAGGCATAGGAATTTATCTGAATTAGGCGCTAAATCCTTGGTGTTTATTTTTCAAAACAGAATAATAAGCTGCACTAAACTAAACGTAAAGAATCTTACTATTTTCTATCAAAACAATAACCTAAATTCAATCATTTCGTTTAGAGTAAATGCGTGGTTGCAAGGAGCAGCTATGCGGCAAGCTGGAAATTAACCTCAGCTGCCTTTCAAATATTAATCCAGTATTAATTGATAATTTCTCGAGGTTATTATGAAAGTTCTAGACACTATGGAAGTTGAACAAGTTGTAGGTGCTGGTGGTTTTCTTACCGACACACTGGGCACTGTTATTGGCGCGGTAAGTAATGTTGTAAGCCCATTGGTAGGACAAACCGTGCAATCTTTAGACAATGATGTCGATGGACTTTTAAAGTTGTTAATCACCTTTTAAATCCTAGGTCTAACGCTTATTAAATACGCTAATCCTGGAGACTGGCATGAAAGAACTCAATGTTACTGAAATTGATCAAGTTGCCGGGGCCGGTGGCGTTATCACCGATCTGCTGGGAACTGTTCTGGGCAGCACAAATGACGCAATAAGTAACGCGATCAGCCCAGTTGTAGGACAAACCGTACAATTTGCAGAAATTGATGTCGACAGTATTTTAAAATCGTTAATCACCTTCTAAAGCGAAGGTTGGACGTTTAATAAATACGCTTAATTTGCCTGTGACCCATGATGCTGTTTCATATATACGCAGACAGAGTCGCGCCTGCGAATATTATGACTCACATTGGCAACCCAGCCTTGCTTGCTTAAGTAACATCAGTGACCTGTCAATTACTGTTGAAACCATTAGCCATTGCATATCAATTTTTTAAAATCCTGGAGACTGAGATGAAAGAACTCAATTCTATTGAAACTGAACAAGTTGCTGGCGGCGGTTTAGCTATCAGTGCAGTGAATGATGTTGTTAGTGCTTTGGACCCATTATTACACCAAGTGCTGGCGATCTCTGTTCCGAATGCATTAACCAGTGTTGAAACAGCGGCTACCAGCCTATTTTCAACCTTGGCCTAAAATTTAGTAGCAACGGCATTATGCAACTCAATTAACTGGCTATTAAAACCTCCATTAATAGCTGATATGGGTTATGTCGACCACCTGCTGTTTAACCAGCAGGTGGATTATCTTTATGTCTTAATTTACTCCTGCGCAAGTTTGTAACAAAGCGCGCCTTATTCGCCTACATTCTGCCCAAACCTCCCTCGAACTCAACTCTGCACTTTTATCGATAATTTTAGCTTCCTGCCTAACCACATTTCATTACTAACAATGAGTTACATATTTTTTTCAGACCTAGATCACAGAATGCTACCAGATTGCTCAAAAATCACCCACCCTGCTTATATACTTAAGTAAAATAGATATCACAAAAATAAAATATAAATTTAATTAATGTTAAAAATTACATTCACTTCCTAGGAGGCCGATCGGCCATTTCGACCAATGCGTTGATGATTTGATTATAGATAGAATAAAAAACCATGAATTACAAACCATAAAGAATTTAAAACTTTTATAACGAAATAATATGCCAATTTTAAGAAGATAGTTTAGAGTGATTGAGTGGTCGGAAAGAATCAAACAGCGTAATCCTTACATTGTTTGCAGGATCACAATTAAACTTTTGTTAACTATTCCTGAGGTTACTATGAAAGAACTCAATACTATGGAAGTTGAACAGGTTGCTGGTGGCGGTTTAGTGTCAGACCTGTTGGGTGAAGTCGCTAGCACTGTTAACCCACTGGTTAATGAACTGGTTCAAACGACTATTCCTAACGCCGTTTCAAGCGTTGCGACAGGTGTTAACGGTATCCTGACTGCTTTGTTCTAAGAATTGTATCGATGTCATATACTAGTAAATCAGCAAGCCAGCGCTTTATTACCAGCATATGACACTGTTCCCCCTGCAGCTTCTATTGTTGGGGGAACAAAAAGGCCAAATTAGTTCCGCTCAATGCTTCCAACTAAATATTTTATTGAATTACCCCACCTTGCACTGCTTAAATCCAGTCTGAATAAAAGTGTGATTGCCTTTGCATTTTTAATATCTGAATCACCCATCAAATCCCTACATTTATTAATACAATATGAATCCAACTGTATTTCTCCTGGCAACATCCACTGCATCAATCTGCCGTCGTAGATTTGTCGTTCTACCAAACACCCAGACAATAGTTTCAAACTGAAATAATATTTCAATTTTAACAAAAAGTTACAATAGATCCCTGCCGCCAACGCTCAATAAATCACCAGCAGAATACCCCCTTTGGCTCATGGCTTATTTACTTAAGCTAAATGGATATCTAACAATTGAAATATAAAGAAAAATTAATGTATTATCTCCATAAGAAAGGTCTAGGAACGCGGCAGGATTTTCCGTCAAAAGAGTGGCATTAACTTTATAATCAGTCTTAAACACTGCCATTTTAAATTTAAAAAGAATTTTTAACTTTTCTCACGATAGAATAAGCCAAATTCAATTAGATAGTTTAGAGTGAATCCAAGGTCGCAAGGGGTTACTTGCTGATGTATGAGGAAATAATCAGCGACTGTAGTTAAGCATCTATTATTAATTTCGGAGATTATTATGAAAGAACTAAACACTATCGAAGTTGAGCAAGTTGCGGGCGGCGGTTTGCTGTCAAGCCTGTTGGGTAATGTTGCGAGCACCGTTGGTGTTGCATTAGGTACAGTAGGAACTGTTGTTACTAGCACTGTTCCTAATATTCTTGGCACCACCGTATCCGATGTTGGCGCAGCGTTGAACGACCTGGGTATTCCTGCTGCAGTTTCAGAGCTGGTTTAATATCTGAAATAAATATATGTCTGTCTCCTACTCGTCAATATTCAAGCCATTTTGAATAACTTGTAAGAGATATTCTTCCACCTGCAGTTAAGGCTGCAGGTGATTTAATCGCTTCTACCAGAGTATTTTGATGTCTGCACTTTTCCGTAAGGAAGTTGCCACTCAGCAACAAACTCAGTGGCTAGGCAAAGCGCTGCTGCTTAAAGGCTGGCCACTATGGATTACTTTATCCTTAACCAGTACATTCCTTGTATTGCTGCTGCTATTTCTGACGTTTGCAAACTACACTCGCCGAATTAACGTCAGTGCCGAAGTCATTACCCAGCCCTACACGATTAACCTGTTCTCACCTCAGCAAGGGGTCATTTCCAAACTGCTGGTTAAAAATGGACAACAGGTCGCTGCCGGCACTCCGCTTTATAAAATAGATGTCAGCCAGATTTCACAATCAGGTAATGTCAGTACCTCAACGCTTGATGCTATCAATAAGCAGAAGTTGCAGTTGGACAACATTATCGCTCAGCAACGAAATAATAAGCAGGCCACGTTAGATAATCTCCAGCAGCAGCTAGAGCAATACCAGCAGGCACAGATTGGCCTGAATAAAATGGTCGCCTCAGCCAGGCAAGGGTTAGAGTCGATGGGCAAAAGTCTTGACTCTTATAATGTGTAGCTTAAAAAAGGTCTGATTACTACCGACCAGCTAAATAACCAGCGCTACCTTTATTACCAGCAGCAGAGTTCCTTCCAAAGCCTTACTGCACAGGTTATTCAGCAGTCACTCCAGATTAGCAACCTGCAAAGTCAGAAAGTGACCAAGGCGGCCGAGTTTGATAATCAGATCTCGCAATCGCTTTATCAACAGCAAACGCTGGACCGCGATCTTGCCGAAGCTAATGCAAGAAATCTAATTATCATCACTGCTCCGACGGCAGGAAATATCTCTTCACTGAGCGTAACGCCGGGCCAAATGGTCAATACCGGTGACAGCCTGGTGCAGCTGGTGCCAGAGAGTGAACACGCCTTTTATCTGGTTGCCTGGCTGCCTGATGCAAGCCGCCCTTACGTGCAACTGGGCGAAAAAATTAATGTCAGCTACGCCGCGTTCCCATTCCAAAAATATGGCCAATTCCCGGGAAAGATAATTTCGGTCGCCAGTGCGCCAAGTACGGCAAAAGAAATGTCGGGCTATGTGAGCGCGCCTCGACAGAACCAGGTTACCGATGGCAGTTATTTCAAAGCCATTGTAGCGCTTGATAAAGGCTCGCTTAGCTGGCACGGACAACCTTTAGCTTTATCCAGCGGCATGCAGGCGGAATCCACGCTGTTTCTCGAAAAACGCCCGCTCTATCAATGGATGCTTTCCCCTTATTACAGCTTGAAGAAAAGTATTACCGGACCGGTGAATGAATAATGAATAAAGCGCAGTTAGACGAACTCGTACAAAAATTACATTTCAGCTTTCGCCGCCGAGTGCCACAAATCATTCAGACCGAAGCGGCTGAGTGCGGGCTAGCCTGTGTGGCCATGATTTGTGGTTATCACGGATTACAGACTGACCTGCTCACGCTGCGCCAGCAGTTTGATGTTTCCACTCGCGGCGTCACGCTGAAAACCCTGATGGCGGTGACTCAGCAGCTGAATTTAAAATCTCGTGCGCTACGCCTGGATATCGACGAACTTATCGAGCTTAAGACGCCGTGCATTTTGCACTGGGACATGAATCATTTTGTGGTGCTGCTCTCCGCCAAACGTGGGCGAATTGTGGTGCATGATCCGGCGTTCGGGCGGCGCGTTTTGGGCTTGCAGGAAGTGTCGGCGCACTTTACCGGCGTTGCGCTCGAGCTATGGCCAGATGCCAATTTCAGCCATAAAAAGAACACCAACCGGCTCAATCTGCGCAAGATGGCGAGCAATGTCAGCGGCATTTTTGCTACCTTGACCAAACTGTTTTGTTTCTCGCTGATGATAGAGGCGGTAAATCTGCTGTTACCGGTCGGTATGCAGTTGGTGATGGACCATGTGATCCCGGCGCAGGACCCCAACCTGCTCACGCTTATCTGTCTTGGCCTGCTGCTGTTCGTGATATTTCGCACCGGCATCAGTATTCTGAAATCCTGGACTCAGCTGGTAATGACGACTCTGATAGACGTGCAATGGAAAGCGCGCCTGTTTGATCACCTGCTTGCCCTGCCGCTGGCCTATTTTGAGAAACGTAAACTCGGCGACATTCAATCGCGCTTTGTTTCACTCGACACTTTGCGCACCACGCTGACCTCCAACGTCGTCAATAGCCTGATGGACGGCATTATGTCGGTCGGGCTGTTGGTGATGATGATTCTGTACGGCGGCTGGCTGGTGTGGGTTATCCTTGGTTTCACTACCCTTTACTGTTTATTCCGCCTGGCAACCTATCCAACTTATCGCCAGATAGCCGAGGAGCAGTTGGTGAAAAATGCCCGTGCCAGCTCGCACTTTATGGAAACGCTGTACGGCATGGGCACCTTAAAAGCGCTGGGGCTTTCCTCAAACCGCGCACAGCGTTGGCTGAATATGAATATTGATACCGCCAACGCCACTGTGCGAAAAACGCGTTACGAGATGCTGTTTCAGGGCGGCAATACCTTGATTGCGACTCTCGACCAGATTGCTCTGCTGTGGCTCGGCGCGAGTCAGGTGATTGACGGCCATATGACGCTGGGTATGTTTGTGGCGTTTAACACCTATCGCGGGCAGTTTTCAGACCGCGCCGCCAACCTGCTGGATATGGTGCTACAGCTGCGCATGCTGTCGCTGCATTCCGAGCGTATTGCAGACATTGCTCTCACCGAGGAAGAGCATTATATCCCTGAGCGCCCGCTGCTGCGCGTGGGTGAAGCCGCGGGTCTGGAGGTGCAAAATGTATCCTTCCAGTACGATGTGCTGTCCGCCCCGCTGATTAACAATCTCAACCTTAGCGTGACGGCAGGCGAAAGCGTGGCGATAACCGGCCCGTCGGGGACGGGGAAAACCACCTTGATGAAGCTGTTGTCGGGTCTGTTGTTGCCCACCGCCGGAGAAGTCAAACTCAACGGAATGGATATCAGCAAAGTTGGCGTAAACAATTACCGCGCCTGTATTGCCTGTGTGTTGCAGGAAGATACGCTGTTTGCCGGTTCAATTGCCGAAAACATTGCCAGCTTTGAGGAACAGAACGAGCCTGAGCACCTGCTGGAATGCGCCCGCCGCGCGAATATTCATGACGATATTTTAGCCATGCCAATGGGCTATGAAACGTTGATAAGCGAGCTGGGCGGCAGCCTGTCCGGTGGGCAAAAACAGCGTTTGCTTATTGCCCGGGCACTGTATCGCCGTCCGAGCATTTTGTTCCTCGATGAAGCTACCAGCCATCTTGATGTCGAAAACTAGGCTCATATCAATGCTTCGATTGCGGCGCTAAAAGTGACTCGCATAATCATTGCTCACCGCCCTTCAACGATTGCCTCAGCCGATCGCGTGATTGTGCTGGGGAGCTGATTCAGCCAGCATTTCATCTACCACATCGCCGACGATAGCTATGCCGTCGGCGATGTCTTCCACTTTGATTGATGAAAAACCAATACGCATGTAGTGAGTTGGCCGCGAGGTTAATTTATTGGCAGACTGTAAGAAATAGCTTTCACCGGGCTGGATATAAACGTCTCTCTGGTAAGCTCGTTGCGAAAGCTCACGAGTATTGATCTCCTCGGGAAAGCGCAGCCACACCGAACTGCCACCTTCAGAACTTGCCACCTCGGCCAGCGGAATATACTGCCTGAGTGCCTGTTGCAGGGTATGCCAGCGCAGTTCGTATTCTTCGTGAAAGCGCTTGAGAAGCGACTCGTAATAGCCCCCTTTCAGAAACAGCGCGACGGTGCGCTGGTTATTTGCCGCCGGGTGACGAATGCTCATCCTGCGCAGCGCGCGGGCCTGTCGAATAAACGGCAGCGGACCGACTAAAAATCCAACTCGCAGGCCGGGCGACAGCAGCTTTGACAGGCTAGTGACATACACCACGCGGCCATCTGTATCGATCGATTTCAACGCGCTGGAAGGAAAACGGCCAAATCGCGATTCCGTGTCGTAATCATCCTCAATGATAATAAAGTCGTGATCTTTAGCCATTTGCAGCAGCTCACGACGTCGTGAATGTGACAACGTCACGGTTGTCGGTGACTGGTGACTTGGGGTGACGTAAAGAATATCGCAACCCACCAGCGCATCGCCGATAATCAGCCCGTCTTCATCGACTGGCAGCGGTTTAAGCACCGCACCGTGGAAAATCATCAGGTTACGTACATCGGGGTACGACGGGTCCTCAATGCCAACCACCATTCCCGGGCGGATTAAACACTGGATTGCCAAAAATAGTGCATGCTGGGCGCCCACGGTAACCAGCACTTCCTGGGTATGGGCCGTAAATCCGCGCCTTGGCAAAACGCGACGGCGAAACGCATCCAACAATACAGGGTCATCTTCGTCGACATAATCCACGGTCCAGTCATACATATCATGCAGTGACAGCGAATCGCGGCTGCATTTTCGCCAGCTGGAGATTGGAAAGATCCAGCGGTCATGCTGGCCGTACATAAAGGTATATTTTTTGCTCCGCCAATCCTGTGGATGAGTAATGTGCTCCATCGCGGCAGGATTGATAACCAGCTTGCTGTCCCAGTCAACCGACGGCGAAACCTGCTCCACTGGCCGACTTTGCGGCAACCTCGCGATGGCATCTGGCGCAACGTAAAAACCGCGCCGGTGTTCGGAAATCAAGACGCCTTCCGCCGCCAGCTCTTCGTAGACCAGCGTCACGGTATTGCGAGATATCTTCAGCTGCTCGGCCATAATGCGAGTGGATGGCAGAGTTTGCCCCTGCTCGTAATCCCCTTTAGCTATCGCCTCAGAAATTTTTTCGCGCAGTTTTGACTGTAATGAACCCTGCGACTTGCGATCTATTGCGTTGGCAACCGATAAGTTAAGCATCCGCGCCCGTCCTCACTTGAATAACTTGCAGCGACTATTACGCGGGTCGTTGGCCGCCAATAGCCGGAAATTTATTCACTAATCCATGCAATATTTCGGCCATCTGTTGAGTCATCGCCTGTTCATCGGCAGGTTTGTCCTGCGCGGCAACGGCTGCGAACACCTGATGCTTAAGGAAGTGTCGCCACACCACGGGCATTGCGGCTAAAAACTCGGTCAGCAAACTGTAGCGCTGGCGAGTCCAGACCTGTTCAAATTCGCGCCGCGCCGTGCCGTAATCGAAATGCTCACTGCCGGCTACGGCCATGGTGCTGCGGGTGATTTCAGTTTCAAAGGCATCGATTGCGCCATTGTGGATAACCACGCCGTAATCACGGCGCGCGCCTTCCAGACTCACGAAACCGCATTGCACGTCGCGCAGTACGCTTTGTGGTGAACGCTCGCGCGCCGGGCCGTACCCGCCGGCACCGGGGCCAATCAGCCTAACGATGTCACCCGGCCCGCATTTAATGACGTCAATATTGCCGTGCTCCACTTCCCCAGCGCTGCCGGGATTGGTCTGGAAGCTCGAGTTTTTACCGGCATTACCGCCCGCCGCGCCAGCCGAGGCAAACACTGAGCGATTACGGTTCCGCGCGGTGACGACGGTATTTGGCGCGGTGATTTCAAACTCCATCACGGTCGCCATGCCGCCGCGATAGCGCCCTGCGCCGCCGCTGTCAGGCTGCAAGCCGTAACGGCGCACCAGAATCGGCACCTCGGCTTCGTTGATTTCGACTGGAGTATTTTTGAGGAAGGCGGAGAGCCCGCCCGAGCCGTCCGGGCCGTCGTGACGCGGGGTGCCACCTGCGCCACCGCCGACGGGGCCAATCGAGGCCACCACGGTCCGGCTTTGGGCGTCCACGGTTCTAATATTCACAATCGAGTTACCGCCAGGAGAGTTGGCCGGTAATCGATCAGGTACTGCCAGTGAAAACGCCCCCAGCGTGGCAATTTGCGACACCGCGCAGGTCAGCGAACGCATGCCAACCGCCGCCGGTTCTTCACAGTTCATCACCGTGCCGCTGGGTAGAATAGCTCGCGTCGGGCGCAGCGTTCCGGCATTGAGCAGCAGGCGACTGTCCAGCGTCGACAGCACGTAAGTCACGCCCACCAGCGCCAGCGGATGCCTTTCACGCCCGCCGGTTGGCATATTCAGTGAGGACGTGAGCTGCGGATCGCTGCCAGTGTAGTCCAGTTCAAGGGTTTCGCCCGTAACGCGCAGCGTAACCGCAATGCGGCAGGGATAACCGCCATCAGTATCTTCGTCAGCGTAATCGGCATAGAAATATTCTCCGTCGGGAATAGTCGCGATGATATTGCGCGCCTGCTGCTCGGCATAGTCGAGAATACCCTCGACCCCCTGCAAGAAATCTTCAATGCCAAAGCGGGCAATAATCTCCTGAACCTTGCGTTCGCCGATATTAACCGAGGCGATCTGGGCATTAAAATCCCCCCAGTTTTGATCCGGCGCGCGAACGTTAAGGCGCATAATCCGTGCCACATCTTCATTCAACTTGCCGCCAGAGATAATTTTTAACGGCGGTATGCGCAATCCTTCCTGCACTATCTCGGTCAGCGATCGCGACAAAGAAGCAGGCACCGCACCACCAACGTCGGTGTTATGGATATGTCCGACCACAAAACAGGCAATCTGCCCCTGATAAAATACCGGCTTCCAGATATGAATATCAGGCGAATGCGTGGCCACATTGCCAGCATAAGAGTCATTGGTAATGCAAATATCGCCCTCTTGATAATCGTCGATCAGTTCTAAAACCGGCGCATAATCAATACCGCTGTACCAAGGTGCACCAAAACTGCGCGGAGAAGCGAAAGCCAGCCCCTCGCGACTGACAATTTGGCAGGAAAAATCCTCGGTTTCTTTAACGAATGTTGAATGCGCGGTGCGCATCAGCGTAAAGGCCATGGCATCGGCGGCAGCAGCGCAGTAGTTGGCCAATATTTGCAGATTGCGTCCATCAATTGCCATGCTGGAAGTCCTCAAATGGGGTAATAATCAAATTGCCAAAACTATCGACGTTGACCTGCATCGCGGTTGGCACACAGGTAGTACAGTCGTCCTGAGCAATAATCGCCGGTCCGTTAAACTGTTGACCCGCCCGTAATTGGTCACGGCGCACGACCATGACGTCGCGTCGAGCCCCGTCCACCCAGGCACTGACCACCGATTGCGCAACCACCGGAGCGTCACTGTGAGCCAGTTTTTGCAGGTCAGGTCGCGCGGTGGGTGAAGTGATAACCAGACGCAGGTTGATTATTTGCATCGCGGCCTGCGCGTCGCTGTGGCCAAAGATTTTCAGATGCTGCTGGTTAAACGCCTCGCCGATGGCGGCAAGGCTCTCGGCCTGGCATAATCCCGCCGCCAGCCAGCCGTTTTCCAGCGCCACTTCAATTTCAAATGATTGACCGCGATAGCGCATATCGGCCGAAAATTGCAGGCGATAAGGTAAATCGGCACCGTGTTCGCGCCGCAACCAGCCCTCGGCATCCTGCTGCAGCGCCGTTGCAGCGAGCGCGATTTCCTGTAGGCAGTCGAGAGTTAAATCGCGGTACAGAGTGCGGATAAAATCATTTTTCAGGTCCGCCACCAGCCCGCCCAGTGCCGAGAGCACGCCCGGCGTCGGTGGCACCACCACGCCTTTCATATTCAGTTCGCGGGCCAGATAGCAGCCCATCATCGGACCCGCACCGCCAAATGCCAGGAAGTAGAATTCGCGCGGATCAATGCCAAAGCGCGACACTAAACCGCTGGTATCGGTATACATACTGGATATCGCCAGCTGAATAATGGTTTCGGCGGTCTCTTCAATGGAAATTCCCAACGGCCGAGCCAGTAAACTCACTGCGTCACGCGCGGCTGCAACGTCAACACTCACCGCACTGTAGCCCAACGCGCCGTGGCCTAATAATCCGCAGGCGGCAAAGGCATCAGTCACCGTGGCCTGCTTGCCGCCGCGCCCGTAACACACCGGGCCAGGCAACGATCCGGCGCTGTCAGGCCCGACCTGCAATACGCCAAGCCGGTCTATCCACGCCAGCGAACCGCCGCCCTGTCCCACTGAGGTGACTGAAACGGAAGGAATAAAAATTTGAAACTCGCCGATCACTTCACCGCTGCCGTATTCCGGCCTGCCGTCAACGATCACTGCCACGTCGGCGCTGGTGCCGCCGATATCTAAACTCAGCAGCTTGCCGAAACCGCATTGGTCGGCGATATATCCGGCACCAATCACTCCAGAGGCAGTGCCAGAGAGGATCATCTGCACACATTCGGCCTTGGCTTGAGTCACGCTCATCACGCCGCCGTTGGATTTGGTGATCCTTGGTGGCACCGGCACGCCCATCTCCGCCAGCGCCTTTTCAAAAGCGCCAAGGTAATTAATCACCTTTGGCTGGACGTAGGCGTTGATGGTGGCAGTGATGGTGCGTTCGTATTCGCGAATAATCGGCCAGATTTCAGCAGAGCAGGAGGTCAACATTTCCGGCGCCAGCTCGGCAACCATCTCACGAACGCGCGCCTCGTTGCTGCCATTGCGATAAGAGTGCAGAAACGCGACCACAATGCCTTCACAGCCCAGCGCTCGCGCCTGTTCGACGGCGGCAATCACTGAATCGGCATCTACGGCTTGCAGAATACGCCCCTGACTGTCGGTACGTTCTTTAATGGCAAACACCCGATCGCGGCTAATCAACGGGTCGGGACGACGAGAAAACAGGTCATGAATGTGCGGAATTTTTAAACGTGCCAGTTCAAGCACGTCCTCAAAGGCCTGCGTGGTAAACAGCGCCAGCTTGACCCCTTTGCGCTGAATCACCGCATTGACCCCGACAGTGGTGCCGTGAGTAAAATAATGAACTTCCTGCGGCGCAATGCCGAAGCTGTCACGCAGCTGGCTCAGTCCGGTAGTAATTTCACTGCCGGGGCTATCGGGCCGAGACAGCACTTTCAGGGTTCGAATACTGTTATCGCGCTCGTCCAGCACGGCGAAATCGGTGAACGACCCGCCGATGTCTACGCCAATTCGGTAAGTCATTGCGTGCGTTCCTTTACCGTCAGGGGATTAACGGTGATAAGCGTTTCGTTAAGAGATATTGAGATTGGGCCTGCCGGGTTGGCGCGAGTAATCTCCATGATGCTTTCAGGTTGTTTAACCAGATTCCAGCCAGCGCGCTGATATACCGGCTGAGCATCACGGGTGGTCAGCATCCATTTCGACACATTGACAAGGTCCGGATGGCTACGCACCACCGCCGATAACCAGGTGCCGAGACCGCGCCCGCGAAAATCGGCATCAATGAAAATATCCATCACATAGGCCAGGCGGCAAAAATCGGTGACAACGCGAGCAAAGCCAATCTGCTGCCCTTGATAATAAAGTCCCAACGCCATTGAATTGGCTATCGACCGCTCGATAATTTCTCGCGGCAGGCCTCTGGCCCAGTCGGATTGAACGGAAATAAAATCGAAAACTTTATCGAAATCTAGCCGCTGGCGGTCGGTGCTGAGTTCATAACCCTCACGCGACCACTGCACAATTTTATTGTCATTGACCCAAGCCATGCCGTTACCTGTCTGGTTACTGTGAAGTTTCTGCTATCAGTTAAACCACACAACGACACGCGGTGTTAGCGCCAGCGGGCAAAATCTATGGTGCCAGAGAGAGGTTTATGGCAGCGATTTACTTTTGCAATGACGATTTACTTTTGCAATGAATAGGCATAGAGCCGGTCACGGGCGAGATTCTTCATTTTGACTTCGCACATAATGTCAAAATCGACAAACGACAGCGCCCAGTCATTTAAAGTGTCGTTAAAATAATAATCGGCATGCGCCCTGAGTTTTGACTTGGAAACGCCTAAGGTTTGCTGATCCGGATAGCCTTGTTCAGGGATCAATCCTTCCTGAGAGATTGAGTAATGCATTACCGGCCGCACGCCGCGCCATGACGTTTTGATCGCCGCCATGCGCGGATCGTCGGGCTGGATAAAGGCGTTCTCTTTAACCCAGTGATGATGAATATCCAGCACTATCGGGCACAGCTCACGCGCTTGCAGCACGTCGTCAAGTGAACAGGAAATCTCGTCGTTTTCCACCGTCAGCATTTGCTTTGATTCGTTACTGAGCTGCATAAAAGCGTCTTTAAATCCGCTGAACCCGGCTCTGCCATTCATATGAATGTTGATTTTAAAATCTTGAAAGGTCTTGCCGTAGCCCATCAGCCTGGCGCACAGAGTATGATATTCCACGTCTTCAATGGCCCGCTCGACCACCGCCGGGTTATCCGAGGCCAGTACGGTATATTGCCCGGGATGAAACGACAGCCGAATGTCGTTTTCACGCGCCACTTCACCACAGCGGGCAAATAACGGGTAAAGATCAGCCAGGAAAGACTGATATAAAGGCTTGGCCTCGGGCACGGTATATAAAGGAAGCAAATCGCTGCCGATTCTCATCATCCTCAACGCCGGTAATTCTGTCGCCAGATGTTTGAGATTCAGATACAGGTTATTTAAATTGGTTGCCGAAATTTCAAAAATCAGCTTTATTCTTTGCTCATTATCCAGACTCAAAAATCTTTTACGCGTGGTCGCCCGAAACGGGAAAGGTTGATGCTGCTGCGCATCAAAATATTTACAGGCAAATCCTAACTTCATGCTGCCTCCGGCATAGTTTTTTGCTGATTACTGCCAGCGAACGCTAATGGCGCGCCATTTATCAGGCGATTATTAATCCAGCTTGACGAGTTTAGTCATCAGCAGGCGGAAAAGTTTTAATCGTAAGCGCATAAAACGCGCCTCGACCTTGAGCTCAGCCTGGCCTTCATTACCAAAGCGCAACGTTTTATCTTTACGCGGACGCCAGACCGGCCAGTGTATATCGCCCTCGATATGGGTGCTTTTGCCTGCAACGTGACGGGCAAAATTCAGCCAGTATTCACTGACCTTTTCGGCAAAGGCTTGATCACCCGAGGTAAACCCGCCCCCGATAACCTGTGATTTCTCGATTAAATGCATATTGTTCATCACGTAAGGAATTTCACTGCCGTGCCAGGTGCCATTCGGGCACTGCACGCGCGCGTTTTCCGAAACATAGTCAAAATAGTAGCGCCAGCCCGGCGCTCCGGCTTTGTGCTGGCCCAGCATCGCCACATATCCCATGGTGGTAAACGCCATGTCGCGGCTAATCTGTCGCCCCAGTTCCTTGTCATTTTTGACTCCCGGATAAAGGCATTTAATCAGCCTTAATCCCAGCGGGTGCTGCTGTTTAACCCTTCTCACGACCCCCGCCACATTAATATCAAAGTAACTCAACACGCTGGCCTCATCGCTGTTGCTACCGATAATCAATGGCAAAGGATGCTGTTTGCCGGCGGTGAACACCGCGATCATCGGCTCTGGCAGCACGCTGTCACCGGCAATAGGAACTGGCGCGACGCCAAGTTTGCCGCTGAGCGGCCAAAAGCTGTCCTGTGGCAGTGCGCGAAGTTGCTCCGCCGTGGCCTGTTGCAGGCCAAAATGCTCGGCCAGCGCTTTACCGCGACGTAACGCCTTCGAGCGACTGGTGTCAGGTAAGGTATAGGCGCTTTGTACGATGCCTTTATGAAAAAAACCTTTGGCGCGTGGTGATGAAAACAGTGACAACACACTACGAGCCCCGGAGGATTCGCCAAAAATAGTGACATTTTCGGCGTCACCGCCAAAGGCCGAAATATTATTTTGCACCCATTGCAGCGCCGCTATCTGATCCAGCAAGGCAAAATTATTTACCGCCTCACCAGGCGGGTACTCTTCATCCAGTGCAGGATGGGCGAAGAATCCCAGATGTCCAAGGCGGTAATTCAATGTCACCAATACCACGCCGCGTGACGCCAGCGGACCGCCAATATAAGGAGAAAGTCCACCAGAACCAATGGTATAGCCACCGCCATGAATCCACACCATAACGGGCCGTTTTTCCCCCACGAAAGGCGAAGCAGTCCAGACATTGAGATAAAGACAGTCTTCGCTGAACACGCCGGGATCGCCACCGCCTACCGCCATGCAGTAATCTCGGTTTTGCCAGCTAGATTGCCCCCAGCGATTAGTTTGTTTGATACCGTGCCATTTTTCCGGCGGTTGGGGTGGCCGCCAGCGCAGTTTACCTATCGGCGGTGCTGCAAAAGGGATCCCTCTGAAAGATGCAATTCCGTTTTCCCAATCTCCCGCTACGGTACCGGCGTCCGTTACTACATGGGGAGCGTGCTGATTCGGCATGCTGGATCCTTTTAATTAAGGCTTTATTTGGGATGCCACTTGTCATCATCCCCTTTTTTATAAGAGTGCTTTACTGCAGCCCAGGCAACTTTATGCGCCGTTTCTTCGCGGCTTTCTTCACCCCGACGATCGCTGGAATCCTTATATTCATCCCATGCGCTGTTATACACCTCCTTGTAAATATCCTGCGCGTGAGCAGGAAGCACATGTTTGACCGAGTCTGGCAGGGATGAGCGATTTTGATAAGGCATCAGAGTTTCTCCATGTTCTGGTTTTGCAGTTTACCCTCAACTCTAAGTCTAGCTGCTACGCTTGAAGATAGCCGGATTTAGGAAGATTCAGGCTTTTGCAGTTAATGTGGTTTTTGACATTTAATAAGTAGATTAACAAGCAAGTAAATTTACTTACTTTTTAAAACCAGTAAACTTCACCCTGACAACAGGTAATTTACTGTAAATAAATGACATTAATTTTACTGCCACTAAACCACTTATGTTATTAAACCTGAGAAATCCCTGATTAAGTTATAAAAACACGCGCTATGCTGTAAAAACCCCACCAATACCATTTTTCCTATACTCTGTATGTTTTATCTGCTATAATGTAACCAGAAATTACCGTTATATTTTATAGAGGTATTGCGCACTCTACAGGATCCACACCCTGCTTTTGTGAGGGCCATTTTCACTTTTTGCCTCCACGCCGAGCATCTTTTATAAGGAAAATCCGCATCATGGTGTCAGCCCAGGAACAACAAAAGCAAAAATCCCGTCATAAAGAGTATTCATTGGTCTTTCCCATTATTGCCCTGATTGTTTTGATGCTATGGGGCAACAGCAGCAATTTCGGCTTTGTGGTCGGCATTAATCTGATTGCGCTACTGGGTATTCTCGCCAGTGCATTCAGCGTTGTGCGCCATGCAGACGTACTGGCGCATCGACTGGGCGAACCTTACGGCTCACTGATTTTAAGTCTGTCGGTGGTTATTCTCGAAGTCAGTCTTATTTCCGCGCTGATGGCAACCGGTGATGCTGCCCCCGCGCTGATGCGCGATACGCTGTTTTCAATCATTATGATTGTGACATCCGGTTTGGTAGGCTTTGCCCTGTTGCTCGGCGGTCAGAAATTCGCGACTCAGTATGTCAATCTTGGTGGTATCAAGCAGTATCTGATGGCGATTTTCCCGCTGGCAATCATTGTACTGGTGCTCCCTGCCGCGCTGCCTGGCGGTAACTTTACGACTTTGCAGGCACTGTTTGTGGCCGCAATTTCAGCCGCCATGTACGGGGTTTTCCTGCTGATTCAGACCAAAACGCACCAGAGCCTGTTTGTCTACGAACATGAAGATGAAGACGAAAACACGCCGCACGGCAAGCCGTCATCCCATAAAAGCCTGACCCATGCGCTGTGGTTGGTGGTGCATCTGGTGCTGGTCATTGCAGTGACCAAATTCAACGCCAACCCGCTGGAAACCTTGCTGACCGAGCTTAATGCTCCGGCACAGTTTACCGGCTTCCTGGTGGCGCTGTTAATCCTGTCACCCGAGGGCCTTGGTGCGCTGAAAGCCGTGCTGAAAAATCAGGTGCAGCGTGCCATGAACCTGTTTTTTGGTTCGGTACTGGCAACGATTTCTCTTACCGTCCCTGCGGTGACAATTATTGCAACATTAACAGGCCAGCAGCTGATGTTTAGCCTGGATCCGGCCAACATTGTCGTCATGTTGGCGGTGCTTATCCTGTGCCAGATTTCTTTCTCGACTGGCCGCACCAATGTGCTTAATGGTACTGCTCACCTGGCACTGTTCTGCGCTTATATGATGATTATCATGCTTTAATTTAACGGCTATGGGGAAAACACCCGCCTGCAGAAACAACAAAGGCCGCCATAATTGGCGGCCTTGCTTATTTACCGAGACCAGTTAGGTACTCGATGGGTTAAGTTACGGTTCAGGAATAGGCATTCAGCGCATGTTGGCACAAATCTGAACGCACACAGTCCTCTTTGTTAAAGCGAATGATGCCGACCATCTCGTCTTCTTCGAAGCGAGATAATGCATCGCTAAGCCCTGATACCACACCGCGCGGTAAGTCACACTGGGTGATATCCCCGTTAACAATGACCGTCACGTTTTCACCAAGACGGGTCAAAAACATTTTCATCTGAGAGGCGGTGACGTTCTGGGCTTCATCCAGAATAACCACTGCATTTTCAAAAGTACGCCCTCGCATGTAGGCGAATGGCGCAATTTCTACTTTACCTATTTCCGGTCGCAGACAGTACTGCATGAACGATGAACCCAGGCGACGAACAAGAATGTCGTAAACTGGCCGGAAGTAAGGGGCAAACTTCTCAGAGATATCACCAGGCAGGAAACCGAGATCTTCATCGGCCTGCAATACCGGGCGAGTAACAATAATCCTATCTATTTCTTTGTGAATTAACGCCTCTGCCGCTTTCGCAGCGCTGATAAACGTCTTGCCGCAGCCAGCTTCACCTGTGGCAAAAATCAACTGCTTATTCTCTATGGCTAATAAGTAATGACCTTGAGCTTCCGTACGCGCTTCGATAGCGGAAGTATCGCGAGAATCGCGAGCCATTCCGATAGATTCCAAACCGCCCATTTGTACTAATGAGGTCACAGATTCTTCCTCACGTTGGCGGTGACTGCGTGAGTCACGTCTAATAACACGTTTAGCTTCACGACGAGCCTGGATCACTGCTTTTTGTCTTCCCATAGTGGCACCTTACAGTTTGTTTCACTTAACGCTATAGGCCCGAGGCCCGCACGATTATGTTTCACATACAGATTAGGTTTGGTCTCCTTTTAGACCAAGTTGAGCCAATGAATAACGTGAAGAGGTAAATAAAGTCCCAGGGTTATCAAATAACCTGTTTCTCCATTTATTTTCACGAGGAGGCATTGTCGATATCGACAAACCACTGACCATGACAGTCAATAAGCCAGTAAAAAAACCAATGGAGGAGTTGGGTTCATTCAGTGAGAGTTTTAGGTCAGTTAAAGAACGTGGTCGCTGAGAAGTCTTGGAAAGTGAGAAAAATTTAAAACTAACATCGGTAGATAAAAGAGAGTCGGAGGTCTGACCCTCGCCTGCTGATAAATCAGGACAACGAGTGGAGAATGATGAAGCGTTATTTTTACAGCCTAGCCCAAACATGGACTTTACCATTCGCTATCCCCGCAGTTGCTGCTAGTTAATTTCAGTATAACGATATCTGGAAACTTCGCTAGCGGTCTATCTCGAATGTAAAAAAAATATTTGCGGGAGTCAATAGGATCAAGGATCCTTTTTTTGATCGAACTATCCGGCAATTTTCCGGATAGTTTTCAGAAAGCTATTGAACGCTTTTTATACAAGCAACTTTCGACGATCGCCAGGATCGATCTAGGCGATCAAATTCTCTTTACGTTCTTCGATTAAATAACCATGGATACCGCTCGCTAATGCTTTAGCCATTTTTAGCTGAAAGCCAGGGGTTTGCAGCAGTTTTTCTTCCTGATGATTAGTAATAAACGAGGTCTCGACCAGCACTGAAGGAATACGCGGCGATTTAAGCACCACAAAGCCCGCCTGCTCGATATGCTGGTTGTGCATGTGATGAACGGTTGCAATATTAGTGGCTAAATGTTTGCCAAAATCCAGGCTGCGATTGATGGTTTCAGTCTGATCGAGGTCAAACAGCGTTTGTTTCAGATAAGCATCATTAGTTTGTACATCATTGTCATAGATGGCGTCGACACTGTTTTCGCTTTGCGAAAGATAGCGCGCCATTGCACTGCCAGCGCCGTGTTCAGAAAGCGCAAACACCGAGGCTCCCGACACCTGATCGTTGGTAAAACCATCGGCGTGAATAGAAACAAATAGATCGGCCTCATGCTGATGAGCCAAATTAACCCGATGGTAAAGCGGAATAAATACATCATCCTGGCGCGTTAACACCGCATGTATTTTATATTCCCTATGTAGCTGCCGCTGCAAATTCTTGGCAATATCTAATACTACGTGTTTTTCATAGGTGCCTTTGCCGCCAATTGCGCCTGGGTCTTTACCTCCGTGGCCAGGATCAATCATCACCAGCAACGGTTTTTCAGCTAATTTTTTTACCACTAATGGCGTTTCTTGGTGTGAATCCGCCTCAGTCACCGCAGGAGCAGCCACTGCCCCATGAGCCACGGTAATATTAAATTGTTTTAAGCCATTAGTGTTTTGGTGGCTTATTTGCGCAGCCTGGTTCAGCTCAAAAACTACACGAGCGGTTTGTGGCGTGAAATGCGCAATTTTAGCACTGGCGATCCACTGAAACTTTTGTTTAACCACTACCAGTGCATGGGTCAGCGAACTGGGAAAAGCCGTCATCGATACATCAATAACCACTCGATCGGGATGTTGCAGAGTAAATACTCGCGCGTGGGGATCATTGGCAGGCAGCGTAATATGTAAGCTGTCGCTGTTAGATTTAAAATCCAGCAGCGACATTTTTTGTGCAGCAAATATCTTTGGCGATGCTAATGTCATGCCCATTCCAAAGATCAGCAATTTTCTGCGTGATTGATTAACGGTCATAAGTTACTCACTCTCCACCGAGCACATTTACGAGACAAGTTTGTACAGCGATTTTGGCGCAAGTGATTTTTTCAGACCAGTAACAATCTAATAATATTCAGTTTATTTAATCTCTGTTTATGTCAATTCTTGCGTATTTTCATTGATTCTGCCCATTGGTATTATCTTCTTGCAACTTGAAGCAATTAATAACAACTATTCTACGGCCAGGGCTACATCAGAATGCAGAAGATGTTGTTGATAAAGTGCTGAAAATAGCAGCGACATAAAATGAATGCCCTCATTTTTCAATTCACTTCCTGTTGTATCCCGACGCCTGCGAATTGCAATCTCATCCCCTGGCAGTGCTTGAGTACTTTCAAAAATTGAATTAAATAGCCCGCAAAAGAGATCGGGGTTATAGTAAGCAATATTGAGTTGAATGTTGGGTTGGGAAAATAAGTAATCAACCAGTGGCACCATTTCTCTTTTTCTTAAAACCAGATCGTTTTGATAAATTGACCCCATACTTTTGCGATCAAGAAACAGTGAATAATAGTTACGCAAAGCGCTTTTGTGTTTACTGTTTCGTGAATGGGCATAGAAATGATAATAGAAGGCGGTCGCAAAATTAGTGTGTTTGGCAATATATTCGAGGAAAAACATTTTATCTGACATTAAATGCTTTGCAAATTTGGCAGCGCCTGAAAGATTAAAATTCTTGAGAATAGTATCAGACTTAAGATAAATCTCTTCCTGGAATGCGAAATCGATGTCATTAAAGGCTAAATGACCAAGCTCGTGAGCCAAAGAGTATTCGATAAATTCTTGATTAGATAAATAATCAAGCAAATAGATTCTCTTATCTTTGCCGCTATTATAAACAAAGCTGTAAGCTCCATCCCCATAAATCAGTTTCTCAATCGGAGTTTCGAAACAGCCTGAACCTAATTTCCCCTCGGCCAACCTATCAGCGACAACTACCACGTCATCAATACTAAAATCACTGATCTTATCCAGGAAAATTGCCAGATTTGAACTGAAATCCTTGACCTGCAAAGGAGTAAAGGTGGCGTTAAAGAATTGCTTCAAATTATCGGCCAGGAACTGTGTTGAGGCAGGATCGGCAAGCCGCGCAGAAATTTCACTGCTCATTGCTTGAAGCCTTGTTATTGCGCCTGTTATCCCTTCAAATAAAAAACCATAGTTTTTCCTTATTTTCTCTGGCGTCTCGGCTTTTATTATGTAATCTCCTGTCACTTTCCCCAATCCTTGGGCGCGAGTAAACAGTCTGTTAAGCCAATTATTAGCCTTTAGGTTTCTCACGATATAAGTTTTGTAGTAATCTGTTTTAGTGACGCGAAATTCCTCTTTAAGCCTTTTACTTTCAATAACCTTTTCTTTGAGCTCTCGATAAGATTGAATTAAACTTAAAACCCTGCGTATAAATCTATTTCTGAGTAGTTTATCAGCTTCAGGTAATATGTGAGAGCTATTCAATGCGAAGGAATAATCAGACAGTTTGTTAGTCACTGTTTCTAAATCGTTGAACTCCCTTACATCAATGTTCCAATCACGAAGATGGGTTATAAAATTGCGTACCGATTGGGGAACTGTCTCTAAAACAACCGAAAATTCATCAATTACTTTGCGGGCTAAATCTGCACAATCAATTTTTTCCAGCATCACCGGATTGCCTAAGCTATTAAATTTTACTATCAGGGCATTTAATGCAGCCGCCTTTTCTGGGCTGGTAATTCTTGGAACGTTGAGGTACCCGCAATGTTCTGGTGAGAAAAATTCGGTGCTTAAGGATTGGTTGGGAATATCATTCCTTTTGGGCCGCGTCAGGTGTTGGCAAAAAATTCCACGGTTCCTGCTGCTCCAGGGTAACCATTTGCCCTGTTTGTCTGGGTGACGGTAGTGCCAGTTTCCCTCAGTATCTCGCCATGAAGCAACCAAACGATTGCCCGAGCCTTGTTCAATCCAAAGGTTATCCAGCGTCCATCCTGCCGGAATATTAGTCAGTGAATTCAGTAAATTATTATAAGCATCCTCTGTTCCTGCAAGAGGGTCTATCTTAAAACCTGGCTTGAAACAGATTACGTTATCGCGCCAATAATGCATTCTGCCATTTCTTAGGTCGATAACCAGTTGCTGATCATCCGCGAGATTTTCCGGCACCAGCAAATACAGGCTATCCGACCCTTCTTGTTTTATTCCAGGATAGTAACGTGTTTCTCCTTCACTGCTGTCCGCAATAACCGAATAATGTTGAGGAATTTCATTTCTGTTTTTTACCGCATAATTTTCAAGCTGTTGCATTCTTCCATGTTGATAAATTTCCATTCTCAACTGTTGCGTATTACCCGTGTTCAGAGTTTCTTTAAGTAATTTGGGATCAACAATAGGGTGCTGATGCTCAGTAAACATCATTAATGAAGGGGCCGTATTTGGCAGTAATAATTGATTGTGTTCATCAAATCGATAGGCGACCTTTTCACCGGTATGCAAGGTAAAGGTAAAATACAGCACATCATGCAGCGGATCTCGCCAGGCGCTAGCAGGTTGATAGTCATGAGGTAATTGCTTGACAGGGATTGCCTGAAAGCAAGCCGGCAAGGTTAATAATGAAGTCAATTTGGCATTGGCCGTGCGATGATAGCTCACTGGATGTAAAGCATAGGAATTGGGTTCAATAAGTGCTTCAACCTCTTTAATGCTATGATCCAAATTTGCAAGCACCGGCTTACCTTCATCGGCAATAATATCTTCTTTAAGCGATTTTTTGAGTGTGTTTTTTATTATATTGGCGACACTTTTAATCCCCTGCTCCTCTTCACTCCCCGCAGGCGCAAAAGCGTAAAGGCAAAAAGCGCCATCCAGAAGCAGCGGTGCAATATGCGCCTGTACAATATCATCAACTGCATCTTTGCAGCTGCCTAACGGTGTCAGATAAATAATCTGTTTAATCAGATGCCTAAACCACGTATATACACGCCCGCTGCTTGCTTCGCTATGTGAAACCGTGGTGCTTTTTATCCCCAATCGCGGGGCCGTTATGGTGGAAAATTGTCTGCTGATAATAACCCCTGCCAGCGTATTGGCAACCTGTGGCCAATTAGTCGATGGTAACGCTACATGCAACTGGCCCTCGCTTTTCACATGTAGATAATAACGGGAAGAGTCCTGCAGCATACTTTCGCTTAATCGAGCGATAAAAGCCTCTTTACCCTCAGTATTTATATAGTCCTCTCGAGCGGTAATTTCATCAGGCAAGAGATCTTCAAGTTTAAAGAACAAAGGCTTTGTAGTATCACTTTGTACCGGCATGAGTGAAAAAAAGTAATTCCTCTTATATAAATCAGGTGAAGCATTGTAGGCATTTCCTGCCGAAGATAATATAAAACCAATATAGGGGCGGGCATCCGCAGCACTGCGATAAGTATCTGACAAGCGAATAAACTGCAGGTCGACACCCTTCATTCTTTGTAAATTCAGTAGAAATAAGCCTTTATCTTCTTCGGGTATACTTTCCAGCGCCAATGCGTAAAGCTGCTGTTTTAAATGCCGAAAGTTTTGAAAAGCCAGAGCACTGCCTTCATCATGACCCGCTGCATCTGCCAAGGCAGTAGCAAGGTTTCTTTTTGCTTCGCTAAACTGGATAAGCAACACGCCCAGCCGTTTGAATTGATTTGCCGCATAGATAATGCCGCGAGGTTCTTTAACTGATAACTGAGTAAATAATGCATCTAATGGTGAAAAATCTATAACCAATGTTTCGGGTGAGTTATTTAATAACAGATCCTGCCCTAAAGCGATAAAATCCCTACGGCTGATTGTCGCAATTTTTTCTCTATCAATCACTCTCCTGACACCCATATTCAGCAGTAACCCCTGGTCTGAAAGACAAATATCCTCCTCAAGGTCCTGCCGATGTCGCAATAACATAAAAGGGTAATCAAATTCAATTTGGCATTTATGCCAATAGGCAATTCTAAGAATTTTTTGCGCCGTCAATAAATCTGGTAAAATGCCAATCGGCCCTTTAAACGACGCGGCCAGTCTGGATATAAATGAATCCTGCAAGGTCTTGAAATATCCCTCTAAACGACCATAAGTCACAGGCTGAGTTTGATTCATCAACATCCTTAAATGCTGATTACTGGTGGCTATCAGCTGAGCGCTAGCCGGAAGAAAGTGGTCTAACTGTTTCATTAATAACTTAGCTAATATGGCCTCACCGGTAGAAGAGGCGATTAGGGCAATCTTTAGCTCTTCGTTATGATCAAAAGGCGAATCGGCGAACAATCCAGTAAGGAAAGTTTCAGCCTCTCGGGTCGAAATACTCAAAGTTTGGTTGAGCGGGTGTTGGCTTGAGAGCCATTCACAGGCGGCTATAATATTGCCTAAACTTGAGGACTTCCCTGAAGTTAACACGCTGAATAAATAACGTTTTCCCGCCATATAGCGGTCAATTACCTGTTGCGTATCCTGAAATGACAGGCTTTCTGCCCACCTGAATGCCTTTTCGAACATTTCAGTCATACTGCCAGCCTTTACCGGTGCCGCGGGGGTTGGCAAACAGCTTAAACAGTCTACCGTGCTGCCTGACGGGGCAAAGAGTGGCTGCAGTAACCCATCAATATCAAGAATATTCATCCTGTGTAACTGCTCCTCCACCGTGACTGAAGACGGAATTGTCAGCCTGCTTTTTAACCTTGGAAGAGGGTTTTCTGCCAAGGGTGTGTTTTTATCCTTATACATCAAGGCGAGGGCCCCATCCTGCACCACGCCTCTGCTTTGTCGGCTTTGAGCCGTAGACCAAGGAGCCGTTTTGACAGCTAATACCGTCGATGCAGCCATCGGAAATATCAGAGGGTCTTTAAAACTAATATTGGGCAAAGCCAATGCAGGCGGCGCGTCGCGATGGGTGCTGACGTTAAGTGCAGTTTTATGTGTACTCAGCGCGTAAGTAGTTTGACCTGGAATAACATCAACATGCACATCTAAGGCCTGAACAGGCCGAATAGAGACATCCTGCGTGGCGTTATTAACTGTTTGCGGTAGACAAAAAGCCATTGGCGTATGGATGTCATCGCCAATAAATATTGCAGAGGAATCCGCTGCAATATGATAAAGAGAGTCATGGCTGGCGGTACTATATAAAGGTCGCGTTCCGGGCAGTCCAAAAGGAATCGGATTATTAAACTCTGCCAGCTGTCCGGCGTCATTTTCCAGAATGACGTCCGCATCTATTGGCTGGCTCTGCCAGGCTAATGAACTCCTCTCGAAATGAGGCTCAAGCTGTTCAAATGAAACCTCACAGGCACCTGCTAAATAGGTAGCCAAACTTTGCGTTAGCGGCTTTAAATCAGCTTCGGGGATTTGATGCTTAAAAAATCGCGCGACCACGGGATAAAGAGCATAAAAAACTGAGGCTGGCCCCAGAAGTTGCAATGTCGGCAGCGATTTTCCTTGTTCCTTTAACGCATGATTAATGCAGCCGATAATCGGATCGTGTAAAGCAGGGTACTCGCTCAATCGATAGTTTTCATATTGCCTCTGTGCCTGGCGGATAAAAGCAGCGCTTAGCTGAAAAGCGCGATCTCCGACTCGCCATAAACAAGCCGTGACAGGCGCGGTCACCACTAATGAAGCGGGTGATAGGTAAACGTTGCCCAATCGCGCAATAAAGGCCCGTGAAGCTGCTACAAACTCGTTATCGCCTTCATTACGCTCAATATTTACTCTGGCGGCTTCATTTGAAATAATGCTATTAGTCAATGGCATAGCTTTTCCATCGCAAAAAGTTTGTTTTTTTATAGCAGACTCAAGCAGCCATATACTCTAACGATTCGCTTAACCTGTATCGTTTTTATCAAACACTGCGCTATGCTGAGCGCACTAAATTTTTCAGAGAAATCAGCGTGCAGATAGAACCTTTACCGCCGTTAAATACCCTGGTCTCTTTCGAATGCGTGGCGCGCTATTGCAGTTTTTCCCGCGCGGCGGACGAGCTAAACCTAACGCAAAGCGCAATCAGCAGGCAGATACTGCAACTCGAAGAGATGCTGGGTTGCAAACTGTTTACCCGCACGCAGCGGCAAGTCACTTTAACGCCGCGTGGGGAAGCCTTTGCTGCTGACGTTCGTAAATCTCTGGCAGAGATTTCACACTCCACCGCCGAGGTGATGGGCTGGAGCGGGCTTCCGCAGGTGACACTCGCCTGTACCAGTGCCATGGGTTCGCTGTGGCTGTCATCGCGGCTTTCAGCGTTGCGGCAAATGCTGCCTGATTTACAAATTCGCCTGAAAATTTCCGACAGCTTTTCCGCACTGAAAACGTCAGAATTTGATTTGGCTATTTTCTATCTGCGCGAAGCACCGGAAGGATTCCACGCCCAGCCGCTGTTTGATGAAATTTGCTATCCGATGTGTTCGCCTGCCTTTGCCAAAAGCTTGCCCGCAACGTTAACGGCTGAAGAAATGCTTAACCAACGGCTACTGATTCAGGATGACCCGCAGCGAGAGTGGACCGGATGGCGCGATTGGTTTAATTCACAGGGGGTCAATCACTTTGCGCCAAGGCTGACCTGGCGGGCTAATAACTATCCTTTTCTGGTTCAAGCCGCGGTGCAGGGTGACGGAATATTATTAGGCTGGGAGGGGCTGGTGCAGGACTATATTAACTCAGGGCAACTGGTTGCAGCGCATCAGGGGAAATTGGCCGCTGCCGGAAAATGTTATCTGCTGGTGCCGCAGGATAGATATCTGCGGCCGGTTATCCGTAAAGTGAGCGAGTGGCTAAAACAAAATGCGGAATAAAGATAAATATCAGCCGTCACGCTGTTTAATTATTGCTCAACACGGTCATTAATGGGCAATAAAGTATAAAACAACGCGCATAGACAATTTCATGGGGTATTTGACCTTTTAAATAATTATTATTTCTTCGACTTAACTCACAATTTAATAATAAGCATCGGCTTGCTTATACTCTTAATTTAATTAAGATCTGCAGGAGGTAGCTTGGTTTTAGCGATAAACCGACGTTTTCTCGCCGATTTCATGCCAATCAAGGTAAATATTAGCCACATTGACTGTGAGATGCATGAAGCCAAATTAAAGTCATGGCTTAAAGAATACAGTCCGAACACGCCACCGATTATATTAAGATAAGCATAAAGATCAGCATCAACCGCTAGTTTACGCATTTGAACCAGCGCATAAGCCAATAGATAGCAAAACACCCCAATTAAGCCGACTGCCGTGTGCAATTCCATGCCCTACTCCGTTTTTCTTGCCATTCATTGCTGGCAAATTAAATCTTTTTAGGCTGTCTTGCTGCGCATTTTTCGCATACTCTCATGATAAATTCTCATACATGATTTCGTATCGACTTTGATATAACTCATTCAGGCAGATAATAAAATTGACTATGCCGCTTACTTAACCGGGAGATGATAATGACTGATAAGCACCTGTCCCAATTAATTCATAATGCTCAAATTAGCCGTCGTGGCTTTATTACCAGCGCTGCCGCCGTGGGAATTACCACCGCCTATGGTTTTGCACCATTAAATGCATTTGCTGCACCTAAAAAGGGCGGCGTATTAAAACTTGGCATGTCTGGCGGAAGCACCAGTGATACCATGAGTCCGTTGATACTTAGTGATTGGGTTCCAATGAATCAGGCATATATGTTGATGAATGGCCTGATTGAAATTGATGAAAATAATAAAGCTGTGCCAGAACTTTTCTCAGCCTGGGAGGCAAAACCCGGTGCAACCGAATGGCTATTTACTGTCAGAGACGGCGTGACATTCCATAATGGCAAGAAGCTGGCGGTTGAAGATATTATTTACTCGATTAACCTGCATCGTGGCGATAAATCGACCAGCGCAATCAAGACCCAGCTTGCTTCCATTACTGACATTAAAAAGCAGGGTGATAATCAGGTTCTGGTTACCCTTGCAAGCGGCAATGCCGACCTGCCTTATTTGATGGCCGATTATCATTTACTGGTGGTACCGGAGGGCTTCACCGACTGGTTGCATCCGATTGGCACTGGCGGCTTTATCTTCGACCAATATCAGCCGGGCGTGCGCTCCTATTTCAAACGTAATCCGAACTACTGGAAGCCGGACCGCGCTTTCGTAGATGCCGTCGAAGTGTTGGTGATTAATGACCCGACCGCGCGCACCAATGCGCTGATTTCGGGTCAGGTTCATGCGATTAATCGCATTGATTTCAAAACCGTCGATTTCCTTAAACGCAGCCCGATGCTCAACATTATTCGCTCATCCGGCGGCCAGCACTTTACCTTCCTGATGGACTGCAGTGTCGCCCCTTTCAACGACAATAATATTCGTATGGCGATTAAAGAAGGTATCGATCGTCAGAAGATCCTCGACACAGTGCTGCGCGGCTACGGCCAACTGGGCAACGACCATCCGATCCCAAAAACCGATCGCTTCTTCAACCATCAGCTTGAGCAACGGACATTTGATCCGGACAAGTCAAAGTTCTACCTGAAAAAAGCCGGTCTTACTGAGCTAAAACTGGAACTGTCTTCCTCAGATGCCGCCTTTGCCGGTGCATTGGATGCGGCTGCGCTTTACCAGCAGGAAGCACAACAAGGTGGCGTACAAATTAGTATCAAACGCCAGCCAGCCGACAGCTACTGGGAAGATGTCTGGATGAAGGCACCCTTTAGCATGGGTTACTGGGGTGGCCGCCCTACTGCCGACCAGATGTTTTCCACCGCTTATCAATCCACAGCGAAATGGAACGATACGCATTGGAAAAATGAAAAGTTCGATACCTTGCTGGTTCAGGCCCGCTCATTGCTCGATGAGAGCAAACGCGCCGAGATTTACGGTGAACTGCAAAGCATTGTCCGTGACGACGGCGGCGCGATGATCCCGCTATTTGGCGACTATCTCGACGCCAGCAACAAAAAAGTCGGCGGCTTCTTGCCTCATCCAATGTTTAACTTTATGGGTGGGCGACTGGCTGAGCGCGTCTGGCTGGAGGCGTAATGACCCAACGTATTTTTTATCGCGTACTGCTGGGAATTATCACACTGTGGTTGGTGTCGGTGCTGATTTTTATTGGCACCGAGATGCTACCGGGCGATGTTGCCACTGCTATCCTCGGTCAAAGCGCCACGCCAGACAATGTGGCGGCATTACGCCAACAGTTAGGGCTGGATCAGGCACCCGTGCTGCGTTATCTGCACTGGCTTTGGTCACTGATGCACGGTGATTTAGGGCATTCTCTGGCCAACGGTCAGCCGATTGGCGACGAACTGCTGCCGCGTCTGGGTAATACACTGTTCCTGGCTGCCTATGCCGCGCTTGTGGCGATTCCCCTGGCGGTCGGACTTGGTATTGCGGCAGCTATCTGGCGCGATTCAATCTTTGACCGCATTGCCAACACCCTCACTTTGCTGAGTATTTCGGTGCCAGAGTTTTTTGTCGGCTACGTGCTGGTGATCCTGTTTGCCATTCGCCTGACCTGGTTCCCGAGTCTGGCGATGGTTGACCCGAGCACCACCTTCTTACAGCGGTTATACGTTTGTACCCTGCCCATGCTGACGCTGACTTTAGTGGTGCTGGCGCACATGTTGCGCATGACCCGCGCCTCGGTAACGGCGGTAATGTCCAGTCCGTACATCGAGAGCGCCGTGTTGAAAGGCGTGTCGCGCTGGCGAATCGTGGTTCAACATGCGTTACCCAACGCATTGGCACCGATTATCAACGTCGTGGCGTTCAACCTGGCGTATCTGGTGGTAGGGGTGATTTTGGTGGAAGTGGTGTTTGTTTATCCGGGCATTGGCCAGTACATGGTAGATGCGGTAACCAAGCGTGACTTACCCGTGGTACAGGCCTGTGGATTGCTGTTTGGTGGCACTTACATCCTGCTCAATACCACCGCCGACCTGCTGGCCATCTGGTGTAACCCGCGCCTGCGCCACGCCCGCTAATGTTGAAAGGAACGGCTAATTCATGAATAAAAAACTTTCTTTTAGCGCCATACCGATTTCTGCCTGGATAGGCATTGTCATTATCGCTATCAACCTGATTGGCGCACTCTTTGCTCCCTGGCTGGCTCCCCACACGGAAACCGAGCAGGTCGGCGATATCTGGCTGCTGCCTTCTATGCATACGCCATTGGGTACCGACAGTCTTGGGCGCGATATGCTGTCGCGGATTTTGTATGGCGCGCGTACCACGATTTCCATCGCCCTGGTAATCACTTTCAGCGCCTTTATTATCGGCATCATCACTGGCTTTGCGGCGGCGATTTATGGCAAATGGGTTGACGTAATCCTGTCGCGCATTGTGGATACAGTGATGTCGATTCCGGTGCTGATTTTCGCGCTGATGGTGTTATCGGTGATGGGCACCTCGGTGCCGGTGCTGGTAATGACTATCGCCCTGCTCGATGCCACCCGCGTATTTCGTCTGGCGCGTCTGGTGGCGCAGGCGATCGTTTGTCAGGAGTATGTCGAGGCCGCTCGCCTGCGCGGTGAAGGCCTGGTTTGGGTATTAAGGAAAGAAATCCTGCCCAACGCCATTCCTCCGCTGCTGGCCGAATTTGGTATGCGTTTTTGCTTTACCTTCCTATTTATCGCTGGCCTGAGCTTTCTGGGGCTGGGCATTCAACCGCCGTATGCCGACTGGGGCAGCATGGTGCGCGACAATGCACAGGCGATTAACTTTGGACAATTTGCGCCTCTTTATCCTGCGGCGGCGATTGCCCTGCTGACGATTGGCGTCAATCTGGTCGTTGACTGGCTGCTGGCCCGTAACAGCCTGCCACATGGAGATCAGGTATGACCACTAAAACTCTCGACATTCGCGGCCTGTGCGTCGATACCCTCGATGGCTCGCCGCTGGTTAAATCGGTGTCACTACAGCTTGCGCCCGGTGAAGTTCTGGGGCTGATTGGCGAATCTGGAGCCGGGAAATCGACTATTGGACTGGCGGCGCTGGGCTATGCGCGTCAAGGCTGCCGCATCAGCAGCGGTGAAGTGTGGCTCAACGGCACTAATCTGCTGGCTCTGTCCTCGGACGAAAAGAGAAAATGGCGTGGTCGTCGGGTGGCCTACGTGGCGCAGAGTGCTGCGGCGGCATTTAATCCGGCGCTGACCATTGAACGCCAGGTTTGTGAAGGTCCGATTCGCCACGGCCTGATGAACAAACAAGAAAGCCGCGCATGGGCAATCACCCTGTTTCGCGCGCTAGACCTGCCGGATCCGGAAAATATTGGCCAACGCTATCCGCATCAGCTGTCCGGCGGGCAGTTGCAACGGGCAATGGCGGCGATGGCGATGTCATGCAAGCCCGACTTGCTGGTGATGGACGAACCCACCACCGCACTGGACGTCACCACGCAAATTGAAGTCTTGGTCATGCTGCGAAAACTGGTGCGCGAATTCAACACTGCCGCGCTGTATATCACCCATGACTTGGCAGTGGTCGCTCAGCTGGCCGATAGAATCATGGTGCTACGTCACGGCAGCGAAGTCGAAACCGGCACCACTGAGGCGATTTTGCACCAGCCGCAGCAGGAATATACCCAGCGACTGGTGTCTGAGCGGGTTCACGGTATGACCGGAGAGGTCGCGAAAACGGTTACCGAATCCGCTGCGCCGCTGTTGACCATTGAACAGCTCAGCACCGGTTACAATGGTAAAACTGTGGTCGAGAATATCAATCTTTCACTTGCGCGTGGTAAAACGCTGGCGGTCATTGGCGAGTCCGGCAGCGGCAAGAGTACTCTGGCTCGAGCCTTGGTTGGGCTTCTTGCCGACACTGCCGGAAAAGTGACCTTTGATGGCGTGACCCTGTCACATAAGTATGCGCAGAGAAATAAAGAGACGCTGCGCCGCATACAGATGATCTACCAGTTACCTGACGTTGCGCTGAATCCTCGGCAGACTATTCTGGAAATTATTGGCCGGCCAGTCGCCTTTTATTTCGGGCTGAATAAACGCCAGGTCAGAGCGCGAGTCGAGGAGTTGCTGAAGGTTACCGAATTACCTCTCAAACTGATTGACCGCTATCCGGGCGAGCTATCCGGCGGACAAAAGCAGCGGGTTTGTATTGCACGGGCGCTGGCGGCCAATCCAGATTTGATCATCTGCGACGAAGCCACTTCGGCGCTGGACCCGCTGGTTGCTGAAGAAGTATTGAATCTACTGCGCAAGTTGCAGTCTCAGCTTGGCCTTTCTTACCTGTTTATCACTCACGATCTCGGCACGGTGAAGCGCATCGCCCACCAGGTTACGGTGATGTATCGCGGTAATATTGTTGCCAGCGGTGATACTCACAAAGTCTTCAGCCCGCCGATGCATGAATACACCGAGAAGCTGCTGACGTCGGTGCCGGAGTTGCGCACGGGCTGGCTGGACGAAGTCCTCGATTTACGTCAGGTGACGACAAAAAACGTCGCCTAAGATACGGAAAACAGTATACCGGAGCAGTATGAAACAGATAATTACCGACTTCCCACACAGCGTGACGCAAATAGAACACCTGTGGTTGAAACTCAGCGACGGCACTCGCCTCGCGGTGCGTTTGTGGTTACCCGACAGCGCCGCGCAGCAGCCGGTGCCTGCGATCCTCGAATACATCCCCTATCGCAAACGCGACGGCACGCGGACTCGCGATGAGCCGATGCACGGCTATTTTTCCGGTCACGGCTATGCTGTGGTGCGGGTGGATATGCGCGGCAGCGGTGAATCGGATGGCCTGCTGGCCGACGAATACTTGCAGCTCGAACAAGACGACGCGCTGGAAGTGATCGACTGGATCGCCTCTCAGCCTTGGTGCAGCGGCAAAGTTGGCATGATGGGCAAATCCTGGGGCGGTTTTAACTCGCTGCAAGTTGCCGCCCGTCGCCCTGATGCGTTGAAAGCGATTATCACTGTCTGCTCGACCGACGACCGCTACAACGACGACATCCACTATAAAGGTGGCTGCCTGCTCAACGACAATCTGTGGTGGGGCGGCATTATGCTGGCCTATCAGAGCCGCCCGGCCGATCCGGCGCTGGTCGGCGACGGCTGGTACAACGAGTGGTTGCACAGGCTGGAAAACATGCCGTTCTTTCCGGCGCTGTGGATGGAGCATCCGCTGCGCGACCGCTACTGGCAACACGGATCGGTATGCGAAGACTGGTCAGCCATCCAGTGCCCGGTCATGGCTATTGGCGGCTGGGCCGACTCTTACAGCAACGCAATATTCCGCCTGATGGACAACCTCAACGTGCCGCGCCGGGCGATTATCGGCCCGTGGGCACATATTTATCCTCAGGACGGCACGCCGGAACCGGCGATCGGTTTCCTGCAGGAAGCGCTGCGCTGGTGGGATCATTGGCTGAAAGAGCAAGAAAATGATGTGCTTGAAGGGCCGATGATCCAGGCCTGGTTGCAGGACAGCCAGCCACCGTCGGCTCAACGCCCAACCAGTAAAGGTCAATGGGTTGGTTTTGACGCCGGTACTGCCAGTAATGTCAGCGCCGAAAACTGGTGGCTTTCCCGCGGGCAGCTTAATCAACAATCCGCCACAGAGCCGGCTCAAATGTCGATTTGTTCGCCACAAAGTCACGGGCTGATGGCCGGTGAATGGATGGGCGCGGGCGTGCTGGGCGAGACACCGCCAGATCAACGGGTAGACGACGGGCAGGCAGAAATCTTTGATAGCGCCCCGCTGGCCGAGCCGCTTTCAATCTTTGGATTTACCGAATTCAGCGTTGAGCTAAGCTCCGACAAACCGGCCGCCATGCTTTACGTGCGCCTGTCAGACGTCGCCCCTGATGGCGCAGTGAATCGCGTCACTCACGGCTGGATGAACCTCAGTCATCTGCAGGGCCAGCATAAATCCGTGCCGCTGGTTGCCGGTGAAAAAGTGCAAGTTAACGTGCAGCTCGATGGCATTGCGCACCGTTTTGCCAGCGGCCACCGCCTGCGTATTTCCCTCGCTACCACCTACTGGCCAATGGTATGGCCGATGGCCGAGGCGGCTACACTGACGCTGGATCTGCAAACGGCGAAATTGTCGCTGCCGGTTTGTGCGCAACCTTTGGCAATCGACGGGCCGAATCCGCATCCGCAAACGGCGGCACCGACTCCGCAAACGGTGCTTTCGGCAGGCCGCGTTGACCGCACGCTGGACTATGACTTCCTGCAAGACAGCTGGACTTCAGTCACCAACGGCGTCGGCGGCGTATTTGGCGAAGGGGTTTATCGCTTTGATGACATTGACACCACGGTTGACCACAATCTGCGACGCGAGCTGACGATCACCAATGCAGATCCGCTATCGGCGCGCTATTTACTGACACAAACCATGAAGATGGGCCGTGAAGGATGGTGGATCGAGGCAGAAATCACCCTGGAAATGCGCAGCGATTTGACCCATTTTATCGTCAGTGGCGATATGGTTGTGAGTCTGAACGGTGAAGAGGAATTTACCAAGTACTGGCACGAAAGGATTGAACGTTAACTAACTTGCCTCCTCCACGGCGGAGGAGGCAATTTTTACAGTGTTTTAAATTTGCTTAAACGGTACGGTAAACCGCTTCAGCTTCATTGAAACGTTTTTCAATCGATGCCGAAGGTTTGCGGCCCATCAGGCTTACCACCACAATGGCGATCGCTGCGAATGCAAATCCAGGGATGATTTCATACAGATTAAACCAGGCAAACTGTTTCCACACCAGCACGGTAACTGCGCCAACGATCATACCAGCCAGCGCACCATTGCGGGTCATACGCGACCAGATCAGTGAAATCAGGATAACAGGACCAAATGCCGCACCAAATCCTGCCCATGCATAGCTCACCAGACCCAGTACTTTGTTATTTGGATTAGCAGCCAAAGCAACGGCAATCACGGCAATCAACAGCACCATCAAACGACCAACCCATACCAATTCTTTCTGGCTTGCCCCTTTGCGCAGGAAAGCTTTGTAAAAATCTTCTGTAAGTGCGCTTGAACAGACCAACAGCTGGCAGCTCAGCGTACTCATGACTGCGGCAAGAATGGCTGAAAGCAGAATACCCGCAATCCATGGATTAAACAGAATCTTGGCCAACTCGATAAATACGCGCTCGCTGTTCTGGCTCACGTTGCCGGCTTCGCCAGGATTGGAAGAGAAATAGGCAATACCGAAGAAGCCCACCGCCATGGTGCCAACCAGGCAAAGGATCATCCAGGTCATGCTGATACGACGAGCATTCTTGATGGTGTGATGGGAATCGGCCGCCATAAAGCGCGCCAGGATGTGTGGTTGCCCAAAGTAACCCAGGCCCCAGCCCAACAGAGAAATAATCGCCACAAAGTCCAGATTTTTGAACACATCGGTGTATTCAGGATTTTTGGCATGAATCACCATCATTGAGGTATGTACGCCACCCACGGCCAGAATAACGATAACCGGAGTAAGGATTAGCGCAAAAATCATCAACGAAGCCTGAACGGTATCGGTCCAGCTAATCGCCAGGAACCCGCCGATAAAGGTATAGAGAATGGTTGCTGCAGCACCGGCCCACAGCGCAGTGTCATAGCTCAGTCCAAAGGTGCTTTCAAACAGGCGGGCACCCGCCACCACGCCGGAAGCACAGTAAATGGTGAAGAAGATAAGGATAACCACCGCCGAAATGATTCGCAGCAGTTTGCTTTTGTCTTCAAAACGATGAGTGAAGTAGTCTGGTAACGTTAGCGCATTGTTATTCGCCTCGGTATGCACGCGCAGGCGTCCGGCGACCAGTTTCCAGTTGAAATAGGCACCGACTATCAGGCCGACGGCAATCCAGCCCTCTGAAATCCCGGAGGCGAAAATGGCACCCGGCAAGCCCATCAGCAACCAGCCGCTCATGTCCGAAGCCCCTGCTGAAAGCGCAGTCACTACGCTGCCCAGGCTGCGGCCTCCGAGGATGTAATCGTCAAAGTTTTTCGTGCGCAAATAGGCGATCAGCCCTATTAAAATCATGCCAAAGATATAGACACAAAATGTCACCAACATTGGTGTGTTCATCGTCATGCAAGTTCTCCATGTATGTAGCTTTAATTATTTGATATCACCTTAAAACGCAAAGTTACCCTGTCCGCATTTTTTGGGTTGCCGTGCAAATCTTCGAGCGCCTGTTCCCTTTTGCGTCCCCACGCTGATTCCGGCCTGGGGATACTAGTGGAGCATTTGTTATAGGCCAAGACTTTTAACGTCTTGTATACATCCTGCCAACTCTTTCATTCAAAAGTTGTGACGCCGGGTTGCATCTTTTTTGCCTACCACCTCCAACAAAGTTACACCTAGTGCAACCAACGAATTGATTAAGCAATATCCATGCCGTTATTAAAATGTTAATTAGATCACTAATTTTAAAGTCGGCACATTTCCTGCATTCAACTAGGTTGCACAAAGTTGCAACATCGCAGATAGTATCGAAAATATAAAAGGTTCTACTGACTAATGGAGTTCTTGGGAATGGCAACAACAACGATGGGCGTGAAGCTCGATGAAGCAACACGTGACAGAATTAAAATCGCCGCACAAGGCATTGATCGCACGCCGCACTGGCTAATCAAACAGGCTATCTATTCCTATCTGGAGCAGCTGGAAACGGGGGCTGGTCTGGGTGAGATAGCCGCTAACAATGGCGCGGACAACGAAGACGCGGCGCTGCCATTAGTCGTAGAACATCAGCCGTTTTTGGACTTTGCCGAGCATATCCACCCACAGTCAGTAAGCCGCGCAGCTATCACGGCGGCCTATCGCCGACCAGAGCCAGAATCTGTGGCCATGCTGCTGGAGCAGGCACGCCTTAGCGCCCCTGCCGACAGCGCTGCTCACAAGCTGGCCTACGACCTTGCCAACGCACTAAGGCACCAGAAAGGTGCAAATGGCCGCGCTGGAATGGTGCAAAGCCTGCTGCAAGAGTTCTCGCTTTCTTCACAAGAAGGTGTGGCGTTGATGTGCCTGGCGGAAGCGCTGTTGCGTATTCCTGACAAACCAACTCGCGACGCGTTAATCCGCGACAAAATCAGCAACGGTAACTGGCAGTCACATTTAGGCCGCAGCCCTTCTCTGTTTGTCAACGCTGCGACCTGGGGTCTGCTGTTTACCGGCCGTCTGGTATCGACCCACAATGAAGCCAAGCTCTCCAGCTCGTTGAGCCGTGTGATCGGTAAGGGCGGCGAACCGCTGATCCGCAAGGGCGTAGACATGGCAATGCGCCTGATGGGCGAGCAATTTGTAACCGGTGAGACTATCGCGCAGGCGCTGGCCAATGCCCGCAAGCACGAAGACAAAGGCTTCCGCTACTCCTACGACATGCTGGGCGAAGCGGCTTTGACTGAAAAAGATGCTCAGGCTTATCTGGTGTCTTATCAGCAGGCTATCCATGCCATTGGCAAGGCGTCCAACGGCCGTGGTATTTATGAAGGGCCGGGAATTTCAATCAAACTTTCCGCCCTGCACCCGCGCTATAGCCGCGCCCAGTACGACCGTGTAATGGAAGAACTTTACCCACGCCTGTTGTCCCTCACCCTGCAAGCGCGCCAGTACGATATCGGGATCAATATTGATGCTGAAGAGGCCGATCGTCTGGAAATTTCCCTCGATCTGCTGGAAAAACTGTGTTTTGAGCCGGAACTGGCTGGTTGGAACGGCATTGGCTTCGTGATTCAGGCTTACCAAAAACGTTGCCCGATGGTGATCGACTATCTGACCGAGCTGGCACAGCGCAGCCGTCGCCGCCTGATGATCCGCCTGGTGAAAGGCGCTTACTGGGACAGCGAAATCAAACGCGCTCAGGTGGAAGGTCTGGAGGATTACCCGGTCTATACTCGCAAGGTCTATACCGACGTCTCTTATCTGGCCTGCGCCCGCAAACTGCTGGCGGTGCCGAACCTGATTTATCCGCAGTTTGCGACCCACAACGCCCACACTTTAGCGGCAATTTATCAGCTGGCCGGTAATAACTATTATCCAGGTCAGTATGAGTTCCAGTGCCTGCACGGCATGGGTGAACCTCTTTACGAACAAGTTGTTGGTAAAGTAGCTGAAGGCAAACTGAACCGCCCTTGCCGTATTTATGCGCCGGTGGGTACTCACGAGACATTGCTGGCGTATCTGGTGCGTCGTTTGTTGGAAAACGGTGCCAACACCTCCTTTGTTAACCGCATTGCCGACGCTACCCTGCCGCTGGACGAGTTGGTTGCCGACCCGGTTAAAGCGGTTGAACAACTGGCCGCCGAGGAGGGTCAGGTTGGGTTGCCGCATCCGCGAATCGCCCTGCCGCGCAATCTGTATGGCGCCAAACGCGCCAACTCCGCCGGTATCGATATGTCTAACGAACATCGCCTGGCCTCACTTTCCAGCGCACTGCTAATGACCGCCGCACAGCCGCTGCGTGCAGAGCCAATGCTGGCTGAAAAGCTGGCCGAAGCCGTTGAGGGTGTGTTCGAAAACGTGATAAACCCGGCAGAGCCTGCCGATATTGTCGGTCAGGTCCGTGAAACCAGCGAAGCTGAAATCAGCGTTGCTCTGGACTGCGCCACTCACGCCGGAGCTATCTGGTTTGCGACTCCTCCCGAAGAGCGTGCTGCAATCTTGCAACGTGCGGGCGAATTAATGGAATCGCAGATGCAAAACCTGCTTGGCGTGCTGGTACGCGAAGCCGGTAAGACCTTTAATAACGCCATCGCCGAAGTGCGCGAGGCGGTAGACTTCCTGCACTATTATGCCGGTCAAATTGAAACCGATTTCAGCAACGACAGTCATCGCCCGCTGGGGCCGGTGGTCTGTATTAGTCCATGGAACTTCCCGCTGGCCATTTTCACGGGTCAGATTGCTGCTGCACTGGCCGCAGGCAACAGCGTGCTGGCAAAACCTGCCGAGCAGACTCCATTAGTGGCTGCCAAAGCCGTTCGTATTCTGCTGGAAGCGGGCGTGCCTGCGGGCGTATTGCAGCTGTTGCCGGGTCGCGGTGAAACCGTGGGTGCGCGCTTGGTCAATGACGAGCGCGTACATGGCGTACTGTTTACGGGTTCGACAGATGTCGCGGGTATCTTGCAGCGTAATATTGCCGGTCGCCTTGATGCGCAGGGTCGTCCTACGCCGCTGATTGCCGAAACCGGCGGTCTTAACGCGATGATCGTCGACTCATCGGCGCTGACTGAACAGGTGGTTACCGACGTGGTAGCCTCGGCGTTTGACAGTGCGGGCCAGCGTTGCTCGGCGCTGCGAGTGTTGTGCATACAAGACGACGTTGCTGAACATACGTTGCAGATGCTGCGCGGTGCAATGGCCGAGTGCCGCATGGGTAACCCGGAACGTCTGTCGACCGATATCGGTCCGGTTATCGATGCCGAAGCGAAAGCGAATATCGAGAACCATATCGAAGCACTGCGCGCCAAGGGTCGCAAGGTTTACCAGGCTGCTCAGCACAATGCCAATGACAGTAAAGAGTGGTTGCGCGGCACTTTTATCAAACCCACGCTTATCGAGCTGGACAGCTTTGACGAGATGAAGAAAGAGATCTTTGGCCCGGTGCTGCACGTTGTGCGCTATAACCGCCAGAATCTTGACGCGTTAATCGATCAGATCAACGAAGCCGGTTACGGCCTGACACTGGGTATCCACACCCGTATCGACGAGACCATTCAACGCGTTACCTCACGTGCCAAGGTCGGTAACCTGTACGTGAACCGTAACATGGTCGGTGCCGTGGTTGGCGTTCAGCCGTTTGGCGGTGAAGGCCTGTCAGGAACGGGTCCGAAAGCCGGAGGGCCGCTGTATCTCTATCGCCTGCTGGCCAGTCGTCCGGATCAGGCAGTCAATGCCCTGCTTAATGGCAGCCATAATCCGATGCCGTTGGATGCCAGCGTTCGTGAAGCTTTACTGACGCCACACAACGCACTGACCGAGTGGGCAATTAAAGAAGACCAGGATATTGCCGGAGTTTGTCAACAATACGCCGAATGGAGCCAGGGTGGCACGCTGCGTACCTTGCCTGGCCCAACGGGCGAGCGCAACACTTATGCCCTGCTGCCGCGTGAACGCGTATTGGCGCTGGCAGATAACGCGCATGACGCCTTGATTCAGCTGGCTGCGGCAACCTCTACCGGCTGTCGCGTGCTGTGGCCGGAATCTGCCGCCCAGCGAGAGCTGTTCAAGCGCTTGCCGAAAGCAGTACAGGAGCGCATCGATTTTGCCGCCGACTGGCAGACCAGCAGTCTGGAATTTGACGCGGTGATTTATCACGGCGATGCCGACCAGCTGCGTGACCTGTGTCAGACGATGGCAAAACGCTCTGGCCCGATTGTTTCGGTGCAAGGTTTTGCCCGTGGCGAAACGGCTATTCTGCTCGAGCGCCTGCTTATCGAACGTTCATTAAGCGTTAATACCGCGGCTGCCGGAGGCAATGCCAGCCTGATGACTATCGGTTAATAATATTCTTAAACCTATCGTCGATAACACGAGAGTTTACGCGCGGGTATTAATTAATTCGGGTTCTATCTTTTTGGGATAGAGCCCGTTTTTTTTAACATTAGTATGCTAGAAGTTTAATCCACACTCATTTTGTGGCAAAGGGCAAACAATGACGACCCTTATCAATATGTTGATACTGGGGCAAAAGGCTATCAAATCCATAGAGTAATTCAGGTATGACTTATCAACGCCCGCGTATAGGGTAGTGATGCGAATTAATAAAAGGAGAATACCTATGAGCAGTCCTATTGATGATGCAGATAAACCTGCAAAACCCATTGTTGAAGCAGACAGAGAAGCAGATGTCGGGAAATGTCCCTTTCATGCGGGCAATAAGAATGAAACTGCAGGCGGCGGGACAAATAATCGAGACTGGTGGCCTAACCAGCTCAGAGTTGACCTGCTGAATCAACACTCCAATCGCTCTAACCCGTTGGGCGAAGATTTCGACTATCGTCATGAATTCTCAAAACTCGATTATCGCGCGCTCAAGTCCGACCTGAGAGCGTTACTGACCGAGTCGCAGCCGTGGTGGCCTGCCGACTGGGGTAGTTATATTGGGCTTTTCATCCGTATGGCCTGGCACAGCGCAGGCACCTACCGTTCTGTAGATGGCCGGGGCGGCTCAGGCCGTGGTCAACAACGTTTCGCGCCATTGAACTCGTGGCCTGATAACGTCAGTCTCGATAAGGCGCGTCGTCTTTTATGGCCGGTAAAACAAAAATACGGTCAAAAAATTTCATGGGCCGACCTGTATATCCTCGCCGGTAACGTTGCTCTGGAAAACTCGGGTTTCCGCACCTTTGGCTTTGGTGCCGGGCGCGAGGACGTTTGGGAACCAGATCTTGACGTTAACTGGGGTGACGAAAAAACCTGGCTTGAGCACCGCCATCCGGAAGCGCTGGCAAAATCACCGCTGGGTGCTACGGAAATGGGGCTTATCTACGTCAACCCTGAAGGCCCTGAACACAGCGGCGATCCGCTCTCTGCTGCTCCGGCCATCCGTGCCACCTTCGGCAATATGGGCATGAACGATGAAGAGATCGTGGCCTTGATTGCCGGTGGTCATACGTTGGGTAAAACGCACGGTGCCGGTTCTGCCGATCACGTGGGCGATGACCCGGAAGCCGCTGGTATTGAATCTCAAGGTTTGGGTTGGGCAAGCAGCTATGCTTCCGGCGCGGGTGCCGATGCCATTACTTCCGGTCTGGAAGTCATCTGGTCACAAACGCCAACGCAGTGGAGCCACTATTTCTTTGAAAACCTGTTCAAATACGAGTGGGTTCAGACCCGCAGCCCGGCCGGTGCCATTCAGTTTGAAGCCGCCGATGCGGGAGATATCATCCCTGACCCGTTTGATCATACCAAAAAACGCAAACCTACCATGCTGGTTACCGATCTTACCCTGCGTTTCGACCCGGAGTTTGAGAAAATATCCCGTGGTTTCCTAAACGATCCGCAGTCATTTAATGAAGCCTTTGCCAGAGCCTGGTACAAGCTGACCCACAGAGATATGGGGCCAAAAGCGCGTTATATCGGACCAGAAGTGCCAGGCGAAGATTTGATTTGGCAAGATCCACTGCCGCAGGCAATCCATAACCCGACAAGCGCAGACACCGCCTATCTTAAAGAAAAGATTGCTGCTTCGGGACTCAGTGTCAGTGAACTGGTTTCTGTTGCATGGGCCTCGGCTTCTACCTTCCGCGGTGGTGATAAACGTGGTGGTGCCAACGGTGCAAGACTGGCGCTGCTGCCGCAAAGGGAATGGGAAGTTAACGCCATTGCCTCGCTCGTATTGCCAACTCTGGAAGCGATTCAGAAAGAATATAACAAGGCTTCTCTGGCCGATGTTATCGTTCTGGCAGGTATTGTTGGCGTTGAGCAAGCGGCTAAAGCAGCGGGTGTCAGCGTGGACGTACCATTCACGCCGGGCCGTGTGGATGCGCGTCAGGATCAGACAGATATTGACTCTTTTGAATGGCTACAGCCTAAAGCTGATGGTTTCCGTAACTATCGCGGCGTTGAAAGCAGCACACCGACTGAAAATCTGCTGATCGACAAGGCGCAACAGCTCACTCTGACTGTGCCTGAGTTAACGGTTTTAGTGGGTGGATTAAGGGCGTTGGGGGCAAATTACGACGGCAGCCAGCACGGCGTGTTCACGGATAAAGTCGGCGAATTTACCACTGATTTCTTCTCTAACCTGCTGGATATGCGCAATGAGTGGAAAGCAACTGATGGCTCGGGGGAAATCTTCGAAGGCCGTGACCGTTCAAATGGATCGGTGAAATTCACCGCAACTCGCGCTGACCTGGTATTTGGCTCAAACGCAATATTACGCGCCAACGCCGAAGTTTATGCCAGCAGCGATGCCAAAGAGAAGTTTGTTAAAGACTTCGTGGCGGCATGGACCAAAGTGATGAATCTGGACAGGTTTGATATCTAAGCTGAATAAGTCTAAAACAGTTTCTTAAAGCTCAGGGAACTGGAAAATAACGGGTTCTTTCTACTGGAGAGAACCCGTTTTTATTTCATTTAAAACTGGCTTGCTGGGCAATCGAGGATGAAGCCTGTGCTAGCTGCTGGTTTACCTGTTTTCTTAATTCCAGCAGGAACTCTGCCTGACGCGGATACTGCTTGAAGGTGATGCGCATCCCCGCCAGGCCTGCAATCAGCGCCTCGACCTGGTCGCGGCTGGTTAGCGCCTCCAACAGCTGTAACGCACGTAAATCCTGCAGCGCCTCACGCAGCACCATCAGTCGCAAAGACTCGATCGGCTGGTAGTCCTGGCCGGGATAGACGACAAAAAGATCGCCAGAGGGGAAAGCTCCCTGCCCATCGGTAATGGCAAACGGGTCCAGATGCTCCCGCGAGTGGCCGCTGTTATAGAAATTAAATCCCCAATGCAGAAAGCCGGTAATCGAATACAGGTAGAGCTGCACGCCAATAATCCGGTTGCGATAAGAAGGCAAGGCAAAGAAACGGTTAGAAACCTCGAGCTTCTGTACGCAGCAGTAATAGGTCCACAGACCGGGAACCTGATTTTCCAGAAACGGCTCCAGATGATCGCTGGCGGTGACAGGATTTTGCACCAGTCCCTGCTGATAAAACTCGTAATCCGACAAAGCGTCCAGCACTGGAAAACCTTCAATCAGCGGGCGGATAAGTTCACTGGCGCGGCGATAGGCATCAATATCCGCCATTTTTGGCTCGTCCGAAACGTGGAACCAAGTCTGTTTTTCCAGCCCTTTATTTCGCAGCCAGGCACAAAGCTGTGGCAAGAATGCATGCAAAAAATCTCGATATTCAGGACCGTGCGCATCCGTTTGCCAGCCGAACGCCTTTACCAGACTCCCCTCTTTTTCAACCATGATTTTGGGTGCATGATTAGCGCCCCACTGGGTAAACAGGTGCGATATTTCAAAAGTACTGATGCCCTCATGCAGGCACATTTCTACCCATTGCCCGAGCTTTGAAAAGTCAAAATGGTAACGACCTGCGGCACTTTGCGTGACGCCCACCAGCTGAACCGTGGTGCGTTCGCCGCCAATTGCCGTATCCAACGGCGGGGTGAAAACTGGCGTAAGAATCATATTCACGCCATTTTTGACCGCGCAACGCACAAAATTACCTACCGCACGCCACCACTGCTCGCTGAATACTTCAATGTGATAAACGTCGGCCAGACAATCTGTATGTAGCCACTCAGTATGCAGCAAGCGCTGTGTCGGTAATGCCTGAGGTATTACCGTAATATCAAGGCTCACTTCGCCAAGTAAACTTTCACTTTCGACATCATAAATTCGCAAAGTCAGAGAGGTATTTCCAGCGGGTAAACTTTCTTTTTCGGGGGACAATGTTAACCACAGGCTGCCGTAATAATTGCCGTTAACGAAAAAAGAATTATTGGGCAAAGGCATTAGCGGGTCTGGGAATAATCCTGGTTCGGTGGTCAGATAATCTTTATCAGTAGTGTTATAGCAAGGGAAAAGACTGGGCACATGACGAACCTGACGCACTGAAAGATATTCTGATAATTTACCCTCCAGCGCATAGCGTAATTGCCTGCGCGGTTCATCATCCATTCTATGCAAACAATATACACATTGAAAGGAGAGGGTTTCATTGTTTAACAATGAAAGATGATTTATTGGTGCAAAGACAGGCAATAACCTCTGATGAAATATCTTTTCTAAACTATGAGTAAAAGACAATGACAGAACCATAATAGTCAGACTCGCAGTAGCGGCTAAAGAATATGAATATTTAGCCTGACACCTTTTTATTAAACACTCAAGGATTAAGATGCTAAATTAACAGGCGCGAGAATGAGATCAGATCTCATTGATAATCGAAGATGGCAATGTCACAGGTGCTTAAGGCGACAAAATTTCTTTTTTTTGTTTATTTGCATCACAAAAATGAAAGATTTATCAGGCTGCACAATAAAAGCTTTTTTATTCCCTATTGTAGTGCAGGGTTTCAGCCACCATAAGCCTGTAAATCTGCCCTTGAAACCCCTTGTTCTCTGGGGCTACTACAGAATCCATTATCGGTAAGTAACAAATAAATCTGCTTTCAACTTTCACTTTAACCCTTTCACTCTTAACAACATCGAAAGGTGCTCGCACTGATTTAGGGCAAAAGCAGCCATATTGACACACCGAAATTTAGAAGATAGAAAGAATGTACGTTACGTAAGTGTTTATTTTTCGAACGACTCAGGGGATATCAATGTCACGAACAAAATGCACTGCCTTCTTATTTGCTCCGACCTTTATTAGCCGAAGCCTTATTGCGTCAGCGTTATTATTACCTGCCCTATTTTCTTTATCTTCGCAGGCAGCGCAGCAGGTGACTTTACGCTATGCGGTATGGGATCGAAACCAATTATCAGCGGAGCAGCAGATTGCTAAAAACTTCGAAAAAGAAAATCCCGATATAAAAATTGATATTGAGCTCACCCCCGCCGCGCAATACTTTGTGAAATTAGATGCCGCAGCCGCGGGGAATGTTGCACCGGATATATTCTGGATAAACATGCCTTATTTTATCCAGTATGCGAAAAACGGTTTATTAGAACCTTTAAACAGTGATATTGAGAAAAGTAAACTGGATGTGAATAATATCGTCGCCAGTTCAGTTAAAGCTTATCAATATAACGGGCAGCAGCTGGCAATTCCTCGTGATGTCGATTCAATAGCCGTGTGGTATAACAAAAAACTCTTCGACCAAGCCAAGGTGAGTTACCCGACCAACGACTGGAATTGGGACCAGCTCAAAGCCAAAGCGACCCAGCTTAAAGTCGGTCTAAAAGGTGACGAGTTCCCTCTCGTGATGAATCTCAGCACCGACGGTCAGGAAAGTTATCTTAACTTGCTCTATCAGGCCGGTAATAACGTGGTGCCCACCGACGGTAAACCTACCGACATTGATAATGCCAAGTCAATCTGGGTCTATCAGCAGCTGCAGGAAATGATGAAATCTGGCCTGCTGCCAACGGCTCAACAGATGAGTGAAGTGAATATCGAAAATGTCTTCCAGTCCAATCGCGCGGCAATGGCCTACGCCGGTTCATGGCTCGCTGCGCCATTTGCCAACAATCCACTGATCAACGACCACATTGGCGTGGTGATTATGCCGAAGATTGATCGCCAGTCAGGTGTTGCCCACAGCCTCGGTTTTGCAATCTCTGCCAAGAGTGCGCACAAGGCCGAAGCCTGGCGCTATATCCAGTTTATGAGCTCGGTGCCATCCCAGGAAATTCTTGCCAAGGCAGTGATACCCGCCAATAAAACTGCCGCCAAAGCCTGGGCCGCCAACATCAAGAATGTAGATGTCACGCCTTATATCGATACGCTCAATTTCACCAAGGCCTACCCTACGGCCGGAACCAACACGCCTAAATGGCAGAATATTTGGACGGCCAGTTTAAAACGCATCTTTATGGGGGCCGATGCCAAGCAGGAAATGGATAAATCAGTCAAGAAAATTACCCGCGTGATGAATGAGTAGTAATGAATGAGTAGTAATGACTGACCCGCGATAAAAAGCTGTTTTGAATGAAAAATTTGTAGCTGTATCGCCAAAATCTCCTCTCCAGCCTGAACAGGCTATCTGGCTGGAGAAGATCTTTGCACACGAACCTGAGGTATTCACCATGTCGCTTGCAGAATCAGTTTCCGTTACGGTAGAACGGCAAAAGCCCGTTAGCGCCAATGTTAACGCTGTCTCCACCGGCAGTTCCCGCAAAACGCTGACTCGTCTGGAGCGCGCCGAACGATTCTGGGGATGGCTGATGGTGCTGCCATTGCTGATTGGGCTGCTGGTGTTTTACTTCATTCCATTTCTACAAAATATCTTTTACAGCTTTACCGACCTCGACCAGTTCATGCACTGGACCACCTTTAATCTCGATAATTATCGTGATCTGATTAGTGATGATGACTTTTATTCGGCCATTTTCAATACGCTGTTCTATGTGCTGATTTGCGTGCCGATCAGTCTGACACTTTCACTACTGCTGGCCATAGGTCTTAATCAGAATATTCGCGGCAAGGCGGTATTTCGCACCCTGCTGTTTTTACCCGCCGTCACCATGCCCGCCGCAGTGGCCATGGTCTGGCAGTGGTTGTTTAACAAAGACTTTGGCCTGATCAATTATCTTCTGCACTTCTTTCACGTATCGCCAATTGGCTGGTTATCTGACCCTGACGTGGTGCGAATCAGCGTATCGGTGATTATCATCTGGTCATCTCTGGCGCTAAAAATCATCATTTTGCTCGCTGGCCTGCAAAATATTCCGAAATCCATTTATGAAGCCGCCGATATTGACGGTATCAGCACCCTGCGCCGTTTTTTCAGCCTGACATTGCCAATGATGGTGCCGACACTATTCTTTGTATCCGTCATGAGTTTTATCGAAGTGCTGCAAATCTTTGACGTCATTTTCCTGATGTTCGACCGCTCGATGGTCGAAAGCGACACCATGACCATTACTTATCTTTTCTATAAAAACGCCTTTTATTTGCAGGAAAAAGGCTATGCCTCCGCCATCACCGTGGTGCTGTTTGTGGTCACCATGTTGATAACTCTTGTCCAGATGGCCATTGGCAAACGCTTGAAAGTGGCGTAAAGGAGCCTCCCGTGACGATATTCTCATCCACATCTCAGGACTTGCCGGGCATCTCGCAGGCGGCAAAAAAAATTGATACTCAGAAAATTGCGGTGTACGCCTTTATGGTGCTCGCCAGCTTCGCCTCAGTGATGCCGTTTATCTGGATGCTGATTACTTCACTGAAAACTCAGGCCGAAAGCATTCAGATCCCACTTCAAATGCTGCCGGCGCATCCTGATTTTTCAGCCTATTCGCGCATTTTGCATGAAATCCCTTTTATGCAGTTTTATCTGAACTCGATCCTGTCGACATTTTTTACCGTCACACTGCAAATGGTGGTGGCAACGATGGCGGCCTACAGTTTTGCCCGTTTGCATTTTCGCGGACGCAATGTGGTTTTCATCCTGTGTATCTCGATTCTGATGGTGCCGGGGCAAGCGTTTTTGATTCCACAGTTTTTAGTCGTCGAGAAACTGGGTCTGATTAATACCCTCACCGGCATGATCCTGCCGGGAATTTTCAGCATTTACGCCACTTTCCTGCTGCGTCAATTTTTCATGGCCGTGCCAAAAGAGATGGAAGAGGCCGCGTTGATGGACGGATACAGTCATTTCGCTATTTTCTGGCGCATCATGCTGCCGCTGGTCCGCCCTGGCATTATCGCCTGCGTCATTATTAATGGCCTGTGGAGCTGGAACAACCTGATGTGGCCGCTGATCGTCAACACCAGCAATGACAAGCTCACGCTGCCGGTAGGTCTGGCTTCGCTTTCAAGCCGTGCGGGAGTGGAATACCCGATGCTGATGGCCGGTGCGCTGATGGCGATTATTCCGATGCTGATGCTGTTTATTCTGTTTCAGCGCTACTTCATTCAGGGCATCGCCAGTTCAGGCGTAAAAGGCTGACCCTGCGTTTCACACCCGGATTAAGGAACTTAGTATGAGCGGAATCCAACTGCACAGCGTCGAGAAAGTCTACCCCAACGGATTCAAGGCGCTGCACGGCATTGATCTTGAGATTCGTGATGGTGAATTCATGGTGTTTGTCGGGCCGTCCGGCTGCGCTAAATCTACCTTGCTGCGCATGATTGCCGGGCTGGAAAGCGTCAGCGAAGGGCAAATTGTTATCCACAATGAGTGCGTGAATGACACCATGCCGAAGGACCGAGGCATCGCGATGGTATTTCAAAACTACGCGCTTTATCCGCACATGACAGTCTACAAAAATATGGCTTTCAGCCTGATAGGCAAAGAAAGCAAGCAGGAAATTGACCGCCGCGTGCGCGAAGCGGCTGAAAAGCTTGAAATAACTAATTTATTGCAGCGTAAACCCGGCCAGCTTTCTGGCGGCCAGTGCCAGCGCGTCGCCGTGGGTCGGGCAATTGTTCGCAAACCTAAAGTGTTCCTGTTTGACGAGCCGCTTTCCAACCTTGATGCCAAGCTGCGCGTTTCGATGCGCGTGCAGTTGATCAACCTGCACAACCAACTCAAGCAGGAAGGCGTCGGGGCCACCATGATTTACGTCACCCACGATCAGGTTGAAGCAATGACCATGGGCGACCGTATTTGCGTGCTCAACCGTGGGCAGATTATGCAGGTTGATAAACCGGTCAATCTGTATCATTCACCGGCTAACCGTTTTGTCGCCGAATTTATCGGCAGCCCGTCAATGAACCTGCACGACTTGCCCATCAGTCGCCAGGGTTCAATGACCGGCCTGCGGCTTGGCGAACATACCATACTGAATTTGCCGCCGCTGCTCCAAGACCTGCTGAACGGCTATCACGCCAATGAAGTCTGTCTGGGTATCCGCCCTGAATACTTGCGCCTGGTCGATGCAAGCCATCAAAACGCTATCGCAGCCACCATCGTCACCGTTGAGCGGATGGGCAATGAAGAGTTATTACACTGCGACATCGGCAGCTACCGTTTTATTACCCGTGTTGCCACCCGCCACGATTGGGACCCGCTGCTGGGTGAAAAAATCTGGCTCGACTTTGACCTTGGCCGTGCGCATCTGTTCGACAAAGAAACCGGGCTAAATCTAAAACAACATCACTAAAAAGCCTGCCCTTTTGATTGCCTGCAATGTGGAGAACCACTATGTCGTTTACATCTGTACCTGCTTCATCGTGCGCAAAACCTGTTAGCGTGTTGGTCGTCGGGGCCGGTGCGCGAGGGGAGATCTACTCCCGCTATGCTCTGGCTCACCCGGAATTAATGCGCGTGGTGGCGGTGGCCGAGCCACGCGATGCTTACCGTCAACAGTTTGTCGAACAGCATCACATTGCGCCAGAAGGGATATTCAACGATTGGCGTGACGCCGCCGCGGCCAGCAAAATGGCCGACGCCGTGCTGATTTGCACCCAGGACAGTATGCACCTTGAACCGGCGCTGGCTTTCGCTGCGCAGGGCTACCACATGCTGCTGGAGAAACCGCTGTCACCAGACAGCCAGGAGTGCAAAGAGATTATTGCGGCGGTTCAGCGCGCCGGCGTTATTTTCTCGGTCGGACACGTTTTGCGCTATACCCGCTATACCCAAAAACTTAAACAGCTGCTGCGCGATAACGTGATTGGTGATGTCGTCAGCATGCAGCATCTTGAACCCGTAGGGTATTGGCATCAGGCGCACTCCTTCGTGCGCGGCAACTGGCGCAATGACCAGCAGTCGGCTTCAATGCTGTTGCAGAAGTCCTGCCATGATATTGACTGGATCCGCTACATCATGGATACGCCCTGCGAGCAGGTGAGTTCATTTGGCGGCCTGCGGCATTTTCGCGCCGAAAACCAACCGGCTGGCGCAGCCGATAACTGCCTCGACTGTGGCGTTGAGTCCCAATGCCCCTATTCTGCCAAAAAAATCTATCTTGGCGACCAGCACAAATCTACCCAGGGCTTTCTGCGCGTACTGACCCCGGAAGTCAGCCAGGAGAATTTGCTCGCTGCCCTGCGCAACGGTCAATATGGCCGCTGCGTTTATCGCTGTGACAATAATGTGGTCGATCATCAAGTCGTCAACATTCAGTTTAGCGGTGGCAAAACCGCCTCATTTACCATGACGGCCTTTACCCGCCATGAAGACCGCAAGACCCAACTGTTTGGCAGTCACGGTACGCTTGAAGGCGACGGGCGTTTTATTCGCATCACCTCATTTATCGACGACAGTGAAACAGTCTATGACGTCGATGACCTGAAAACGGTCGATCCTGCCCAAAGTAGCACCATGAGTGGCCACGGCGGCGGCGATTACTACCTGATGGCGCACTTTATCGACGCCATACGGCGTAACGATGCCAGCCAAATCCTCTCTGGCCCTAAAGAAACGCTGGAAAGTCATTTAATGGTATTCGCGGCCGAGCGTGCCCGTCGCGAAGGCGCAGTCATTGCCGTTCACTCGGCGTAATCCCCGTCTGAGAGAGATAAATCATGCGCTACGGATTTGATATTGGCGGTACAAAAATTGAGATGGCGGCCTATGACGACGGGCTTAATCAGGTTTTATGCCAACGGGTCAACACCCCTACCGCTGACTACCAGCAGTTTCTTGGCTGCGTAAAAAAGCTGGTGACGCAGGCAGATTTGAGCCTGCACACCCGCGGCAGCATTGGCATCGGTCTGCCCGGCGTAACTGACCCGGTCAGCCATAGGCAGCTGTCGGTGAATGTGCCCTGCCTGTCGGGACACTGCCTCGAAGACGATCTGGTGCAAACGCTTGACCGGCCGGTTGCCATTGAAAACGACTGTCGCTGCTTTGCCCTTTCCGAAGCCAGCACCGAACAAACCCGTTCGCATGACATCGTTTTTGGCGTGATCCTTGGCACCGGCGCAGGCGGCGGGCTGGTGTTAAACAGACATTTACACAAGGGCAAAAACGGACTGGCGGGCGAATGGGGACACATGCCGATTTCAGCCCAGTTGGTGCAACGTTATGATCTGCCGTTGTTTAGCTGTAGCTGCGGGCTGACCGGTTGTTTCGAACGCTACGTTTCTGGCCGTGGACTGCTGGCGCTGAGCCAGCATTTCAAACATCAGGCCACCAGCGTGCCTGACCTGTTGCTGCACTACCGGCAAGGTTGCCCGCTGGCCAAAAAATTGATGCAGATGTATATCGATATTCTCGCCAGTGCCTTGGCGGGTCTGCAACTGATGCTTGACGTTGACGCTTTCGTATTTGGCGGCGGCTTATCAAATATGCCAGAGCTGTATCAACTGTTGCCTCAGGCCATGCGCCGATGGCTTTTTGCACACAGCCAGCCGGCGGCTATTTTATCGCCGGTGTTTGGCGACAGCAGCGGCGTTCGCGGTGCGGCCTTGCTCCAGCATTGACACCCCCTTTCCGGCAAGGTCTCGCCAAGGTTAAAGGTCACAAAAAAAATTCGTCGCAATAAATGAAAGATAAAAAGCCAGAGGTTATTTGCCGCCTTTCATTGTTGAAAGAAAGCCCGATAGCAGAAGCCAAAAGAATGGCTGATAAATAACAACTTTGAAGATTCAGACGCTTTCCATCGACCTTTCGGTTTAACGCGAACCGAAAGAAGAAGTTAAATTAACTACATGATATTAAAGGTTTTATTTAAAAAATAACGTTGATTTTCGATGTTCCGTTTGCTGTAATCAAGGCGAAACACCGAAAGCAGCCAGGTAAATACCAGCGGAATGCACCCGCTGCCTCGGGAGAGTAAACGCCAATGATTAATACGCTTAAACGTCGAGAATTAATTATCGACCAGCTTTGTCGTGAAGGTTCTGTGCGGGTTGAAGATCTCAGCGGGCAATACGACGTTTCGAGCGTGACTATTCGTAACGATTTGCGTTATCTGGAAAAAAGCGGCTGTGCGGTACGCGCTTACGGTGGTGCCAAACTTAACAAACAGTTCGTATTTGACCGCCCGTTACAGGACAAAGGCCGTATCAATCGCGATGTGAAATACACCATAGCCTGTGCGGCAGCGGCCCTGGTTAACGACGGTGACTCGATCATTCTGGATTCGGGTTCCACCATCAGCCAGATGGTGCCGCAGCTGCAAGGCAAACAGGAACTGGTGGTCATGACCAATGCTTTAAATATTGCGTTTGAGCTGGCCAGCAATGAACAGGTGGATTTGATGGTGATTGGCGGCAGCGTCAGGCGTAAATCCTGGTCTCTCTATGGCCCCTCGGCGGAACAGCACATCCGTCAGTATCGTTTCGACAAACTGTTTTTAGGCGTTGATGGATTTGATTTGGTCAGCGGTATTACCACCCCGAATCCGGGAGAAGCCCAGTTAAATCGCGCAATGTGCGATGTCGCGCGTGAAGTGATTGCCGTGGCCGATGCCAGTAAGTTTGGGCGTACCAGCTTTTGCATGATTAGGGAAATTGGCCAGATCCACAAATTGGTCACCGACAGCGGAATTCCTCATCAATATCGCCGGTCATTAGAGGATTTCGGGGTCGAGGTCATTATCGCCGACCGATAAACGTATCAAGCCAGGCGCATCTGAACATGCTGTCTATTGAATAACCTGCTAAGGAGTTTTCATGCAACAACTACTTTCGCTGATCCAACGCCACAAGTCCGGTGAACCGGTGGGCGTATTTTCTGTCTGCTCGGCGCATCCCTGGGTCATTGAGGCCGCGCTTCGTCAGGCAATTCAGCGGGATACCTCGGTGTTGATTGAGGCGACATCCAATCAGGTTAATCAGTTTGGCGGTTATACCGGCATGCAGCCCCATGAGTTTCGCGATAAGGTCTGGCAGCAGGCAGATGCGTTGGGCTTACCACGGGAACGGGTGTGGTTAGGAGGCGATCACCTCGGCCCCAATGCCTGGCAGGATAAAACCGCCGAGCAGGCCATGGTGCTGGCAGAAACGCTGATTGCCGATTATGTCGCCGCGGGTTTTCGTAAAATCCATCTCGATTGTTCCATGTCCTGTGCCGATGACCCCTCGCCACTCGGCGACGAAGAAGTGGCAAAACGCGCGGCCCGTCTGTGTGCCATCGCCGAGAAAAGCTGGCAACAGCACGGCGGTGAGGCTCCAGTGTATGTCATTGGTACTGAAGTTCCGGTGCCGGGCGGCGCACAGGGCGAGCTGGAAGAAGGCATGCACGTGACGACACAGGATGCCGTAGAAACCACGTTGGGCGTGCATCGCAGCGCCTGGATGGCGCAGGGGCTGGCGGCAGTCTGGCCAAGAGTGATCGCCGTGGTTGTTCAGCCGGGCGTCGAGTTTGACAATCACTGCGTCGAGCATTATCAGCCCGAACGCGCGCAACAGCTGACCCGCTTTATCGAAAACTGGCCCACGCTGGTCTATGAAGCACATTCAACCGATTATCAGCCTCCGCTGGCCTATCGTCAGTTGGTTCGTGACCATTTTGCCATCTTAAAAGTGGGGCCTGCATTGACCTTCGCCCTGCGTGAAGCGCTGTTTGCCCTCGACTTCATTGAGCGCGAATGGCTGGGGGAGCATCAGGCTTCGCATCTGTGTTCGACGCTGGAACAGGTGATGTGCGAACGCCCCGAGCAATGGCGTCGCTATTATCCCGGCAAGCCACATCAGCAACATCTGCATCGTCAGTACAGCCTCAGTGACCGGGTGCGCTATTACTGGCCGCTGCCAGAGGTGGCGGCAACGGTCGAACGCATGCTTGATAATCTGCGCCAAAATCCAGTGCCTCTGGCGCTGCTCAGTCAATTCTTGCCTGAACAGGCGCGCGCGATTAATGCCGGCAAACTTTCTTCCGATCCACAGGATTGGGTTATACACAAAATCAGTGAAGTGCTGACGGACTATGCCGATGCCTGCCAGCCCGCTGCCAAGGAGCATGTATCATGAGCCACTACTTTTCCTATAGCACCGACTGGCTGGAACAGCACAACGCCCTGCACACCGCGCGCGAGATTTGGCAACAGCCTGACTTGTGGCGGCGGTTGCATCAGCAGTTAACTGACACCAGCGCACAGTGGCAACCGTTTCTACAACCGCTGCTGGACAACCCGCGCCTGCAAATTGTGCTTTGCGGTGCAGGCAGCTCGGCATTCGCCGGTCGCGCGCTGGCTCCGTGGCTGCGCCAGCAAACCGGCCGTGACGTAGTCGCTTATGGCACGACCGATATTGTCGCCAATCCGCACCAGTATCTCGACCGATCGCGCCCTACTTTGCTGGTGTCGTTCGCCCGCTCCGGTAATAGCCCTGAAAGCGTAGCCAGTGTTGCCTTGGCCGATCAGCTCTTACCCGAATGCTATCACCTGATGCTGGTCTGCAACCCTGACAGCCAATTGGCGAACTATGCGGCAGGACGCGACAACGTGTTCGCGCTGGTGATGCCTCAAGGGTCCAACGATCAAAGCTTTGCCATGACCTCAAGCTTTAGCTGCATGATGCTTTCCGCCGCACTGCTGCTGGGCCCGCAATCACTGGCAGAAGCCTATCCCCAGCTTAATCGCATGGTCGAGCGCTGCATCCAGCTGCGTGAAAGCCTGCAAACTCAGGTCAAGTCGCTGGCGAGCAGTGGTTTTACCCGTTATATCACTCTCGGAGGTAGCTGCTTTACCGGTCTTGCCGAAGAGGCTTCGCTAAAAATGCTTGAGCTTACCGCCGGGCGCATCGTTACGCGATTCGACTCCCCGCTGGGACTGCGCCACGGGCCGAAATTTATGGTCGACAACCAGACGTTGGTACTGCTGATGTTCTCTGGCGACAGTTACGCGCGGCAATACGATGCAGACCTGTGGCATGAACTTAAACGCGACGGGCTGGTGCAAAAAATGGTCGGTCTGAGTGGCGAGCCCAATGATTTTAATGAAGTGCAGACCGTGCACGATGACCACGATGACGTGTGGATGATGTTCCCCTATTTGCTTTTTTCACAGATGCTGGCAATGGAAACCTCACTGGCCCACGGCCTGACACCGGACAATCCTTGCCCCACCGGAGAGGTTAATCGCGTCGTAAAAGGGGTAACTATTTATCATTACTCCAAACCTGTTGCCTCAGCTAATGCCTCTGCGCTCTAGCTGGCGTTGGACTTTATTATTTTGCCGACAGTGCGCGACAGCCAATAACTGCACTGCCAGCATCAGGGGGTTCTATGTATTTGGTTTCTAACCGCGAAATGTTGCAAAAAGCACAGCGGGAAGGCTACGCAGTTCCTGCGTTCAACGTTCATAACCTTGAAACAGTGCAAGTTATTGCCGAAACTGCTGCCGAGATGTCTTCGCCAGTGATCATGGCCGGTACGCCGGGAACCTTCAGTTATGCAGGCACTGATTATCTGGTGGGAATATGTCAGGCAGCCGCGCGTCGTTACAACCTGCCGCTGGCGCTGCATCTGGATCATCATGAAGAAATGGATGACATTGAAAGCAAGGCACACAGGGGATTCGCTCAGTGATGATCGACGGCTCGCACCTGCCTTTTCATCAAAACATCAGTCTTGTCCGCAAGGCGGTAAAGCTCTGTCATCGCTATGGTGCGAGCGTTGAGGCAGAGCTGGGGCGGCTCGGGGGACAGGAGGATGACCTTATAGTGGATTCTACCGACAGTTTCTTCACCGATCCTCTGGCCGCCAGAGAGTTTGTCGAAGTCACGGGGATCGACTCGCTGGCAGTGGCGATTGGCAGCGCGCACGGTTTGTATCAAGGCGAGCCAAAGCTGGACTTTGAGCGCCTGGAGAAAATCCGCAATCAGGTGGATATTCCGCTGGTATTACACGGTGCATCTGGCATTCCCGAGGCGATGATAACCCGCGCCATTGCGCTGGGCGTATGCAAGGTTAACGTGGCTACAGAGTTGAAAATAGCCTTTGCCGACGCAGTAAAAGGCTATTTTAATCAACAACCTGATGCCAACGACCCGCGAAAATACATCACTCCCGGTAAACTGGCGATGAAAGCCGTGGTCGCCGACAAGATCCGTATTTGCGGCAGCGCCGGAAAACTGTAGGCCACCGGGATTGCGCGAGCGCCCTATATCAAAAGCAGAGTTGAAACATTCTCTCCCCAACCCTCACCCACCAAGGGGCGAGGGAATAAAGCCAGAAATTTCAGTGATGTTGATGGCGCGCGTCGCACTATGAGCAGGAACTAGTTTTGCAGGAATTTTTCCAGGAACTGCCTGGTGCGCTCCTGTTGCGGCGCAGAGAACAGCTCCCTGGCCGGCCCCTGTTCGACAATTTTGCCCTGATCCATAAATATGGCGCGATCGGCGACATCACGGGCGAAACTCATCTCGTGAGTAACGATGACCATAGTCCGATGCTCTTGCGCCAATGCTTTGATAGTGCTCAAGACTTCGCCCACCAGCTCAGGGTCCAGCGCTGATGTCGGCTCATCGAAAAGAATCACTTCCGGGTTCATCGCCAACGCGCGAGCAATGGCGACACGCTGCTGCTGCCCTCCGGACAGGCGACGAGGGTACGCACTCTCCTTGCCAGCCAATCCAACCTTTGCCAACAGCTTGCGAGCATTCGCCTCGGCGTCGACGCGCCGCTCACCCTTCACAATCACCGGGCCTTCAATGATATTTTCCAGCACCGAGCGATGTGGAAACAGGTTGAAATTCTGGAATACGAAACCGACCTGTTGACGCAGTTGGCGAACCTTGTCTTTCTGTTTGCTGATAGGCACGCTGGCATCAATTTCAATCTTGCCGACGGTAATGGTGCCGGAGTCAGGGATTTCCAGCAGATTGATGCTGCGCAATAACGTGGTTTTACCCGAGCCGCTAGGCCCGATAATCGCCACCACTTCCCCCGCATTCACCTGCAGATCGATACCATGCAGCACCGTCTGACCATGAAATTTTTTAACCAGCTTTTTCACGTCAATGGTACTCATGTTGGCTCCTGATCCTGACGGTTAACACGGTCTTCCAGTCGATTTTGCAAGAATGAAAGCACGGTAGCCAGCACCCAGTAAATTACCGAGGCGGCCAGATACATGGTGAACACTTCCAGAGTACGGGAAGTCACCAGTTGCGCCTGACGGAACAGTTCCGGCACCTGAATAGTCGCCGCAAGCGAGGTGTCTTTCACCAAACCAATAAAGCTATTGCCCAGCGGCGGCAGCGCGGTGCGAGCGGCCTGAGGCAGGATCACCCGACGCAGCGTCTGCCAGGAATTCATGCCGATACTGGCGGCTGCTTCCCATTGCCCTTTTTCGATTGAGGAAATGGCGGCGCGCAGCGTCTCGGAGGTGTAAGCCGCCGTATTAAGCGACAGGCCAATCATTGCCGATGGGATCGGGTCGAGCTCGATGCCGAACTGTGGCAGGCCGTAATAAATCATAAACAGCTGCGCAATCAGTGGCGTACCACGAAAGATAGAGACGTAGAAACGCGAGAACCAAGACAGCGGCCAGAAATGCGACAACCGCATCATTGCCAGCAGGAAGCCGAGCAGTAAACCAAACACCATCCCCCCGAGACTCAGCTCGAGGGTAAACACGGTGCCTTTCAATAAAAATGGTGCTGAATCCAGCACCAGTTGGAGACTTTCTTGCATCAGGTTTAAACCTTACTTGGTAACATCTGCGCCAAACCACTTATCGGAAATCTTGGCCAGTGAACCATCTTTCTGCATATCGGCAATGGCCTTGTTAATCGCAGCCAGCAGTTCTGGGTTGTTTTTACGCAACGCGACGCCTGATTCCTGACGAGAGAAAGGTTTACCGGCAACGGCCATGGTATCACCGGTTTTTTTAACCAGATCCAGCGCTGCCAGACGATCAACCAGAATAGCATCGAGACGGCCTACGCGCAGATCCTGATACTTGGTTGGATCATCATCATAAGTGCGAATATCAACACCAGGTTCGTTTTGACGCAGCCACTGCTCGTAATTACTGCCCAGACCCACGCCGACTTTTTTACCTTTCAGGTCATCAGGAGACGAGAATTTGCCTTCATTGCCTTTTTTGGTCAGCACTTGAATACCGGAAACAGTATAAGGAGTGGAGAAATCATATTTTTTCTCGCGCTCAGGCGAGATAGTCACCTGATTGATCACCACATCGATGCGTTTTGACTGCAGCGCGGCCAGCATGCCGTCCCATTTGGTCGGGGCCAGTTTGGCCTTCACGCCCATATGCTGGGCCAGCGAGTCAGCAAATTCGACCTCAAAACCGGTCAGCTTGCCATCATCGCCCTGAAAACTAAACGGCGGATAGGTCCCTTCCAGGCCGACAATCATCGTCCCGCGCTCTTTTATTTTAGCCAGAACGTTTTCAGAAGCTGCGAAGGCGTGAGTCGCCATACCCGCAGACAGTGAAACCGCCACCGCACCCAGCACCAGGCGACGACGCAAATTTGAAAAAGCCATACTCACCTCATTGTTCATTTTGTTGGCAACTATTTTATTAGAGTAAATTATTCATTATGAAAACGGCAAAATCTTATCATTATAAGATATTTAATCTTATCAGATTATAGCAACATCAGGTGTTGCGCTACGGTTGTAAGCAGGTAATCGTGCTTGATAGTCAATGGCGCTCATGGCTGTCAAATGAAAGTACAAAGGATTGGAATAATGGGGAAGTTTTTGGATATATACATTTAGATATACAAATGAAAGCTGCCCGCAGGCAGCTTTGACTTTAGTTTGGAAGTTCGGAAACTTCTTTAACTTCGGCTTTATTGATTTGCTGTTTTTTACCCCATGCATCGGTATAACCCAGCATACCAGTATCAGTGTCTTTCGGTTTGCCGTCACTGATGATGGTTCGAGCATCATTAGTGTGAATCGCATAACTTGTTCGCGTGCATCCTGTCAAAGCAGCAACAGACAGCAAAGCGGTCAGTGATATAACAAATGCCTTTTTCATACACAACTCCTTGGTTTGGTCAGTTATTCAGTTCACACAGGTTGCCGATCTCATTACTTTTTAGCTGTGACATTACTTTTTAGCTGTGACATTAAAAGTGTAGATGGTTTTTCAACTTTGTTTTTTCTTGAACCTTTGCTGCGTGATGACTAACACAGTATTGGGAGAAATTAAGCCACTCAAATGGCGCGCTCTCTATTACCGCCGCCCCTAACAGTTCGCTCTTGGTCCTACCAATAGTATTTAAAAGCCAATTAAGATCGCAGAAACCGAATCCACTCCGGCTATCACCTTGCATAATAAGAACAACTCCTTAACAATTTCAGTTAATCAAGCTATTTCACTTAATCAAACTACTTCAGTTAACCAAGCTACGCCGCCTGCTTTGGTCTGACCAAACAGTAACAAAATTCCCAGGAGTCATTGATGTCCGCCCCCCAAGTGCATCACACAGCCAAGCTAGCCGAACGTTTGAATTTATTTATTGCCCGGCAGCAGCTTTTACCCGGTGCGCGCTTGCCTGCCGAACGCCAGCTGGCAACTTTGCTCGGGGTATCAAGATCCTCACTGCGGGAGGCTATTTCACAACTTAGCAGTGAGGGCCTGTTATTACGTCGGCCGGGAGGCGGAACTTTTTTACGCGAGCAGCCGCCTCTCTGGGCGCAAACACAAATCGTCGAGCCGTTGCGTAATCTGGTCAATCAGGACCCCGAGTATCGTTACGACATTCTCGAAGCCAGACATTCAATTGAGGCCAGTACCGCATGGCATGCTGCTCTTCGTGCCACCGAGGCCGACAAAGAACTATTGCAGTCCGCTTTTGATGCCACCTTGATGCTAAACGAAAACGAAAATCCTCAATGGGCTGCTCAGGCAGATGTCCGTTTTCATTTGGCCATTGCTGCCGCTTCTCACAACGTGGTGCTGTTACAGACAATGCGCGGATTTTTCGAATTGCTGCAATCCTCGGTAAGACAAAGCCGCCAACGCATGTACAGCCAGCAAACTATTTTTGCCCGATTAACCGAACAGCATCGCGCCTTGCTTGAGGCCATTCTGGATGGTGATGCGGTGCGCGCCCGCGAGGCAGCCATGGAACACATCAGTTTTGTTCATTCGACGTTAAAAACGCTTGATGAAGACGAGGCCAGACAGGCCCGCATTACCCGCCTGCCCGGCCAGGAAAAATAGAGAAAATGGAAATTAAAGGAATTCTGCAATGATTATTTCAGCCTCCAGTGACTATCGCCCTGCGGCACAGCGTATTCTGCCCCCGTTTCTTTTTCACTATATTGACGGCGGTTCTTACACCGAATCGACACTCAGGCATAACGTTGAGGATCTCTCGCAGATTGCCCTGCGCCAGCGCGTACTGAAAAATATGTCGGATCTCAATCTCGAAACCAAACTGTTTAATGAAACGCTGTCGATGCCGATTGCCTTGGCGCCAGTTGGCCTGTGTGGCATGTACGCCAGACGAGGTGAGGTCCAGGCGGCGCGTGCGGCAGCCAACAAAGGTATTCCCTTTACCCTTTCCACCGTATCGGTGTGCCCGATTGAGGAAGTTACCCCGGAAATTAACCGCCCGATGTGGTTTCAGCTTTATGTGCTGCGCGATCGTGGCTTTATGCGCAATGCGTTAGAACGCGCCAAGGCTGCGGGCTGCTCGACGCTGGTATTTACCGTCGATATGCCAACGCCCGGAGCGCGCTATCGTGATGCCCACTCTGGAATGAGCGGCCCCAACGCGGCAATGCGTCGCTACTGGCAATCGGTAACCCATCCACAGTGGGCATGGGATGTCGGCGTGAACGGTCGGCCACACGATCTCGGCAACATCTCCACTTATCTTGGTAAACCCACCGGACTGGAAGATTACATTGGCTGGCTTGCCAGCAACTTTGACCCTTCGATCTCCTGGAAAGACCTCGAATGGATCCGCGAGTTTTGGGATGGGCCTATGGTTATCAAAGGAATTCTTGACGAAGAAGATGCACGCGATGCCGTGCGTTTTGGGGCCGACGGTATTGTGGTTTCCAACCACGGTGGCCGGCAGCTCGATGGCGTTCCTTCTACTGCGCGGGCGTTACCGGCGATCGCCGACGCGGTAAAGGGAGACATTACTATTCTGGCCGACAGCGGCGTGCGAAACGGACTAGACGTGGTACGCATGATAGCTTTGGGAGCGGACACCGTATTGCTTGGTCGCGCCTATCTCTACGCGCTGGCAACGCACGGTCAGCGTGGAGTCGAAAACCTGCTAACGCTGATTGAAAAAGAAATGAAAGTGGCGATGACGCTGACCGGGGCAAAGACTATCGGAGAAATTAGCGCAGATATGTTGGTACAGGAAAGCAAAGCTTTATTAAAGGGGTAATTCAGCGGCTTAGGGCAAAAGTGTAAACGGGCAGTCTCATCGACTGACCGTTTTTTAAGCGAGCGGGGCAATTTTCAATCAATAATGTAACAAGGCTAGTCATTCAAATAATTTGAACAGTAAAATCAATGAATTTGAACAGCACGACCCATGAATTTGAAAAGAGCCGAATACTTTGTCTCTCTAATTCATTGATCTTAGTTTCAAAGATAAGCAAACAATGCCGGTGAGCCACCCGTATGCACAAATAAAATCGGACCATCTCCAGGAATTATTTGGCGTTCGAGGGCATCTAGCAGCCCTGCCATCGCTTTGCCGGTATAAACCGGATCAAGCAACATCGCCTCCATTTCGGCCAGCAGCTTGATAGCCGCCAGACCTTCCTTGTTAGGCTCGCCGTAGCGCGGTGCAAAATAGTCATCCCAAAGATTGACGGTGGGGACATCTCCTTCAATCTCAAGCAAAGCCATGAGTTCTTTCGAAAGCAATTCAACTTTGGGGCGCTGATCGTCGGCTTTACGTGACACCGTCACGCCTATTAATTGCGTGGTTGGCATCAGCTCACGCATTGCCACGGCCAAGCCCGCGTGGGTTCCCGCACTACCAGAGGCGACGACTACCGCACTGAAATCCACGAAGCCAGCAGAACTTTGCTCGGCAATCTCAATGGCGCACTGAACGTAACCCAATGCCCCAAGCGCATTTGAACCGCCCACCGGAATAATGTACGGACGGAATCCCTGAGCTTCGAGCAGCGTTGCCTGTTCGGCCATTTGTGCCATGGGATCATAGAGGCCATCGCACATCACCACTTCGGTATTAAACAAGTCCAGAAGCAGGCGGTTGCCGTTGTTGAGATAGTTTTCAGCATCGGTGCCGATTGGATTTTCCAGTAAAGCCAGGCACTTAAGGCCCAGCTTTGCCGCGACTGCCGCCGTTTGGCGCACGTGGTTTGACTGAATAGCTCCAGCAGTGATCAGTGTATCCGCCCCTTCTTCAATGGCAGCTGCAGCTAAAAACTCAAGTTTTCTCAACTTGTTACCACCAAGCGCCAGCGGCGTGACATCGTCACGTTTAATGTAAATATCGCGCCCTACAAAGTCTGAAAGACGATTTAATCGTTCCAGCGGTGTGCTGTTTCCTACCAAATCAATACGGGAAAAGCTTTCTAATTGATGTTTCAAGACGGCAAGTGAAGATGAGTTAGGCAAAGATGAAGGCACGGTGATCCCCCGAAGCTAAGTTTTAGGCTGATGCATTTCAAAGAAAAAGTATTGTTCTATTATATCAGTTTGCGACACAAAAAAAGCAGGCATCAAAGATACCTGCTTGGTTTAGGAATAACTTTATCTGTAAATCTTACAGGCAATCAAGCCTGTTCGGTATAAATACCGTCTGAAGGCATTTCACTTTGCCAGGCAAGGAACTGGTCATATTTCCTTAAGGCAATCCGGTAGTTATCGGTAACGGCTAAAGGAACATCTTCAACAATTCGCTGGTGTATATTTTTGTCAGCAATTTTATCCTGAGGATAATCACTGGCGGTCAAAATTTCATCCAGCCTGCGCAGGCGAACGACATATTCACGCACCGTGCTGTGGTTCATGTCTGTCTGTTCGAAAAGATACTGCTTAAAGGCGACAATTTCGAAATAGTGATAAGTGCTATTAAAGGAAATCTCACTACAAAAGCGGCACAAGGCCAATAAATCCTTAGAAAGATCGCCCCATAGCTCATCGTCGATAGGTTGATCCATTTTGGAAATCGCGTTTTTGTTAATAATCTGACCACGAAAAACCAAAGCCATTCTGTCCAGCTCTTTTCCACATTGGGAACAGTTCGTCTGGGTATGCTTGTAATCTTTAAGATATCGGCTTAAAGGCCGTTTTTTAGATCCCGCTGGCATAATTCACTTCCAAAAATAGTGAAAACTTCGGATGGCCTCTTTGTGCCTTTTGTTCAAAGATTTTCAATCTTTACACCACAGCTTAAACCAGTAGGTAAGTATCGGACAAGCGATGTTTATGCCTAGGCAAACGTTTACGCTGCCAAACTTCCCAAAAAGTTGTGCTTATATTGAAATTTTAACTAAAGTAATCCCGAAACTTATTATTAACATTTTAGTTACTTTGTAAATTTGTGAACATAATCACTTACCAATTGATTGCAAAATGTTAACCGCATAGAATGACCCGCATTCGTTGAGGTTTATTAAAATTAGGGGTTATCGTGCATTTGTGGTGGGAAGCAATTAAAACTATTTACTGGGGTGGATTAGCAATCGGCGCAATTTTCACCTTGCTGGTGAGCCGTGACACAATCAAAATTCGTTTGCTAACCTCAGGAATTATCGGGTTAACCTGGCCAATGAGCCTGCCGGTAGTGATGTTGTTCTCTCTGTTCTAAATGCAGGTCACAGGCTAGTGGGTTATTTTTTAGCGGCTATTCTGATGCGCATAGAGCCGCTAATTATTACGAATAAGTAAGGTCAACACTTCATAGTGGGCAGTATGTGGAAACATATCGAACAACTGTACACGTTCAATACGATAGTTTTTTAGCTCGGCTAAATCCTTGGCCATTGTCTGAGCATTGCAACTTGAGTACAGCAATCTTGGCGGTGCCATCTCATCGAGATAGCGGCACAATTCACTGCCAATTCCCCTGCGCGGTGGATTAACCAGCACCAACTCCGGCACGGCGTCATGCCCAGTGGCAAAACCGGTAGAGTCCAGCGCTTTAAACTCAACTTGCTTTAAACCCAGACGCTCGGCCGAAATTTTGGCACACACAATCGCCTCGGCGCTGATTTCAATGCCCGTGAGCCTGGTTTCAGGTTTGGCGCAGTGTAATCCAAAGCCACCAACGCCACAGAACAGATCCCACATGCTGGCAATCTCCCTTTCCGCCACCCAATCTCTTGCAGTAGCGTACAGCGCAGCAGCAACCTGTGGATTAGTCTGGAAAAAACTTTGCGGACGGATAAACAACGGCACCTGATTGAAGTGTTCTTCCAGCGCCTGCTGACTGGTGAGAGGGATTTCACGATCCCCCTCCAGAATCGCCATGTGTATCGGCTGAATATTTGCCGATATTACCTGCAACGCGGGCACCTGCTCCATCAACCACGGCAGCGCCGCGCGCAGTTGGGCCAGCTTGGTTTCAGAACGGAGTACGAAGCGCAGCATCAGCCCGCCGTTGTACTGGCTTTCGGTCAGCAGCAGGTGTTTGAGTTCGCCACGTTTGCGCGCTACGTTGTAAGGCGTTAATCCTGCACGGGCGATAAAGGTTTTAAGATGCTGAAATACGTCACTGAAGCTCGAGGGATATAACGGGCAATCGCATAAATCTACCGGCGTGCCATCACGATGCAGCATGCCCAGCAGTGGACGCTCTACGCTGCCGCTCACCACCATTTTGGCTTTGTTACGAAATGCCTGCTGCTTGCCTGCGACCGGCTCGCGCCATTCGCCCACAGTAAAATCGGCAAGCAGATCGGCAAGATTTTGCTGTTTTTCACTGAGCTGGGTGGCATAGGGTTTTTCCAGCCACTGGCAGGACCGGCAGGTTCCGGCGGTGTATTGCGCGCAATGCATAAATAAGGACCGTTATCGCGATAGCTTGATCGGGCAGTTAAAAAGTTGGCGCGGATTGTAACACCGCGCGCAATCAAAGGCTCATTTATCGCATGGGAAATCTTAAGCGGGAATATTTAATGCCGCGCGGCACGCTGTAAGTCTTTAACCCGCTGCTTTTCGGCGCGATGCATAAACCACCAGGCAATCACGCCGATAATCCCCACCACCAGCAGAATCAGGGTAGCCAGCGCGTTTATTTCCGGATTAGTGCCCAAACGCACGCTGGCGAAAACCAGCATCGGCAAGGTGGTCGAACCCGGCCCGGCAACAAAGCTGGCAATAACCAAATCATCCAGCGACAGGGTGAATGCCAGCAGCCAGCCGGATACCAACGCCGGAGCGATCATCGGGATGGTGATGATAAAAAACACTTTTAGCGGCGTCGCGCCGAGGTCCAGTGCCGCCTCTTCGATTGAACGGTCCAGTTCGCGCAATCGCGCCGAGACCACCACTGCGACGTAGGCACTGCAAAAGGTGACGTGCGCCAGCCAGATGGTGAACATCCCGCGCTCGCTCGGCCAGCCTAACGTGTGGCCCATGGCCACAAACAGCAGTAACAGGGCCAGCCCGGTTATCACATCAGGCATCACCAATGGCGCAGTGAGCATAAATGCAAAGCCGGTAGAGCCTTTGAAACGGCCATAGCGCACCATCACCACGGCCGCCAACGTCCCCACTACCACCGCCATGCTGGCTGCCGCGGTGGCAATGGTCAGGCTCATGCTCACCGCGCCAATCATCGCGGAATCGTGAAACAATGCGCTATACCACTGCGTTGACCAACCCGCCCAGACAGTCACCAGTTTTGAGCTGTTAAAAGAGTAGATCACCAGAATTAGCATCGGGGCATACAGGAAGGCAAAACCCAGCACCAAAATAAGGATTCGCCACGGTGAGCGCACCACGGGTAACGGATTCATGGTTTATCCCCCAGTTCTTTATTCTGATATTTGTGGAACCAAAGGATCGGCATAATCAGCAGCAATAACATCACCACGGCCACCGCCGAAGCCACAGGCCAGTCGCGATTGTTAAAGAACTCCTGCCACAAAATGCGGCCAATCATGATGCTGTCCGGGCCGCCAAGCAGTTCTGGGATCACGTACTCGCCCACCGCCGGAATAAATACCAGCATTGATCCGGCAATGATCCCGCTCTTGGTCAACGGCACAATCACCTTGATAAAGGTTTTAAAGGGTTTCGCACCGAGATCCAGAGAAGCTTCAACCAGCGAGTAATCCAGGCGGGTTAAGGCGGTGTAAATTGGCAGCACCATAAACGGCAAATATGAATAAACGATGCCGATATAAACCGCCAGATTGGTATGCAAGATAACCAGCGGCTGATCGATAACGCCCAGCCACATCAGAAAATTATTCAACACGCCGTTGTCTTTGAGAATCGCCATCCAGGCATAAACGCGGATCAAAAAGGAAGTCCACGAAGGCAAAATCACTAGCAGCAACAGGATGTTACGCGTCGCCGGTGAGCTGTGCGCCACCGCCCACGCCAGCGGATAACCAATCAGCAGACACAGCAGCGTCGAGATAGCGGCCACTTCCAGCGATTGCAGATACGACTCGATATACAGCGCGTCACTGCCGAGTTGAATATAATTGCCAAAATTCAACGCAATATCCAACACGCCATCGGTCCAGGTCATCAGGTCGGTATAAGGCGGAATGGCCCGCGCCATATCGGCAAAACTGATTTTTAGCACAATCAGAAACGGCAAGACGAAGAGCAGAATAAACCACACCAGCGGCAGCATGATCACCAGTTTTCTGCCGTGTGACTGGCGCATTTTTCTCAAAAACAGGTGAATTTTGCCGGGAGGTTTAGCCTCGGGGGTTTGTGTTACCAGGGTCATCGTTATCTCCTCGACTTAAATGGTCAACACCACGCAGCTGTCGGCTTCCCAACACAGGCTGACTTCATCTCCCCACGTCGGCATGCCTTTGCGAAAGCGATGGCCGTTTTGCAATTGAGCGGTGATTAACTGGCCGCTGAGCAGTTTAACGTGGTAAATCGACAGGTCACCCAGGTAGGCAATGTTTACTACCTCTCCCACCGCAAAGTTGCAGCCGTCGGCTGGAACCTCATCACAAAGCATGATTTTTTCAGGGCGCAGCGCCACAAACGCAGGCACGCCGTCGATCACCGAGGCGTCAGAAGAAACTTTTAACGGATGCACCAACCCTGGACTGCGGATCAGCAGTGCATCGTCCTGACGGGATTCAAGCAGTCCTTCAAATACGTTCATCGAACCAATAAACTCGGCGCTAAAACGGCTGTTCGGATGCTCATAAATTTCTTCCGGCTCGCCGATCTGCACAAATTTCCCTCGATTCATAATCGCAATACGACCCGCCATGGTCATCGCCTCTTCCTGATCGTGGGTCACCATGACGCAGGTCGCACCCACGCGCTCGAGGATATCCACCACCTCAAGCTGCATGCGGTCACGGAGCTTTTTATCCAACGCCCCCATCGGTTCGTCAAGCAGCAACAGTTTTGGTCGCTTGGCCAGGCTGCGTGCCAACGCCACGCGCTGACGCTGCCCGCCAGAGAGCTGGTGCGGTTTGCGCCTGGCATACTCTTGCATGTGTACCAGAGTGAGCATTTCAGCGACCCGCGCTTTAATTTCGGCAGAAGGCAGTTTGTCCTGCTTGAGTCCGAAGGCAATATTTTGCTCAACCGTCATGTGCGGAAAGAGCGCATAGGACTGAAACATCATATTGATTGGTCGCTGATAAGGCGGCACCTGCGACAAATCCTGTCCGTCGAGGACGATTTGCCCTTTCGTGGGCTGCTCAAAACCGGCCAGCATGCGCAACAGGGTCGATTTCCCGCATCCTGACGCGCCAAGCAACGCAAATATCTCGCCTTTATAGATGGTTAGATTGACATCATCAACGGCAAGCTGGCCGTCGAATGACTTGGACAAATTGCGAATTTCCAACAGAGGGGAAAAAGCTTTTTGCACTTTTTCACCTTTAAACTGCGGCTGAGGTTGTGGAATTACATCATTCACTCAGAAATATCTCCGTCAGAAGCGGGTTAAAAAAATCAAGAAAAAGCCAGGCGGCCCCGTGAACCCACTGGAGCCGCCTATTCGTGCTGTCGGCTAAAAGATACATTTGCCTTAATGAACATTTTTCTTAATAAACAACAGCGTCTTTAGATTAAGTGTTATTTACCACTTTGTACCTTGGTCCATGAACGGGTGATCAGGCGGTCAATTTTCGGGTCCTGCACTTTCAGGCCGAACAGTTTGGCGCGAACCTCGGCGGAAGGATAAATACCTGGATTATTGCGAATCTCAGGTTTTACCAGCGGAGTCGCGGCCGCATTACCGCTGGCATAAAACACCGCGTTGCTTATCCCCGCCATCACTTCCGGCCTCATCAGATAATTAAGGAACTGGTAGGCTTCATCGGTGTTTTTGGCATCAGCAGGCATTGCAAACACGTCGAAGAAGGCCAAAGCCCCTTCTTTCGGAATGCTATAGGCAATATTGACTCCATTTTTTGCTTCTTTGGCGCGGTTGGATGCCTGGATAACATCGCCCGCCCAGCCTACGGCCACGCAGATATCCCCGTTGGCAAGATCGTTGATGTACTGCGAAGAATGGAAATAACGAATGCTTGGGCGCAGTTTTAACAACAGATCAGTGGCGGCGGTATAATCCTCGGGTTTGGTGCTGTTCGGGTCAAGATGCAGGTAATTCAACACTGTGGCATAAATTTCAGCCGGTGCATCGAGGAAGGAAACGCCGCAGCCCTTGAGTTTGGCGAGGTTATCGGGATTAAGCACCAGATCCCAGCTGTTAACCGGCGCATCTTTACCCAGCGCGGCCTTCACTTTGTCGACGTTATAGCCGATACCGGTAGTCGCCCAGAGATAGGGAATGGCATATTTGTTGCCCGGATCGTGCTGGGCAACCATTTTCAACAGCTCGGGATCGAGATTTTTGTAATTGGGCAGCTTGCTCTTGTCCAGCGGTTTGAACACGCCGGCGGAGATTTGGCGTTCGAGGAAACTGGCCGAAGGAACCACCAGATCAAAACCGGTGCTGCCTGCCATCAGTTTGCCCTCCAGCACCTCGTTGGAGTCAAACACGTCATACACTACTTTGATGCCCGTTTCTTTCTGGAAATTGGCCACCGTGTCAGGTGCAATGTAATCAGACCAGTTATAAATATGCAGTGTTTTATCATCTGCAGATGCAGCAACTGACGCGGCCATAGCCACACCGGCGATAACGCCCGACAACCACTTTTTACGCAGGGTAAACATCCGTTATTACCTCCAACAGGGGATAAAATTAAACTTGCCTCTGGTCACCGCGCTATAAACCCACTTTGTAAGCAAGCAGGTCTAAAGACCAGTAAGTAATTAGATTAGTAAACATATTACTAATCTGGATAAATTTCTTGCCAACCCTGGCATCGGAGGGAACTGCATAAAAATGCATTCTGCAAACTACGCCACCGTTGAAATAACCATTTGGTTTTTCACAACATCCTTTACTCTTTGCAGAAGAGTCAGCATAACTCTGTGCGCTAAATCACACCATAGCTGGGATGAAAAAACACCATTCATCGAATATTTATGCATTTTTGTCTATAGACTGCGCCATTCACGCTCATGCAAAGTGAAATAAATGGCAACAATGACTCATGTTCAGAATAAAATTTTTTGAAAAACAACAAAAACAGCGCAGCCATCGGAATGGCAACGCTGTCTAAAGTCATGCTAGAGGGAACAGCTGCGCAAGGCGCGAGGGAAAATTAGTGCAGTAGCGGGATGTTCAGGCTTACCGGTGGCGCGCTTTCGTCTTCATCGCCAAGAAATAGCAGATCATTGGCGTGCGCTTCAAGAATAATCATCGACATTTGCTCTTCTCCCTGTTGCAGGAAATGGGCAAATTGCTCAACAGTAATGCCGACTGCAACACTTATCGACTGGCAAACAATCAGCTTTGGCAGATTGTCATCCTGAATATCCACAAAAGCTTTAACAGTCAGCGAGCTGGCGTTAATCTGGCTGAGATCGGCAACCAATGGGATAAGCGCGGTGGGTTTCACTTCGGCCAGCGCCGAAAACAAAATCACGCCATCAACCAGATCGACCTTCGCGTCAAATACGCCGTCGAAATTCTGCATGTGCGGCAAGTGAAGAGCCTGACAAGAATCACACTCGAAAAAAGAAATGCCCAGCTGATCCAGCCAGCGTCTTAGCAACGCCAAATCAGGGACGGTGAGTGAATCCATATAATCAGCCTCAGTGAGTCAATAAAGCACGATGACGAATCGTAATAATGTCGGAACTTGAAAATCAGTTTACGCAGGATTTTTACGTAATCGGTCATTTTAAGTGAATGTTCAAGGGCGACAGCTTACGGAAAATTACCTGCCAGCGCCACGATCAATCCTGACATTAACAGTTATTCGCTCAAATTATGGGTACAACTGCCACAAAAAAACCGATCTGCCGAATTATTCGGCACATCGGTACTAAATATGTTGTGCCAGTGAATTACCCGCCAGATTTCAGCCTGAAGCCGGGTTTGGCGCGTTGCTCGATATAATCAATCATCATGCCGGCAATATCCATTCCGGTGGTGGTTTCAATGCCCTCCAATCCCGGGGATGCATTGACCTCCATGACCAGCGGCCCACGATTGGCTCGAAGGATATCCACCCCGGCAACGTCAAGGCCCAGCGTCATGGCTGCCTTGATGGCAATATCTTTTTCTTGCGCGGTGATTTTGACATTACGCGCCGTGCCACCGCGATGCAGATTGGAACGAAATTCGCCAGGTTTGGCCTGACGTTCAATTGCCGCCACCACCTTTTTACCCACGACCAGACAGCGAATATCGCGGCCTTCGGCTTCGCGAATATACTCCTGCACCAGAATATGGGCGTTAAGACCGCGAAAGGCATCGATCACGCTTTCTGCGGCCTGTCGCGTTTCGGCGAGCACCACGCCAATACCCTGCGTTCCTTCAACCAATTTCACCACCAGCGGCGCACCGCCGACCAGGGCAATCAGGTCAGAAGTGTCATCCGGCGAATGGGCAAAGCCGGTGATCGGAAGATCAATACCTTCACGAGCCAAAATCTGCATCGAACGCAGTTTGTCACGCGCCCGGGTGATGGCTACCGATTCGTTAAGCGGAAAACTGCCCAGCATCTCAAACTGCCGCAGAACGGCGGTGCCATAAAAGGTAATGGCTGGCCCAATCCTTGGGATAACCGCCTGATACTTTTCCAGCTGACGGCCGCGATAATGCACACTCGGCGCGGCACAGTTGATGTTCATATAGCAAGAAAGAGGGTCGATCACCTCGATTTCGTGACCGCGCGCCTCCCCGGCTTCCTTGAGGCGTTTACACGAATAAAGGCTTCCATCGCGGGAAAGTACGGCAATTTTCATCAGACACTCCGTTGTCTATTAACGCGTTGCCCAACCTTGTTTATGCAAGGCTTCGAGCATAAACGGACGTTGCTCTTTTTTCAGCGTGCGCATAATCAGGTCACTCCAGTTATCCTTGCGGGCGTTGCTGTCGCGTTGAGAAAAATAGAATTCAAGTTCGGCATCATATTCTGCGAGCTGAGTTTTATCTAACGGCTGATAGCTGTTTTCATGCACCAGCATACTCTGTGGCATACGCGGCTTGAAGGCATTGGTCTGCGCCGGATAGCCAACACAAAAGCCAAACAGCGGCATCACAAATTTTGGCAGATTAAGCAATGCGACAACGTCTTCGATACGGTTGCGGATCCCGCCGATAAATACGCCGCCCAGACCCAATGATTCAGCGGCAGCCATCGCGTTTTGCGCCATCAGTGCGGTGTCAACGCAGCCAAGCAGCAATTGCTCGGCCAGCCCCAACTCAGCTTCACGATTAATTTGCTGATTACGATTAAAATCAGCGCAAAACACCCAGAACTCCGCAGCGGTAGCGACATATTTTTGGCCGCCAGTATACTCAACCAGCTTCTCGCGCAGTGCCGGGTCAGTGATGCGGATAATGGATGAACACTGAAGAAAACTTGACGTGGACGCAGCCTGAGCCGCGCCAATAATTGCCTCTCTTTGCTCATCGCCGAGCGCCTGATCGGTAAAAGAGCGTACCGAGCTGTGGGCTCGAAGGAGGTCAATAGTTGGCGTCATAATGTGGATCCTTGGTTTTGAACGAATGATAAATAATTGAAAATCAACACGGGCAAACGTGCCCTTAAGGCAGCAATGATTCATGTTCGTCAGGCCCATTGCAAGCGCCGCCGCACTAAATGACTGCCCTCTTTTGCTTGAATGACGGGTTTACATTCATTGTCGTATTTTTTCTAAACATAATGGCGCAGATAGGCACAGCACATCAAAGCGACAGGTAATTCCTACTTTTTTTTCTCTGCCGAGACAGGCATAGTAACTTCATGTTGTGAGAGCACTGCGCTAAATTATAAATAATTTCTGCGATTTACATCTCAAATTTGTCAAGTCCTGACTTTCAGGCATTTAAAAATCTAAGGAGTCTCCATGTTTGCAGTAATTTTCGGGCGTCCTGGCTGTCCTTATTGTGTACGTGCAAAAGAGTTGGCGGAAAAACTGACTGAAGAACGTGACGATTTCAATTTCCGTTATGTTGATATTCACGCGGAAGGCATTTCTAAAGCAGATCTGGAAAAGACTGTGGGCAAGCCGGTAGAAACTGTTCCACAGATTTTCCTCGACCAGAAACACATTGGCGGCTGCACCGATTTTGAAGCTTACGCCAAAGAGCATCTGGCGCTGTTTCAGCAATAATCCCATTGCGGGCCAATTGCGGTTCAGAATTAAAAAGCACTCTGAAAAGAGTGCTTTTTTTGTGTTTGCCAAGTCATATCCGCCGCTTTTGCCTGCGCGACTGCTTGCCCCAGACTTGATACAACAGCACAAACATTACGCCCAGCATCGACCAGAATACGGCGCTAATCAGGTAGGCAATCTCTTGCCAGTTGCTGCGAATTTCCAACAGGAAATAATGGCGAATTAATAAACACAAGGGAACGCTAATAATCGCGCCCAACAATAGAGCAATAAAATTCTCACCACGGCTTAATAAACAGGCAATCATTCCAGGCAGCAAATAAAGCAGCATGCATAAATCACTCTGTGGAATAATTCTATTAACAGTTACGACATGACCTTTTAACGAAATAAAAACAATTATAAATAAAATAGCATTTATAGTGCCGTATAAAAGGGGTAAATACCGTTTCATGTCTTCTCTCCATAGTTAATGAACACCTGCACCTTCGGGCCTTGAGTTACAGCAGATAGCAAAAACGTAGACATACAGCCACTGTCCATTTGGCTATACAGTTGTTTTTGTTCTTAAACACTTGCTAACACTGGCTGTAATCCGCAGCAAGGACTAGAATACCGCCCGTCATTTCTGATAAACAGTATCGGATAAACAGTTTCAGCAATTGAGTGCGATCCATTAGCTGCGTGGTTTTCATCAGTAGCATGAATGAATTTATCTCTTGCTGTTATATATTTCAATAAATTGCTGGTAACCAATAAGTAATACTCTGTGAATATAAATGTCGCTAGTTTGTTAAATGGTAACTACATCCTTTTACTTTTTGTGGTACTGGCGCTCGGCCTGTGTCTGGGGAAAGTACGACTAGGATCGGTACAATTAGGTAATTCCATTGGAGTTTTAGTCGTTTCCCTGCTGCTCGGGCAACAGCATTTCAGCATCAATACCGAGGCACTCAATCTCGGCTTTATGCTGTTTATTTTTTGTGTGGGTGTCGAAGCCGGGCCTAACTTTTTTTCAATTTTCTTCCGCGATGGCAAAAATTATCTGATGCTGGCGCTGGTCATGGTGGGTACCGCCATGCTGCTGGCCTTTGGGCTGGGGCGGCTTTTTGGCTGGGATATCGGGCTAACCGCCGGTATGCTGGCAGGCTCGATGACCTCAACACCGGTGCTGGTCGGCGCGGGGGATACGCTGCGTAATACTCTGGGCAGCACCAAGATTCTTGGGCCGGAGCTCGATAACCTCAGCCTGGGTTATGCCCTAACCTATCTTATTGGTCTGGTAAGTCTCATTTTCGGCGCGCGTTATCTGCCGAAACTACAGCATCAGGATCTGTCCACCAGTGCCCAGCAAATTGCCCGCGAGCGCGGCCTCGACACTGACAGTCAGCGTAAAGTTTATTTGCCGGTGATCCGCGCCTACCGCGTAGGTCAAGAGCTGGTTGCCTGGGCCGACGGTAAAAACTTGCGCGAATTGGGGATTTATCGCCAAACTGGCTGTTATATCGAGCGTATTCGCCGTAACGGCATTCTCGCCACGCCAGACGGCGATGCGGTGCTGCAATACGGTGACGAAATCGCGTTGGTGGGATATCCCGATGCTCATTCACGTCTTGATCCGAGCTTCCGAAATGGCAAGGAAGTGTTCGATCGCGATCTTCTCGACATGCGCATAGTCACTGAAGAAGTGGTGGTAAAAAATAATAACACGGTCGGTAAACGGTTAAGCCAAATCAATCTGACTGACTATGGATGCTTCCTCAACCGCGTTATCCGCAGCCAAATCGAAATGCCGATTGACGATAGCATCGTGCTTAACAAAGGTGATGTGTTGCAGATTAGCGGCGACGCGCGACGCGTTAAAAGCCTGGCTGAACGCATCGGCTTTATCTCAATCCACAGCCAGGTGACAGATTTGCTGGCCTTTTGCGCCTTCTTTATTGTCGGGTTGATGATTGGTTTAATCACCTTCCAGTTTAAAACCATCACGTTTGGTATTGGTAACGCGGCAGGATTGCTGTTTGCCGGCATCATGCTCGGCTTCCTGCGAGCCAACCACCCTACTTTCGGCTATATCCCGCAGGGTGCGTTAAATATGGTGAAAGAATTTGGCCTGATGGTGTTTATGGCCGGAGTTGGGCTAAGTGCCGGAGCCGGTATTAATCACGGTCTTGGTGCAGTAGGTGGCCAGATGCTGCTTTCCGGTCTGATAGTCAGCCTGGTGCCGGTTATTATCTGCTTTATCTTTGGTGCTTATGTACTGCGCATGAACCGCGCGTTGCTTTTTGGTGCCATCATGGGAGCACGCACCTGTGCTCCTGCAATGGAAATCATCAGCGACACCGCACGCAGCAATATTCCAGCACTGGGTTACGCGGGGACTTACGCTATCGCTAACGTGTTACTAACCTTAGCAGGGACCTTTATCGTCATCATCTGGCCGGGCAGTTAATGTAACCCATTGACTCGTTTGATAGATTTAGAAAATCAACAAATAATTGTGTTTTTTTTGAACTATCGCGAACTTTCTATCAGAGAAGCAGTCTTAACTATTGCCACTGCTTTTCTTAGAAGTCCCCATATTGGAGAGCCCGTTAACCCCGCCTCTATTAGGTTCAAGGTTACCGGGTTTTTTCTTGCCTGAAATAAAAGAAAGTCATTGAGCAGTAGAATGGTTTATAACGAGCAATAAAAAACCCACATCTCTGTGGGCTGATTAAAAAATGTCGCTCTTTTTTCTCGATTAACGAGGTATCTGCCATTTGTGACCTTCAATCGGCGGATTGTCAGGATCATTTACGTAGCTCGCTTTAAGCTCATCGATGTAACTTAAAAGTCGTGCCTTAACTTCTTCATCTTCCTCGGCATTAACCTTTTTGGTGACGTTGGTCAGAACTTTCCCTGCGGCAATCACACCAAGACGGTTAAGGATTTCTGATAAAAACAAAACTGTTATTTGGTCGCGGCAAGACTGTTCGAAATCTTTAGTGGTAGTCATGTTATATCCCTTTATAAAAGGTTTTAACCTAAAATATTGATTTTTCTGCTGTGTTTAGCGCCTAGACAGGCAGTAAATTTCAAAATCAAAGGATCCCTACATTTGCTCAATCCAGGTCTCCATTTTTTAATGGTAATCATACTTAATTAAAACTTACCAATACTTAGCATACTAAGGTAAAAACATATTCGATTACAAGGGGTTGGCAAACTATCTTAATCCAGCGTAAATCTTGAAAGTTGGCTCGCAGTGCACAGGAAAGTTAAAAGAGTTCGCCACATAGCAAAGTTCATGCGCTTTATGATGCAAATCCGTTGCCAATTCGATATTCGTCTCTGGCTTTACGGTCACTTCCGGCTTCAACACAATGCGAGTAAATCTACCCTTTTCTCCTTCTACCATGGTTCCCTCTGCGTGATCAACATAAGCCTCAACAATAATTCCAGCTTCGGCACACAGGTGCAAATACCACAATTTATGGCATGCTGATGCCGACGCCACCAGCAAATCTTCAGGATTCCAACGCGTTGCATCCCCGAGGAAGGCGGGATCGGACGATCCTTGGATATCGCTTTTTGAATCCGCACTGATCACATAATCTCGTGCATAAGCTTTGTAAGAAGAGGTGCCAGTGCCTTTATTGCCAATCCACTCGATTGAAACCTGATAATGATGTTCACGCGCTTTCATTTTTTAAACCTCAGAAATAAGGGGCAACAATATTTTCGTCATTAAACGCACGTATCACGGCAGGCCGGGAGACAACCAGATTAAGAAGCTTATTTAAACAGGGTCTGACTCGCGCAGGATAGGCCAAGTCGCTGGTCCAGCGAGAAAGCATCAAGAGCATTAAATCGACAGCGCTGCAATGTTTATCCAAAAAATAAGGACCTGTCGCAAAAGATTGGTTTTCTACCAACTGATTTTCAATTAAATCTAGCATGCCGGAGATATTTTCATAGGCACGCATTTTGACCCCAGCCTTGTCACTTTCGCTGTAATGCTGCGGGTTGAAATAAATCATCAGCTCAGCTTGTAGATTACTTGTCAGGAAAAATAACCATTTATAGAAGAGGCCGCGCTCTGTGGTTCCCAATGCAGGAGCGAAGTTTTTTTCTGGGTGTTTATCTGAGAGATAAAGGCAGATTGCAGCAGTTTCAGTGATTTTTACATCCAAATCTATCAATAGCGGGATTTGGCCCATAGGATTTAGCGCCAGATATTGCGCAGTTTTATGTTGATTATTTTTTACATCGATAGGGACTAACTGATAGGGGACATCGAGTTCTTCCAAAAGCATATGCGGGGTCAGGCTAGCTTTACCTCGGCAATAATAGAGCTGATACATTCAGACTATATTCTCCCATGCTTGCGAACTTAGCCAAACAACTCTGTGAACTGCGGTTATTGATTTCAGCATAACCTGCCCTTGCGAGCAAGCTAGAAGCTATTTATAGGACACCTTTGTGCGTTCCGCAAAAGTTCGAAAGTCGGAATGTGCTAACGAGCCCCAATCACTACAACTCGAATAGCGATTGCCATCCGCCGCAGGTAATTTGAGTCGTCCCCTTTAGTGAATAAAGATTTAATACCGGCTGAGGTATCAAGGAGATGCAACGCCAAATCCTGAGCGCTGATCCCATGCTGCTGCCAATGAGTGTCTATGCCAGCCCGAGTAAGCGCATTCGCCAATATTTCCTGCACTTTGGCCTGAAAACGAGTGATCAGATGCCGCTCTTTAGAATGCGCGACAGCCATTAATTCGGCGATATTAGCCGCCGATGAAACAGCGCCTTGCTTTCCACAGAGAACATCAAAAATCTCGGATAAAATATCCTCGATTGCACCGTTTTGATTATCAGCAACATTCTGTATCGCAATCAACAAATCGTGGGTCATAATTTCTAAGGCCGCACGAAAAAGCTGTTCTTTATTACGAAAATAAAGATGAAGCGTCTGCCTTGATACTTTGGCCGCTGTTGCGATGTCCTCCATCGAGCATTTTTTATAGCCAAATTGGTAAAAGACTTTAATGGCTTCGGTGAGAATAGCTTTCGAAAGCGGTTGAAAGTAGGGTTCATTAGCTTGGTACATGAGTTAGTTCTTATTGGCGTAGCCAAGCAGATAAAACGACTGGCGCTCAACGTTAGAGGACCACGAAGCTTTAGAAGGAAAGGTATTTTACTTTACAGTCTCGATTACCTTTGTCAATTTTGTTTATTTTATATTCAAGCCATCAGGGCAGAGCGTTGTACACTGCCCTGATTAACTTGGTTATTCGCGTATTTCGGCGTTTACTTCTGTGTCGGCTGAATTGGATTTATTGCTGGAGTAGATAAAGAATAGCGCAATCCCCAAACAAATTACCGCACCTAAACGCGTCAGCGAGAAGTGAATAGTCTCATTGCCTAACCAGCCAAAATTATCAATCAGCATACTCATCGCCAACTGACCGAAAATTACTGCTACGGTGGCTACCGCCGCACCAATGCGCTGTACCGCCAGCACCATAATGACAATATAAGGCACGCCGCAAAACGCCCCCAATAGCTGCCATTTGGGCACATCCAGCAGGGTCAGATCATGCTTCGGTTCAAAGAAGAAAATTAGCAATGCCGTAACCAAGGCTCCTGTTGAAAAAGTCAAAAAAGCGCTGCCAAAGACGCCAACCTTGCTGCCCAGCTGGCCATTGATTGCTGCCTGAATACTTAAAAATGCACCACCGACCACGGCGAGAAGGATCATTAAAACAGTCATGGATTCACCTTAACCTTTGGCCACAAGAACAAGCGCAGCAACAATAAATACCAACGCGATAATGCGTTTATTATCAATTTTTCGGTGAGCAGTACCAAAAAGCCCATAGTGATCAATTACCAGACTTTTAAACACCTGACCGGCGAGAATACCAATCATGGTCATGGCAATACCGATGGCAGGAACGGCGACTGTCAAAATAACCACATACACCGGGCCGAGAATTCCTCCTATTAGTTGCCAGGCTGGCTGGGCGAAAAACGATGGACTATTGCGTGGACTGAAAAATAGCATCAGCAAAAAGGTCAGTGCTGCCCCAATACCAAAGATGCTGAAAGTCGCCCACAGATCCCCGACTTCACTCCCCAGTGGTCCTAATAATCCGGCTTCAACGGATAACCCCATCCCGCCTGCCACGACGAGTAATATAAATAAAAGCTGCATTAAACAGTCTCCAATAATGTAAGTGGAGAATGATAAAGGAATAGAGGTTAGTGAAAAACAGCATAATATAGGAAACACTTGTGCAGAAATTGAGATAGTAGTGAAATTTGTTGGGGATTTTGATAAGCGATAAATTTTTTCTTAGCCGAGTAAGTCAAACTGACAGCGTTAACTTCAATTTTTGCGCGCCACAATCCTGCGAATAATTTTCCCGGATGACTGACTCACCACTTTCTCATCCATTAGCAGCTGCGCCCCTACCAAACCATTGATTACGATACGTTCGTCAAAAGCAGCATACAGTCTTCCCTGTTCGTCACGGCGATCTTCTTCCTCCGTCACCCGCCAGCTAAGGTATAAAATACCCTGACTTTTTAACAGATTAAGCAGTTTGTGCACTGAAGGCTCAATAAGGTCTATTGGCAGATGCATGATGACTGTTTCACAAAGCACATTTTCAAAACTTTCTTCCACCACGCCGGTTAATTCCGGCAGTGCTGAATAAAAAAGTGTTAATTCAGGATGGTGTCTATGGGCTTCAAGTAATAGTCCTTTGGAAGCATCGACGCCAACTGTCGGATAACCGTTGGCGTTTAGCCAGGCAGCATCACGCCCACTGCCGCACCCAGCGTCAATAGTGGGGCCTTGAGTAAAGAATGTCTTAATGGTCTCATGCAAATCATTGCCGATGGCTGTGATTCCCATTCTTCCGCGTAATCAGCAGTTTGCTTATTGTAAGTGGCAAGCGTTCTGCTATCCATTTGATACTCGCTCTTTTTAAAAGGTACGGGTTTATCTGCACTCTGCGGGATAATTCACACCGCGTTTCTCAATTGCTTCAGTTTGACTCGCTGGCTAAAAAAATACTCCACTGCGCGTCAACTAAACAGTTTTCACCCAAGCAGAATGTTAACGAATTGTTTCATTCAGTGGTTTTCGTTAAGCCAAGGAAGGAATTAATTTATTGACGGCATAATGTCTGGCTGACATATTGATTACATGAATATTTTTAGCGCACTGACTTACACAACCATCACAACGACTACCTTTTACGGTGGGTCGCAGGTTGTTGTGCGCTGGTAAACAACAACCTCAACCCCGCCAACCATGGCAGGGGTTAAGTTAGCTCCTGACATTTGCGGCTCAATCAGGAGAACACCATGCAACCTCACTCTCAAGTAAAAAAAGCCCTGCTAGTTATCGATATGCAGCTGGGCCAATGTTCAGTAGAACCGCTGCCATACCTGCGCGATAATCTGCTGAACAATATCAATCAACTTATTAGCCATTTTCACCAGATTGACCAGCCGGTGTTTTTTATCCGCCATGCGGGTCCAGCCGGATCACCTTTTGCCGCAGGTGAAGCCATTTGGAATGTCATTCCCGAATTGAATATCGACCCGTCACGAGATATTTATATCGATAAGTCGCGCGCCAGCTGTTTTGACGGTACTTCCTTGGCAAATCAGCTCGAGAAAAAAGATGTCCAGGAAGTCGTCATTGTTGGTCTTAAAACTCAATATTGTGTTGATACTGCCTGTCGCTCAGCTCTGGCCTTAGGCTTTAAGCCGATTCTTATCTCTGATGCACACAGCTGCGTTAATACCCAACAACTTGCCGCAGCGGATATCATTGCTCATCACAATGCCTGCCTTAATGGTCCAATCGCACGCGTAATGCCGACTGTGGAATTCTGTCAGCTTTCGATTTAAGAATTAAAATTGAATAATTAAAATGTTAATAAATGGACAAGCTTAAACTTGTCCATGTTTAGCCCTTTGATTTTTCACCAACTGATTGTTTATAATTAAGAATATTCCTGAATATTGGCGATATTAGCAGCAACATTCTACTCCCTTAAGTTTTTCTTAATTTTTATCCTGTATTTTCAAGGGTGTTGGCTAACTATATGAAGGTTAAATAAGGCGCAATTTAAGAGTTTTATACACTTTACTGATGCCCTCGGAAGTCTTAACGTTGAACTGAGTTAATTTTTAACGGTCAGCTTTTTAGTAAGCTTGTAGTTAATCTTTTAGTTAATAATTTCCGGCGCCTATTTTGCCGACAATAAGATGAGGATATATATGGAGCAGCTCAATCACCAGCTGTTTACCTGGATTAATGCGACGCCCAACTCGCCAAAATGGCTGTTGGATATCGCCTTGTTCCTGGCAAAAGATATGATTTTAATCGTGCCCGCGTTAATCGTGGGACTTTACCTGTGGGGGCAACACCACAACATCAACCCCCAACGCACTCTGGTGACCAAAATCGGCATTGCATTAGTGTTTGCCATGGCTTTTGCAAGAGCAATATCGGAGCTATTTCCTCATGCTCGTCCGTTTATGGAAGGCTATGGTTATACCTTTATGCATCATTCGTCCGATAGTTCCTTCCCGAGCGATCACGGCACAGCAATCTTTACCTTTGCCCTCGCCTTCCTGTTCTGGCATCGCGTCTGGTCGGGAACTGTGCTGCTGGTGATCGGTTTGGGTATTGCCTGGTCTCGCGTTTACGTAGGTGTTCACTGGCCGATGGATATGCTCGGCGGCTTCCTGGTTGGCATTCTGGGCTGCCTGTTTTCACAGCTGGTCTGGAACCTGTTCGGTACACAAATCAGCAGCTTGCTGGATAAGTTGTACCGCTTTAGTTTTGCACTGCCGATTCGTAAAGGCTGGGTTCGCGGATAAGCAGGCCTGATAGAAAGTAAAAAGGCGAGGATATGGTCCTCGCCTTTTTTGCATTCTGCGTTTTAATAAACGTTATGAAGCTGACTTACCAAACACGCTGGCAATTAAACCGCTGACTTTCATCATCACAAAGTCCCAAATGCGGCTAATGAAACCGCCCTCGGGAACATCTGCCTTGGCCACCAGCGGACGCTGCTCGATAACTTTGCCATCAAGTGAGAAGTTGATGGTACCTACAACCTGATTCTTGGTGATAGGGGCTTCAAGCTGAGGGCTGTTCAAGGTGAAGCTGGCTTTGAGATTTTTAAGCTGCCCTTTCGGGAAGGTCAATGAGGCATCTTCAGCTACGCCCAGAGGTACCGTTTTCTCTGCGCCAAACCAGGCCCGTTGAGTAGTAAATGCATCCGCGGCTTTGATTGGAGTAATAGTTTCATAGAAACGGAAACCCCAGGTCAGCAATGATTCGCTTTCGCTAAAACGCACGCGATCGCTAGGGGCTCCCATAACAACCGCGATCAAGCGCATGCCGGTTGAATCCACGGCGGAAGAAACCAGATTATAGCCTGCACCCGAGGTGTAACCGGTTTTGATGCCGTCGACGTTTAAGTTCGTGCTCCACAGCAGGCGATTACGGTTAACCTGACGAATGCGGTTAAAGGTGAACTCTTTTTCCTTGTTCATCGCGTATTCTTCAGGCGTATCGTGGATAAGCGCCTTGGATAACAACGCCATGTCTCTCGCCGAGGTGTACTGGCCGTCAGAGTCCAAACCGTGAACCGTTTTAAACTGAGTATTGGTCAGGTTCAACTGCTGTGAATAACGGTTCATCAGGCCGACAAAGGCATCCTGACTGCCGGCAACGTAATCGGCCAGCGCAATGCTGGCATCGTTGCCCGATTGAATCACCACTCCCTGATTCAGTTCGGATACCGGAACCTGATCCCCTGGTTTGAGGAACATCAAAGAAGAGCCGCGCAGCACCGGATTGCCGGTCGCCCAGGCATCTTTACCAATGGTGACCACGTCTGTGGAGTGAATTTTGCCTGATTTAAGCGCCTGCCCTACCACGTAGCTAACCATGATTTTACTCAGGCTGGCGGGGTCCAATCGTGCATCTGGCTGCGACTCGGCAATGATCTTGCCGCTGCCATAATCCATCAGCACCCATGATTTTGCGTTAATTTGAGGGCCAACTGGTGCGGCCGAAGTTGTTGTGGAAGGGGCCGCGATTTCGACAGATTTTGCCGGAGCAGTGTCGGCATGCGCAGCAGGAAACGTCAGCAACAAAGCCGTGCCGCTGAACGTACAAAGAAGGTTCCGTTTGGATAAGAAAGAGATTGTCATAGGTTATTAGCGCTTTTGTCCGGGTAACTGAATTTTGTTTATCTTTCAATCAGGTCATGAACTCTACCGGTATAAAAATTACCGTTTTATTCGCAGATAAGAAACTCCCCCAATGTAAAGTTTCTTTGAATAGTAGTCATAATTGCACTTTTGTCTGCTCCTGAAAGCGTAATTATGCGAATTCGGTCGAAAAATCTCGTCTGCACTACAATGAAGAGCGTTAGCTTAGCGAGAGAGTAGCCCATAAATCTAAATAATTTATCAACATATTAGCGAAATCATATAAATATCAGGGTTGGCAGAATTTCACTCCCTTGAAAATGTCGATAAAAATTTTCTTAATTTGCCTTACCCTTCACAAAATTTTCCGCTAACCTAAAATGACATCGTCCTCTATCGCGGGAAGTGGGTTATGGATTTAGCGCTGTTCGATCTCGATAAAACGCTGATTAGTGATGACAGCGCCAGCCTGTGGCTACATTGGCTGGTTTCTCAGGGCTATACCCCGACGGCCAGTTTGCAGTATCACCAACAGCAAATGCACCCTGTCACCCACTATTCTGATACCCCTCCCGACCCCGACATCATTGCCTCTTATTTAAAACTGACTCTGGCACCGATGAGTGGCTACCACTGCCACACCGTGGCCGGTTGGGTCGAGCGATTTGTGCATCGGGATATCATGCCGCGAATCTATCCTCAAGCCCGTCAGCAGATGGCCTGGCATCGGGAAAGAGGCGATGTGATTGCTCTGGTTTCTGCCTCGGGCGATCATCTGGTGGCTCCCATTGCCAGAAGACTTGGCTTCGAGCAGGTATTTGCCTTGCAGGCCGAGATAAATAGTCATCCACGCTGCTTTACCGGCAAAACCACTGGCGATCTCACTTTTCATGAGGGCAGCGTTCGACGCCTTGAAGCCTGGTTATCTCAGAGCGGAACGCCGGCATTTAAAAAAACCTACGCCTATAGTGACTCGATATTTGACCTACCACTGTTGGAGTTTGTTGATAAACCCACCGTGGTCAATGGCTGTAAGGCGTTGCGTGAACACGCCGAAATCAACGGTTGGCCTGACCTCAGCTGGCTGCGTCACCCCGTGCGGCAGACCGCCACCTCATAGTTCATCGTCACTCAATCTACTGATTTACAAACCAAAATCTCGCTCAAAGGCCGCAGCTTCTCTGGCCAGTAGTTCACAGCTGAAATCGATAAATTGGCTGAGTGCGGCCGAACGATGACGCCCAGCCTGAGTCTGTAGCTGTAAGGTGCGATGGCTAAGTTGCTCAATATTAATGGATTTCATTACCAGCCCGTCAGCGCGAGCATTGAACATCACCGAAAAATGGCTGCATGCCACAATCGCCCCCGGCGTATTGAGCATGAAATCATACAGCGTACTAAAACGATTACAGCTCAGTGCTGGCTCAAGGAAAATGCCATTCATACGACACGAGAGGTCAAACAGCTGCCCGATGGTGCTGCTCGGCTCATTCAACGCCAGCGGATAAGCGCGCAAATCATCTAAGCTAACCTCCTGAATAGCAAGCGGATGATGGCTAAGCATCGCCAGTCTGACCGTCGCCGGATGCGAGGCCAGCACTTCAACACCGCGCTCCGGCGTCAGGCTAAACTGCAAGGCCAGATCACAATCGCCGCTGCGGATCATCTCCGAAACCTGCAACGCCGTGCCGACATTGAGATAAAACATCACCCCAGGATTGATTGCCCTGAAACGCGCAAACATTTGCGGCAACAGGCTATACGCAGGACCGTCTGTACAGGCCATGCGGATCACCGTCCGGCGCACCGCTTTTAGTCCCTGAATTTCTGCAATCGCAAAATCCATGTCCATCATGCTTTTACGTACATGATTTTCAAGAATTTGTCCGGCATCGTTCAGCACCATTCCCCGCGCGTGCCGCTCAAACAGCGTGGCGCCAATCCGGGTTTCGAGTTGTTGTATTTGCCGACTGATAGCAGAAACGGCAACAAACAGCTGTTTGCTGGCGGCGCTCAGCGATCCGGTATTGGCGACCGCCAGGAAATAGCGAATTTCGTTACTGTGCATTTTTGCCCCTGAATCGTGCATGCCCCTATTTTGTGCATGTCAGCGTTATAATTAAAGCAACGCTTTATTGCAATTATTATTATTGTGGCAACGCTGTGTTTTCTATTAGATAGAACGAGTAGTCAAACAACATAAAAATAATTAACACAACCTCGAGACATTTTATGACAGTGGAAAAAGCAGTTAAACAAGCCATGAGCTGGTTCGATAGCGGCGAATTCAAAGCCGTTTTGGCACGACGCGTCGCGCTGGCGACAGAAAGCCAGTCTACCGAACGCGATGAAGCTATCCAGCGTTACTATCAACAAGAAATCAACCCGGCGCTGCTGGCAATGGGCTTTGAACTGCAATTCATTGATAATCCTCATGCAGTTAATCGCCCTTTCCTTATTGCCACCCGTATTGAAGACCCGGCTTTGCCTACGGTGTTGAGTTATGGCCACGGCGACGTGGTATTTGGCGATGACGAAAACTGGAGCGAGGGGCTGGACCCATGGGTGCTGTTTGAAGACGGCGACCGCTGGTATGGCCGTGGCAGCGCCGACAATAAAGGGCAACACAGCGTCAACCTGGCCGCCATTGAGCAGGTTTTTGCGGCTCGCGGCGGCAGTCTGGGTTTCAACTGCAAACTGTTGTATGAGATGGGTGAAGAAATTAGCTCACCAGGATTGGCCGAGATTTGCCAGACCTATCAGCAGGCCCTGAGCGCCGATGTGTTTCTCGCCTCCGATGGCCCACGCCTGAGCGCCGAACGCCCTACGCTATTCCTCGGCTCGCGCGGCGCGGTGAATTTCCGCCTGTCGGTCAATGCCCGCGACAAAGACTATCACTCCGGTAACTGGGGCGGCCTGTTGCCTAATCCGGGCACTTTGTTAGCTAACGCGATCGCCTGTCTGGTCAATCAACAGGGTCAATTACAGGTCGCAGCGCTCAAGCCACCTGCTGTAAGTGCAGCCATTCGCCAGATTCTCAGCGATATTGAGGTTGGCACTACGCCTGGCGATCCGCAAATCGATGTTGACTGGGGCGAGGCCGGTCTCACCCCTGCCGAGCGACTGTTCGCCTGGAACCAGATGGAAGTGCTGTCGTTCCTGACGGGTAACCCTGCACGCCCGATGAATGCTATCCCGGGCAAAGCCACAGCAGTGTGTCAGCTGCGACACGTGGTAGGAACTGACTGGCAAAACCTGCAACAGCACGTGCGCCAACATCTTGATCAGCATGGATTCCACCGTGTTGAGGTCGAGTTTTTGCGCGGTTCTCCGGCTACCCGTTTTGATCCCACCGACCCATTGGTGAGCTGGGCGCTGGAGGTAATGCAACACAGCAGCGGTAAAAAACCGGCGCTGTTGCCTAATCTTGGTGGCTCGCTGCCCAACGAAGTATTTGCCGATATTCTGGGACTGCCAACGCTGTGGGTGCCGCATTCCTATCCTGCCTGCGGTCAGCACGCCGTCGATGAACACATGCTGATTTCCATTGCCCGCGAAGGTCTGCAAATCATGACTCGCCTGTTCTGGGATTTGGGCGAGCGCGGCAACTCGCTGCTTAAAGCTCATCATGAGCACGCGGCTAAAACAGGCGGTGAAGCATGAGCCAGCTCTCCTCTGCAACCACGTCCAGCGGAGCCGCCAGCGCAGTCAAGCCGAGCCTGACCAAAACGCTGTTTGTAACCTGTATCGGCAACGCGCTGGAATGGTTCGATATCGCCGTTTATGGTTTTTTTGCCGCCTACATTGCTCGCGCCTATTTCCCGACGACTGACCAGACCGTTTCACTGCTGCTGGCGTTTGGCAGCTTCGGCGTTTCGTTTCTTATCCGCCCGCTGGGCGCTATCGTACTCGGCGCTTTTGCCGACAGGGCAGGTCGCAAGGCCTCGCTGCTGGCCTCTATCAGCCTGATGATGGTGGGCAGTTTGCTGATTGTTATCACGCCCTCCTACGCCACCATCGGTCTGGCCGCTCCACTGCTTATTTTGCTGGCACGCCTGATTCAGGGCTTCTCGGCGGGCGGTGAGTTCGGCAGCTCCACCGCGTTTTTGGTGGAACATTTCCCGGAGCGCAAAGCCTATATTGCCAGCTGGCAGTTTGCCACCCAAGGTGCCAGTACCCTGCTAGCCTCGGCGTTTGGCCTCGGGCTGTCGCAGTGGCTGTCAGAGTCACAGATTCAGGATTGGGGATGGCGCATTCCTTTCGCCTTCGGCCTGTTGATTGGTCCGGTGGGTTTGTATATTCGTCGCAACATTGAAGAAGCCGAGAGCTTTGTCAAAGCAGACAAAACGGCCAAGCCGTTAAATACTCTGTTTGGCCAGCAAAAAACGCTGCTGTGCATGGCAATTGGCCTGATGGTGGTCTCCACAGCGGTCAATTATATGCTGAACTATGTTCCGACTTACGCCACTAAAACGCTGCATTTTTCAGGTCAAGTGGCTTTCACCGCCACGCTGCTGGCTGGGGTCATCCTCACCGTCGCAACGCCGCTGATGGGGCTGTGGGCTGAAAAAGTGGGTCGATTGCCGCTGATGTGGGGAGCGCTCATCCTGCTGCTGGTGACCATTTATCCGGGTTTTTGGCTGATGATTCACTACAACACCGCCTTCGCACTGGTGGCTTTGGTGTGCTGGATGGCATTACTGAAGTCGGTATATTTCTCGGCGGTACCCTCGATGATGGCGGACCTGTTCCCGGTTACCACCCGCGCCAGCGGCATGGCGATCGGTTATAACATCGCAGTAACGGTGTTTGGCGGCTTCGCGCCGTTTGTCTGTACCCTGCTGATTACCGCTACCGGCAGTAAGCTGGCACCGAGCTATTACCTGATGATGGTAGCTTTGCTTAGTCTGTGGGCGCTTATCAAGTCACAGCAATCCCGCCGTTAATATCACGCCCTCGCCGATGACAACCGGCGAGGGGTTTTATGCTTACTTCGGCGATATCTTTAACAGCTTGCCGTTGCTTTCATCAGTCAATACATACAGATAGCCATCCGGCCCAACCTGTACCTCACGGATACGCAGCCCCAAACCTTCGAGCATCCTGTTCTCTCCCATGACTTTTTTGTCTTTCACATCCAGCTGGATAAGCGTGGTTTCTTTCAATGCGCCAACAAACAGCGAGTTCTGCCACTGTGGGAATTTGCTGCTGTTATAGAAGGCCATGCCGCTGACCGCAGGCGAGATACGCCAGTAGTAAACAGGATCTTCCATGCCTGGCAAATGTGAGCCTTTGGCTTCCGGGATTGGCATGCCGGAATAGTCGATGCCGAAAGTTGCGACCGGCCAGCCGTAGTTTTTGCCCGCTGCCAGGATATTAACCTCATCACCCCCACGCGGACCGTGCTCGGTTTCCCACAGATCTTTGGTCCAGGGATTGTAGGCTAAAGCCTGTGGATTTCGGTTGCCGTAAGTAAAGATCTCGGGGCGCGCGCCCTTTAATTTCACGAAAGGATTATCGGCAGGAATGCCGCCCTCTGGCGTCAGGCGAATCACCTTGCCGCGCAGCGAGTCGAGCTGCTGCGCTTGAATGCGCTGATTATTATCGCCGAGTGACATTAGAATATTGCCATTCGGATCAAACACTAACCGCCCGCCGAGGTTGACACCGCTTTCCAGCGCCGGTTGTTCAACGAAAATCGTTTTAAAATTTTCAAGATGCAGCCCGTCAGCGGAAAGCGTGCCATAACCTAGTTCGGCGTGCGGCTCTCCCTTGTCATCCTTGGCTGCAAAGCTTAAATAAACGCGCCGACTTTTCGCAAAATCCGGTGCCAGCCGCACATCCCACAACCCGGCCTGCGCTTCTAACCACACTGCGGGTACGCCGGTAATCGCCGCAGACAACGGTTTGCCCGGCTGCCAAAGGCGCAGATTACCGCTGCGCTCGGTGATTAGCGCGCCCTGATTATCAGGCAGAAAGGCCAGCGACCACGGATGATTGAGCCCGGTTAGCTCAGTATGAACATTTACTGCAACTTTTGGCACTGGCTTACTGGCAGGCTGAGCAATAGCCAGCGTGGGTATTGCCAGCGCGCCCGCCAGCAGCAGGAGTTGCCAGGGACTTTTGGATTGCTTGAGCGATGACGGCATAAGTGGAGGTCCTTTTCTGTCCAATAAAGTCTCATTTTAGACCAGTACTTTCCGCTAAATGTATAGGTTCTGTAAAGGTGCCAATCCCTAACTGCCTGAAAATTGAAGGCTCGCGAATAGATTGCGGACGTTTTTAGTCTGCCCGCTCATCTTCACGATACGTGGGCTTTTATATTAGAGCCCCTTAGCGTCCGGCAAAAGAGACTAAAGCTTCACCGTCAAGGCGGTAGCGCACCCACTCATCCATTGGCTTGGCCCCTATGCCGAGATAAAAATCAATCGCCGGTTTATTCCAGTCGAGCACGCTCCACTCGAGGCGAGCACAGCGGCGTTCAACCGCCAGTTGTGCAATTTTCTGTATCATCGCCTTGCCCGCCCCCAGCCCACGAGAATCCGGCGAGACGTACAAGTCTTCCAAATAGATACCGTTGCGGCCCATCCAGGTGGAATAGCTGGTAAAGAACACCGCGTAACCCACTGCTTTACCTGCGACTTCACAAATCAGCGCTTCCGTCACACTGCCTTCGCCAAACAGCGTTTCGAGGATCTCCCGAGGGTTGGTTTTAACTTCTACCAACGCTTTTTCATATACGGCAAGTTCAACAATCATGTCGAAGATGGCCTGTGCATCATCGGCCACGGCGGAGCGGATTTTAAAACTCGTCATTGTTTCTGTCCCTGTTTCTGTTTACTTGAATGCCAATAGCATAAACTCTGTTCACTGTTGAAATAAGTGCAATATCATCAATGGAAGTTGAATATTATGCATTCTACCCTGCGCCGACTCGATCTTAATTTGCTGCTGGCATTCGATGCTGTTTACCGCCATCAGTCCGTTACTCTTGCCGCGGATGAATTGGCGATGAGCACCTCGGCGCTGTGCCACGCCCTGACCCGCTTACGAGGCGCGTTAAACGATCCGCTATTTTTCCGTGAGGGGAATCAAATGCGGCCCAGTGTTTATGCCAGTCAACTTGCACAACCCGTGGCAGAATCACTGCGGCAGCTAAACGATCACCTGAAACCTAAACCTCTGTTTGACCCCCTGCAGAGCAAAGTTTGCTTTAAGGTGGCCATTACCGATTACACAGCATTCTGTATTTTCCCGATTCTGATGGCGCATTTGCAGCACAGCGCGCCCGGCGTACAGTTTGAATTACAATATTCAGCACAAAAACTGGCCATCAATGAATTACTCGCCGGTCATCTTGATTTTGCTCTTGGGTTCAGCGATCCCGACGAGAAAGGGCCTGATGAAATTCATGAAATTAGCTGGCTGGAAGACAACTATATTGCCTTGAGTGGCAAAAATACTGAAACACTGTCAATGCAGGACTATCTCGCCGCACGGCATTTAGTGGTCACGCCCTGGAATGAAACTATGGGGGTCATTGACTATCAACTGCAGAAAATGGGGCTTGCGCGGCACATCGCCATGAAAACTCCGTCTATGCTCAGTGCTCCGTTTATCATTGCACAAAGCGATTTATTGATGACTATTCCCCGTTTCGCAGCACAAAAGTTTACTGACTTGCTTGAGGTAAGAATTCATCCGATTCCTTTTTATGTGCCGACATACCGGGTAAAAATATACAGTCATCGTTTTAGCGGTAAGCGTGAAGCCAATCAGTGGCTACAAAATGTTTTGACGCTGCTCTCTCCCTCGTTGACCCGGCCGTGATAAATTTTTAGAAACTCTCAATGTGATGCAGATCACACTAGCGACAAAGAAAATTTAATTGTATGATGAATGAATATTTAGACTAGGGTAAAGGCCATGAGAACTGCACTATCACTACCGATTCAATATATACGGGCATTTGTGCTGATATATGCCTGCTTATATGCTGGGAACGCGATTTCCGCCCTGCTACCACTGACCATTCCTGGCAGCATTATCGGCATGCTTATCCTGTTCACCCTGCTTTCAACGCAAATCCTGCCTTATCAATGGATCAAGCCAGGCTGTAGCGTGTTAATCCGCTACATGGCTCTGCTGTTTGTGCCTATTGGCGTTGGAGTGATGAACTATTACGATCAGCTGCGCACCCAGTTTGGTCCATTGCTGGTTTCATGTGTAGTCAGCACGTTGATTGTTTTAGTGGTGGTGGCATTTTCTTCTCACCTCATTCACGGCGAGCGACCGGTAGCGGGTAAAGCGGAGGATGAACAATGAGTCAGATCTGGTGGTCCCTGCCGTTAACCCTGCTGGTTTACTTCGCCACCCGTAGGCTGGCAATCAAGCTACGTATGCCGCTGCTTAACCCTTTGCTGATGTCGATGGTAATCATTATTCCTTTACTGCTGGTCACTCACATTCCGTATGCGCGCTATTTTGCCGGCAGTAAGATTCTGAATGACCTGTTACAACCGGCGGTGGTTGCACTGGCTTTTCCACTGTACGAACAGCTGCACCAGATCCGCGCGCGCTGGAAATCCATCATCAGCATCTGCTTTATCGGCAGTGTGGTAGCGATGACCACAGGCACGGCGATCGCTTTATGGATGGGCGCAACGCCGCAAATTGCCGCCTCGGTCCTGCCTAAATCAGTGACAACGCCCATTGCCATGGCCGCCGCGCAGTCGATTAACGGGATTCCGGCGATAAGCGCGGTATGTGTGATTTTCGTTGGTATTCTCGGTGCGGTGTTTGGCCATAGCATTCTGAATTTACTAAAGATAACCACCAAAGCCTCACGAGGGTTGGCAATGGGCAACGCCTCGCACGCTTTGGGAACCGCTCGCTGTGCCGAGGTCGATTATCAGGAAGGCGCGTACAGCTCTCTGGCGCTGGTGATTTGCGGCATTATTACTTCGCTGCTGGCCCCGTTCCTGTTTCCTATCCTGTTAAAACTGTTTGGTTAATCCTTTATTTACTGCGGCAGGGATTGCCGCACCATTTTCAGTCATTGGGACCCGCCGACACCCGCCCTGATGGATCATTTTAGTTCAACGCTTTAACCTCGCCCATTCTCACGCCGCGCTCCACCAGCCAACCGCTCCCTGTTTTCATAAATTTTAATATTGATAAAATTTTGGCCTCTTTATTGCTTGGTAGATTGCCCTGTATATACAAGCTACTTTCTCCAGCCAATAAGGATTATTGCCATGCAGCCTACCTCCTCGCCAGAATCTCAAGATTCAGTTGATGCTTTGCTCAAGCAAACTTGGGCACTGATCGATGAAAAGAAAGGCATCTTCTGGGACCTCAGCGATCGTATCTGGGAAACGCCTGAGGTTAACTATACCGAATTCAAATCTTCAAAAGCGCATTTGGAACTGTTGAAACAGCAGGGATTTCGCGTCACCGAAGGCGTGGCAGACTTACCCACGGCGATGATGGGGGAAGCAGGCGCAGGCGGTCCGATAATTGCCATTCTGGGGGAATATGATGCCTTGCCGGGGCTGAGCCAGCAGGCCGATGTTGCTGAACCTTTGCCTCTGCAAGACGGCGCCAACGGTCACGGCTGCGGCCACAATATGCTGGGTTCTTCTGCGCTGCTGGCAGCGACCGCAGTAAAAGATTATCTCGAAGCCAGCGGGCTACCGGGCCGAGTCCGTTATTACGGCTGCCCGGCGGAGGAAGGCGGCTCCGCCAAAGGATTTATGGTGCGCGCCGGGTTGTTTGACGACGTTGATGTCGCCATCTGCTGGCACCCTGGCGCGTTTAACGGCGTGATGGATGCCAACTCGCTGGCCTGTAACGAGCTTAATTATCACTTTTCTGGCCGTGCTGCCCACGCAGCGGCGACACCGCATCTCGGTCGCAGCGCGCTGGATGCCGTGGAGCTGATGAACGTCGGCATCAACTATTTACGCGAACATATGCCGACCAGCGCGCGCATTCACTATGCGATTACCGACAGCGGCGGTTTCTCGCCCAACGTGGTGCAAGCCAAAGCCACGGTGCGTTATCTGGTGCGCACCCGCACCCTGCCTGAGCTGACCGAACTGCTTAAACGCGTCGATAAAGTCGCTCAGGGCGCTGCGCTGATGACCGAAACGACCATGAAGAGCAACGTCCTCTCCGGTGATGCCAATCTGATCGGCAACCGCGTGCTGGAAGAGCTGATGCAGTCTCATCTTGAACAGCTGGGTGGACCGGGTTTCGACGATGCCGATCGCGCTTACGCCGCGCGTTTTCAGCAGACTATGTCGCAAGAGGAAATCAGCAGCGCCTTCCAGCGCATGGGGCAAGAATATAAGCCGGGTGAGTTGCTGTGCGACTACGTCGTGCCGCTGGATCGTCCTGAAAGCTCGATGATTGGCTCTACAGACGTCGGTTCTGTCAGCTGGGTCGTGCCGACCGTGCAATGTCGCAGCGCAACCTACACCATTGGCACGCCGGGCCACTCGTGGCAGCTGGTAGCCCAGGGTAAATCCTCACTGGCGCACAAAGGACTGACCCACTCTGCCAAACTGATGGCCAGCACTGCCCTGAATCTGTTTACCCGGCCGGATCTGATTATCGCTGCGAAAGCCGAGCACGATCGCCGACTGGCCGGCACGCCGTTTGTAAATCCTATTCCTGATGATGTACAGCCGCCGTTCCCCGGTAGCCATTGATTGCGCCCCGACTGACAAGGAATAAGAAATGGGTAATCTGGGATTTTTTGAGACGCTGAGCTTTGGCCCCGGAGGTTGGGGGCCGATGCTGTTATCCGGTGCGCTAATGACCGTTGCCCTTTCGCTGTCCGGCTTTTTACTGGCTGCGGTGATTGGCGGAGTATTTTCGTGGGCAAAAATCAGTGGCAATCGGCCAGTGCGTTATTTCGCCGATGCCTACACCACGGTAGTTCGCGGCATCCCCGACCTGCTGATTATCTATCTGCTGTACTTTGGCGGCAGTCAGATCCTGACCAGCCTCGGCAAGCTGTTTGGTGAAGGGCAGTTTATTAGCTTCCCCGGTTTTCTGGCCGGTATGTTAGCCGTGGGAATTGCCGCCGGAGCGCAGCAGACGGAAGTATTTCGCGGCGCTTTCTATGCCATCGCGCCCGGGGAGCTCGAAGCTGCCAAAGCCTTTGGCATGAGTCCGTGGGTGCGCATTCACCGCATCATTATTCCCCTGCTGCTGCGTCACGCGCTGCCAGGCATGGGCAATGTCTGGCAGTTGGTGCTAAAAGCCGCAGCGCTGGTGTCGGTGACCGGTCTGGCCGAACTGATGAACAAAGCGCAAACCGGCGCCGGGTCTACCGGTAAGCCGTTTGACTTTTACTGTGCCGCCGCGCTGCTGTATCTGGTGATCTCGGCCTTTTCCGGCTGGTCGCTGCGTCGAGCGGAAGTACATTATTCTCGCGGGGTTAAACGCTGATGGATTTTCCATTCCTGTGGGACACCTTGCTACAACTGCTGCCCGGTATTCCCCTGACGCTGCAACTGACTTTTTACTCGATAGTGATGGGCTTTTGTCTGGCACTGCTACTGGCTTTTGCCCGCCTCTCGCCCTATCGCTGGCTCAGCGAGCCCGCGCGCTGCTACGTGTTCTGTTTTCGCGGCACGCCATTGCTGGTACAGCTATTTTTGATTTACTACGGGCTGGGTCAATTCGAAAGCGTTCGCCACAGTTTTTTATGGCCAATACTGCGTGAGCCCTACGGCTGCGCGCTGCTATCACTGTCTTTGTGTACTGCGGCCTACGGCAGCGAAATTCTGCGCGGCGGCCTGCTTGCTGTTCCGCACGGAGCCATCGAAGCGGCCCGGGCCTGTGGTATGTCGCGCCTGTTAATGGTGAGGCGAATTATTTTTCCCATTGCCATCCGTCAAGCGTTACCGGCCTACGGCAACGAGCTGATTTCTATGGTTCAGTCCACGTCGCTGTGCTCAATCATCACCCTGATGGATATCACCGGCATTGCCGCGCAGATAATTTCCGACACCTATCGCGCGCTGGAAGTGTTTTTGGTGACTGGCCTGATTTATCTGCTGATCAATTTGGTGATAAGCCGCCTGGTGATGCTGGTCGAGTACCGCCTCACTCCCCATTTACGCGCTCCGGTGACCCGCACGGTAAAAAAGCCGTTGGGTGAGGTGCATTAATCAATCCATTTTTTCGTGCCCAATGGCACAACATCCAGCGGTTATTTAATCAATGCTATAAAAAGAGGTTATAAAACATGAAATTGGCAAGACTGGTCAGTGCATTGTGTTTAGCGGCAACGCTGTCTGTGAGTTTTAGCAGCCACGCGGAAGAAGGAAAAAAATGGACCGTAGTAAAAATTGCCACCGAGGGGGCTTTCCGCCCGTTTAACTTCACTAAACCTGACGGCACACTGGACGGCTTCGAAATCGATTTATACAAGGTTTTGTGCCAGAAAATGAACGTCAAATGTGAAATTGTGGTGCAGCCGTTTGCCGGGATCATTCCAGCCCTCAACGCCGGTAAGTTTGACGCCATTATTGACGGCCTATCAGCCACTGACGCCCGTAAAAAAATCATCGATTTCTCGATCCCCTACAGCAATGCAGGACAGACTTTTGCGGTGCTGAAAGACAGCCCGCTGGCCAAAATGCCAGACCTCGGCAAGCGTTTCTCATTGACCACCGATGAAGCCGGAGCCGAAGCCGAAGTGGCAAAAATCGCACCGCTGCTGAAAGGGAAAATTGTCGGTGTGCAAGGCTCGTCAATTGGCGAACAGTTCCTGCAAAAATATATGAAAGGTATAGTGACGATCCGCCAGTATAAAACCACTGAGGAGCACGATCTGGACCTTAAATCAGGCCGCGTAGATATGGTCTTTGCCTCGGCAACCTATTTGACCGGCGCGAAAGCCAAGCCCGGGAACGAGGATATCCAGCTGGCTGGACCGCAGTTTATTGGCGGGCTGCTCGGCTCGGGTTCCGCAGTGGGTATCCGCAAGAGCGATCCTGAGTTGAAGAAGATGTTTGACGACGCCATCATGCAAACCAAGCAAGACGGCACGCTGAAAAAGCTGGCTCTGAAATGGTTCGGTACAGATACCGTTCCACATTAACCTGCCTTAAACCCTCTCCCCATGGCGAGGGTTTACCTTTGTTCCTGGACCTTTATTCGGCCTGCATGAGAAGTCGCGAGTCGTGGAGCTAGCATCCCGGTGCCGAAACTGTTCCAATCGACTTTCTAGAAATAAACTCTGCGCCAAAGGCCGGCATCGGGCCAGGCTCTTCGCCACGCAATTCACAGATCATTCTACGCGCCGCTTCTCTACCCATCTCGTAAACGGGCTGATCAATCACTGACAGCGGCGGCGTAACAATCTCGGTCCACGGGAAATTATCAAACATCACAAATGAAACATCCTGCGGCACCCGCAGCCCGCGATGACCCAACTCGCGTAACAGACTCATGGCGATCACACTGTCCGAGGCGATAATTGCGCTCGGCGGAACTGTTTCATTAAACAACTGCTCGATAATCCCCGCTATCGCCCGTTCGCTGCTGGCAGAACCGCGAATTAGCTCAGGAATAAACGGTAACGCCTGCTCGGCAAAAGCCAGCTCCATGCCCGCAACCCGCTGTGCTACCGGCGTCAGGCCCAGCTCGTCGGAACAGGCAAAAGGCTTGCTGAAGGTCATGCTGGTAAGATAGGCAATACGGCGATGCCCTGCCGCCAGCAGCGCCAGCGTGGCCTGTTTCGCCGAGGCGGTAAAATCAATGACGATGGCCTCAACGTCAAGATCAGGCACCGAACGGTCAAACAGTTTTAACACTCTGCCGTCGGCAACGATCTGCGCCAGATGCTGATTGTCATTGGGAAGCGAGGAGCAAGGCGCAATGATCACACCATCGACCTGCTTATCGAGCATGACTCGCACCGCATCCTGCTCGACCGCCAGCGTTTCGTCGCTGTTGCTCAGCAGCAGGTGAAACCCCGCCTGCCTTGCCACGTCGGAGATGCCGCGCAGCGCCAGCCCAAAGTGCGGATTTTCGATATCACCGACAATCACCCCCAGCGTATTGGACTTGCCAGTATTCATGCTGCGCGCCAGCTCGTTGGGCCGATAAGCCAGCTTTTCTGCCGCAGCCATCACTCGAGTCAATACTTCTTCACTGACCGAACCGTATCCCCCCAGCGCCCTTGCCGCCTGGGCTTTGGAGACCTGAGCTTCGCGGGCGACGTCCGCCACTGTCGGCGCTTTACTGCGCAAGTTGCCTGTTGTCATAAGTTATTCGTATCACACCTTTGGTTAAGGGCAATTGACTGTCGGATAAAGCCGTTGCTAGTATCATCATAACTGATTTGAGACCGGTCTCACAATGATTGAACTCACTAATCAGCACCTGCATTGAGACCGGTATCTAAAAAAATATAAAGAACCGGGAATCAATAGTCGTTGATGTTAAATACAACAAAAACGGACTCACCATGAAATCGCAAAAGACCCTGATTAAGCTGGCTACTGCACTGATCGTTTCAGTTTCACTCTTTTCTCTTTCGGCCCCGTTCGCCTTGGCAGCGGGCAAGCAGGACAACCCTTACGGGCTTATCGAACCCGGCGAACTGCGAGTGGCCAGCCTGGGTGACGCCAAGCCTTACACCTTCACCGACGCCTCGGGCAATTTCACCGGTTTTGATGTCGAATTTTTTACCGATGTTGCTCACCGAATCGGCATTAACAAGGTCAGTTTTATCGGGCAGGATTTCGCTGGCATTTTACCCTCGGTGGCAAACGGTCGCTATGACGCGGGAGTCGCGGCGATTGGTATCACTCCGGCGCGTTCAAAAGTGGTCGATTTCTCCGACGGCTATCTGGCAGGTTATCTCACCGTGCTGACCCGCAAAGATTCCGGCGTGACTGATGTGAAAACGCTGGCGAAACATCGTCTGGCGGTGGTTCAGGGCACATTGCAGGAAAATTACGCGGTGGAGCATTTTACTCAAACCGATCTGGTCCGCTTCCCTGATAACAACGCGGCGATATCAGCGCTGAATAACGGCACGGTTGACGCCGACTTTCTGGATTACGAGGCGGCAAAAGACTACGCCGCGCGTTATGGTTTAGTACACGCAGCCGATATTCCTTCTTTTGATGCACCGGCAGGTTTCGCTATTGCCAAAGGTAATCCGGTATTCAAGGCCGCATTGGACAAGGCGATTAAGGCCTCGATGCAGGACGGCACCTGGAAAAAGCTTTACCAGAAATGGTTCCCTGGCTCACCGATGCCAAAACAATACCTGCCGCATGAGGGTTAATCCCCCCTGTTTCCCGCAGTCTCTTTTCATCCGCTGGTGAGGGCAACCTCACCCCGTTAAAGAGCGAGTCTCTGTATGAGCCTGTTCGAAATGCTTCACCGGACGTTCTTCGATTTCAGCTCGATGGCCGAAGTGCTTCCTCAGCTGTTAAAAGTCGGGCTGATGAATACGCTGATTATCTCGGTGGCGGCGACGCTGCTGGGGACGAGCATCGGGCTGATTCTGGCGCTGATGGGGATCTCCCCCTCACGCTGGTTGCGAGTTCCTTCGCGCATTTATACCGATCTGTTTCGCGGCCTGCCATCGATCCTGACTATCTTACTGATTGGTCAGGGACTGGCTCGTTACAGCTATGAGCTGTTTGGCCCTTCGCCCTACCCGCTGGGGATTTTTGCCCTCAGCCTGATTGCCAGTGCTTACATGGGGGAAATTTTCCGCGCCGGGATCCAAAGCGTGGAGAAAGGCCAGCTTGAAGCCTGTCGCGCGCTGGGCATGAGCTATGGTCGCGCTATGCGGCTGGTGATTGTGCCGCAGGGTATTCGCCGGGTGCTACCGGCGCTGGTGAACCAGTTTATTGCGATTATCAAGGACTCGTCGCTGGTTTATCTGCTCGGCCTGATGGTCAACGAACGCGAGCTTTTTCGCGTCGGCCAGGACGCCGCCGTGCTTACCGGTAATCTGTCGCCGCTGATGCTGGCGGGCCTGTTCTACCTGATGATCACTGTGCCGATGACTCATCTGGTCAACTACGTCGATGAGCGTTTTCGCACCGGTCGGCGCAAAATGACGCGCCCGGTCAGCAGTCTGAAAGAGGTCGATGAGCTGCAACAACTGAATTCACGCACCGCTGCCAGTAATAGCAGCACGCCTTTAACCAGCGAACGGGGGCAATAGTCATGACCTTAGCCACTCCCTCGACTGAAGCAGTGCCGACCTTTCACGGTGCCAGTGTGGAAATAAGCAATCTGACGCTGGCCTTTGGCGATATTCAGGTGCTGCGTAATGTTTCACTTAAGGTTGCGCCCGGCACCACCACCTGCATCATCGGGCCTTCTGGTTCCGGCAAGTCAACCCTGCTACGCGGCATTAATCGCCTGCACGAACCGCAGTCCGGCGACGTAATTGTCTCTGGCCGTTCGGTGTTGAAAGACTCGCCCGACGCTCTGCGGCTGCGAATCGGCATGGTGTTCCAGCATTTTAATCTGTTCCCGGATCATACCGCGCTGGAAAACGTTGCGATGGCGCCGTGGAAAATCAAGAAACTGCCCAAGGCACAAGCCTACCGGTTAGCGGCAGAACGGCTGAAAGAAGTCGGACTGGAGCAGCGTGCAGATCATCGCCCCCGCTATCTTTCCGGCGGGCAGCAACAGCGCGTGGCCATTGCCCGTGCGCTGGCGATGGACCCGGAGGTGATGCTGTTCGATGAGGCAACCTCGGCGCTGGACCCTGAACTGGTGAAAGGCGTGCTGAACCTGATGGCCGACCTGTGCCGCCGTGGCATGACAATGATTGTCGTCACGCACGAAATGGGGTTTGCCCGCAAGGTGGCCGATCAGGTGATTTTTATGGATGAAGGCGAAATTGTCGAATCCGGTACTCCGGAGCAAATTTTTGATAACCCGCAGTCTGCGCGGTTGCAGCGCTTCTTATCCGAAGTGCTATGAATTTTAATCACGCCGCTGAAACCGTGTGAGTCATTAAATCAGTTATTAAACAGAAGGTTAATAAATTATGTCATTGGACAACGAGAAAAAAGGCACCGTGGTGCTGGGTGGCGGAATTATTGGTATTTCCACTGCTGTGCATTTGCTTCGCCGTGGGCAACAGGTGACGCTGATTACCGAGGCCGAGCTGGTTTCAGGCGCATCGGGACGATCCCTTTCCTGGCTCAACTCCGCGGCCGATCGCACGCTGGAGTATCACGCGCTGCGCATGGCCGGAATCGACCGCTATCGTACTCTTTTTGCCCAGGACCCTTCCCGCGACTGGCTGCGTTTTGACGGCGGCCTCTTTTGGGGTGAAAACAAGCAGCAAGAGACGCTGGCTCGCTACAATTACGAGACCGCGCACGGTTATGATTCACATCTGACCGGAAAAAATTCGGTTGAAAAAATCGACCCGCAGGTCGCGGCTTCTGCCGTTGCTGAAACCGCGCTATTTAATCCGGGTGAAGGATGGGTCAGTCTGCCGCATCTGGCTAATTTCCTGATGCAGGAGTTTTATCGTCTCGATGGCCAACTGATTGAACATGCAGGAAAATCTTCTGTAGTCACTGATGCCGGCGGCAAAGCGATTGGCATTAAAACCAACAACGGCGAGACCTTTAGCGGCGAAACTGTGCTGGTCGCCTGTGGCCCGCAAACCCCTGACGTCGTTGCTCCGCTGGGTGTCACCATTCCCAACGATTCCCCGCTGTCGATGCTGGTACTGACCAGGCCGCTGGAGAAAACCATTAAAGTGGTGATGAACACTCCCCGCGTGGCCATCCGGCCTAATCCGGGTAAAACTCTGGCGCTGGACCATGACTGGTACGAATCTTCAATTACCCGCGACGCCAACGGCGAATATTCCATTCCTGAAACCGTGGTCAATCAACTGGTCGCCGAAGCGGTCAACGTGTTGAATGGCGCAGAGCAATTGCAGGCGGCAAGCTGGAAGATTGGCCTGAAACCTATTCCTGGCGATGGTGAACCAGTGCTCGGCGAACTGGCCGGCGTGCCGGGCTGCTTTGTCGCTTTCACCCACTCTGGGGCCACGCTGGCGCTTATCATTGGCGAACTGCTGGCCAGCGAAATCGCCACCGGCCAAAAACACCCACTGCTCTCGACTTTCCGCCCAGAAAGGTTTGATGCCTGATTGGGATACAGCGGGCATAGCCAATCAATTGGCCCGTTTGTCGGCGGGCCAATGTTTATTCAACATGTTTTTATCAGATAAGTCGTTGTTATGCTGGTTGTAAATGGCTGGAAATAAATTGCTGAAAACGCGGGGATCCGTTATCGCCAAACAGTTCTTGAGGAGTGCCTTTACAGTCAATTTCGCCCTGATGCAGAAACACGACCTGATTAGACACGCTGCGGGCAAAGCTCATTTCGTGAGTCACCACCAGCATAGTGCGCCCTTCCTCGGCCAGACTGCGCATCACCTTTAACACCTCGCCAACCAGCTCAGGGTCCAGCGCCGAAGTCGGTTCGTCGAACAGCATAACGTCTGGGTCCATCGCCAACGCGCGCGCAATCGCCACGCGCTGTTTCTGGCCGCCGGAAAGCTGTGACGGATAAAAGTCTTTGCGCTCAAATAACCCAACGCGTGCCAATAAAGCTTCAGCTTTCTCGATGCACTCTTTGCGACTTTTCTTCTGCACGTAGCGCGGGCCTTCCATCACGTTATCCAGTACCGTCATGTGCGACCACAAATTAAAATCCTGAAAAACCATCCCCAGCCGCGAGCGGATCTGTTCGACCTGTTTATGGCTGGCGGCCAGCTGATTGCCTTTACTGTCGCGCTTCATCACGATGGTTTCACCGCCGACCGCAACGGTGCCCGAATCCGGAGTTTCCAATAAATTAATACAGCGCAAAAAGGTACTTTTACCGGAGCCGCTGGCACCTAAAATGGAAATCACATCGCCCTGACGTGCATCCAGCGAAATACCTTTCAGCACCTCGTACTCGCCAAAAGATTTGCGGATGTCGATCATCGAAAGCGTGATAGGTGGGATCATGGGCGCGTTGCTCCTGTTAAACACTCCATTAAGTCACAGAAACAAGCAATAACGGGGCCAATATCCTCGCGCTTTGTAATTAAACGCGAGGAGTTTTAAACGTTCACTTTAATTAAGCGGCATGCGGATTGGATCAGGGTAAATATATTCGAACCCGAGCTCTTTCACGATGCGGCTGCCGTCCACCAGTTTGCCCCTTGAATCTTCAGGTTCAGTGGCAAAAGTCGGTTCTGGAAGGCCCAACTGGCGGGCCAGCAGCGGGTAAAATTGCTGTTTTGCCGGATGTGCGGGGGCACAAAGATTAAAGGTATGGCCGCCGCGCGGCAGATTCAGCAGCAGCTGGATGGCCGCCACGACATCATCCTGATGCACCAGATTGACGCCGTGATTTGCCCCTTTAACGCCCGTTTTACCGGCCAGGAATCGCCCTGGATGACGATCGGCGCCGACCAGTCCTGCCAGTCGCAACACATCAACCGAGGTATTGGGCAAATTGTGGAACCACTCTTCCAGCTCTTTAAGCACGACCCCTGCCGAAGTCACAGGTTCCAGCGGTGAGTTTTCACGCACGGTTCCTTTGCCTTCGCCATATACCGAAGTCGAGCTGGTAAACACGATGCGCGCAATATTGTGCGCCAACGCGCTGTCCACCAGCATTTGTACTGACTGGAAATAGAGCTCGCTGCCCTCGGGCGTGCGCCTGGCGGGGAGAGTGATAATTAGCGCATCGACATTTAACAACACTTCCAGATCGTCGGGATCGCACTCCAGAGTCACGCCCGGCGCGAAGTTGAGCTGATAGCATTCGATGCCGCTCATTCGCGCAGCTTCAACGCCGTCGAGAGTCGTTTTACTGCCGACCACTTTATATCCTTTGGCGCTTAGAGCAACTGCCAGCGGCATACCTAGCCAGCCTAAACCAATTATCGATACCTTCTTCATGCTGCTCTCCAATGTGTTTCTCTGTTTACCACTGACTAAAAACCAACCGCAGCGGTAACCCTGACTGTATTTTATCAGGCTTTGCCAATCAGTTTAGCAGGCTACCGCGGCCTTCTGCCTTAAACAACGGCCTAATATGTAATGATTTTTAAGCGATTACTGTCATTCGCCCAAAAGGTCCTTACCGGTCTTCTATACAATTCATTCGCAAAGCTCATTATATACTGAAAGATATTAGATTTATTTATCAGGATAAAAAAAGGTTGCGCAGCTGGGCACGGTGGTTTAGGTTAATTGGCAACTGATTTAGAAACCTATGGCTGAAAGCAGCGGTAGGAATAAAAACCATTACAGAGAAACATAAAATGCTGAACATTCTGATTAACCACCATCATCACCATCATCCTGACTAGTCTTTCAGGCAGATTGGTGCTGGGAGACTTTTAAGATCTTCCAGTGGCGCAGAATGCAGCAGTGAGCCCTCGGAAGATTTCTTCCGGGGGCTTTTTTTTACCCTTAAGATTTTAAAAACGAATTAAATCAAAACTTTAAAGACAGAGGTCATCATGTTAGACAAGAACCGTTTACGTATCGCCATGCAAAAATCCGGTCGCCTTAGCGACGACTCCCGAGAGCTGCTGGCGCGCTGCGGAATTAAAATCAACCTGCAAGAGCAGCGCCTGATTGCCTTTGCCGAGAATATGGAAATCGATATTCTGCGCGTTCGCGATGACGATATCCCGGGTCTGGTGATGGACGGCGTGGTCGACCTCGGTATCATCGGTGAAAACGTGCTGGAAGAAGAGCTGCTGGCCCGTCGCGCTCAGGGTGAAGATCCGCGTTATTTCACGCTGCGCCGTCTGGATTTCGGCGGCTGTCGCCTGTCGCTGGCCACCCCGCTGGACTTCGATTATCAAGGCCCGCAGAGCCTCGGCAACAAACGTATCGCCACTTCTTATCCGCACATCCTCAAGCAGTATTTCGACAACAAGAAACTCGACTTCAAGTCTTGCCTGCTGAACGGTTCAGTCGAAGTGGCACCGCGTGCCGGTCTGGCCGATGCGATTTGCGACCTGGTGTCTACCGGCGCAACGTTAGAAGCCAACGGCCTGAAAGAAGATGAAGTCATTTATCGTTCCAAGGCGTGCCTGATTCAGCGCGACGGCGAAATGCCGCAGTCCAAACAGCTGTTGATCGACAAACTGATGACCCGTATCCAGGGTGTGATTCAGGCTCGCGAATCCAAATACATCATGCTACATGCACCAAGCGCACAGCTGGACGAGATAATCGCCCTGCTGCCTGGAGCCGAGCGCCCTACCATTTTGCCACTGGCCAACGACAAGCAGCGCGTTGCCATGCACATGGTGAGCAGCGAAACCCTGTTCTGGGAAACCATGGAAAAACTGAAAGCGCTGGGTGCCAGTTCAATTCTGGTGCTGCCAATTGAAAAGATGATGGAGTAACAAGATGCAAGCCAACGGTTTCTCTACCCCCATTGACTGGCAACAGTGCGACGAACAGCAGCGCCGCGAGTTACTGACTCGCCCTGCTATCGCCGCATCGGGCAGCATCACCGAGACAGTGACTGAGATTCTGACTCGCGTGCGTAATGAAGGTGATACTGCGCTGCGCGAATACTGTGCGCGTTTCGACAAGACCGATGTCAGCGATATTCGCGTGACCGCCGAGCAAATTGAGCAGGCTTCAGCGCGTTTGGGCGACAACGTCAAGCAGGCAATGGCCGTGGCGGTGCGTAATATCGAGACTTTCCACGTCGCGCAGAAACTGCCGATTGTCGATATTGAAACCCAGCCGGGTGTGCGCTGCCAGCAGATTACTCGCCCTATTGCGTCGGTTGGCCTGTATATTCCAGGCGGTTCAGCTCCGCTGCCGTCAACCGTATTGATGCTGGCGACCCCTGCACGCATCGCGGGCTGTAATAAAGTGATTCTGTGCTCGCCGCCGCCGATTGCCGACGAGATCCTCTATGCGGCAAAACTGTGCGGTGTGACCGAGGTTTACCAGCTCGGCGGCGCGCAGGCGATTGCCGCCATGGCGTTTGGTACCGAAAGTGTACCCAAAGTGGCTAAAATCTTTGGACCGGGCAACGCCTTTGTGACCGAGGCCAAGCGTCAGGTCAGTCAAAACCTGAACGGTGCGGCGATTGATATGCCAGCTGGCCCGTCCGAGGTGTTGGTGATTGCCGATTCCGGCGCGACGCCAGATTTCGTGGCTTCTGATCTGCTTTCTCAGGCAGAACACGGCCCGGATTCGCAGGTTGTGTTACTGACGCCCGATATTGAAATCGCCAAAGCGGTGGCCGTCGCGGTAGAAAACCAGCTAAAAACACTGTCACGTAGCGAGATTGCCCGTAAAGCGCTGGAAAGCAGCCGCCTGATCGTCGCTAAAGATTTGGCGCAGTGTATCGAAATCAGCAACGCCTACGGCCCCGAGCACTTGATTTTGCAAACCCGTGAGCCAGAAGCGCTGGTCGACAGCATCACCAGCGCCGGTTCGGTGTTCCTGGGTGACTGGTCGCCGGAATCTGCCGGTGATTATGCCTCGGGGACCAATCACGTGTTACCGACCTATGGCTATACCGCGACCTGTTCCAGCCTGGGTCTGGCGGATTTCCAGAAACGTATGACCGTTCAGCAATTGACCCCTGCCGGCCTGCTGGCCTTGGCACCGACTATTGAAACTCTGGCCCAGGCCGAGCAGCTGACCGCGCACAAAAATGCGGTTACCCTGCGCGTTGCCGCCCTGATGGAGCGTAAGTAATGAGTGAGACTTCGAACAAAAGCGTTTCTGTGGTCGCGCTGGCACGTGAAAACGTCCAGCAGCTGACGCCTTATCAGTCGGCTCGTCGTCTTGGCGGCAAAGGTGACGTGTGGCTTAACGCCAACGAGTATGCGCTGGCCCCTGATTTTCAACTCACCGCGCAAACGTTCAACCGCTATCCTGAATGCCAGCCGGTAGAAGTGATCCGTCGCTATGCCGCCTATGCTGGCGTGCAGCCCGAACAGGTTCTGGTGTGTCGCGGAGCCGATGAAAGCATCGAACTGCTGATCCGCGCTTTCTGCGAGCCGGGCAAAGACGCCATCCTTTATTGCCCGCCGACTTATGGCATGTACAGCGTCAGCGCCGAAACTTTTGGCGTGGAAGGCCGTACCGTGATGGCCAAAGAGGACTGGCAGCTGGATTTACCGGCTATCGAACAGGCACTGGACGGCGTTAAGCTGGTGTATGTTTGCAGCCCGAACAATCCGACCGGCAATTTAATCAATCCGCAAGACATCCGTTCGCTGCTGGAAACGACTCGCGGCAAAGCCATTGTTGCGGTTGACGAAGCCTATATCGAGTTTTGCCCGCAGGCGACCGTGGCAGGCTGGTTAAAAGATTATCCGCATCTGGCTATTTTGCGCACGCTGTCAAAAGCCTTTGCGCTGGCCGGTTTGCGCTGTGGCTTTACCCTTGCCAATCCAGAGCTGATTGAAGTGCTGATGAAAGTCATTGCGCCCTACCCGCTGTCAACGCCGGTGGCAGATATCGCCGCGCAGGCGTTGAGTGAGCAAGGTCTCGCCGCGATGCGCCAGCGCGTTGGTGAAGTGACCAGTATTCGTCAGTGGTTAACGCAGGAGCTGGATGCCTGTGACTGTGTCGAGCAGGTATTTACCAGCGAGAGCAACTATTTACTGGTGCGCTTTACCGCGTCGAGCAGCGTGTTTAAAACGTTGTGGGATCAGGGTATTATCCTGCGTGATCAGAACAAGCAACCGAGCCTTTCCGGCTGCTTGCGTATTACCATTGGCACCCGTCAGGAATGCCAGCGCGTCATTGACGCATTACGTCCATTACCGGGCGCCACTTCATCTGTTCTTCAAAACAGCAGCGCCAGCAAGGAGCCTATGTGAGCCAGACCCCTGTAAGTCAAAAAATCCTTTTTATCGATCGTGATGGCACGCTGATTTCTGAGCCGCCGGAAGACTTTCAGGTCGACAGGCTGGATAAACTCGCGTTTGAGCCAGCAGTGATCCCTGCTCTGCTTGCTCTGCAGACCGCCGGTTTTAAATTGGTGATGATAACTAATCAAGACGGTCTGGGCACTTCAAGTTTCCCGCAGGAAACCTTTGACCCGCCGCACAACCTGATGATGCAAGTGCTGACCTCTCAGGGCGTGGTGTTTGACGATGTGCTGATCTGCCCGCACTTGCCTGCCGACAACTGCGACTGCCGCAAGCCGAAAACTCGGCTGGTGCAAAACTATCTTGACAGTGGCGTGCTTGATGTCACTAACAGCTACGTGATTGGCGATCGCGATACCGACATTCAGCTGGCGCAGAACATGGGTATTGCCGGTCTGCGTTATCAGCGCGACACGCTGGGCTGGGCGAAGATTGCCGAGCAGCTGACCAGGCGCGACCGTCATGCCAAAGTAAACCGCGTGACCCGCGAGACGGCTATCGACGTTGACGTTTGGCTCGACCGCGAAGGCGGCAGTAAAATCAAGACCGGCGTCGGCTTCTTCGATCACATGCTGGATCAAATTGCCACTCATGGCGGTTTTCGCATGAACATCGAAGTTAAAGGTGATTTGTATATCGACGATCATCACACGGTAGAAGACACCGGCCTGGCTCTGGGTGAAGCGCTGAACAATGCGTTGGGTGACAAGCGCGGCATCGGACGTTTCGGTTTCGTATTGCCAATGGACGAATGTCTGGCACGCTGCGCGCTGGATATCTCCGGCCGCCCGCATCTGGAATATAAAGCAGAGTTCAGCTATCAACGCGTGGGCGACCTAAGCACCGAAATGGTTGAGCACTTCTTCAGCTCGCTGTCTTACGCCATGGGTTGCACGCTGCATTTGAAAACCAAAGGCAAAAACGATCACCACCGCGTCGAGAGCCTGTTCAAAGCCTTTGGCCGCACTCTGCGTCAGGCCATCCGCGTTGATGGCAACACCCTGCCGAGCTCGAAGGGAGTGCTCTAATGGACGTCGTTATTCTTGATACCGGCTGCGCCAACCTGTTTTCGGTCAAGGCAGCGGTCAAGCGTTTAGGCTATGAACCGGTAGTAAGCCGCGATTCTGACCTGGTGCTCAAAGCCGATAAATTGTTTCTGCCGGGCGTCGGCACGGCGCAGGCGGCAATGGATAAAATCACCGAACGCGACTTGGTTGAATTGATCAAGGCCTGCACTCAGCCGGTGCTGGGTATTTGCCTCGGCATGCAGCTGCTGGCCTCATCCAGTGAGGAAAGCGGCGGTATCAATATGTTGGATATTATTGAGACGCCCGTCGCCAAAATGGCCGATCGCGGACTGCCATTACCGCACATGGGCTGGAATCAGGTCGCGGCCAAAGCCGGTCATCATCTATTTCGTGGCATCGACGAAAACGCCTATTTCTATTTTGTACACAGCTACGCTATGCCGGTATGTGAAAACACTATCGCACAGACGCTTTACGGCGACTCGTTCAGCGCGGCGGTACAGAAAGATAACTTCTTCGGCGTGCAGTTCCACCCTGAGCGTTCAGGTGCCGCAGGCGCACAGTTGTTGAAAAACTTTTTGGAGATGTAAGCAGCATGATTATCCCCGCTTTGGATTTAATCGAGGGCAGCGTGGTGCGTTTGCATCAGGGCGACTACGGACAGCAGCGTGATTACGGCAATTCGCCTTTGCCACGTTTGCAAGATTATCAGGCGCAGGGTGCCGAAGTGCTGCACCTTGTTGATTTGACCGGAGCCAAAGATCCGGCTGCGCGCCAGATCCCTCTGCTTAAACAGCTGGTTGCGGGTGTTAGCGTGCCGGTGCAGGTGGGTGGCGGCATTCGTACCGAGCAGGACGTAGAAGCATTGTTGGACGCGGGCGTTTCCCGTGTCGTGGTCGGTTCTACGGCCATCAAAAACCCGGAATTGGTGCAGCAATGGTTTACCCGCTTTGGTGCCGATGCGCTGGTTCTGGCCCTGGACGTACGCATCGACGACGCCGGCAACAAGCACGTGGCGGTCAGCGGCTGGCAGGAAAATTCAGATTCCACGCTGGAACAGGTTGTTGAACAGTTTCTGCCGTTTGGCCTGAAACACGTACTGTGCACCGACATTTCCCGCGATGGCACTTTAGCGGGTTCCAACGTCGAACTTTATCGCGAAGTTTGCCAACGTTTCCCACAGGTCGCGTTTCAGGCTTCCGGCGGTATCGGCAGTCTGGATGATATTGCCGCCCTGCGCGGCAGCGGCGTAAAAGGGGTGATCGTCGGTCGTGCGCTGCTCGACGGCAAATTTAACGTATCGGAGGCAATCTCATGCTGGCAAAACGGATAATCCCCTGCCTTGACGTCAAAAACGGTCAGGTAGTCAAAGGCGTGCAGTTCCGTAACCACGAAATCATTGGTGATATCGTGCCGCTGGCCAAGCGTTACGCCGAAGAAGGCGCCGACGAGCTGGTGTTCTACGATATCACTGCCTCGTCCGATGGTCGCGTGGTCGATAAAAGTTGGATCTCACGCGTTGCCGAAGTCATTGATATTCCATTTTGCGTGGCGGGCGGAATTAAAAGCATTGAAGACGCGGGCCGGATTTTAGAGTTCGGCGCGGACAAGATTTCCATCAACTCCCCTGCGCTGGCCGACCCGACGCTGATTAGCCGTCTTGCCGATCGCTACGGCGTACAGTGTATTGTGGTGGGTATCGATACCTGGCACGACGCCGAAACCGGCAGCTATCACGTTCATCAGTTTACCGGCGACGAAGCACGCACCAAAGTGACGACCTGGCAGACAGTTGATTGGGTTAAAGAAGTGCAACAACGCGGCGCGGGTGAAATCGTGTTGAACATGATGAATCAGGACGGCGTGCGCAACGGATACGATCTGCGACAGCTAAATCTGGTCCGCGAAGTGTGCAACGTTCCGCTAATCGCCTCGGGCGGTGCCGGAACTCGCGAGCACTTTTTAGATGCCTTTAAATTGGCAGGAGTAGACGGCGCGCTGGCAGCTTCCGTATTCCATAAACAAATTATTAATATCGGTGAGCTGAAACGCTACCTTGCCGAACAAGGCGTGGAGATCCGCTTGTGAGCATTCCAGAATTTGATGAAGTAAAAACGCTGAAAGAACCTTTGATGCTGACGGCCGAACAGCTGGCTCAGCTTGACTGGGAAAAGACCGATAACATGATGCCGGCCATTGTGCAGCATGCCGTTTCAGGCGAAGTGTTGATGATGGGATACATGAATCAGCAGGCGCTTGATGTGACGCAAAGCAGCGGCAAGGTGACATTTTTCTCTCGCACCAAGCAGCGCCTGTGGACCAAGGGTGAAAGCTCCGGCAACTTCCTGAACGTGGTGAGTATTACACCGGACTGTGACAACGATTCGCTGCTGATTCTGGTTAATCCAATCGGCCCGACTTGCCATAAAGGCAATAATAGCTGCTTCCACCCTGCGAGCAGCGACTGGGGTTTCCTGTATCAGCTCGAGCAGTTGCTGGCTTCGCGCAAAAGCGCCAGCCCGGACAGCTCTTACACTGCCAGCCTGTATGCCAGCGGCACCAAGCGTATCGCGCAGAAAGTTGGGGAAGAAGGCGTTGAAACCGCGCTGGCCGCCACGGTCAATGACCGTTTCGAACTGAAAAACGAAGCTTCGGACCTGGTCTATCACCTGCTGGTGTTGCTACAGGATCAAGATTTAGATTTCAGTACGGTGATCCAGAATCTGCGTCAAAGACATACGAAATAACGTAGTGTGGAAGTGAAAAAATGCCGAGCATCAAGCTCGGTATTCCAATTGAGTCTTCATCGAAAATGGCGAGGCATCTTCAAGCTCAACCAACGTCATCGGGTTGTTATTTTTTTATGATGTACCTTGGTCTGCCCTTGGTTTCAATATAGATCCTGCCAATATACTCCCCAAGAACGCCAATGCCGATCAGTTGAATGCCTCCGAGGAAAAGTATGGAGGCCATGATCGAAGCGTAGCCTTTAACAGGGTTACCGAATGCCAAAGTGTACAAAATTAGCCAGCCGCCATAGACAAACGAAAACGCAGCGACAAACATTCCGAGACAAGTCCACACCCGCAAAGGGAATGTAGAAAAGCTTGTTATCCCCTCTAGAGCAAGGTTCCACAACTTCCATCCATTGAATTTTGAAGTTCCAGCGACTCTCACCGCTCGACTATATTCAATAATTTCAGTGCGGCCGCCGACCCAACTGAGAATCCCTTTCATAAAAAGATTACGCTCAGGCAACTGCTTGATATTCTCAACCAACTCACGAGAAAGTAAGCGGAAATCACCGACATTTTCTTCAATTTTAGGGTTGCTGATTTTATTGTGTAACTTATAAAACATCAGAGCAGAGTTTCTTTTAAGATGACCATCGCTGGTACGATCTGCCCTTTTTGCCAGAACCATATCGGCACCGGCTTGCCACTTTTCAATCATCCGAGGAATAACTTCAATCGGGTCTTGCAGATCGACATCAATGGGGATATCTGCATCGCCAGTTGCATGTTCAAGCCCGGCCAGCAAGGCAGGCTCCTTGCCAAAGTTTCTGCTGAAACTGATAGCCTGAACATTTTTATCAGCAAGCGCGAGGGTGTTGATCATCGCTTCGGTCGCATCTTTGCTACCATCATTGATAAAAACAATCTCTACTTCATGCTCCTTCAGTTCCTCGGATTCACGTACTGCTTGATAGAAAATTTGGATCGTCGCTTCTTCGTTGAAAACAGGCACTACAAGAGAAATTTTCATTTTGCTTTAGCCCTGAAGACTACAAAGTTTGAATAGAGGAAACCAATGACTAAGCTGGTGATTGTGAAACCTACCAGCGTGATGTATGGATTAAACTGCATTTCATCCGCGATGAATCCAAAAGCCAGGGCTACACATCCCATGAATCCAACATAAATAAAATAGCGAAAAGTTGTATGCTCGGCATTGAAAGTCCATTTAGCGTTAACAAAAAAGCTAAAAGTGACTGCGATGCAAAATCCAGCAAGGTTACTAATTGCCTGTGAGGCATGCAAATAGTTGTACACAATGGCAAAAGTTAACCAATGCAACAATGTGTTAAACCCTCCCACCACACAATATTTGAATAGTAGTTTTAGCATATGAAGCAATCCATCTTTAATAAAAATAAATAATTCTTAACAAGGTTGATTATTTTCACCTTGAGTAAAGAAAGCCACTTGGGAGCGAACTCCCTCTGTTGCTGATTACTCAATTTCGATTTTCTTTATGCCAAATGCTAATTTTCTGGCATCGCCATCAGAATAGACATCCGAAGCTTTAATTGCATCTGGGAATTCGAATTCAAGTAGTACACTTTTACTTGTACTGTCTGACATGGTCGGTAATACGAAAGACATATTACTTTCCGTAGGCTGAGAGTTTGTAACATTGGCAAGTATGACGCCATTTACTTTTATAATGACACGTTGCACAGGAGTTTTAGGTGATATGAATGGGTTATATGTTATTTTTATTTTTTGATTACCACCCTGTATAGGCAGAAGAAGGGAAGCTTTATTGCTCGCATTCCATACCCCCCAGCCTTCTTGAATTGACCAGCCGTTAGTTAATAAATTAAAACCCTTACCAAGTGATGTAAAATCAAATATCTTAGATTTTTTTATACTAGAAGGATTATAAATCTTCTCACAGGCTAAGCAATTTTTAGCATTGGGTACTAGAACATAAACCCCATCGACTTTTGCATAAACATCACCTTCACGGACGCTAATCATATCGAGCAGATTCTGATCCATCACATATATTGTGTCCGCGGGATAATTTCCATCTAACAATCCTCTCATTACATCCTGATTCATTGACTCGGATTTAAGCACATCAAATCTTGCCATGTAAACATCATTAGTTTTTTTATGTGCATTTAAAGTAATAAAGGATAAATCCTTCCAATCTTTAGAAGAATTATTAAAAGGCACCCACCTTATTTTGTCATACATTTTAGCATTTACTGCCCAAAAATCACTTTTTAGGTTAGGCGTCCAGCTTGATTTTTTAATATCTGAAAATTGATTTTTAATTGCACTCCAGCCGTTATGAGTATCATAAATTTGTAGCGCAGTACAAAGTAGCAAGATAATAACAGCGTTATTTTTGCTGAAATTTCTCACTGTCAAACTAATAATAAAAATCACAAACAGATAAGTTACAGGCCAGAAGAAGCGACCGGATGCACGGAAAACCGAAGCGATTTTAAGAATAAACGATGGGAGCGGATAATGAATAACATAAGGCCCCAATGCTACTTTATTACTAAATGAAAATAATATAAAAAACACAACTGGCAATATTAAAAATAATTTATTTTTAAGTTTTCCTGAGGAAAAATAACGCGTTATATTTATCACATTCAATGATGCAAGTAAAATAAGTCCCACACCAAGATAGTTGAAACCCTCTCTTTCACCATCAGAGAAATTATGCGTGCTAAGATACACAGACCAACCATTTGCCAGAAATGGTGTTAAGACATTAGCGCGCCAATCTCCGAACCCTGCCCCCTCAGCACCATTGGCAACGGTAAAATACCCACTCATTATGCGAACAATAGCAATAGCGATAAAAATAGGTAATACCTTAAATGTTATTATTCTCCAAAAATTTTCTTTTTTATCTGAAGCTATTTTTATTATTGCACCTATCCAGAACACGCATACCATCAAGGTTAAATATAAATGCACAAGCATTGAACAACATATTAGCAGTCCCCAAAGGAAAGTTTTGTCTCTCTTTTTTTCATCTAAGGTCACTAGTATGGCTGCAAGGATGAAAAAATGAGCCATCAGATTTAAATGTCCCACTCGATTTATCCATGCAGGGATAAACATCAAGAGTAAAGTCCCAGCCAATTTTATTAATGTATTTCCCGAATACCTTGCTACTATTTTCCAGGAAAAAACAGCTTGTAGTATCGAGCAAATAAGAATCCAGATCCCAAAGTATTGAAACTCTACTGGTAACCATCTAGAAATAGATTTAAAAATAATAGCTAAAAGTGGATTTGAGTCGGTATAAACTATTGCGTTACTTACCTCCAATCCAAAATTTGGGGATAAACCAACAATCGGGAAATTCCAAGGGGCTTCTCTAAAAAACTCCCACCCTAAATAACTTTGAGCCCAATCACCTCGTCCTAACCAATTAATATGGATCGGATTTAGCATCTCATTACCAAAAACAATAAAATAAAATGCTATCCCAATTAATAACGAAATAATAAAACCGAAGCATGCATCCTTATCGTTGATTTTTTTCAAAATATTACCGCCCTTGAAATTTATAATAATAATTTATAGGTTTGTAACAAACAATACATAGATTTACCAATGGTGTCCAAAGGTAAATGTCAATAAGACAATTATTATTTAATTTAGGGAGGAAATTAGTAAAAAAAAACCAGGCTAAAATCAGCCTGGTTTTTATACTAAGTGGAAATATCTATCCACTAAAGCCTATAAATAAATTTATTCCATCCACTCGGTATGGAACACGCCTTCTTTATCGATGCGTTTGTAAGTATGTGCACCGAAGTAGTCACGCTGTGCCTGGATCAGGTTAGCTGGCAGGAACTCACTGCGATAGCTATCGTAGTAGTTGATTGCAGCAGAGAACGTTGGCGTCGGGATACCGTTCTGAACGGCATAAGACACCACGTCACGCAGCGCTTGCTGGTATTCGTCAGCGATATTTTTGAAGTAAGGAGCCAGCAGCAGGTTAGCAATTGACGCGTTTTCTTCATAAGCATCGGTGATTTTCTGCAGGAACTGAGCACGGATGATGCAGCCCGCACGGAAGATCTTGGCGATTTCGCCGTAATGCAGATCCCAGTTGTTCTCGTCAGATGCCGCTTTCAGCTGTGAGAAGCCTTGAGCGTAAGAAACGATTTTACCCAGGTACAGAGCACGACGTACTTTCTCGATGAAGTCTGCTTTCTCGCCTTCATAGGCCTTCACTTTAGGACCAGTCAGCACTTTAGAAGCGGCAACACGCTGATCTTTCAGAGAAGAAAGGTAACGAGCAAATACGGACTCGGTGATCAGAGACAGTGGCTCGCCGAGGTCCAGAGAACTCTGGCTGGTCCACTTACCGGTGCCTTTGTTGGCAGCTTCGTCAAGGATCACATCAACCAGGTATTTGCCGTCTTCGTCTTTCTTGGTGAAGATGTCTTTGGTGATGTCGATCAGGTAGCTGCTCAGCTCGCCCTTGTTCCATTCAACGAAGGTGCTGGCCAGCTCTTCATTGCTCAGGTTCAGGGACTGTTTCAGCAGAGAATAAGCTTCAGCGATCAGCTGCATGTCGCCGTATTCGATACCGTTGTGAACCATTTTAACGTAGTGGCCAGCACCGTCAGCACCGATGTAAGCTACGCAAGCGTCGCCGTCGTCAGCGCGAGCAGCGATCTGCTCAAGGATTGGTGCAACCAGTTCATACGCTTCTTTCTGACCGCCAGGCATGATTGAAGGGCCTTTCAGTGCGCCTTCTTCGCCACCGGAAACACCGGTACCGATAAAGTTGAAGCCTTGGTCAGACAGTTCTTTGTTACGACGAATGGTGTCTTTGTAGAAGGTGTTGCCGCCATCAATGAGGATGTCACCTTTATCAAGGTGTGGTGTGAGGGAGGCGATAGTTTTATCTGTCGCTTCACCTGCTTTCACCATCAGCAGAATACGGCGTGGTTTTTCCAGTGACTCAACAAACGCTTCGACGGTGTGGTGTGGAACGAGATTTTTACCCGGATTCTCAGCGATAACTTCATCAGTCTTGTCGCTTGAACGGTTAAAAATAGCAACGGAATAACCACGGCTTTCAATGTTAAGCGCCAGGTTACGACCCATTACCGCCATACCAACGACGCCGATCTGTTGTTTGGACATTAGCAACTCCTGTCAGAAATAGTTGATAGCCCGGTGAGGCTCAAACCCCTGTTCTTAGTAGGTTTATTTTCACCGCGCCATACAAATGAACCCAAGCATTGTACATCAGAATGACTGAGGGTGTACCTATCGCAGCCATAACTATCGCAACCAAATATTTTGTAGGTGCAATACAGCGTAGTACAGCCTCAATCACTATGCCGAGCACTCATTACTTTACCGGTAACACGAGAAAATTGCAGGTCAAAAAGAGCGATGAAACGATTAAACAACAATTTATTAACCTAATTAATCATCCTCTAATATCGCATTCAGTAGATTCAAAACTTCCAGGAAGTACTGAAAAGTCAATAACTTCACCTAAACAGGCGGCATCATGCTTTAGAAATTAACTTTTCATAAATCTTAGTATATTGCTCCACCATTTTCTCTGCGGTGAATAATTGTTCAAACCGCTCATTGGCTGCAATACCAAATTGACACGACTGCTCGGGATTCGACCATATTCTGTCCATTGCACGCCTCAAGGCGAGCGGGTCCTCAGGCGGTACAACCAATCCGGTGACTTCGTTGATGTTAATATAAGTCGTTCCAGTGCCAATTTCGCAAGAGATTGCAGGCTTGGAATACAGCGAAGCCTCGATAAGCGAAATACCGAAAGCCTCAGAACGCAGGTGTGACGGAAATACCAGACAGGTTGAAAGCTCAAGCAGTGCGGTTTTATCTTCATCCTGTAATGCGCCCAGGAAATGAATATTATCCACACCATATTTTTTGGCCTGGTCTTTTAATTCACTCTCGATTGGTCCGCTGCCGATAAGGACGATGGGATAATCTGAATTCTTTGCCGCTTCGATGAGCGTATGTAGCCCTTTATAATAGCGGAAAGTTCCAACAAACAGGAAAAATCCGTTTGGGAACCTTTGACGCCACTTTTCTTTTATTTCGGCAGATGCGTTATTATAAAATTTCTTATCCAAACCGTAAGGAATAACATAAACTTTATCTTTAAACTTTTGCAGCACGCTGCTGCTTTCAACATAATTAGGTGAAGCTGCAACAATACAGTCAGCATCCCCTAAGAATTTATTCATTAATGGAATATAAAGATTTAACAAAAACTTCTGTTTGACAATATCAGAGTGATAACTTACTACAGTAGGCTTATTGATCCCTGCGCCATAATGCAACAAATCCATAAACGGATAAGGGAAATGGTAGTGAATAATATCTGCATCTGCAGCAAGCTTTTTAAACTCACCAAAAGCTTTGAGGGAGAATGGAGTTGAAGCCACTTCGATTTGGGTTTTAACCCGATAGCTAGAATGATTTTCAATGGATGTCGGATTAATTCCAATCTCATTACTGGTAAGAGTAAATACTGTTGAAATAGTTCCGCGTTGAGCTCCCCCTTCAGAAAGCTGGTAGATAACCTGTTCAATGCCACCAAAAGAATCTGGGTAATAGGTTTTGTAGCAATGTAGAACTTTAATCATAAATTTCTGATACCTGAGTGTAGGCTTGAATGGTTTTTTCGGCACAGTGTTCCCATGAGAATGCTTTAGCCCGTTCAATACCTGCTGATATCATGCGTTGCTCAACATTGAAGTCTTGAATAATGAGATTAATAGATTCAGCGTAGCCCTGAACATCATAGGGTTCGTGCATTAAAGCCGCTTGACCAACGACTTCAGGTAACGAACTTGCATTGGAACAAATAACGGGAATACCTGAGGCCATTGCTTCAAGCACCGGCAATCCAAACCCTTCATAAATTGATGGGAACAAAAAGCCTTTGGCAGCAGAATAGAGCAGAGGTAAATCTTCAGAGGCCGTGTAGCCAAGATATTTTAACCATCCCTCGTCGTTGCCCTTCTTGAAAAGCCTGAAAAGCTCTTCGTTCTCCCAGCCTTTATAACCGCTAATCACCAAAGGAAAATTAGTTTTTGTTATCAGGTCGAGGCGATCATAAGCCTGCAATAAAGTCAGAATGTTTTTACGCGGCTCAATAGTACCGGTATATAAAAAGAATTGTTTATAACTAAGTTGGTATTTAGATAATACCGGTTGTACTTCGGACTCGAGTCTTGGAGCGAAAAACCCACTACTGGCCAAAGGAGCAACAACCACGTTATTTAAATCGGTATCAAAGTATTCAATTAATTCTTTTTTAGTATATTCGGAATCAGTAACTAATACTTTGGCACGAGCTACAGTTTTCTTCAATTCTTTCTGCATTAAATGCACACGACCAGCAGGATGAAATTCTGGCCAGTGAAATACAGAAAGATCGTGAAACGTTGCTACACTCTTACCGATATTGGGTGGAATATAATAATTGGGACTGTGGAAAATATGCTCTTCCTGTTTACTTAATACATATGATTTTGCGTAAGGATAAGTGATACGATAAATCTCACTGACAATACGACTTTTCTGCAAATGCCTTTTCAATCCTTGCCCTGTGTTACCTGTCTCGCTGGCAATCGGTAACGTTTTGGTGATAGATAAGCCGTGAAGATATGATAAGTCCACACTCTGGCTGTTTTCAAGCTGTTTTGCCAGCTCGAACGCATAGCGCCCGATGCCGGTTAAAGGGAACTTTACGCAGTCAGTGGAAAGGATTATTTTAAGCATTAGTTATTAAGCATCCAGAGCAGTGTATCTTTCAATTCGATTTTTTCAGGCAAGACTTTACATGTCGACTGTAAATGATGAGTATCACCACATAGTTCTTTAATTTCATTCTTTCTGACGAATAGCGGATTAACCTGCACTTCAATCTTGTGCCCGGTGATCTCTTCGCACAAAGAAATGATAGCCCGCAGCGAATACATTTCACCAGAAGCAACGTTAAATGTTCCACCAAATGCCTGAGACTTTATCAGGGCATGATAAACAGCAGTAACGTAACGAACATCTGAGAAATCACGCCATACGTCGATATTACCTAACTCAATAGTCGGTGAACGTCTTTTAAAATGATCCACTATTTTAGGGATCAGGAAATTAGTCGCCTGCCCTTCACCGGTATAATTGAAAGGTCGAGTAATAATAATCGGCAGCTTGTCAGAATACATTTTCGCAACGTATTCCATAGCAATTTTACTGACCGCATAATCATTGGCCGGGTTAAGCTCGGTGTCTTCACGTAAACGCCCTTCTGCCGCATTGCCGTATACGTTGGCACTGCTGGCGATAAGCACCGCTTCTGGATGATGGGAACATTCAACCAGTGCCTGAAGCAGGTTTCGCGTTCCACAGACATTAACATTATAAAACGCATTAATATCGGCATGGCCTACAAACGCTATTGCAGCCAGGTGCACAACAACATCAGGTTTGATTTTTTCAATGGTGGACTTAGTCGCTTCAGAATTGGTCAGATCTACCGTTTCATAATTGACTAATGATTGGGATGGCTGCGTACCAAGTCCGAAGACCTGATATCCGGCAGCCGATAGCTCGGCTGCCATGAAATGGCCTGTAAATCCCTTAATCCCAGTGATTAAAGCTATTTTGCCATTTGTAGTCATTAGAAGGAGAAACCTTGTTTATTACGACGCAGATCTTCTTCAACCATCATCTTGCACAGCTGTTCAAGAGTAGTTTTCGGTTCCCAACCCAGAACTTCTTTAGCTTTAGCTGGGTCGCCAATCAGCAGCTCAACTTCTGCAGGGCGATAGAACTTAGGATTAACTTTAACCAGCGTTTTATCGGTCGCAGTATCGATACCCACTTCGTTTTCGTCTTTACCTTCAAAGCGCAGATCAATACCCACTGCTTTAAATGCCATTGAGACGAAGTCGCGAACGGTTTCAGTACGGTTGGTAGCCAGCACGAAAGTATCAGGCGCATCGGCTTGCAGCATACGCCACATGCCTTCAACATATTCTTTAGCGAAGCCCCAGTCGCGCTTGGCATCCATGTTACCTAATTCCAGCACGTCTAGTTTGCCAAGATGGATTTTTGCTACTGAGTCAGTAATTTTACGAGTTACAAACTCTTGACCGCGCAGTGGTGATTCATGGTTGAACAGAATGCCGCTGGAAGCAAAAATGTTGTAGCTTTCGCGATAGTTGATGGTCATCCAGTGAGCGTAAAGCTTAGCCACACCATACGGGCTGCGAGGATAGAAAGGAGTATCTTCTTTCTGAGGAATTGCCTGCACTTGACCAAACATCTCAGAAGTAGAAGCCTGATAGAAACGCACTTTCGGATTAACGATGCGAATAGCTTCCAACAGGTTTACCGCGCCAAGGCCGGTGATTTCGGCAGTGGTGATTGGTTGTTCAAATGACACACCTACAAAGCTCTGCGCTGCAAGGTTATACACCTCGGTAGCACCGGTATTTTGCAGCAAACGAATGCTGGCCGATAAATCGGTCAGGTCATATTCGGTCAAATGCAGATTAGGATTACCTTTAATTCCCAACTCTTCAATACGCCAGAAGTTTACAGAGCTGGTACGACGGTAAGTACCGTAAACGGTATAGCCTTTTTCAAGCAGAAGTTCAGCCAAATACGCGCCATCTTGTCCGGTAACACCAGTAATAATCGCTACTTTATTAGTCATCTTGAAATCCATCTAGTTTACAAATGTTATAGTTTATTGATTGTCAATCAAAAGTACATTAATAATGTTATTGCGTTTTTCCGTTTTACTCTATTAAGAATAAATTCTCTATAGGCCAAACGATAATTTTCAACAGGCGCAGTGGCTTAAAAAAATTTTATATATCAGTAAAGTTTTGTTATCACAGTAGACTCTTAATTAATAAATAATCGAACTGCAGATATTTAAATCACTGAGATATTATGGTAGCCACCGAACCATAGGGCTGGAATACCCAAATTGGCTGACCAAGTCAGGGCGAAAAACTGTGACATCTCACGCCCCAGGAAAGTGTTTTACAACTATAAAGGCAGCTGCTTCAACAGTTGCTCAGTACTCTCTCGCCAGCTCAACCAGCTGATAGCTGAAGATTTCGGGACGTTACCCTGTTTAGAATCCTCAATCCAGGTAATGAGCACATCGCTTAACACTTTAGCCTCTGTCCCCTTGAAGTAGGTTGCGTGCTCGGCAGCAATTTCCTTAAATACGGGAATATCACGAATAATGAGTGGCAAATCTTTCTGTGCCGCCTCAATCAAAGGCAGGCCAAAACCTTCAGCAAAAGAAGGAACCAACAGTGCACTCGACTGGTCATACAGCATTTCAAGGAATTCGTCACTGATACCGTTTAGCCAGAACAGCTGCTTGTTTAGCTGTGGGTGCTTACGTATCTTTTCGGCTAATTCCTCCACCGCCCAGCCCTGCTTGCCTACGATGACCAGATTGCACTTAACTCCTTTAGCCCACAGCAGCTCACAGGCCTCTAAAGCTTGCTGATGACCTTTGCGAGGCTCAATAGTGCTCACAATCAGAAAACTTTCACGCTGTTGTATAGCCGACAGAACCTGCGCTGCATTTTCGGGCATGCCCTTGCTCGGCATGCTGGCGTCAAGATCGGCCCCCAAATGGAAGCTTTTCACTGTTAAATAAGGATTTATAGCGATGATTTCACGCTGCTTGTCGAGCCATTCGCGAACTTCATCAGCCACGCTTTCTGAAATACAGACCAGACCATCGGCGTGCTGAGCCAAAGAGGCAAGCCACGCAGGAAAGACCCGCTGAATGCTCTCTGCTGCCCACTTAGGCTGTGAGATCGGAATAATATCGTAGACCACAAAGTGAACTTGGGCACCGGTGCGGCGAATTTTATCCAACTGCGAATTTAAATAAGGGAAAAGATGCGCGGTTAGGTCAAGCACCAGCATCACATCGCCCTTAGTAAATAGCACGGCCTCATCTTCGCCGCGTGTCGAACCAAATTTTGAATTCTGATAGGCGTTAGCGTAATGATAGTTGTTGCCCATTTTGCAATAAACGGGGCGGACTTCGTATCCCGGTAAGCTCATCCTCAACAGGCAGGATAATACGCTTCTGACAACCCGCTGAATGCCTGTAGCCGCATCGTGCTCAACCAACACGGAAACGTCAACCAGTAGTTTCTTTTTATGACCGACAAAGCTATTTTGTGCCAAGGCCCAGGCCGTGCCTAAACGGTCTTCATCATCGAGAGCGTCAATAGCCCGAAAAGCGTGAATGGACTGCGCAAGCAAGGCATCATTGTCTACCGACGGCTTTTCAACATTGTCCGCCAAGGCTTTTTCAAACGCTGCCAAAGACAATTCGGCACTGCGTTGCCAAGAGAATTTTGTTGCCTGAATAGCCGCGTGGGCGACTAACTCACTATGGAAAGACTCATCCGTTAGCCCACGCTCCATCAGGGCAGCCATTTCGCCTGTGTTTCTGGGGTTAAACATCGCCCCTTCCCAACCTATTACCTCGGGTAAACTGGTTAAGTTAGAGGAAATAGTTGCGGCTCCGCAACTCATGGCCTCAAGCGGTGGTAATCCAAATCCCTCATGTATAGACGGGAATACAAACAGGCGACAAATATTATACAGGCCGATCAAGTCTTCATCTGAAAGGTAGCCGGTAAAGACAATCTGTCCAGTGGGTACGCTGTGTTTTTTTGCCACATCAAGCAGATAGCTTCGATTATGCGGCTTGATTTGACAGGCTAATACCAGGCTGTATTGTTCACGAACGGCACGAGGAAGTTTACCGTAGGCCTCAATCAGTGCATCGATGTTTTTACGTGGTTCAACCACGCCGATGGTCATCAGAAACTCACCCGGAATATGATATTTCTGGCGCAGGGATTGGCGTTCGGCGTCGCTTAAGTCCAAAACACAAAATTCATCATCAACCGCAGAAGAAATTGCCTGAATTTTCTCAGGTGCAACCTGAGTATACTTTTCCAACTCGTTGACCACGGAATTAGAAATAGACAGCACGCCGTAAGAGTTTTCAAACTCTTTTACTTTATCCATGTAAAACTCATGGAAGAGTTTATCACTAAGGTAGACCGCCGGATTCATTAGCGGGATCAGATCATAGCAAATAGAGAAGGTTTTCCAGCCACGATCTGTTTCAGATATTGACACAACGAAATTATCGCTAAAGCCTTCAAAGAAGGTAGTAACTAATACGATATCAGGATTGATATTTGCAATAGCATGATCGCGATTAATCTTTGCAGACTTCAAACGCTCATGGTTAGACTTGTCACTAAAATGCGTCGGCATATGCGCTGAAAACACATACATATCTGCAGGATCAATCAAATTACTGTATAAATTTTTAACGTCATTGATATTATTAATATCATACATGCCATTAATTAAAATAGAAACTTTATGCTCTTTCGAAATACGTATAATAGCTTTAGTTAAAGAAACACTGTAGCGCCCTATTCCACGAAAACGACTTTCAGATTGACAGCCTTGAAGGTCAATTAAAATATGCAAAGTATCTTACCTCAAGTTCTATTTATTTTAGCTTGGAAAATATGTCTTTGACTGCCGGAGGGATTAGCTCAGGATGTTGTAGTTGATGCTTTAAATCCTGATGAATCAGCACTTCATCTACCACGCTGGTGTGGGTGGTGTGCTGCGCTTTTAAATAAATTCGCCTGGCGACTTTTTCAAGTCCGGCCTTTCTAGTGACTGAAATAAGCTTCGTTCTGAACCCTGGATAGCGAGCAAGTCGATAATTTAATGCTACAAGAACGCGTTTAACAATTTGCTTAAATCTATTTACCGGACCGTGCTGCAAAACATATTTAACCTGCCGGCCCACAAATCTGTAAGGCTTGGTAATTTTCCAGGATCGGCTTAACACCATATGATGATGTGCAGTGCCAACATGGTGATAGTTGTTGGTCATTTGTTCTAATGCTGCCTGCAACTGCTCAATATCTTGTTTAAGCTTGGCATTTTCATACTCAAGATGAACTTTTGTGTTTAATACTTCATAATTTCGAGACTCTTTTATTTCCCATCTCTCATAATTTCGAGCTTCTTTTTCTGACCAGATCTCGTGATGCAATCTTTCACTTTCTAATGCTTCAGTGCTAATAGTCGTCTCTATATCAACAACCTGAGTTTTGAGAGTTGAGATCTCTTCTTGTAATACTTTTAGCTGAGAGTGAAAAGCCTGCTCGTTTTCGTCATAGGCTTTCGCTAGTTCGATTAGTGAAACGCCATAATCGACATCGAAGGCTGTATGGAACTGGCTTACAATCGATTCATCAGCACCCTTTTGCGCCACCACGCTGTAATCAGGGCTGACAGAGAGTAAAACGTCCGAAAGCGATACGTTCAGATGTTGTTGGCTAATATGCTTAGGCTCTTGCAGGCGCATAACCTTTGTGCGACTAAAACCGGCATACTCTGCTAAAAATTCTAATAGCTGATACGGAATTGGCTTATCGTGGGTTGGGTCTAAATGGAATGTATTAGTCCCCACCTGAATATTCTCGGCATTGGGCGTCTCTAAAATTAGCAGACCTCCTGGTTTTAGCACTCTTAACGCTTCATCAACCAGAATACGCACATTGTCAAAACCAATATGTTCAATTAGATGGAAGGACGAAATCAGCGCGATAGAATTATCTGGCAAGGCTTTAAGGCTAGATATTGCTTCAGCTTTTTCAGCCTTGAGGTTAAGCTCTATACAATAAGAAAGCATTCCTTCGTCAAGATCTACCCCACTAGCGTCAAAGCCTAAATGCGTGGCCATTTCTAGCCATTCACCCCGACCGCAGCCAAGGTCGAGTGCATTAGCCCCAGGATACACCTTTAAAAGGGGAGAAATTATTGGAATATAGGCTTCAAGTCGCTTTCCAATTAGCTCGCGAGACCCACGATATTTTTTTTCAAATGCGCTATAAAAACTATCTTTCATATGAACACTCTAACTCCGTTTCCAGCCACGACACCCCAATGAATGACAGCCTATCGATGTTGATCACATTGAATACCAGAGCCAGGTCTCGCCACTCATAGTTGTTATTAATATGCGTGTCTCGGTCATGCAATGCCGTGGCAATTGAGAAGTTACCTTCACCAAGGTTCATCGGGAATTTATAATTAAAGGTAACTTTCTGTCCTGCGAGCAGGTCATGAACCGTTTCTTTCATATGGTAGGAATTAGTGCCAAACACTATTTGCCCCAGACGATCCTTAATTTGAAAACCTAAAACCAACTCTTTTACTGGCCGATGAATTTCCACCTCGATTTGCAAGGTCACGAGATCGCCAACGCCAATATTTTCTGAAACTTTCCCTTTGCTGTTAATCAAAGAGATAGAACCAACCGTGGCATCCCCATTCCCGGAAATAGTCTGCACCTGACCATCTTCGGTTTTTTCCTGTCGGATAGTAACCGGCGATCCTGACTTCTCGGCCAACATTGCATTGTAGTAATCCATAATTTCTTCTGGATTACCCTGTTTCTCAATACGCCCCTTATTTAAGAGTATTGCGCGGTCGCAAATTGACTGAATCGCAGCTTTGTCATGGGAGACCAACAGCAAAGTCGTTCCCTGTTCGCGAAACTCGCGAATTCGCGCAAAGCTTTTATGCTGAAAATAGGCATCACCGACCGAAAGTGCTTCATCGATAATCAACACGTCTGGGCGAATAGCAGTAGCAATACTAAAAGCGAGACGCACCTGCATACCGCTTGAATAAACGCGCGCCGGCTGATCGATATAATCGCCGATTTCTGCAAACTCTTCGATCTCAGGCATCAGGTCACTGACCTGCTGTGCGGTCATTCCCAGCAACTGCCCAGACATATAGGCATTCTGCCTTCCGGTAAAATCAGGATGAAAACCCATACCAAGTTCGAGCATTGCGGCAACACGGCCTTCAATACGGATCTCACCGGTAGTGGGCTTAGCTGTACCGGTTATCAGTTTCAGCAGGGTACTCTTGCCTGCCCCATTGATACCAATTATACCCACGGCCTCGCCTGGTTTAACAACAAACGATATATCGTTGAGGATCCATTTGAGGTCGTGTTGTAGTTTTTTCGACAGCGAGAGCCACTCAATTAATCGCGCAGACTTTGAGGGATATTGCTTGTAGGCCTTACCGACTTTATCAACAGAAATAAAGCTCATTATAATTCATCCACCATATCAGCAGAATGCTTTCTAAATAGCCGCATTCCGAGCGCGCAAAATACAATCCCTAACAGCAGCACTGGCCATAGCGAGTACCAATCAGGCATTCTGTGATAGGTAAAAATTGACTGATAACCGGCCATAAGACGAGCTAATGGGTTATACATCAATACGTTATGCGCCCAATCAGGTAGTGAATTCAAAACATAAACAACCGGAGTAAACCAAAACCAAAACTGAAGGAGAACGGTGACAAACTGCCCGACGTCACGGAAAAATACGTTCATCACCCCGAAAATCATGCCTAATCCTACAGAGAAAAGTAGCTGAAGACACAACAATGGGATAAATGCTAGAAACAACATATTAGGGAAATTCCCAGTCAGTAGCAGGAAAATAATAAATAAGCTGAAAATAATTAAGAAATTAGCCACCGCCGATAAAACGACAATAATTGGGAGGCAAATTTTTGGAAAACTTAGTTTCTTAATCAGGTTAGCGTTAGCAATAAAAACGTTCTGGCTTTTGTCGACAATCTCAGTAAATAAAGTCCAGGTCAATACGCCGGAACATAGATAAATACTGTAGGTGAAGGGACCTGCCTCACCGGGCATTCTTGCGCGCATTACCTGTGAGAAGACCAGCGTATAAACCAGGATCATCGCTAAAGGCTGTAAAACCAGCCACAGAGCACCTAACATGCTTGTCTGATAGCGAGACTGAAAGTCTCGCTTAACGCTGCTAGTGATAAAACCACGATAGCGATAAATTGCTAGTAGTAAATCTTTCACAAAGAATCCCCACCTAATAGCTGGATGATCTCTGCTGTTTTCTGATTCATCAGCTCAGTGTTCCCTTTTGATTCAACGTTCAATCGGATAACAGGCTCGGTATTGGAGCTTCTCAGGTTGAAGCGCCAATCAGCAAACTCGAGGCTGAGGCCATCGGTGAAATCGACATTCAGTGCGTCGGATTCGTAAGTATCGCGAATTCTTTGGATAACCAGCTTGGCATCTTCTACCTTGCGGTTGATTTCGCCAGATGCAGGGAATGCCGCCATGCGATCTTTCACCATGCTGCTCAGCGAGTTACCTTTTACCGAAACCAGTTCGGCCACCAGCAACCACGGGATCATGCCACTGTCGCAGTAGGCGAAATCACGGAAATAGTGGTGGGCGCTCATCTCGCCGCCATACACGGCGTCTTCACTGCGCATGCGTTCTTTGATAAACGCGTGGCCCGTTTTCGACATAATCGCCACGCCGCCAGACTGGCTCACAATATCCTGCGTATTCCAGGTCAGGCGCGGGTCGTGAATTATTTTTTGTCCAGGATTCTTTTCGAGGAAAGCCTGTCCCAATAAGCCGACAATATAATACCCTTCAATGAACTCACCAGCCGCGTCAAAGAAGAAGCAGCGGTCAAAGTCGCCGTCGAAAGCAATACCCATATCAGCATTATGTGCTTTTACTGCGTCAGCGGTATCGGCGCGACATTCTGGCAGCAGTGGATTAGGAATACCGTTAGGGAAATTACCATCGGGCTGATTATGAACTTTGATAAATGTCACTGGGACATTATCTTTTTTGAAGCGGCGTTCAATCTCATCGATAACATGTCCTGCTGCGCCATTTCCTGAGTTGATCACCAACTTCAGAGGTTTAAGCGCTGAAGGATTAATATAACCCAGCAGGTGATCAACATATTGCTCAAGAATATCGATTTTCTGATAAGTACCGCGTTTGGAGGAATCTACTGCAGCAAATTCGTTTTGCTCGGCCAATCGCTTAATATCAAGCAGCCCGGTATCACCGCTGATAGGCTGGGAATTCTTACGCACCAGTTTCATGCCGTTATAATCCATTGGATTATGACTTGCAGTAACTTCAATACCGCCGTCCATATCTAAATGGAAGGTGGAAAAATAAACTTCTTCAGTACCACTGACACCGATATCATAAACGTCGGTTCCGGCATCCATAAGGCCATTGCCGAGCGCTAATTTCAGCTCTTCGCTGGTTAAGCGGACATCACCACCTAAAACAACTTTTTTCGGCTTGAGGTATTCACCAAATGCACGACCAATACGGTAAGCGATATCTGTATTTAACTCTTCGCCCAGTTTTCCACGGATATCATAAGCTTTGAAACAAGTTAACGTAGTCATGTAAACCTCAAGAATTAATTACGACCGTAGTGATCTTTAATGCGAATAACGTCATCGTTGCCAAGGTAAGAACCAGAGCGAACTTCAAGAATTTCCAATGGGATTTTGCCTGGGTTTTCCAGAGTATGAACTGACCCAATCGGAATAAACGTTGACTGATTTTCCGTCAACAGGAAAGTATTGTCACTGATAGTGACCTGTGCGGTACCGGCCAGAATAATCCAGTGTTCTGCGCGGTGATGATGCATCTGAGTGGATAATTTACCGCCAGGATTAACCGTTACGCGATTTACATTGAAACGATTCTCGGCAACCACTAAATCGCTTTTACCCCAAGGGCGGTAAATATCGCGATGATGCTTATATTCGCTTCTCAGATTAGTTTTAAGATATTCCACAACTTTCTTAACATCTTGAACTTTTGACTTATCAACAACCAGAAGCGCATCTTTAGTATTTACAATTACCAGATTTTGCACACCAACGGCCGCAACCATTTTCTCATCGGTATTAATATAACAATCATGGGTGTTGTGCAGGAATACGTCGCCCGTGAGCGCATTGTTTTGCTCATCTTTTTCGTTGACTTCCCACAAGGCTGACCAGGAACCAACATCACTCCAGCCTGCATCCAATGGCACAACCATCGCGTTACGTGTTTTTTCCATCACGGCATAGTCGACTGAATCATCAGGACAAAGTGAAAAGGCTTCTTTATCTACGGTGATGAAGTCCATCCCGTCTGGCAGATCATGCAGTGATTTTTTGCAGGCTTCATAGATATCTGGACGGAATTTCTCTAACTCTTCGAGGTATTTCTTGGCGCGGAACATAAACATGCCGCTGTTCCAGTAATATTCACCGGAAGCGATATAGGTTTCAGCAGTAGCGCTGTCAGGCTTTTCAACAAAGCATTTAACCTGATAGCCTTCATCAAGTTCTCCAATGCTTTCGCCACGTTGAATATAACCGTATCCGGTTTCAGGGCCGGTAGGCACAATACCAAAGGTTACCAGACTGTTTTTACTGGCAAATGGAATCGCCTTTTCAACAACTTCGTGAAACTTTTCAACATTATTAATGACGTGATCGGCAGCCAGTACCAGCATGACCGGGTCATCACCATCTTTTATCGCGTTCAGCGCCGCGAGAGCTATAGCAGGAGCAGTATTGCGTCCAACAGGTTCAAGAATAATGTTATTAGACAGTTTTTTGATCTGTCTTAATTGTTCTGCTACCAGAAAACGATGCTCGTCATTGCAGATCACAACTGGCTCGCGTACTTCAAGATCGTCCAAACGAAGTACAGTCTCTTGCAGCATAGAATTTTTGCTGTGCAACCTTAAAAACTGCTTAGGATAAAGCTCTCTGGACATTGGCCAAAGACGACTGCCGGTACCACCTGCCATGATCACTGGGAGTAACATTTTCTTTCCTTAAGATATCTTACTTTGCAACAGTTTTTTTAATTAGAACAATTAGTTAGCATTGAGTCACTTGACCTTGATGAATGCTACCGCCCTTGGCTTGTAGCAACCAAAGTACTGTTCGTTTTAAGGGTCATTAAGCTTTATTTGAGGGTTGCGTGTCCTGCAGTATTAATCAGGAGCTATTTGCCGCCCAGTATAGCTATTGTTAGTAAAAAGTTCTAATCGAGTGCGCAAAATGCTGGCATGAACAAAAATATATTTCTTCCAGATTATTCTCGTAAGTTGATATTGCCAATATTTTCAACTTTGAATGAATAATAATTAAGCTATTTCATAAAATAAACATCAGAAAAATAATTCCAATGATCTCTATTGATAACTTAAGGTTGTTAAAAACACAAAAAACACCGATCAACGGTGCTTTTTTTTTAATCAATTTTTAAAAGTAAAAATCAATCAATCTTAAGTGTTTTCAGCCATTCTTTAAATTGAGCGCCTGAAGCATTATGACGCAGGCTATATTCTACGAAAGCTTTCATATAACCCAATTTGTCGCCGCAGTCGTGCGAACGGCCGGTCATGGTAAAGGCTTCAACGGTTTCTTTCTTCATCAGCAATGCAATTGCATCAGTCAGCTGAATTTCGTTACCCGCACCATAAGGGGTTACTGCCAGCAGAGGCCAGATGTCTTCGTTAAACACATAACGGCCAACAACCGCCAAATTTGATGGCGCGTCTTTGCGGTCCGGCTTTTCGACAATAGCTTTCATTGGAATGCTTTTGCCAGGTTCACCTTCAACACCGTTGCAGTCAACCACGCCATATTTAGAAACGTCTTCTTCTGGTACTTCTTCAACCATTACCTGGCTGTTACCCGTTTCTTCAAAACGCTTAACCATCGCAGCGAGGTTGTCTCTGCGCAGGTCGCAAGAAACTTCGTCCATCAGAACGTCTGGCAAAATAACGGCAAAAGGCGCATCGCCAATCAGCGGACGCGCGCAAAGCACTGCATGCCCGAGGCCTTTAGACTGGCCCTGACGCACGTTCATGATGGTTACGCCTTTCGGGCAGATAGACTGGATCTCTTCCAGCAGCTGGCGCTTGACGCGCGACTCAAGCATGCTTTCAAGCTCGAAAGAGGTGTCAAAATGGTTTTCAATTGCATTTTTGGACGAGTGAGTGACCAGAATGATTTCTTTGATGCCAGCGGCAGCGCATTCATTAACGATGTACTGAATCAGAGGCTTATCAACAATTGGCAGCATTTCTTTCGGAATGGCCTTTGTCGCAGGCAACATACGTGTGCCTAAACCGGCAACAGGGATAACAGCTTTTAACATTGTAAGAGATACTCCTCAACACCATAAGATTAAAATTCAGCCAGCGGTTTTACAGAATTTATCTACCGCTCTACCCACTGAAGATACTTAAGCAATAGCTATTAGCTTTAAAAATCACTTAAGCAAAGTATAGACTCTCGCCATGCTTTTGCAGGCTCAATCAACAATCCCAAATCTGTATAAGATGTTGTCTTTATACCGTGAATCTTTCAGTAGCTTACGTCTAAGCCGTGCAAACGGAAACCACACATCACGAGTTTAGTATGACCTTAAGTCAATCATAAAAAAATAAGATTGTTACCCGTAAATTGACTTTTTTTAATATAAAACAATAAAAAACGTATTGCCGGGCCACACGGGTTCTGGGTATGTCGAGCAAATCAACGAATTGTCGAAAAAGTCAACAACAGAGATTTTTGTCAGCCACAAAGCGTAAATGAATTCGTATCAAGCCGGATTTAGAGCACTTTTCTGAAAATTCAGGCAATCAGCGTGAATTACCTAGCTCTCTGATTTTAAATTTGAAATTTCCCGCCCCAACAACCATTATTCATGGTGCGGACTCCTCCGCTTGCACAAAGGTATGAAAGCAATATGGAATGGATCGCCGATCCGTCGATTTGGGCCGGGCTGGCTACCCTGGTGGTTCTCGAGATTGTACTGGGTATCGATAATCTGATTTTTATCGCTATTCTTGCCGACAAGCTTCCCCGGCATCAGCGTGACCGCGCCCGTGTTACTGGATTGCTTTTTGCGCTGGTGATGCGCCTCCTGCTGCTGGCCGCAATTTCATGGTTTTCCTCCCTCACGCGGCCATTAATCACTCTCTTCGGCCATTCTTTCAGCGCACGCGACATTATCATGTTGGCGGGTGGGATATTTTTGCTGTTCAAGGCAACAACCGAGCTTAATGAACGATTAGAAGGTAAAGACGAGGAAAATAGCCAACAGGGAAGCCGCGCACGCTTCTGGCCGGTGGTTGCACAGATAGTGGTGTTAGATGCGGTATTCTCGCTCGACTCGGTGATTACTGCAGTCGGCATGGTCGATCACCTGCCAGTGATGATGGCCGCCGTGTGTATTGCCATCGGCCTGATGCTGCTTGCCAGCCGCCCACTCACGCGATTTGTTAACGACCACCCTACCATTGTTATTCTGTGTTTAAGTTTCTTGCTGATGATTGGCTTCAGTCTGGTGGCAGACGGCTTTGGATATATCATCCCTAAAGGTTATCTGTATGCCGCTATCGGTTTCTCGGTGATGATAGAAATGCTGAATCAGCTGGCACAGTTTAACCGTCGGCGCTTTCTCTCATCTCGCCGTTCACTGCGCGAGCGAACTGCCGAAACTGTGTTGCGAGTGCTGCGCGGCAAGCATGACGACGCCGAACTGGATGCTCACTCTTCAAATATGGTTGCCGATATCAATCCAGAAGAAGACGCGATTTTCAACCAGCAGGAACGCCATATGATTGAACGGGTGCTGGGATTGGCGCAGCGCTCGGTGAGCAGCGTAATGACCTCGCGCCATGACGTGGATAATGTCGAACTTAACGACCCACCCGAGGCGCTGTTACAACAGATTGCTCACAACCAGCACACGCGGATGCTGGTCACCGAGGACAGTTCGACTGATGCGCCGCTTGGCGTCGTTCACGTTGTCGATTTGCTCAAACAACAGCTATTGCACAACTCGATGGATATAAAAGCCGTTATCAAACAGCCGCTTATTTTCCCTGAACAACTTTCCCTGCTGGCCGCACTCGAGCAGTTCAAGCAGGCAAAAACGCACTTTGCGTTTGTGGTTGATGAGTTTGGTTCAGTGGAGGGCATCGTCACATTGACTGACGTGATGGAAACGATCGCCGGAAGCATGCCTGAGTCTTCGGCCACTCTCGATGCTCGTCATGACATTGTTCAATTAGAAGACGGCAGCTGGATTGCCAATGGTTATATGCCGCTTGACGATCTAGTGATGTATCTGCCTCTGCCAGTCGATGATAAGCGTGAATATCATACGATCGCTGGTTTATTGATGGAGTACGCGCAGAATATTCCCCAGGAAGGCACTCAGCTACATATCGACAATTACCTGTTTGAACCCCTCGAGGTGAACAGTCATCGTATTTTGAAAGTGAAAATCACCCCAATTAAAGAAGTCGAGCAGGATTACGAAGTGTGACGAGGTTGGATATTTGCAGCCACTGCGCGACAGGTTTGTGAGCATTGAGCGAGTTCCGGCGAGTCGCCGAGAGGGTAAACTTGCTGACCGGATACAGCATTGCTCCGGTCAGCGTCTACAGTACGAATATTAAATCAGTTTTGAAGTGCTACTTTTCATTGGTTCGTTTGTCGATCCAACTCTGAATCGCACTACGCGCACTTTGCTGCAGCTGCTGGCGCAGGACCTGATCCGCATTCAGCTCATAGTTAAGCTGTTTCCATGGCCCAAATACGCGCAGCGGTATGTCTGTTTTCTGCAACGTTGCAATCAGCGGATTATCGCCCTTCCAACCGCCAGTGACGCGAACCAGCAAATTCATATCCGCCTGCTGAGCCGCAAAGCTGACTTTGCCGTCACCCTTGACCGTCATCATCGGCGATTCAGCACTGAGACCCTCGAGGCTGAGCTCACCATTACGTAGCCTGCCCTGTGCCTGCAGTTTCTGAATCTGGCTGTACATCTCATAGCGCTCCATACCCTGCACGCGATTACTGCTTCGCGCCACGGCCTGTTGCACTAACTGTTGAATATTCAAGCCGTTGAGATGTGCATCGTCCATCGACATGTCCGCCTGACCCTGCCAGTTGCTGTTAAAATCCTCCAGCGTCAGGCCTTTGCCACTCAGCTTGCCGTGCATCGAGAAGCTGCCGGTCAATGCCTGAGGAAGATTATAGGCGCGCAACAAATCACCGAGCTGAATATTGGTAAGCTCTGGTGAGAGGCTTACCTGCAGCTGCTGTCGGGTCGAGTCAAGGCTGCCTGGAATCGAGAACGAGCCCTGCCCCATGTTGCCGGTCAAGGCAGAAAGTTGCACATCGCCCTGACGATCGGTCGCCTGCAAATCGAGATTTTGAATAGCTAATCCGCGATAAGTCACGGCTACGGCTTTCAGCGCAAGCTGGGCATTAAAGCCATTGAGTACGCTGAGGCTATTGGGCTGTTGCGCGACATCGCGGGCAATAACCGGTGCAGACATCACCGCCTGTGCCTGCTGCTGCGTGCTGTTGGTGACCTGAGGTTGCCAGCCGGAAATCTCGTCGAGATTCATTTTATCGGCCTGCAAATTGAGTTGATAGTCCGGCACGTCGCCAAGCACGGCCCGACCACTGCCAGTAAGCTGATTATCATTGGCCGATAACGACAGGTTATTCAGCGTCATGGTTTGGGTATTTTGCTGATATTCGGCCTGTAAACTGGCCTGGCCACTGACGCCCTTCGCCGGAATATCCGCACCGCTAATCTGATAGGTCAGCTTGCTGATATTGGCCGAATACTGACGAGGATAATTTTGCATATCCAGAGTGGCGGCAACGTTTAATGTTAGATCGCGCTGATCGCGATTGATGCGACTCGAAAGCTGAATGGTCGCCTGTCGATGATTGCTCTGGTCCATCTCAAGATTGATGTCGCGCACATTGATCTGATCGCTTTTCGCTCGCTGCCAGATAAGCAGACTGTCTGCGACGCTGAGATGGCCGATATCAAATTTCCAGCCGTTGTCCGCCTCATTGACACTCTGGTTGTCTGAACCGGCAGGCGCAATCGGCGCGTCAGGCTGGTTGGCCTCACTGTCAGGAGTCAGGCGGATCACCGCGCTTTTGAGCATGACTTGTTTAATAGAAAGCTGATGCGACAGCAAAGGCCAAAGATGGACATCAAGACGCATGTTCTCGGCACTCACCACCGGTTCTTTCGCTCCCGGCGCGGTAAGTGAAGTTTGCCCAGCCAAAATACTCAGCTGAGGCCAGACATGCCAGCGTAGGCTGCCGTCGATTGCCAGCTTGTAACCGCTTCTTTGCTCAACACGATTGACCATATAGTTGCGAAAATCATTCGGGTTTATCAAAAAAACCAGCGAGGTCATGCCGGCAATGACTACCACCAGCAAAATAACCAACGTTGTCACTAATCTTCTCATGCCATCCTCTTATATGTTGCCTGCCCCCGCATCCTGCCAGGACCTGTCAGTCTTTATCTATACGGCTGGCAACCGCACTCTGCTGGTCTCGATATTTGGCGTCCAGACGACTATTGTACGGGCGTGCTGCCGGACCTGACAGCGGCTCGAAGCTCAGTGCGCCAATCAGCATTCCAGGGCGCAGCGCCAGAGGCAGTTTACCTGAATTATAGAATTCAAGCACAATGCGCCCCTGCCAACCCGGATCTATACGATGCGCAGTAACGTGAACCATTAACCCTAGTCGCGCCAGCGAAGAACGTCCATCCAGCCAGCCTACCAGATTGTCTGGTAATGTAACGGTCTCAAGCGTAACCGCCAGGGCAAGTTCGCCCGGATGTAAAAAGAAAGCTTCACCTTCAGGCAATACAATCTCGTCGCTCATCACGCGATCCAAAGCCGCACCGACTTCGTGCTTGGGGCCGCTTAAATCGATAAAACCGGCGTTGTGCCCGAGAAATACGCGAAACCCGTTTCCTAGTCGCACATCTACTGTCGCGCCGCTGATTCTTTCTACCGGTGGGCGCGGCACAATGCTTAATCGGCCGTCATCCAACCAGGCCTCGATGTCACGATCGCAAAGTCTCATCTTATTTATTCCTTTCACCCGGCGTTATTGAAGTTGTCTCTGAATCGGCTGCAATTCATAACCCAAATCGCTGACCCGTGTCAGCTCATCGGAACGAACGCTTTTGCCGCCCTGATTCAGCTTCAATCACGCAGGTAACGACTCATTAGTGAATTAAAATTATTCAAAGAACTGGCTGATTTTCGCCTTGAGAATATCAATCGCAATGCGATTTTTACCGCCGCGTGGCACGATAATATCTGCGTATTGCTTAGAAGGTTCAATGAATTGCAGGAACATTGGGCGTACCGTTTTTTGGTACTGTGCCATCACCGAATCCATGGAACGTCCGCGCTCATTGACGTCGCGCTTCATGCGACGCATCAGGCAGATATCCAGCGGTGTATCGACGAAGATAGAAAAATTCAGTTCCTGACGCAGACGCACGTCAGTCAGAAGAAGGATCCCTTCAAGGATAATGACTTTTTTAGGTGCTAAGGTCACGGTCTCGTTAAGGCGTGTATGCTCGATGAAGCTATAGCTCGGCAGTTCGATGGCTTTCCCTGCTTTCATCGACTGCAAGTGCTCGAGCAGCAGATTATGGTCCATCGCATTCGGATGGTCATAGTTGGTCTTGACACGCTCTTCCATGGTCAGATGACTCTGATCCCGATAATAGCAATCTTCCGGTATAACACCGATATGTTCGTCACCGACCTGATCGCGCAACTCACGATACAAAGTGCTGGCAATAAGGCTTTTTCCAGAGGCAGATGCGCCAGCGATACCCACGATGACACACTGATGGAACTTGTCAGACATAAAATTAACGACCTGATTTGGAGTTTGAAGGGCAAGCAGCCTGAAGCCGCTTTGATCGCGCCAATTATAGGTACAACCTGTTGACGAAGCCAGCCTTAAAGCCACTAAGCGGCTGGCTTGATTAAATTAATCGACCAGAAGGTGATAATTACACCGCTCGGAAGGCGATTTCGGTCGGGATGGCGTCTCCTTTCCAATAAAGCTGTGCCGCAACCTTAGAGGCCAACTGGCGGTAGAGGGCAGTAAACTCGCTTTGCGGGTTGGCAATCACCGTTGGCTTACCGCCGTCGAGATCCTCACGCAGGGAAATATGCAGCGGTATCTGCGCCAACAGCTCACAGCGGTATTTCTCTGCCAGTTTCTGCGCGCCGCCAGTGCCGAAGATCGCTTCGTGATGACCACACTGGCTGCAAATATGCATGCTCATATTTTCGACAATACCCAGCACCGGGACGTTAACCTTCTCAAACATCACGATACCTTTCATCGCGTCAAGCAGGGCGATATCCTGTGGCGTCGTCACCACCAGCGCACCGGTCACCGGCACGCTTTGCGCCAGCGTCAGCTGAATATCACCGGTACCCGGCGGCATATCGAGAATGAGATAATCCAGATCCGGCCACAGAGTGTCCTGCAACATTTGCAGCAGCGCCTTGCTGGCCATCGGGCCGCGCCATACCATGGCATTTTCATCGGTGACAAGGTAACCGATCGAATTGGTAGCCAGACCGTGAGCCATGATAGGCGCCATGTGCTGACCGTCGGGAGAGGTCGGGCGCTCATCTTCAGTGCCCAGCATATTGGGCACCGAAGGCCCGTAGATATCGGCATCAAGCAGGCCGACCTTCGCACCCTCCGCGGCCAGCGCCAGCGCCAGATTAACCGCCGTGGTCGACTTGCCTACCCCGCCCTTGCCGGAACTGATAGCCAGAATATTGCGCACACCTTTAATACCAGGCCTGTCGTTGGCGCGGCGTAAAGTGGCAATGTCATGGGCAAGCTTCCAGTCCACCGAACGGGCGCCGGTGACGCGCAGCAGCTCCGAGGTAGTCAGAAGCTTTAACTGCTCGAAGCCTGACTTCCAGGCGAAAGGCAGAATCAGCTCGATATGCAGGACGTTATCCAGCAGCACGCACTGGTGCAAGGCCTTAATGGCGGTCAGACTTTGTTGTAATGTAGGGTGGGTAAAGGTCGCCAACACCACATTAACTGCAGCGTGAAGCTCGGCGGGAGTAACGTTCTCAGGGGATTGTGATTTCATCCCGGCTCCTTGAAATACTTATTTATTATGGAATTGGGTCGCGGAATCATGTTGTATAAACTCCGCTATCTGACTGTTATAAAACTAGCATACCAGAATCTCGATTCCTTTAGGTGATTGAGCCAACACCTTGCAAGAGAACTGTCAGCGCATATTGACTTAAGTTACTGTGCGCAAACGTAGGAGCTATCTTACCTGCCGGTTGTAGGATGGCGGGTATTTCGGTTACCATCGATCCCCCAATCTCAATAAAAGAAAGCAAGCTCTTACTATGGCTCAAGTCGCGAAAAAAATTTTGGTAACCTGTGCACTTCCTTATGCTAACGGTTCTATTCACCTCGGACACATGCTCGAGCACATCCAGGCAGATATCTGGGTCCGTTACCAGCGAATGCGCGGCAACCAAACTCATTTCATCTGCGCCGACGATGCGCACGGCACCCCAATCATGCTGAAAGCTCAGCAGATGGGCATTGCGCCGGAGCAAATGATTGAGGAGATGAGCCAGGAGCATCAGAAAGATTTCGCCGGTTTTGGTATCAGCTACGACAACTATCACTCAACGCACAGCGATGAAAACCGTGAATTGTCTACCCTGATTTATGGCCGTCTTAAAGAAAATGGCTTTATCAAAAATCGCACTATTTCTCAGCTTTACGATCCTGAGAAAGGCATGTTCCTGCCCGACCGTTTCGTGAAAGGCACGTGTCCGAAATGTAAATCACCGGACCAATACGGCGATAACTGTGAAGTTTGCGGCGCAACCTACAGCCCGACCGAGCTGATTGACCCAAAATCTGCAGTCTCCGGTGCGACGCCGGTAATGCGTGATTCCGAGCATTACTTTTTCGACCTGCCAGAGTTCAGCGCCATGCTGCAAGCGTGGACCCGTTCCGGTGCGCTGCAGGAGCAGGTGGCCAACAAAATGCAGGAGTGGTTCGAGTCTGGCCTGCAACAGTGGGACATCAGCCGCGATGCGCCCTATTTCGGTTTCGAAATTCCTGATGCGCCGGGCAAATATTTCTATGTCTGGCTGGACGCGCCAATCGGCTATATGGGTTCGTTTAAAAACCTGTGCGATCGTCGCCCGGATTTAGACTTTGACGAATTCTGGAAAAAAGATTCCACCACCGAGCTGTATCACTTTATCGGCAAGGATATCGTTTACTTCCATAGCCTGTTCTGGCCAGCAATGCTGGAAGGCAGCAACTTCCGCAAGCCGACCAATCTGTTTGTTCACGGTTACGTGACGGTCAACGGTGCCAAGATGTCAAAATCTCGCGGCACCTTTATCAAGGCCAGCACTTATCTGAACCACCTTGATGCTGACTGCCTGCGTTATTATTACGCGGCCAAACTGTCTTCGCGCATTGATGATATCGACCTCAATCTCGAAGATTTCGTGCAGCGGGTTAATGCCGATATCGTTAACAAAGTGGTTAACCTGGCGTCACGTAATGCAGGTTTCCTCAGCAAGCGCTTTGACGGCATGCTGTCAGACCAACTGGCGGACGTTGCCCTGTTCAAAACCTTCACCGATGCGGCTACCAGCATTGCAGAGGCCTACAGCAGCCGCGAGTCAGGCCGTGCAATTCGTGAAATCATGGCACTGGCAGACCTGGCCAACCGTTATGTTGACGAGCAGGCGCCTTGGGTTGTGGCTAAAACAGAAGGTCGTGAAGCCGATTTGCAGGCTATTTGTTCAATGGGTATCAACCTGTTCCGCGTATTAATGACTTACCTCAAACCGGTTCTGCCTTCGCTGGCCGAGCGCACCGAGGCATTCCTTAATTGCGAACTGAGCTGGGACTCTATCGCACAGCCGCTGCTCGGCCACAAAGTGAACCCGTTCAAGGCCCTGTTTAACCGAATTGAAATGGATAAAGTGACCGCCATGGTTGACGCTTCCAAAGAAGATATTGCCGCAGCTAAACCAGCGGTAACCGGTCCATTGGCTGAAGACCCGATTCAGGACACCATCACCTTTGACGATTTTGCCAAAGTTGACATGCGCATTGCGCTGATCGAAAGCGCTGACTTTGTTGAAGGCTCTGACAAACTGCTGCGCCTGCAGCTGGATTTGGGCGGAGAGAAGCGCCAAATTTTCTCTGGCATTCGCTCCGCCTACCCGGATCCGAAACTGCTGGAAGGCCGTTTGACTATCATGGTCGCCAATCTTGCGCCGCGTAAGATGCGTTTCGGCGTATCCGAAGGCATGGTAATGGCTGCGGGCCCTGGTGGAAAAGACATCTTCCTGCTTAGCCCAGACAGCGGCGCACAGCCGGGTATGCAGGTTAAATAAGCCTCGCGCCAATTAACTCATACTATTCACCTCGAAAGGATGCTCCGGCATCCTTTTTTAATGCCGATTTTTACACACCGCATAATCCGTAACATCCTTGATACAGATAAGCAGTTTGTGCGGCCTCGGCTTTTAAACAGCGCGAAACCTTACATTTCACTGCGTTATCATGGTAATCATTAGCCATAATCCTTCGAAAAAATCTCCAGACTGCTGAATTACATTAGGGGTAATCCATGTTTAATTTCGACTTTTACAACCCGACTCGCGTACTGTTTGGAGTCGACCGCATCGCCGACATTGGTAAACATATTCCTGAAAATGCCCGTGTGTTAATCACTTACGGTGGCGGCAGTGCCAAAAAATACGGCACGCTGGACGAAGTGCAGGCGGCATTAGGTGACCGTGTCACATTTGAGTTTGGCGGCATTGAAGTGAATCCACATTTCGATACTTTAATGAAAGCCGTCGATATTATTAAAGAAAATAAAATCGATTTTCTGCTGGCGGTTGGCGGTGGTTCAGTGGTGGACGGCACCAAGTTTATTGCCGCCGCAGCGCTGTATGAAGGCGATATTTGGCCATTATGGTCGCAGCGCCAACCATTGGCTGACGCCCTTCCCCTCGGCTGTGTGATGACTTTGCCCGCCACCGGCTCTGAAACCAATCATGTTGCGGTAGTGACTCATACCGCATTAGGTCAGAAATCCGGTTACAGCGATCCGCTGCTGTTTCCGCAATTTGCCGTCCTCGACCCGACTAAAACCTACACATTGCCAGTCACACAGGTTGCCAACGGCGTCGTCGATGCATTCATCCACGTTATCGAACAGTATCTGACGTATCCGGTTTACGGTAAGGTGCAGGACCGTTTTGCCGAGGGTTTGTTACTGACGCTGATTGAAGAAGGCCCTAAAGCGCTGACCGATCCTGAAAATTATGACGTCCGTTCCGCCATTACCTGGTCGGCCACGCTGGCGTTAAACGGCCTGATTGCCGTGGGGGTTCCGCAAGACTGGGCAACGCACCGCATCGGCCACCAGCTGACCGCACTTTACGGCATCGACCACGCCCAGACACTGGCAATCCTGCTGCCAAGCCTGCTACAGGTGCAGCGCGAGAGTAAAAAGGACAAGCTGCTGCAATACGCAGAGCGCGTGTGGAATATTATTGCAGGCAGTGACGATAGCCGAATTGATGCTGCGATTGATAAAACCCGTGAATTTTTCGAATTGATGGGGCTGAAAACTCAGCTCAGCGCCTATGGGCAGCCAAAAAGTGCCATTGACGAAATTCTGTCAAATCTGCAACGCTTTAACATGCTGCCAATGGGCGAGCGTTCAGATATCGATTTGGAAAGGGCTAAAGAGATTCTGATGCTAAGTTACTAACGTCCAGCGGCGGTCCTGAATAATCACTTCGGCAAGTTTAAAGTATTTTCCAACGATACTTGCTTGCCATCATTTAAAGACAAATATATCTGCACTCTGTCACCCTGCTGGAGATTAAAGCTTATTCGCGTCAACGCGACATCCGTGTTGGCCGCTATAGTGACCGCAGATTGCTGAACGCTGGTGCTGGTTCCAGAAATCCCGGTTTTAAGCATTTTCAGTCGATAGTCGCACTGACACTCGTTTTGCAGATGCACCATGGGGGTAATCACATAAAGCTGACCATTATGTTGATTATCAAACCATAATGGTTGAGAAATCGCCGCGGCAAGAAGTATTGAAATCATAATGGCCTCCATAAAAAAACAGGGCATCGCCCTGTTTTTTATTTCGTTAAAAACGATTACTGCTGTGAGGCATAAGCCCGGTTAGCCGTACCAACCTGAACTATATTAGCTAAACTGCCACTGGCACTCTGAGTAGCATTTGCATAGTTGGCTGTACCACTTTGGCTAATCAGCAGTTTGCTCTTATCGCCACTCTGAAGAGCATCGGCACGGTTAAAATTACCTGCCTGATGGATATCTAACAGACTTCTATCGCCCACCTGGTTGGAGCTTGCCACGTTAGCATTGCCGTGTTGATTAACAGTTGTCAGGGAATTTTGCGCCGACGTTTGTGTCGCATTCGCCAGGTTCAAAGAACCTTCCTGATAAATTTGCAATTCCTCATGCCAGTTAGTGGTTTGGAATACCGGCGTACTTGGCCCACCGCCGTAACCAAAACCTGATGCCATCGAACTTCCGCTGAATACCAGTGCTGATACTGCCATTATTTTCCACAGTTTCATGATGCTACCCCATAGATTTGAGATCGGATGGTTAATGTAAAGACCTGACTATTCATTAATGCTGCGTCACTTTTATTGCCATTCCGGACGCATTTTGTACGACTGCCGCTGAGCGGTCCGTACCACTTTGGCTTATTTGCGCCACGTTTCTCCGCCCTTTTTGCGCGATTAACGCGGTGTTGCCAAAACCTTGTTGCTCAATGGAAGCTGAACTTCCACTAGAATCTTGTGAGATAGAAGCGTTATTTCCATTGCCATATTGGTTGATATCAGCATTATTAGCGCTTCCGCGCTGACTTATTACAGCCGTATTTTCATTACCGTGCTGATTTATAAAGGCTCTGTTATTGCTGCCAGCGGCAAGCTGATCAAATGAAAGATTACTCATTTCAGTTTGATTCACAAACGACTCTGAATATGCCATATCATTTTGTTGCCCGACAGCATGGATAGATACAAAGCCTGCTAATAAAATTAGGCAAAATGAAGTAATACGTGCCGATTTAAAATAAATACTGTTCATTTACTCCCCCAGACCTAAGTGATTTCGGGTTAGTGATTACAGTATGCACGGTGGCAAGAATAATAAACTCATCGGTTAGTTGTATTTTTAATACCTCTTCATTTCAAAGTATGAGGAACGGCCTAATCCGAAGTTATTTTTTTAAGATAAAACCCTGCTTTTAAAAGAGTAAATTTAAGAAAAATACCATGCCTACACAAGACAATTAAAACACCAGCTCCGTGTCATTATTTTTATTTAAAACGCCTTGTGATCCTCATCATAAATACTTACTTAGGAATAATCCGACAGCATTAATTTAATTAAAGTCGCTATTAAACCTCCGAGAGCCCTTCTTACTAAACCCCTGGTTTCCATAGCTTCACCAAACAGATTAAAATTCAATAATTTCAGACATAAAGCACTGGTCACACTGTTCCATAAACTTGTATCAATTTTCGTAAAAATTAAAATAAACACTTGCCCCACTAAAAATACTTGTCTTTTTCTTATAAATACCCAGGAATCCACCCCTTGATTTCATTGCTGCACCCGCTAAATTAATTAGACGGTAAGTAATGAAACAGCCGTGGCCAGACAATAAAATCACGCGTCACACCAGGGAATTAAATTCTTTTAATGCGTGCTTTGTTATGACCCGCCGCGGGTCGTCAAGCAGTCCGCTTTCAAGGCAGAGTTAATTATGATTACAGAAAACACAGATGCTAATACCGTCATGCTGCTGGTTACAAAACCCTGTTTACAAGCCACGGCACTCCTGCATCACTTGAACCATAAACTGACTATCAATACCAAACTACATAATATTAATCGACCTTTCGATGCTCCGCTTAACGATCAGGCACTTATAATATTTGATATATTACAGGCCGATAAAAAACTGATTACCCGTTGGCAAACTGCGGCGGGTCGTTATCGCAATAATCTTAAAATTTTATTGCTCAATGCCCCTGAAGATTATCCTTTTCACGAAATTGAAAACTGGCCAAAAATAAGTGCCGTGTTTCATCCCTCGACAACTCAAGAGCAGTTAATCGATGGCATTGAAAGCGTTATTCGCGGCGAGTGCTATTTCGCGCAGCGATTTGCCAGCTACCTGATAAACCAATCAGGACAATATCGCTATATCAATCATGAGCATTCGGGGATAACGCAGAGAGAAAGCGAAATCCTGAATAAATTACGAATGGGTGCATCGAATGTTGAAATCGCAAAGCTATTATTTATCAGCGAAAACACCGTCAAAACCCACTTATATAATTTATTTAGAAAAATAGCCGTTAAAAACCGCACTCAGGCGGTGTCCTGGGCTAATGATAATCTTAAGCGTTAGCATCATGAAAACGTTAATCCGAGTTGTATTTTTATTTTTTATTATTAGTAGCTTCAGTTTACAGGCAGCAGAAAGTCCAATAGGTAAAGATATCAAGGACCCTGGGCTAATCACCGACCACACCGTCAGTTCTGTAGGACATGACTTCTATCGCATGTTTGCTGACCGGTGGGAAAGAAACTATCCCGAGACGATAACCATCAGCGAGAGGCCAAGCGCGCGATGGGGTAGCTGGATCACCATAAAAGTCGGGCAAGACCTGCTGTACCAGACCTTGCTGTTCCCGACCCGACGTAACTTTGGCAAAGAGGTCGACACCGCTCTGCAAGGAGTTGGTGAAGCCCTTTCCCGGCGACAAATAGATAAAAAACTTCTGGGCACCGGTGATTTATCTGGTGATGAATTCTAAGGAGAATATCGTGAAAACTCTTTTAATTATTTTATCAGCAATGCTGTTTTCGCCTCTGTCATGGGGCGGAAATATGGTTTTCCAGTTTATTAATCCTAACTTTGGCGGCAATCCCAATAACGGTTCTTTTTTACTTAATGAGGCCAACGCACAAAACTCCTATAAAGATCCCGATGCCTACGATTTTAACTCCTCAACACCCAGCGCTCTCGATAACTTTAGCGCGGCGATTCAATCGCAGTTGCTCAGCAGCCTGATGGGCAATATTGCTCAGGGTAAACCTGGGCGGCTTGTCACGCAGGACTTTATCGTCGATGTGCAGAATACAGATGGCCAATTGAATTTGAACGTTACCGATCGCTCTACCGGTAAGGTGTCAACGATTCAGGTCCAGGGGCTGAGTGCGTCCAATTGACGCCATTGAGGGGTAATCAGACTATGCGTACTTCACTTCTTTTAATTGCCGTTTTAATGCTCAGTGGTTGTTTAACCGCACCGCCAAAACAGGCGGCAAAACCGACTCTGCTCCCACGTGCCGAAAGTTATAAAGACTTAACACATCTGCCACCGGCCAAAGGGCGGATTTTTGTTTCGGTTTATAACATTCAGGATGAGACCGGCCAGTTTAAGCCTTATCCCGTCAGTAACTTCTCAACCGCGGTTCCGCAAAGCGCCACTGCCATGCTGGTAACCGCCCTTAAGGACTCGAAGTGGTTTATTCCACTGGAGCGTCAGGGACTGCAAAATCTGTTGAATGAGCGGAAGATTATTCGAGCCGCGCAGGAAAACGGCAGTGTCGCAGTTAATAATGCCCGGCCACTTTCTTCACTGGTGGCGGCAAATATCCTGATTGAAGGTTCAATTATCGGCTACGAAAGTAACGTGAAATCAGGCGGTGCCGGGGCCAGATATTTTGGTATTGGTGCCAGCACGCAATATGAACTCGATCAAATCGCGGTGAACCTGCGTGCGGTGGATATTAATACCGGCGAGGTGTTGTCATCGGTAAATACCAGTAAAACCATCTTGTCCTATGAATTCCAGGCAGGGGTATTCCGTTTTATCGATTATCAAAGACTGCTTGAGGGGGAAGTTGGCTACACCACTAATGAACCCGTGATGCTGTGCCTGATGTCCGCGATAGAAACCGGCGTCATTTATATGATTAACGACGGTATCGACAGAAATCTGTGGCAGCTGCAGAACCCTTCAGATATTAACTCACCAATACTAGAGCACTATAAAAATATGGAAGTTCCAATGTCTTGATCCCTGCTTGCCTCCAGACTTGTGTGCCGAGAAGTCTGGAGGCCTTGTTAATGACGCAACGTCATATATCGAAATCACGACATGATTAATCCGCCATCGATATTAATGGTTTGCCCGGTTAAATAACGCGCATCATCAGAGGCAAGAAACGCCACCAGGCCAGCAACATCATCAGGTTGCCCTGCGCGTTTAAGCGGAATTCCTTTAACCCATTCGGCCATCAGCTCACCTTTGCCATAACGCTTTTCATCGGTACTCAGTATTTCCCCCCATACCCGATCGTTATAATCCCACATTTCACTTTCAATAATGCCCGGACAGAAAGCATTGACCGTGATGTTATGAGGAGCCAGCTCCAGCGCCAGACTTTGCGTAATGCCGATAACGCCCATCTTGCTTGCCGCGTAGTGCGGGGTATAAATAAAGCCCTTACGACCCTGCCCCGATGAAGTATTAATCAGGCTACCCGACTTTTGTTTGACCATGATTTTTGCCGCCTCGCGACAACACAACCAAACGCCGGTGGTATTGACTGCCAATACCTTTTCAAAATCCGCTTTCGGCATACTGTCGAAACTATCGATAGTAATCACCCCGGCATTCTGAATTGACACATCTACCGAGCCGAATTTTTCCAGCGCCTGCTTATAAAGGCTCTGCACCTGAGTTTCATCCGTAATATCTATTTGCAACGGTAAAATCTCAGTGCCGTATTTATTGTGCAACGTTGCCGCCGTCTCAAATATGCGTTCTGCATTGGAAACCATCACCAGATTAGCCCCGTCACGAGCAAAACGCTCGGCAATACCGGCACCAATACCGCGACACGCGCCAGTGATCACCACCGTTTTACCACTGAAATTTCTATTCATTATCAGATCTCCCTAGTCAATCGTTTTCGATTGCGACAACGTGCTGGCAACGGCGGCTTTCCAGCCCAGCCATTGTTGTTGCAGCGCCAAGTGCCGCTCAGTGTCTGGTGAAAAAACATCATGCTGCGGCAGCAATGCCCACAGCTGACTATGGTCAAGATTATCGAGGGCCTTTCGTGCCAAAAGCCCTGCGCCAAGAGCAGAAAGCTCCGGCGTATTGCTGCGCAGCACCTTGCAGCCCAACAAGTCGGCCTGAAACTGCATCAGCCACGGATTGCGCGTCGGGCCGCCGTCAACCATTAACGAACTCAAATGAAAATCAGGATGCTGACGCATGGCGTCTATCACATCAGCAATCTGGTAGGCGATAGACTCCAACGCGGCGCGAATCAAATGCGCACGGTCAACGCCGCGACTCAATCCGCTAATCACACCGCGCGCCTTATCGTCCCACCATGGCGCACCGGCACCGGTGAGCGCAGGCACAAAATACACGCCCAACGTTGACTCCACGCTGGCGGGCAACTCAGTCAGCGCGCGGGCCAGCGTTTCGCCTTTACCATCGGTTAAGCCAGTAATTTGCGCCATCCACGCCACGGCGTCACCGGTATGCGGAATATTGCCCTCAAGCCCGTAAATCAGCCGTTGACCGTCATGCCAGGCCACTGTAGTCGCTAGCTGGACAATGCTGCTTTCTGGCTGCGGTATCGGAGCCATCACTGACGAACCGGTGCCGTAAGTGGCTTTCACCGCGCCGGCCTCACCCAGTCCGTGGCCATATAGGGCGGCATGGGAATCACCAATCATCGCCAGAATCGGCAAACCATCCGGCACTCCCGCCACGCCCTTTGTTTCGCCAAACCACCCACTCGACGGGCAAATTTCCGGCAATGCCTGACGCGGGATGCCAAACAGTCTGAGCATCTCGTCATCCCAATCGCCACTGTGCAGATTCAAAAGCTGAGTACGTGCCGCATTTGAGGTATCACAACGAAAAGCAGATCCGGCAGTGAGGTGCCAAAGCAGCCAGGCATCGACGGTGCCAAGACAGACCTCCCCCGCCGCCGCCCTTGCGAATCCATTGGGGATACTGTCGAGTAACCAGCGCATTTTCGATCCCGAAAACAGCGGTGCGATGGGTAAACCCGTAACGTCACGAATGATAGATTCCTGATGGTCGCGTCGCAGCTGTTCGCAAAAAGCCGCACTGCGTGAACATTGCCAGGTAATTGCTGGCCCAATAGGCTCGCCGTCTGCGCGGACCCATCCCATTGCAGTTTCGCGCTGATTACTTATCGCCAGCGCCGCGATTCGCCCAACCCCAACGTTTTCAATCACCTCACGCAGCACGGTTAAGGTGGCGTCAATCAATACTTCCCCACGCTGCTCTACCCAACCGGCCTGCGGCGTTTGCACCTGCAGTGGCCGCGAAGACTGGGCAATCACCCTTCCCTGCGCGTCAATTGCCACCGCCTTGGCGTTGCTGGTCCCTTCATCGAGGGCAATAATCAGGTCTTTGCCTGCTGATTGCGCCTCAGCCATGGCTCACCTCAGAGAGCGGTTGCGCCGCCTGCTGCTTTTTTTCGTGGCGACGCATCAGAGTGACTTTGCTTTGCAAACGTTGCTGGAACTGATCGATAACCACGGCGTTGACGATAACTAGCCCCTTGATTACCATTTGCCAGAACTCACTGACACCGAGCATCACTAATCCATCGGCGAGGAAGACAATCACAAAAGCACCAATGATCGAACCAAACACCCGTCCACGCCCGCCCGCCAAGGCTGTACCGCCGAGAACAGTTGCACCGATTGCGTCCATCTCGAACATATTGCCGGTCATTGGATGCGCAGTTTGCAGCTGCGAAGCCACTACCAGCCCCACCAGAGCGGCGCAAAAACCCGAGAAAGCGTAAACGAAAATTTTGACTTTCGAGATCGGTACACCGGCCAAACGCGCAGCAGACTCGTTACCGCCGATAGCATAGATATAGCGGCCCAGCGGAGTTTTCTTGGTGATATAAATACCCAGCAATACCACCAGCACCATCAACCAGATAGGATTATAAATACCTAAAAAGGTGCCTGACCCCAGCAACGCAAAACCGGTATTACCCAGCGCCTCAACGCCGTTAAGATTAGGGAAGGTTTTGCCGTCGGTGGTCAGCAGCGCTGCGCCACGGGCTACGTACATCATGCCCAGAGTACAGATAAACGGTGCTACGCCAAGCTTGGTAATCACCAACCCATTGATAGTGCCTATCAGCACCCCGGCAATGGCTACTACAATCATCACTTCGAAAACGTTCAGAAATAGCAGGTTGTCGCCCCACAGCGGAATACCGAATGAAAGCAGTGCGCCACCGATCATTCCGCAAATTCCCGCCACCGCGCCTACTGACAGGTCGATACCGCCGGTCAAGATTACCAGTGTCATTCCTACCGCCAGCAGGCCGGTAATGGCAACGTGTTGAGTCATAATCAGCAGATTAGAGGGAGTAATAAAGTTAGGCACCATTGCAGAGAAGAATGCGACCACAATCAACAGAGCGATAAAAGTTCTCGCTTTGAGTAAGTACATGTAAACAAGATATTTTTGACTTTGCATAGCCTATCCTCAACCTTAATCGTGGGGAGTCGATGCGCGGATCAGCTTTTCGCGATCCACATCGGCACGCCGCAGGTCGGCAGTAATTTTGCCGTCCGCCATGACAATCACCCGGTCCGCCAGCTGCATCACTTCATCGAGTTCCGATGAGGAAAACATCACGGCCAGGCCCTGCTGCGCCATCGCGCCAATCAAATGATAAACATCGGTTTTCGCTCCGACATCGATACCCCGTGTCGGCTCGTCAAGAAAGACCACCTGCGGGCTGGTCATCAGCGCTTTGGCAATCACCACCTTCTGCTGATTGCCACCGCTCATTGAGGTCACCGGCAAGTCTGCGTCGCTGACCTTGATCGACAGTTTGCCAATCATCTGTACAACAGCTTCATTTTCAGGAATCTCACGAATCGGCAGCAGGGTTTTCAGAAAGCTTTTGCTGCACAGGCGGGACAAGGTCATATTGATTTTTATTGAAAGAAGTTGAATCAGTCCCTCGGCCTGACGGTCTTCCGGCACGAGTGCCATACCGTGTTCGAGCCGATAGGCAAAAGGCTTGTGCTCCATGCGTTTGCCCTTGAGAACAATTTCGCCGGAGTCCTGTTTCATCAGGCCAATCAGCGTCTTAAACAGTTCAGTACGGCCAGCTCCCAGCAGTCCATAGACACCGACCACCTCGCCCTTATGCAGTGTCAGGCTGACGTCGTTAAGAGAATAACCCCCGTTCTGGTGCAGCATGGTCAGCCCATTGACCTGTAAAACTGCCTCCCCTTTTTCCGCGCACTGGTAGTCAAAATGTTTCTCTTTTTCGCCAACCATGCTCGAAATAATCCACGGGATACTCACTTTGCCGACCTCTTGCTCGGCCACAAACTTGCCGTCACGAAATACCGTGATGTGGTCACCGATCGCCATGAGTTCCTCTAGGCGGTGTGAAATATAGATGATGGTGACGCCGCGCCGTTTAAGCTGTTCGATCACATTAAACAACACTTTGACTTCGGACTGACTCAGCGCCGAGGTCGGTTCATCCATAATTAACACTCGGGTATCTTTCGAAAGTGCGCGGGCAATTTCCACCAACTGCTGATGACCAATCGCCAACTCGGCTAATGGCGTCAACGGATCGACATTCAGTTCCAGACGTTCCAGCAACGACTTCGCAAGCTGGTACTGATACTCAACGTTAATTCTCCCGCGCTGGAAAAATTCGTTGCCAATAAAAATGTTGTCCATCACCGACATATTAGGGAACAGGTTAAGCTCTTGAAAAATAATACTGATACCGTGTTTCTCGGCATCGTGGGTCGAACTCAGGGCTACTGGCTTGCCGTCAAGCAAGATCTCACCGCTGGAAGGGACTTCAACCCCGGCCAGCATTTTCATCATTGTTGATTTACCGGCCCCGTTTTCGCCGATAAGCACATTGACCTTGTTGCGATAAACGCGGTAATTAACATTATCGAGTGCGGTAACGCCCGGATAAACCCGTGATACGCCCAGAGTTTCGATAATCACCGGATCTCCCTGAAGCAGGGGATTGGCAAAAGGCTCCGGCTGTACGCCGCTGCTGCGTTGTTCAAACATGGCGACTCCTCACTTGTCAGCCGTAATACGCGCCGGCGTCAGCATAATTGGAGGCTGCGGCGTATCGAAGGCGCTGAATACGCCAACGACGGTAATCTTGTCGCCCACCTTAAAGCCTGGTTTTCCCAATGCCGCGATTGCCCGTTGATTTATTGCTTTACCAAAATCACCAAACATATTCTGGTCGTTAAAATCGGCATAACTTAGTCCCCGATAACTGTCACGCAGCTCAGTGCCACGGAAAGTTGGGCCGATTTGCACTTTAACTTCACCGACTTTCGGATCATCGCTTTTGACTACCACTTGACCATTGCGAGATTCGGTATTCACTTCACTAACGGTTCCACTGATGCTGGCGCTAAACACGCACGGATTTTCATCCTGACTGCGATAACCAAACTGCTGACAGGCACTGTCGAAGTCTTTGGCCTGATCGATCTGGTTAAGTAACCCGGCCAACGGTTTGGCAGAGCTGATAATCTGTGGGGCAATTTTCTGGTCAAACAGCATCGCCGCCTGCGCCATATGGGGATTCGGGGGATTCTTCAGTTCCGCCAGCTTTTTTTCTGAAACGATCCGGCAGCTGCAAAGCATTAACGACGCCATCACGATCCACATCAAGCGACTAGACATTACGCTTCTCCTCTAAGCCCCGGCGCGCGGGGCTTATTTGCTCATTAAGCGTCTGCGCATGCGCGCGTTGGCAATTATTTCTGGTAATTAAAGTTGTTAACTTTGTCAGCGTTGTCTTTCTTGATAAGAATGCCGCGGAACAGGATGCGCTCTTTACCGGTGTAGCTGCCTTTTAGAATATATTGGTCAAGAATTTCAACGCCCTGTGAAGCAATGGCCTGTGCCTGTAGCATCACGGTTGCGTATAGCGCACCGGATTTCACCGCGTCACGTTCATCATTGCTGCCGTCGATGCCCACCACCGTTACGTCAGTGCGATTTGCCGCTTTCAGTGCCGCAATAGCCCCCAGAGCCACCGGACCATTGCCATTGATCACGCCTTTGATATCCGGATGTGCCTGCAGGATGCTGTCCATAATGCGTTTACCGTCAATCAAAGTGCCTTTGGCATCTTGGCGAGCCACCATTTTCATATCAGGGTATTGATCGATAACGTTGTGGAAGGATTTCGAACGAGTAACACAGTTGTTGTCGGCGAGGTTACAGGTCATTTCGGCATAGTTGCCCTTTTCACCCATTTTCTCGACAAATTCGTTGGCCGCATCGGAACCGGCCTGGAAGTTGTTGTGTGAAATCTGCGCCAGTGCAATACCGTCTACCGGGATTTCACGGTTAATCAGCACCACCGGAACACCCGCGTCTTTGGCCTGTTTTACCGCCGCTACGCTGGCCTGTGAATCGGCGTTATCCAAAATAATGCCCTGAACTTTACGGCCAATAACCAGACTTATCAGTTCGCCCTGACGTTTAACATCTTCGCCGTGAGACAGTACCAGCGTTTTATAACCCATTGACTCGGCCTTGGCCTGAGCCCCTTTCGCTTCGGCGGCGTAATAAGGGTTATCCAGCGAGTTAACCAAAATGGCCAATGTGCCTTTTTCAACCGCAAAGGCCGACGGGACCACAAGCGTAGCAAGAACAGTGAACAGGGCAAGATGTCTTTTCATGGTGATGTTCTCTCAATGTTATTGTTTTTTATGAGCTTTGGCGTTTTATTTTGTAGGGTTAACGCCGTTCTTTTCTGCTATTGATGCCTGCCGCCGCTTACCAGATGGTAAAACCGCCATCAATCATCAAGTCCGCGCCGGTAATCATGTCGCTGCCGTTGCTTGCAAAGAACAGGACAGCAGCGGCAATTTCGTCGGTATAGGCAAAACGTCCAAGGGGGATGAGTTTTTTCATCTCTTCGCCTTTTTCGCCGCGCCAGGCTTTCTCGCCCATTGGGGTCAACACTACGGTGGGTGAAAGCGTATTCACGTTAATGCGGTGCGGTGCCCACTCTTTGGCCATCACTTTGGTCATCCCCAGCAAACCGGCTTTCGCCGAGGTGTAAGCCAAGTGATTATCGATAGCGATAGAAGCGGCTTGTGAAGCGATATTGATGATCTTACCGCCTTTGGCACGGGCAATCATGCTGCGCGCCGCTGCCTGTGAGCAGAGAAACGGTCCGGTCAGATTGACCGCCAGATTCTTCTGCCACTGTTCGAAAGAAGTCTCTACCGCTGGCTCAAGATGCACGTAACCGGCGCAGTTGACTAAAATATCAATCTGCCCGCACTGGCTTTCAACTTGCTGGAATACTTCGCGGACCTGAGCGGGATCGGTTACGTCGCACTCGAAATAGCTGACTTTTTCGGTGCCAAGTTCTTCAACTACCGTTTCTTTCACCGCACTTTCGAATGCCGGGTACAGCAGCGCCAAATGCGCACCTTTCTCAAGCATCATGCGATTACTGGCCATCGCAATACCGCCAAGTCCGCCAGTAACCACTACCACTTTGCCCGTCAGCGACAGGCTGGTATCAACGCCGTAGCGTAAATTCACATCGTATTGATTAGTGCTCATTCGCAGCCTCCCGTGCGGCGGCGATCGTCGGCCCCTTGAGTGCGGTGACTAGCCCTGCGGTATCGATCGAAAATTGGCGACGTAGCGCGGCGCGGCTGCTGCTATGGGTAAATTCGTAGGCCGGAATGCCAAAGGCCTGCAGCGGCTGAGTCAAACGGTATTTCAGGATTAACTCACCAATAATGGTCCCAAGGCCACCGCTGAGTGCGTGTTCTTCCATAGTGATCACTTTTTTATGCGATTTAATCAGCTCAACCACCGCCAGCTCGTCCAGCGGCCACAGCGAAGGCAGGGAAACTACCGTCGGATTACAGCCATGATCCCTTGCGGCAAGGGCTTCGTGAGCCAAAGTGCCGAGGGTAAATACCACCACATCATTGCCTTGCGCCAGCACATCAGGCTCGCCGGGAATAAAGTGATAGTCATCGTGAAGCACCGGCAGCTTGTCGCTGTCCATGCGGATATAAACCGGCCCTTTATGCTGAATCGCGTGTCTGATAATTGCCTGTGCCTGGCTGGCATCGGCGGGTGCGAATACCTGTAAATTACCCAGCGTGCGGGCGATGGCGATATCATTGGTACAGTGATGCGTTGCCCCTAACGGCCCATAGGCAAAACCGGCATTCAGGCCGAGCATTTTCACATTGGTTTCGGAGTAACAGACATCGTTTTTCATTTGCTCGTTTGAACGGGCAAAAAGGAAAGGAGCCGCATTGGCGGTAAAGACTACTTGCCCACTGAGGGCTACTCCGGCAGCCATACCGACCATATTTTGCTCGGCAATCCCGACATTGATAACTCGTTCGGGGTAAGCTTTTTCAAAAGGTCCGATTTTCGAAGTGGAAGTCGAATCGGCAACCATCACCGAGATGTTTCCCCCCTGTTCCTGCTGTTCTATCAGCGTTGAGACCACGGCATCGCGTAAGTCTTGCATAATCACTCCTCCAGCTCTGCCAGCCCTTGGGCCAACTGTTGATCGTTTGGCACCGCGTGATGCCAGGACGGAACGTTAGCCATAAATGAAATCCCATGCCCTTTTTCGGTGTTGGCGAGGATCACTCGAGGTTTGCCCTGTGTAGGCTGAGTAACAGCCGCGTGAATTGACTCGGGGTCATGGCCGTCGCACTCCAGCACTTCGAAACCGAAAGCGCGCCATTTGTCGGCCAACGGCTCCAGCGGCATGATGTCTTCGGTTTTGCCGGCTAATTGCAGGCGATTTCGGTCCACAATTGCGACCAGATTATCGAGTTTAAATTTGCTGGCCGACATCGCCGCCTCCCAGTTGGAGCCTTCTGCCAGCTCGCCGTCACCGAGTAAAACGAAAGCTCGGCGATGGGCGCGACCACTGATTTTATTACCCAGCGCCAAGCCGACGGCAATGGGTAAACCGTGGCCCAGTCCGCCAGAGTTTATTTCAATCAGATCCGGTAATTTTTGATGTACAGGATGACCGGCCAACAGTGTGTCATCCCCCATAAACTGGTCGAGCACCGCGGGATCAAGCAGGCCCATGGCGGCCGCACTGCAATACAACCCGCCTGCGCCGTGACCTTTGGAGAGAATAAAACGGTCCTGATCAGGACGCGCCTGACCCCGGTCCATCACTGACATGTAGAGGGTGCAGATAATATCGACTTCAGAAAGATCGGCCCCGGTGTGGCCCTTACCCGCGTGGTGATTCATTTGCAAAACGTATCGGCGCGCCTGTCTGGCGACGTTTTTTATTTCCTGAAACGTTTTCGATTCCTGAGCGTCCATCTTTACCTCGTCTTGATCTTGCCGTTCATTCTCACCTGCCCCCATGAACAGTGTCGCTAACGGCGCAACTCATTTTCGAATAAAACTATATATTATCGTTTTTAGCTAAAATGAGTGTTAGATCAAATTTCATACAAAAAACAATAACGCAAAATAAATCATATTTATCAATTAAATATAAAAAAACATTTCCACAACAAAGCTTTCAAGCTGATGTAATTGTTACTTTTGCCACAAAAATGGTCAAAATGACTTTCATATGAAAATGTAAAATTAAAAAGTTCCTATCTCGCTTTACACCGCAGGCAGGGTTAGAATTTTTATTAAGTCTCGAGCTGTGCCGCAAAACGCCAGCCAGAATGAGTTAAAAATATGAGTTTTAATGCCTTTTGGTGTTTAAGATGTTGGCATTTGACGGTAAAGGAGTATTTCAATTGAAAAGTAAAAACGAACAATTGGCCGACATGCAGCATCGTCGCAATAAAATACTGGAAATGATCAGGGAAGATGGCACCGTCACAGTGAAAATGCTCACCGATGCTTTTGAACTTACAGAAGCCACCATCCGTACCGATTTGCGTATGTTGCAAAAACAGGGGCATGTGCAACGTTTCCACGGCGGAGCAACCCTGATGGACGGCAAGCAGAATACCCACGCCATGCTGCTTGAAAGGCAGACCCAGCTCAGGGAAAAAGAGGCGATTGGCCGTTTGGCCGCGAGTTTTATTGAGGCTGGCGATACCCTGATATTAGATTCAGGCACCACCACTACGGCGATAGCCAATCATCTCGGGCATATCAAAAAGCTGTCAGTGATTACCACGGCGGTGAATATTGCCTTGCAGCTTGGCGGTGAGCCAGGGGTGAATATTCTTCTTACCGGAGGGACCTTTAAATTCCCGACCCTGTCAACGTCGGGTGAAAAGGCCGCCAGCTTTTTTGAGAACGTGTTGGCCGAAAAACTGTTCCTGGCTACTGCCTGTATCTCGCCGCGTGCCGGGCTGAGTTTCCCCAGCGAAACAGATATCAAAGTTAAAAGCGCGATGATTCAGTCTGCCAACGTGGTGTACGTAGTGGCCGACTCCAGCAAAATAGACAAGGTTTCGATGTTTGCCCTACCGTGCGAATGGTCGAAAATCCATTATCTGATTACCGATAGCGGAATAAGCGCAGATGCCCGGTCAGCTTTCGAAGCATTAGGGGTAAAAGTGCTGATAGCGGAGTAGTTTTACCCCGCCACACTCTGCGCCAAACCTGCTCCATTTAGCTGGCTATTTCGGCCAATTTGGCCACACTTTGCGACTGTCATCGCGATGACCATACAGTTTGTCAATGTCGCGGCAGCTCAGCCCAATATCTTTTAGCTGGCTGCTGCTAAGCCCGCGCAGGATTTTTACCGTCTGACGCTGCTCTCTCCACCCGCCAAAAGTGTTAACAAGCCTCGCCCACAAGCTGTACTTGACCGTTTCGACCGCTGTTACCTTTCTGATAAATTGATCGCTTTCACTGATTCTTTTCATTGTTATGTCTCCTGTTGACCTCAGACACAGGATCTCTCAATCACAAATTTCGATACAGATTCAGTAATCAAATATTTTAACCATACAGATATCGCAATATGTACAGATTTAGGTGTAGATTAGGTCTATCTGTACCGCAATCAGGTGAGCAACATGAATCGTTACGAGCATTTAGCCAATGTTTTAGGGGATCGAATTGAACAGGGCCTTTATCCCGCCGGGCATCGATTACCCTCGGTGAGGATTTTAAGCGATGAACATGGGGTTAGCGTAAGCACCGTGCAGCAGGCTTATCGAATGCTGGAAGACCGTTTACTGGTTGAAGCCCGCCCCAAGTCGGGCTATTTCGTTTCGATAACCAAACGAAAAGCAGAGCTTCCCGTTGCCTGCCGCACGCCGCAGCGGCCGGTGGATATCTCGCAGTGGGACCAGGTGCTGGCGCAGATTAGCAGCCGCACAGTGCCGGGCATGATTGCGCTGGGCGGCGGAACGCCCGATGTTGCCCTTCCGAGCCTGAAACCGTTAAGCCGCGCGCTGGCCCGAGTCGCCCAGCGCAGCGACAACAGTGCACTGTTTTACGACACCATCGAAGGTTCTGTCGAGCTGCGCAGTCAGATAGCGCGCTTGATGATCGACAGTGGCAGTCACATTGATGCACAAAATCTGTTAATCACCACCGGCTGTCACGAGGCATTATCGATTGCCATTCGATCGGTATGCGAAGTCGGCGATATCGTAGCGGTGGATTCGCCGAGCTTTCACGGCGCGATGCAAACTTTGAAAGGCTTTGGAATGAAAGCGCTGGAAATTCCTACTGATCCTGTTACCGGTATCAGCATCGAAGCGCTGGAGATGGCACTCGAACAGTGGCCAATCAAGGCGATTCAGCTAACGCCAACCTGCAATAATCCGTTGGGATACAACATGCCCGACGATCGTAAAAAAGCCCTTCTGCGGCTGGCGCAATGTTATGACATCGCCATTATCGAAGATGATGTCTACGGGGATTTGGCTTATCAATATCCGCGCCCCGCCACGATTTACTCTTTCGATGACGATGGCCGCGTATTGTTGTGCAGTTCGTTTTCGAAAACGTTAGCGCCGGGGTTGCGCATTGGCTGGATTGCGCCGGGTCGTTATCGCGATATTGCCATTCATATGAAATATATCGGCACTGGAGCCACCGCGACTCAGCCGCAGCTGGCGATTGCCGACTTTATTAAGCAGGGGCATTATCAATCGCATTTGCGCCGCGTTCGTCCTATTTATCAGCAAAAACTTTGTCTGATTAATGACTGGGTAATGAAATATTTTCCGCAGGGCGTTCGGGTCAGTCGGCCACAGGGTGGGTTTTTGCTGTGGGTAGAGCTTGATGAAAAGATTGATACCTTGCGTTTAAATCGCCTGCTGGAGCCGGAAAAAATCCAGATATCCGTCGGGTCTATTTTTTCCGCTTCGGGGAAATATCGTAACTGCCTGAGGATAAACTTTGCCAATCTCGACGAAGCCTGTCATCAACCGGCGATAAAACGCGTGGGTGAAATGGTGCATGAAATGATGAAAAGTTTATGATTGAACTGCCTGCTCGTTAGTTTATTTTTAATTCATCTTTAGCCAAATGACCCGGTATCACCTGAATATCATCGGCGGCCAACTCGCGGCCGTCCTGTGCACGAAGCTTCATAGCCGCTAGCGGCTGCCGTGTGAGTCTGTCCACCGCGTAGCTGCAAGTTTCATTTTCATTAAACATATACTGATGACCCCACTGCCCCAGCGCGATGAGAATCGGGTACAGATCCTTGCCCTTTGGCGTTAGCACGTATTCCTGATATGCCGAGCCGTCAGAGGCTGGACGAATATCCAGAACGCCCTCGGCGACCAGCGTTTTCAGCCGCGAACTAAGAATGTTTTTCGCTACCCCGAGGCTGCGTTGAAACTCGCTAAAACGTTTAATGCCTCCCAGCGCGTCGCGCACGATAAGCAACGTCCACCAGTCACCAATCAAATCTAAGGTACGCGCCACCGGGCAAATGCTGTCATTGAGACTGGTGCGTTTCATTTATCACTCCGTGCGGTGAAATTTAATCTGGTTGCATTATAAAACCCTTGGTGCTAAAAATCATCCAGTTTAATAATGAAACCACTTAGCTTTGAAAGCTATCGATAACCTAAAATAAAGGACACAACCATGAGCCAATCAACATCATCCAAACCGTTAGCCCTGATTACTGGTGCCTCTACTGGCATTGGTGCCACCTATGCCGACAGACTGGCAAAACGTGGTTATGACCTGATTCTGGTGGCTCGCGACGGCGTAAAATTAGAGCAATTAGCCGCTAAACTCAGTAGCGAAAATAGGGTTAAAGCCCGCGCATTCACGGCTGACCTGACCAACGCCACCAGCCTTGCGAGTCTCGAGCAACTGATTCTTGATACGCCACAGATTTCCCTGCTGGTAAATAACGCCGGTACTATTTTACCCGGCGGCTTTAAAAACTCTGCTGTCGACGCCATCGACGGGCTGATTCGCCTTAACGTTACCTCGCTGGCCCGTCTTTCCCGCGTTGCGCTGGATGGCCTAAAAACTCATGCCAACGGTGCGATTATCAATATTGCCTCGGTATTGGCTTTGGCCCCTGAAATTAGCGATCCGGTTTATACCGCCAGCAAGGCTTTCGTATTGACTTTCACTCAGTCATTACAGATTGAGCTGGCTGACAGCGGCGTGTATTTCCAGGTAGTTTTACCGGCGGCAACGCGCACCGATATCTGGGCCAAAGGCGGCAAAAAAATCGAAGATATTCCGGGCGTGATGGAGGTTGAAGAATTGGTTGATGCAGCGCTGGTCGGTTTCGATAACAAAGAAACGGTGACCATCCCTCCGCTACAGGACGAAAATAAATGGCTGGCACTCGATAATGCCCGCAAAGCGCTAACGCCGGAGTTTTTGCAAAGCCATGCCGCGCCGCGTTATCGCTAACAGCTTGATTATAGAGTGAATGCGGCTGCCGCGTTGCAAGTCACTGCGACAGTGGTTACATTGGATAAACGTATCAAGCCAGTTTTTTTAACATCCGTTTTGAAACTAACAAATGGCAGAGTGAAAAATGACTGAATTCGTTATTCCTGCACCGGAGGCCGCTTCTCTGGCAATCGATGGGCAAACCGCCCGTTTCCCGCTGCGCCGCGTTTATTGCGTTGGCCGTAATTATTCAGAACACGCCCGTGAAATGGGCCATGATCCAGACCGCGAGCCACCGTTTTTCTTTGGAAAACCCGCCGATGCGGTGGTGCCCGCGCAAGGGGAAATTCCTTACCCGCCGCTAACCGCCGATCTGCATCATGAAGTTGAACTGGTGGTGGCCATCAGCAAGGGCGGTAAAAATATTCCAGCCGAGACAGCGCTGGAACATATTTGGGGTTACACCGTGGGCGTAGATTTAACCCGCCGAGATTTACAGGCCACCGCTAAAAAAATGGGGCGTCCGTGGGATTTTGCCAAAGGTTTTGATGCTTCCGCGCCGACTTTACCTTTAATACCGGTGAGCAAAGTGGGTCATCCGGCAACAGGAAAAATCTGGCTGGATATTAATGGTGTAAGCCGTCAGGTGGGGGATTTAAGCGATCAGATTTGGCAAGTTGCTGACGTTATCAGCTATTTGTCGCAGGCTGTTGAATTAAAACCGGGAGACGTGATTTACACCGGTACGCCATCGGGAGTGGGTGCCATTCAGCCGGGTGATACTGTCAGTGGCGGCATTGAAGGTATTGGCAAGTTCAGCTTTACCCTAAGCGCCAAACCTTAGGCTATTTATTACTGCAAATAGTCAGCACATTTTTAAGCCGGCATGATATGCATTGATGCAGATGATGCCGGCTTGTTTATAATAGGCGGCTGTTTGATATTGAAGTGAATGGAAGTAAGGTTGTATATGGGTTAAAACAGAACATTACCGCAAATTGAATAACTACCTAGCACGTAGTTACTTCGGTTTGCGGTAATTTTTT
>NZ_AJHJ01000008.1 GCF_000257645.1 Serratia sp. M24T3
GATAGTTTTTCTTTCTATACCCCTTCATCGCGCCAACTAAATCAGCAGCCGGGTTGTATTTAGCCCATCCATTAACAATTGCGTATTTAAATACTTCCCCACAGCGCCTCCTCGCTTTATTTGCACGCTCCATTGCCCCTCTATCTTCGAATACCCTAATTACCTTAATTAAAAGCTTCGGTTCAATCTCTTCCAGTTTTAGCGAACCAATGATTGGGATAATGTCATCCTCGAACATGCTTTTTACTTCAGATTGATACCCTGCCGACCAAACACTAGATTTATGCTTATGCCATTCATAAAAGATTCCTGCAAAAGTATCGCCTGAATCAGTGCTTTTTTGCTTTTTTATTTCCTGCTTTTCCCGAGCAGGATCAATGCCTACCAGAAGCTGCATTTTGGCCGCACTTTGTTTAGATCGAGCTTCAGTCAGCGATATCTGAGGGTATGGCCCTATTACAAGCACCTTTTCTTTGGACTCGAAATAGTAGCGCAACCGCCACACCTTCTTTCCAGACGGAGGCACATAAAGGAACAGCCCCCCCGAGTCCGCCAGACGGTAGGCTTTATCTTTAGGCTTTGCAGCCTCAACCTGTTTGATGTTTAGCATGCGGGTATAATCCGAGGGTGATTTAATCTTATGCCCGCAATATGCCCGCAAAATATCGGTGTAGTCAAGTTAGACTGGGTGCTATAGGGTAATGAGTTATGCTAAGAAAGGCTTGTGCTGCAAGGGTTTTGGTTATACTGAGTAGCGGTGGGTTATGAGTTATTGGTGTCCCCTACAGGAATCGAACCTGTAACTAGCCCTTAGGAGGGGCTTGTTATATCCGTTTAACTAAGGAGACTTTACCTAGCGCTAGCCTGGCTAGTTCGCATTGGGGCTGTATCCTAGCGTAAATGCTCATGTTTTTACAAGCCTTACGTTTTTTTTCTTCCTTTTGAGTGTTTCTTCATTGGTTTTCAAAAAGGTTCGTTTAATTGCAAATGCATACGCATTGAGTACTGAATTAATTCAAATAATGTGTGCAGGATACTTAGCATGGTACTGAACGATATAAACGTAGAAGCATCAATGTTAAGTTTTACACCGGTCCGGCTGAAGTGTAGTGGTCAAAAAAGTGGCCACGGCTTCAGAATTTTTCCACAACAGCAGCAGCGGTGTAATGCTGTACGAGTTGGGCAGCTTCAAGGCGAAACTCGAGGCTAAAATTGCCTCTGTTACGCCAGAGAGAACTGGGGGAGCTAGCTGAAACCAGTTGCCAGGAATGGAATTAACATTCTGGTACAGTACAGCGACCACAGTAACCGACTGATTCTGCTGACGGATGATGACATTCAGGCAGCTGAAGAAACCAGAAAATCGGCATTACCCTCTGAATGAACTCTCTGAAAACAGAATATGACTGTAAGTCGGATGATTCTCTTGAAAAATCCATGTCACTGGTTGCTTCTGCCCTATCTGACCCGTAAAGGGTCAGTATTTTGTGTGCCCTGATGGATGGAGGTGCGTGGACAGCAACGGAACTCAGTGCGGTTGCAGACATTGTCGCATCCACTACCAGCGGGCATCTTACCCGGCTTCTCAACCACGGGCTCACTTGAGGTATATATCCGGTCGTGTAATCGCCCATGCACCATTTTCTTTATTGACGGGGGCATAGCCGAGTTTTTCATAAAGCCAGGGAGCCGTTGTTGTGAACAACATTATCCTACGAAGTTTCACAAAAACTGGATGTTTATGAATGCATTCTATCAGCCATCTTCCCAGTCCCTCGCCCTGAAATTCCTCAAGTATGTAGACATCGCACAGGTAAGCGAAGGTAGAATAGTCCGTTATCAGACGTGCAAAGCCGATCTGAGATTCATTTTGATAAACGCCAAAACTAAGGGTGTTATCAATTGAGGCAGAGACGATGTCGAGATCGATTCCTTTAGCCCATGTAGACCGCGTCAAATACTGATATATAGCGGGTACATCCAGCTTTTCTCTGTCGGTGCTCACCAGAAAGTTATTCTCACGCCATTCGTGTATCGCTGAAATGCTCATGTTCATACCTGTTCAGATAATGTTGCGGAAATTGTAAATTTCGTGCCGAAAACGAACACGATTACCACCATGGTATGTTAATCAATGAGGAGCAGGGCAAAAGTCGCCGGTTTGTTGTCTTTTTTGTTAGACTCTTTAAACACATATAGCACACGATTTAATCACACAAAAAACAGCATAAGCACTAGGCTCCGAGGAACCCGACATGACTACCTTTTATCAACTAAGTGCTACAAGCCTGCGTGGCCAAACTATTTCTATGGCTGATTACGCTGGCAAGCTGGTTCTGGTGGTCAATACCGCCAGCCATTGTGGATTCACGCCACAATACGCAGGCCTTGAAGCGCTCTACAGGAAGTACGCCGCCGAGGGTCTGATGATACTGGGTTTCCCCTGCAACCAGTTTGGTAAACAGGAACCCGGCGGTGCCGACGAAATTGCGCAGACCTGTCACATCAATTACGGTGTGAGTTTCCCGATGTTCGATAAAGTAGAGGTAAACGGCGCTGCAACGCACCCGGTGTTTGGTTACCTGAAGAATGAATTGCCCGGCGTGCTGGGCGGGCGGATCAAATGGAACTTCACCAAGTTTTTGATCGGACGCGACGGCAAACCGCTCAAGCGTTTTGCACCGATCTCTACCCCCGAGAAAATGGAAGCTGCAATTCTTGCGGCACTTTAAAACAAAGTGTTTCTGCAATCCCAGCCATTCATCTTTTGAGAGTTTCCGAAAAATTGATTATATCCGTGTGAGGTCAACGCCCGCTTCACGCGCTGAGACATTCAACGGGTCTGTCAACGTGAGCCGGTCACCTCGCCCGCACAGGTACTTGTTTGCGCACTGCATTAGACAGAACTAACGATGTAGTTACTGAACCATGAACCGCCAGAGCATCGACAATAGCCTCTAAATCAGTCGGTTGAGAAAAAACGCAGCGTACTATAAAGCAGTCCTCTCCTGTGATCCTGTCAGCTTCTATCACCTCGGGGATATCTTTAAACAATGCCAGATATCGCTGGATGTATTGGTGAGTTGTGCGTACTCGCAGGATCGCCTGTAATCCCAGCCCTACTGCTCGCAAATTGACACGCGCGCCGTATCCTTCAATGACGCCTGCGCTTTCGAGTTTTTTGACCCGCTCGCTCATTGCTGGCTGCGAAAGTCCAATGCGTTTGCCCAAAGAGGCCAGACTCTGACGGGCGTTGGTTTGAAGTGCTTCCAAAATTTGCCGATCTTTACTGTCAAGTTCCATGCGAGTCCTTTGCGTAAAACGTAGATGAATCATCGGCTAATCGGGCTCAATTTCGATGATTTGCCATTCAGGAACGATGTGTTATTCGCCTACATTATGTGAACACCTCTTTGGGAATCAAGACATGACATCTTCAATATTGCTTCTGCCGGGAATTGGCAACTCGGGCGCTGGACACTGGCAAACGCTATGGGCACAGGCCGACGCGTCAATGGCGCTAATTTCGGGACAAGACTGGGATCATCCGATTTGCGAGGAGTGGGTCGAAAATTTAGAAACTGCCGTCAGAAAAACCGGTCCAGACGTCATTTTGGTCGCCCACAGCCTTGGCTGCCTGCAGGTTGCGAACTGGGCACATTATAGCCGCACGGTTGTGAGAGGCGCTTTGCTGGTCGCGGTGCCCGATCCCGCCCGCGAGGCATTTCCCGAACAGGCGAAGGGGTTTGGTTTTCCCCGGAGTGAAAAGCCTTTCGCCTTTCCGAGCACGATAATTGCCAGTTCCAATGATCCTTATGCCGATATTGATTACAGCCAGCGCCGTGCCGATGCCTGGGGCAGTTGTCTGGTCAATATCGGTGATCGAGGGCATATCAACGCAGCCAGCGGGCTTGGTGACTGGCCTCAGGGGCGAGCATGGTTAAAAGAGCTTGCAGCTCGACGATCACCAGACCTCGCGCATTACCGCAACACGTCTCTTTGAGCGCCAATCGCGCCCGAAACCAGCAATCAGGCACCCATACTTGATTCCTTTATCACTTATCGGTCTTCGGCGGTTTATTGCCGGCGTTACGGGCTTTGCGGCGTTCACTGCTTAAATCATTCCTGATTTGGGCGTGGCTTATCAGCGCGAAGATAAAAGTGCCGCCAATAATGTTGCCCGCCAGCGTCGGCAAAGCGAAAGGCCACAGGAATTGATACCACGGGATAGCGCCAGAGAGCACCAGATACAGTACTTCCACCGAGCCGACGACGATGTGAGTCAGGTTGCCAATTGATACCAGGTAGGTCATCAGCAGTATTACCCAGATTTTAGCCGCACCGGCGCTTGGCAGCATCCACACCATAGTGGCAATCAGCCAGCCGGAAACCACGCCGCCGACAAACATCTGCGCCGGATCTTTTGCCATGACTTCCATGCTGATAGTCTTGAACGCCTGCATCACCGAAGGCTCGAACAGCGGCAGGTATATAAAGGCTAATGAAGCAAGCGCCGCCCCCACGATATTACCTGCCAAAACTACGCCCCAAAGTCGAAAAAGAATGCCGAAGTTTTTCAGCGTTGGTTTGTGCATTACTGGTAACACAGCGGTAACAGTATTTTCAGTAAACAGCTGTTGGCGCGCCATAATGACAATAATAAAGCCGACGGTATAACCGAGATTTTCCAAAAAAAATCTCGCAGGAGTGTCTTCAAGCTGCTCGTGTAAAATACCTTTAGTCACTAGCGACGCACTAATTGACAGACCGGCAGCAATCGCCGACCACATTAACGCCAGCCCGTCGCGCTCTAATTCTTTTTCGCCCTCCTGGCGAATTTGTTCATGTACCGCGGCGGCGCGAGAGGGCAGACGATCTTCATCAACCTCTATTTCACTGCCATCTTCGCTTTCTTCGCTCTCAACTTCCGGACCCTTTTTTTTATCTTTATCTGCTGCTTGGTCGCCATTATTCATTTATTACCCCCAGATAAAATCACCCAATAACTAAAGAGGAACTATTAAAAAACACAGCGTTTACATTTTGTATTATTTACAAGCATAGGTGAGTTTTTGGGCTTTTCGCGCGCTTTGAGAACGAAATGAGAAAAATAACAACTTATTAACACTTTGTTGTTAGGTGCTAAAGGCTGTATTTTTTCTGTAAATTGGAAGTTATATAGAGGTAAACTGCGCAGCCAGAGCCTACATGGTTAGTAAGGCTTATGATATTATGCCTTTTCCTGAAAGATAAGAGACTCGCCCATGTTAGAAGCGCTTAACCTCAGTTGTGTTCGCGATGAGCGAGCCCTGTTTAGCGGCTTAAGTTTCACCATCCAACCGGGCGAAATTGTCCAGATTGAGGGTCAAAACGGCGCAGGCAAAACCAGTTTAATGCGGATTTTAGCCGGTCTTTCTTCACCGGACGAGGGCGAAGTTCAGTGGCAGGGGCAAAATACCCGTCGTCAGCGCGAGATATTCCATCAGCATTTGCTGTTTCTCGGGCATCATCCGGGGATTAAATCCGTGCTCACTGCCTACGAAAACCTGGCTTTTTATCAAACTGCTGGTGGTCGAGAGGCGCAAACGGCTATTTACGATGCGCTGGAGCAGGTCGGTCTGTTAGGTTATGAAGACGTCGTGGTGGCTCAGCTTTCTGCCGGTCAACAGCGTCGGGTGGCATTAGCCCGATTATGGATAAGCCAGGCGCCGCTGTGGATTTTGGACGAGCCGCTGACTGCAATCGATAAACAGGGCGTCAGCACGCTAATCGAACTATTTGAACGTCATGCCCGAAACGGCGGCATGGTGCTGTTAACCACTCATCAGGATTTACCGGGCGTCACTCGCGCAGTGCGTAAAATTCGTCTGACCAGTGCAGAGTTGGCCTAATGTTTATTAAAGTTTTACGCCGCGAGCTGAAAATCGCTTTCCGAAAAAGCGCCGAGATTATTAACCCGCTGTGGTTTTTCCTGATTGTTATCACGCTGTTCCCGCTGGGTATTGGTCCTGAACCCAAGCTGCTGGCTCGCATTGCGCCGGGGATTGTCTGGGTGGCGGCGCTGTTATCGTCACTGCTTTCTCTAGAGCGATTGTTTCGTGATGACTATCTCGACGGGTCGCTTGAGCAACATATGCTGTTGCCCGCACCGCTGACCCTAACGGTTATCGGCAAAGTGTGTGCTCACTGGATAGTGACCGGGCTGCCGTTGTTAATTATTTCTCCACTGATGGCGCTGTTGTTGTCACTGGATTTTAAAACCTGGGAAGCAGTGGCGTTAACGTTGCTGCTTGGAACGCCGACGCTGAGTTTTATCGGGGCGATCGGGGTTGCGCTCACAGTTGGGCTGCGCAAGGGCGGAGTATTATTGAGTTTGCTGGTGTTGCCGCTCTACATTCCGGTGCTGATTTTTTCAACCGGTGCGATTGATGCGGCCTCGATGGGGATGCCGATCGGCGGTTATCTGGCGATCCTGGGCGCGATGTTGGCGGGAAGCATTACTTTGGCTCCTTTTGCCACCTCGGCGGCGCTTAGGGTGAGTGTTCACTAGCAGCCTGAGATTTACATCTGTGTACGCTTGGTGATTAATAACCATAAATAGAGTAATGAATTTACTTGTGGTTACAATACGCCTGAAAAAACGCAACCTTTGACTAACATCACACTTCTCTATAGGGAACAATAGGGGCAATGCCTAAAAGAGTGGAAGGCACCTGCAATGGACCTGACCGCCAATGTGACCCATTTAAAGGTTTACGGCATTTAATTTAGTGTAATTTTAACGTGAGCAATGACAAATAATGTGGAAATGGTTACATCAACTCGCAAGGCCTGAGCGGCTTTACCACGTCTGCGGCCGTTTTATTCCCTGGCTGGCCATCGCGGGTATTGTTTGCCTTTTGGTCGGTTGGATCTGGGGCTTTGGCTACGCACCTCCTGATTATCAGCAAGGCAACAGCTACCGGATCATGTACATCCACGTTCCTGCCGCTATCTGGTCCATGGGCATTTATAGCTCAATGGCCATTGCTGCGTTTATCGGCCTGGTCTGGCAGATGAAAATGTCGGAACTGGCGATGGCAGCGATGGCGCCGGTCGGCGCAGTATTTACCTTTATCGCGTTGGTCACCGGCTCGGCCTGGGGCAAACCGATGTGGGGCACCTGGTGGGTCTGGGACGCGCGTCTCACCTCCGAGCTGGTGTTACTGTTCCTGTATCTTGGCGTGATTGCTCTCTATAACTCTTTTGAAGACAAACGTACCGCCGGACGTGCTGCCGGAATTCTGGTGCTGGTCGGCGTGGTGAATATTCCAATCATCCATTACTCGGTTCAATGGTGGAATACGCTTCATCAGGGTTCAAGCGACTTTGGCAAGACTATCGATCCAAGCATGCGCTATCCGCTGTTCTGGGCGGTATTCGGCTATCTGTTCTTCTTTATTACCCTGACCCTGATGCGTTTACGCAATCTGATCATCAATCAGGAGCGCACACGCCCCTGGGTGTCGTCGCTGGTTAATAAGGAGCGCGGATAATGAACGCTGCATTCCCTACCTGGCAAGCCTTCTTCGAGATGGGTGGCTACGCGTTTTATGTCTGGCTCTCGGTCATCGTTACCCTGATTTCTTTATTTGGCATTGTTATTCATACCCTCTGGTATCGCCGTCAGCTGTTAGCTGACATTCGCCGCCGTCAGTCCCGCGAACAGCGGATCCGTCAATCTAAAAAACAGGCCAGCGCAGCAGCTAAAACTGCCGCAGTAAGGTCGCCGGACTCCTCCCGGGAGAAGTTATCGTGAATCCTCGTCGTAAAAATCGCATGTACCTTGCGTTGATGGTCCTGGTGGGTTTGGGGCTGGCAACTGCATTGGTGATGTATGCGTTACGTTCCAATATTGATTTATTTTATACACCAAGTGAAATTTTGCAGGGCAAAGGCAAAGACCATGAATTGCCGTTTGTTGGCCAGCGTTTGCGTATCGGTGGCATGGTGATGCCCGGTTCCGTAAAACGCGACGACAAAACCCTTGAAGTCCATTTTAAAATCTATGATGCCCGTGGCGCTATTGCCGTGACTTATTACGGCATCTTGCCAGACCTGTTCCGTGAAGGGCAGGGCGTGGTGGCGCAAGGCGTGATGGAATCTGACAACGTCGTCATGGCGAAGCAGGTTCTTGCCAAGCATGACGAGAAATACGTGCCACCAGAAGTTGAAGACGCAATGAAAGATAATCATACCGGGCCTGCCTCGGCATATGTTGCTCCCGCCAAAGGAAACGGCCAGTCATGATCCCTGAAATTGGTACTTTTGCGCTCTGTCTGGCATTGGGTCTGTCGACATTATTGAGCATTTACCCGCAGTGGGGCGCTACGCGTCAGGATGAGCGAATGATGGCGATGGCTCGTCCGCTGTCTTACGGCATGTTCGGCTGCATCCTGCTGGCGTTTATCATTCTGGTCCACGCATTTGTGGTCAATGATTTCTCTGTGGCCTATGTGGCCAACAACTCCAACACTCATTTGCCGGTTTACTACCGTATGGCGGCAACATGGGGGGCGCACGAAGGCTCTCTGTTGCTGTGGGTGCTGTTGCTGAGCTGCTGGACTACGGCAGTGGCGCTGTTCAGCCGCCGTATGCCAAACGATGCCGTTGCGCGCGTATTGGCAGTTATGGGGCTTATCACCACTGGCTTCCTGCTGTTTATTTTGCTGACTTCCAACCCGTTCCTGCGCACGCTGCCAAACTTCCCGATTGACGGCAGCGACCTGAACCCTGTATTGCAGGATATTGGCCTGATTTTCCATCCACCTATCCTTTATATGGGCTACGTGGGTTTCTCTGTTGCATTTGCCTTCGCCATTGCTTCACTGATGGCCGGTCGTCTGGATACAGCCTGGGCGCGCTGGTCGCGTCCCTGGACGCAGGCCGCCTGGGTATTTCTGACTGTAGGTATCGTGCTTGGCTCTGCCTGGGCGTATTACGAATTAGGCTGGGGCGGCTGGTGGTTCTGGGATCCGGTAGAAAATGCCTCGTTTATGCCGTGGCTTGCCGGTACGGCACTGATCCACTCATTGGCAGTGACCGAAAAACGCGGCACTTTCAAAGCCTGGACCGTGCTGCTGGCGATCACCTGTTTCTCACTCTGCCTGCTGGGTACTTTCCTGGTGCGTTCTGGCGTGCTGGTTTCCGTACACTCCTTTGCCTCAGACCCGGCGCGTGGCATGTTTATTCTCGCCTATCTGGTGATTGTGATTGGCAGTTCGCTGCTGCTCTACGCAATTAAAGGAAATTCGGTGCGTGCGCCAAGCCGCCACGAACCTTACTCGCGTGAAAGTTTCCTGCTCGGCAACAACGTATTGCTGGTTGCCGCCATGCTGGTGGTGCTGCTCGGTACACTGTTGCCGCTGGTACACAAACAGCTGGGCCTCGGCAGTATTTCTATCGGCGAACCGTTCTTTAACACCATGTTCACCTGGTTGATGGCTCCGCTGGCGCTGCTGCTGGGAATCGGTCCTCTGGTGCGCTGGCGTCGTGACGAGCCGAGCAAACTGTGGCGTCGCCTGGGTATCGCGCTGGTCGTTACGCTGCTGCTGTCGATTCTCTTGCCATGGCTGTTGCAGGACAAAATTGTCGGCATGACGGTTGTCGGAATGCTGATGTCAGTGTGGGTTATTCTGCTCACGCTGATGGAGTTGCACGAGCGCGCGATCCATCGTCACACCTTCTTGCGCGGACTGACGCATCTGTCTCGCAGCCATTGGGGCATGGTCCTGGGGCATCTTGGCGTGGCAGTGACCGTTATTGGTATCTCATTTAGTCAGAACTACAGCGTCGAGCGTGACGTGCGCATGAAAGCGGGCGATACCGTGGATATTCAGGGTTATCACTTCGAGTTCCGCGATCTTACCGACATTACCGGGCCAAACTACACCGGCGGCGAAGCCAATATCGACGTCACCCGCAATGGCAAATTCGTTACCGTGCTGCATGCCGAAAAACGTTACTACAGCGTGTCGCACAGCATGATGACCGAAGCGGCCATTGACGGGAATCTGGCGCGCGATCTTTACGCTGCGCTGGGCGAAGAACTGGACGACGGTTCATGGGCCGTGCGCCTGTATTACAAACCGTTTGTTCGCTGGATCTGGCTGGGTGGCATCTTTATGGCCGTCGGCGGCATCCTGTGTATTCTTGACCCACGCTATCGCATGACCAAGAAGTTGAAACGTCAGGGCAAAGAGGCGGCGGAGGAAGTATGAACCGTAAAATCCTATTTATTCCGCTGTTTCTGTTTCTGGCGCTCGCGGCGGCTTTCCTGGTACAGCTGACTCGAAATGCGCACGGCGATGACCCGACGCTGCTCGAGTCTGCGCTGGTGGGCAAACCGGTGCCCGTGTTTAAGCTGGAATCGCTGTTTGAACCGGGCAAGACTTACGATCAGACGATTTTCCACACCGGTAAGCCGATTTTACTGAACGTCTGGGCGACTTGGTGTCCGACCTGCCGCGCCGAGCATGATTATCTCAACACGCTTGCCGCAAAAGGCGTGCACGTGATCGGCATGAACTATAAAGACGATCGCAACAAAGCGGTTAATTGGCTGAACACGCTGGGTAACCCTTATGCACTGAGTCTTTACGACGGTGACGGCATGCTGGGACTGGATCTCGGCGTGTATGGCGCGCCAGAGACTTTCCTGATCGACGGCAACGGTATTGTGCGTTATCGCCATGCCGGAGACCTTAACGAGCAGGTTTGGCAGAAAGAAGTTCGCCCGCTGTACAACAAGTACGGAGGCAACGCATGAGAATTCTATCGTTAATCTTTGGCTTGATGATGAGTTTCAGCGTATTTGCCGCCATAGATGCTTATCAGTTCAAGTCTCCGCAGCAGGAGCAGCAATATCGCCAACTGACCGAGCAACTGCGTTGCCCGAAATGTCAGAACACCAATATTGCCGCTTCAGATTCGATCATTGCTGCGGATATGCGCAAAAAGACTCTCGAATTGCTGAACGAAGGTCAGTCTAGCAAGCAGATCGTCGAGTACATGGTCGCGCGCTATGGCAACTTCGTGACCTACGAACCGCCAGTGACACCGTCAACCGTGATCCTGTGGGTTGGCCCTGCGCTGTTTGTGATCGTAGGTGCATTGGTCATTATTTTACGCGCCCGTCGTCGTCAGACAGGCGAGCAGATGTCTTCGCAAGAGCAACAGCGACTGGCGCGGTTGATCGGCGAAAATGACAGGAAAGAATCATGATTGTTTTTTGGCTGGTGATTATTGCGCTGGTGCTGGTAGGTATCGCGCTGTTTATTGTTCCTGTTATTCGCGGCGATCGTGACGATCTCGCAAACACGCGTGACGATCTGAACAAAGCTTTCTATCATCATCGTTTGACCGAATTGGAAGAAGACGAGCAGCAGGGCGTAGTGTCTGCGCCCGAGCGTCCTATCTTCGTTCAGGAATTGCAGGAAAACCTGCTCAGCGATATTCCGGGGCAGGCCAGCAAGGCGGGTAAACCTATTCCGCGCTGGACGCTGGTGCCTGGCGTGGTGATGCTGGTAGTCGTGACATTGGGTTTTTATTTCTATGCCGGTGGTTTCGGACAGGTTAGCGCCTGGCATCAGGTAATGAACAGAATGCCCGATTTACGCGCCCGCGTAGCCGACGTTAATGCCAAACCGCTTAATATGTTGGATATTCAGGATCTTGGTTTGGGCCTGCGCACTGATTTGCAGGATAACCCGGATAACGCTAAAGATTGGCTGATGTTGGGCCGCGTAGGGATGGCATTAAATAACGCCAGCACCGCGACCCAGGCTTTTGCTCGCGCTTACGCACTTTCTCCAAATGATATGGATATTAAACTGGGTTATGCTGACGTGCTTACCCGCTCCACCGATCCGCAGGATAATATCAACGGTGGCAATATGTTGCGTGATATGCTTGAGCATAATCAAGGTAATCTGCAAGTATTGAGTTTGCTGGCTTATAATGAATATGAACAGGGTCACTATCCGCAGGCGATAGGGGCGTGGCAGGTGATGTTGAAGATCTTGCCGGCCGGTGACAAGCGTACTGAAATGGTTAAAGCGAGCATTGAGCAGGCTAAAGCCAAATCGGGAATGGATAAGGTGAAACTGGGCGTTGCCGTAACGCTGTCGCCGCGTGCGCAGCATCAGCTACCGCAGCAGGGTACAGTATTTATTTCAGTGACGGATGGTAGCAGCCCGGTGCCGGTTGCAGTTAAAAAGCTGCCTCTGAGCCGTTTCCCGCTGTCCGTTACCGTGGATGATACCAATGCCATGATGCCTGAACGCTTACTGTCTTCATTACACCAATTAAAAGTACGAGTGCGTATTTCACAGACTGGCTTGGCGACGCCAGCATCAGGCGACTGGTACGGCGACAGCCCACTGACCGATTTCTCGGGCACTGGACAAGTCAATATAGAGATTAATCAGCAGGTTCCATAAAAAATGGAGCCGAAGCATAAACAGGGAGAACAAGATGGACTTTCGCCTGACTGGGCTGGCGGTTGCCACATTATTATTGGTCGGCTGTGCGGATAAACCAAAATCACTGGTTACGCCTTCTACGCCGCCAACGACTTCGGCTTCAATATCAGCGCCCAATGCTAAAGCGACTACACTCGGCGTAGCGCCTACGGCAGCAGATGCAGCGCATCCACCGGCTCCAGAAGCGGTTGATCCGCAGCTCGGTGGCCGATCGGATCCGCTGCAAGGTTTTAACCGTTCAATGTTCAACTTCAACATGAACGTGCTGGATCCTTACGTTCTCCGTCCGGTGGCAGTGGCATGGCGTGATTACCTGCCACAGCCCGCGCGCAACGGACTGAGCAATTTCTTCGACAACCTGAGTGAGCCATCCTCGATGGTCAACAGTTTCCTGGAAGGGAATATTAATGACGGCGCCAAGCATTTTACCCGCTTCTTCATTAACACCATCCTGGGCGTTGGCGGCCTGATCGACGTTGCATCAATGGCGAATCCAGAGCTTTCTAAAGAGGATCCTGTGCGCTTTGGTAGCACATTGGGTCACTACGGTGTGGGCTACGGTCCTTACGCTGTGTTGCCAGGTTATGGCAGCGCGACACCTCGTGAAGACGTCGGTGGCATTGTTGACGACCTTTACTTCCCGCTTAACTACCTGACATGGTGGATGACGGCCGGTAAATGGGCGTTGCAGGGCATCGAAACCCGTGCTCAGTTGCTGGATTCAGACGGCCTGCTGAAAAACTCTTCCGACCCGTATGAGTTTGTTCGCGCCGCGTACTTCCAGCATCATGACTTCCTGGCGTCCGGCGGCAAGCTGACTCCAGTCGTCAACCCGAACGCAGCAGCGATTCAGGGCGATCTCGACAGTATCGATTCAGCTAACTGATACTAAAAAGCGTCCGTTGTAGCTTAGAAATTATCTCTCTTGCAGAATAATCCGTGAGGCCAGACTTGAAAAAGTCCGGCCTCTTTTTTTGCGCTTTACTCGCAGGCAAATAGCATACCTGTCTGCGCCATCCCCAGTCCTGATTGAAATCTTCCACCTATTTTTACGGCATGGCTCGCGTTATACCTAAGGTAAATGACGATCAGGTGATGGAGCATGTCAATGGCAGTTTATGACAATAAGAATTCGGATGAAGCGGGCAAAAATAAACCTCAAAAGTTGACTGCCAGAAAATCTGCTACGCAATCTGCGGCCTTATCGTCACCTCCCCCATCGGCTCCTCAGGATGAGGAGTCCTCCTGGTTTCATTATTTCATACAACATTATCGAGATAAGGGCGAGACGGCCACTAACGCCAGAAAAAACAGGCTTCATGAGGCGGTTGCGGGACATGAAGCAGTGGATATTTTGCAGGTTATGAAGGAGAAATGGACCGATGTGATGCAGAAATATGCTGATATCTTCATCGAATTACAGGGGGATGCCGCATCCCGTCAGCATCCAGCATTTGGTATTTTTGAAGTCCTGCTGCATGACATGAAAGCGGCCCATCTTAAATGGCGCTCCCAAGTCCGTCTGGGAAAATTAACAGTAGCCGCGCTTTCACGCGAAGCCAATATTGCTCTGGCTCATTTCGAACGGGAGTTTTCACAATTAGGTGTCTCATCGCAACCTTCTTATAGCGCAGAGGGCGATCATAATAGACCGCATGCCGTGCAAGATAGCTCAGACCCTTACGATGCACTCACTGTAGATCAGGCAGTGTTACGCTGGCGGGAGGAAAATAAACCAGGAAAAGAGGGAGAGGCCAATGCCTCTCAAACAATGCCAAATATGGTTCCTCGGGAACTGGGACGAGGTTTTCGCGAACTGAGTGTAGTGCAGAAAGCGCTATTCGGAGTGCGTTTGGGACTTGGCGTCGCGGATTTGAAACCACATCCTGGCTTCAGTCTGAAGCAGCCTGATGTCGCCGAGCCACTTGGAGGAGAATCTCTCGATAAATTCGGGATGAGTCTCACTGACGAATTTATCAGTAAAATCTATCAGCTAGGCAACTTCTTTGCATCGTCAGTGGTGCCGAGTGACGCCTCGCTTTCTCATTCTGACCAAGGCAGTAGTTCATGGTTTGGCGTGGCAGCGAGTCCGATTCCCGATACGGGTACCCGTTTTACTCTAGTGCCCTCTGAACAACAGGATGAATCTGCAGCACAAGAAAAACAGGTTCTTGATAATCATGTGGCAGACAACCCGCGCGTCAAACTCAGCGGTACACTGCTGGTAAATCAGCATGAAAGTACTAAAGAGACTATCAATGATTATGCTTATAGTCTGCCTGCCGACGAGTTCATAGGTCTTCTTCGCAAGGTGCATGGCACGGAACTAAAAAATAATCCAGAAGTGTATCTCCCCTTATTGCCGAGTGAGGATAACTCGACAGAATTAGTAGCAGTAATTCATAGTTTACCATTGAAGAGCTTTTTACAGTTACCTTATGACCTTTATTCTGCCGCACACTATATTCAATATCCGGTAGAGTATCCGGCGAGTTTTAGCGCAGAGTTAATTGAAATAATTGACCGCTATCGTATGTCGGTAGACCTTATAAACGATAAAGCGGGAAATAGTACGACTGGAATTGACGAGCTGGATGCTTGGCTTAAAAATTCAAAATTCGTCGAGACACTGCTGAAAAGTTCTCGCGTTGAAACAAAACGTCGTGATGCCTATCAATGGATTGACAAGAATAAAATTGCCGCCACCTCAATCCCCTCAAAAATAACACTGCAGGCAATTAGTGATGGAATATCAAGAGAACAATGGTTCAATAAAATCCATGGTCAGGAGTATGATACCTCTCATAAAGAGATGGCAAAAATATTAACCAGCAAGGGCGTAACTTTAGACACTCAAAAAAAATTCAATGACTTCAAGAATGGCCTGGGGCGATTTATCCCTATTAACGACATGCTGCATTTATCTGAAGAAGAGGTGGCTAAAAATCTGGCCTCCCAGCATGTCGATATCTCAATGGAGGATATCGGTTTTGCCATTAAAGTAATAAAGTCGGGAACCGAGGGAGCAACTTTACCACCCGATGTTTCGGCGAACAGTATCTTGCTTCGAGAAATAAACCTCTATACACAGGCTACGGAGTTTCAGAAATCCTCTTCACAGAAAGCCTTCGACAATTATCTATTAGCTGCCACCGAAAAATACACCGACCCTGACAAGGCTATGGATGATATTACCCGTCAGCGTATCGATAAGTCGGGTATTTCTTTAACTCATCAAAAATATACCCGCCCGACAGAAGATACCCCTGTAAGACTTGTGTTGGAACATGGGTCTTGGATGGATAATAAAAATCTATTGGTTATGGTGTACAATTCTATTTTTGGAGATTTAGATAGCATTGAAACGACGTTGAGTGGACTCGTTTCAGGGAGTTGGCGCACAGAGCATGCTGCTAAACTTGGTTTTCTAGCCAAAATTATCGACCCGCTCGCACATTATACGTCGATCATTAAAGAGGCTTTCCTTAATGGAACCAAGACGCTAACACCGCAGGAAATTACTATTCTTACTGCGGATATTAATGAAGAGGCCTTCGAATTTGAAAGTTTCTCCCTTTATGCCGATAAAGAAATCAATGAGGTGATGCAAAGAGGAAAGACACGTCAGGGGTTACAGGCCGCCGGAGTCGTAAAAGAGCAAATACAATTGGGCATTGCGCCAGAATCGATTTATGAAAACAGTGGAAATATTTCGGCCGATAAAATTTTAATATCTCTGTTAAATGGCGAGCCGGTTGAACACACTACCATAATTGCTAAATCTAAAACGGGTGATGTTGTTATTCCCGACATCATACTGCTGCCGATAAGTCAGACTAACTCGGTCATCTTCTCATTAAAAACGGCAGAAATCGTAATGATTACTGCTACGACACACTTAAAATTTCATGACCATTCAATGACAGACCAATTACCTCATGACGTCTATGAATTTCTTATTTCCCATATGGATCCTCAGCAACTTCAGGATGCCACAATTAAGAATAGTAATAGTATGGAGCAGATTCTAAAGGATTATGAGGATTTAGTGAAAGGGAGCCGTATGAATTATGGTCTTAAAGAAAGTCTATGGCATCAATATGCAACCCGCGTTAATTTTATCAAACACGGTTTGCAGGAAAGTTATAAAGACCATAAAGACTACGATAAATACAAAAATATCATCAGTGTTATGACCAATAGCCCTGAAGATTTTAAAAATGCCCTTTTACTTTATGCCAACCTTCATCCTGACGAGGGCAAAGAAATTGTTGTCAAAACAGGGGCCAGAAAAATGAGGAATCAGCCCTTGATAGACACTGTCTCTGAAAATCTTTTCGGCAACATGCTCTCGGGTTTTCATACCTTTGATTTACGTGTGCAAAATCAGGCAGAATTAAGTCAGGAGCAGTGGCGCGAGACTGGGTGGTTTTTGCTTTCACTGGCTTTGGGAGCGGCAACAGGACTGACCATGGGGGTGGTCGGAGCTACCTTACAATTTGGCCCCAAATTTGTATGGGCTTTGCAGACTCTAGCATCGGCGGGCGTTTCCGGTGCTGAGGAACTGCTGAAAGCCAATGCTGAAACCAATGAGGAAAAAAGAAAGGCCGCCTTTGCTGGCATTAAATATGAGGTCATATTCTCATTACTTGCTGATGTTGGCATGGATAAATTGTTGATACCGGTCGTCAAAAAAATTGTCAAAAACCTACGCAATGGCATTAATCCATTAGTGCTGAAACCTATTTTTGAAGGGTTTGCTGCCGTTAAGGGAAAAAATCTTCGTGAATTTAGTCAGCATTTCGATCAAAGCTCATCAATAAATAAAATTGAGCTGCTGACTGAAAAAATCATGGAAACGGATGAAGTCTTTAGCCAGCTTCAGACCATCCCTGCCGACAAGATTCGCCAGAAAGTCAAAGACATTATCACGCGTAATCCTCATCGTCTTGAAGAAGGCGGATTTGTGAATGCTTATTGTGATGTGCTGGAAAAGCTTAAGCCATTGACCAATCAGGGTATTGCCAAAAGATTTACCGCAATGGACACGTACACCAAAATCGCCTATTTGAAGGATTACAGCGTCAATTCTGCCTCGGGTAAAGAGTTAGCGATCGAGTTTGGGCCGCAAGGTGCATCGCTGGTTAACAAGTTGGTCGATGACAGACTCAGTTTAACTTCCCTTGGCCGTTCAAAGTCGGCCTTTAACTGGCAAACAGAGAACATCCATAAAGGAACACTGGATGTGGAATTAAAAATTGAGTCAAGAAGACTGAGAAATATTAAAGGCACGTTAGCGCTTATGGCTCAGGAAAATTCGTCATCTCGTTCGAAAAAAATAATAAATATCCCTTCGACCATTACAAGTATTCAACACTGGATACAGACCTCTGTCGGGGGATCAGAAAGTATTAACCTGTCGCCAGACTTAATTGAAAATATGATAAATCGCTATTCCAATATCGATTTAACGCAGGTAAATAATTTAAATAAGTTATATCGGGATATTTATCATCCCGAGACGCCGACCTTGAACCGCTACATGGGTGACAATCTTTTCCTCAGCAATAGAGCAGGCATGGAAGGTTACAGCCAGTGGTTGAGGTCTGTAGACACCACGCGGAGCGACTTCCCGGAGCTCAACCTAAATGCTATGACGATGTTCCAGCTCTTTCCGGATGCCAACGGTATTATGGCAAGATTAACTTATGGCATTATACTGCTGAAAAGAGGCTATCATTTCAAGCCTGTCGATATTCCAGATTATCACCCTGACAATCTGATTATTCCCTTTGATCAATATAGCAACGCCCCAGCGAATATTGATTATCGAAAAGGGCAAAAAATTGCTGATGACAACGACAGCACTGTTTATTATCACAATGAAAATAATTTTTTTGCCAAAGATTATAAAATTAATCATGACCCGGATGTGTTTTTGAAAGCCGAACAAAACGTAGAGTTGCTTAATCGCTATTATTATCCGGGATTTGCCAAAATTTACCGCTATTATGAGAATGGACTACAAAAAATAACGGTGACATTTTCGAAAGCGACAGGGCAATCGTTTGACAATATTGTCAAAAAATATGTAGCTTCTGCGAAAATTGAAGCCTTATTCAATGAACTCGCCGAGAGCGATATTGACACTATCGTTAAAAATTCAGTAGAGGCGATGAAAGAGATGAATATTTTTCATCCTGAAATCACAATGTTTAACGCAAACTTTAATCGCAACCAAAAAAGAATCCTCATTACTAATTTCGATAGTGCCGAGGTAAATAGTCCTGGCATGCCCATACCGCAATTCAAACTCGATATCATGGCGGATAAATTCAGAGAGCTCTTTAACGAGGCGAAAGAGCAGGCTGCCATCCTCAGAAACCGGCAGCTTGGGGATAAACAGAAACAAAACTCTTTACGCGTAGCTTTCTCCGAAATCAAAACGAACTACGAATATAGTAAGACCAAAGATCATGAGTATAACGCGGAAGAATTTAGCAGGGGAGTAACATACTTTAAATCGGATACCGACAAAGCGATAGCGCAGGTCAAAACTTTATTGCCAGAAAACTATCTCGACGTTGACGATATTACGCTGATTAATCGGTACAACGAAATCATTACCGGCACAACTTCACATGGAACTGTCTCACATTATCATCGTGGTATTCTGTTCGAAATTATCAATCGGCGTAAAGATATGTTTGTTAGAATACAGACTATCAAAACTGCTCTCCTTGCCTCGGGATCGCGTAAAAACATCATCAGAAAAAATGCCAATTATGTTTTGGATCTCGATCAGGAAAGCCTGCTCGCCTCCCTCGATATGCATTATACCAACGGTGTTTGTCTGCCTATGTCTTACATCGGGATTGTCGCGTTGGCCAATGACATAGAAAAACCTTGGGCGAAGAATTACTCTAATATTTTGAAAAGCAATAGTCCACGTAAAGGCGCAAGGGTTAATGGTAAACTCGAGCAGGGTAAAGCCTATATGGAAGACCATCTTAAAATTTACAATCAGAAGATTGATGCTGCTTTTCAAAATGATTTGGGGGAACTCAATCTCCCCGAAATTATTGACAAGCTCGAGCAATGTAAGAAGTCCAGCTATTTTCTGCTGCAAACCAAATCACATTCGATGACGGTGGCGGTTAAAATCAACAAAGATAACAAGAAGCATTTCTACTTTATTGATCCCAGTGTTTCCATGGCCGAATATACCAAGAGCAAGGATATGCTCGCTGCAATGGAAAGCACTATTGGTAAAAGTAAGATAGAGAACGATTTAGGCAAGGTTAAGCCTCAATTTAGACTTATCGAGATAACTGATACTAAAGGGCTGGGTGATACTCAAATAATAGACACTAATAATCCGAAACTCTATTTCATGGATTTGGCCAATGGCGACTACCTTCAGCACACGAGCCTTGTGTCATTGATGGATTTATCCACTCCGTCCCTTGTCAGTCAGCTGGACCCTAAGTTTGTTCAGGCTGAAACTGAACTGATTAAGGCCATTAGGGACGATAAATTTTTACAGGCCCTAATGGAAAAACCGTTGGAAAAATGTCGCGAAGCCACGCAAAAAACGCTGGAAATCGCCAGGAATATCAACCTGCCGTCGGAAATCATTCAATTACTGAGCTGGAATAAACAGTTGAAGGGGGCAACCAATCACTACGCGCTTCAGTTTGAGGTGAACGGCAAAAAATATGTGCTGGACACTACCCTTACGCAGAATACCTATTTGCAAAGCAAAATCCTTAATAACGAAATTATCGGTTCAGGGCAGGAGGTCTTTGACCAGAAAGTGTATATTGGCCCTGCCAATGCTTGGTTTAAGTTAATGAAAGAGGCAGAGGAAGCTGCGCTGCTAAAAGTTCAGATCTCGAAAAATGGGCGCTTATTAAAGAACATAGTTTATGCCATCGGCACCCCGAGCGACGTTCCAGGTCTCACATTGAATCAACCAAATTGGTTCAAAAGAAAAATGAGCAGAGAAATGCTTTACAATAATGCTTTGCTGAATGTGCGTGCTAACGTGCAGGTAGCCGTTGATAAGAAGCTATTAACCCGGCTAGCAGAAAAGAAAATTAGCGATAACGATTTTTTCTTCGACCTGGATCAAGGAGAAATTAACTTTTTGGGGATGAGGAACAAGCAGGCGTTAAGCAAAGATTTTGGGTTGAATAATGTAGTGCCCTTTAAACCCAGGAATGTAGACGATCTCAAAATTTTGCTGGATAGATTCGAGAACATTAATGAAGCCGCTTTTGCCAAAATGTCAGCCAATGCGAAGGGCTATGCGCTTAGTACGCTCTACGCTGACGTAAAAACAAATTTAATCACTCAGATTAATGGTAAGTATAAATACGGCATCGATACCCGAGTCAATTTGGCAAAACTGCTGGCTGAAATTGAGATGGTAAAAAGAAGGTTTATGTATAAAGAATATAATTATGCTGATCCTTTTGCTAAGAGCGGTGAAATGTCTATGGCCGAGGCTCCTCTGCTACACAGTTTCTAGTGGTTTATATTTTCGATGAGCGGGTGGATCAAAAAATTATGTCAAATTCATTCTTTCCCGATCATGTCGCCGTAAAACCCAATGCCTATCTTGAACTGCGTGCGGTAAGAGATGTAAAAGGCCAGTTGTATGTCTATTTCTCGTCGCCTACCAAAATGCCAGAAAATATTTACACTCTTTATGACGGAACTCGGGAAAGTATATAAAGGGTAAGCGCGGCGGGCGATTACCCTTTATTCAAACGGCTTGAGCATTCATTAGAATGCGTAATTAAAGTTCATCCCATACAGCATCGCGGTGCCTTTGGCGTCAAACTCGTAATTAGGTACGCCATTGGCGACTTTTTCGCTGATGTGTACTGACTTACCGTGCATATATGAAACGCCAAGATCGACCGAGGCGTCTTTGTTAAACGCATAGGTTGCACCGGCGCTGACCCATACGCGGTCCTGATCTGGAATCGAAATAGTGCGGTTATCGGCGGGAACCGGGCTGTCATCAAAGGCTACGCCGGTACGGAATGTCCACTGATCGTTGTAATAATAAGTGGTACCCAACGCGATACGGTAGACATCGTGATAGCCTTCCTCTTTCTGGAACAGGGTGCTGCCATCATTGCCAGTGGCTTTCAGCTGCTGGAATTGGCTCCAGCTGGTGTAGGTCAAGCTATAATGCACGGCCCATTTCGGCGCGACGCGGTTATAACCCGATGCTTCCCAAACCTCTGGCAGATTTAGTTTCAAATGACCTGATTCAGTACTGCCGCCCGTGCCACCGGCCAGAACCGGTAAATCGCTGCGGTAATTGCCGTTAAAATCGACGTTAACTTTTGAGCGATAAGTCAAACCGTAGCGGTTATTTTCATCTATTTCATAGAGAATACCGGCGTTCCAGCCAAAGCCCCACTGATTACCGTTAAGTCGCGCGGCGGTAGTGTCGGCAGGAATGGTCCCGCGACTCTGCAACGCCACCAGTTCACCGGCATCGCGTTCGATTTTCGCCTTGGCATAGACCGCATCAAATCCGAGACCAAAGCTGAAATGCTGGTTAAGGCGATAGGCTGCACTGAGGTTAAGATTTTCGGTAAGCAGGTCGGTTTTACCCGCCAACGGACCGGCAGCATATCCTTTATCAAATTCGGTAGACAAGCCGTAGTTGGAGGTCGCAGACGCACCTACTGCCCAGCTTTCATTCAGCGGCATGATGAAATGCAGGTTTGGTATCCACTGCGTAGGAGCAATGTTATCGGCGTCTGTGCTTTGCCCGGTTACTGGAGAATTACCGCGCAGTTTAACATTTGGATCGACAAATATAGCGCCGCCGGAAAATGAAGGGCGGTCGAACATTGTCATGGTCGCCGGGTTGCGACTGCCTGAAGCGGCGGTGTCGGCGATTGCGCCTTCACCGGAAAATGCGCGGCCCAATCCGGCTGCCGTATACTCGTTTAACTGAAATCCTGCCGCATAAACTTGGGTGGAAACCAGTGCCATTGCGGCTGCCACAGCCGATCTTGTAAACAGGTTTTTCTGGTTCATGACCAAAACCTCATTTTATGTTTTATAGAACATCCTGACAGGCAGGAGTGTTTATGAAGGACGTGCGCGGCAGATTGTGGGGCCGGAATGGGCCAACTAATCAGACCAGTGAGCGAAGTATAGGTCCGACCTGTACACATGTTGCAACGTTGTTTCACACTTATTGGTATTTAGATTTTAAAAATTAGATCCGCTTAACAAAAAGACTACAAATTAGATTCATAAAACCTACGATGGCGATTGAACTATTGATCGGAAAAATAAATCAGCTTTTTAATCCTGTGATTTGAGTCACTTAAAAACCATATTAAAAGCATGGTCTATCGTCCTGTTAAGGGTAGGAGTAAGATGGCGGCAAGTTAAATCACGACTTTTTTATGATTGATTAGCGCTGTTAATAGGTGCATCAATGTGCCGAAAGGAGAAAATATGTCAATTTTCAATACCGAAACGGATTTACCTACCTCCAAATCGCCTAACTCTGCCAGCTCATTGTGCAGCGCGCAGGAAACCGCAGCCTGCTGCTGTGTTGATGTCGGCACGATTATCGACAACACCGATTGCACGGCATCTTATCAAAACGTCTTTGCCAGCCGTGCTGACGCCGAATCTGCGCTAGAAGATTTGATCCAGCGGGCGCGTCGAGTTGAATCTGAAGCTTGCGATATCCACAGCGAGTTTAAAGATGTGGAAAATGGCGTCGAACTGAAGGTCAACTTTACTTTTTGCTGCCAGATTGAATCCATCAACTTCCAGCTTGCTCTGCGTTAATGACTGCTCCATTTGATCCGTAGTCTTGAAAGGCTGCGGATTTCCTCGCTTTATCGCTATCCTCAAAATTTGCTGTTGCTCTCAATTCAACGTCTTAGACTTTGCCAACGGCTCTGCTATGGTTAACACTACATCATCAGGTCAGACCTGTTGACGCGTCGATTTAATCAGGAGTCATCATGAATAAGGCAATTCCATTGGTTACGCGAGAGGGCAGCCGCATTGCCATTATTGATGGCCTGCGTACGCCTTTTGCCAAGCAAGCGACGGCGTTTCACGGTATTCCGGCGGTTGATTTAGGCAAAATGGTGGTCAGCGAACTGCTGGCAAAAAGTGGAATCGACCCCGCCGAGATTGATCAGCTGGTATTTGGGCAGGTTGTGCAAATGCCGGAAGCACCGAATATCGCGCGCGAGATTGTGTTGGGTACCGGTATGCGCGTATCAACGGATGCCTATAGCGTCTCTCGAGCCTGTGCCACCAGTTTTCAGGCGGTAGCCAACGTGGCGGAAAGTATCATGGCTGGCACCATCAGCGTCGGGATTGCCGGTGGCGCAGATTCGTCGTCGGTGCTGCCTATCGGGGTGAGTAAATCCCTGGCGCGTACGCTGGTTGATGTCAATAAAGCCCGAACGCTCTCGCAACGCCTGGCGCTATTTTCCAAACTTAAATTCCGCGATTTGTTACCGGTTCCTCCGGCGGTCGCCGAGTATTCCACCGGCTTAAAAATGGGGGATACGGCTGAACAGATGGCAAAATCGCACGGCATTACCCGTCAACAGCAAGATGAGTTGGCTCATCGTTCACATCAGCTGGCGGCCAAAGCCTGGGAGCAGGGATGGCTCGATTCACAGGTGATGAGTGCGCACGTTCCGCCTTATAAAGAGGTGCTGGAGCGGGATAACAATATTCGTTTTGATTCCAGCATTGAACAATATGCCCGGCTGCGTCCGGCGTTTGACAGAAAACACGGCACGGTAACCGCAGCAACCAGCACACCGCTGACCGATGGAGCGGCGGCGATTTTGCTGATGAGCGAATCGAAAGCTAAAACGCTGGGGCTAAAACCGCTGGGTTATTTGCGCAGTTTTGCCTTTGCAGCCATCGACGTTTGGGAAGACATGCTGTTGGGACCTGCTTACGCCACGCCTTTGGCGCTAGAGCGCGCAGGGTTGGCTCTGAATGATATGGATTTAATAGAAATGCATGAGGCATTTGCCGCGCAGACGTTGGCCAATATCAAGATGTTTGCCAGTCAGCAGTTTGCCAGGGATAAGCTGGGGCGAGAGCAGGCAATCGGCGAAATTGATTGGGAAAAATTCAACGTACTGGGCGGTTCGCTGGCCTATGGTCATCCTTTTGCCGCCACGGGCGCACGCATGATTACGCAAACTCTGCACGAACTGCGTCGCCGGGGAGGAAAACTTGGTTTAACCACCGCCTGCGCGGCGGGAGGATTAGGTGCGGCGATGATTCTGGAGGTGGAAGAATGACTCAAAAAATGCTGATTTCTCCGGCTGAACTCACCGACAGTGCGCCACCTTCAGCCTTTACCTTATATTTCACTGCCGATGATATTGGCATCATTACTATTGATGTGCCTGATGAAAAAGTGAATACCCTAAAGGCGGAGTTTGCCGAGCAAATCCACGGCATCTTGCACACCGCCCAGCAGCACGCCAATCTCAAAGGGCTGATTTTTGTCTCCGGTAAAAAAGATTCATTTATTGCCGGTGCTGATATCAGCATGATTGCCCGCTGTCAGCAGGCCAGTGAAGCCGAAGCGCTGGCGAAAAAAGGGCAACAGGTGATGGCGCAAATTGCCAGCTTTAAACTGCCAGTGGTGGCTGCGATCCACGGCGCGTGTCTGGGTGGCGGCCTTGAGCTGGCGCTGGCCTGCCATAGCCGCATCTGTTCGCTGGATGATAAAACTCAGCTCGGTTTGCCTGAGGTTCAACTTGGACTGCTGCCTGGTTCCGGCGGGACTCAGCGGTTGCCGCGATTAATTGGTGCAGCCAAAGCCCTGGATTTGATGTTAACCGGGCGAAGTCTGCGTGCAAAACAGGCACGCCGAATGGGGTTGGTCGATGACGTGGTGCCGCAATCCATTTTGCTGCAAACGGCAGTTGAGCGGGTCCGAAAAGGGCATCAGGCCGAAAGGGGGTTGTCTTATAAAGACAGCATTATGCAGGGACCTTTGGGCAGAGCTGTGCTGTTCCATCTGGTGCGCAAACAAACGCGGGCCAAGTCAAAAGGGCATTATCCAGCGACAGAAAAGATCATTGATGTCGTCCACATCGGGCTAACTCAGGGCAGTGGTAACGGATATGCCGCTGAAGCGAAGGCTTTTGGCGAACTGGTAATGACGCCTGAATCTGCCGCTTTGCGCAGCATATTTTTCGCGACTACCGCCTTGAAAAAAGATTTTGGTGCCGAGGCTGAGCCATTAACCATCAATAAAGTGGCGGTTTTAGGGGGCGGATTGATGGGCGGGGGGATTGCTGGCGTAACGATAACCAAGGCTGGCTTGCCGGTGAGAATCAAAGATATTAATCAGCAAGGCATTAGCCATTCTCTGAAATATAGCTGGGATTTACTGCAGAAAAAAGCCAGGCGTGGCTATTTGAAACGCGCAGAATTGCAACGCCAGATGATGCTGCTTTCAGGTACAACCGATTACAGTGGCTTTAATCAGACTGATCTCGTCATTGAGGCGGTATTTGAAGATTTAGAACTCAAGCAAAGGATGATCCGCGAGGTTGAGGAAAATGCTGCCCAGCATACTATTTTTGCCTCAAACACCTCTTCTTTACCTATTCATGAGATTGCCAGCACTGCCGCAAGGCCCGAGCAGGTCATTGGTCTGCATTATTTCAGTCCAGTCGATAAAATGCCGCTGGTGGAGATTATCCCTCACGCTAAAACCAGTGCCCAAACTATCGCTACCACCGTGGCCTTTGCAAGAAAGCAGGGCAAAACGGCCATCGTGGTAGGTGACAGCGCCGGGTTTTACGTCAATCGTATTTTGGCTCCCTATATAAATGAGGCGACACGCTGCTTGATTGAAGGGGAAACTATCGAACATATCGACAAGTCGCTAATGGATTTTGGTTTCCCTGTTGGCCCGTTACAGCTGCTGGATGAGGTCGGGATTGATGTCGGCACTAAAATCATTCCAATTCTTGCAGCCGCTTTCGGGGAGCGTTTTGCTGCGCCAAAAGAGCTTGATGCCATTATCAGAGATGACAGGAAAGGCCGTAAAAACAGTCGGGGCTTTTACCTTTACAACTCGAAGGGGCGAAAAGAGAGTAATAAGCAGCCTGACCCTTCTATTTATGGGCTTTTAAATGTCACGCCTAAAAATAAACAAACTTCTCAACAAATCGCCGATCGCTGCGTCGCGCTGATGCTAAACGAAGCGCTGCGTTGCCTTGACGATGGCACAATACATAGCCCGCGTGATGCCGATATTGGTGCCGTTTTCGGCATCGGCTTCCCGCCATTTTTGGGCGGCCCAATGCGTTATATCGACAGCCTGGGAGCAGACCGCCTGTTGAAAAACTTGCAGGCTTTGCAGCAGCAGTTTGGTGAGCGTTTTGCCCCCTGCCAAGGATTGGTCTCCAGGGCTGAAAATGGACAAAAATTGTATAGCTGATCAATTGAGCGTAAAATAGTCAGTCTTTGTCGCAGTCCGCCGCCTAAATTTTAGAATGTTAATGCGATCTGTATCACGGCTTAATTCATCGATTCTGGTAATTGTTGAGCGATAGTTCGCCATTAAAAGCAGCATCGATTAACGACTCGGCAGCCAGGCTGTGAAATGAAAGAGCCTATTTACATCTTTTAATAGTTGGTGTAAAAAACAGCGTTTTATTTGCAAAGACTTTCAGGCAAAATGCCCGGCCGCAATACAGACCGCTCATTTTGAAGATGTTGGTGTTGGTGTAGTGCCCTGCTAGGATGTGGGCAGAAGGGTAATACAGCACGCGAAGCGTTTCTGTATAGCGCTATTTTTGTTAACAAAAGCGGTGCAATATGCAAGTTGTAATTATGCGTCACGGTGAGGCTGCTCTTGATGCGGCCAGCGATTCAGTAAGACCTCTTACCGATTGTGGATGTGACGAAACAGTATGTATGGCGTCCTGGCTTAATGGGCGTTCGGTAAAAATTCAGCGCGTGCTGGTGAGTCCTTATCTCAGGGCGCAGCAAACGTTGGAAAAAGTCCGTCAGGCGATCACGCTTCCCGAAAAGGTTGATGTGTTGTCCGAACTGACGCCGAGCGGCGATCCTGCTCAGGTTGCAGAAGAGCTTCAAGCCTTGGCAAAAGAGGGGGTAAGCTCCGTACTCGTGGTGTCTCACTTACCCCTGGTAGGTTACCTGGTGGCTGAACTGTGCCCAGGGCACTGCCCTCCAATGTTTGCTACCTCTGCAATGGCCAGCGTTGAAATCAACGCCGACACCGGGCAGGGCAGTTTTGATTGGCAGTACAGCCCTTCTCAGGTAATTGCCAAAGCCTGCTGATGATTTCAGTCTGGCCCACCGCTCAAAGGCACAGCTTGCTGTGCCTTTTGCTATTGTGCCGATGAAATATTTCAGCCAAGTGTCAGAGCAGACTGGGGAATGGTTTCTGGCTATAAATCTTGAGGGGTTTTATCGTCAAGCTCCACAAGTACCAGCAGCGCCGCATTGCCGCCGAATTCCCGAGGTGCCTGATGAAAAGCTTCAACATCAGGATGTTGCGCCAGCCACAGCGGTGTTTGCTGCTTTAGAATGTGTTTACCGTGCCCGTGCATTACACAGGCACAGTGCACGTGTTCGCGACGGCAGGCGGCAACCAGCGCCCCCAATTCTTTTTTCGCCTCAAGCTGGGTTAAACCATGCAAATCTAAAAACAGCTCGGGGGAGTAATCTCCGCGACGCAGTTTTTTAAGTTCAAAATGGCTGACGTCTTGCCTGACATAGCGCACCGGCCCTTCGTTATCCAGCATCGGCTGGAATTCGTCAGAGAAATAATAGGTGGCATCAACCTGCTCCTGAAGCAAACGCTTCGGAGAAGAGATAACCTGAGGTTTTTTTACCGGCTTGTGTGTAATTGTGTCGTTTTTCAACCGCTTGGTGCCCGGCACAGCCTCACGAAACAAGGCCAGATCTTCCTTGTTCAGTGAATATTTTTTCTTCATCGTAATATCATCATTCGTCGCACATTTTTGTAGTGTACCTGCTCGCGTCCTCCTTTCTAAATAAAACTCTTATACCTTGGGTAATTGAAGCCGTGGCCATGCTGGTTACGTTTACTCATCGCAGTCACTTGCTTTAGTAAGTCCTCAGGATTCACGCACTTGCCGCCTTGCTATAATGCCAATTGCTTTGGGTATCGATTTGGCGGGATTATTACTGATTTGTTGCCGCCTTCGTGGCAAACTATGCGGAAATTTTATGGCTGCAACACAAGGCCACCCGCCGTACCCCAGGAGAGAAAATTGGACAAAATATTCGTCGACGAAGCCGTCAGTGAGCTGCATACCATTCAGGATATGCTGCGCTGGACCGTCAGCCGCCTGAATGCCGCTAACGTTTATTACGGCCACGGAACGGACAATCCCTGGGACGAGGCCGTACAACTCGTGCTGCCAAGCGTGTTTTTACCGCTCGACATCCCTGAAGACATGCACACCGCGCGCCTGACCTCCAGCGAGCGCCACCGTATCGTTGAACGCGTGATCCGCCGCGTTAACGAGCGCGTACCGGTGGCCTATCTGACTAACAAAGCCTGGTTCTGCGGCATGGAATTCTACGTTGACGAGCGCGTGTTGGTGCCGCGTTCGCCAATCGGCGAGTTGATCAATAACCGTTTCGCGGGCATTTTGCAGCATCAGCCTGCTCATATTTTGGATATGTGTACCGGCAGCGGCTGTATCGCAATCGCCTGTGCCTACGCATTCCCTGAAACCGAAGTCGATGCAGTTGATATCTCTGCCGATGCGTTGGCGGTGGCTGAGCGAAATATTGATACTCACTGTATCGAGCAGTGGGTCACGCCTATCCGTTCCGATTTGTTCCGCGATTTGCCACAGCTGCAATACGACCTGATTGTCACCAATCCGCCATACGTCGATGAAGATGACATGGCCGATTTACCTGACGAATATCGTCACGAGCCTGAGCTGGGTCTGGCATCGGGTTCCGATGGCCTCAAGCTGACTCGCCGTATTTTGGCCTGTGCCCCGGATTACCTGACCGATGACGGCGTGCTGATTTGTGAAGTGGGCAACAGCATGATACATCTGATGGATCAATATCCAGATGTCCCGTTCACTTGGCTGGAGTTCGAAAACGGCGGCGAAGGCGTATTTATGCTGACCAAACAGCAGCTAATCGACTGTGCTGAACATTTCAGCATGTTCCGCAAGTAGCCGTCGTCAGAATTCTATTGATTTTAAACAGTTTAACTAATCGTTAAGGAGCCGTGATGGCAGGGAACAGTATTGGGCAGTTTTTCCGCGTCACTACTTTTGGTGAATCCCACGGTATTGCGCTGGGATGTATAATTGACGGCGTGCCTCCGGGCATTCCACTGACCGAGGCAGATATTCAGCACGACCTCGATCGCCGCCGTCCCGGCACGTCACGTTACACCACCCAGCGTCGCGAAGCCGATGAAGTGAAAATTTTGTCCGGCGTATTCGAAGGCGTGACGACTGGTACCAGCATTGGTCTGATGATCGAAAATACCGACCAGCGTTCACAGGATTACAGCGCAATCAAAGACGTATTCCGCCCTGGTCATGCCGATTATACCTATGAGCAAAAGTACGGCACTCGCGACTATCGCGGCGGCGGTCGTTCTTCTGCTCGCGAAACCGCGATGCGCGTCGCGGCCGGTGCGGTGGCAAAAAAATATCTGGCGCAGAAGTTTGGCGTGCAGGTGCGCGGATACATGTCGCAGATGGGTGATATCGACTGTGAGCTAATAGACTGGGACTTGGTCGAAACCAATCCGTTCTTTTGCCCGGATGAATCTAAGCTGGTCGCGCTCGACGAACTGATGCGCGAGCTGAAAAAGGCCGGTGACTCTATCGGTGCCAAAATAACCGTGGTGGCAGAAAACGTGCCAACGGGGCTGGGCGAGCCAGTGTTTGACCGTCTGGATGCCGACATCGCCCACGCGCTGATGAGCATCAATGCGGTGAAAGGCGTTGAAATTGGCGATGGGTTTGCCGTAGTGAACAAACGCGGTAGCGAAAACCGCGACGAAATCACGCCGCAGGGTTTTGAAAGCAACCACGCAGGCGGCATTCTTGGCGGTATCAGCAGCGGTCAGCCGATTGTGGCACACCTGGCGTTGAAACCAACCTCGAGCATTACCGTGCCGGGTCGCACCATTAATCGCGAAGGCGAGCAGGTCGAGATGATCACCAAGGGGCGTCATGATCCTTGCGTTGGAATTCGCGCCGTGCCGATTGCCGAAGCGATGATGGCTATCGTGTTAATGGATCACCTGCTGCGCCAGCGAGCACAGTGCGGAGATGTCAATTCCAGCGTTCCTCGCTGGTAACGATTCGAGTAAAAACCGGTTAGCGCAGGGGTGCTTGTAAACAATGCGAATTAACAATGTTTTGATAGGGTTATTGGCTTTGGCCGCCGCGCTTCCTGCGTTAGCCGTGACGCCGTGGCAGCGAATTACCCAGCCTATCGCCGGAGCACCTCAGGCCGTGGGCAGCTATGCGAATGGCTGCCAGATTGGTGCGAAACCGCTTGCGCTCAACTCACCAGATTATCAGGTGATGCGCACGGATCAGCACCGTTTCTTCGGTCAGCCGGATCTGCTGACATTTATCAAACGCCTGTCGTCCGAGGCCAATCGTGAAGGGCTAGGCACCGTGCTGATTGGTGATATGGCGATGCCTGCGGGCGGGCGTTTCAGCAGCGGTCACGCCAGTCATCAGTCTGGTCTGGATGTGGATATCTGGCTGCAAATGCCGCGCAAACGCTGGACCGAACAACAGCTGTTAAAGCCGCAGCCGATCGATTTAGTCAGCCGTGATGGCAAAAGCATTGTTAAAAACCAGTGGCAGCCGCAAATCGAAACGCTGATTAAACTGGCGGCACAGGATACCGACGTGGTGCGCATTTTTGTAAATCCTGCGATTAAACAGCAGCTTTGCGCCGATGCGGGTAGTTCCCGCGAGTGGTTGCACAAGGTCAGACCGTGGTTTGGTCATCGCGCGCACATGCACGTTCGCCTACGTTGCCCTGTCGGTGACCACAACTGCGAAAACCAGCCACCGCCTCCTCCAGGTGACGGCTGCGGTGCCGAGCTGCAGAGCTGGTTCCTGCCGCCGAAACCGGGCAGCGGTGTTCCCGTCAAGCGCGAGCCGCCACCGTTGCCGGCTATCTGTCAGTCATTGCTCGATCACCATGCCGGTCAGCTGTAATCAGCATTTTGTATTTATCGCTTTATTTTGAGTTAGTCAGTCACTATGTCAGAGTTAATTGAAAAGCATCATTATCAGGAAGTTATTGATATTTTTGACCGCTGTTTCAGCGAGGATTTCAACACGCGTTTAATCCGCGGCGATGACGAGCCGATTTATCTTCCGGCAGATGAGCAGGAAGACTACAACCGCATCGTTTTCGCACACGGTTACTATGCCAGCGCGCTGCACGAGATCTCCCACTGGTGCGTGGCCGGAGCAGAAAGGCGCAAGCTAGTGGATTTCGGTTACTGGTACTGTCCGGATGGCCGCGATGCACAGACGCAAGGCGAATTTGAAAAGGTCGAAATAAAACCTCAGTCATATGAATGGATGTTCTGTGCAGCTGCGGGCTTTAACTTTAATGTGAGCTGTGACAATCTGAGCGGCGATTGCGAACCTGACCGCCTTGGTTTTCAACGTAAAGTTCGCAAAGAGGTGCTGAGGACGCTTGAAAAGGGGATACCTGAACGCCCGGCGCGTTTTATCAATGCGTTACAAGCGTATTACCACACCGCGCCGCTGAGCGCAGAGTCGTTTAAGGAAGAGGAAGAGGATGATTGCTGAATTTGAAGGGCGTATTTTCGCGCTAATTGAAGACATGGTTGAAAGCGCCACCGATGATGAGCTGTTTGCCAGCGGTTATCTGCAAGGCCATTTGACCGTTTCTGTCGCCGAGGCTGAAGCCCACGGCGAGAACACTTCCGAGCAGCTCAAGGCGCGAGTGCAGTCGAGTCTGGACAAGGCGATTCAGGCAGGAGAGCTTTCTCCGCGTGACCAGATTCTGGTTCTCGGGATGTGGGAAAACCTTTATCAAAAAGCATTGCCAGAAACCGAGCGTTAATTTTTGCATTCACTGCAAATACAGAAAAGGGCCATTACGGCCCTTTTTTACGCCCGTAGCTCGTGATTTCAGACTCAATCGAGATGGGTGACCGGGCGACCTTTGAGCAGTTTTCTGACCCACATGCGGTTTGGATTTAGCGCCGCCAGTGTCGAGGATTCCGCGGGCAGCGGCTCTCCCGCAATTTGTGCGGCCAGTATCTCAGCGGCCAGCGGTGCCGAACTTAAGCCACGCGAACCTAAAGCGCCGAGCATAAATAAGTTGCGGTAAACCGGCGAGGGCACAACGGCCTGTTGCTGCTGGATCTGCTGCGGCAAATCAGCATAGGTAGCAAGCAGAGCATCATAATCTGGAATGCTACCAATCATCGGCAGGTGATCGCGCGTGGCGCAGCGCACACCGTTACGCGCCTTTCTCCCGCTGACGTCCACCTCCCGCGGCCACTGTTCTTTGGGCAGGCAATCGATGAGACGTTGGCGATTCTGCTGCTGGTCTTCCTCACGGTAAAGCGGATGTTGCTCGGCGCGGTGATAGCTGGCGCCAATACAGTGTTGCTGGTTAGCGGGATTAACCGGCGTCAGATAGCCGTCGTAGCATAATACTTGTTTGAGCCTGCTCAGCTGCGGGGTGGTTGGAATATGTGAAACCTGACCACTGACCGCGTAAACCGGCAGTTTCGAGGTTTGTTCAAACCCGTTGATTGCCGCGCCATTTGCCAGCACTAATGTTGCATGTATAGCCCCGTTGCCCGCGGCGAAATTTAGCTTCCAGCCAGTGTTATCGGTTTCGAGACTCTCGTTTTCGACGTTATCGATTTCAGCACCGGCGATAGCGCCAATGCGGGTCACCTGATGCTGATAATGCACCTCTAAACCCAACGATTGCGCATACTCGATAGCCTGCGCCGTCAGTTCAGCAGGGCATAACCAGCCCCCCAGCGGATAACCCACGCCGCCATGGCCGGTATCTAGCCCAACCGCTTCGCCAAACTGTGCCGCATCAAGCGCTGTTGCCAGACTATGCGGCCAATCTCCCGCCAGCATCTTGTCGATTTTGCTCTGACTCTTGTCGTCATAAGCCAATTGTGCCACGCCACACCAATCGTTATCGAATACGAGGCCTTGTGCAGAGAAAAGAGCGTATTGACGGCGGGCAAAGGTAAACGCGTGGGCAAAAAACTGCTCGATGGCGTCGTGTCTGCCGTTGAGCAGCGGATAAACTGCGCCTTGACGATTGCCCGAAGCGCCCTGCGCAGGCTGAGGGTCTTCGCAATACAGTGTGACCTGATAACCGCGCCGCAGCAGCGCCAGCGAGAGCAGGGCGCTGGCCACGCCGCCGCCGACAATTGCCACATCCTGCGGATTATCCGCCGCCGGGCGCTGGTACCAGGGCATAGCATGCGGCGCTTTTTCAGCGATTTCTCGCCAACCGCTAAGCATCTCGCGCTTTTTGCCATGACCTTTAACCTTGCTGACGTTAAATCCTGCAGCCTGCAATCCACGCCTTACGAATCCGGCAGCGGTAAATGTGGCAAAAGTGCCTTGTGGGCGAGTCAGTCTGGCCATTGCGACAAACAGTGGGTCGCTCCACATCTCTGGATTCTTCGAAGGGGCAAAGCCGTCGAGAAACCAGGCATCAACCTGCTGATAAAGGCTCGGATCGCTGGAAGGCAGCAGGTGAGTGACATCGCCAAACCATAAATCCAGGGTAATTCTCCCGTCATCAAGCAACAGTCGATGACAGCCAGCAAAAGGTAAAGGCCATTGTTGCCTAAGTTCTTCAGCATAAACCGCTAATTCTGGCCAATGGCGATGGGCCTTTTCCAAATCATCGACCGAAAGTGGAAATTTTTCGTAACTGATGAAATGTAATCGCTTAACCGTTGTCTGATGAAGCTGCTGTTGCGATTCCGCTGCCGTCGAGAGTTGAAACTCTTTAAAGGATTGCCAAAGAGTCAGAAAGTTTAAGCCGGTACCAAACCCGGTCTCGGCAATAATCAAAAGCGGGCGGGAATGGCTGCTAAAACGTTGTGGAAAATGATTGCCATTTAGAAACACGTGGCGGGTTTCATCCAGGCCACCCTGTTCCGAAAAGTAGATGTCATCGAACTGTCGGGAAACAGGTGTACCCTGTTCGTTCCAGCTTAATTCGGCGGGTTGGATAGCGATGTGATCCACGTAAAACTCTCTTGATTCTAGGCTGTGCGCGAAGTTTAACTGTCTGCTAGTCTGTGCGCAAATTTCAATTCTTTACACAACGAATTGCTGATCGGACTTGTTCGGCGTACAACTGTACGCTAAAGTGCTTTACGAAATCCCGAATAGTTAATAGTAAAAGAGGTATTAAATGAAACGTGCTGTGATTACTGGCCTGGGCATTATCTCGAGCATCGGTAACACCAAAGAAGAAGTTCTTGAGTCTCTGCAAACAGGGCGCTCAGGCATAACTTTCTCTAAAGAATTTGAAGATGCCGGGATGAAATGCAACGTCTGGGGTAATGTGAAACTGGACACAGCCGGTCTTATCGATCGCAAAATTGTGCGTTTCATGAGTGATGCTTCTATTTACGCTTACCTTGCGATGGAACAGGCAATTGCAGACTCAGGTCTGACTCCTGAAATGGTCTCTAACGATCGTACTGGCCTGATCGCCGGTTCTGGCGGCGGTTCTCCACGCAATCAGGTTGCTGGTTCAGACGCGATGCGCGCGACCGGCCTGAAAGGTGTTGGTCCGTTTATGGTAACTAAAGCGATGGCTTCTGGCGTGTCTGCCTGTCTGGCTACGCCGTTCAAAATCCGTGGCGTCAACTACTCCATCAGCTCCGCTTGCGCAACTTCTGCACACTGCATTGGAAACGCTTACGAAATGATTCAGCTCGGCAAGCAGGACGTAGTCTTTGCTGGCGGCGGTGAAGAGCTTTCGTGGGAAATGGCTTGCGAATTCGACGCCATGGGCGCGATGTCACGCAAGTACAATGACAATCCTTCAAAAGCTTCCCGTACCTATGACACCGAGCGTGACGGTTTCGTTATCGCAGGCGGCGGCGGTATGGTTGTCGTTGAAGAGCTCGAGCATGCATTGGCTCGCGGCGCGCACATCTACGCTGAAATCATCGGCTATGGTGCCACCTCAGACGGCGCTGACATGGTCGCTCCTTCTGGTGAAGGCGCGGTACGTTGCATGAAGATGGCGATGCAGGGCGTTGACACCCCAATCGACTACCTGAACGTACACGGGACTTCTACGCCAATCGGCGACAAGAAAGAGATCGGTGCCGTTCGCGAAGTCTTCGGTGAAAATACTCCGGCCATCTCTTCTACCAAAGCCATGACCGGTCACTCACTGGGTGCCGCAGGCGTTCAGGAAGCGATTTACACGCTGCTGATGGCTGAAAACAACTTTATTGCTCCGAGCATTAACATCGAAAACCTCGATGAAGACGTGGTTGGCGCAAACATTATTACCGAACCAACCAAGCGTGAGCTGACTACCGTCATGTCCAACAGCTTCGGTTTTGGTGGCACCAACGCCACTCTGGTGATGCGTAAGATGCCTAACGACCGTTAATTGTCATCGCTGACATAACGTGAGTTAAAACTTCTCCAAGCCCGCCTCGCTGCGGGCTTTGTTTTATCCGTAAATCGCTGTAGCCTGAAGTGTATAATATCCATCCCTTTTTCCTCTGCAATTCATCAACATTTCATATACAATCTCACGCGTCCAGCATCCCAATCGTTTAATGATTTCAAACATGACGGCTTCACTTAATCAGATAGCTCATTCACGTCTTCGCTTTCCTGCCTGGTTGGGCATTTTCGCGATCCTGATGCTATTTGTTGCGCCGATTGTGTCGAAAACGCTGGTGGCGCAGGGCGTGCCAATGCCGATGATGGCCGGTATGGATATGTCTGAGATGGGGTCGCCATCAATAAATACATCATCGATAAATATGCCATCGACTGACGATATGTCATCAATGAATATGTCAGCCCCAGCTGAGTCTGATCATGTCAGACATGATAAATCGACAACTGCGGACTCGTCCTCGCCTGCAACCATGTCAGCCAGCGACATGATGGACGCCGCCTGTGGCTACTGTGTGCTGTTGATGCACCTGCCGCTACTGGCGATGCTGATCCTGCCAATGCTGTGGTCGCGGGCCATTGTTGTTCGACCTTCGCCACCGCGGGCCATTGCCTGCCCAGCCTCGGCGCTAATCTTTAAAGATTCTCAACCTCGTGCACCGCCTGTCCTTGCCTCAGTGGTTTTACCTTTCAAAGCGTAATCCACACTGAAGTCATAAAAAATCTGCTTTCTACAACATAAGCTGCTGTCGGCGAGATTTAATTTGTCCGACTGCGAAGCTATTGATTTTTATGCTGATAAGTTCAGGACTTTTTCTATGAGTTATTCTGCAAGCCGCGAGTATTCCCGTGGTGAACCCGCCAGCAAAGCCGCGGCATTGGCTTTACTCAAGCGCATCCATTTTTACATTGGTTTATTCGTTGGACCTTTTATCTTTATTGCTGCATTAACTGGCGTGCTGTATGTCACAACGCCGCAGATTGAGAATAAAATTTATGCCGATCAGTTGTTTACCTCATCTATTGGCGATGCACAGCCCCTTTCTCGACAGATAGATTCGGCCAGAGCCGTGGTCGGGGAAAAGGCGGAGATCTACGCCATCCGCCCGGCTCCCACCAAGGGTGAAACCACCCGAGTGCAGTTTGCCGAGGCGGGATTAGGGGCTTCAAAAAGCCGGGCAATTTTTGTCGATCCGGTGACACTCGACGTGAAGGGCGATCTGGTGGTGTACGGCACCAGCGGTGTTTTGCCGTTTCGAACCTGGCTGGATGACTTGCATCGGGGCTTATTGCTTGGCGATATAGGAAGAAATTACAGTGAGTTAGCCGCCTCATGGCTGTGGATTGCTACGCTTGGCGGTATATTGCTGTGGGCCTTGACTCGCTCTGACAACAAGCCGGTGCGCAAAGTGACTAAGCAGGGCGCGCGCCTGCGACGCGGGAGTTTATGGCATACCTCGCTGGGGCTGATTTTACTGGGCGGGCTGCTGTTTTTCTCTGCCACTGGCCTAACCTGGTCGCAGTGGGCAGGGAATAATATTGGCATTTTGCGCGCCGAAATGGGCTGGCTTACCCCCTCGGTCAACACGCAGCTAGGCCAGGAAAAACCCGCGCAGCCGGTCGACGAGCATGCCGAACATCGTGGGTCTTCCATGATGGGAATGGGCGCGATGAAAATGGCGATGCCGGACATGCCCGAAATGAACAGCGATATGCCGCTAAACAAACACTCCGTGACCTCGGTGGGCGTTAACTCCGTAACTTTTGATGGTGTCGTTGCTGCGGCGCGTCAGGCTGGTATTGACGCGACCAAAATCGAGATTCGTCCTGCTTATCGCCCAGATAAGGCATGGACCGTCAGTGAAATTGATCGCAGCTGGCCAACGCAGGTAGATGCAGTGTCGGTGGATCCGCACAGTTTCAGCATTGTCGATCACGTTTATTTCGCTAAATTTCCCTTGCTTGCCAAGCTGACGCGTTGGGGCGTTGACGCCCACATGGGCGTGCTGTTTGGCGTATGGAATCAGGTCGCTTTAGTCTTCTTTGGGCTCGGTACCTGCGCGCTAATTGCCTGGGGATACGTGCTGTGGTGGCAACGCCGACCAAAAATGCCCGCTTCGCGCAGCCCTTCAACCACGCTTGTTCAAACCTGGCGTGCGTTGCCAATGTTACTGCGCTGGCTTTTTCTGGCCTTGGTAGTGGCGCTGGCTTTCAGCCTGCCGGTAATGGGCGTGAGTTTGTTGCTGTTTTTGACCGTGGACCAGTTGCGCTGGCTGTTGCAGGCCAGAGCAACTAAATCACAGACGATAACCTCGGCCGGGCAGTCGTAAAAACTGCGCTGAAAAGGCGCAATGGTTGCGCCTTTTTTTCTCTTTTCTGCGAGATATCGCGGAGAGTTGAGCGCCTGCTCTGGCGAAAAGCATGGCTGTAGGGTAACGTCGGCAAATCATTTATCGGTCCTTGAATTTGCGGTATTTTTCTTATGACTAAAACGCTGGGTGTGCTGTTTCGTCCTTTTTTGCATGACCGATTTTTACATATTCTTTTGCTGCTTTGTATTGGGCTGAGCCTGTTTCAGCCCGGCAAAGTGACTCAGTTTGTCGATTTCGTGGATTGGAACACTATCGTTACCCTGTTAGGTCTATTGATGCTGACCAAGGGCGTTGAAATCAGTGGTTATTTTGATTTTGTCGGCCGCAAGATGATTAACGCGCTCGACAATGAGCGCTGGCTGGCACTGTTTCTGGTCACGGCGGCAGCAGTGCTTTCGACTTTTATGACCAACGATGTGGCGCTGTTTATTGTTGTCCCGCTCACCATTACCCTGAAGAAACTCACGGCTTTACCTGTGAATCGACTGATCATTTTTGAGGCGTTGGCGGTTAACGCAGGTTCTTTGCTGACACCCGTGGGCAATCCGCAAAATATTCTGCTGTGGAACCGTTCGGGGCAATCGTTTATCCATTTTATTGCACAGATGACACCGCTGGCGTTGGTCACCATGTTGGCGCTGTTAGTCGTCACCTGGATAAGCTTTCCATCTTTGACGCTGCAAAAAAAGGAGCAGCAGCAAAGTAGCGGCTTTAGTAAACGGCTGCTGGTTGCCTGCGTGGTGCTCTACTTACTGTTTATTGTCTGCGTTGATTTTGGACTGGCGATGTATGGTTTGGCGGCAGTGTTTATTGGTTTTCTATTACTTTCACGACAGGTATTACTGCGCATTGACTGGCCGCTGATCCTGGTTTTTATCGCCATGTTTGTGGATGTTCGGCTGATTGTCAGTCTTGGGCCGTTGCAGCAGGCTTTTGCCAGTATCGCAGGTCTGCCGGAATACGGGCATTACCTGCTGGGATTGGGGCTTTCTCAGGTAATTAGCAACGTTCCAGCCACTATTTTGTTGGTTAACTATGTTCCGGCCAATACGCTGTTGGCCTATGCCGTGAATGCCGGAGGCTTTGGATTGGCAATCGGCTCACTGGCTAATCTCATCGCACTGCGCATGTCTGGGGATAAGGGGATCTGGCTGACCTTTCACTATTACTCGTTCCCGTTTTTAATTTTTAGCGGTGGGGCAGGCTGGGTGTTGCTAAAGCTGCTTTAACGAATCTTGAAAAGATGATTATTTATCATGGCCTAAATGCTGTTGCATCAATGCCAAACGGTCAACGGCGGCTGTGATTTCTGGCGGAGTCAGGGCCGAAAATCCGAGCAACCAACCGTCGTGTGGTGTGTCGGTAATATCTTGAGTCGACAGGTAAAGCGGTGACAGTGGCGGAGTGATTACTCCAAATCGATGCGCCTGCCGGGTTAATTCGGCCTCTTGCCCGCTGGGCAACTTCACCGCCAACTGCAAGCCCCCCGCTGTTGGCAGAGGATCAACCCAGCTACCCAGCTTGTCGTTTATTTGTTCAAGCAGATGATCGCGGCGGCGTTGATAAAGCTGTCGCATATAGCGCAGGTGAGCAGCGAAATGTCCTTGCTGGATAAACTCGGCGGTGACTGCCTGCATTAGCTGGGCAGAATGCCCGTCATATACTGTGCGCAGCTGAATTATGGGTTCAACCAGGCTTGGTGGCAGCACCATATATGCCAGTCGTAAAGAAGGAAACAACACCTTGGAAAAGGTGCCGACGTAAATGACTCGCTGGTGGTGATCAAGCCCCTGCATGGCAGGCAGCGGGCGGCCGTCGTAATGCAATTCGCTGTCGTAGTCATCTTCAATGATCCAGCTTTGATTGAATCTGGCGTACTCAAGCATGGCAATACGTCGCGACAAGCTCATGCTGACACCGGTCGGATATTGGTGCGAGGGAGTCAGATAAATCAGTCGCGGAATGGGCAGGCTGGCATCAAGGTTCATTCCTTGCGGGTCAACCGGCACGGCGTGAATGGTGGCTCCGGCGCTGGTAAACGCGTTTCGCGCCCCGAGATAACCCGGCTCCTCAAGCCACAATGGGTCGCCATTATCAATCAGCAGCGTGGCCAGCAGCTGTAAAGATTGCTGCGAGCTGGTGGTGACGACGATTTGCGCCGCATGGCAGGCAACTCCACGTGACTGCTGCAAATATCCGGCGATAGCCTCGCGCAGTGGAAGATACCCATGTGGATCGCCGTAGCCGAGCAGCTTTTCGCCCTTAAGCCTTAAGCTTTTGTTGGTCAGTTGGCGCCAAAGTTTGAGCGGGAAAACGCGTAGATCGGGAGAACCTGCAGCAAACGGCAGCGGAGTAAGCGGCTCTTTGCATCCTCCGGTGGCAATAATAGCGGCACCTCGCGCGGATAGCACCACAGGCGGATTAGCCTCGCTGTAGCGAGCGTGGTTATTAAGCGTTTTTGCTTTGCTCGAGACTTTGGGCATTGCCGCTATGGCTGCGCCGACACTGACAAATGTTCCTTTACCCACTTGGCGAGTGATATAACCCTCGGCCTCAATTTGGCCATAAGCCGCCTCAACGGTGATACGCGAGATGCCAAGGTCGGCCGCCAACAGGCGTGAAGAGGGCAGGCGTTGCAGTGGTGCCAGCGCACCTTGTCCAATAGCTAGCCTAAGCGCAGCGCAGAGTCTGTCGCGCAGTGAAAACAACGGTGCTTCAGACTGTTCAAACAGCTGAATAAGCGCACCGTAGTGTTTTTTAGCCGCAACCAAATTTTTTTCGCTCAAAATGGGTCTTATAGTTTTAATTAAATTGGTATCAATTATAAGACCAAAAAGCGGCAAGATATGCATCTCCACCGCAGAAATTGATCTGTTCAGGTTGAGAATAAATACGCGAAGCCTTGAAGAATTTAATCAACAGGGCTTACAACAGCATTGAATTACAATCGATTAGGAGAAACCGATGCAGCTACAGTCAAGAGTTCTGGCTTTTCCACCGCCGTCGCCAAACGTTAGCGAGCAGTACCTGCACGCAAAATTGAGTTTTTATACCGATGCCTGGGACGTGGCCGAGGATCTTCGCTTGCAGGTTAGCGAGATTGTGGTCATCGATACCCGTGCAGAGTCGCTGTATCAGGCTGGACACATTCCGGGTGCGGTGAGTTTTCCCCATCGCTTGATGGATGAAGCGAGCACTGCCGCGCTGGATCGTGACAAAGTCTATGTCACTTATTGTGACGGAATCGGCTGCAACGGCTCAACGCAGGGCGCGTATAAGTTGGCCAGATTGGGATTTCGGGTCAAGGAGCTGATTGGCGGATTGGATTTCTGGATACGCGATGGGCATCCATTGGCTAAAGGCGATGAGGCCGGGGTTTATCCGGCCGCTTGGCATTCACAGGACTGCGGCTGCGAGTAAAGACTAAACCACTAACCACAGCACGAGAGCCAGAAGAACGAGCAGGATAACGGTGATCCACACGCCGCTTTTTGGCTGCATTGCAGCAGGTAGCATTGCCACAAACGGGTTGCCGCGAGATTCACTGCGCGAGATTCGGGTCGATTTTTCTTCGACGCGATAACTGCGAGTGGGGCGGTCAACGCGCTGGTTGAAGAGCACGCTGATCAGGGTGTTGACTTGCCCCGGTAACAGTGGAGTGTCCGGCGTTGCATGGAAATTAGTGGCAACATAATCTTTCAGGCGGTGCAGTTCCAGCTCGCTCGCAGGCTGTTTTAGCACGCCCAGCAATGAGGCGAGCGTGGGCGTAGTTTGCTGGCTGATGGTAATTCTCACCTGCGCAAACTGCGTTAGCAGCTGGAAATGTTTCGCTGGAATGGGGTCTCCCACTTTAACGCCGACCATCACAAACAGGTCGTGCCAGATTTTTGTCGGCGCTTCACCGGTTGCCGCGCTGAGTTTGGTCACTGACTGTTGCAGGCTATTGTGTTCGGCGGGCAGCAAAGGTCGGTCCATCACGGCGGTTTGCTGTGGCTGAGGAATAGTCATTTCACGCGACTGAATCAGCAACAACACTTTCTCTAGCTGCTCGTGGCTCAGTTGGCTAAGCACGGTGTGGCCAAAGTTTTGACGAATAAAATCGCTTACCGCCTGCCGATTGTTACCCTGCGGCAAAAGCTCGGTCAGCTGTTGCATCAATTGGCGCGTCGCATGGCTGTTCTGAGCCTGATGTAGTTTGGCCAACAGTAAGGTTTCAGCCTGACTATATTGGCTGGCGCTGATTTCTGCATCGTGAGGTAAGGCAAGATCGTGCCGCAAGTTGGCCCAAATCTCAGCGGATTTCATGGCAGTCAATACCATGAGTTTAACGATCAGCTTTTCCAGAGTGGTGCGCTGAGCAGGAGTAAGAGGGTGATTTTCACCTGCTCCGGCAGGGACTGTTTGGCCATCAGTCTGTTCCCGATTGTTGTCATCGGGTGAGCGGCCACTCAAAGGTTGCATATTACCAGTCCTTGCTAAGAGGTTTTATCTCCCACCGATGAAATTGGCGGGCAGATAGGAGTGTTAATCACGGCGTCAAACGCACAAGGCCGACATCATACAGATAAAACCCGGTAATCGACACCGTGATTGCCTCTATAGCAGAGATTCTTTCCGTTAATTTTCCTGCTTATTCTCGACCAGAGTGGCAGGTCGGCGGCGTCCATACAGTGGTGTGCGTAGCCTCTGCGCCAGAACCACGCCAAACAGGGTAATTCCGCCACCTATCAGGTGGTAATTTTGCAGTTGCTCATGCAGGAAAATCACTGCGACGATAGCGGTGAAAATCGGCGTCAGGTTCATAAAAATAGTGGCCAGGTTTGCGCCGAGATGCTGTACGCCTTTGATCCACAAAAATGGCGCAATGATCGATGCCGGTATCCCGGCAAACAGCACCAGAGGGATGTTGTGCGCAGTTAATTCTACATTACTGGCCATCAGGAAATTAGGCACTAGCATCACAACGCCAAAAATAATCTGGATATAAAGCGATTGCCAGTTTGGAACCGGAATCGCCCAGCGCTTGGTCAGTACGCCGTAGAGAGCATAGGACGACGAAGCGGCAAACATCATCACTTCCCCGGTGCCAATGCCTTGTTGCAACAGCAGCCCCGGATGGCCGGAACTGACCAGCCAAATCAGTCCACCCAAGGAAATCAAACTACCTAAGGCAATGCCGACAGTCGGCACCACGGAAAGGACCACCAGGCTTATCAACACGGTAAGCAGCGGAATTAAAGAGGCGATGATCCCCATAAACAGCGCGCTGACGCTGTGGGCTGCGTAGTAAGCCAGGCTTTGATAAAGCACCATGCCCAGCAGTCCGAGGATCATAAACTTCCACCAATATTTCTTGATTTCGACCCGATTACGCCAAACGCCCGGCAAAATAAACGGCGTCAGGGTGACCAGCGCCAGCAGCCAGCGATAAAAAGAAATGGCGGCGGGATCAATAGCACCGGCCGCGGCCTTGCTGACTACGGCATTTAATGACCAGATCAACACCGCGAAGAGAGGGAAAAGGAGATTCATGAGTTCCATCCAGAAAAAATTGTCCGGCTAGTGTAGTGCTGTCTGATTTGTTATATATACCGATAATCAGACATCTTTACGCATTAATCAGCCAACCTGCTGAATTGTTTAATTAGGCATTGTGGAAAGGCAGAATTACCGGAAAAAATATGACCTCTTTACGGCGCGGACGCACGACACCCAATACTTTTCCACTTTCGACGCTGATACCTGAAACCCTGCTCTTTCGGGGTGAAACCGTCAGCGCCAATACCGAGTATGCTACTCATTCGCACCCTTGGAGCCAGATTATCTGCGTAAAATCAGGCGTGTTGACGATGGAGGTGTCGGGCCAGCGTTATCTGGCACCGCCAGAATTCGCTTTTTGGCTGCCCGCCGGTACGGAACACTCGAGCTACAATCGTAAAACCACTCGCTTTTACGCCATTGATATTGCGAACAGTTTTGATAAAGATTTGCCGAAGACTGCCTGCCTGCTGAATCTTACGCCAGTCTTTAATGCCATTGCCGAAGACTGTTTCTCGCGCAATTTGTCGGTGCCCCAAACCGCGGCCGACATGCGTTTGTGCCAGGTATTGCTGGATCAAATCGCTATTTGCCCGCGCCTGAGTACCTATCTGCCAGGATCGCAGGACAAATTGCTGGCCCCGGTATTGTCGGCGCTGGAAAAGGACCCGGCGAATAATCAGTCGTTGGCCGAATGGGCGAAGCAGGTTTATACCTCTGAACGCACTTTATCGCGCCGCTGTCAGCAACAACTGGGCATGGCGTTTAGCGAATGGCGGCAAAGATTGCGTTTTCTTCACGCGATTTCACTGCTTGAGCAGGGTAAAAGCGTCGGCGAGGTCGCGCTGGATGTCGGCTACAGCTCGTCATCCGCGTTTATTGCCATGTTTGTGCAAATTGCTGGTACTACGCCACAGCGTTTTCGCACTGAACAATAAGGTAATAAAGAATAGTTTGATTCACCAGGGTCTTTGTAAATCGCTGAGCAGCTATTGGGTATAACTAGCCCGCGAGCTATGGCAAAATGGCCGCCGATATTTTTCTATTTTTAGCATGGCAAGCGGAGACAAGCGTGAAAATCCTGGTTGATGAAAATATGCCTTATGCGGTCGAGCTGTTCAGCCGATTGGGTGAAGTTCAGGCCGTTCCCGGTCGTCCGATCCCTAAAGAAGCACTGGCATCTGCAGATGCGCTGATGGTGCGCTCGGTTACAAAGGTTAATGAAAGTTTGCTCAGCGATACGCCGGTCAAGTTTGTCGGTACCGCAACGGCTGGCACCGATCACGTTGATGATGGCTGGCTGCAACAGGCCGGCATTGGTTTCTCTGCGGCGCCTGGCTGTAATGCTATTGCCGTGGTGGAATACGTCTTCTCTTCGCTATTGATTTTGGCCCAGCGCGACGGTTTCTCTCTGCGCGATAAAACCATTGGTATTGTCGGCGTGGGTAATGTTGGCTCTCGTCTTAATGCTCGCCTGACTGCTCTGGGTATCCGCACGCTGCTGTGCGATCCTCCACGCGCGGCCCGTGATACCAGCGAAACCTTCTGCTCAATTGACAAGATAGTGGCTGAAGCCGATATTCTGACTTTCCACACCCCGTTGAACCCGTCTGGCCCGGATAAAACTCTTCATTTGGTTGATGTGGCGATGCTCGAAGCTTTAAAGCCGGGCGCAATCCTAATCAACGCTTGCCGTGGCGAGGTTGTAGATAACGCAGCGTTGCTGAACGCGCTTAACGGCGAGAAGAAACTCACCGCCGTGCTGGACGTGTGGGAGCCGGAGCCGGATCTCAATCTGGCGTTGCTGGACAAGGTGGCTATCGGCACCGCACACATTGCCGGTTACAGCCTTGAAGGCAAGGCGCGCGGTACCACGCAGGTGTTCGAAGCCTACAGCCAGTTTATCGGCCAGCCGCAGCAAGTGCCTTTGGCCAGCCTGCTTCCTGCGCCAGAGTTTGCCGAGGTTTCTCTGGCCGGTGAGTTGACCGAAGCGAAACTGCTTCGACTGGCGCACTTAGTGTATGATGTGCGCCGCGATGATGCGCCGCTGAGAAGAGTGGCGGGTAAAAGCGGTGAGTTTGACCGCCTGCGCAAGTTTTATGAAGAGCGCCGTGAGTGGTCTTCGCTGCTGGTGCACTGTGATAATCAGGGCACGGCAGACCTGCTGAAAAAACTCGGCTTTAATAGCGACGTAGCCTAAGTTTCTCATAATTATTGTTCGTTATACTGTCGTATAAAATTTGAGGGCGGGTTAATCCCCGCCCCTTTTAGTCTGTAGTCTGAAATTTCTGGAGAATACCAACATGTCTGATGGCTGGAATATTGCGCTGCTTGGCGCCACTGGTGCTGTAGGTGACGCGCTGCTGGAGCTGCTGTCTGAACGTCAGTTCCCGGTTGGTGAGCTTTTCCCGCTGGCGAGTGAGCGCACCGCCGGACAAACTATTCGTTACAACGGCAAAAGCATTCTGGTTCGCGATGCGGCCGATTTCGACTGGTCTCAAGTGCAGATGGCGTTCTTTGTAGCCGGTAAAGAAGCCTCGGCAAAATACGCCGAAGAAGCGGCTAATCAAGGTTGTCTGGTGATCGACAGCAGCGGTCTGTTCGCCATGGAAAATGATATTCCGCTGGTGGTGCCGGGGGTGAATCCTGACGTGCTCGCACATTATCGAAACCGCAATATTGTTGCCGTAGCCGACAGCCTGACCAGCCAGCTGCTCACCGCCATCAAACCGCTGACTGAGCTGGCCGGGTTGTCGCGTTTGCACGTTACCTCTCTGTTGTCGGTATCCGCGTTGGGTAAAGCGGCAGTTGACGATCTGGCCGGGCAAAGTGCGCGCCTGCTTAACGGCATTCCGGCCGAAGAAGGTATTTTCAGCAAACAGCTGGCCTTTAATCTGCTACCGCTGCTTAACGACAGCGAAGGCAGCGTGCTTGAAGAGCGCCGCCTGGTGGATCAGGTGCGTAAAGTGGTACAGGACGACGGTTTGCCAATCTCCGTCAGTTGCGTACAGTCGCCGGTATTTTACGGCCATGCGCAGGTTGTCCACCTTGAAGGCCTGCGTCCACTGTCTGCCGAAGAAGCCCGCACCGAGCTGGAACAGGCCGACGATATCAATGTCAGCGAAGAAGACGATTTCCCGACTCAGGTCAGTGATGCTTCCGGTAATGCCTCATTGAGCATCGGTTGTATCCGCAACGATTACGGTATTCCCGAGCTGATTCAGTTCTGGTCGGTGGCCGATAACGTGCGTTTTGGTGGCGCGCTGATGGCCGTTGAAACGGCTGAAAAACTGATCCAGGAGTATTGGTACTAATGTCTGAGCAGGAACTCTCCGAGCAGCGCCCGCCAGTCATTGCCGAGCGCATTGCTTTGGGAATCGAGTATGACGGCAGTCAATATTATGGTTGGCAGCGTCAGCAAAATGTAAGCAGCGTTCAAGAATGTCTGGAAAAAGCACTAAGCCGCGTGGCCGATACGCCTATCACCGTGCAGTGTGCGGGTCGAACCGACGCGGGCGTGAGTGCCACCGGGCAAGTTGTACATTTCGACACGCCGGTTGTTCGTAAAGATGCTGCGTGGACTATGGGCGTGAATACGCATCTGCCAAAAGACATTGCGGTGCGCTGGGTCAGTCACGTTGCCGACGATTTTCATGCGCGTTTTACCGCCACGGCGCGTCGTTATCGCTATGTAATTTACAACCACCGCTACCGCCCCGGCATCCTCAGTCATGGAATAACTCACGTCCATATGCCTTTGGATGTTGAAAAAATGCAGCGAGCAGGGCAATGTTTGCTGGGCGAAAATGACTTTACTTCATTTCGCGCCGTTCAATGTCAGTCGAGAACGCCCTGGCGTTTTATGATCCATCTGAACGTGAGTCGTTTTGGACATTATGTGGTGGTTGATATCAAGGCCAATGCCTTTGTTCACCATATGGTGCGAAATATTGTTGGCAGTCTGGTTGAAGTTGGCGCTGGTAACCAGCCAGAAAGCTGGATGGCAGAACTGTTGGCGGCAAAAAATCGTAATCTTGCCGCTGCTACCGCCAAGGCGGAAGGTTTATATCTTGTTGGCGTTGATTATCCAGAGAAATTTGCTTTACCGAAAGTAACTCTGGGCCCGCTGTTTCTTGCCGATTAAAGGACATTTGAGGTAACACCATGGAATTCATCCACTATATCGTTGATTTTATCCTGCATATTGATGTGCATCTCACCGAACTGGTCGCTAATTATGGCGTCTGGGTTTATGCCATTTTGTTCCTGATACTATTTTGCGAAACCGGATTGGTGGTTACGCCGTTCCTGCCGGGTGATTCTTTGCTGTTTGTTGCCGGTGCGCTGGCAGCACTGCCTTCCAACAGTCTGGATGTTCATTTGATGGCATTCTTGATGGTGGTTGCTGCGGTTGCGGGTGATGCGGTTAACTACACAGTCGGGCGTTTGTTTGGTGCAAAACTGTTCGCAAATCCAAACTCTAAGATTTTTCGCAGGAGTTATTTAGAACAAACGCACAAGTTTTACGAGAAACACGGCGGCAAAACCATTATTCTTGCGCGCTTTGTCCCAATTGTTCGTACTTTTGCACCGTTTGTTGCCGGCATGGGGCGTATGTCTTATCGACAGTTTGCTACCTATAACGTGATCGGCGCGCTATTTTGGGTGCTGTTATTGACTTACGCTGGCTACCTTTTTGGCAACGTGCCATTTGTGCAGAACAATTTGAAATTCGTGATTGTCGCAATTATCGTTGTCTCTGTTTTGCCAGCAATTATTGAGGTGATCCGTCACCGTAAAACCGCTGGCAAAGCTGGAGAGCGACCAAACTGACAGGCAGGGGAATCCTTGTAATCAGGGCGAATTATTAAAATTAAAGGCATTAAACCAAAGGGTAAGACCAGTTTTTTATCTACAGTCTTCGACTGTTATGGTTTAATGAGCGACATTTGTGGTCTGTTCCTGCGAACAACCCTCTCTGGCGGATATTTTATTGTGGCGTCTGCTGCATAGAATCTCCGGGGAATCTGGGGTGGTTATATGTTTTAAAGCAGGGGACTTGTTACAGCATGAACAGCGAACTGGCATTTGCCAGGTTCAAACAGAAAGGTCATCGATGAGCTGGATTGAACGAATTCTTAATAAAAGCAACATCTCGCAAACCCGTAAGGCAAGCATTCCAGAGGGTGTCTGGACCAAATGCGATAGCTGTGGTCAGGTGTTATACCGCGCTGAATTAGAGCGCAATCTGATGGTTTGTCCTAAGTGTGATCACCACATGCGCATGTCAGCGCGCATGCGTCTGTTCACCTTTATGGATGAAGGGAGCGAGGTCGAATTGGGTAGTGAACTTGAGCCTAAAGACATTCTCAAGTTTAAAGACTCCAAAAAATATAAAGATCGTCTGCTTGCAGCTCAAAAAGAGACAGATGAAAAAGACGCAATGGTGGTGATGAAGGGCACGCTGTACGGTATGCCAATCGTTGTAGCTGCGTTTGAATTTGCTTTCATGGGCGGTTCAATGGCATCGGTTGTGGGTGCTCGTTTCGTCCGCGCTGTCGAGCAGGCCATCGAAGACAACTGCCCGTTGGTGTGTTTCTCGGCCAGTGGCGGCGCGCGTATGCAAGAAGCATTGATGTCATTGATGCAAATGGCAAAAACCAGTGCTGCTTTGGCGAAACTGCAAGAGCGCGGTTTGCCGTACATCTCTGTGCTGACTGACCCAACAATGGGTGGCGTTTCTGCGAGTCTGGCAATGCTTGGTGATATCAACGTGGCTGAGCCTAAAGCGTTGATCGGTTTTGCCGGTCCTCGCGTTATCGAGCAGACCGTGCGTGAAAAACTGCCGCCTGGCTTCCAGCGTAGTGAGTTCCTGATCGAGAAAGGCGCGATTGATATGATTGTTCGCCGTGCCGATTTGCGTAACAAGCTGGGCAGCGTGTTGGCCAAACTGACCGGCCGTCCTAAGCCTAAAGTTGTTGAAGCGCCGGTAGTTGCCGCTGCTGATGTAAAATCTGACAACGATCAGGGTGCATAACTGGCTGGAAACTTAGCCTTTGCGGTTTAAATAAGGCGGCAAATCTCTTTGCCGCCTTTGTTATACCCGGAATGTACAAGTAAAAGTACGGCGGGTGTAAGTTGTATGGGCTGTTATCCAGCGTCGTGCGCAAAGTACTGACAAAGGGGCATTGCCTGTCGTAAAGTCCGGTAATGCATGTCCTTCAGAATCGTTATGAATCTGAACAGATTAAGTTAGGCGGGACTTATGCAAAACACTCCTATTCCTCAAGCCACGTCGCCTTTGGTCACGTGGCTTTGTTATCTCGAAAATCTCCATTCTCAGGCCATTGAACTGGGTCTCGATCGCGTTAAAACGGTCGCCACCCGCATGGATCTTTTAACCCCCGCGCCTCAGGTTTTCACCGTGGCAGGAACCAACGGCAAAGGCACTACTTGCCGCACGCTTGAAGCCGTGCTGATGGCAGCCGGTTATCGCGTCGGGGTTTACAGCTCGCCGCATCTGGTGCGTTACACCGAGCGCGTGCGCATTCAGGGCCAGGAGCTTACCGAAGCCGAGCATTGCCAGTCTTTCGCCCTGCTTGAGGCGGGACGCGGCGAGGTGTCATTAACCTATTTTGAATACGGCACTCTGTCGGCGCTACAGCTGTTCAAACAGGCGGCGCTGGATGTGGTAATTCTGGAAGTCGGACTGGGCGGTCGTTTAGATGCAACCAACATTGTTGATGCCAACGTCGCCGTCGTTACCAGTATTGCGCTAGACCATACTGACTGGCTGGGCCCGGATCGCGAAAGTATTGGTCGCGAAAAAGCCGGTGTGTTCCGTGGTCAGCGCCCAGCGGTGGTTGGTGAGCTTGCTATGCCCGCCACTATTGCCGAGGTTGCGCGCGAGAAAGGCGCTGAGCTTCATCGCGTGGGCCATGACTGGCACTATCAGGTGGAGCAAAATAGTTGGAGCTGGCGCTGTGACGCCGACGGCGTTGCATTGGACGACCTGCCGCTGCCAAACGTGCCGCTGGCGAATGCCGCAACTGCGCTGGCCGCGCTACATTATTGCGAGCTAAACGTTTCCATTGATGCCATTCGCCACGGCTTGCAGCAGGCTTCTCTGCCAGGCCGTTTCCAGCTGGTCAGCGAAGCGCCGCGCCTGATCCTCGACGTAGCGCATAATCCGCACGCTGCCGGTTATCTGGCCGGTAAACTTTCTGATTTGCCAAGGCAGGGTGGAAAAGTACGTGCAGTTATCGGCATGTTGTTGGATAAAGACATAGCCGGGACGTTGGACTGCCTTAAGCCGCAGGTTGATGTCTGGTACTGTGCGCCTCTGGAAGGCCCGCGCGGTGCCGACGTTGCTGCGTTGACAGAGCATCTTCCCGGTGCGTTTTCGTTCACTGACGTGGTGAGCGCATGGAAACAGGCGATGCAGGATGCTGAAAGTCAGGATATTGTTATAGTCTGTGGATCATTTCATACCGTAGCGCATGTGATGGCTGCGTTGGATACGGGGAATACCAGTGGCAAGTAAGTTTCAAAATCGTCTGGTTGGCACCGTAATTCTGGTCGCGTTGGGAGTGATTATTCTTCCCGGGCTGCTTGATGGAAAAAAGAAGCACTATGAGGATGAGTTTGCCTCTATTCCTTTGGTGCCAAAAGCGGGTGATACAGAAGTGCAGGGCAGTGCCGGTCCAGTGACCCAGTCGTTGCCAGCCCAGCCGCCGGAAGGCGCGGGCGAAGCGGTCAATGCCGGAGCCGCCGAGGCAGCACACGCCGCGGCTCAGGCACAGGGTGAAGATGATCAGGGTGGCAGCGCGCCACAGATCACACTGCCGCCAAAATCGACCTCTCAGCCCAAAATGGTCAGTCAGCCAAAAACGCTGACGCCGCCGACAATGACCGAGTCTCGCCAGCAACAGCAGAGCAGAACGGCGCAGTCGAAACCGGTCGAACCGAAAAAAGCCGAGCCGAAAAAAGCAGAGCCTAAGCCAGTAGAAACAACCAGGACTGAAACCAAACCGCAAACGCCGGAAAAAGCGCCGGTTGGTCAGTCTTATGTTGTTCAGCTGGGAGCGCTGAAAAACGCAGACAAGGTGAATGAAATCGTCGCTAAACTGCGTCTTTCGGGGTATCGCGCCTACACGGTTCCGTCCTCGCCGGTACAAGGACAGATAACTCGAGTGTTTGTCGGGCCTGAGGCAAATAAGCAAAATCTTGAGGCTTCATTGCCGCAGCTGAAAAACGTCAGCGGATTAAGCGGAGTCGTGCGTTCCTACGCTGCGCACTAAACGGCTTTCATTCAGTCATTGCTTCACCCTCTATGCCCTGGTCTGCGAGTTATCTGCGTGGCCGGGGCCTAGGCAGTAACAGGTATCTCACGCGATTTGAGGTGGGATACAGTAAGCGTTATGTGCCTTTATTATTTAATAAAGTTTTCGCAAGTTTTGTTATCTTTTTGCGGTGATTGATGTTTTTTTCACCGTTGTGATTAATTTGGCTGACCGGCAGATTTCCCCTACGCAAACGTTTTCTTTTTCTGTTAGAATTCGCCGCGAAATGGATGCCGGGCGAGTTGTTCCCAAAATCATTGTCGCTTTTGCGAGAAAGATAGCGGGTCTTATCCTGGATGAGAGACAGATAAAGTGATGGTCTGGATTGATTACGTCATTATTGCGGTTATCGGGTTTTCTGCTTTAGTTAGCCTGATTCGAGGTTTTGTTCGCGAAGCCTTATCATTGGTAACCTGGGGTTGCGCTTTCTTTGTTGCCAGCCACTATTATCCTTACCTCGCCGTCTATTTCACACGTTTCGGAGATGAAGTCGTCCGAAACGGGATCGCAATCGGTATCTTGTTCATCGCGACGTTGATCGTAGGTGCCATTGTCAACTATGTGATCAGTTCATTGGTCGAGCGTACCGGGCTATCAGGTACCGACCGGGTATTAGGCGTCTGTTTTGGCGCACTGCGCGGCGTGTTAATCGTTTCCGCAGGGCTGTTCTTTCTCGACACCTTTACCAGCTTTTCGCAGAGTGAAGACTGGAAGCAGTCACAGTTGATCCCGCAGTTTAGTTATATCATCAGGTGGTTCTTTGACTACCTGCAGAGCACGTCGAGTTTCTTGCCAAAGCATATTTAACTTTGGCAGCGCTGATGAGGAAAAGACAACATGTGCGGTATTGTCGGTATCGCCGGTTTCATGCCGGTAAACCAGTCGATTTATGACGCGTTAACGGTGTTACAACACCGTGGGCAGGATGCCGCAGGCATCGTCACCATTGATGGCAACAACAACTTCCGCCTGCGTAAGGCGAATGGCCTGGTGAAGGATGTATTCGAAGCACGGCATATGCAACGTTTGCAGGGCAACATGGGCCTTGGTCACGTTCGTTACCCTACGGCTGGCAGTTCCAGCGCTTCAGAGGCTCAACCTTTTTACGTCAACTCTCCGTTCGGCATTACGCTTGCCCACAACGGTAACCTGACGAATGCACACGAATTAAGAAGCACGCTGTTTGAAGGCGCACGTCGCCACGTCAACACGACTTCTGACTCTGAAATTTTGCTGAACATTCTTGCCAGCGAGTTGGACCGTTTCCAGCATTATCCGCTGGAAGCTGACAACATTTTTGCTGCTGTAGCGGCGATGAACACTAAAATTCGCGGTGCTTATGCCTGCGTGGCAATGATCATCGGCCACGGTATGCTGGCTTTCCGCGACCCACACGGCATTCGCCCGCTGGTGATCGGCAAGCGCGACCTGGAAGACGGTCGTTGTGAATATATGGTGGCGTCCGAGAGTGTAGCTTTGGATACGCTGGGCTTCGAGTTCCTGCGTGACGTAGCGCCGGGTGAGGCCGTTTATGTCACCGAGAAGGGCCAACTGTTTACGCGCATGTGTGCCGAGAATCCTCAGTACAATCCATGCCTGTTCGAGTATGTCTACTTCGCTCGTCCTGATTCTTTCATCGACAAGATTTCGGTTTACAGCGCGCGCCGCCGTATGGGCCAGAAACTGGGCGCAAAAATTGCTCGCGAATGGGAAGATCTGGAAATTGATGCGGTGATCCCAATTCCGGAGACGTCCAACGACATCGCCCTGGAAATCGCCCGTATCCTGAACAAGCCATACCGTCAGGGTTTTGTGAAAAACCGTTACGTTGGCCGTACCTTTATCATGCCGGGCCAGCAGGAGCGCGTTAAGTCGGTTCGCCGCAAGCTCAACGCCAACCGCGCCGAGTTCCGTGATAAAAACGTGCTGCTGATTGATGACTCCATTGTACGCGGCACTACCTCGCAGCAGATCGTCGAGATGGCCCGTGATGCAGGCGCAAAAAATGTTTACCTGGCTTCGGCTGCGCCGGAAGTGCGCTTCCCGAACGTTTACGGTATCGACATGCCAACCGCCAACGAGTTGATCGCCCACGGTCGTGAAGTGAGCGAAATCAATCAGATGATTGGTGCAGACGCGCTGATCTTCCAGGATTTGAGCGACCTGATTGACGCGGTGAGAGAAGAGAACCCGGATATCGAGCAGTTTGAATGCTCTGTTTTCGACGGTATCTATGTCACCAAAGACGTTGACCAGAACTACCTTGAATACCTCGACGCTCTGCGTAACGACGATGCTCAGGCATTGCGCGGCCAGCAGGAAGCGGAAAACCTCGAAATGCATAACGAAGGTTAATTGACCTTCTTACCGCCTGTCTTGACCTGCTACGCGGGGCGGGGCAGGCGGTACTCTTCTGATATTTCTGCCGCTTTTCGCTGTGACTTGCCATTCGCTTTTCAATCCGGCAAAGTCATCAGACGATTCATACGTGCTAATGTTTTAGTTCGTTCTCCCCGAGGCAGTATTCATGAAACGACTCATAGTCGGCATCTCCGGCGCCAGTGGCGCAATCTATGGCGTGCGCCTGTTACAGGTTCTGCGCGAAGTCCCCGACGTCGAAACCCATCTGGTGATGAGTAACGCGGCACGGCAGACTCTGGCCCTCGAGACCGATTTAAGTTTACGCGATGTCCAGGCTCTGGCGGACGTGGTTCACGATTCGCGAGATATTGCCGCCAACATATCCTCAGGCTCTTTCAAGACCGCAGGTATGGCAATATTACCGTGCTCGATTAAAACGCTTTCAGGCATCGTCAACAGCTATACCGACGGGCTTTTGACCCGCGCCGCCGACGTCGTGCTTAAAGAAAGCCGCCGTCTGGTGCTGTGCGTGCGTGAAACGCCTTTGCATCTTGGCCATTTGCGCCTGATGACTTCAGCTGCCGAACTCGGTGCCATCATCATGCCGCCAGTGCCCGCGTTTTATCATCGCCCTACCAGCGTGGAAGATATCGTTGATCAGACCGTTAATCGAGTCATCGACCAGTTTGATATTGAACTTCCCGAAGACCTGTTTGTTCGCTGGCAGGGCAGCCATTAAGTTTTTGCAACCCTTTCTGCCCTAATTTTGCACAGAATGATAACGATGCACCAAAATTGAACTCTTTATGTTTTATTTTGGTGCATTTCTGTTTCAATCTTCTGGCAATGCGTCTTGATGCGGCGATTTTGCAGACTAATCTGGATGTAATTTCAGCCTCCTTGTTCACTAAAGAGACTGTTTTGCAAAGTCGGCACGATTGCTGCATAACTATTGCATAATTAATGCATATTTTTGGTGGCAGTCATAATTCGCCTGCCAGCAGTCTGAAAATTGTGATTAAAGCAGTGAAAGCAGTAAAAAATGTTACCGACATAGACCGGTAACTAAAACAATAAAACGGTTGTTACGGCAACCAGACACAACAAACCACCACACACACGATTAATGGCTGAGGGTAATGTATGAAAAAGTTGTTCAAGGTTCTGCCTCTGGTATTAGTATTGGCCAGCGCAAGCAGCGCTTTTGCTGCGGTGCCAAAAGCAATTAACATCGGCACAGATCCTACCTACGCTCCTTTTGAGTCTAAAGATTCCAGCGGTAAGCTGGTCGGCTTCGATATCGACCTGGCAAATGAAATGTGTAAACGTGCGCATATCAAATGTACTTTCGTTGAAAGCGATTTCGATGCATTAATCCCCTCTTTGAAAGCGAAAAAAATCGACGCCATCATCTCTTCACTGTCCATCACCGAAAAACGTGAGCAGGAAATTGATTTTACCGAGAAACTCTACGCCGCAAACGCTCGTTTGATTGCGCCTGCCGGTTCTAAAGTTCTGCCAACGCTTGACGGTCTGAAAGGTAAAAATGTCGGCGTGCTGCAGGGTTCTACTCAAGAAGCCTACGCCAACGCCAACTGGCAGCCAAAAGGCATCAACGTGGTGGCTTACCAGAATCAGGATTTGATTTACGCTGACTTGGCTTCTGGCCGCCTTGATGCAGCATTCCAGGACGAAGTTGCGGGTAGCGAAGGCTTCCTGAAACAGGCTGCGGGTAAAGGTTACGCCTTCGCCGGTCCTTCCGTGAAAGACGACAAATTCTTTGGCGTGGGTACCGGTATGGGTCTGCGTAAAAACGAAGATGACCTGAAGTCTGCCTTGAACAAAGCGTTTGATTCCATGCGTAAAGATGGCACCTACGACAAGCTGGCGAAGAAATATTTCGATTTCGACGTTTACGGCGGCTAAGCATTAACTGAAGACAGTAGGAAAACAGTAGTCGTTTCCGAATCAGCGGTTTGCACATTGCGGCAAGCCGCTACTAAAAAAGAATTTTAAAACCTGCGAAACGCAGTCTGATTTCCGTCTAAGGCAGGATATTTTCATGTTATATGGGTATTCCCACGTAATAATCCAGGGCACGTTGGTCACGCTAGAACTGGCACTTTCTTCAGTGCTGCTGGCCCTCATCATCGGTTTGATTGGTGCTGGCGGCAAGTTGTCGAAAAATCGTGTCATTTCCAGCATTTTCGGTGCTTATACCACCTTGATTCGCGGTGTTCCCGATCTGGTATTAATGCTGTTGATTTTCTATGGCTTGCAGATAGCTTTGAACAGCCTGACAGAAGCCGTGGGCATGGACCAGATTGATATTGACCCGCTTAGCGCCGGTATTATCACCCTCGGTTTCATTTATGGTGCCTATTTCACCGAAACCTTCCGCGGAGCCTTTATGGCTGTGCCGCGCGGGCAAATTGAAGCGGCTATCGCTTTTGGCTTCAGTGGTTCACAAATATTCCGTCGTATTCTGTTTCCGGCCATGATGCGTTTTGCTCTGCCGGGGATTGCCAACAACTGGCAGGTTATTCTCAAGGCGACGGCGCTGGTTTCACTGCTTGGCCTGAATGATGTGGTTAAAGCCACGCAGCTGGCGGGTAAGGGCACTTATCAACCGTTTTATTTCGCCATCGTGGCGGGTGTGATTTATCTAATATTTACCACGTTATCCAATGGCGTGCTGCTGTGGCTCAACCGCCGCTATTCGCTGGGTGTGAAGAGGGCCGAGCTATGATTGATATCTTGCATCAATACGGTATGTCGCTGCTGTACAGCGACGGCTACCGATTTACCGGCCTGGCGATCACTTTATGGCTGTTAATCAGTTCTGTGGTGATGGGCGGACTGCTGGCGGTGCTGCTTGCCGTGGGTCGCGTTTCAAGCAATCGCTGGATAAGCTCGCCAATCTGGCTGTTTACCTATATTTTTCGCGGCACTCCGCTGTATGTGCAACTGCTGGTATTTTACTCGGGAATGTACAGCCTGGAGATTGTGCGTGGGACAGACTTCCTCAACGCTTTCTTCCGCAGCGGCCTTAACTGCACCATTTTGTCGTTGACGCTGAACACCTGTGCCTATACCACCGAGATTTTCGCCGGGGCTATTCGCGCCGTTCCGCACGGTGAAATTGAAGCAGCTCATGCCTATGGTTTTTCGCGCTTCAAGCTCTACACCTGCATTATTCTCCCTTCTGCATTGCGTACTGCTTTACCGGCATACAGCAACGAGGTGATTCTGATGCTGCACTCCACCGCGCTGGCGTTCACTGCCACCGTGCCGGACGTGCTCAAGATTGCTCGCGATATTAACTCAGCGACCTACCAGCCTTTTTATGCCTTTGGCATCGCGGCAGTTATCTACCTTTGCGTATCGTTTGTGTTGATTAACTTGTTCCGTATGGCGGAAAAGCGCTGGTTGGCGCACGTCAGGCCTCAGTCTTCTCACTAAAAATGAATGTATTCACAGCGAAAACGTTAAACCTGTGCGGGAAAAATCATGTCAGAAAATAAATTAGCCGTAATCGATCTGCATAAACGTTATGGCGAGCACGAGGTGCTGAAAGGCGTTTCGATGTCTGCAAACGCGGGTGACGTTATCAGCATTATTGGATCTTCTGGATCGGGGAAAAGTACCTTTTTACGCTGTATCAACTTCCTGGAAAAACCGAGTGAAGGTTCAATCAGCGTAAACAATGTCGATATTCGCATGGTGCGTGATACAGACGGCCAGCTGAAAGTATTCGACAAAAAACAGTTACAGCTGCTGCGCACCAAGCTGACGATGGTGTTTCAACACTTCAACCTGTGGAGTCACATGACGGTTCTGGAAAATGTCATGGAAGCCCCCATTCAGGTGCTGGGACTGAGCAAGGCGGAAGCCAAAGATCGCGCTATTCGTTATCTTGATAAGGTGGGTATCGACGAGCGAGCGCGTGGCAAATATCCGGTCAACCTTTCCGGCGGTCAGCAGCAGCGTGTCTCGATTGCGCGGGCGTTGGCGATGGAACCGGAAGTGCTTTTATTTGACGAACCAACCTCGGCGCTGGATCCTGAGCTGGTGGGCGAAGTTTTGCGCATTATGCAAAAGCTGGCGGAGGAGGGGAAAACCATGGTGGTGGTTACCCACGAGATGGAGTTTGCTCGCCACGTTTCCAATCACGTGATTTTCCTCCATCAGGGGGTAATCGAAGAGCAGGGCAATCCTGCCGATGTGTTTGGTAGTCCGAAGAGTGCGCGGTTGCAGCAGTTCCTCTCGGGTGCTTTAAAATAACCCGTCGTAATTAGCACCACAACTCCGCAAATAGGCCCTTCCCAGGGCCTATTCCAAAGTTACTGCAGTGTTTCGCGGATAAGCCTCGCTTCATTCTGCAGGCGAACAAAGGCCTGATAGCGAAGGGTATGCAGTTCGCTCACGCTAGCCTCAGGTAAATACTGACCGTCAAGAACACAAAATTGTTCCATTGCATGACTGACTGACGGTGAGAGTCCACCTGCTACTGCGCCAAGGATGGCTGCTCCCAGCATGACTGGCTCTTCGGCTTTTGTTGTTATTACCGGATACCCGCAGGCGTCGGCTATCAGTTGGCGTACCAGCGGGTGCCGTCCTGCCCCTCCGCTGAGTACCACGTTATCAACGGTTACTCCCATACGGGCCTGGGCGTCAATTATCTGCCGGAGCCCGTAGCCAATGCCGCAGAGACCAGCGATGTACAAGCAGATCAGGCTATCGATATCACTTTCCATCCCTAGCCCCACAATCACCGCCCGTGCGTGAGGATCTGCTTGCGGTGAGCGGTTTCCCAAAAATTCAGGCACTACGTGTATATTACGCGTTAACTGAACCGCATCAGCGGCTGACAACCCTTTTTTCCGGGCCAGACCGGCGAGATAGGTGGGCAGCGAGACGCCCGCTTCTGTAGCCTTGATAGAGGCCTCGGGCGCGGCGGGATGCAAGGAGACAAGTTGAGCAATAGCAGCGCCGGCGGCGCTTTGTCCGCCTTCGTTCAGCCACAAGCCAGGAACCATTGCCGAGTAATAAGGCCCCCAGACACCGGGAATGAATGCTGGCTCCTGCGTGCTGGTCATGGTGCAGGATGAAGTGCCAAAAACGTAGGCCAGATTACGGACCGCACCGCCACCGACGCCCAGAGTACCAATACCACCGGCGTGTGCATCAATTATACCGGTGCCCACCGGCGTACCCGAAGGCAGCCCCATCCGATCCGCCGCCTCTGCCGTGAGTCCCTGTCCGCAGGGCACGCCTGGTTCAACGATGTTGATACCGATACGGCGGAAGTCCTCATCCGCCAGCTCTTCCAGCCCAATACGTCGAAAGTAGTCGGGGTCCCATCGTTTCTCGTGGGCCAGATAAGTCCACTTACAGGTAACGGTGCACACCGACCGAGCGAGGTCTCCGGTTGCCTTCCAGGTCAGGAAATCGGCCAGGTCAAAGAACTGCCACGCGTTATGGTAAACGTCCGGCAGGTTCTCCTTGAGCCAGAGCAGCTTGGGAGTCTCCATTTCCGGCGATATTTTCCCGCCGACATACTGAAGAACGGGATGCCCGGTAGCATTGATCATTTCGGCCTGCGCAGTAGCGCGATGATCCATCCAGACGATAACGTTTCTCTGCGGGTCTTCAGACGGCCCGACGGCAAGGGGCACACCGCCGTCGCCGACCACGACTAGAGAGCATGTGGCATCAACGCCGATACCGGCAACGCGCTCCGGGGAAACCTTTGACGCGGCCAACGCCTGCCTGACGGTTTGACAAACTGCATCCCATATTTCGCTACTTGATTGCTCGACGTAATGTTCAGGACCTTTATAGAGGGTTATTGGCTGCGTAGCGCGGGCCAGCATTGTCCCTGAGGTATCAAACACGCCTGCCCTAACGCTCCCCGAACCGACGTCAACGCCAATGACTACCGGGGTAGGTTTATTATTCATACCTGCTCCTTTCAGCTTTAGAAGCCGAATGTTGGATAGTCAGAGATCGATACTGTTGGGAAGTATAACCAAATCGCGAACAGTAACGTTCCTGGCGCGGGTCAACATGAACAGAACGGATTCAGCCACCTCTTCGGGCTGCATCAGACTGCCGTTAGCCAGCGCTTCATCCAGTTTGGCCTTTGGCCAATCGTTGAGCAGAGCAGTAACGACCGGCCCCGGCAGGACGGCTCCGACACGGACGCCGTGCTTTGCGACTTGACGACGTGTGCTATGAACAAAGGCCTGAACGGCAAACTTCGAGGCTGTGTAGATAGGTTCCCAAACAACCGGCACCATCCCCGCAATGGAGCTGGTAAAGATAACGTCTCCCGATTTTTGTGCGATCATGTGCGGCAGTACTGCACGGACACAGCGGAATGCAGCGTTGATGTTCAGGTGAAGTACACGGTCCCAGACATCGGGATCTCCTTCCTCAACGAGGCCGCCAATATACGCGCCCGCATTGGCGTGGAAAATATCCAGGCGACCAGTCAGTTCGAGAATGTCGGAGTGCATATTGTCGACCTCTTCCGGTCTCATCAAATCTATCTTTAATGCAAACGCGTTTTCACCCAGCTCCGCAACGATTTTCTTTAACTTTTCGCCTTCCCGGTCAACCAGAACAACTTTTGCACCCGCGCTCAATAACGTTTTTGCACACGCAAGACCGATCCCCGACGCCGCGCCAGTGATAGCAGCGACTTTGCCAGCAAGGGATGTGTTCATGGAGGGTACAGTGTGGTTCATTTTATAATCCTTATATAATTATTTAAAAATTGGTCATAATAGGCACAGCTGAAGTGAAGCTGCAAAATGTGGTGTTTATCTTTAAAAAAATTGTTCAATTAAATAATGAATAATCGAGAGGTGACGAAGGCGCTCTTTGATTAATTCACCTTTGCACTGTTTCTTAATTTTCACCCTAGTTTTTTAAAATAATCTCGTCAACACGAATCTTGTTATTTTAGATCGCCATCACTTAAATTAATTTAGTTTAATTATTTAAAATAAGAATGTTTATTTAAATTCCCTGTAGGTTAATAGTCCTGAAGAGATGTTAATTTGGCTATTTTTGCGACTCACGCTTTGATAATGAAAATATCATGTTGACTGAAGAGAGATAATCACAGATTAGTTACGGAGTCAGGAAGGTTTAACTTTTAATTTAAGCGATTAAACAATTAAGGGAATTAAATGGATACTAAAAAAGACCACTGGCTAGGACTGCCAAAAAATTTATTTTGGGGCTATGTCGCAATATTTTTATTTATGACCGGCGACGGATTTGAGCTGGCATTTCTCTCCAAGTACATGGTAGAGATAGGGTTTACACCCGCTCAGGCAACCTTTGCTTTCACCGTATACGGCCTGTGTGCAGCTTTGGCTGCGTGGGGGTCGGGGGTTATTGCCGAGGTCATCACTCCGCAAAAAGCGATGAAGATTGGGTTTATAATGTGGGTGGTGTTTCATGTCTTATTTATGGTTTTTGGGCTTACGCAAAAAAACTATTATTATATTCTACTATTTTATGGGATACGCGGCTTGGCATACCCGTTATTTCTTTATTCATTCATCGTGGTTATTGTTCACAATGTCAGAGAAGAATTGGTCGGTTCAGCCTGCGGTTGGTTCTGGGCGGCTTATTCATTAGGTATCGGTGTAATTGGCAGCTATTTACCCAGTTTGATTATTACTCAAATAGGTGAGCTGAATGTTTTATGGTTCTCACTAATATGGGTCTGTGCCGGTGGCTTACTTTCTATGGTCGCATTGAAAAATATTAAAACATCTAGTCATATGCTGAATTTAAATACCAAAGAAAAACTTAGTGAAATGAGTCGGGCGGTCACGCTGCTAATGACTAATAAAAATATCACTTTGGCGAGTATTGTCAGAATTATTAATACCCTGTCGCTGTACGGTTTTGCAATTATTATGCCGCTGTTATTTGTAGGCGAGCTTGGGTTTTCCATGCCTGACTGGCTGCAAATCTGGGCGATATTCTTCTTCTCGACTATTGTGTTCAACGTCTTCTGGGGGATTATGTCGCAGAAGTGGGGCATGTTGCGGCTGATCCGCTGGTATGGCTGCATCGGTTGTGCAGTGTTTAGCCTGCTGTTTTATTACCTGCCGATCTATTTTGGCGATAATTTCTGGATAGCCGCACTTGGGGCGACACTATTAGGTGCATCAACCGCGGCTTTCGTGCCAATGACCGCGCTATTCCCGGCGCTGGAACCGAAACACAAAGGCGCGGCAATCTCGGTGTGCAATCTTTCTGCTGGCTTAAGCAATTTTTTTGCTCCGGCAATAGCTACTGCGCTGTTACCGTTCTACGGCGTGGTTGGGGTGGTTTATGCCTATAGCGCACTGTATATCTTTGGGTTTGTGCTAACGCTGTACATTCAGTTTACCCAGAAACAGTTTGGCCCGCAGGCTGTTAGCGTTGAGGAAGTGGCCTCTTGAACTAAATTATCGCTATAACATTTGTTGCTATAACATTTGTCGTGGTAACAGCAAAATAAAACCTTGCCCGCAGTCGTGCTTTGGGCAAGGTTTGCTTATTTGTCAGGCTTAGCTTGCGAAGTCTAACCTTTTGCCGCCAATAGGCAGATGGCTTTGGTCAATTCATAGGATTTCACAAATGAGCTTACCGGCAGGAATTCAAATTTAGAATGGAAGTTGTGGGCACCGGTAAAGTAGTTAGGCGTCAACAGACCTTTCGCCGACAATGCCGCGCCGTCGGTGCCGCCGCGCATAGGGGTTACTTTTGGCTCGACCTGTATTTCCTCCAATGCAGCAAAGATCAGGTCAATCGCCTGTCGATCTTCGCCGATCGCGCTACTAATATTGCTGTAAGTGTCAGAGATAGTGACCGATACTTTTGCCGTAGGATATTGTTCAGCAATGGATTTTGCGACTTCCTCAATCTTGACCTTGCGTGCGGCAAAGCTGGCGCTGTCAAAGTCGCGGATTGAGGCTTTTAGGGTCGCAGACTGCTGACTTGCACTGATGTCGTTAAACCAGATGTAACCTTCACGGTCTTGGGTTTTCTCTGGCGTTTCCTGACGATCAAAATGGCTGATGAAGTCATGGGCCATCAGGATAGGGTTAACCAGCACGCCGATGGCCGACATAGGATGAGCAGTCACGCCAGTAAAAGTAATCTCGGCAGCTGCGGCGTTAAAGTTTTCATAAACGACTTCACCCAGCTCGCAGCAGTCGATAGTGTAGGCAAAATCGACGTCAAAACGTTTCAGATCCAATGCCTTGGCACCGCGCAGGCCAATCTCTTCGTCTGGCACGAACGCGACAACAATATCTCCGAACTGATCTTGCGCCGTTAGATTCTCCAGCAGGGTCATCACAACGGTTACCGCCGACTTGTTGTCCGCACCCAGCACGCTGGTTCCGTCGCTAAAGATAATCTCTTCGCCTTTATAAGGCAGAATCTCAGGATGCTCTTGCGTACGCAACCAAATATCTTTTTCTGTATTTAGACAAATGTCGCCGCCGTCAAATACCAGGGTCTGTGGATGGATATCCGGACTTAAGCCGACATCGACGGTATCAATGTGTGTGATAAAACCAATGCGCGGACCGCCTTGTTTAGTACCCGGTTTTACCGCGGTCACTGTGGCATGCTGGTCAATCTGGATATTCTCCAGGCCCAGCGTTTTCAACTCTACGGCCAGCAGATTGGCTAATTCTTGTTGCCCCGGGGTGCTTGGCAGAGTGGTCGCTTTGGCATCGCTTTGGCTGGTAACAGACAGGTAACGGAAGAAACGTTCAGTGAGCTGCTTGGCAATTTGAGTCGACATCCTAACCTCTGAGTTGTTTATCTATAAGATTTTCATATATAACAGAGTATTACTAAGTTTGTCCTGAATGGTAGTCTGTTTTTGAATTGCTTACTAAAGAAATTATTAGCCTTCCAGCATAATTACAGGGAAACGCATGAAACGAAAAATAGTAAAATTAACCACCGGATTATTGGCCATGGCTATGGTGGCCGGGGCCTCGGCGCAAACATTAGTCTATTGCTCCGAAGGCTCACCGGACATTTTCAATCCTCAGCTTTACACTTCCGGTACCAACGTCGATGCCAGCGCAGTGCCAATTTACAACCGTCTGGTAGATTTTAAGACCGGCACGACCGAACTGATCCCGAGCCTGGCCGAAAGTTGGGATGTTAGCTCCGACGGCAAAACCTATACTTTCCACCTGCGCAAAGGGGTTAAGTTCCAGAGCAACAAGCTATTTACTCCGACGCGCGATTTTAACGCCGACGACGTCATTTTTTCTTTTATGCGCCAGAAAGATCCTAACAATCCTTACCACAAAGTTTCCAATGGCACCTATCTGAACTTTGACAGCCTGGATATGAGCAACCTGATTTCAAGTATTGATCGGGTGGATGATTACACGGTGCGCTTTAATCTTTCGCGTCCCGAAGCACCATTTATTGCTGATTTGGGCTGGTACTTCGCCTCAATTCTTTCGTCTGAATACGCTGATAAAATGCTGAAAGCCGGCACGCCAGAGAAAGTGGATCTTGATCCCATCGGCACCGGTCCGTTTGAGCTGGTTCAATATCAAAAAGACACCCGTATCCTTTACAAAGCTTTTCCGGATTATTGGCAAGGTAAGTCCAAAATTGACCGTCTGATTTTCAGCATCACTCCTGATGCTTCAATCAGAATGGCCAAGCTTGAGAAAAATGAGTGTCAGGTGATGCCGTTCCCTAATCCAGCAGACCTCAAACGCCTGAGTGAAAACAAAGATATTACTCTGCTGAGCAAGTCTGGCCTGAATACCGGATTCCTGGCGTTTAATACCCAGAAGAAACCACTGGATAACGTCAAGGTACGTCAGGCGCTGACAATGGCAGTCAACAAAGCCTCGATTATTGAAGCAGTGTTCCAGGGGACTGGCACAGTGGCGCGAAGCCTGCTGCCGCCAGCGGTGTGGAGCAGTGAAGATAAGACCATGAAAGATTACGATTATTCGCCGGAAAAAGCCAAAGCACTGCTGGCCGAGGCGGGGTATCCCAACGGTTTTGATATTGACCTGTGGGCGATGCCGGTTCAGCGTCCTTACAATCCGAACGCCAGACGCATGGCCGAAATGATCCAGGCCGACTGGGCCAAGATTGGCGTTAAGGCGCATATCGTCAGCTATGAATGGGCGGAATATCAAACGCGTATTCGCAACGGCGAACATCAAGCGGCGTTAATGGGCTGGACCACGGCAAACGGCGATCCGGATAACTTCTTTGGCCCGCTGTTTACCTGCAAGGCAGCGCAGGGGGGGTCCAACTCGGCGAAATGGTGTGATCCGCAGTTTGACAAGATAATCAACGAAGCCCGCATGACTACCGATCATGAAAAACGCGTGGCGTTGTACCAGCAGGCGCAGCAGATCATGCACGATCAGGCTCCGGCTATCATGATTGCACATTCAACGATCTTTGAACCTGTGCGCAAGGAAGTGTCAGGCTATGAAATCGACCCGTTTGGTAAACATATTTTCTATCAAACATCAGTGAAATAAGAGTGCGCGGGTGAAGGCGCCAAAAACCCTTCACCCTTTTATACAGCGTAATTAGTGGGATTTATTTATCCAACACATCTTCCAGCGCCGGTTTCAATTCACTGTATTTGAATTCGAAGCCGGCATCCTCCAGCCGCTGCGGGATCGCCCGTTGCCCTCCCAGCACCAAAACCGCCGATTCGCCCATTAGCAGCCTGACCACGCCAGCCGGAACGCGCATAAATGAAGGTCGGTGCAGCAGTTCGCCCAACAGCGCGCTGAACTGATCGTTGCGGATCGGATAGGGTGCAACCATGTTGAAGGGGCCATTGAGCGTTTCATGATTAAGCAGGAAAATGATCCCATTCACCATGTCGTCGATATGGATCCACGGCATGTATTGCTGACCCTCACCCAGAGGTCCGCCGAGTCCAGCTCTGAACGGCAGCACCATTTTGGCCAGTGCGCCGCCTTTTTCAGCCAGCACGACGCCGGTACGCAGCAGGCAAACTCGAGTTTTATCGCTTTCTGCCGCTAGCGCCAATGCCTCCCAACGGGCACAAAGCTGCCAGGTAAACTGCTTATTCGGCGGTTCGTCCTCGGCGACAACCGCCTGTCCCTGATCGCCGTAATAACCCACCGCCGAACCAGAAATAAATACTGCAGGGGGCTGCTGGCTAGCGTTGATTAGTTGTGCCAGTTTCTCTGTCATCTGCCAGCGGCTGTCGCAAAGCTTCTGTTTTTGCTCTTTGGTCCAGCGTTTGTCGGCAATCGGCTCACCGGCCAGATTAATCACCGCGTCAAAGCCATCTAATGAGGTTTTATCTTTTAAAGAAGGCCAGAGATCGACTTTGGGGCCAAGAATTTTGGCCGCTCGCTCCGGCGCGCGGGTTAAAACGGTAATCTGGTGAGACTGACTCAGAAGCGTTTCAGTGAGACGACGTCCAATCAGTCCGCTGGCACCGGTAATTAAAATCTTCATGGTCTGCCTCCTAATAACGTGCTGATACTTATCTGTACCCTGAATTGAGCATAGTTTATGTCGGCGTCGCAACGCGCGATGCAGAGCACATCCTGAAGTTATTTATTGTTAAGTGAGATGAGATGATAAGCAGAAGTGGTAAGGAAGGGGGATTTAACGCCCCCTTGAGCAGAGGGCGAGCGGATTATTTTGCTTCAGCCAGTGCGTAGGCCCTGGCGGTTGCCGGGCGATTTTTGATTCTTTCGAACCAGTTGCGCACGGCGGGATAATCAGCTAAATCTATGCGCTGGCGTTCATGAGCGACGACCCAAGGATAGGTCGCAATATCAGCGATACTGTAGTACTCGCCTGAAATATAAACATTTTTCTCAAGTTGAGTATTCAAAACGCCGTACAGGCGCTTAGTTTCCTGTTGAAAACGTTCAATGGCGTAAGGCACGGGTTGTGGGGCGAAATGAGTAAAATGATGGTTTTGACCTAACATGGGGCCGAATCCCGCCATTTGCCAGAACAGCCACTGCAGGGTGCTGGTTCTTTCGCGTAGCTCTTTACTCAATAATTTGCCGCTTTTTTCTGCCAGATACTGCAAGATAGCGCCAGATTCAAACAGGCTCAGCGGTGCGCCGCCGTCAACCGGTTGGGTATCGACAATCGCAGGGATTTTATTGTTGGGGGAAATGGCGAGAAATGCGGGTTGGAATTGGTCTCCTGCTTTGGTATCGACACGATGAAGTCGATAGGGAAGGCCAGTCTCTTCCAGGAAAAGGGTGATTTTGTGTCCATTTGGTGTTGGTGCATAATAAAGATCGATCATGATTGCCTCCTGCGTAATTATTTTATGGTCCATCTGAGTATTTGATGTCAACCGATGGGCTGGATGCGAATTCTACTGCGTATAAATTGTGCCTGATTTTATCAACTAAATATTAACAAATAGCCTTGTGGCTAATATAGCTGCTAATGATAGCAGGCTATGTGAGACTAGTCTGATGCTTTATCGCGACCTTTGACATAGGTTTTACATATCAATAACGCATCTGTTGCTATTGAAGCGATCCCCATGAGCCAGATAGAATCAGCGAACTCATTGAAAATCACTGCGCATCTCCCGCGCTATAAAGAAGGTTTCACAGGATGACGAATCAAGAGCAAAACACCGGCAGTACTGAGTGGGTTGATATCGTTAATGAAGAAAACGAAGTGATTGCCCAGTCAAGTCGCCAACAGATGCGCGCTCAAAATCTCCGTCATCGCGCCAGCTACATTGTGGTTCATGATGGCATGGGAAATATTCTGGTTCAGCGTCGAACCGAAACAAAAGATTTCTATCCTGGCTGGCTGGATGCAACCGCGGGTGGTGTAGTGCAGAGCGGTGAGAATATCCTCGAGTCGGCGCGTCGTGAAGGCGAAGAAGAGTTGGGAATTGCCGGTGTGCCGTTTGCCGAGCACGGCTCTTTTTACTTTGAGCAGGACAACTGTCGCGTCTGGGGGGCACTGTTTAGCTGCGTATCCCATGGACCTTTTGCGTTGCAGGAAGAAGAAGTTGACGAAGTTAGCTGGATGAAACCGGAAGAGATCACCGCCCGTTGTGACGAGTTCACCCCGGACTCTCTTAAGGCGTTGTCACTGTGGCTAAGCCGTAACAATGAGAAAGATCACGGCAAACCGCTTAGCGTTGAAGAATAATCGTTTCAAATGACGGGACTGTCTAACAGCTTTCCCGTTTGCAAAGGGCCGAAATTACGGCCTTTTGTTCATCCCACTCGTTTTCCTGAATTCTGGCCAGTAGCGCCATTCCTGCCTGAGTCCCTATTTCCCTATGCGGCACGGCCACGGTAGTCAGCGGCGGCTGGCAGACTTTGCTGATGTCACTGTTGCCAAACCCTGCAATCGCCAAATCTTTCGGCACGCGTATTTTTCGGCGTTGGCATTCAAACATTGCTCCGCAGGCCAGTGCATCACTGCTGCAAATCAGCGCGTCCATATCTGGCCAGTTGAGCACCAGTTCGGGCAGCAACGCGGCACCCGTACTAAAACTTGAAGCGGCGTGAGTGCTAAGCATCCGCGTGGGGGAAAGATTATTGTCGAGCAGGGCGCGATGCCAGCCGCGCAGTCTTTGCTGCGACACCCACTGTTTTTGCGCGGCGCACATCAGGCCTATCTTGCTGTAGCCAAGAGAAATCAGATATTCAGTTAGCTTATAAACAGCAGAGGCGTTATCAATGCCGATGTTGATATCAAGCGGATTTTCGACTCTGGCACCCAGTTCAGCGGTTGGCAGCTGGGCATTTTCAAGCATGTCATAGGTGGCGGCGGTATGTCGGGCATCAAACAGGACTACGGCGGCAAGGTTGTAGGATAAAAAGGTTTCGAGCAGTTTTTGCTCGCGGTCTTCCTGATTCTGCGACTCTGCCAGCATTAGCTGGAATCCGGCCGGAATCAGCACCTCCTGTAGCCCGGCGATCATTTCCGCATGACCAAATTCCGCCAGCGAGGAGCAGATAACCGCCACCACGTTCGAGGTGGAAGAGGCCAGCGCGCTAGCAGAATAATTGGGAATATAGCCGAGTTCGCTAACTGCAGATTCAATCTTTTCTCTGAGTTTGTCAGAGACCATCTCCGGTTGTCGCAAGGCTCGCGACACGGTCATCGTGCCGACACCCGCCAGTTTTGCCACGTCGGCCAGCGTGATTCGTCCCGTTCCTCGCCGTCTCCTTCCCTCCATATTATGACTCCTGACCTTTCTTCATGAATACCAGGTTTAGTGCGAACTAGGCTGTTTTATAAAACTTTGTAAATAAATAATGACCGCATGAATAGATGAATTTATTTAAGATGATTTTTATAAGTTAATTTCTATACGGCAAAAATCTTCCGCTTTGGAATGGACCCGTTATAGCTTGAATATTTTTTTAAACTTAGTGTAAGCATATCATAGCGCGCTTTAAGACAAATAACGTAGAACCTTCGGAAATTTTTGATAGCGCTATCACAAAAAGGCTATGCACTTGATGATAGCGCTATCTTTGTGGGCTTCATCACAGATATTTCCTGATTTGCCCGCATACTCATTTGTACTCGCTTTGCATATAAATCCATGAGGTAAAGATGAAATCTTTAACGATTTTAGCAGTTTGTGGTGCAGGTCTGGGCAGTAGCTTCGCCTGTGAGATGAGTATTGAGGCTGTATTAAAAGATTTAGGCATTAAAGCCAACTTGTCTCACTGCGATATATCAAGTGCCGCATCGACGAGAGCCGATATCATTATGACTGGTTCAAATTTCAAATCGCAATTTGATCATTACACCATCAACTCAAATATTATTTATCTTAAGCGTTTGGTCGATAAAAAAGAGATTAGTGAAAAGCTCACTCCAGTATTAAAAGAGCTGGGTTATCTGAATTAAATCCAGCCAAAAATAGACATAATCAATCACGAAAAAAATAAAAAATTAATCTTATTCATCCTGCAAACACGAGGGGCAGGTCATGTCTTTCCTATATTTTATTGTTAACGATGTTTTAGGCCAGGCTTCAATATTAATTGCCCTCATCGCCATGGTAGGGCTAATAGCATTAAAGAAAAGTGTCGGACAGATTATCACCGGCACCTTAAAAACGCTGCTCGGATTTTTGATATTGCTAGCGGGTGCCAACATCATTGTCGGCGCGCTTAACTTTTTGGGCGAAGTGTTTCAGAAAGGTTTTCACATGCGCGGCGTCGTCACCGACGTGGGTTCGATTGCCGGCATTGCCCAACAAATGCTGGGTCGAGAGACGGCGCTTATCATGGTGTTGGCATTTATCATTAATATCCTGATAGCGCGTTTTAGCCGTTTTAAATACATCTTTCTTACCGGTCAGGCATCCTTATGGATGGCAACCGTGTGTTCGGTCGTGGGGTATATGGGCGGCCTGCGCGGTACTGAACTGATCCTGATTGGTGGCATTATCGCCGGGCTGATGTCCGTAGGTATGCCCGCGCTGGCGCAGCCTATCGTGCGCAAGATAACCGGCTCCGATGACATCGCTCTGGGGCATTTTTGCACAATTGGATATCTAATTCAGGCAGGAGTCGCCAAAGTCACGGGTGACGTGAGCAAGAGTACCGAAGACATCGAGCTGCCTGAGTCTTTCTCCTTTCTGCAAGATACCTATCTGTCGATGATGGTGGTGATGATCCCTATCTATCTGATCCCGACTATTGCAGCAGGTCCTGAGGTGGTAGCCCAGTATTCTCACGGCGTCAGCTATTTAATCTTCGCTTTCCTGCAATCGGTGCAGTTTGTGGTGGGTGTTTACGTGCTGCTGGCAGGGGTGCGTTTACTTTTGGCAGAAATTGTTTCGGCGTTTCGCGGCATTGCGCTGCGCATCGTGCCTAATGCGATTCCGGCTCTGGATTGCCCGGTCCTGTTCCCCTATGCGCCGAATGCGGTGATTGTGGGTTTTCTGTCGACAACAGTTGGGTCGATTCTCGGGATGTTTATTTTCCCAAGTGTTGGGCTAGCGATGATATTGCCGGGCATGCTGACCAACTTCTTCGCGGGTGGCACGGCCGGGGTGTTTGCCAATGCGGTGGGGGGGCGACGCGGAGCCATTATTGGCGGCATTTTCCACGGATTTCTAATCACTCTATTGCCCGCGCTGTTGTTACCGCTGCTGGGCAGCTACGGCCTGCAAAACGTCACTTTTAGCGATGCCGATATCATCAGCGTTGGGTTAGTGTACGGTCATATCCTGAACTTCTTCCACTGACATCGCGCACAAAAAAGCCGGTCATCAAGACCGGCTTTGCGTTTTCAAAACGGTGGTGGCGCTATTTTGCCCCTGCCGCAAGGGCTTCATCTGCCTGCGCTGACTGGATTGCTGTCAGGGCCACGGTGTAGACGATATCGTCAACCAGCGCACCGCGCGACAGGTCGTTTACCGGCTTGCGCATCCCCTGCAGCATAGGGCCGATGGAGACCAGGTCTGCTGAACGCTGCACCGCTTTGTAAGTGGTGTTTCCGGTGTTGAGGTCAGGGAAGATAAATACTGTTGCCTGCCCAGCAACCGGTGAGTTAGGCGCTTTGGATTTCGCCACATCGGCCATGATCGCCGCATCGTATTGCAATGGGCCGTCGATGATGAGATCAGGACGTTTTTGCTGCGCCAGACGTGTCGCTTCACGCACTTTCTCGACGTCGCTACCGGCACCGGAAGTCCCGGTAGAGTAGGAAATCATTGCCACGCGAGGTTCGATACCAAAGGCAGCCGCAGAATCGGCCGACTGGATAGCAATCTCGGATAGCTGTTCGGCATCGGGATCGGGGTTGATCGCGCAGTCGCCGTAAACCAACACTTGATCCGGCAGAAGCATGAAGAATACCGATGACACCAGAGAGCTGCCAGGTGCGGTTTTGATCAGCTGCAACGGGGGGCGAATCGTGTTGGCGGTGGTGTGAACCGCGCCTGAAACCAGGCCATCAACCTCGCCTTGCTCCAGCATCAGCGTGCCAAGCACGACGTTGTCTTCTAGCTGCTCGCGAGCAACAACCTCGGTCATGCCTTTACTTTTGCGCAATTCAACCAAACGATCGACATACTTTTCGCGCGCCACAACCGGATCGACAATTTCTATACCTTTACCCAACACGATACCCTGAGCAGCGGCCACGCGTTTAATTTCGTCTGGATTACCCAGCAACACGCATTCCGCAATGCCACGTTCGGCACACAAAGATGCCGCCTTGACCGTGCGTGGCTCATCGCCTTCTGGCAAGACGATTCGTTTACCAGCTTTGCGCGCCAGCTCGGTCAGCTGATAGCGGAAGGCAGGAGGCGAAAGTCGATGAGAACGCTCTGAGTGGGCGCTCAGCGAGTTGATCCAGTCAGCGTTAATATGTGAAGAAACATAAGTTTGCAGCTTCTCGACCCGCTCGTGGTCATCAGCAGGAACTTCCAGACTAAAGCTTTGCAGATTCAGTGAGGTCTGCCAGGTATTGCTGTCGACCATAAACACCGGCAGGCCGGTCTCAAAGGCGCGAGCACAAAGCTGCTGAATGCGTTCATCAACCGGGTAACCGCCGGTCAGCAAAATCGCGCCCAGTTCGATACCGTTCATGGCCGCAAGGCAGGCTGCGACCAATACGTCAGGACGATCTGCCGAGGTAACCAGCAGCGAACCTGCGCGGAACAGCGATAGCATATTGGGAATACTGCGTGCGCAGAAGATGACTGATTTGATGCGACGAGAGTGGATTTCACCTTCGTTAATAATGCGCGCGCCCAGATGCTGAGCCATGTCGGTAGCGCGCACGGCTATCATCTCAAAGCTCCACGGGATGCAACCCAGCACCGGCATCGGGCTGACGGCTATCAACTGCTCGATATCAACCTGAGCGAAGGTCGCTTTGTCAGAGTCGTCAAAAATCTCTGAAAGATCGGGACGTGTGCGACCCTGATCGTCAACCGGTGCATTGACCTTGTTGATAATCACACCAGTGATATTTTTATTTTTGCTGCCGCCAAACACGCTGCGAGCCAGTTCGATACGGTCTTTAAGCTGCACCGCTGTATCACTACCCTGGCCGATAACAAACACTATCTCGGCGTTCAGGGTTTTGGCAATTTCGTAGTTCAGCGCGCTGGCAAACTGATGGGTGCGGGTCGAGACCAGTCCTTCAACCAGCACGACTTCGGCGTTTTTGGTATTGGCGTGATAGTTGGCGACGATCTCTTCCATTAACACATCCTGCTGATTTGAACTCAACAGGCTTTGCACGTGTTTCATCTTCAGCGGTTCGGCCGCGGTGATATTAGAGTTAGCGCGAATAATGGTAGTGGTTTGATCAGGCGCATCGCTGCCTGCACGAGGCTGAGAAACTGGCTTGAACACGCTCAGGCTTACGCCTTTCTGTTCGATAGCGCGGATAACGCCAAGGCTGACGCTGGTCAGACCGACGCTTTGGCCAATGGGAACCAACATAATTGTACGAGACACGGCAAACCTCTTCGACAATTTCCAGGCAGTGGTTGGCCAAATTGATAGGCAAAACCCGCCTGCGGTGAAAATAACACTGCCAGCAGGCGCTGGCAGTGGGGATGATAATGTTGTTACGCTGTCAGACGCGCTGCGTCCTGGGCGATGACCAGCTCTTCATTGGTTGGGATAACCAGTGCTTTGCGAGTGCCTTCTTTATTGATTTCACCGGCTTTGCCAAAACGTGCCGCCAGATTGCGTTGGTGGTCTACTTCAAAGCCCAGCAGGCTCAGCTTGTTTAAGGTCAGCTCGCGAACCTGAGAAGAGTTTTCACCAATACCGCCGGTAAACACTACCGCGTCGAGCCGGCCTTCCATCAGGGACGTGTAGCCGCCGATGTATTTCGCCAGGCGGTGGCAGAATACGTCCATTGCGCGTTTGGCGTTGGCTTCTTTTTCGTAGTTGTCTTCAACATAACGGCAGTCGCTGGTCACTTCGGTCAGGCCCAGCAGGCCAGATTCTTTAGTCAGCATTTTGTTGATTTGCGCAACGCTCATACCTAATGCGTCATGCAAGTGGAACACGATGGCGGGGTCGATATCACCAGAGCGCGTGCCCATTACCAAGCCTTCAAGCGGGGTCAGACCCATTGAAGTATCAACACATTTACCATTGCGGATTGCGCTTACCGAGCCGCCGTTACCCAAATGGCAGGTGATCAGGTTAACTTCCTCAACCAGTTTACCCAGGGTTTTAGCAGCTTCCTGAGTCACGTAAAAGTGGCTGGTGCCGTGTGCGCCGTAACGGCGGATATGGTGGTCACGGTATAATTGGTACGGCAAAGCGTAGAGGTAAGACTCTTCCGGCATGGTTTGATGGAAGGCGGTGTCGAAGACGGCAACATTTTTTTTCGCCAGTTTCGGGAAGGATTTCAACGCTTCAGCGATACCAATCAGGTGTGCAGGGTTATGCAGCGGTGCAAATGGGATAGAATCTTTGATACCCTGCAAAACGGCGTCATCGATGATTGCTGACTTGGTGAGCTTCTCACCGCCGTGAACAATACGGTGACCAATAGCAATCAGGTTGGCAGATAACTCTGGCTTTTCTGCAAAAATAGTATTAACGATGTACTTCAATGCTTCGCTGTGGGCAGCACCGGCGCCTAATGCAGCTTCATGTTTAGCGCCATCCAGTTTCCATTTAATGCGGGCTTCTGGAAGATGGAAGCATTCGGCCAGACCTGAAATATGTTCTTCGCCATTCGCGGCGTCGATGATGGCAAACTTCAGCGAAGAGCTGCCACAGTTAAGAACCAGAACTAACTTACTTGACATGGAAGTACCTATTTATTGTGTTGGTGCCGTTAAGTAACAATATACATGGTTAATTAATTTTCAGAATCACATAAGCGTAGCGCATTATGGAAGCGGTAATTATGATTAACATCATGCCAAAATAATTTCTGGCACGAATTACCCGCATTGGCACAGGATGCAGGTGAGGGAAATTGATCGTTTCCGGTGACTTGTTTGATTAAGTTCTTGCCGATTCGTTCAATAGCCCAACTCTGTTTTCCAGACGCCGACTGTTAGAGTAAAATGCAGCAAAGCCAGCTGTATTAGTAAGGTTGTTTATTTATCCCTAGTGGCCTAAAGGCCGGGCTAGAATACCGATAGGTTTTGATAAAAACAAAATATATTTGCATGTGATAAAATATATTTTTAGTTTTACAACTATTTTTTAATTTAAGATGTTGAGGTGCAACATGACCAGCAAGCCATCGGGTTCAGTCGGTTGGTTTCAGGTGTTCCAGCGTGGGCAGCAATACATGAAGACGTGGCCGTCAGACAAGCGTCTTGCCCCTGTTTTCCCTGAGAATCGTATCTCTACGGCAACGCGCTTTGGCGTGCGTATCATGCCACCGCTTGCGGTGTTTACACTGGCATGGCAGATTGCAATGGGCGGTCAGCTCGGCCCTGCGGTCGCGACCTCAATCTTCGCCTGTAGCCTGCCAATGCAGGGGCTGTGGTGGTTGGGGCGTCGTTCAATCACGCCTTTACCGCCAACATTGCTGGGCTGGTTCCATGAAGTCAGGCACAAATTAATGGAGTCTGGGCTGGCATTGGCACCTATCGAAGGGGCTCCAACCTATCAGTCGTTGGCTGAAGTGCTGAAACGTGCCTTCAAGCAGCTCGATAAAACCTTCCTCGACGACCTCTGACAGCAAATTTGTCGCACCCTTTCTCCCGCGCAGGAGAAAGGGCGGGCGTTTATAGCGGCGAATCCTGGCTTATCTCATCCAGTGAAAGACTAAAGCTGGGAATAAATACCGCCATAAAGTAGTCCATCTCCGGGCTATTCCTTTCAGCCAGCGTTTTCTCAAGACGCGTTTTCGCCATCGCAAACTCGGTGTTTCCTGCTGACAACTCCTCCAGACATTTCAAATAGGCGCAAAGAGCATCTGCCTGTTTGACGGTTTTTTTCTCGTCGTCGCTAAAATGATGTTCGTCAATCAACGAGCGATAATCATCCTGAAATTCTTCGGGCAGCATTTCAATCAGCTTTTGCTGGGCGATCTTTTCGATCTTCTTGTATTCGTGGGCAATTTGCGGGTTGTAATACTTGATTGGCGTCGGCATGTCGCCGGTCAACACTTCGCTGGCATCGTGATACATCGCCAGCAACGCAACACGTTCGGCGTTGAGGGTGCCACCAAATTTTCGATTTTTGATTAGCGCCAGGGCGTGGGCGACAAATGCCACTTGCAGGCTGTGTTCCGAGACATTTTCTGTGCGCACATTGCGCATGAGAGGCCAGCGACCAATAAGCTTAAGGCGGGAAAGGTGGGCAAAAAAATGACTTTGGCTCATGGGACTCTCTTACTCTCTAGACTTCGATAAATTTAAAGAGCCCCATTCTTGCATACTAATTCCAATGCCCAAAAGATTTCGAGATGCAGGAAGACGGCGGCAAGGCGCATCCCCATTAGCTGACACCCGTCAGTGATTAAGGGGAATGCGGACAGTCGACGCATCTACATCTCGAAGATGGCAGGCATTATTGGCGGTAGGTTTCCAGGAAACGGCCCAGTTTGCCGACGGCCATTTCCAGCTCGTCAACGCGCGGCAAGGTAACGATACGCACGTGGTCCGGATATGGCCAGTTAAACGCTGAACCTTGCACCAACAGCACTTTTTGCTGTAACAGCAAATCGAGCACCATTTTCTGGTCGTCGTGAATATTGAAACGTTTGGCGTCGATTTTAGGGAACATATACAGCGCGCCTTTTGGCTTCACGCAAGAAACGCCGGGGATCTGGTTAATCATTTCCCAGGCCGCATTGCGTTGTTCATAAAGGCGTCCGCCAGGCTGGATAAATTCGCTGATGCTCTGATAGCCGCCAAGCGCGGTTTGAATCGCGTGCTGCATAGGTACGTTGGCACACAAACGCATTGAAGCCAGCATTTCCAGGCCTTCAATGTAACCTTTCGCATGCTTTTTGGGACCGTTCAGCACCATCCAGCCCTGACGGAAACCGGCAACGCGATAGGTCTTGGACAGGCCATTGAAGGTTACGGTCAGCAGATCTGGAGCCAGCGAAGCAATGGAGATGTGCTGCGCCTCATCATAAAGAATCTTGTCGTAAATCTCGTCAGAGAAGATGATCAGATTGTGCTCGCGCGCAATCTCGACAATCTCCAGCAACAATTCTTTGCTATATACGGCACCGGTCGGATTGTTGGGGTTAATTATCACGATTCCGCGGGTGCGTGGAGTGATTTTCGCACGAATATCGTCGAGGTCCGGGAACCATTCAGCGCCTTCATCGCAAAGATAATGCACCGCATTGCCGCCGGAAAGTGACACGGCTGCAGTCCACAGCGGGTAATCGGGAGCCGGGACCAGCATTTCATCGCCAGTGTTGAGCAGAGCCTGCATGGACTGCACGATTAATTCGGAAACACCGTTGCCGATATAGACATCTTCAACGGTCATGTCGCGCATATCACGGGCCTGATAGTGCTGCATAATCGCCTTACGCGCAGAGAAAAGGCCTTTTGAGTCACAGTATCCCTGGGCTGTCGGCAAGTTACGAATAACGTCGACTAAAATTTCATCAGGCGCATCGAATCCGAAGGGGGCAGGGTTACCGATATTTAGTTTAAGAACTTTATTACCTTCTTCTTCCAGACGCTTTGCTTCTTTAAGCACCGGGCCGCGGATGTCGTAGCAAACGTTATCCAGTTTGCGGGATTTTTCAATGGGGGACATAGTCTGTGTGAACCTTTTGCGGTAAAGCTCGTTCTTCCCTGGGTAGGAGGTGCTTTAGAACATAGCGAAGCCGACAATTTACTCTCACCGGGCTCGATTTTGAAGAGCAAAGTCAGGCTTTGGCTTAAAACAGTACCTCCGACGTAACTGGCGACATTAGTCACCTATCATTGAGAATAAAGCATTATTAAAATCTAAATATTTTGATTATTTTGGATTATATGTCTGTGAAAATAGATGCGGAGAATGTTAATGGTGTATTTGTCAATGTACAGAGGATACTGCAATTTATTCATCAGGATAGAGAGAGGAACAACTCTATTTAATTGAAAACTAGCACAATGCTAGCAATTATAAACTCGCTAGGCTTTATCTTAAACTGTGGGCCGACCTGCCTTTTGTGTTTTTTAATAGTGTATAAATGAAGCTGAAAAAGTAAATCGCACTTAAAAGCCTTTTACATGACAGTCAACTAATAACGTGGGTAATTAGTTAAATAAACCTGATGATTTCTTGCGTCATTAATAATTAAATATCTGAATGTAGTTATTAATGCAGGTTAATACATTTGCCTATTTTAATGAGAATTTTCTTATTAAAGCGTGGAAAATATTCTTAGCTTGCGAATCACCAGACACAAGTTTTCAGCAGATAAAAATAGATTTTAGCGATATTAATCTTTGAATTTTGATATTAGTCACATTGCTAGCGCGGCGCTGTGCCTGCATGGATAGCCGTTGAAATGAGCTTCTGTGGCCTTACCGTACAGCCAGGTTAATGAATGAATTTTGATACTTGTTCGATAGGGAATTATATTTCTTTGAATTTAATAGCTATTTGAAAAAGTATCTTAATGATAATCATTTGAAAATTAGTTGTCGGACAGAAATATTTCTCATTTCTTCATTATCTAATGAGTGAGTGTCTTTCAGATCTGGTATTCTGCATTTTGCGGGAAATTTTCCGCTCTATCCAGGGTAGCTTGTTATTAGATTTTAAAAGTGAAGAAAAACTATGACAAATGCAAATCGTCCAATTCTTAATCTAGATCTTGACCTGCTAAGGACTTTTGTTGCCGTCGCCGATTTAAATACTTTTGCCGCCGCCGCAGCAGCAGTATGTCGTACACAATCGGCAGTGAGTCAACAAATGCAGCGCCTAGAGCAGCTTGTCGGAAAAGAACTGTTCGCAAGGCATGGACGCAATAAGTTGTTGACGGAACACGGTATTCAATTACTAGGTTATGCACGTAAAATATTGCGTTTTAATGACGAAGCCTGTACTTCACTAATGTATAGCGATGTTCAGGGTGGGGTAACCATCGGTGCTTCTGACGACACGGCTGACACCATTCTGCCGTATCTGCTCAGTCGCGTGACCTCGATTTACCCCAAACTCTCAATCGACGTTCGCGTTAAGCGCAGTCCGTTTATGCTGCCAATGCTTGAGAGTGATGAGGTTGATCTGGCGATCACCACGATGACCACCACCGATCATCCTCACATTGTATTGAGAACGTCGCCGACGCTGTGGTATTGCTCTGCCGACTTCTCTTATCCTTCAGGGGACAGTGTGCCGTTAGTGCTGCTTGATGAGCCGAGCTCTTATCGCTCGATGGCCATTGATCATCTCAACAAGGCCGGGATCCCATGGCGTATTGCCTATGTGGCCTCGACTCTGTCGGCTATCCGCGCTGCTGTACGTGCCGGACTGGGTGTAACGGTCAGACCTATCGAGATGATGAGTCCAGAGCTGAGAGTATTGGGTGAGCAGGACGGTCTGCCGCGTCTGCCAGATACTCAATATGTGCTATATAAAAATCAGAGCTGCGACAATGATCTCGCCATGGCGATTTTCAATGCCGTAGAGCAGGGCAACGATCCTTATTCTCTGCATAGTTATACTCAGCGTGCTGACATTGACGACGAGTTCCAGGAAGCCCCTTAATTCTTACCAGGCACGGATTTTCCTCCCCCCACCCTGCGAATATTTCGTCAGGGCTGGGGATAGGGGGTCCAAAGGTTAATTAATAACCAACTCATCAGTTTTTCTTTACCAAACCTTCTTTTTCCACGCTTTACCTCACGCATTCTTTCGATTTCATTACCCTCTTGCTGAAGTGTCATTCGTACCAATTAGTTGAGTTTTTAAACACCTTTTGCTCAATGATTTCTTCAAATTTTTGATGAAATGCATTTTTATTTGAAATCATTAATCAAAAACTATTCAAAAATTGTCTTATTTTTTAGCAATCTTGCCTAAAACGTGTCCTGGATCAATAAATAACCCTGTTTCCAGAGTGGAAGAATGGAACATACCTGCGACAATAGTAAGGGTAGAAGCTAAATCATTGACTCCCGTTAACAACCATCCTTTTTTTTAACTTTTTGACTGACTCGATTTAGCTGGCAGCTCCCGCACCATATGTTAATAAAATGATAAGGATGTAAATTAACGTGGAGATACTTTTGTCAAAGTTGACAAAAGGTTATAGAAAAGGGTAAAAAGCCCACAGTAATTCACTGGATAATCGCTTTTTAAACCCCGAACTCTATGAGGTTACCGCTAAAATAGGGTGATTTCTAAACAGGGGACCCGTGAAGACTGGTGGTTATTAATCCTTCCCTTGAATCGATGTGGCAGGCAAATTGCCGAGCAAGAGCAAATGCATGACGCCACTTTTGATGAGTAAGCATAGAGTATGTCAACAGCCACAGATGTCATCGCTCATAACTGGGCGCTCGCAGTTTTTCTTATTATCGCAGTCGGCCTGTGTTGCCTGATGTTGCTGGGCGCAGCTTTCCTGGGAGGGAAGGTTCGCGGTCGTAACACGGAAACGCCATTCGAGTCGGGAATTGCCGCGGTGGGCTCCACTCATATGCGCCTTTCGGCAAAATTCTACCTGGTCGCCATGTTCTTCGTCATTTTCGATGTTGAAGCCCTGTATCTGTACGCATGGTCAACGTCTATTCGTGAAAGCGGATGGACCGGATTTGCCGAAGCCGCCATTTTCATTTTCGTACTTTTAGCCGGCCTGTTTTATCTGGTTCGTATCGGTGCGCTTGACTGGACTCCAACCCGTTCCAAAGGTCCTGTCAAAGCCAGCCCGGTTATCCCGAGCCCAGTCATTAAGACCAGCAATCACCCGCATGGCAATCGCCAACAATAAAGTGAGGCATCAAGATGGACTATACGCTCACGCGCTTAGACCCGAACGGTGAGAACGACCGTTACCCACTGCAGAAACAAGAGACGGTCGCCGATCCTCTCGAGCAGCAAGTTAACCAGAGCGTGTACATGGGGAAACTCGAGCATGCTTTACATGACGTGGTGAACTGGGGTCGTAAAAACTCGCTTTGGCCATTCAACTTTGGTCTCTCATGCTGCTACGTAGAAATGACCACGTCGTTTACTGCGGTACACGACGTGGCACGATTCGGCTCGGAAGTTATCCGTGCCTCGCCTCGTCAGGCCGACTTTATGGTGGTTGCCGGAACCTGTTTTACCAAAATGGCACCGGTTATTCAGCGCCTTTATGACCAAATGCTTGAACCTAAATGGGTTATCTCGATGGGTGCCTGCGCAAACTCCGGCGGCATGTATGACATTTACTCGGTGGTGCAGGGTGTCGATAAGTTCTTGCCGGTAGACGTTTACATTCCTGGCTGCCCGCCGCGCCCGGAAGCGTATATGCAGGCGCTGCTGCTGCTGCAGGAATCCATCGGAAAAGAACGCCGCCCGCTGTCGTGGGTAGTGGGCGATCAGGGTGTTTACCGCGCCAATATGCAGTCTGAAAAAGAGCGTAAACGCGCCGAGCGTATTGCCGTGACCAATTTGCGAACCCCTGACGAGATTTAACACTGTCCGTCAACCCTGAGGGGCGAAACCGTTGAAATTAATCTCTAAAAATAACGGTTGGAAGCCAGGTGATTCTTCCCCTTGGGCATAAATGACCATTTTGTGTGGTGAGAAAATATGACAGATTTGACGACGCAAGACCTCGCTCAGCCAGCATGGCAAACCCGCGATCACCTTGATGATCCGGTAATTGGCGAGCTGCGTAACCGTTTTGGGCCAGAGGCCTTTTCTGTGCAGCCAACCCGTACCGGTATTCCGGTTATCTGGGTTAAGCGCGAGCAGATACTGGAAGTAATTACCTTCTTGCGCAAACAGCCAAAACCTTACGTTATGCTGTATGACCTGCATGGCGTTGATGAACGTTTACGTACCCACCGCGACGGTTTACCGGCTGCGGATTTTTCCGTTTTCTACCATCTGCTTTCGATCGAACGCAACAGCGACATCATGATCAAAGTTGCGCTGGCCGAGAACGATCTTCACTTGCCAACCCTGACCAAGGTTTACCCGAATGCCAACTGGTATGAGCGTGAAACCTGGGAAATGTTCGGCATTACCTTTGACGGTCATCCCCATCTGACGCGCATAATGATGCCGAAGACCTGGGAAGGGCATCCGCTGCGTAAAGACTATCCGGCGCGTGCCACCGAGTTCGACCCGTTCGAACTGACCAGGCAGAGTGAAGATCTGGAAATGGAAGCGCTGACCTTCAAGCCTGAAGACTGGGGCATGAAGCGCGGTACGGAAAACGAAGATTTTATGTTCCTTAACCTCGGTCCTAACCACCCGTCCGCGCACGGTGCTTTTCGTATCGTGATGCAGCTCGACGGTGAAGAGATTGTCGACTGCGTTCCGGACATTGGTTATCACCACCGCGGTGCCGAGAAAATGGGTGAACGCCAGTCATGGCATAGCTACATTCCCTACACCGACCGTATCGAATATCTTGGCGGCTGCGTTAACGAAATGCCTTACGTGCTGGCGGTTGAAAAACTGGCCGGAATTACCGTAGGCGATCGTGTCAACACCATTCGCGTGATGCTGTCCGAGCTGTTCCGCATCAACAGCCACCTGCTTTACATCTCGACTTTCATTCAGGACGTTGGCGCAATGACGCCGGTATTCTTCGCCTTTACCGACCGTCAGAAAATCTATGACGTGGTCGAAGCGATTACCGGTTTCCGTATGCATCCGGCATGGTTCCGTATCGGCGGTGTGGCTCATGACCTGCCGAAAGGCTGGGAACGCCTGATGCGTGAATTCCTTGAATGGATGCCAAAACGTCTTGATTCCTACATGAAGACGGCGCTGAAAAACAGCATCCTGGTCGCTCGTTCGAAAGGCGTTGCCGCTTACAACTCGGAAGACGCGTTGGCGTGGGGCACTACCGGTGCTGGCCTGCGTGCTACCGGCGTTGAGTTCGACGTGCGTAAATGGCGTCCGTACTCTGGCTATGAAAACTTCGATTTTGAAGTTCCGGTTGGCGACGGTATTAGCGATTCCTATTCTCGCGTGATGCTGAAAATGGAAGAGATGCGCCAAAGTCTGCGTATTTTACAGCAGTGTGTCGATCACATGCCTGAAGGTCCGTTCAAGGCCGATCATCCTCTGACAACTCCGCCGCCGAAAGAGCGCACGTTGCAGCATATCGAAACCTTGATCACCCACTTCCTGCAAGTTTCCTGGGGGCCGGTCATGCCTGCCAACGAATCCTTCCAGATGATCGAGGCAACGAAAGGGATTAACAGCTACTACCTGACGAGCGATGGCAGCACCATGAGCTACCGCACTCGCGTGCGCACGCCGAGCTTCCCGCACTTGCAGCAAATTCCGTCGGTTATCCGTGGCAGCCTGGTATCGGACCTCATCGTCTATCTGGGCAGTATCGATTTTGTAATGTCTGATGTGGACCGCTAACGATGACAGATCTTAATAAAAACTCAGAGGTTCAGTATATCAATGTCTCTGCGGCCGGTGCTTTTGATTCCGCGCACGGCAAGCACGGCTTTGAACTGAGCGCGACTGAACGTGAAGCGATTGAGCACGAAAAACATCATTACGAAGATGCCCGTGCCGTGTCGATTGAAGCGCTAAAAATTGTGCAGAAAGAGCGTGGCTGGGTGCCAGATGGCGCAATCTACGCTATCGCAGAGATTCTGGCCATTCCAGCCAGCGACGTCGAAGGAGTGGCAACATTCTATAGCCAAATCTTCCGCCAGCAGGTTGGACGTCACGTAATTCGTTATTGCGACAGCGTGGTCTGCCACATTACCGGCTATCAAGGCATTCAGGCCGCGATTGAAGAAAAGCTCAACATCAAGCCAGGCGAAACCACGCCGGACGGGCGCTTTACTCTGTTGCCGACCTGTTGTCTGGGCAACTGCGACAAGAGCCCGACGATGATGATCGATGATGACACGCACAGCTACCTGAAACCTGAAGAAATCGGTCAGTTACTGGAGCGTTACTCATGAATTTCTACGGATATACGCCAAGAGAAATTATCCGCACGCCGGAGATGCATCCACTGACCTGGCGCATGCGCGAAGACCAGCAGCCGGTATGGATTGATGAATACCGCAGTAAAAATGGCTATGCCGGTGCCGAAAAAGCGCTGAATACTCTGTCGCAAGACGAGATAGTCGCGCTGGTCAAAGACTCAGGTCTGAAGGGACGCGGCGGCGCAGGCTTCTCTACCGGCCTGAAGTGGAGCCTGATGCCGAAAGACGAATCCATGAACATCCGTTACCTGCTGTGTAACGCCGATGAAATGGAACCGGGCACCTACAAAGACCGCCTGTTGATGGAGCAGATGCCGCACCAGCTGGTAGAGGGCATGCTAATCAGTGCTTTCGCGCTGAAAGCCTATCGCGGCTACATCTTCCTGCGCGGAGAATATATCGAAGCCGCCGTCAACCTGCGCCGCGCCATTGAAGAGGCTCGCGCTGCCGGTTTTATCGGTAAAAACATTCTTGGCACCGGATTTGATTTCGAGCTGATCGTGCATACCGGTGCAGGCCGCTACATTTGTGGTGAAGAGACGGCGCTGATTAACTCGCTCGAAGGCCGTCGTGCCAACCCGCGTTCCAAGCCGCCATTCCCGGCATCCGTTGGCGCATGGGGCAAGCCGACCTGTGTCAACAATGTTGAAACGCTGTCCAACGTTCCGGCAATACTGGCCAACGGTGTTGAGTGGTACAAAGGTATTTCGACCAGTGAAGACACCGGCACCAAGATGATGGGCTTCTCCGGCCGCGTGAAAAATCCGGGCGTGTGGGAGCTACCGTTTGGCACCACCGCGCGTGAAATTCTCGAAGAATATGCTGGTGGTATGCGCGATGGACTGAAATTCAAGGCCTGGCAGCCGGGCGGCGCAGGAACCGATTTCCTGACCGAACAGCATCTCGACCTGCCGATGGAATTTGCCAGCATTGGTAAAGCCGGCAGCCGTCTTGGTACTGCGCTGGCGATGGCCGTCGATCACGAAATCGGCATGGTTCCTCTGGTGCGTAATCTTGAAGAATTTTTCTCGCGCGAGTCTTGCGGTTGGTGTACTCCGTGTCGTGATGGTCTGCCGTGGAGCGTCAAGATCCTGCGCGCTCTGGAGCGTGGCGAAGGTCAGCCGGGAGATATCGAAACTCTCGAACAGCTTTGCCGTCAGCTTGGCCCGGGCAAAACATTTTGCGCGCACGCGCCGGGTGCCGTAGAGCCATTGCAGAGCGCAATCAAATATTTCCGTGAAGAGTTTGAAGCAGGCATCGCCAAGCAGCACTACAACAATGCGCGGGCAATTGGCGGCATACAGCCAAACAACCTGCTGAAAGAGCGATGGTAAGTCGAGCTTAAAGATTATTTCTTAAAAGTCTTTTCCAAAAGTATTCGATAGGCAGGTAGGCGGTAACGAAGCGAATCCCCTGAGCTTACATGAAGTCAGTGACTGGGATGAGAGAAGGAAGCCAACATCCCTGCGTGTCGGATAATGAAGGAAAAGGGCCAGAATTTTGGATTAACGCCCGTTTAAACCCGGGCCTTGTGGAAGCATGCTGACTATGGCTACGATTCATGTAGACGGCAAAGAATACGATGTTAACGGAGCGGACAACCTACTTCAGGCTTGCCTCTCTCTAGGCCTCGATATTCCTTATTTTTGCTGGCATCCGGCGCTGGGAAGCGTCGGCGCTTGCCGCCAATGTGCGGTTAAGCAATACCAAAACGCGGAAGATACGCGCGGCCGTTTGGTTATGTCATGTATGACGCCTGCGTCAGATGGAACCTTTATTTCCATCGATGACGGAGAAGCCAAGCAGTTCCGTGAGAGCGTTGTGGAATGGTTGATGACTAACCACCCACACGACTGTCCGGTGTGTGAAGAGGGCGGTAACTGTCACCTGCAAGACATGACGGTGATGACCGGCCACGCCACGCGTCGCTATCGTTTCACTAAACGTACCCACCAGAATCAGGATCTCGGTCCGTTCATTTCTCACGAGATGAACCGCTGTATCGCCTGCTATCGCTGCGTTCGCTACTACAAAGATTATGCAGACGGCACCGATCTCGGCGTGTATGGCGCTCACGACAACGTCTACTTCGGTCGCCCGGAAGACGGTCCGCTGGAAAGCGAATTCTCCGGCAACCTGGTTGAAGTCTGTCCGACTGGCGTATTTACCGATAAAACGCACTCCGAACGCTATAACCGTAAATGGGACATGCAGTTTGCGCCAAGCGTTTGCCAGCAGTGCAGCGTCGGCTGTAACACCAGCCCAGGCGAGCGCTACGGCGAACTTCGTCGTATCGAGAACCGCTACAACGGCACCGTGAACCGCTATTTCCTCTGCGATCGCGGTCGTTTTGGCTACGGCTACGTTAACGCCAAAGATCGTCCTAAACATCCGATGCAGCAGCGCGGCAACGATTGGATAGCGCTGAACGCCGAGCAGGCAATGCAGGGCGCAGCGGATATTATTCGGCAGTCGAGCAAAACCATCGGTATCGGTTCACCGCGCGCCAGTCTGGAAAGTAACTTCGCGTTGCGCGAACTGGTCGGGGCAGAAAACTTCTACACCGGTATCAGCGCCGCCGAGCAAAATCGTCTGGCGATGATCCTCAACATCCTGAAAAACAGCGGTGTGACGACTCCTGCGCTGCACGACATTGAATCCTACGATGCGGTTCTGGTGCTGGGTGAAGACCTGACGCAAACCGGCGCGCGCATTGCGCTGTCCGTTCGTCAGGCGGTGAAAGGTAAAGCTCGCGCCATGGCAGCCGCACAGCGCGTTGCCGACTGGCAGATTGCCGCGATTCAGACCATCGGTCAGCACGCCAAGCATCCGCTATTTGTAACGAATGTCGATAACACCCGTCTGGATGATATCGCAGCCTGGAATTACCGCGCTCCGGTTGACTCACAGGCGCGCTTCGGTTTTGCCATCGCCCATGCGATTGACGAAACCGCGCCGGCCGTCAGTGATTTACCTGAAGGTCTCGACAAGAAAATCGACATGATCGTGCAGGCTTTAACCGGCGCGAGAAAACCGCTGATTATTACCGGCACCAACGCAGGCAGCGATGCAATCATTGCCGCAGCGGCCAACGTGGCGAAAGCCTTGAAAGCACGCGGCAGTGACGTCGGCATTACCTTCGTCGCCTCCGCTGCCAACAGCATCGGTTTGTCACTGATCGGCGGCGGCAGTCTCGATGACGCCCTGAGCCTGCTGAACGACGGCGGTGCCGACAGCGCAATCGTCATGGAAAATGATCTTTACCGTCAGGCACCGGAAGCGGTGGTCGATGCGGCACTGTCTAAAGTGCCGAACCTGTTGGTCGTCGATCACCAGCGATCACGCATTATGGATAAGGCCAGTTTGATCCTGCCTGCGGCGAGTTTTGCCGAAAGCGACGGTACGCTGGTCAATCAGGAAGGCCGCGCCCAGCGCTTCTTCCAGGTTTATGACCCGGCTTATTACGACAACACCGTGGTGATGCTGGAAAGTTGGCGCTGGATGCACTCGCTGCATTCCACCATCAACAGCCGCCGTGTGGACTGGACCCAGCTCGATCACGTGATCGAGGCCTGCGTCGCGGCACTGCCTCAGCTCAACGGCATTGTTGAAGCTGCGCCGGATGCCTCTTTCCGCATTCGTGGTCAGAAACTGGCACGTTCTCCTATTCGTTCCAGCGGACGCACCGCCATGCGCGCCAACATCAGCGTGCATGAACCGCGTCAGCCTCAGGATAAAGACACCATGTTTGCCTTCTCGATGGAAGGGAACAACAGCCCGTATGCTAACCGTCAACAGGTGCCGTTTGCCTGGGCGCCGGGCTGGAACTCACCGCAGGCGTGGAACAAATTCCAGGCCGAAGTGGGTGGCAAACTGCGTCATGGCGATCCGGGCGTGCGTCTGATTGAAGCAGGAGAGGGCAGTCTCGACTACTTCAGCGAGATCCCGGCTGCTTTTGTCGCCGTGGAAAATCACTGGCGCGTTGCCCCTTACTATCACCTGTTCGGTAGTGAAGAGATGTCTCAGCGTTCGAGCGTAATCCAGCAGCGTATGCCTGCACCTTACGTGATGGTTAGCACCGCCGATGCCGCCGCGCTTGGCGTCAATCAGGGCACGCAGGTTGAATTTACCTGTAATGGCCAAACTCTGACGCTGCCGGTTCGCCTCAGCGAGACGCTGGAAAAAGGACAAGTTGGTCTGCCGCTGGGCTTGCCGGGAATTTCTCCGGCGCTGGTGGGCGCAACGGTTGAGAATCTGCGGGAGGCAACCCGATGAGTTGGTTTACACCAGAAGTTATCGACACCATTATCGCCGTGGTTAAAGCGGTGGTGATCCTGTTGGTGGTGGTCACCGTTGGGGCATTTATGAGCTTCGCGGAACGCCGCCTGCTGGGTCTGTTCCAGAACCGATACGGACCTAACCGTGTCGGCTGGGGCGGCTCGCTGCAGCTGGCTGCCGACATGATCAAGATGTTCTTTAAAGAAGACTGGGCACCCAAGTTCTCGGACCGCGCGATCTTTACACTGGCGCCGATGATTGCTTTCAGCTCGATGTTAATGGCGTTTGCGATTGTGCCGGTTTCACCGACCTGGTATGCCGCCAACCTTAATATCGGCATCCTGTTCTTCCTGATGATGGCGGGTTTGACGGTTTACGCCGTGCTGTTTGCTGGCTGGTCCAGTAACAACAAATACTCGCTGTTGGGTGCCATGCGCGCCTCGGCCCAGACCCTGAGCTATGAAGTGTTCCTCGGCCTTTCGCTGATGGGCGTTGTTGCGCAGGCAGGGTCGTTCAACCTGCAAGATATTGTTCGTTCACAAGAACATCTGTGGAACATCATCCCGCAATTCTTTGGCTTCCTGACTTTTGCGATTGCCGGGATTGCGGTTTGTCACCGTCACCCGTTTGACCAGCCAGAAGCCGAGCAGGAACTTGCCGATGGTTACCACATTGAATATTCCGGTATGAAATTCGGTTTGTTCTTCGTTGGTGAGTACATCGGTATCGTGACGGTATCTGCGCTGATCGTCACGCTGTTCTTCGGGGGCTGGCAGGGTCCGTTCTTGCCGCCGTTTATCTGGTTTGCGTTGAAAACCGCGTTCTTCATGGTGATGTTCATTTTGCTCCGTGCTGCTTTGCCTCGTCCTCGTTACGATCAGGTGATGTCATTTGGCTGGCGTATTTGCCTGCCGCTGACCTTGCTGAATCTGTTGGCAACCGCTGCGGTCATTCTGTACAACGCACATTAATATAGGGGTGATTGAACCATGACATTGAAAGAACTGGTGGTTGGTTTCGGCACCCAGGTTCGCAGTTTGTGGCTGATAGGCATGCACGCCTTCGCCAAACGTGAAACCTTGATGTACCCGGAAGAACCCGTTTATCTGCCGCCGCGCTATCGTGGTCGCATTGTTTTGACGCGTGATCCAGACGGTGATGAGCGCTGCGTGGCCTGTAACCTGTGCGCGGTAGCCTGTCCGGTAGGCTGTATCTCGTTGCAGAAAGCCGAGACCAAAGACGGTCGTTGGTATCCGGAGTTTTTCCGTATCAACTTCTCTCGTTGCATCTTCTGCGGACTGTGCGAGGAAGCCTGTCCGACTACGGCTATCCAGCTGACGCCGGACTTTGAGTTGGGTGAATTCAAACGCCAGGATCTGGTGTATGAGAAAGAAGATCTGTTGATATCTGGACCCGGTAAGTATCCGGAATATAACTTTTACCGGATGGCCGGTATGGCAGTGGACGGCAAAGCGAAAGGCGAAGCCGAAAACGAAGCCAAGCCGATCAACGTCAAAGGTCTCATGCCCTAAGGAGCCGCAAGCATGGAATTTGCATTTTACATTGCAGGCGTAGTGGCGGTGTTGGCGACGTTGCGAACAATTACGCACACCAACCCGGTTCACGCACTGCTGTATCTGATCATCTCGCTGTTGGCGATTGCCGCAGTGTTCTTCTCGCTGGGGGCTTACTTCGCCGCCGCGCTGGAGATAATCGTTTACGCCGGTGCCATTATGGTGCTGTTCGTGTTCGTCGTGATGATGCTCAACCTGGGCAGCGTTCAGGAGCAGGAAAAGGCCTGGCTGAAGCCCTCGACCTGGATTGGACCTTCAATTCTGTCGGTGGTGTTGCTGGGGGTGATGATTGCTTCTATTACCGGGCTGCACGATCAGAACATCAAAGGCACGATGGTAGACGCGAAAGCGGTGGGCATCGCGCTGTTTGGTCCTTATGTACTGGCGGTGGAGCTGGCGTCAATGCTGCTACTCGCCGGTCTGGTCGTGGCCTTCCACATCGGACGTGAGCACAAGCCGGGCGAAGTGCTCGGCAATGCATCCGCTGCGCCGGCCAAAGAGATGGCAAAAAGAAAATCGGAGGAGAGAGCATGATCCCTCTACAGCATGGCCTGATCCTGGCCGCAATCCTGTTCGTGTTGGGACTGACCGGGTTACTGGTAAGACGTAACCTGTTGTTTATGTTGATAAGCCTTGAAGTGATGATCAACGCGGCGGCGCTGGCCTTTATTGTAGCCGGCAGCTATTGGGGACAGGCAGACGGGCAGGTGATGTATATCCTGGCAATCAGCCTGGCGGCAGCGGAAGCCAGTATCGGTTTAGCCTTACTGCTGCAACTCTATCGTCGTCGTCATACCCTGAATATCGACACTGTCAGTGAGATGCGCGGATGAACCTATTATATTTAACAGTTGTGTTTCCGCTGATTGGCTTTCTGTTATTGGCCTTTTCTCGCGGACGCTGGTCAGAAAATACGTCAGCCACGGTCGGCGTAGGTTCAATCGGACTGGCAGCATTAGTCACTCTTTATGTCGGGATCAACTTCCTGAGCCAGCGTGCTGCAGGGGTTCCGGTCTTTAATCAAGAGCTGTGGAACTGGATGCAGGTGGGCGATTTCAACATCTCTGCCACCCTGTCACTCGACGGCCTGTCGATGACCATGCTGTCTGTGGTCACCGGCGTTGGTTTCCTCATCCACATGTTTGCCTCCTGGTACATGCGCGGTGAAGAGGGTTATTCACGCTTCTTCGCCTATACCAACCTGTTTATCGCCAGCATGGTGATTCTGGTACTGGCAGACAACCTGTTGCTGATGTATCTGGGTTGGGAAGGGGTAGGGCTGTGCAGTTATCTGCTGATTGGTTTCTACTATACCCATCCGGAAAACGGCGCTGCGGCGATGAAAGCCTTTATCGTGACCCGTGTAGGTGACGTGTTCCTGGCTTTTGCGCTGTTTATCCTCTACCACCAGTTGGGCACGCTAAACATTCGTGAACTGATGATCCTGGCACCGCAGAAGCTGGCAGTCGGCGACACCGCTATTACTTGGGCGACGTTAATGCTGCTCGGCGGCGCGGTCGGTAAATCGGCGCAGCTGCCGTTGCAAACCTGGCTTGCTGACGCGATGGCCGGTCCAACGCCTGTTTCCGCGCTGATCCACGCTGCTACCATGGTCACCGCCGGTGTATATCTGATTGCTCGTACCCACGGGTTGTTCCTGATGGCACCTGAAATTCTGCATCTGGTGGGGATTATCGGTGCGGTAACGCTAGTGCTGGCAGGTTTTGCAGCCATGGTGCAAACCGACATCAAACGCGTGTTGGCTTACTCGACCATGAGTCAGATAGGCTATATGTTCCTGGCTTTGGGCGTTCACGCCTGGGACGCGGCCATCTTCCACCTGATGACCCATGCGTTCTTCAAAGCGCTGCTGTTCCTGTCGTCCGGTTCGGTGATCCTCGCCTGCCACCACGAGCAAAACATCTTCAAAATGGGCGGCCTGCGTAAATCGATTCCACTGGTTTATGTCTGCTTCCTGGTGGGCGGTGCGGCGCTGTCAGCCTTGCCAATCATCACGGCCGGGTTCTTCAGTAAGGATGAAATCCTTTCCGGCGCGTTGGCAAACGGTAATTACAATCTGTTGATTGCTGGCCTGGTGGGGGCGTTTATGACCTCGCTTTACACCTTCCGCATGATCTTTATCGTCTTCCATGGCGAAGAAAAAATCAAAGCTCATGCCGGCAAGGGGATTACTCACCACTTACCCCTGCTGGTTCTGCTGGTCCTGTCTACCTTTATTGGCGCGATGATTGTTCCGCCACTACAGGGCGTATTGCCAGGCACCACTGAACTGCCGCACGGTACGGTATTGAAGCTTGAAATCACCTCTGGTGTTGTGGCCATTGTCGGCATCTTGCTGGCGGCAGCGTTGTATCTCGGCAAGCGCACGCTGGTTAACAGCATTGCGAAAAGCGCACCGGGACGCTTCTTCACGACCTGGTGGTTCCACGCCTGGGGCTTTGACTGGCTGTACGACATGATTTTCGTGAAACCTTATCTGGCTATCGCGAAACTCCTGCAACGCGATCCGCTGAACTCATTGATGAATATTCCTGCATTGCTCTCTCGTCTGGGCAATCGTGGGCTGACGCTGAGTGAAAACGGACAGACGCGTTGGTACGTTGCGTCAATGGGATTGGGTGCAGTCGTCGTTTTAGCGCTGTTGCTGGCGATTTGAAACATTGTAAAAACATAGGGACCTATACGCCATGCTATTACCTTGGCTAATTTTTATCCCCTTTATTGGCGGACTGCTGTGTTGGCAGACTGAGCGCTTCGGAAGCAAAGTACCGCGCTGGATAGCTCTGATCGCAATGGGGTTGACCTTGGCACTTTCCCTGCAACTGTGGTTGCAGGGTGGGTATTCATTAACAGCGCCTAAAGGCATTCCGCAGTGGCAATCCGAGTTTTCGGTGCCGTGGATCCCGCGCTTTGGCATTAGTTTCCATCTGGCACTGGATGGTCTTTCGCTGCTGATGGTGGTGCTCACCGGGCTGCTTGGCCTGCTGGCTATCCTCTGTTCGTGGCGTGAAATTCAGAAGTATCAAGGGTTTTTCCACCTGAACCTGCTGTGGATCCTTGGCGGCGTAATCGGCGTGTTCCTGTCGATCGACATGTTCCTGTTCTTCTTCTTCTGGGAAATGATGTTGGTGCCGATGTACTTCCTGATTGCGCTTTGGGGTCACAAAGCGTCAGACGGTAAAACGCGTATCAGCGCTGCAACCAAATTCTTCATCTATACCCAGTCCAGTGGTCTGGTGATGCTGATTGCGATTCTGGGGCTGGTGTTTGTGCACTATAACGCTACCGGCGTTTGGACCTTCAGCTACGAACAGCTGCTGAAGACGCCAATGTCGCACAACGTGGAATACCTGCTGATGCTCGGCTTCTTCATCGCCTTCGCGGTGAAAATGCCAGTGGTTCCGCTGCACGGCTGGTTGCCGGATGCGCACAGTCAGGCGCCAACGGCGGGTTCCGTTGACCTGGCGGGTATCTTGCTGAAAACGGCAGCCTACGGGATGCTGCGTTTCTGTCTGCCGCTGTTCCCGCAGGCCTCCCACGAGTTTGCATCAATCGCCATGTGGCTGGGCGTTATCGGTATCTTCTACGGTGCCTGGATGGCGTTCTCGCAAACAGACATCAAACGTCTGATTGCCTACACCAGCGTGTCACACATGGGCTTCGTACTGATTGCCATCTATACCGGCAGCCAGTTGGCGTATCAGGGCGCGGTGATTCAGATGATCGCCCACGGTCTTTCTGCGGCCGGGATGTTCATCATCTGTGGTCAGATTTACGAACGACTGCACACCCGTGACATGCGTCTGATGGGCGGCCTGTGGGGGCGTATCAAATACCTGCCTGCGCTGTCGTTGTTCTTCGCGGTGGCGACGCTGGGTATGCCGGGAACCGGTAACTTCGTCGGCGAATTCATGATCCTGTTCGGCAGCTTCCCGATTGTGCCGGTGATCACTGTGATTTCGACCTTCGGGCTGGTGTTTGCCTCGGTTTATTCGCTGGTTATGATGCAGCGTGCGTACTACGGCGCGCCTAAGTCGGACCAACCTCTGCAAGGTATGACGGCGCGCGAGCTGTCAATCATCCTGCTGCTGGTCGTATTGCTGGTGCTGCTCGGGGTTTATCCGCAGCCTATCCTCGATACCTCTAACGCAGCGATGAGTAATATTCAGCACTGGTTCGGGTCATCAGTTTCATCAATTTCAACGACAAGGCCGTAATTCGCCATGACATTTACTCCTCAAAATCTGATCGCACTGTTACCACTGTTGATCGTCGGATTGACGGTGGTCGTGGTGATGCTGTCCATAGCGTGGCGACGCGACCATTTTGTTAATGCCACCCTGACTGTTATTGGTTTGAACCTGGCGCTGTTGTCGCTGTACTTCGTCGGCCATGCGGGGGCGCAGGATGTGACTCCGCTGCTGCGTGTCGATGGTTATTCGATGTTCTACATCGGGCTGGTGCTGCTGGCCAGTCTGGCGACCAGCACTTTTGCCTATCCGTGGCTCGAAGGCTATCCCGACAACCGCGAAGAGTTTTACCTGCTGGTTCTTATCGCGGCAATGGGCGGCATCCTGCTGGCCTGCGCCAACCACCTGGCTTCAATGTTCCTGGGAATCGAGTTGATTTCGCTGCCATTGTTTGGTCTGGTTGGTTACGCGTATCGTCAGAAACGTTCGCTGGAAGCCAGTATCAAGTACATGCTGCTGTCTGCCGCTGCCTCGTCATTCCTGCTATTTGGTATGGCGCTGCTATACGCGGAATCCGGTGACCTGACCTTTGCTGCGCTGGGTAAAAACCTCGGCGATGCGGCGATTCACCAGCCGCTGCTGCTGGCCGGTCTGGGTCTGATGATTGTTGGTCTGGGCTTCAAGCTGTCGCTGGTGCCTTTCCATCTGTGGACACCAGACGTTTATCAGGGCGCGCCTGCTCCGGTATCAACCTTCCTAGCCACCGCCAGCAAGATTGCCATCTTCGCCGTGGTAATGCGCCTGTTCCTCTACGCACCGGTTGCCAACAGTGAAGCCATCCGCGTCGTGCTGGGCATTATCGCCTTCTGCTCGATTCTGTTTGGTAACATAATGGCCATCAGCCAGAGCAACATCAAACGCCTGCTGGGTTACTCGTCCATCGCGCATCTGGGTTACCTGCTGGTCGCGCTGATCGCGGTGCAAACGCATCAGCTGTCGATGGAAACCGTCGGCGTTTATCTGGCCGGTTACCTGTTCAGCAGCCTCGGCGCGTTTGGCGTGGTTAGCCTGATGTCCAGCCCTTACAGCGGCCCGGATGCAGAATCGCTGTTCTCCTATCGCGGGCTGTTCTGGCATAAGCCAATCCTGTCAGCCGTAATGACGGTGATGATGCTGTCGCTGGCCGGTATCCCGATGACGCTGGGCTTTATCGGCAAGTTCTACGTGATTGCAACCGGCGTGACTGCGCACCTGTGGTGGTTGACCGGTGCGGTGGTCGTGGGCAGTGCGATTGGCCTTTACTATTATCTGCGCGTGACGGTCAGTTTGTACCTCAATGCGCCAGATAAGCTGGTTCGCGACACGCCGAATAACTGGGCATTTACTGCCGGTGGTGTGGTAGTGCTGATTTCCGCGATTCTGGTGCTGGCGCTGGGTATTTATCCACAGCCGCTCATTTCGCTGGTTCAGCTGGCTCAGCCGCTGCTGTAGTACAGCCTGAACTGTCAAAAACCGCGCATCCAAGGTGTGCGGTTTTTTTTGTCCGCAATTTGCCACCTTCATGACAAACTGGTCGGAAGGTTCTTAAAAGCCAATTAGTTAGCGCAATCCTCCTTATTCATTTCGGCAAGTGGCAGAAAATAGGCTAGGGTTATTAGAACAACATCACAAGGAGAATAGAATGGCTAACCAATTCGAACCACAGCAAACCAGTCTCGACGACGATCTCAGAATGCTCAGTGAAACGCTGGAAGAGGTGCTTAAATCTTCTGGTGATAAAGCAGACGAGAAATACATCGAAATAAAGACCAGAGCCGAACAGGCGCTGAATGACGTGCAATCACGCCTCAGTTCGGCAACAGATTCTTATTGCGCCAGGGCAAAAACTGCCGTGCGTCAGGCTGACAGCTACGTTCATGACAAACCGTGGCATGGTGTAGGCGTTGGCGCTGCCGTGGGTCTGGTTATCGGTCTGCTTCTGCGTCGATAATCACCCGGTTTTCACCTCGCAGTTAAAAACCGAGACGGCTCACGCTGGCTCGGTTTTTTATTGTTAATATCATGTTACGGAAAATAAGCTAGCAGGCTAAGAAAAGTGTGAGAGCCATCACATTGAGTAATGATAAAGACATGTTAACTGGAGAGAAATAAAATCAGGAGTTAACACATGTCGTCCATTAACCCCAAGTCTTCACTTAACGTCGCGTCAGGCGGCAGCCGACAAGGCACAGCAAAAAATATCTTCCGCGTCGCCAGCGGTAACTTCCTGGAAATGTATGATTTTATGGTCTTTGGCTATTACGCCACTGCCATCGCCCATACTTTTTTCCCCGACTCAAACCCCTTTGCCTCTTTAATGCTGACGCTGATGACCTTCGGTGCCGGTTTCCTGATGCGCCCTTTGGGGGCGATGGTGTTAGGTGCTTACATCGACCATCACGGGCGTCGCAAAGGGTTATTGTTCACCCTTGGGTTAATGGCCTTTGGGACACTCACCATTGCCTGCGTACCGGGCTATCACAGCATTGGCGTCGCTGCGCCGATCCTTATCCTGCTTGGTCGCCTGCTGCAGGGCTTCTCGGCGGGAGTCGAACTGGGTGGCGTATCGGTTTATTTGTCCGAGATTGCTCCGCAAGGTAAAAAAGGTTTCTATGTCAGCTGGCAGTCGGCCAGCCAGCAGGTTGCGGTGGTCTTTGCCGCACTGCTCGGCGTGACGCTTAACCATCTGCTGGGCAATGGCGTGATGAACGAATGGGGCTGGCGCATCCCGTTTGCCATCGGCTGCCTGATTGTCCCTTTCTTGTTCTGGATCCGCCGCATGATGGAGGAGACCGATGCTTTCCAGCAGCGCAAGCATCATCCTTCAATGGGCGAGATTGCCCGTTCTGTGGCCGCAAACTGGCAGATTGTGCTGGTGGGGATGCTGATGGTGGTCACGACCACTGTATCGTTCTACATGATCACTGCCTTTACGCCGACTTACGGTAAAAACGTGCTGCAACTTACCGAGCAGGAGAGTTTCCTCGTCACGCTGTGTGTTGGAGTATCTAACCTGATTTGGCTGCCAATAATGGGGGCATTCTCGGATAAAATCGGCCGCCGCCCGCTGCTATTGACCTTTAGCGCGCTGATTTTACTCACCTCTTATCCTGCGTTGAACTGGCTGGTAGGCTCACCGAGTTTTGCGCGGCTGCTTGAGGTCGAGCTGTGGTTGTCATTTATGTACGCTAGCTACAACTCGGCGATGGTGGTGGCTTTGACCGAGCTGATGCCACCGGAAGTGCGTGCCACCGGTTTCTCTATGGCCTACAGCCTGGCGACCGCGATTTTTGGCGGTTTTACACCGGCGATTTCGAGCTACATGATCCACGTCACGGGAAACAAAGCTATGCCGGGCGTGTGGCTGGCTATCTCCGCGGCGTGTGGTCTGCTGGCGTTGATTGTACTGCCGCTGATCACCCGCCAGCGCGCCTATCAGCAGAGTATGGTCAAAACTACTGTTTGATAAGGTAGATCTAGCCCCACCTTGGCAAGAAATCACAAGGCGGGGCTTTTTTATGCGTATTTTTCGCAATAGGTTCGCTGATTTGCCATTGCAAAATATTTCTTAAAACGAAAACATTTTTAAGCATTTGGATTAATTACTCTGCTAGCGAATTGCTTTAGACTGCCCTGAGCAACATACCCATAGTTTTTGATAATTCAGGATAAAAGATGAAAAAGACATTCGTAGCCTTGTCCGCAGCCGCTATGCTGATGACCACTGTTTCTGCTCACGCGATTGACGTTAATGCGCAAGTTGGTGAACATTACACTAACCTTGGCGTCGGTTTGGGGACTTCTACTCCAGGTCTGGCATTGAGCGGCCAGTGGTCACAGCGCAATCATCGCGGCGACGTAGCCGGTGTTGGTCTGGGCTACAACATTGGACTGGGTCCAGTTCTTGCAACCGTTGGCGGCAAGCTGTTGTACACCAATCCAAACCACAGCAAAGAAGGCTATGCAGTTCCGGTTGGCGGTGGTTTACAGTTCCCGGTTAACCAATACGTTAGCCTGTACGGCGAAGGCTATTACGCGCCCAACGTCAGCTCCAGCCACATCAAGAACTACAAAGAAGCCAGCGCTGGCGTGCGTTTCACCCCTATCAGTCTGCTAAGCGTTGACGTAGGCTATCGTTATGAAGAAATGGAAGGTAAAAACTACCATCCTAACCAGAAAATTGCCGACGGCCTGTTTGTTGGTGGTTCGGTGAACTTTTAAGTAATGTAATTAAGGAGAGGGTAATGCTTAGGGTTGAGATGCTTAGCACCGGCGAAGAAGTTCTGCATGGTCAGATCGTCGATTCAAACGCTGCCTGGCTGGCAACTTACCTGTTTGATCAGGGATTGCCGATGACCAGCCGTGAAACCGTAGGCGACAGCTTTGACGAGCTGGTTTCCGTGATGCTTGAACGCAGCCACATCGCCGATGTGCTGATCGTCAACGGCGGGCTTGGGCCAACCAGCGACGATCTCAGCTCCGAGGCGGCGGCAAAGGCCTGCGGCGTTGAGCTGATCGAAGACGCCGATTGGTTAGCCAATATGGAAGCGTTTTTTGCCCAGCGTGGCAGGCCGATGGCTGAATCCAATCGTAAACAGGCGCAGATCCCAGCCAATGCCGAGGTTATCGACAACCCGGTTGGCACCGCCTGTGGCTTTACCCTCAAACTTAATCGCTGCCGGCTGTTCTTTACGCCGGGAGTGCCTTCAGAATTTAAAGTGATGGTCGAGCAGCAGATTGTTCCTCGTCTGCATCGCGATCATCCTGCATTAGAAGCGCCACTGTGCCTGCGTTTGACCACTTTCGGGCGCGGTGAAAGCGACCTTGCCAGCGAGTTGGACGTGTTACCTCTGCCGGAAGGCGTGACCATCGGTTATCGTTCTTCATCACCTATCATCGAACTTAAACTCACCGGACCGCGCAGCCAGGAAGCGGCCATGCGTGAAATCTGGGAGCGGGTGCGCGAGGTCGCAGGTGAGAGCACCATTTTTGAAGGGTTCACCAGCCTGCCAGCGCGACTGGCCGAACGCCTGCTCGAGCAGAATCTACGGTTGGCAATCAGTGAGGGCTTTACTGGCGGATTGCTCAACTGGCGGATGCAGAATGCTGCCGTGCCGTTGACGCGCGGTGAACTATTGCCGGGCAGTTGCGAGGATGAATCGCTGTCTGCGCTGTTGGCGCGTGCGCAGAATCTGGCACAAAGCAGCGGCGCGCAGTTGGCACTGGCAGTGGGCAACGTGGTAGAAGATCGCCTGAGTCTGGCGCTGTACACGCCGGGCGGCACCAGCGGGATGACGATCCAATACACTGCTGGTCGTCACGGGCAGCAACTGCGTCAGGAAACCATCGCGATGGTGGCAATGGATATGCTGCGCCGTTATCTGAACGAATGGCCGGTGGTTGCGGATTATCCGTGGTTATCGGTGGTGGAAAAAGTATAGATCTTTCGGGCAAAGCGGCCCTGTACGCTTTTCAGGTCAATAGACTCGGAGAAGTTTTTCCGGTTCGCTAAATTCAATGGGCATATAACCGGCAGTGCCGGAACCGGGCAAGAGGTCTACAGGGCGAGCCCTCTTGCATCTCCGCGCCCTCTGGTGTCGCCTGCATGTTCGTCACCCATTGAGCGAAGCGAATGCTTTTGAATTTAAAGCTTTTGCCCCAAAAGACGTTGAATCAAAAGATTTTGACCTAAAAAGCAGGCTTAGAGCACCAGCTCTATATCCCCCACTGGCAGGCAGCAGCATGGCAGGATGTCACCGTCATGGATAAAGGCCAGTGGCTTTTGATTATAAGCCACTTCACCTTTCACCAGACGCATACGACAAGAGCCGCAATAACCCTCGCGGCACTGGTATTCGACCACCAACTTATGCTGCTCAAACAGTTCCAGCAAATTATTGTGCTCGCCCTCGCAGACGAGCGTTTTGCCGTGATCGTGCAGTTTGATGGTTGTGTTGCTCATTAATTAGAACTCAAAATCACTCAAATCATCGGCATTCATTTCTGAATCGATCTGACCGACCAGATAAGAGCTTACTTCAACTTCCTGTGGCGCAACTTGCACGTTATCAGACACTAACCAGGCGTTGATCCATGGGATCGGGTTGGTACGAGTCTTGAACGGTGCAGTCAGGCCAACGGCCTGCATGCGGATATTGGTGATGTATTCAATATACTGGCAAAGAATGTCTTTGTTCAGGCCGATCATCGAGCCGTCGCGGAACAGATATTCTGCCCAGTCTTTTTCCTGCTCGGCAGCCAGCACGAAGAGATCGTAACACTCTTTCTCGCACTCTTTGGCAATCTCGGCCATTTCCGGATCATCAACGCCGCTGCGCAGCAGGTTCAGCGCGTGCTGGGTGCCAGTCAGGTGCAGGGCTTCGTCACGGGCGATCATCTTGATAATCTTGGCGTTGCCTTCCATCAATTCGCGTTCGGCGAAAGCAAAGGAACAGGCAAAGCTAACGTAGAAACGCACGGCTTCCAACGCGTTAACGCTCATCAGGCAAATATAAAGCTTTTTCTTTAGCTCGTGCAGGTCAACGACTACGGTATTGCCGTTGACCTGATGCGTGCCTTCACCCAGCAGGTGATAGTAGCTGGTCATTTCGATCAGCGAATCATAATAGCCGGAGATATCTTTCGCGCGCTTGAGGATCTCTTCATTGGTCACGATGTCATCGAAAACCAGACCCGGATCGTTCACGATATTACGGATAATATGCGTGTAGGAGCGGGAGTGGATAGTTTCCGAAAACGCCCAGGTTTCAACCCAGGTCTCAAGCTCAGGGATGGAGATCAGCGGCAGCAAAGCCACGTTTGGGCTACGCCCCTGAATCGAGTCCAGCAGTGTCTGATATTTCAGGTTGCTGAGGAAGATGTGCTTCTCGTGCTCGGGCAGACCCTGAAAATCGATACGGTCGCGGGCTACGTCAATCTCTTCAGGACGCCAGAAGAAAGACAACTGCTTTTCGATCAGCTTTTCAAAGATTTCATATTTCTGCTGGTCGAAACGCGCAACGTTAACTGACTGGCCGAAGAACATCGGTTCCAGCAGCTGGTTGTTTTTATTTTGTGAAAAAGTGGTATATGCCATAACGTCCTCTAGAAACCGATGCGCCAAAAGTTCAAGCCGTAGCCGCATTTGCGGAGCTACGACCTGAGTTTATCGGCGACAGGTAAAGCAATTAAATCTTGCAGGCACCGCTTTCGCAGTCGTCTACTTCAGCCTTCATATCTTCCTGAACATCGTCCGCGCCGTCGCGGGTGTTCTGATAGTACAAAGTTTTCACCCCGTACTTATAGGCAGTCAGCAAATCTTTCAGCAGCTGTTTCATCGGCACTTTGCTGTTGGCAAAGCGCGATGGATCATAATTGGTGTTCGACGAAATCGCCTGGTCGATGAACTTCTGCATCAGGCCAACCAGGTGCAGGTAACCGTCGTTGTTCGGCATGTCCCACAGCAATTCGTACTGGTCTTTCAGGCGCTCATACTCTGGCACAACCTGGCGCAGAATGCCGTCCTTTGAGGCCTTGATGCTAACGTGGCCGCGCGGTGGTTCAATCCCGTTGGTGGCGTTTGAAATCTGTGAAGAGGTTTCAGACGGCATCAGCGCAGAAAGCGTGGAGTTACGCAGACCGTGCTCCTGGATGCTGACACGCAGCGCTTCCCAGTCGTAGTGCAGCGGCTCGTCGCACAGCGCATCGAGATCCTTTTTATAGGTATCAATCGGCAGGATACCCTGAGAATAAGTGGTTTCTTTGAACCACGGACAGGCACCTTGCTCGATCGCCAGTTCGTTGGAAGCTTTCAGCAAGTAGTACTGAATGGCTTCAAACGCGCGGTGAGTCAGGCCGTTGGCGCTGCCATCACTGTAGCGCACGCCGTTCTTCGCCAGATAATAAGCATAGTTGATAACGCCGATACCCAGTGTACGACGGCCCATAGCACCGCGTTTGGCGGCCAGAATCGGGTAATCCTGATAGTCGAGCAGGGCGTCGAGCGCGCGCACGGCAAGGGTGGCCAGCTCTTCCAGGTCGTCCAGGCTGTCGATTGCGCCAAGGTTAAAGGCAGACAGCGTACACAGCGCAATCTCGCCTTCTTCGTCGTTAACATCGTTCAACGGCTTGGTTGGCAAGGCGATTTCCAGACACAGATTCGACTGGCGCACCGGGGCGATAGCCGGGTCAAACGGGCTATGGGTGTTGCAATGGTCAACGTGTTGAATGTAGATACGACCGGTAGAGGCGCGTTCCTGCATCATCAGGGAGAACAGTTCAACCGCTTTGACTTTTTGCTTGCGGATGCTGTCGTCCTGCTCGTACTGGGTGTACAGGCGTTCGAACTCGTCCTGATTGGCAAAGAATGCATCGTACAGGCCAGGCACGTCAGAAGGGCTAAACAGGGTAATGTCGCCGCCTTTAACCAGACGCTGGTACATCAGCTTGTTGATCTGTACGCCGTAGTCCATATGGCGAACGCGGTTGCCTTCAACGCCACGGTTATTTTTCAGAACCAGCAGGCTTTCAACTTCCAGATGCCACATTGGATAGAACAGTGTTGCTGCACCGCCGCGAACGCCGCCCTGAGAGCAGGATTTAACCGCGGTCTGGAAGTGCTTGTAGAAAGGAATACAGCCAGTGTGGAAAGCTTCACCGCCGCGAATTGGGCTACCCAGCGCACGGATGCGGCCAGCGTTGATGCCAATACCGGCGCGCTGTGACACGTATTTAACAATGGCGCTGGAGGTCGCGTTGATGGAGTCCAGGCTGTCGCCGCACTCGATCAGTACGCAAGAACTGAACTGGCGAGTCGGTGTACGCACGCCGGCCATGATTGGCGTAGGCAAAGAAATCTTGAAGGTGGATACGGCGTCGTAGAAGCGCTTGATGTAATCAAGACGCGTCTCGCGCGGGTAACCCGAGAACAGGCAGGCTGCAACCAGGATGTACAGGAACTGGGCGCTTTCGTAGATTTGGCCGCTAACGCGGTTCTGCACCAGATATTTGCCTTCGAGCTGCTTGACCGCGGCGTAAGAGAAGCTCATGTCGCGCCAGTGATCGATAAAACTGTTCATCTGCTCGAACTCTTCAACCGTGTAGTCTTCCAGCAGATGTTTGTCGTATTTGCCCATCTCGACCATTTTGCTTACGTGGTCGAACAGTGCAGGGGGCTCGAACTGGCCGTAAGCCTTTTTGCGCAGGTGGAAAATTGCCAGACGCGCAGCCAGATATTGGTAATCCGGTGCGTCTTTGGAAATCAGGTCGGCAGCCGCTTTAATGATCGTTTCATGAATATCGGCGGTTTTGATCCCATCGTAAAACTGAATATGGGAACGCAATTCTACTTGGGAAACTGATACGTTTTGGAGACCTTCCGCTGCCCAGTCGATAACTCGGTGGATTTTATCAAGATCGATGCGTTCTTTACGGCCGTCACGTTTAGTAACAAGTAGGCTCTGATTCATTCGGGATTATACCTTTAAGGTTTATAAAGTAACTGACGACAACGCGAAAAAGGCTCTGCCGAGCAAAATAGCTCTGGGACAAACCTAGTGTGCTGCTCAGGATATAAACACTACATATTGTGGATTTGATATTTAATGACGACAAGATAGTGTTCAACCCACACTTTTGCAAGGGATGAAACCGGCCTGTTTTGTGGATAAGTTGGGGAGAAAATCCGTGGTCATCTCCACAGTGCCCGTAGCTGCTGGGCTTAAAGAACTGTCAATATCTGAGATACGATTTTCTTATATTTTTCGAAAAGGTGATCGACTGCCGTTTTATTAAACGTTAGAAAAAAACGCTATATTGCGCGAGAAAACTATTCTAAAAAATCATGTTAAAGGGGTTGCCCACTCAACGCGCTAAAAACTAAGCTTTTATCGTAACTCATGACCGCGTAAATGTACTTAAGTCGGGGTTTACGCGGCCATTAGGGGGCATTGGGGGTTGACTAATGCTTAACTTTCAGCAGTTTCCTGTGATTGTGTGTGCAGCATATAGTTAACGTCAACGTTGCGACCCAGTTTGAAGTGATCGCTAATCGGGTTGTAATGGAGGCCGATAATATTGCGTTCAAACAGCGGCGTGCGGTCAATCCATGACAGCAGCTCGGAAGGTTTGATGAACTTCTTGATGTCGTGAGTGCCCTTGGGAACCATCTTGAGCACATATTCTGCGCCGAACACCGCCATCAGCCAGGCTTTGTTGTTACGGTTTATGGTTGAGAAGAATACATGACCGCCGGGTTTGACCAGACGCGCGCAGGCTGCAACCACTGAAGCTGGATCAGGCACGTGCTCGAGCATTTCCATGCAGGTCACCACGTCGTAACGCTGTGCATTGGCCTCGGCGTGCGCTTCTACCGTTTCCTGCACATATTTCACCATGACACCGCTTTCCAGCGCGTGCAGGCGAGCCACTTGCAGCGGCTCTGCGCCCATATCCAGACCGGTGACTTTCGCACCGGCAACCGCCATGCTTTCGCTCAGAATGCCGCCGCCGCAGCCGACGTCGAGCACTTCTTTGTCGAACAGCCCGTTGGATCGCTCGAGAATATAGTTCAGACGCAGCGGATTGATGCGGTGCAGTGGTTTGAATTCACCTTCCAGATCCCACCAGCGCGAGGCAACGGCCTCAAACTTGGCGATTTCAGACTGATCCACGTTTTGGTGATCAACGTTATAAGGGATGTTATTAGGTTGTTTGCTGTTCGGTGTGGTTGTCATTGGGCTGATAAACTCCTTATGCCTTGTATGACAGATTATACATATTCCCGCAGCCAAGAGTCAGTGCTTTGTCCTTTGCACAATATTCATACAAAAGGCGTCGTTCAAATGTGCAACTTGCGCAACGGATTGAAAGAGGCTGAATAATAGTGCACATCCGGGTGCGGTTGTTTCCCACGAATCCCAGCTTTGTGGTATAGTTTTACACCTTTGCCTATCTAGGCAGCGGCCATGAATAATCAGTAGAGGGATAGCAGCTCCATGAGCGACCTTGCCAGAGAAATCACACCGATAAACATCGAAGAAGAGCTTAAAAACTCTTATTTGGATTATGCGATGTCCGTTATCGTCGGACGTGCGCTGCCAGATGTGCGCGATGGTTTGAAACCGGTGCACCGCCGCGTACTTTACGCAATGAATGTTCTGGGTAACGACTGGAACAAAGCCTATAAGAAATCGGCCCGTGTGGTCGGTGACGTTATCGGTAAATATCACCCGCACGGTGATACCGCAGTTTATGACACCATCGTTCGTATGGCTCAGCCTTTCTCCCTGCGTTATATGCTGGTAGACGGACAGGGCAACTTTGGTTCGGTAGATGGCGACTCCGCTGCTGCCATGCGTTATACCGAAATTCGCATGTCAAAAATTGCCCACGAACTGTTGGCAGACCTTGAGAAAGACACCGTCGACTTCGTGCCGAACTACGACGGCACCGAGCAGATCCCGGCGGTAATGCCTACCCGTATCCCTAACCTGTTGGTTAACGGTTCATCGGGTATCGCCGTAGGTATGGCCACCAACATCCCGCCACATAACCTTACCGAGGTTATCAACGGTTGTCTGGCCTTTATCGAAGACGAAAACATCAGCATCGAAGGGCTGATGGAACACATTCCAGGTCCTGATTTCCCGACTGCCGCCATCATCAATGGTCGCCGTGGGATCGAAGAAGCCTATCGTACCGGTCGCGGTAAAATCTACATTCGCGCGCGTGCTGAAGTAGAAGCTGACGCGAAAACCGGTCGCGAAACCATTATTGTTCACGAGATCCCGTATCAGGTGAACAAGGCCCGTTTGATCGAAAAGATCGCCGAGCTGGTAAAAGAAAAACGTCTGGAAGGGATCAGCGCCCTGCGCGACGAGTCTGACAAAGACGGTATGCGCATCGTAATCGAGATCAAACGTGATGCCGTTGGCGAAGTGGTGTTGAATAACCTTTATTCACTCACTCAGCTGCAAACTTCGTTTGGTATCAACATGGTTGCCCTGCATCAGGGACAGCCAAAGATTCTGGGCCTGAAAGAGATCCTGTCTGCGTTCGTGCGCCACCGCCGCGAAGTGGTGACCCGTCGTACCATCTTTGAGCTGCGTAAAGCGCGTGATCGTGCGCACATCCTCGAAGCGTTGGCGATTGCTCTGGCAAACATCGACCCTATCATCGAGCTTATTCGTGCGGCACCAACGCCAGCCGAAGCGAAAGCTGGCCTGATCGCCCGTTCATGGGATCTTGGCAATGTGTCGGCCATGCTGGCTAGCGCCGGCGACGATGCCGCGCGTCCAGAGTGGCTCGAGAAGCAGTTTGGTATTCACGATGGAAAATACTTCCTGACTGAACAGCAGGCTCAGGCAATTCTGGATCTGCGCTTGCAGAAACTGACCGGCCTCGAGCATGAAAAACTGCTGGATGAATATAAAGAGCTGCTGACTCAAATCGCAGAACTGATCTTCATTCTGGAAAACCCGGATCGCCTGATGGAAGTTATCCGTGAAGAGCTTGAAGCGATTCGCGATCAGTATAACGATGCCCGCCGCACCGAGATAACGGCCAACACTTCCGACATCAACATCGAAGACCTGATCAACCAGGAAGACGTTGTTGTTACGCTGTCGCATCAAGGCTACGTCAAGTACCAGCCTTTGACCGACTATGAAGCGCAACGTCGTGGTGGTAAAGGCAAGTCAGCGGCACGTATTAAAGAAGAAGACTTTATCGATCGCCTGTTGGTTGCCAACACGCACGATACCATCCTGATGTTCTCCAGCCGTGGACGTCTGTACTGGATGAAAGTCTACCAGCTGCCGGAAGCGAGTCGCGGTGCCCGTGGGCGTCCGATTATCAACCTGCTGCCGCTGGAGCCGAACGAACGTATTACTGCGATCCTGCCGGTTCGTGAATACGAAGAAGGGCGTCACGTCTTTATGGCGACCGCCAGCGGTACCGTCAAGAAAACTGCTTTGACCGATTTCAGCCGTCCGCGCAGTGCTGGCATCATCGCCATCAACCTCAACGAGGGTGATGAGCTGATTGGTGTTGACCTGACCGACGGTAGCAATGAAGTCATGCTGTTCTCTGCGGCGGGTAAAGTTGTACGTTTCTCTGAACAGGCAGTCCGTTCAATGGGTCGTACAGCCACCGGTGTTCGCGGTATTCGTCTTGGCGAAACCGACAGCGTGGTGTCTTTGATTGTTCCTCGCGGCGACGGTGCAATTCTTACCGTGACCGAGAACGGGTTCGGTAAACGTACCGAGTCCGCGGAATATCCAACTAAATCACGTGCGACGCAGGGCGTTATCTCCATCAAGGTGAGCGAGCGTAATGGTCCGGTTGTCGGCGCTATTCAGGTTGACGATGCCGATCAGATTATGATGATCACCGATGCCGGCACGCTGGTGCGCACACGCGTTTCCGAAGTCAGCAAGGTTGGCCGTAACACCCAGGGTGTGACGCTAATCCGTACCGCTGATGACGAGCACGTTGTTGGTTTGCAGCGCGTTGCAGAACCGGTAGAAGATGAAGAACTTGATGGTGTAGCCACAGTTGAGGGTGAACTGGAAGCTGCGCAGGAAAGTGACGCACCTGAAGAAATCGATGCCGAAGACGACGAACAACCGTCTGAAGACGAGTAACATCGATTATCTTTGATAAGTCATAACCGAAAAATTTGCAGCCGCACAATGGCAATAGCCGTTTCTGCGGCTTCAAAGATATCGGGCAGGAGGGCATAATATGGCAACTTATTATGCCCTTTTCGTTTATTTGATATGGTAGCCGCTTGAAGTACTTAACTTCGTTTCGAACAACATTACGAATTTCCCGCTACCTGTTCAGGGTATTGGCTATTATGCTTTGGTCGCTTGGCGCATTGCTGACGACTTTTTACGTGCTGAATATCTTCCATAATAAAGAATCCGAGATCCGCGAAGAGGACAACCTTAACTACAATCAGGCTCAGGCTTACATAAAAAATACCGCCGAGATTGTGCGTAGTGTCAGGTCGATTGCGGAAAAACGCCTTAGCGATTCATTGAACGGTCTGGACATAATCAACGGCGTACTAAGCACTAAAAACGTCGATCCGACCTACCATTCGCTGTTTCCAGAATCTAACTGTTCCACGCTGACCGACAGTAATCGCAATGCCTTGACCTCGCTCGGCAATATGATCCACTACTGGAAAGACAACTTCTCAGACGACTATTCACTGCGGCGTATATTTTATATCGGCGGTGATAATCTTTGCCTGGTAGACTTTGGCGTCGTTGATAATGTCCCGACAATTCAGCGTGATAGCGTGCTCAAATCATTGCACGATCGCATTGTTAAATTCCGCAACGGCAAAAGTCAGGACAAACAAAAAAGCCAGTACTGGGTTCAGCCAGGCAATAATAAAGATCAGGGTAATCTGTATGTGCTGACGCCGATTTACGTCGGCAACAAGCTCGCGGCGATTATGGGCATTCAGCAAACCCTGCGTCTTGAAGACTTAACCGCCAGCAACGCCGCTCATGCTGGAGTGACACTGCTGGACGCAGATAATTTGCCGCAACTCAGTTTCTTTGAGGGCGATCGTTACACTTCGATACTCGACGGTTATCCATCAAGCCAGAGCTATTTTGGTTACATGAATGGTTATAACGATCTGATCTATAAACGACCTTTGCCGCCTGCCGGGTTAAGCGTGGCCTACTCGCTGCCGTTTAAAACGGTGATTGAGCGTTTTAGAATCCTTATTCTCAATGCTGTACTGCTTAACGTTTTCTCGGCGCTGGTGCTGTTTGTGCTGGCCTGGCTGTTTGAGCGCAAAATGTTCCTGCCTGCGGAAGAGAACGCTTTTCGCCTGGAAGAACACGAGCAGTTCAATCACAAGATTGTTGCCTCTGCGCCGGTCGGGATCTCGATTTTGCGCATCAGCGACGGCGTTAATATTTTGAGTAACGAGCTGGCGCATAATTACATCAGCATGTTGACTCACGAAGATCGCCAGCGCATAACGCGGATTATTTGCGATCAGCAAACGCGTTTCGTCGATATCATTACTCGCGATAACAACAACATTCAGCTCAGTTTTGTACATTCGCGCTATCGTAACGAAGATGTCGCAATCTGCGTGCTGATTGACGTGAGTTCGCGGGTGAAGATGGAAGAGTCGCTGCAGGAAATGGCCAACGCCGCCGAGCAGGCCAGCCAGTCGAAATCAATGTTCCTTGCCACGGTCAGCCACGAGTTGCGCACGCCGCTGTATGGAATTATCGGTAACCTCGATCTGCTGCAAACCCAAGGTCTGCCGCAGGGGGTCGATCGCCTGGTCACTGCGATGAACAACTCCTCGGCGCTGCTGCTAAAAATCATCAGCGACATTCTCGACTTTTCAAAAATTGAATCCGAGCAGCTTAAAATCGAGCCGCAGGAGTTTTCCTGCCGCGAGGTTATCACCCATATTGCCGGTAACTATTTACCGCTGGTGGTTAAAAAGCATCTTGGACTGTACTGCTTTATCGAGCACAACGTGCCGGAGATTTTCGTCGGCGATCCGGTGCGCCTGCAGCAGGTGCTTTCCAACATCCTGAACAACGCGATTAAGTTTACCGATACCGGCTGCATTGTGCTGCATGCGCGCACCTGCGGAAATTATCTGGAATTTATGATCCGCGATACCGGTGTGGGTATCCCAACCAAAGAGATAACTCGCCTGTTTGACCCATTCTTCCAGGTTGGCAGCGGTGTGCAGCGTCATTTCCAGGGCACCGGCCTTGGCTTGGCAATTTGTGAAAAGCTGATCAACCTGATGGACGGCGATATCTCGGTCGATTCGGAACCGGGGCTGGGTAGCGCCTTTACCGTACGCCTGCCGGTTTATGGTGAGGTACATCCGGCACCGCCGTCGTCACCCATCTGGGCGGGCAAGCGACTTTGGGTCAACATTCGCAACAGTTATCTCGAAAGTTATTTGATGCAACTGCTACGTCATCACGGCGCAGACGTCCAGCGCTGGAAGCCGGAGGATGAAAGTCAGGCCGAAGACGTTTTGATTACCGACATGCCGGTAATCCATCGCGGTGTGCTTTGCGCTCAAATCGAGTTTTCGATCGATCATATCGGGCCGCCGCGAGAAAGCAGTCCAGGCTATTGGCTGCATAGCACCTCGACTCCGCTGGAAATTACGCTGTTGCTCAACCGTATCTATCATTTGAAAACGGCAATTGAGAACAGTCTGGCGCTGTCTGAAACCATCGAGTCACAGGATAACGGCGATATTCTGCTGCTGGTGGTGGATGACCATCCGATTAACCGCCGGTTGCTGGCGGACCAACTTGGATCAATGGGCTATATTGTGGTTACTGCCAATGACGGTTTGGACGCGCTTGAAGCCATGAAAGTGCATCCTGTCGACATTGTGCTCAGCGATGTCAACATGCCAAACCTTGACGGCTATGGGTTGACCCAGCGCCTGCGTGAGATGGAGTATGTGCTGCCGGTAATCGGCGTGACGGCAAATGCGCTGGCCGAGCAGAAGCAGCTGTGTCTGGAGGCGGGGATGGATAACTGTCTTTCCAAACCGGTGACGCTGGACCAGCTGCGTAAAACTCTGGGCTTTTACAGCCAGCATGTGCGACGCAAACGATCTGCCAGTGTCTCGGCCAAGGTGTAGAAAAGGGTAGGGCATAAAAAAGGCACAACTGATGTTGTGCCTTTCTGCTTTATGACGTTGCTAACCGACGAAGCCGACAAGCTTAGCCACGGTCTACCGGAGTCGAGCTGACAGAAGACAGGTAGTTGAGCAGAGCGATATCATTCTCGACACCCAGTTTCATCATGGCTGATTTCTTCTGGCTGCTGATAGTTTTGATACTGCGGTTCAGCTTGCGGGCAATTTCTGTTACCAGGAAGCCTTCGGCGAACAGGCGCAGTACTTCGCTCTCTTTAGGCGACAGGCGCTTGTCACCGTAGCCATTGGCACTGATTTTTTCCAGCAGTTTGGCAACGCTGTCAGGCGTAAATTTCTTACCCTTCTGCAATGCGGCCAGCGCTTTCGGCAGGTCAGTAGGCGCGCCCTGTTTCAGCACAATACCTTCGATATCCAAGTCCAGCACCGAGCTTAAGATAGCCGGGTTATTGTTCATGGTCAGAACAATAATTGACAGCTGTGGGTAATGGCGCTTGATGTATTTAATCAGCGTTATACCGTCACCGTACTTGTCCCCAGGCATGGAGAGATCGGTTATCAGCACGTGGGCGTCAAGCTTGCTGAGGCTATTGATAAGCGCAGTCGAGTCTTCAAACTCGCCTACTACATTAACCCACTCAATTTGTTCAAGGGACTTACGGATCCCGAATAAGACGATAGGATGGTCGTCGGCAATAATTACGTTCATATTGTTCATGTGATTAGCTACCTTGCTGCAGCAGTCTGGAGACAAAAGAATCAATCTGATTAATATTGTCTGAGATCATCAACACTTCACCTTCGGCGAGATGCTGTTCTAATTTTTCACACAACTGCTTACCTGGTGTCAGGTTAAGCATGGCGAACACTCCCTTGAGCCGATGGGCAGTCTGGGAAAGCGATGTAAAATCACGACGTTGATTTTCATTATACAGTTTCTCTAAATCTTCCGGTACTGTATCGACGAAAAGCGGGTAATAGTCGCTGGCGAGCAGCTGTTTAACATAGGCGTCGATCTCGTCTTCGCCGGTACCGGAACCTGTTTTACCGTAAGCTGAATTTTCAACGCTGTTCGGGTCGGAGTAAGTCACATTCTGCTCCGCCTCTTCCAGCAATTGTTGTTCAATCAACAGTAAAGTTGCATCAATCAGGGCGCTGCCTATATTGTAATTGACGCGAATATAACGTTTTTCCAGTTTATGGAAGCCCAACTCATCGCTGGTGAGCAGCAGCGTAAAGCTATCGCTATTTTGTGCATTATCGGTCAATAATACATCATATTCACGCGTCGGTTGTCGTTCGTCGGCCACGATACAAATCGCACCATAGGCACTCATCACCCGTGTAACAATTCCGCGAACTTCATCAGCGGTGATGTCCAGCAGCACGGTAACATCTTCCAGCAGACCTTCATCGGATGCTTCGGCCTCGGTATCGACTGCTTCCTGCGTTTGCTTGATACGTACCGTGTAGCGGGTGCCAATATCAATCTTACTGCGGATCTCCAGTTGGCCACCCAATTTTTTGCACAGTTGATTACAAAGATAGAAGGTCAATCCCGAGCCGTGGTTAAAACGGTCTACCAGCGTCTGACTCAGGAACGGATAGTTGAGATTGCTCAGCTCTTCTTTCGATATGCCACTGCCGGTGTCGGTAATGTGGAAAATCAACTGATCTGGATGCTCTGGGTCCTGTTCACTGGTCAGCGTGATTTTGCCAACAGAAGTGGCAACAATTGCGTAATCAAGCAGAAGAGAAAGGATCTTTTTCACTGCCGATGCATCGCCAAGGTAATGATTCTGCGGGTTCATCTCGAAATGATTCAGCAGCACCAGGCCTTTCTGGTTGATTTTTGGTAAGGCATCCATCAGCAATTCGTCAGTCAGCGTAGCAAGCGAATAACGCTGTGTCGCCGGCTGCCAGTCCTGGGTTTCCAGACGAGTGAGCTGAGTGATGTTATCCACCAGCGTCAGGGTATCTTTCGAACCATTAAGCAGCGTTTGTTCAAGTTTATATCGGTCGTCGGCGCTACCCGAAGCATGAAGTTTTTCCACTATGCCATGTAATTCAATCAACGGCTGATGCAACTCGATGCCCAGATTATGTAGCATTAGCTTGCGTGCCTGAAGGTTTCTTTCGTGCTCGCGGCGTGCCTGTTGAAGCGTTTTGTTGACCATCGCCTCTTTATCCTGATCGTGCATCAGGAACAGGTAGGTATCTGGCGCTATCTGGCTGCGCACCATTCTGATTTCATAAACTTCATTATTTACCGTCGCCTGAATTACCCCGTGGTGCTCCTCGGCCATGTTGGCAATCTTGTCGAGGCTGAGATGTGGCAATAGCTGTTCGGCAATCTTGTTGCTGACCACCACGCTGTGGCTGCTGAAGTTGTAAATCAACAGTCCAACGGACAGGTTGGAAATAATCTCCTGATTCAATGCCTGCTGGGTGTGCAGCTGGTGTGCCAGGTTCTCGCTAGGGCGGATAAATTTATGACGGATCAGATAAATACCGACCATCGCCATGCCGAGCAGAATGAGGTTTACCAGAATTAACCAGAAATTGTTGTGCAATAGATCGACGATCAGAGCAATCAACGGGATTCGATAGGTCAGATTCAGCGGAGAATTGCTTAGCGGTGCTGTCAGGTAAATCGACCAGTCGTGCAGGGTCACAGTGCTGCCCGCGTTGGGGTCTTGCGGCGCATCGCCTTCGTTGACTGTGTCATTGTTGCTGGTCAGCTGGAAATTGTCCCTTGCGAGATTACCAGGGACTAAATCGCTCATAGGCAGATCAAAAGCGATTACCGTCGCCAGATTGCCAGGGTTATTGAAGGTGGTACGCAGCGAGAAGAAGTAATCGTTGGAATTTCGCTGCTTGCGCAGGTTGGAGTAACTTTCACGCTCGTCCAGCGTATTGGCCTGTTGCAGCATTTCTGCGCGACGGGCCTGCAATCCCGCATAAAAATAGTTTTCTTTTAGCCTAGAGTCTTGCTGCTGCAACGGCTGAGTAGTCACCATCATCAGGCTGTTGTCTTGCCCATTGAGATAATACAGGGTGTAAGGCTGGTTTTTAGCGCCCCACTGGTCATCGAGAAAATTGGAAATCTTGAGTGTGAGATCAAGCGTGGCCGCGTCATGGGTGCCATAAATTACCGCATCGGTTTTCTTGTGCGGCTTATTAATGAAAAACATGTCCTGACGCAGCTTCACTTCCTGCACGTTTGGCGGAATTTGTGCCAGTGGCTGACCTGTATAATTATCGTAAATCTGGTAGGTCAGGTAACGATAATGATCGACGCGCTTTTGCAGGCGTTCGGCAGTGTATTGCACAGTGTGCAGTCTGTCGCTCAAATAGGCATTGGTATAGTTATAGCCATACAGGCCCAGGCCGATTGCCAACAGCAAAATGAAGACCCAAAATGATCGCGTAATATTGGCCGAATTCAGCGATAAATATTTACTTGGCATGGTGGTGAGGCTTTTCCTTGATTAGCGCGTTACGGCGCGGGCACTGGCGGTAACCAGCAGCATCAGCGCAGCAACGAAACTTAATGCAATCGACAAACTGAATACTTGAGCAATAAAGCCAACCAGAGCCGGGCCGGCTAAAATTCCGGCATAACCCAGCGTGGTGACCGACGCAATTGCCAGATTGGCTGGCATGGTTTTTTGATTTCCGGCGGCGCTGAACATAATAGGCACCAGATTCGAAGCGCCAAAACCGACCATAACAAAACCCACCGCCACAGCATAGAGACTATCTACGGCCACGGAAAGCAGTAGCCCTGCGCAGGCAAGAAGGCTGCCGAAAAATAGCACTTTGAAGCGACCGAAATAGTTAACTACTTTATCGCCGGAAAGGCGGCCAATGGTCATTGCTACCGCAAACAGGGTATAACCTATCCCCGCATGATGTGGACTGACCGCGCGTTCGCTGGTTAAAAATAGTGCGCTCCAGTCAAGCATCGCGCCTTCGGTCATAAACATCACGAAACACAGCAGTCCGAGGAAGATTACCCAGCCTCGCGGTAGCACCAGCATGGGATCGCCTTGCTTGCTGCGAGTATCTTGCCAGAGATGCCTGCTGACCGCGAACAGCGTAATTAGCGTCACCGCGATCACCACAAGGCTGGCGATAAACGGCGTAAAGCTCAACGATAACAGACCGCTTACTGCCAATGCGCCCAGAATGCAGCCGATACTGAAGAATCCGTGAAAGCCTGACATCATTGCACGGCCGCTGGCTTTCTCGACAACCACGGCGTGGACGTTCATCGCCACGTCAACCATGCCCATCGCCACGCCGAACAGCAATAATGCCAGTGCCATACCAGCGGTTGTGTCCATCAAGGTCAGCAGCGGAAGGTCTATGCAGATAAGCACGAGTGCCAGAATGATCACCGCTTTGCAGCCAAGTTTTCCGGTCAGCATGCCGGTTAAAGGCATCGAAAAGGTTGAACCCGCGCCGAGGCACAGTAATAGTAGCCCCAGCGTGCCGTCGCTAATATCAAGGCGCGTTTTAACGAACGGCACCAGCGGCGCCCAGGCCGACATGGCGAATCCGGAAAGTAAAAAGATAATACGGGTCGACATCTGTTGGGCTCGGCCCGGTCTGGCTGCTGGCTTGGCTAGCGCTATCGTCGATTCGGCTGGCATCTGGTCGTCAATCCTTTGTTATTGTTCTTGGAAGTCCATTTGCAGGAGATAACGAATATTTGTCGATAAACGGCTATCATTCAATAAAAAAAGCCAGTTTTGGGTAAAACTGGCCGCATATTCTAACAGATAGCTTCGGGCAGTGTTATTTCCGATCGTCCTAATCTGCCTGCTGTGTCACGGATTCTTCATCGGGCAAAGTCGGTGCCTTGCTTAGTCGATAAGGCGCGGTAAAGTCTGCGCCATCGACTTTGCGTTTGTCTTGCCACAGGCTCATGCGCGCGCGAAGTGAACCCTCCAGCTGTGTCAGGGCATGGCGGGCAACGTCTGATTCAGGATTTAGCTCAAGCACGAAATTCATCAACTGCCAGGCAATATATTTATTCTTCTTGCAGCTGATGCCCTGCATGTAAGCCATGCCGAGAGTATATGCCGCTTCGAAACGCTCGGAATGGCTGGTCTGAGCCAAAATTGCAGGCAAATCGATTTCCACCGCCTGACGTTTGTCTGCATCCGGCCCGAGATCCAGCGCACAGCTTGCACGCCAGTAGTCCGCCGAAGGGTGACCCGCATCGCTGGCGCGCTGATACCACTGCATCGCCTGCTGATAATCCACTTCGCCGCCGAGGCCTTCGCGCAGGGCATTGGCGCAGCTGAACATTGCCGGTACCAGACCTGAACGCGCTGCGCTTAACACACAGTCGAGGGCATTGCTGTCATTATGTAAAGCTTCCGGGACATCCTGGTGCCAGGCATTACGATAAAAGAAGAACAGTTCATAGCTGTGAATTGCGCTGCCACGACGCGCCATTTCGGTCATCAGAAAATGTGTCGCGTCGAGGTCATCATTAATAGCCATGTCGTGGGCCAGCACCAGTAAGTCTTTACTCACTGACTCGGTAGACTGTTGCTGCTTCATGAGAGACCAGGCGCAATCCATTAACCCGTTGCTCAAGGCAGGATCGCAAGGCAGACCGTAAAGTCCGTAATTAACCGCAGCGGCGGCAAAAGCGGTCAGCAGTGGATCATCGGCGCGATTGATGGCGCGGACAAGCAGTGATGTCAGCACCGATAGGCCCTGCAGCTGCTCATTCGCCAGCACGGCGCGCGAGATAAACAGCGCGGCAAACTTACCCGGCATAGCGTCGGGAGCAACGGCAAACAGCTCGGCATAAACCTGTAACCCGGCGCTGTCGTCATCTTGCCAATAGGCGATACAGGTCCCGGCGAGATTTAACAATGCGATACGTGTAGCCGGCTCGAGGGGCTGAGCCAACAGTGCCGTTAATTGCTGCTGTAATTTTTCGGCCCGAGGGGACTCGCGATCGGCTATTTCACCGGCCAGGGCGTCGAGCAGGGCATTGGCGCGGAACTGATTACGCTCGTCATCGCTAAATTCTGCGCACATCGGGCCTTCGATAATCTGATTTTGCTGCTCTTCGCCGCCGCCCCAATAGCTTGAATGGAACAGCAGATAGGACTCCATACTGCCGACATCGCTGTGACGCACCGACATCGCCATACGCAGCCAATAATCCAGCGCATCTTCCTGGTCACGGCGAGTTTGTTGCAGCGCCGAGGGCAACTGTTGCGGCCAATGGGTCGCCGGGGCAACACCTAATTCATAGAGATAAGCGGCACCCTGATGCCAAACCGGGCTGTCTTTGATATTAAACTGCTCGTGCAAAGGTTTGGGTGATTGACCGACAAACAATGCGCGCAGCCAGTAAGGTTCGCCAAATCCGCCAGCAAGATTCATCATGTGTCTGAAAGCATGGGTAGGGCGCGGGTGGCAGGCAATAGCATTAAGGAAAGAAAGTACTGCATAGTCACAGCACAGTTGCGCGCCAAGCCATTGTGAATCTTCTACTTCGTGCTCTGGCCCTTTACCTCGGCGGATAACCCACGCCTGCTCGTGCCAGAACATCCCCATCAGGCAGTGGACGTGATAGCTGGTCGGGCACTGTTGCACCCAGTCATTAAGAATTTCCAGCCGCTGGTGGGCGTTTTCGTCCTTGGAGAATAGGGTGTCGGGATGCATGATTAAACCATAAGCGTTGCCTGCTTCAGTCTGGTTCTGCCAACCGCGCATTTGTGACAACAGCCACTCGTCTAATTTCAGGAAACGGCGGGTTGCCAGAAGCATTTGTGCCTTGGCGATGTTGTCTTGCTTGTCCGGTTGTTGCATGCGATTCCTTGTCACCTGATCAATAGTCGAAATGTGCCAGTGTAGCGACCCTCGAAGCTCGCCACAGCGGGATTGGTCTTATAGTAACGGAATCTGCAATCACCTTCTTGGTTAACTGACAACAGAATTTGGAAAAAACGTGGAGGTTAAAGGCATTTCATTAATAAGGTTAAACAATAAATAAAAACCTTACTGACTGTATGTTAAATCAACCACCAATAACTAAATCGCTGTTTTATATTATTGATTTAAATATTGACTATTAAAGAATTGTCATAAATGGTTGGGTGTTTATACCAAAGATATATTTTAAAACTGATAAATAATGAGCTTAATTCGTGCCGTGAAATAAATGGCTATTTAGAGAACTCAGATTTTTCAAGAAGGTTGAGTAAAGGGTGGGGTAATAACCATTATAAACTACAGCACTAAATGCAAAAAAAACCGGCCATAAGGCCGGCTGTTGTGTCCAAAAACAGGGGATAATGAAAGTAATAAATAACAAATAATGATGATAGCGGGATTGATTATAGAGCAAAGCCCAGATTTTGATTTATCACTTAGTGCGTTTTACATTGCCTTCATCTTACTGATTTTAATGGTTTAATATTTATTTTAGCGATAAGTGCCTTATTTTTTTTATTTACACTGCTGACAAAAGTTCAGAGAAATACAATATTTGTTACATTTACTTATTAATATGAAACACTATCACTAATTCAGTATCATTTTCTTTATGGATTAATACAGATAAATCCTGAGAATAGGCTTGTCTGTCGAGTACAACAATTTTTTCACATTCGTAAACTTATAATCCAGTGGCGGCAACTCGACACCTATAATGAGGATAGATAAATGAAACTTCGCGTTCTTTCACTTGTGATCCCTGCGATATTATTCGCAGGTGCGTCAAGTGCGGCAGAAATCTACAACAAAGACGGCAATATATTAGATCTGAACGGTAAAGTAGACGCAGAGCATTATTTCTCAAAAAATGACGGTGTCGATGGCGACCAGTCCTATTTGCGTTTTGGCTTCGATGGTCAGACAAAGATCAGCGATCAACTTACTGGTTATGGCCAGTGGGAGTATCAGGCAGCATTAAACTCTGCCGAAGAAGAAGGTACTGCCAATAGCTATACCCGTGTAGGTTTCGCCGGTCTGAAATTCGGCAATTGGGGTTCACTGGATTACGGCCGTAACTACGGCGTGCTGTATGACATCGGTTCATGGACTGACGTCCTGCCAGAGTTCGGGGGTGACACTTACACCCCTGATAACTTTATGGAACAGCGCGGCAACGGTATGCTGACCTATCGCGCTACCGACTTCTTTGGTCTGATCAAAGGGCTGAACATTGCTCTGCAGTATCAGGGTAAAAATGACAACCCGGGCGGTGAATCCTCAGGTCGTTCTGCTCAGGCAGCAAACGGCGACGGTTACGGTATGTCTGCAACTTATGACCTGGGAATGGGCATCAGTGCAGCAGCTGCTTACACCAGCTCCAAGCGCACCACCGATCAAAACGAGCTGGACTATGGCGATGGCAACCGCGCCAAGGCCGGTAGCCTGGGTCTGAAATATGATGCCAACAATGTTTATCTGGCAGCGATGGTGACTCGTACCAAGGATTTGACCCGCATTGGCGATGATTCAGACGATCTCGACGGCTTTGCCAACAAAGCGACTAACTTTGAGGCGGTTGCACAGTACCAGTTCGACAGCGGCCTGCGCCCATCGTTGGCGTTCCTGCAATCGCGCGGTAAAGGCATTAACAGTGATGTTGCGGGGGGTACCAACTATGGTACTCAGAATATCGAGAAATATATCGATATCGGCACTTACTACTACTTCAACAAAAACATGTCTACCTTCATCGACTATAAACTTAACTTGATGAAAACCAATGATTTCACAGACGCTACGGGCATTAATACCAAAGACGTTGTAGCGGTAGGCCTGATTTACCAGTTCTAAGCATTGCCTTTTACAGACACAGATACAAAGACACAGACAGAAAAGACATAGATAGAAAAGACGCAGCCCTGGGGTTGCGTTTTTTTTGCCGTTGGGCCGCTTAGTCAGGCTGTTGCAGACCACTGCTCGAGCAGCAAACATAGCATTTGCTGTAAAAGTTGCGTCGCCTTGACAGCGTCGTTCTCCATTTGTGCCTTCACGATTGCTCCATCAATCAATAGCGCAGCACTCTCGGCTATCTGATTTTTATCTGAGAATTCCTTAAAATATCCGGCTATCACGTCGACCATGTCTTTTTTGTGCGCTACTGAAATCTTCAATACTTCAGGAAGGGCATCACCATATTCCAGACTGCTATTGATAAAGGCACAGCCGCGATAGTCCCCACGCGTGAACCATTCCAGCAAAGTTGCCGCTAATGCAGCTGGAAAAGGAATTGCTGTCGATGTCTTCTCACGCAAAGTTTCACTAAACCAGCATATCCAGCGCTGGTGGCGATAGTCTAGAAAGGCCAGAACCAGGGCTGATTTACTCGGATAGTGCCGGTAAAACGTGACCTTGGTGACACCCGCCTGTTTGATAATTAAATCAATACCGGTAGCGCGAATACCGTCGCGATAAAACAGGTCATGGGCAGTGTGCAGGATCCGCTCGCGCGCGGCGAGTGAAGTGGTTGCAGGAGAGGGCCGCATTTCCATAAAGCATCCTGTTGGCAAGTCGATTGGTTAATAGTTAATACATGTAGACAGCTTTGTCTACATCGGCTAGTGTGACAGAAGTAGACAGAGTTGTCTACGTAAGGTGCAGAAGCATTATCTATTAAAAGTGAGGAAATAATGACCGATAACAACAGTTCAAATGTGAAAAAACCACTACCGCCCTTTACGCGAGAAAGCGCCGCCGAAAAAGTTCGCCTTGCCGAGGATGCCTGGAATAGCCGTGACCCACAGCGTGTCAGTCAGGTTTACTCTGTTGATACCCGTTGGCGCAACCGCAGTGAGTTTGTCAGCGGTCAATCAGATGTGGTGGAGTTCTTGCAGCGAAAATGGGCGAAAGAGTTGGATTATCGACTGATTAAAGAGCTTTGGGCTTTTGATGGCGAGCGTATTGCTGTGCGCTTTGCTTACGAATGGCACGACGACTCGGGTAATTGGTTCCGCAGCTTTGGTAACGAAAACTGGGCATTCAATGAACAGGGATTAATGTACGAGCGCCACGCCTGTATTAACGATTTACCGATTAAAGAATCAGATCGTAAATTTAACTGGCCGCTGGGGCGTAGACCCGACGATCATCCGGGTCTTGGTGAGTTAGGTTTTTAATCAGGCAGATTTTTGCTGGATCATGTGCAGCGGTGGTGCGACATCGAGTTTTATCTCGGGATTTTGGCGAAACTCGTGAGGCGTGATGTTAAAACGCTTGCGGAACATATAGGTAAAGTGCGACTGCGAGCCAAAGCCAAAATCCATGGCGATATCAAAAATAGATGAATCGCTGCTGCTCAATTGATAGACCGCGCTAGCAAGGCGACGTTCGCGAATGTACTTGCCGAGGGAAATGCCTGTCGACTCTTTAAAGAGTTTTTGCATATGCCAAAGTGAGTAGCCAGAATATTCTGCCAGCTCCTCAAGATGGATCACTCTGCCCAAATGGCCTTCAATCCATTTGCTGAGTGCGTTAACGACAGAGAGGTGAATATCTTGTGCCATAGCCTGTCAGTGATTAGTTTCGATAAGATGATTATACACAAATTCGCGGCCTAAGCGGCCACGACGAATCCGCAATCCAGAGCAGCAAGTTTAAATCATCTGCGATTATGGCTTAAAATCCTGCACTGGTGCTTAACGTAGCAGTATCCAGTGAATAATGCGGGCAATAACATCGTCCAGAACCACAATGCCAACAAGGATTGCGATCACCATTAAAATAAAACGTTTACCGGTGGGCAAAATAACCTCTCAAGAACCTTGTAGCCTAGTGTCGTTAACCCCAGGGGTTAGTGCCACGCATGTTCAGGGCGATGACTAAAAGACAGACTGTCAGGAAAACCAGGATAACAATAAAGAGTCTTTTCATATTGGAAGACCGCGTCTATGAAGGAAAATTAACACAGAAAGGTACAAAATTCATTTGGCCAAATCTAGTCTTGCCGCATGAAATTGTTAACTTTTGATATGTTATTAACGCCTCTATTGAGCACCTTTTTCTTTCAACTTAACAGCTTTACTGGAAGACACGACTGTCGTTGGCGGTGTTTCAGGGACCAAAGCATCGGGCGCAATGTTCATATGATTCAGCACTTGCCCCATAATGTCGCCAAAAATCGGGCCAGCTACGGAACCACCGAAGTGTCGACCTGCCTGAGGATTGTTGACCATTACCACCAAAGCGACGCGAGGATTACTTGCCGGAGCCACGCCCGCCGTGTAGTTAATATAACCGCCGTCGTATTTTCCGCTCGGCCCCATCTTCTCTGCCGTACCCGTTTTAATCGCCAGTCGATAGCCTGGCACCGCGGCGCTCAAACCCGATCCGCCTGGCAAGGCATCGCTTTCCATCATATGTACCACAGTTTCAACCACACTTTTGTCCATGACTCGCGTTCCGAGTACCGGTGGTGTCACTTTAGTGATAGAAAGCGGGCGATAAATACCAAAAGAGCCGATGGTGGCGTACTCGCGGGCAATTTGCAGCGGCGTGACGCGCAGGCCGTAGCCAAACGCAAAAGTTGCACGTTCGATATCGGCCCAGCGCTCACGGTGCAGCGGGAAATAACCGCCGCTTTCGCCGCCAATGCCTAGATCGGTTGGTTTGCCCAATCCAAATGAACGATATTGATCGACCAATACTTGTGCAGGCATCGCCAGCGCAATATGTGATACGCCGATGTCACTGGATTTTTGCAGCACGCCGGTAATGGTGAGTGCGGATTCGTGTCCAACGTCGCGGATGAGGTGTCCGTTAACGGTATAGGGGCGAGTATCCAGAACGGTATCGGGCCTAATAATCTTATGCGCCAGACCTGCCATGACAACCAGTGGCTTTACAGTGGAGCCGGGTTCAAAGCTGTCGCTAATCGCCACGTTACGCATGTCTTTAACGTCTGTGCCAGCGTAATTATTTGGATTGAAAGAGGGGTAGGAGGCCATTCCTAAAATTTCACCGGTATTGACGTCAACCATGACAGCAGCGCCGGAGTCTGCCTGGTTCAACATTACGCCTTTGCGCAGCGCGGCATAAACAGTGTATTGGATATAGCTGTCAATGCTCAGGTTAACCGTCGGCGGCTGCTGCGGCGGCACGTCCTTCAAAATACCAATGATATTGCCCTGACCATCCTGGCGATACTCGCGCATGCCAGGTTTACCTTCCAACAGGGAGTTGAAACCTTTCTCAATGCCAGTCAGCCCTTCATTATCAGTACCGACCACGCCAACCAGATTAGAAGATGCTTCACTCATTGGATAATAACGGCTGTCATCATGCTGGAGGATAACGCCGCCAAGATGCAGTTCACCGATATCTTTGGCGATACCCTGTTCGATTTTTCTGCCCAGGAACACAAAACGACGTTTAGGATCGCTGGTAATCGTCTGCTGCAGCTGTGAAAGCGGCATGTCGAGAGCCGAAGCAAGATACTGCCATTTAGGGCTGTTTAAATCACTGTGCAGTTGTTCGATACGGAAAGGGTCGGCGATAACGTCTTTTGAAGCCACGCTTAATGCTAATGGATGGCCATTACGATCGGCAATGGTGCCGCGATCGGCAGGAATGATTTGGGTGCGCAGCGATCGCTGATCGGCCTGACGCTCGAGCATTGGCCGGTTGAGGAGCTGCAGATAGCCAACTCGTCCGAGCAGTAATAGCATACATACGACTATCCCCAAGCAAATCAACGCGAAACGTTTGGAATAAAAATGAGGTTGGGCGCTGTTTTTCTTGGGATTTGGCATCGATTACTTCGCAAAGTCGTTAAAATATTTTATCTTCTTTGGCTATCTTATAATAAGCCATCGCAGTGACATGTTTATTTTAGTTGCGCTTTGTAAGTAAATGAGTACGGATTACTCGTGGGAGAGCCATTCGTCAGCTTCATCAAACATCTCTTCAAGCATTTGATTCAGCTGTGACTTTTCCTGCTTACTTGCGCCGTGAGTGCTGAGACCGTTGGCCTGCATGGCTTTTACCTTTATTTCAGCATCCGGGAACATTCTGTGTACCCGTTTGGTTAACTCAACAGTAATCTTTTCACCGGCATCAGGGATTGCCGCCACATTTCTTTTGTCGTAACTCAGTTCAACCCGCATAGCCTGCTCTCTATCTTTCTTGGTCGTTTTAAGACGTCATCGGTCATCATGACATATCAATAGAATTAAAAATGTCGCCCATGAAGTTTTGGCTGGATAAATATACAGTTAAACGGAGGAGGGGCCAAGCGATTATTTCGATAAAATCAGGAGTCGTGACGTTTGTTGAAAAGCTCGATCAGCCGCCACAGACCCATGACCATGAAGCCCAGCACAGTTCCATAGACTCCTAATTGAGTGATTGTTCCGGCAAGGCCCAGCTGCGGTGGCATCTCGCCCGAGAGGCTTCCGTCAGGAAGTTTATGCTGCACCGGAAAGGCCAGAAAATAGATAAAGGAAAGACTGCCCATGCCCAGCAAAAAGCTGCAAAGCAACCAGTAGACTTTCTTCATCCCGTTCGCGCGCACGGCGATGCTGGCCGCTGTTCCAAACAGGATGACGATAAAAATAATCACCAGGATAAGCATCACGACATCTTGTTTCATGAACTCTGTTTCCTCTTGAGCCAATCACTACCAGCATCATTGCCTAATCGAATACTAATCTCCTGACCCATGAGAGGCAATCGTTAAACAAGAGAACTCTTATTGTTACATCAACTTAATAGGAATAAGGTTAGAGCTACAATGAAGAAAAGGAGAGCACCATGGGATTTTGGAGAATTCTGTTTACCATTCTTATTCCACCGCTGGGTGTGTTAATTGGCAAAGGATTTGGATGGGCATTTATCATTAATATCATTCTGACTATCTGTGGCTATTTCCCAGGCCTGATACACGGTTTCTGGGTTCAAACCAAGAAATAATAAAATAAGCCCTTGTACCATCACGGTACAGGGGCTTTTTATTGTTATTTATATCAATTTCAATCGATTAGCGGCTAAATCAGTAAACAGTTTTAATGAATGCCAGTAGATCGCTGTTCAACTGATCCTGATGGGTTGCGGCAAAACCGTGTGGCCCATTCTCATAGGTTTTGAGCTGTGAATTAGTAATTATTTTGGCCGACAGAGCGCCGGTGGCTTCAAAAGGAACAACCTGGTCTGCCGTGCCGTGAATAATCAGAGTCGGGACATCAACTTTGGCTAAATCGCCGCGGAAATCCGAGGTCTGAAAAGCCGTTACACAATCGATAGTGCTTTTTAACGATGCCAGCAGCGCGATATTTAATGTCTGTGTGAGCACACCCTCTGAAACCGTCTGTCCTTTATTTAGCCCATAGAAAGGTGTCGCAAAATCACTGATAAACTGCGCCCGATCTTTGCGTAATCCATCCCTGATGCCATCAAATACAGATTCATCGACACCTTCAGGATGATCCGCCGTTTTGCCAAAGATTGGCGTCACCGCACCCAGCAGCACAAGAGCACTGACGCGGTCGGTGCCGTAATTGCCGATATAGCGTGCGACGTCACCGCCACCCATCGAAAAACCCACCAAGGTGATATCGTGCAGGTCAAGGTGCTCAATCAAACCATTGATATCCGAGGCGAAAGTATCATACTCATTGCCAGTCCAGGGTTGTTCTGAACGCCCAAAACCTCGGCGGTCAAAAGCAATCACGCGGTAGCCGCGCTCAGCCAGGAAATTCAGCTGGCTGTCCCACATATCTGCATCAAGCGGCCAGCCATGGCTGAAAAGGATCGGCTTACCCGTGCCCCAATCTTTGTAATAAATGCTGGTACCATCTTGTGTTTTAAATGTGCTCATGAGGTTCCCTTATTTATCAATTAGTGAATTCAACAATGTTTTTGACGTCTGGCAATAACATTAACTCGCGGGATTTAATAAAGATAAGGCAAGATTTTGGACAACTTGTTGAACAAATTTATCAATGACCGCTGCAGGGGCAAGGCATCACAAAACCCAGAGCTAAAATTATAGACAGGCAAATCGAGATTGAAGAGAATCTTGTCGCCCATGTTTATTAATGTGATTAAAGTGACTGTTTTTTAATGGTTTTTAGAAACACGTTGTGTGATTAGTAACGCTTTGTCAATCAACGAGTTTGATGGGAGGCGTATGACTTATTCAGCTTTAGGATTTAACGGGGAACGGCATGATCCACTCGGCCGTGGCACGCATTTGGGTAACGGATATCGGACCTTCAATTCCACATTGATGCGATTTAATACTCCAGATAGCTGGAGTCCTTTTGCCAATGGTGGAATCAATGCTTACGCCTACTGTCTTGGCGATCCGATTAACCGCGCCGATCCCTCCGGCCATATGAGCTGGTCGGCCAAAATAGGTATTGGTTTAGGGATCCTGGGAGTTTTGGGGTCAGTGTTTACCGGTGGTGCGTCGCTGGTTGCGGCCGGTAGTTTGGCAGCAGCGTTTGCCACGGCTTCTACATCATCATTGGTCGTCGGAGGCTCGGCGTTGGTTGCCAGTATTAGCGGGATTGCCAGTGCGGTAACAGAGGAAAGTAACCCACGGGCCTCGGCCGCGCTGGGCTGGCTATCTTTGGCTAGCGGAGTCGTGTCTTTCGGCAGCGTACTCAGTGCCTCGGGATCTAAATTGATTTACAACAGCACGGCTCTGTTACGTCGACGATTACAGACTATTCAAACCGTTGGTATGAGCGGGCGTGGGGCGCAGGCTGCGGCGCGGGAAATGAATCAACTTGCTGAGCGAATAGTCCATTATGAACTACCTCGTAATTTTGTTACGTTCCGAAGGGGTTATGAGGCGTCTAGCAGAATTATTCTCAGCGACGCAGGGCTCTTAGGTCCCGTAGATACATTGCCATCGTCCCCTTTAGACTTGGGGCCGCATCTGCGTATGTTAGGTGTAAGAATACCGATTTATAGTACCGATCTGCTCGCTATTGCTTCACCTGAAGGGGTTTACCGCACACAGCTTCTACGAGTTTACAACGAGTTAGGACTTTCTTCCGGACAACGAACATTTCGTTCGGTACCGATTTCTAACCCGCAGGCCGTCGGTGGAAATACCTCTCGGTTACCGACATATGGTGAGGCTGTTAACTCGAATCGTCCACCAGCCTATTCGGAACACGATCCTTTGCAAAGTAATCTACCTGCTTACACAGAAGATCATGACGAACATGAATGGTTAGAATCTACCACTCATTTGTAATGCTAAACTCTTAATGTATTGAAAGAGTTATAAAATAAATATTCATCCTGGATACTTAGTTTAGGTGAAAATCGAAAATAGTTCGATCAAACTCCTGTCGCAGCCAACCAGGGATAATAATTATTTCTGCAATAAAACTGTCATCCCGCAGTGCTAGCGTTAAGCGCAAATAGACTAATCTTCTGATTATAAGGGAAAGTTATGAAAATTCGCTTAACGCTGATTGCTGCTGCGCTCATGCTTGCACAGCAGGCTCAGGCCGTTTCTTTACCGCAGGCCGCGGCGGTTGCCAACAGTACCTCTTTCGCCTCTACCAGCCAGCCTTATGATGCACTTCAGGCTCAGGAGTTGCAGGCTGAAATCACCAGTCTGAAAGGTAGTGAGAGTATCTTGAAGAGGGAGCAACTGGAGAAGGCCAAGCAAGGCGCTGCTCTGGCGGACCGCGCCTGGTTGAAGGCCAGCGGATATGATTTTCAAACCAAAACTAATCAAAAAGCGGGGATTGAGCTGCTTGCCAGCTTTAGTACTTTGCCTGCTTCAATATTGCAGGCCAGCCTGCAAAGCGTGACCGATATTAACCGCGATGCCGTGCAAGGCACCCGTCAAAAAGCCTTGGCCGATGCAGAGGGGCAAAACTACCTTTATTTCCTTGCCGACGCGCTCGGACCTCGTTTAGGTAAAGCTTTCCTGACAGCTTATGACAAGGGGGAAATCAGCAAGGCTGCGGCGTTAATTAAAGCCAGCGAAGTCAGCACCAGCGCTGCCAAAAAACACTTTAACTATTCTCGTCCGTTCCTCGTCAAAGGCAATACCATTCACTTGGTGCCAGATGACACCGTCGTTAAAGATAATCAACCTTACTCCGCAGACGGTGGCTCGTTCCCGAGCGGCCATACCAATACCGGCTTCACCGATTCGGTGCTGCTGGCGCAAATGCTGCCGGAGCGCTATGACTCTTTGGTCGAGCGGGGTGCGCGTTACGGTTATTCACGTATTGTTCTGGGGGTGCATTATCCCCTGGATATCATCGGCTCAAGAATGGTCGCTCAGCGAAACGTAGCCAATTATCTCAACGATCCTCGTTATCAGGCGCTGTTCAAAGAGGCCAGCGAACAACTGCGTGCAGCGCTGGAAAAAGAGTGCGGAACTTCACTTGCAGAGTGTGCGAAAACGGCTGGGAAAGACGACCCATATCGTTCAGCTGATATGAAACAGTTCTATCAATTCACCATGACTTACAACCTGCCAAAACTGTCTGCAAAAAATACGCCGCTGGTAGTGCCACCGGGAGCCGAAGTGCTGCTGCAAAGCGCATTGCCTAATCTTTCGGCCGCACAGCGCCGCCAGTTGATGATCAAGACTGCACTACCTGCCGGTTATGCGCTGTCTGGCACAACGCCGGACCAGGCATTTTGGCAGCGACTTAATCTTCCGGCGGCCTATGCTTTAGCCAAAACGGGTAAAGCTCATTAAGCCAAATCGGCAGCGCCTCTCATCCGACCAGTAAATTATTTTCACTGCAAAGTTGTACAAAACTCATTTTGTTGTATAACTTTGAAGTGTGGCGATGAGCTACACGTAACGAAAGGTGCTTTGCGCCGCCTCTGAAAGTGTTACGGAATTTCACTTTCAGAGGGTTTTTTTACCCGCCAACAAGTAAGGTCACGCGTCTTTAAACAGTTCGCTTTGACTCAATACGAATATTTTTTTGAATAGCAGTACTGCTGTTTGATCTTCAATACTGGATGCTCGTCTCTGTTCCAACATGGAAGTTTCCTGTCTCTGTAAAGCCAAGTTTGCCCCTGCTATCGCCAGGGGCTTTTTTAGATCTCACGGTCGATAAATTGGCAATTATGTGCACTTGGTCTGAAACTGATATGAGACAGCGAAATTACTCTACGATCATTTTTATCATCTGCAAAATCGGCCCTGACTCATTGCCCTCCACTCAAGGAATAGTAAAAATGGAAAACCCGACCTTGTTGCAGTTTTTTCACTGGTATTACCCTGATGGCGGCAAACTCTGGCCTGAAGTTGCTGAAAAAGCACAGTGGCTGGCCTCGATTGGTATCACGATGGTTTGGCTGCCTCCGGCTAACAAAGGGGAGTCGGGCGGATATTCAGTGGGTTACGACACTTACGATCTTTTCGATCTCGGCGAATTCGATCAAAAAGGCAGCATTGCCACCAAGTATGGCGATAAGGCTCAGTTGATCACCGCTGTTGAAGCACTGCGATCGCACAACGTTGGCGTACTGCTTGACGTAGTCCTTAATCACAAAATGGGTGCCGATGAGAAGGAACGTGTCAAAGTAAATCGAGTGTCTGAAGATAACCGTGAAGAGATAGAAGAACAGGTCATTGAAGCCGACGCGTGGACTCGATTTACTTTTGGCGCTCGGCAGGGGCAATATTCCGAATTTGTCTGGGATTATCATTGTTTTAGCGGTGTTGATCATATCGAGGATCCTGACGAACAGGGCGTATTCAAGATAGTGAACGACTATACCGCCGAGGGCTGGAATACCGAGGTCGATGATGAATTTGGCAATTTTGACTATCTGATGGGCGCCAATATCGACTTTCGCAACAACGCCGTCAGGGAAGAGCTGAAATATTGGGCGAGATGGGTGATGGAGCAGGTGCCTTGCACCGGTTTTCGCCTTGACGCGGTCAAGCATATTCCTGCCTGGTTTTATAAAGAGTGGATTGACAGCATTCAGGAAGCGGCAGAACAACCGATGTACATTGTGGCGGAATATTGGTCGTTTGAGACGGAAAAGCTACAGCAGTATATCCATCAGGTTGAAGGCAAAACGATGCTCTTTGATGCGCCTTTGCTGTTAAATTTTCATCACGCATCGCTGAACGGTAAAGATTTTGATTTGCGCACTTTGTTTGATGGTTCGCTGGTTCAGGCAGACCCGTGGCATGCGGTGACGATTGTCGCCAACCACGATACGCAGCCGTTGCAGTCGCTGGAGATACCGGTTGAACCATGGTTCAAACCCTTGGCTTATGCTTTGATACTGTTGCGTGAACAGGGCGTGCCTGCGGTATTTTATCCAGACCTGTTTGGTGCCCAATACGAAGACAGCGGTGACGATGGCAATACTCATCAGATTGAGCTGGGCAAAGTGAATGAGTTGGAGAGCCTGATTTCCGCGCGCCAGAATTTTGCCTGGGGCATACAGACAGATTACTTCGACGATCCAAACTGTATTGCCTTTGTCCGCAGCGGCACGGCAGAGAAGCCCGGTTGTGTGGTAGTTATGTCAAACCACGAGCAGGGAGCAAAACACATCATTCTTGGCGAACCCTTTGCTCACAGCCATTGGAAGGATATTACGGGCAATCAGGACGCAACGGTGGAATGTAATGACGAAGGAGCAGGAGACTTTACCTGCAACGGCGGCAGCGTCAGCGTTTGGGTCAAGCAATAAAACAGCCATTAAGACACTAGCTCCACCAGGAGGAGCTAGTTGTTTCAGTTTTACGCGGCTGCGCCTTTTGCTTCAGACACCAGCTGCCTGGCCCACACGCTGGCTATCCATTCAACACCTTTGGCTGTGAAGCGGGCCTGTGTGAAGGCGTGCTGATTCTCGCCCACGCCAGACCGCACGGTAAAGTATCCTGCATGCTTATAGTGCTGATGCGGGGTCAGCACACCGTTGGCACGGTACATTATGTTTCGCTCAATCAAGAACTGGCGGAAATCTTGCTCTTTAACCTTGAGCATTTTGCAGAGCTGCCGAAAACCCTGTGAGTCTTGCACCTGTACATATCGGTCAAAAAACTTGGCCTTAGGCTCGGTAAGCGCGAGCTGTTGTTCAGCGGCCTGTCTTTGTTCAAATTGCTCTGCCCACGCACGCGCCGCTGCTGCCGGATTGGTAAAGTCTGGCAAGTGAGCGCGTTTCTCCCGCTCTTGCCAGCGATCGAGAGCTTCTGCGGTGAAGCCGGGGGAAAGACGCGCAACGGCGAGTAGAGAGTCTCGCTTATTCAGACAATATTCCTGACGCATTTCGCCTTCTCGTTCATACAGGACCTCAGCGAGAGGCTGTGAAAGTCGCTGTGACGTCTCCAGGTTTTTAATGAAACGCTTCACTTCACCGTGAGTGACGCCCGTCATTTGAGCGATTTCACGGCTGCTCATCGTCACTGGCTGGTTGAATGAATGCAGATTATTTGTCGAAATCATCATAGGTTTCACCCCGTATTTGTGGTCACTGATTGCCTTGACTCACAGCATCAGAACCTGCTCTATCAATCACTCAGGCAATTAACATTAACGGCCTGCAGCGAGTTTGAATCAACACCTTCCTGCTGTGGAAATATTATACAAACAACTGGGTTAATATCCAGTACTTTTTTTGAGCGTTGCTTTTATGTTTTCAGGTATAAGGATTGAAATAACTCTAAATCAGGGCAGTACAGAACTTGAGTAGAAGATGAATAATGAGGAAGTTGTTATCTATCACCCGAAATAAAGTCCTTCTTTTAGCAATAATCGCTAACTTTGCAGAGCCATAAACTTGTTCATCCTTGGAGCGAAATGGTAAACTGTATAGGTATCCAGTTTATGAAAATGGAGGATGGCTTTTGTGTGAAGATAAAGCTGCAAACTCGGATGAAATTCACGCGGTTATAGGTTCTGTCGTATCGTTGCTACTTGAAGCAGGAAGGCCGGTACATATGCATGAAATTGCAGCTCAGTTAAAGAAGCAGGCCGAGAGGGCCACTGATAAAACGCTGAGGAAAAACTGTTTGCGTGCCGTGCGTCTCATCGCAGATAAAATGAATTAATCCCCGCTAAAACCCAATTCGTATTAATAAAATCCCAAATAAAAAGACCGCCTTGCGGGCGGCCTTTAAAATTCGTTTGCTGAAAGTAAGCTATTAAAATGCTAGAGATCAGGATCATCGGGAGTGAGACTCACGACCAGTTCAAGAGTTTTACGTAAAACGTCTTGCTGGACCGCAGCAGTGGTGTGTTCCATCAAAGCAATCAGTCGCAATATAATTGCCTTTTTGGTGATGGAACCCTGTTCTGCAGTAATATTTCGGATCACCGCGCCCAGTAATTCGGTTTCGCTTGCGTATAAATCGCCTGCGCTTGCGAAGTATTCGAAAATTTCAGTTTCATCTGAAAGCTGCTGCATATGCTGCGTCCTCTCCAGGCAAAATTGCCCGTTAAAAGTTAGGGATTTGACTTAAAAATCTCAATGTTTCTTCTTGTTGTCGGACGGCCCTTCAGAAGAAAAAATATGACCAACGTTGTCACTGCCCCGTACTTTGAAAGTTGTATGTTGACGGGTTGCAGTCGCGCTGTTGCGCACTTCGACAATTGCGAGTTCACAAGCGCGCTTTCTAGATTCGTTTTTTTCGTCGGTCGCGATAGCTTGTAGCTGAGTAATCAGCTCGCTAGTAGATACGGGGCCGCCGCCATGCAGCATCGCAAGGACAGCTTTACCCATCATGATATCGATTAATTTTTCGTCGTCGTTTCTGTTCATATCAGCTTCTCGGAATTCAGTTGCCTGTCCGGCGCGTACCGGAAAAGGCGGATATCAGGCCCTATAATTAATCAGCGGGGGCCGCACCCGGCAGAGATGATACTCCTTTGGGCAAAGTCTGTCCGTTTTGGCTTAATACGTCAGGGTATAAAACGTGTACGGTTTGCGAGGATGCATGTTTAAAATTTAGAAAAAATCAACATTGCTCAAGCATCACGTTCAAGCACTAAACGAATAAGCTCCTGATAATGCTTTTCTTCCTCTGCACTGCCAGCAACTTCAATGCGGCGCAGCAGTTTGGAACACAGCGCTTTACGATTGAGATTTTTACCGGCTCGCAATAACTCGACAACGATTTGACCCATGGTCTCGTCCTGCGTGAAAACAGGCACGTTATTAAAGTACTGTGCATTGCTTGTCTGTGAGTTACCGTATTCATCCTGACGCATAAGTGATCCTTAGGCTAGGTCTGATTAAAAAATGATCGGCTATAATGCTAAAAGTTATACAGCTTAATCATTCTTGTACAGTTATTTTAGTTTCGAAAAACTTTATTTTTGTGCAAAAAGTGCTAAAAATGCACATTTAGTCTTTATGGAAACTTATTGTTGCGGCAAGGAGAAGCTTATAGGGATTAATGGCGAACGCAGGACGTTATATTAATTGGCAAATTGAAACTGACCGCTGCAGCGGCCAGTGTTGGCTAAGGTCCAGAATCGATGCTGGTTATTCCTTAATTGCACGTAATGACTCAAATCGAATGGCGTTCTCGGGGAAATTAGCAGCATCCCCCATCAAAGCGGATTCCAGCCAGCCAGCTCTTTCGGGTGAAAGGCTTCCAAGGCTTAAGAATCCTCGAAGCCAGCGGCAAACTTCATGCATTAGCAGTAGTCTTCCCTCATCGAGTTCATGCTCGGCCATCGTTTTCAACTTTTTTAGCAACGTACTGACTGTCACTTCTTCCCTGTTGAAGATAAGGTTCATTGCCGCCTCGCCGATTAGAGCATTGCCCTTTGCTTCATCAGTAATAACCACTTGTACCTCCCCAGCTAAATTTTCATTCAAAATAATGCACCTTAATCACATTACAAACCTGTGACACACAGTTATATCTTAGTACGCCTTGAGCAAAACGCGTACTTTAAAAGAAAAGACTTGAAAAACTTTGCGTCGATAATGCGCAACATTGAGTTGGTAAAGCGGTACCAAATGCGTTTCTCGTTAAATCTTGTTAAAGCGAGCGCCCTGGAAAATCCAAAGAATCAATGCGCCAAAGTGCGCTCAGAGACTGTGGATTATTTACCGCGTCAGCAAGTGTATATTGATTCAGATACTCAAAAAAGTTGAGCATCGCGCTGTGTAACAGCGATTTCAACTGACAATGTCTAATCAGTACACATTCCGGGCTGTGACAATTTACCAGTTCATTCGAGTTATCTGCCCGCTCCTCTAGAATTCTTATAACGGTACCTAACTGATATTCAAGCATGTCTTTGGCTAATACGATCCCGCCATTTCGTCCGCGAGTCGTGTTTACCCAACCTTGCCTTGCCAAAAAATGCACCACTTTTACCAGGTGGTTGGCAGAGACATTCAGCTCGCTCGCCATTTCTCCAATGGTAAACGGCGTCTCTCGATTTGGTTGGGTCAGATAGATAAGTGTTCTTAAGCCAAGATCGGTAAATTGATTAAGTTTCATAAAGACCCTATGCGTGCCCCTATTTGGAGCACGCTGAAGATGATTTATAGCGAAACCCCGCCTGTGCCAAAGGCCTCGCTATGGATCCTCTCTTGAGGAATACCTAATTCTAACAATGAATTATTTTGCTGTCTCATAAAGGGCAGAGGGCCACAAAGGTAATAGTCGGCATCCTTTGGCAGATAGCTCTCAGGAACCTGTTTTAGATTCAACCTGCCTTCAAGATGATAATCCTTGCCTAAAACATCATTCTGTTCAATATTTTCGAAAGCAATAAATGTTTTTAAGTTTTTGTTTTTGTTGGCAAGAAAAGATATTTCATCGCGTAGCGCCTGCGCTTTTGAACTGCGTGCCGCATGAAGAAAGTAGATCGACTTATTACCTTCATCAATATCAGAACTATGTGCAATTTCTTGCTTCTCTTTGCAACTCGAATTTTCTGCAGTTAGCTGCTTTAGCATTGCTAACATCGGGGTTAAGCCAATACCTGCGCTAATCAGCACGTTATTGCACTGCGGATTAAGCAGATAGAAGTTGCCCGTGGGGGCGCTGGCTTCAATAACATCCCCCGGCTTTATCCATGTATGCAGCGTTGAAGAGACATATCCCGCGTCTTGTCCCGCAATCCGCGCCTGCTCGTGCTTGACAGAAATACGCAGATATTGACCTCCAGGAGCATCAGACAAACTGTACTGTCGCGGCTGTTTTATCCCCAGTTCAGGTACGGTGACCCGCACTGTGATGTATTGCCCTGCTTCATAGGTTGGCAGTGACTGATTATCCTTGGGAATCAGGTAAAAAGAGGTGATTTCATCATTCTCCTTCACTTTTTTATCGATCACAAACTGACGCCAGCCGAGCCAGCTGCCGCGAGTTTTTTGATGCTGATCGTAGAGGTTCTTTTCAGTCGCAATAAACAGCTCTGCAAGCTGTTGATAAGCCGCCGACCAGGCAGAAATCAGCTCATCTTCCATAGAGATATTGAGGACTTCACTAATCGAATGCAGCAGATTTTCACCAACAATCGCGTAGTCAGGAGCCTGAATATTCAAGCTCACATGTTTATTGCATACCAATTCTATTACTGGTGCCAACACTGACGGATCATCAATGTTCTCGGCGTAGGCTAAAACTGCCCCCGCCAGCGCTTTTGCCTGCGCTCCAGAGCGCTGGTTTCCCATATTGAAAGTTTCTTTTAGCTCGGGATTATTGTTGAGCATACGGTGGTAAAAGTAGTCGGTAAGAGCCACGCCGTTTTGACGCAATACAGGAACTGTCGCTTTAACCAATTCTTTTTGTTGATTATTTAACACGGTCACACTCCATATGTCGATAAGATGTATTTAAAATACATCTTATCGGCGTGATCGACAACCAATATATGGACATAAACCGTGTGGGTATTGCGAGGCGCCTCGCAAGCATTATCTGGCCTGCGGGTCCTTTGATTGCAGGAGTCTAATTATTGCAACCGGGCTGGTGGTTAAAAACGAGAGGTTAATGTTCGATTTCTATTATAAATAGAAAAAGGTTTAACTCAGCGCCTGCTGCTGAGCGCCATCAAGATTGGAAGTTTCATGCAAAATTCGACACAGCTGTTCCAGCACCGGAGAAGCAAAATCTTTTCTCCAAATCAGGTGTGTTACAGCGGATCCTGCTTCAATTCTTTTTAATCCTTCTGGCAGTTGTAGCAAATCGACCACGCTTTCTGGCAATAGGCAGATGTAAGTCCCTGATGCGACACACGCCATCATTGAATGGTAAGAGGCTACATCCTGAATTTGGATGCCGCCGCCTTGCGCTGAAGCTTTTTCTAGAAGCTTCCTGGCTAAATCGCGATAGGTGCAGCCTTCTTTAAAGGCAGCCAATCTACCTATTGTTATGTCTTCAAGTTTGTTTACATGACTCATGCTGGCAGGTAAAAGCAGAGTGAGATTTTCAACAAATAGCGGCAAGTTATGCAAATCTTCAGGACATTGTACACTTTTACCAGCAATAACCGGCAATGCGACCAGCGCACAGTCCAACTCAGATTGCTGAACGCGCTCGGTTAATTGACGAGTTGGCATCATCGTTAGGTTAAGTTTTACCTCTGGGCAAGTGCGGCTGAATGTTGCCAATGGTGCAGAAAGGCGACTGGCTGCCGTGCATTCCATCGTTCCTATAGAAAAAATGCCGCCGGGTTGCTGCGGATGTAGCGACTGGCGGGCTTCTTCAGCCAGGCTGAGCAGCTTTTTGGTATACACCAAAAACTGTTTTCCCTGGGGTGAGAGCTTGAGTTTTTTGCTTTCACGGATAAACAGTTGCACATCAAGTTCATGCTCAAGCTGCTGAATACGCGTGGTTATATTCGACTGGACTCGTCCGAGGCGCTTCGCGGCCTTTATGATACTCATCTCTTCAGCTACAACTTCGAAGATTTTTAATGAAGTGTGATTCATCTTATATTCTCATAATGAAAACGATATTGATTTTATGGTCTCTATAAGAGATTGTATATTTTCAGCACATAAAATGACAAGCAGCGATAAGAATGAAAAACTCTTTATGCGAATTACTCAACCTGCAATATCCGATTATTCAAGCGCCAATGGCTGGTGTTTCAACCCCCGAACTTGCTGCCGCAGTGTCTAATGCGGGGGCTTTGGGATCGATCAGTATCGGTGCCGCCAACCCCGAACAGGCCGAGCTGATGATTCAAAAGACGCTCGCACTGAGTTCTGGGCCAGTTAACGTTAACGTTTTTTGCCATCAGGCAGTACAGCGCGATGAACAGCTCGAAAAGGCGTGGATAAAGCAGTTTCATGAGTTGTTTGTGCAATATGATGCTCAGCTCCCAGGCGAGCTGGAAGAGATTTACACCACCTTTCATAACAACAGTCTGCTACTCGACATTTTGTTAAACACTCGGCCTGCTGCGGTGAGTTTTCACTTTGGCATACCGGCTTCTGGAGTAATCAATCTACTGAAGCAAAAGGGAATTATTACGCTGGCGACGGCGACGAGCATCAATGAGGCCAAAGAAATCGAAGCCAGCGGTATCGATTTTATCGTAGCGCAGGGTATCGAAGCTGGAGGGCATCGGGGCATATTTGACCCGATGCAGGCGGATAGTATGCTCAGCACCTTTGCCTTGGTACAGGCGATTAAGCACCACTGTCGAAAACCGGTGATTGCCGCAGGGGGAATAATGAACGGGGCAGGGATCGCGGCGATGTTAGCTCTAGGCGCGGAGGGCGCACAGTTGGGAACCGCATTTGTTCTGTGCCCCGAATCCTCGGCCAATAGCGCTTATCGTGAGGCTCTAAAAAGTAAGCAGGCCGCCAATACGGTGTTAACTTCTGCAATATCTGGCCGACCTGCGCGCTGTATCGAAAACGCTTTTTGTACCTATGCGCGTGACTTTGCCAAACATACCATTCCTTCTTATCCTCTGACTTATGCACTCGGAAAAGCATTGGCCAGTGCGGCAGCAGCGAAAGGAGAGCATGGTTTTGGAGCCCAGTGGGCCGGGCAAGGTGCTCAACTGGCTCGCGAAATGAGTGCACAAGATTTAGTGTTAACACTGGTCGATGAAATGCACGCTGCGCGAACTTAAGCGGCAGAGTTTTCCGTTACCGCAAGATAGGCGCAAAACATGTCTGCCATAGCCTGGGCATAGGCGTTGATTTCCTCGGCAGTCCGAGAGCTTTCGGAAAAGTCTTTCCCTACAGCGCCCAAAGTTTTGGAAATTAATTCTCCCGCTAATTTCCGCTTTTCTGACCCGACGTCGGGAAGCGCCTCACGGATAAAATCGTCAAAGATCTTTTCTGCACCGGCCTTGATCTCAAGTGCTTCAGGCGCATCACGGTAAAGCGGCGCAGCATCATCGAGCGCGGTACGCATCAATGCTTCTTCACATTCCGACTGAATAAAAACCTGCACCAACTCGCGCAACCTTTCTGGCGGCGACTTTTTTCTATTTGCAAAATACTGCTCAGCATATGATTGAGGGCGGGGTAGGAGATTTGGTGGAAATCCGCGCAGGGGATGCCTTGCAGACACTCGCTTTTGATATGCCTGAAAATATTGATTTACTGGTGCTCGACGGTGCCAAGGCCCTGTATCCAGAGATTCTGGCTTTGCTCGAGAGTCGGCTCAGACCAGGAGCAATCATTGTTGCTGATGATGCCGATTACAGCCCTGACTATCTGGCTTATATCCGTTCGACCAGCAATGGCTATGTTTCAGTACCTTTCGGCGGGGATGTTGAAGTGACATTGCGACTGGGATGAGCTGATGATATTAATCCCCGGCTAAGTGTCGGGGCTAAAAATCTTATTGCTGGCAATCCGCGAGTTCGGGGAATGATGAAACGACCAGAAGTACTATAGTGATTTTCTTCATATAAATACCTTTTACTATATTTAACAAGGCCTTCTCAAAGGAAGGCAAAGTTAAATGGTGTTCAATGAATCAACCTATAGTTCTGTTTCCGGCCAGGCAACTGCCGGAATGCCATTGAGCCGAGGTTTTGCAAACAAATCACCCTGGAAGTTAAGCACTCCTGCGGCTTCAAGCCACATCCACTCTTCAGGCCTCTCAACGCCAGCTGCAATCACTGATATTTCGAGTGAAGAACAACATTTGATGATTGCTTGAACGATCGCCTGTTTCGGACCATTTTTATGCACGTCGCTAATGATGTTGCGATCGATAATGATTTTTTCGGGCTGAATTTGAGCCAGCAACAACAAACCCGCAGAGCCTGCCCCGAAATCGTCTATGGCCAGACTTATTCCCGATGCCTTGAGTTTCCTGATGGCTGAAGCAAATTCCTCAACCTGCGTAATAACCTCGGTCTCTGTGACCGCGACCACTATTTGTTCCGGGACCAGGCCATTTGCTTTGATTTGCTCAATCAGGAAATCAACGGCCTCGGGTACCCTAACCAATGACATCGGTAATAGTTTTATAGAAAGCGTTTTCCTGCCAATCCCTAACTTGCCGGCGAGAGCGAATGCCAGTTTTTTGGAGTCCAAATCGGCCTGATAAACTTTTTCAGGCGACAGACAAGAAAAATAATTGTGCGCAGAATTGCCTTCCAGATTGCAAAGCTTGGCTTCCAGCGAAATGACTTCACGAGTCAGTGGATCAACAATCGGCTGAAAAGCAAAACTGTAATCTTCCATACTCGCCTTGCTGAACTCAATTGCCGGTTCTGGAGTCTCATCCGCAACAAATGACCAGCTGTCAGCAGGCGGGATTTCGAGATAGTTTTCCTGCTCTCTTGCTTCAACGAAGGTGCAGAGAAACTGAAGTGCTCGGTCGTCATAGGTAAGCTGATACTTGGAGGTGCCTTTTTTCAGCACCGCCTCGAGAACTGTTTCCTGGGCGTATTGACTGAGATCAAAAAGCTCCATCCCGACGTTACCAAAACGCCGTTCGGGTGCGTAATCGCGCATCAGCTCGACCAGATTGTTATGCCTGTTATCTGAACAAATATTATCGTAAATCTTGTTAACAGCTTCTTCAGGACCTTCAAGCAACTGAAAAAAGTGGCTTCCGTTGAAAAGCAGAATGCCTGTAACGTCAAAGAGCTGATTCCTGACATTGGCGTCAGCGGCTAAACCAGCCAAAATTTCTACCGAAACGTTATCGCAGAGATGGCTACGATAAATGATTGTTGACAACATGTAGGGTTCCAAATTATTCGCCCTCTCACAGCAAAGGCTGTCAGGGTCACATTCAGTGATGTTGAAACCTTTCCGCTTATCAGCTGGATAGGTAGTAAACCATTACTTTGCTTCTTTTCGTGGCCTTAGCTTTTTCAATATAAGTTGTGCTCAATTAGATTGAGCACGCTTTAAATACTATACAACAAATGCCACTCGTTTCGCGACGTTATTGTTTCCGCCAATGGCAGTCACTTATCTAAGTGAGTGGTCACTTAGATTGAAGGTGATTGAACTGTGCTATGAGAGGGTATAGACGACAGGGGGGAATAGAGCAAGCTGCCAAAAGATCATCCCGAATATAAGCCTAAATATCAGGCTTAGTCACTCTGTTGGGGACAACCGAGGCTTGAATGACTATCGATGCAAAAATCAGCAGCGCAGCCACGGGTAGCATCCACTTTGAAGCTCCCAGTCCGAAAAAAGTATTGGTTAACAAAAATCCCATGACCAAGGGGCCAATGGCCTGAAAGGCTGAAAAGTAAGTAGCACTCTGGGCTGCAACAGGATGGGCGTCTTTATCGTCTCGTACTGAATCTATCATTTTGACACGATTGCCGATTCGAATTGTGTTTAATGAAAAGCCGATAAAGAAGCAGGCCGCTAAGCTAATGAGTCTTATTTGTACTAAACAAAAAATTGTATCGCCTATAACTAACAGGATTGAACAGAGAAGAAATGAAAATCTTCCCTGTTTCAACAATGCAGCACTCAATGCCCCCACCCCCGAAATACCGGCAGCTATTCCAAATTGTTGACTACTCCAATGATTTAAACTCTGAAAGAATATGGGAGTTAAGACGTTGAATGCCGCAATATGCAAGCCGATCAGACCATTAGTAAAAAATAGCGCAATCTGATCACTGGAAGCCTTGAATTGTTCAATGGATTTGTTTGCAAACGTGTTGATATCTGAAGTAACTCTTTCTTTATCTTTATGATTCCAAAGTAAAGTTAACGCAATTAAGCTCAAGGTGATATCAACGAGGCTGATAAAAAGCAGGGTCATCGCCAAAGGATACTTTGCAGAAAGCAAACCACTTACTAAAGAACCGACAAAAGCCCCAGTTTGCATTACCGTTTGCATGACCCTTGAAGCATTCCCGGAAGTAATCGATTTATTAATTACTAATTGAGTATTTCTTGCTTCAAATGCACTCTGGGTTGATAGGGTTAGTACCCCATAGAATATAATCAAAAGAGTAATACCTAAGTAACTCTCAGAGAATGGCGTTCTTGACACTAAAAGTATTACTGCATAGATAAAAATGCGAAATAAAAATAATTGTTTCAAATTCAGATGCAAAAGGTTGGCTTTTGGAAAAATCTTCCTCAGCAAATAGGGAGTAATAATACTGATAGAGAGAACAACGCCAAGGAACCACGAAGAGGCGGTTATTTTATAAGTATTCCAAATTATGCCAACTAAAACGACGATATCACTCACGTACACCAATGCTAAAAAAGCGTAAAATTGCAATAGTTTCGATCTGGTACCATGATTTCCTGTCATTTTAACCTTTGTTCGATTGTGATTTTTAATTCATTTATATCACATTTTTATTCATTTATAGGTTCCTTTAATAGCAGAATTCAGGCAATTAAAGTGCCGACATAAGTCGGCACGTTGAACAAAGTTAGTATTGGCAAAATCGGATACGGTTGCCGAAAGGATCATAAACTTCCAGCACCTTTCCCCAGCCTTGCTGAACAATGTCCGGGCGTCCATAGCCATAGTGCTTATTGTTAAGCTCGCTGTGTAGCAGCTCGATATTTTGCATCGGAACAAAAATTGTTGCTCCATGGCTCGCATCGCCGTGTTATTACACAGCAGGAGGTAAAATAGTTAACCGGCTAATGAAGGAAAAGTCCCCCTTATACACTTTTAACCTTAATAAATAGTGACTTAGCGTCAAGGTATAAGGGGGGGATGTTTAAACCAGCGAACCGGGGTTTTTAACGTAACGTTCGATGATGGCTCGGGCAGTACGGAGAGTTAGCGCACCAATGGAAATGGTTGGGTTGTAGCCGCCGTTGTTCGGGAATGAGGAAGCGCCAGAAACGAACAGATTATGTGCATCCCAATGCTGCTGATAACGGTTGAGCACCGAAGTTTTGGGATCGAGGCCCATCACCGCGCCACCCATCGTATGCGAGCTGTCAAAAGGGCGATATGGCGAATAATGATCGTCAGCAAAATTCAGTGCACGAATGTTTTTGCCCCCAACGGCCTCGGCAATTTCACGGCAGCGATCCCGAATATAGGCGCCTGAGCGTCGGTCGTTAAGATTGTAATCGTAAGTCATGCGCAATAACGGCTGGCCGTGGCGGTCTTTGTAGGTCGGGTCAAGGTCCAGGAACTGATCGCGATGCGAATAGCTGGTTCCCTGACCCTGGACCATGGCCCAGTTTTGATAACCTTCCTGAAAATCTTTTTTCCAGCTTGATCCCCACTGACGATGCCCTTGCGGGATTTGGTCGGAAAGGCTTATTGGCAAGCCGGTATTGGAAAGCGCCTGAATACCGGCACCACCGATAAAACCAAGGCCTGTGTGGTCGAAATTGTCGCCGTTAAAATCGTCAATCTGGGTTGCCAATGCGCCGGTATTCATAAACGGATTGAAAAATTCATTTTCAAGATTCAGAAACGCATAGGAAAGCGTCTGGAAATTAAATGCCCGACCTAAAGTGCCTTCACCGGTTTTAGGATCGTACATTTTCCCGAATTTCGACAACATCAGCAATCGCACGTTATCCAGTTGATATGCTGTGATTACAACGATATCAGCAGGTTGGAATCCATAGTTGCCATCAGAATCAATAAAAGTCGCGCCAGAAGCCGTTTTACCATCCGGGCTTTTTTCAATGCGCAAAACTTCACATTCGGTGAGCATGGTGAAATTCTTACGCTGCATCAAAGCTGGCATTACACAGGCGTTGGGGGAGGATTTCGACCAGTTGCCACAACCATAAAGTTGGCAGTAACCGCAGTAGGTGCAAGGTGCCAGCTCGATGTCTAAGGCATTTTTATAGGCTGCGCCGATAGTTCCTGCTGGAACAGGAAAAGGGTGGAATCCCATTTGGGTGGTTTTTTCGGCGAAAATATCATTCCAGCGTGAACGAACCAATGAAGGGGTGGGATAAGGGCTGCTGCGACTGCCTTCGAACGGATTCCCGCCGGGCTGTTTGACGCCATTGATGACGCCTGCCGTACCGGAAGTTCCTGCTATTTTCTCGAAACGGTCGTAAAAAGGTTCCAGCTCATCGTAGGTCACGCCAAAGTCTTGAACGATAAGCCCGTCTACCAGTTGCTTTTTTCCATAACGTTGCTCAACGTGGCTTGCAACGGCCAAATCATAAGGCAGGAAACGCCACGAAGCGGCCGCCCAGTGAGTTCCAGCGCCGCCAACGTTCATCCCTAGCGTCCAGTTATTCCATTCACGCCCTGGAAGGGCCGTTTGATTGCTATTATTGCGAAAGGTATAAGTTTCAACCGAGGCGGGTTGAAGGATCTCTTTGCGTACAGAATATCTTAATTCATCAGGATCGGTCGTTGTGGGAAAATCGGCGCTGGTTTCGCGCCAGGCTCCACGTTCAATAGCGACCACATTCAGTCCTGCGCGCGTTAACTCTTCAGCCATAACCGAGCCAGCCCAGCCAAGTCCGACAATAACCACATCTGCTTTAGGTCTTTTATATTCCATGCTCACATTCCCCAAAAAAAAGAAAAATAACTAAATATCAAATCATGATTAGGCTAATTGGCTCTAGTTCGACTCTTTTTCCTTTAATATTTATATAATCGCGATAATCGTAACGTGCGCCAGGGAAGCCAATCATTTTCCAGCCTGCCATATTTTTATTTCCGCCATATACAGGGTCAGCCAGGAAGCCTTCTTTGACGTTTGTCAGCATTAAACTGAACAATTTACTGCCATTAAATTCACCATAATCAAAACTGCCTGATTCCATTTTTTCCAAGTAGTTATCCTTTTCCTCATCGCTGAGATCTAAAAAGGCCTTACCTGTCGTTTTCTGACAATGACTATCCATTGCAGCCAAACCCTTCCGATAAATCTCTGCTGGAGTAATGATGTCTTGTATTCCTTGTTCCGGCGTACCCTGAACCAAGGGACCTAACTTGTAGCGGTTTTGTGCCGAACCAAATGGCCCAATTAACTGATTGTCAGTAAAGGTGACACAACCTGCCTGAGAAGCACTGACTGACAATTCATCGGCCGGGATCAGGCGGTCATAAACTGCTTTAAGAAGATCGGCCTCGCGCGGAGTAAAGAAGACTAATTTGCTGTCATCAATTATTTGCGGTAGGCGGCCAGGGGGGGAATTCCACTGTTGGCCGCCGGTAAACACTTTTACAGCTGCGCCTGCGGGTCTGAAAACGGATGCAACAGTGGCACTGGCAATCAGTACCATTCCGCCTTTAAGCACTTTTCTACGATTCACATTGATTCCTCAAATTGAAACAAGCGGGGGGAAATTAAATAAATGTTAAACTTGTAGTTATTGTGTGGATATTGATGGTTAAACTTGATTTATTTGTGGCAATTCGTGTGTTTCATGACTTAAAAACAGAATAAATAGCAAGCCGGTATTTACTTATGTCTAAAACTTTGCAAGGGGATGAATGTCAATTTAATGCTTGATGTAATTACATCAAATATTATGAAATATTTTGTAAAATTCTCTATAGCAAATAAATATAATTAGAGAATTTCGTTATTAATTTACGCGGTGTTAAAAGCCAAATAATGATGAACGGTTAATTTAGGTTAAGTGCTAGCAAAATTTCAAAAAAATTTTAAATTATAAGAAAAGTCTGCATTTGGATTTTTATCGATCAAAAACATATAGTTACCTTTGTTTTGGTGTGGGTTAACCTATGGGTTGTCAATTTTTTGATCAAAATTATTGTACAGCAGAGATGAATTTGTATAGTTTTAGCAGCGCTATAACGGGGTGTCCGCAGGTAGGCTACATATCCCTCTGATCTGTTGTTATTTATTGAAAGGAATCTCTTGCTCCCATTCGTCATGAATCGGGGGCGAAACTCGTTAGTGTTGGTAAGTTTCTCTAACACACAGAAAACAGCATTTTTTAACAAATAATGCGTGGATTTTGAAAGGGAAAAATAACAGCGATAGTAAATTAAATTCTTCAGCAAAATAACCATGAGTTTGCTGAGTAGCTCCTTGTGCATCTGCTTTAATGCGAATGATAAACAAAGTAATTATCCATGATGCAAATGTTTGTGCGTTAACCATTTAGCAACGTGACTATAACTTTAATTATTGTCATTGCAGTTAAAATGACAGAAGGCTGAATTTGGAGCTTAGCTTACATAGTTAATTAAGAGCCGTTACAGGCCTAGTATTAATAAAGAAATATCTTACTAAAACTTTAGCATTTAATTTCTATCCCAGGGTATATATGAAAGTATTACGATTGAGTTTGTTTTCACTGGCTTTATTGTCAAATGGTCTGTTTGCACAAACGCTTCCCGTAGCGCCGGCATGCAACAGTCAGGGACCGCAGGCTGATGGCTCGCAAGTCCTGTCGTGCTACCGTCAGCAGCTTGCACAGCAGCCCCTGGACTATTGGTTTGTCGATAACAAACAGGCGCCTCGCGAGTATCGCTATTTATTGAACAGTGTTTTACCTGCTCACTACCACATCGATCCGTCGAAACCTCCGGTGCAGGTCAACACCTATAAACTGAATTCACAATCCTGGTCGCCTGCCGGACTGGTCACGCCACAGAAATGGACCCACGACGTCAGCATTTACATTCCAAAGGATGTAAAAGGCACTACGGCTGTGCTTGCCATCGATATGACCCCGGATGTGATGATTGATATCGCGCAGTCCACCAACACTATTGTGGTGTCACTGGACAATATCCCGTCCGTCGGCCTGATTTATGATAATGACAAGACGCCGCGTATCGAGGACGACAGCATCGGGCGTAGTTTTGAATTATTCATGGATAACCCGGACCAGAGGCAAACACTGCCGCTGCACGTGCCGATGTCTGCGGCGATTTCCCAGACCATCAGGCTTGCTCAGTTAGAACTCAAGCCATGGCACGTGGACAAGTTTATCGTGACCGGCGCTTCAAAACGCGGCTGGGCAAGCTGGCTGGCGGGAATTTCTGATCCGTCCGTGGTCGCTATTGTGCCGTTTGTTGCCGATATTTTGAATACCAAAGACATCATCAAGCACATGTATAAGACTTACGGTGGCAACTGGCCGATTGCGTTCAAGCCTTACTATGACCACAAAGTTGATCTCGACGTCGACAAACCGGCGTTTGACAAGCTGATGAAAATTGAGGATCCGCTACAGTATCGCGACAGCAGCGAAGCGTCACGTCTGGCTATTCCGAAATATATCGTCAATGCCAGCGGCGATGACTTCTTCCCGGCCGATGATTCGCATTATTATTACGATCAGCTGCCTGGCGAAAAATCGATGCGCGTTGCGCCAAATAGCGACCATATGGGCATTGAGAAATTCATGCAAAGCTCGCTGGTGCCTTTCGTCAATCGTTATCAGGACCATGTTGCACTGCCAACCGTGACGGTGGCGAAATCTGATGCAAATAATCCACAGCAGCGGCTGGTGACTTTCTCCGAGAAGCCGGTGAAAGTGGTGCAATGGACAGCGGTCAATACTGATTCCAGAGATTTCCGCTACAACTGTGGTATTCGCTACACCTCTGAACCGCTGACGGCCACCGAGGCAAACACGGTTAATTTGTCACTGGACTACAGTGGCGCAGGATGGCAGGCGAGATTTATTGAGGCGACCTTCGCCGATGGTTACGTGGCGACGACGCAGGTTTATATCACGCCTGACGCTAAATATCCGGTGACGGCTCCGGCTTCCAAAGGCGGCAGTTGCCAGACTTTGCCAGGGCGCGCGCAGATTAATTAATGTGATTTATCCAGAGCCTGGACGTGACTTCATTTAAAAAGGGGGGCGTTATTCAGGTTCTGGAAACAATCAGGTAATTTCATTGACCACGCAGCCCGCTGCGTGTGTCATTGAAAATAGGGGCGTTTTGAGAAGGATTATAATTCGCTTTTAAGCACCACAAGAATCAACTGTTCAAAATGCTTAACATCTTCGGCACTGGCTGCCAGCTCAATTCGACCTACCAACTTTTTCAAAATCTCTCTACGATTAAGATTCTCACCGGCTCGTAAAATTTCGACCACAATCTGACCCATGGTCTCATCCTGCGAAAGAGCAGGGACGTTATTGAGCAGGAAAAGAGCATCACCCATCTTAGATTTTGAAAATTCACTCTGACGCATAAGGGCTTCCTTGTTCAAAATTTAATAGTTAACGCCTAAATGCGCCAATATAAAGTTATACAACTAATGTTACTTGTACAAGTATCATAACCGCCACCTTATGATTTTTTGTGCAAAAGGTGCTATGTGCCGCGATTCGTTTTCGAGTGTACTCTTAATTATTACTTTCCTAACTATTTTAATTTTTCCTATGTTGATGCTTTAACGGCAAAGTCAGGAAACGCCGAGTAGATTGTCACGACGATGCCGATAATCAAAAAACCGCGAGAACTAGGGCCATCAGTGTCAGCAACGAGTTAATTATCGCACGGTATATCCGCCATCTACCGGCAAAGCGTGACCGATAATAAAACTGGAGGCCGGGCTACAAAGCCAAATAACGGCATCAGCAACTTCTTCGGCACGACCCAGACGGCGCATTGGGACTTCCTTCATCATTTCCGCCATGGCATAGGCTTTTGCCGCCGCAAGCCCCATACCCGAGGCAGCTCCTGTCACCAGAGCGACCTGATTTTCAAAATTGAGTTTCATGGTTATTCCTTACGATAGTTTTTCGATAAAATGATTTATTAATGCATTAGTTTGCCGACTTCCCTTTTTATAACCGGGAGGTTTTAATAGCGTGATATTTAAATGATTGATAACGCATTGTAAAAAGCGTCAATGGGGAATTAATATAGCACTGCAGTTTGATTATTATTAGGAGCTGTTAATGAATGGAATTATTAACCCCGTGCAATAATACCGCTTTATTCACGCTGATAACGTAAAGCATCAATAACAATACGCATCGCTTTAGATGCCTGGCGTCGACTGGAATAAAATATATGTAACCCCTCGCAATAGGGCGTCCAGTCCTCGAGCATCAGCACTAATTTTCCCTGTTTAATTTCATCCTCGACCAGATCCTCGGGAACTTGCGCTATGCCATAACCATCAATAGCCGCTTCGACCACTTGCACCACGGTGTTGAATACCACCTGGCCGTCGACTCTGGCCCGGACTTCTTTGCCGTCTCTTTTAAACTCCCAGACGTAAAAGCCGCCATGGCTTGGAAGCCGCAGATTAATACAGCGGTGTTTGGCCAGTTGGTAAGGTGTTTCAGGGATGCCATGGGTATGTAAATATTCAGGAGAAGCGACGGCGACAAATCGTATATCTGGACCAATACGCAACGAAATCATGCCGTTAGTGACTTGTTCACCCAGCCTGACGCCCGCATCATAGCGATTAGCGACAATATCGGTTAAACCGTAGTCGTTAATCAACTCAACGTTAATTTCTGGATATTCCTTGAGAACGTTCGACAGTTTTGGCCATAGAACTCTCTGGATAGAGTAGTCGGTGGCTGAAATCCTGATATTCCCTGCGGGTTTGTCCAGCGCATCGCCAATCGAGGCAATTTCGCTGCTGATTTCTTCAAAACGTGGAGCCAGGTTATCCAGCAACCGCTGGCCTACTTCCGTAGGGGAAACGCTGCGGGTGGTTCTGGTCAGCAACCGGACACCCAGACTTGACTCAAGACCACGGATAGTATGGCTCAGCGCCGACTGTGAGACGCCAAGCTGTGCAGCGGCGCGAGTGAAGCTTTTTTCCCGAGCAACCGTGACAAATGCGACATAGTCATTCAGGTTATCGCGTGATTTCATTTATTTCCTTAAAACTGCTAATGCCGTGGCCTTTGAGTTTGATTATAGAAGTTTGTTTCAGCGGGACTCAAAAACCTGTTTGAAAACCGGTAATGCCGAAAAGACATTTGGCCAGCCCGCGTAGAAAGCGAGTTGAGTCAATGCTTCCCCTGCCTGAGGCTGAGTAAGGCCGTTGTCCATTGCTTTATTTAGATGAAATGTAATTTGCGCGACCTGACCGTTAGCCACCAAAGCGCAAACAGTTACCAGGCTGCGATCGCGAGGTGCCAGATCCGGGCGCAGCCATAGATCGTTAAATACTGCATCAGTAGTGAACTGCACCACGCCTTGGGAAACTGCCTCGAAATTACTGCTCACATGTTGGGCGCGCTGATCTTCAGCATGCGGGTTGATTGGCAAAGGTACAATGTCACTGCCCGGTAACTCACTGATGATAATGCCTCTTTCCTCAAAAACTTGCTGAACTGATTGCGCAGCGGCAGTGGCATTGCCCCAGCCTGCATAGAATGCAAGGTGGCTAATTATCTCAGAGATTTCAGCCGGTTTGACCCCATTATCCAGTGCCAGATGAATATGATTAGCCTGTTCGACACTGTGGTTGCGGGAAATAACCACGGCTAGCGTGATTAGGCTTCTGTCGCGTGGAGAAAGCCCGCTTCTGTTCCACAAATTTTTCGCCAGGGTGTTCTCGGTATACATTGCCAGCGAAGGCAACGTTATCTCGGTAACTGACGAATAAGTTTTTAAAGAGGTATTTTTCATGGCCTGCACCTGAGTAATGAATTCATGATGCAATAATACCTGCCGGATTTAATAATATTAATGCATGAATATTGCATACACTTATGAGGGATTTTCATTAGTTTGGTTTCTGCTGGATCTTATTTTTAACTATGAAGAGATTCCATTAATGAATCCTTCTCATATATCTATTCACGATTAGCTATTTATCTATCTTTCTCTGAGTGCCACTATTTATGAATCAAACGACTAGCCAGCACTGATAAGCACTCTTGTTTAGTCATTATCGGTTAGAGGGTTTTTGTTTACACGTCGAGAGGAATCACTATGAATTATAAAAACTTGGGTCGTAGCGGCTTGAAAGTTTCGCCACTTTGTCTGGGCGCCATGATGTTCGGTGGTGAAACCGATTTAGAAACCGCCAAACGTATTATTTCAAAAGCGGGCGAGCAAGGGGTTAACTTTATTGATACTGCCGACGTCTATCATGCCGGTAAATCCGAAGAGGTGGTTGGCAAAGCGGTAGCAACCCATCGCGATGACTGGGTTATCGCCACCAAGTTTGGTTTTCCCTTTGCTGGTGGCCCAAACCAGGTCGGGCAGTCCAGAAAATGGATCCGTCAAAGTGTGGAAGGCAGTCTGAAAAGACTTGGCACCGATTATATTGATGTCCTGTATTTCCATCGTGCGCTTTTGGACCTCCCGCTGGAAGAAAGCGTCCGCTCGATGGGTGAACTCATTAATCAGGGCAAAATTCGTTATTACGGCGTGTCTAATTTCTCGGGCTGGCGGATTGCCGAGATGTGCCGTATCGCCGACCAGCTTGGCGTTGAGCGTCCGGTGGTTAGCGAACCGCTGTACAACATTGTGGATCGAAAATCTGAAGTCGAGCAGATCCCTTCTGCCGCCCATTACGGGCTGGGCGTGGTGCCTTACAGTCCGCTGGCGCGCGGCGTGCTGACCGGTAAATATAACGCTGAAACGGCTCCTCCGGCAGACAGCCGTGCCGGACGCGGTGATATGCGAATTCAGCAAACTGAATGGCGCCAGGAGTCGATCGCCATTGCCCGAAAGATAGCGACCTACTCGGCCGATCGTGGCACCGATTCCATCGCCTTCGCTATTGCCTGGGTCTTGAATAATCAGAATATTTCCTCGGCCATCGTTGGGCCACGCACTGAAGCGCACTGGGACAGTTACATGCGCTGCCTGGACTTTACACTGACGAAAGAAGATGAAGAGTTTGTTAACTCTCTGGTTGCACCGGGCCACGCCTCGACTCACGGCTATACTGATCCAGGCTATCCGGTCGAAGGCCGTAAACCCTTAAATGAATAAACCGAGGAATTTCAACAATGTTGACTAAAGGTTACGCCGCACTTAAAGCAGGTGAAAAGCTTGCTCCTTTCACCTTTGAACGTCGCGATCTGCGCGATAACGACGTAGCAATGGAAGTTCTCTACTGTGGCGTTTGCCACTCTGACTTGCATCAGGCGCGCAACGACTGGGGCGTCGGGATGTTCCCGATGGTACCTGGCCATGAAATTGTCGGAAAAGTCACCGCCGTTGGTCATGGTGTGAAAAATACCAAGGTCGGCGATGTGGTGGCGGTGGGCTGCATGGTCGATTCCTGTCAGGAGTGCGATCAGTGCCGGCACGGCGAAGAGCAATACTGTCGTGAGGGCATGACGCCAACCTATGCCGGGCAGGATCGTTTAACCAAGGAGATAACGCAGGGCGGTTACTCTAAGCATCTGATTGCGCGTGAGGAATTTATTCTCCGCGTGCCGGATACGCTGGATTATTCTCGCGTTGCGCCGTTGTTATGTGCGGGCATTACCACCTATTCGCCATTGCGTACCTGGGGCATTGGTCCTGAAAGCCGCGTGGCCGTTGTCGGGCTGGGTGGATTGGGGCATATGGCGGTTAAACTCGCCGAAGGTCTTGGCGCCAGAGTTACCGTTATTGGCCGTTCTGCAGCCAAAGCCAAAGACGCCAAAGAGCTGGGTGCCGATGATTACCTGGTTTCAACCGATGCCGCTGCAATGAAAAAAGCGCAAAACTGCTTTGATTTTATTATCGATACTATCCCGGTACAGCACGACGTTTCACCGTATATGCCGCTGCTGGATATCGACGGTACTATGGTGATGGTTGGCCAGATTGGCCCGATCGACGAGCAGCCAACGATGCCGATGGTATTTGGCCGTCGCCGTTTGGCCGGTTCACTGATTGGCGGAATTGCCGAAACTCAGGAGTTGCTGGATTTCTGTGGCAGAAAAAATATCCTGCCAGAGTGTGAAGTGATTAATATCGATGAAATCAACGAGGCGTTTGAACGCATGGAGAAATCTGATGTGCGCTACCGTTTTGTGATTGATATGGCCTCCCTCAAAGCGTAATTATCACAAAAACCGGTTTTGAATAATCAACGCCGGTTTTTTTATGAAATTACTGCGCTAAAAAATATTTTCTCCCGACCGCAACCTTTACTTTGTTGCCATCGAACCTATGGTTAAGGTCATCAGGCGATATCGCCTGCCTCACAATGGAGAAAAGATAATGCGTATGAAAAGCACCCTTGGCACGTTGGCTGTTGCAGCCGTTCTTGGTTTAAGTTTGCCTGTGACTTCCGCGTTTGCCGCATTGCAGGTTGGTGAGAAAGCCCCTGATTTCCAGCTTAAAGCCGCTCTGGCCGGTAAGCCGACCACCTTCTCTTTAGATAAAGCGTTGCAGAAAGGGCCGGTTGTGCTGTATTTCTTCCCGGCGGCTTTTAGCGCAGGTTGTACCATTGAAGCCCACGATTTCGCCGAAGCCACCGCAGATTTTGACAAGCAGGGCGCAACGGTGATTGGCGTTACTGCCGGAAACGTCGACCAAATCGCTAAATTCTCCCAGCTCGAATGTCGCGATAAATTTACTGTCGCTGCTGATCCAGGCGCTAAAGTTGCCGCAGAATACAAAAATACCATGCAGGCGAAAGGCAATACCCTGTCCGACCGAACTTCTTATGTCATTGCCCCGGACGGCAAAATCCTGCTGAGCTATACCGATAAAAACCCGGATGCCCATATCCAGAAAGCATTAGACGCCGTGAAAAAATACCGTCAGGCCAACCCGGCTTAACCCATTGATTAAGTAGGTTTAATATGCTGACTGCCATTGCAGCCGCCTTTTTGGGTGGCATTATTCTTAATCTAATGCCGTGCGTGTTTCCGGTGATATCGCTCAAAGCACTGAGTCTGATTCGCCATCACGACAAGCCTGCACAGGCCAGAGCCGAAGGTCTGGCATTTCTGGTGGGTGTTGTGGTGACCATGTTTGTGCTGGCGGGCATATTGCTGCTGGCACGGTCGGGCGGGGCGGCAGTCGGCTGGGGCTTCCAATTACAGTCACCGGTAGTGATCGCAGTGCTGATTCTCGTGATGCTGGCATCGGCGCTGAATTTGTTCGGCTTGTTTGAAGTCGGACTTTCGGTGCAAAAGGTCGGCGAAGTCGGCGGCGGTCGTGGCGGTTTGACCGGTTCGGCGTTGACCGGCGCGCTGGCAATAGTTGTCGCTACCCCTTGTAGCGCACCGTTTATGGCAAGCGCGGTAGGCTATGCATTAACTCAACCGCCGGTTGTCAGTCTGGTTATCTTTATTGCACTGGCCATTGGTTTCGCGGCACCGTTTACACTGATTTCGTTTTTCCCGGTACTGGCTCGGATATTACCTGCGCCCGGTGCCTGGATGGTGACCTTGAAGCACGGGCTGGCTTTCCCAATGTTGGGGGCGGTCGCCTGGCTCATCTGGGTGCTTGAACGTCAGGGCGGATCCATCGCCCTTGCTGCCATTCTGGCCTGTTGTATCCTGCTCAGTTTTGCTGCCTGGCTGTATGGCATGGCGCAAAAACGCCGTATGATGGGCAGACGTCATTGGGCTTTGCACATCGCCACCGTGGTTTTCGCGTTACTGATTGTGCCGCCGTTGGTCAATCTCAAAACCTTCGCAGGTGCGCCAGAGATGGCGGAAACCAGCGTCGCCGCAGCACCTGTAGCCTGGTCGCCGCAAAATGTTGACGCAATTAAAGGCCAGGGCAAGCCAATTTTCGTCGACTTTACAGCCTCCTGGTGCATTACCTGTCAGGTAAACGAACATACCTCGCTGTCAACGCAGGCAGTAAAAACGGCAATGGCGCGCACCAACACGATTTATATGATTGCGGATTCAACCAAGTACAATCCTGATGTCGAACAGGCGTTGAGTGATTTTGGCCGGGGTGGTTTGCCGCTGTATGTGGTGTATCCAGCGAACGGCGGAAAACCGGTGGTATTGCCACAAGTACTGACTCCGGGGATTGTTATCAGCGCTTTGGACAAGGCCTCTGAACCTGAGAAAAAAACGTGAAGAGATTGATTAATAAATCCTTTTACAACGCAGCTTGCCTATAAATTGAGTGCAAAACGTTGTTTAGGTTTATCAGGATAGGCGATGAAGGAAACTGATGCCCGCGCGTTGCAATGGCCTGCACTGATGGCCCGCGCGCAGGCAGGCGATAGAAAAGCCTATAACCAACTGCTAAAAGCGATGGTGCCAGCCATCAGGGTATTCGTGCGCAAAAAAATCAGCGACGAGGTGTTGGTGGAGGACGTTATTCAGGAGACGTTGATCACCATTCATCGCGTTCGTCATACCTATGATCCCCAACGTCCGATTTTACCTTGGGTCGCGGCCATTACTTCGGCGCGAGCTATCGATGCGTTACGCCAGTACGGGCGCAGGCAAGAGGTTCAGGACGAAGACGCCGTATTTAATTATCCCGTTGAACATGGCGGTGCCGAGCAGGATTTGCATGAAGAATTAAGCGGTTATCTGGGAGTCTTGCCGCAACGCCAGCGTGAGATGGTGGAGTTTGTACACCTGCGCGAAAAAAGCCTGGCGCAGGTTGCCGATGAAAATAATCTTTCTGTTTCGGCGGTAAAATCATTATTGCATCGCGCGATGCTCAGCCTTCGTAAATACGGAAGGGATAATCATGAGAAGCCATGACCCATTAATCGATAAACTTAGCGCATCGGCCCAGCCGGTGAAACGCATCTGGCCGACGAGCTGGCGGGTGGCAGCCTGGATAGCCGCAGTGTTGCCCTGCGGCATGCTGACTAGCTGGGGCTTACACAATAAATTTACCGATTGGTCGCAAACTGGCTCTCTTTTGGCGATCCTTTCTCTGCTGCTGGCTTTCGTTATCGGCGCTATCGCGATTGCTGCGGCCTTTAATCTGAGTATCGCCGGGCGGCAGCCGATGAAATTAAAATGGGCAGCACTGCTCGCCGTGATCTGGCTGGCGGTCAACCTGCTCAATACCTCTTTTTCCAGCGATCACGCGGGGATAGGCAAGTTCGGAGAAGGGCTGCATTGCTATCTTTTTATGTTGTCGGCTAGCCTGCCGATGATCGTTATTTCAATTGTTGGCCTTTACCGCACCCGTTCTCTCTATCCCGGGCAAACTCTTGCGCTGGCTGGGTGTGGCATTGCGTTCATGTCATCAACGCTGCTTACGCTGTGTCATGATATTCACCTGCACAGCCTGGATTTTGCCATGCATCTCGCCGCGGGTGTTACCATAGTTATCATTACCATGCTTTCCGGGCGTCGATGGATTCGTTTGAGCGAATAGACTGAGGAGTGACAATGACTACTGAACCTATTGCAGTTGGCATCGCAAACTTAGGTGATCTGAACGGGATTATGCTGTTACAGGAGCAAAATCTGGCGATCAACAATGGCACACTTTCCTCGGGTCTTGCTGAAGAAACCATTAAGTTAATGATGCAGGAGATGCCGATTATCGTGACGCGGCAAGGGGATGACGTCGTGGGTTTTATGATGTCAGCCACGTTGGAACGTAATGCGAATATACCCATCGTGCATGCCATGCTTTCGGTTTATCGCGGTGGGGATAATGCGTATCTCTATGGGCCGGTCTGCGTTAGCGAAAAAGCCAGAAATAAAGGCTTGGCAAAGAAAATGTTCGAAGAGTTGAAATTACAGATTAAAGGGCGGCAAGGCGTGTTATTTATTCGTAATGATAATGCGCCTTCGATCAATGCCCATAAAAATATGGGCATGCAAGCCGTGGCGGAATTTAGTTATAACGATGCTGCATACACCGTATTTTCATTCTTTAGCTGAAATATCATCTGCGATGACTTAATAGCGCAGCTATTTCCGCCACTATTATATATGTATTAATTCGCTAGCTGCTTCAGCAACGCTTCTGCCGTAGCGGCTGACGATCCCGGATTCTGGCCGGTAATCAGCAAGCCATCGATGACCACATAAGAGTTCCAGTCATCAGCTTTGGAATAAATCCCGCCCAGTTTTTTTAGCTCATCCTCAACCAGGAATGGCACCACGTGGGTCAACTGAACTCCTTCCTCTTCCGAGTTGGTAAAGCCTGTGACTTTCTTGCCAGCGACTAAAGGCTGGCCATTTGCCGCCTTGACGTGGCGCAGTACGCCCGGTGCATGACACACCAGTGCGACAGGTTTTCCTGCACCGATAAAGGATTCGATCAGCGCTATTGAATGCTGATCTTCTGCCAGATCCCACAGCGGCCCGTGACCTCCAGGGTAAAATACACTGTCAAAATCATCCTGAGAAACGCTATCCAGACGCACCGTGGTGGCGAGCTGCGCGGTGGCTGCAGCATCGGCTTCAAAGCGGTGGGTCAGCTCAGTCTGGAACATTGGCTCGTTGCTTTTCGGGTCCAGCGGTGGATTGCCGCCTTTTGGCGAAGCCAGAGTGATCTCCGCGCCTGCGTCCTTGAAAGCGTAATAAGGTGCAGCCAATTCCTCGAGCCAGAAGCCGGTTTTCTTGCCAGTGTCGCCCAGTTGGTCATGTGAGGTGAGAACCATAAGAATTTTCATTGTTAATTCCTTAATTGCTTTAAGAATTTATGTAGCGCAGGGGATTTCCCGCTGTCAGCTGTATCACTCAGGGAAACGTCTTCGTTTCGGACAAACGCATCATCTCCCTCAGTGACATATTTCGGAAATTTATTTATATTATTTCAGATATTCATATTGGAAATATCTAGATGAAATACGATCTGAATTTACTGCCAGTTTTGGTCGCGCTGATGGAAGAACGCAACGTGACTCGCGCCGCTGAACGGCTTGGCATGACGCAACCCGCGCTTTCCAATGCGTTAAATCGTCTACGCGATATGCTGCACGACCCTTTATTTATTCGTGAACGTTACGGTATGCGCCCGACACAGATGGCCGAGGAGCTGATGCCGGTGATCACAACTGCGCTGGCAAGCCTTGATGATGTGATACAGGGTCAGCAGGAGTTCGACCCCTCGAAAACCACGCGGCTGTTTACTCTCGCGCCGAACAGTTATGTCGAGTTTGTGCTGATGCCCGCGCTGGTGGCGCGGCTACGCGAGTCTGCGCCGGGTATTCGTGTTCGGCTGATGCCTTTTGGTAATGACCTGATTGAAACCGGCGTGATTTCCGGCACTACGGATATGGTGCTGGGAAGAATCGTTGATGCGCCGAATAATATGGTGGTGCAGCATTTAATTGATGAAGGACTGGCGTGCGTGGTGCGTGCCGACCATCCTGAAATTGGCAATCACTTAACGGCTGAACAGTATGAGCGAATTAAGCATGTTAACGTGCTGCCTCCCGGCCGGATGCGCGCAGGGCTTTATCAGGCTCTGGAACAGCAGGGATTAAAACGCCAGGTCGCCGTTTCGGTCACCCATTTTTTAGCCGTTCCGGAAATGATCGCCGTCACCGATTATTGCGCCACGCTGCCGGGATTAATTTGCCGACATCTGGCCAAAGACCCAAGGCTTAAAGTTATTCCTGCTCCCGTCAATCTCGGTACTTTTCCAGTCGAAATGGGCTGGCATGTTCGCTACCGACACGACCCGGCTCATCGCTGGTTGCGCTCATTGATTGGCAGTCTGGCTAAAGAACTGCTGGCGGGGAGCGAGTCGTCAGCGTAAAGACGGATCAGTGCGAAGAAACGAACGCCGAGGTTGCATGAGCCGGAGGGACGGCAAAATTTTCCCGCATGCGGCGAGTCTCTTCCGCAGGCGGTAAGCCAAACAGCCGTTTGAACTCTCGGTTGAATTGCGAAGGGCTTTCATAGCCAACCGACTGGCTGGCGACTGCCGCGGTAATGCCTTGGCGGACCATCATCAACCGCGCCTGATGTAAACGTGTCGACTTGAGATATTGCATCGGCGAGGTCTGAGTTATCGCTTTGAAGTGACTATGAAAAGTCGGCACGCTCATGCCTGCTTCCTCGGCCAGTTGGGCCAAATCCAGTCGCGTGGCGTAGGTTGCATGAATACGCCGTAATGCTTTGCCAATCTTGCCAAATTGGCCCTGCATTCCAAGCGCCGCGCGCATCGCGTTCCCCTGTGCGCCAGACAGAATGCGGTAATACATTTCGCGCACCAAAGCGGGCCCCAATATTGCCGCATCCAACGGGTTGCCCATCACTTCCAGAAAATGAAGTACTGATAATCTCAACGCAGGGTCCAGCGGGCTAGACATCATGCTTTCTGGCGAACCAGTGGGCTGTGGAACGCCGTGCCGCTCCATTTCAATGAGCAATTCAGCCGCCAACTGGAAATCCAGATGTAAATAAATAGCCAATAAAGGGCTCTTGGGTGAAGCATCTGTTTCCATTACAAACGGCACAGGAACAGAAACCGCCAGATAATGCTGTTGGTCATAAACGTAAGTCTTATCGCCAAAATACCCGCGTTTTGAACCCTGACAGACAATGACAATCCCGGGATCGTAAAGCACCGGAGTCCTTGCCAGTGGGCGATTGGAACGCAGAAAACGCACGTCTGGCAGGGCGGTCAGGTTATAACCCTCGTTTGGAGCCAGTATCAAAAGACGTTCAGCCATGCTTAACGGCACGGCCTCAAAACGCCCTGTTTCAGTGCGATTATCCTCCACGGCACGTGTCCTCATAGTTTTAGGCAATAAAAAGAGAATATCTGGTCTGAAAAACACTCACTCAAGAGAATAGTATGCATACATCTCTTAACGAACGGGAGTTTTTATGACTGTTTCTAAAATTATTTTAATCACTGGTGTCAGCAGCGGCTTTGGACGAGCTTTGGCGCAAGAAGCCTTAAACAGTGGCTATCGCGTAGTAGGCACCGTGCGTAATGACGCTGCAAAAACTGCCTTTGAAGCACTGAATGCTGCACGGGCCTTTGCGCGTGTTCTTGATGTCACTGATTTTAATGCGATTGAAGGGATTATTGCTGACGTTGAAGCCTCTATCGGGCCGATTGATGTACTGGTTAATAATGCCGGATACGGGCACGAAGGCGTGATGGAAGAGTCACCGCTGGAAGACATGAAACGCCAGTTTGATGTCAATGTGTTTGGCGCAGTGGCAATGACCAAGGCCGTGGTTCCTTTTATGCGCCAGCGTCGCCATGGGCATATCCTCAATATCACCTCGATGGGGGGATTTATCGCCATGCCAGGTATCGCCTATTACTGTGGTAGCAAGTTCGCTTTGGAGGGGATTTCGGAAGTTTTAGGGAAAGAGCTAAAACCTTTTAATATTGCCGTCACCGCAGTAGCACCGGGCTCCTTTCGAACCGATTGGGCAGGGCGATCAATGGTCAGGACACCGCGAACGATTGCTGATTACGATCCGTTGTTCGACCCTATTCGCCAGGCGCGAGAAGAGAAAAACGGCAAGCAGCTCGGCGATCCGGCCAAAGCAGCGCGGGCGATGCTGGTGGCAATTGAGAGCGACTCGCCTCCGGCCCATTTGCTGCTGGGAAGCGACGCATTGGGCCTGGTACGTGGCAAGCTTAAAGCTTTAGCCAGCGAAATTGATATCTGGGAAAGCGTGACGCGCTCAACGGATGGTTAATATTCAAAGCTTTAGATGTATTTAAAGGGTTAGCATTTTTAACTCTTCATTCGTATATCTGCACCGGGAAGATTTTATTTGTATTATCATGGCCGTAGACACATGAAGCCTTTATTACGCGTTTTTATAGATTTTCTTAAGGCGACAAATGATTATGAAGGAAGGGCATAAATGACCTCGAAGATTACGTTGCTGGTTCTCAATACATTGAGCGAAGAACATCAGGCAGCTCTGGCGCAGGCCTGTATTACCACATTTGCGGCAACCCCCGAAACGCGTGCGGCTGTCATCAAAGAAAAAGGCGCTGAGTTTACTGCGGTGCTGACCATCGGCTTGCTGGGTTTGACCCGGGAAGAGATGCTATCTATGCCTTTTCTTAAACTCATCTGCTGTATGGGCGCGGGTTATGAGGGTATTGATGTTCAGGCCGCTCGTTCATTGGGAATTACCCTCGTAAACGGTCGCGGCACCAATGATAACTGCGCGGCCGATCACGCCATGGGTCTGGTAATAGCGACTATGCGTAATTTCCGTAAACTCGATCAATTATGCCGCGACGGCGTTTGGCGCACTGCTATTGCTCAGCCGACCAATATTTCCGGCAAGCGAATGGGCATTTTTGGCTTAGGAATGATCGGTGAGAAGATTGCCAAACGCGCGGCAGCATTCGACATGGAAATTGGTTATCACAATCGCAATCCAAAGCCGGAATCTACTTACACCTATTTTGATCATTTGCTGGCGCTGGCCGAGTGGTGCGATGTATTGGTTTGCGCTGCGCCCGGCGGTGCAGAAACCATGCATATTATTGACTCGGCGGTGCTGTCCAGGCTTGGTCCTAAAGGTTATCTGATCAATATTGGTCGCGGAAGTCTGGTGGAAACGACTCTGCTTGCCGAGGCGCTACGTGATGGTGTCATTGCGGGTGCCGGGATTGATGTTTATGAAACCGAGCCGGCGCGCCCCGAGGCGCTGCTTGAACTCGACAACTTGCTCATCACCCCGCATCTCGCCGGATGGTCTCCAGAAGCAACTCAGGCACAGCTGGATCTCGTATTGGCTAATCTTGACGGATATTTTTCCGGAAATGGTGCAATCACGCCGGTGTGAGGAGCAGTTAAAACCAACCTTGGTGGGTTGGTTTTAACCGGACGATTATTCCACGACAGTAATCTGGCTACGTCGCTTTCTCTCTCTGAGAAATGCGCGTACCAGCCAGAGCCAAAGCAGGCCACAGGCCAGATTGATCAGGCTGAAACGCAGGCTGCCGCCGCTGAAGTAGGCGGCTTTCGAGCTCTCGATTCCCAGCGCAAACACCAAAATAGTGACCATCCCCACCATGGCCGCCACGCTGCCTTTACCGGCACTGCTGGAAAATAGCGTCAGCCGATAAAGCCCGGCATTAATCAGCCCGGTTCCGAAGCCGTAAATGCTGAGTCCGGCGGTCAGCCACAGGTAGCTGTGGCTATTCACTGCGGTGGCGATCGCCGCTATGGCTAAACCAAGGATAATTGGCCACGCTCCCAGTTTAAGCGGTTGCTCAATGGGCAGTCGGCTGGCGAGGCGGCCCAGAGTCAGGTTACCGGCGATCATGGCCACAAAAACCGGGATTTGAAGCAGCGCATAATCCATTTGGCTAAGCCCCTGGTCATGGATAAGGATCACTGGCGACAGGGCAACCCAGGCAAGGCAAGGGATCGTCCCAATGCCAATTGCCAGCGAACCGCTCATGACTTGTCGATCCTTGAGCAAGATGTAATAGCCTTTTGCCAAAGATTTCACCGAAACTGATGCATTTTTATCTCCTGACGTTTCAGGCATATAGCGCCATAGACCCACCAGTGCTAAAGCCGTAACGCCGCCAAACGCCCAGAACATGGTGCGCCAGCCGCTGAAAGAGAGAAACGCGGCTCCGGCGATCGGTCCGGCCAAGGGAGCGAGCAATGACACGTTGGCCATCAGCGCCATAATTTTCACGCTGAGCGACTCCTCAAAGGCTTCCTGAATCGCGGCATAGCCTACTGCGCCGATAAAGCACAGGCTGACGCCTTGTAAAAAACGCATCAAAACGAATTGTTCAATGCTTTGCACCCAGTGGGTTGCAAAACAGGTCAGCATAAAAAATGCTACCCCGCAGAGCATTACCGGGCGGCGGCCAAGTTTGTCGGAAAGGGGGCCTAGCAGCCATTGCAGCATAATGCCGCCCATCAGGTAGGCGGTCAGTGAGGCCGAAACCCACTCTGGCCCGACGTGAAACTCGCTGGTGACCAGCAACATGCCGGGCTGAATCATGTCATGCGCGATATAGGTGGCAAACTCAAACAGCACCAGCGAGATCGGGAAAATCAACTGTCGACGGGTTAAGCTCGACGCGGGAACAAACACTGACATTGCAAATCCTTCCCCAAAAAATGATAAAAAGCGCGGCCACTAGAGCGACCGCGCCAACCTGTTCAGTGTTTATGCTGAGCAGTTGAAAGTTTTTAACGCCATTTAGCAATCGGGTTAACCAGCGTACCGGCGAATTTCAGATTCTCGGCCGGATCGGACAGGTTTATCATCTGCTGATTATTGGCTAATTGCAGGCGGTTAAGGCAGGAGCGGGTAAACTCCGGCGCGAACATATCGTAACGGGCAAACTTGCCGGCAAATTGTGGATGCGCCTGCTGATATTCTTTCACACAGTTGGCTACGGCCTGCCAGAATTGCTCTTCCGGCAGAGTATCTGACTCGTGCAAGATGGCGCTGATAAAGCGGAAAATGCAGTCGAATACGTCGGTAAAAATTGACAGGAGTTTGAGGTTTTCCGGTACGTCTACCGCCAGGCGCTGTACTTTTTCCGGCAACACGGCATCTGGATTCATCACCGCGATTTCTTCGCCGATATCTTTCATATAGGCGCTCACCGGAACATTATTCTCCAGCAGCAGGATCAGGTTTTCACCATGCGGCATAAACACCAAATCATGCTGATAGAAACAGTGCAGCAGCGGGCTGAGATAGCAGGTCAGGTAACGTTCAATCCACTGTTTCGCCGGTAAACCTGAATCGGCAATCAGCGCCGGTAATAGGGGTTGCTGATGATGATCCACGTGCAGGAACGAGGCCATAGTCATCAGGCGCTGATTAGGCTGCAAACTGGCTACAGGATTGTCGCGCCACAGCGCAGCGAACATTTTTTTGTAGGCGGAATCGCCCTGAATGGCTTTTTCGTAATAACGGTTGTGATACCCCACGGCCGCAACTTCACGAAGAATGCGGAAGTCACAACGCTGTAGCCAGCCATCTTTTTTTACCAGTTCTTCGAGCCATTGGTTAATCGCCGGCGTGGTCGCCATATAGTAAGGCGAAAGGCCGCGCATAAAGCCCATATTCAGCACTGAAAGCGCCGTTTTCACATAACGTTTATTTGGCTGGCTGCGATTGAAAAAGGTACGAATCGACTGCTGAGCCTGATACTGATCGTCGCCCGTGCCGAGATAAACAATATCTTTATTGGCGATATCTGCGGCAAATACGGTCAGTAGCTTGTTTTGCCACTGCCAGGGATGAACCGGCATAAAAATGTAGTCATCGATTGGCAGGCCTTTTTCGACCAGCAGGGCATTAAAATGATCCACCGTCGGCTGCCCCAACTCGTCGTGCATCAGTTGCTCATATTCCAGGTCGCTGAGACTTGAGAAATGAGCATTACGCAGGTGGACGGCGACCCAGACCAGATTGATCGGTGTCGCGGCTTCCGGGGCATAAGCCAGATAATCGCGGGCATCGAAGCCAATGCGCCCATTGTTGGCCACAAAGCACGGATGTCCTTCAGTCATTGAGGATTCAACGGTTTGAAAATCCGCATTCACCAAAGCCTGGCTGTCAGGGTTATTTTTCTGCAATTTGAATACGCTACTGCACAGCGTGCTGCTTATTTCTTCCATGTAGGTCGCTAATAACGCCTGCGGAATACCAATCTGCTGGTTAAATTCAACAATAAACTGTAAAGCATCCAGCGTCAGTGGATGACCGTTTTCCTGTTTGATAAGCGAACCTGCGTCAATCTCCCAGTGGTCCAGCGCCAGCCTTTTTGCCTTGAACTGATAAACGGCTTCCCCGCCCGGAACGGCAAGAGAATAGAAATTGTTGTCGGATTGGGTTGGGGTAACGATTTTCTCGTGAGCGAATTCTGCAATCGCTTTGCGGATCAGCAAGCGATTGGCCTGCGCCCAGTTATCACCCGAGAGGTGGGTTCCGGTCAGTAAAGGCGTTGTATGATTCATATTCAGCGATTCCTTCGTTAAAGCTTGTTGATAATCTTCACGCTGGCAAAAGGCCAGCCAGGCAGTTTTGTGCCCCATATCAATGGTTTGTTGATAGCGGAAACCCGCACGCTTGTTCAGCGGATGAATTTTGTTATTACGCACGTCCGGCTCGACGACGACCCGCCCCACCTGTGGCTGGCTAAACATGTAGTCCATCACCACGGTGAAGACCTGCCAGCTGAACTGCTTGACCGGTTTGTTGGCCGGAGCAATCAGAATGTGCATGCCGTAATCGTCAGGTTGTGCGGCGTAGAATTTACCGACGTCATCTTCGCTTGCCCGGTAAAATTCCATCAGGAAGACCGGCTTTCCATCGCAGCAGCCAATCATCACTGCCTGCGGATTTTTCGCCGCCAGCTGTTGATAAAAGGCGGCAACCTGCTCAAGACTGTCGTTTTGCATCCCCCAGAAACGGGCATAGTCGCGGGTGACCCAACTGTGGATCAGCGAAGCATCATCTGCGCACATTGGACGGAGAGAAAAATCACCCGCAGGGCGTGTGGTACGAAAAATAGCAGACATATCAGCGCTCCGACTGTGACGGGAAGGTCTGGAAAGCAATCTGACGCTCGACCGGATAAACTTCCCGGCCAGTCAGTTCGCGCAGCAATACCGAGTTGCGGTAGCAGGCCATCCCCAAGTCCGGGGTAACAAAACCGTGAGTATGCAGTTCGGCGTTTTGCACAAAGACTTGGTTGTGATGATCGATGCTGTAATTACGTTGCACGTCGTAGCGGCCTTTTTCATCCCAGCGCAGGCGGTGGGTGATCCCTTCGATAAACATCGGTGGGCGATACTGATAGCCGGTTGCCATTACCAACCCTTCGCTACGGCGGGTAAAGGCGCGATCCTGTTCCTGCTGATGCAGCGACAGTTCGAATTCACCCTCTGGCAACCATTTCATATCGGTCAACTCAGAGTGAGTAAACAAGTTGACGTCAAGTTTGCCGTCGAGTTCTTTGACATACATCAGGTCGTAGATGTCATTGATCAGGCTGCTATTAATGCCTTTATAAAGATTTTTATGGCGCGCATTTAGCTCATCGCGTTTGGCTGGCGGCAGATTGTGAAAATAATCGACCCACTCCGGCGAGGTCATTTCCAGAGTCAGCTTGGAATATTCCAGCGGGTAGAAACGCGGGGCGCGAGTGACCCAGTTCAGCTGATAGCCAAAACGGTCGATATCCGACAGCAGATCGTAATAGATTTCGGCTGCACTCTGTCCGCTGCCCAACACGGTTATTGATTTTTTCTGCTGCAGCTTTTCTTTATTGACCAGGTATTCGCTGGAGTGAGTCATACGATCGCGATAGGGGCGACTACAGGCTGGCATCCAGGCAGCCGGACCCGTGCCCAGGATCAGATGACGTCCCAGCCATTCCTGTATTTTACCGTTTACCGTATCCACGGCACGCACGCGATAGCACTGTAAGCTCTCGTCGTAATTGACGTACTCGACACAGGTATTCCAGCGCAGATTACTCAGTTGGGAACAGGCCCACTGGCAATACTGGTTATACTCTTTACGCATCAGGAAAAAATCTTCGCGAATGTAAAAAGAGTACAGTTTTCCCTTCTGCTTCATATAGTTCAGCAGGCTATAGGGACTGGTTGGATCGGCGAGAGTCACTAAGTCAGCCATAAATGGCGTCTGCAAATGCGCGCTTTCCAGCATCATGCCGGTATGCCAGTCGAAGCCGGGATTTTGGTCGAGAAACACGCCGCTCAGACCTTCAACCGGCTCGCTCAGGCAGGCCAGGCCCAGATTGAATGGGCCAATGCCAATACCGATAAAATCATAGATGTTGTTATTCATGACAGAGTTCTCATTGGTTAGCCGCGTTAAGCGCAGAGTCGCGCACGAGTTCACGGCCGTAATGCACAATCAGAGCAATGACATCTTCGATGTCTGCCGCCGTGGTGGTTGGATTCAGGAAGGTAAATTTCAGATACTGGCGACCGTTGACCTTGGTGCCAGCAATGACTGCATTGCCCGAGCGGAACAGCGCTTTGCGAATATTGGCATTAATGTCGTCGACAAGGGTTTCATTCATACCCTGACGCGGCACATAACGGAAAATCTGGGTGGTTAGTTCAGGCGCATGCAACACCTCGATTGCCGGATGCACTTTCAGCAACTGATGGGCCGCCTGAGTCAACGCGATGATGCTGTCAAAAGCATCGCCCAGCGCCGCAGGGCCCATGATACGCAAGGTTAGCCACATTTTTAGCGCATCAAAACGGCGGGTAGTCTGAATGCTTTTATTGACCAGATTGGGTGTCCCTTCCTGCTGCGCGCTAAGCGGGTTTAGATAATCCGCATGATGAGTCACGTGGCTCAGATTCTGCTTTTCACGCACGAAGAAGGCACCGCAGCTAACGGTCTGGAAAAATGATTTGTGATAATCCACGGTGACAGAATCGGCTTTTTCAATGCCGGAAAGGCGCTGGCGATGATTTTCCGAGACCAGCAATCCGCAGCCGTAAGCCGCATCGACGTGCATCCACAGGCCGTAATGCCGACAAAGTTTAGAGATATCCTGCAGCGGATCGATGCTGCCAAAATCGGTAGTGCCGCTGGTGGCCACGATGGCAATCGGGATAAGCCCCTCGTGAAGGCATTGCTGAATCTCCTGCTCGAGCAGGCGGGCATCCATGCGATAGTGCTCGTCGCAGTCCACCGGGATCACCGCGTCATAGCCGAGTCCCAGGATTGCCATCGATTTCTGAATGCTGAAGTGGCTCAGTTTAGAGGTGAAAACGCGCCACTTTGCGGCATCCTGCGGGAGTCCGCGATGTTTGATCAAATGTCCTGGATGATGAGCTGCGCACCAGCTATCACGCGCCAATAGCATAGCCATCAGGTTGGACTGCGTGCCACCGCTGGTAAAAATCCCATCGGAAGAAGCGGGCAAGCCGATGCGGCCAAGGGTCCAGTCAATTACCTTTTGCTCAATCAGCGTGCCGCCAGCGCTCTGATCCCAGGTATCTACCGAACTGTTGACCGCCGCCATGATTTGCTCGGCCAGCAGGGAAGGGAGCACTACTGGGCAATTCAAATGGGCGACATATTTAGGATGGTGAAACCAGACGGCGTCTCGCAGATAGAGGTCTTTAAGCTCATCAAGAGCCGCTTCGTTGCTGCCAAGTGGCTGGTCAAGATTTACCTCACTAAATTTAGGTGCAAGTTCATGAGGAAGAATGCCGCTGAAAGGTTTTTCAACGTTTTTCATCGTATTGGTCATCAGTGCCAACGCTTCTTGCGTTTGCCGGGCCCACGCAGAAAGCTGGCGATCGTTGAAAATATAATCCTGAGAACCGGCAGCGCTTTGAGTTGGCTCCAGCTGAGTTGGCGAACGTAAGGCCATATTCTTTTCCTTTGTTTAAGACGTAGAAAGCCCTGCCGCCATTTGAAAATGACAGCGTTAAACCCCTGACGAAGAATCTATAGTTCAGGGTTACTAATGCTTTTGCGGAGAGGTAAACACCTCAGAAACTCGAATATCTAAGTTTTTTAACGGATCAGAACAATAACCACTCCTTTCTGTGTGGATTATCAGGGCTATAAGAACCAATGATATTGAGAATCAGATTATAAATAACAATCATTATCATTCAATGAGATTAATGTGAAATTTTGTTATAAGTTTTGTTAATGCTTAAACTGTGATGTTGATCACGAAACTAAGGTGAGATATTTGAAATGTAGTTAAGATTTGGTTAAAGAGGGGAAGGCTATGATAGGAAAAGGTTATAGAGGGGAAAATAGTTACCCATGCAAATTTCTATAATCATCATTTCTTATCAAGGCCTATATTGAGATTTAATCACTATTTAATGGTAGGTTTGCTGATTTTAGAAAGCATATTGAATGCCCACACGGAAACGGGTCTGTCTGTCGTGTGATGTTGAGTTAACAGACACGTTGCCAATTTCGGCAAAAGGCGTCCAGTGTTTGGTAAGGTTATAGGCCAATTTAAGATCTTCTTCATAATCCCATCGAGCATTGTCAAAAAGAATTTTATTGCTGTGCCTATAAATATAATTATATTCCAAACGCCAATTGTTGAGCCGATAACCCAACCAGATTTCTCCACGATTAGTTTTCTTACTACTCGTGTCATTACTGTAACGTGTTTCCTCGTAGCGATAGCGTGTATTGAAATAAACTCCGTTAGAGAATGTATATCCTGCACTTAAGGACGGTTTATAGATATTATTACCAGTATTAGACTCAACGGCAAAGCCGGGCTGCAAAAATAAAGCAGGTGTGACTTTATATTGATAGGTTAGCGTCGTTTCTGTGCCATTACCCACCATCTTATCAAATGGTCGATTAGGGTTTTTATCTCCTGACCGCCATTTGTCTTCAAACGAAATACCAATGCCATTATCAAAACGATGCGACAGTAATATTCTATCTTTTTGCTGTTTGCTGTCATCAAGCCATTCATGGCGAAGATCTATGGTCAAAGCCTGGCTGCTTGTGCTGGACAGCAGCAGCCCGCAGAGCAGCAGCCTGTTAATTTTCATTATATGATTCCCAGAGACATTGAGGGTGTTGTTTTTTATTTAGATTCTTTACTTTAATAAAATGATATTTATTTTTTAACAATAAAATCATTTCCGCTGTAAATATTTCCGCTAACAATGTCACTAAGTTTACCTGCATCAGTGCGTAATGAGATATTCTCTTTAAAAATGCCCTGATGTTCGGCGGTTGTGTATGGAGAGGGGCGAAACAAGAAATTAAAACGTTTGTTATTGATTGATATATTATTCTCAACAACCAGAGCTCCTGGATTGAAATTATCCGTGAAGCCGTCCATGCCATTATTAATGGCCACGTTATTATGGATTACATGAGCCACGGGTAACCCTTCGCCACCGAGTTTAAAACCGTTGCTGCCGTTATGAACCGATAGACTATTTTCAATCGTGACAATTCCGTCAGGGCCGTCTTCGATTTTATTGAATAAATCGAATCCATCATCGATATTATCGTGAGAATAACAATTGACGATTTTATTCCCTTCACCCACTCGCATTTTCACGGCAAACCCATCAGCATTTTTACGACCTGGATCCTGATTCCCCCATGACTCTGAATTGCTGATCAGGTTATGGCTGGCCCAAAGAGCTCGGCCGATGCCGTCAGGTGAAGAGACCCATATTCCGGTATCGTCGGCATTATGTGCTACAACGTGGTCAATTTGATTATAACTGCCAGAAATATGAAAACTTTTTTGAGTAACGGCTATAGCTTTGATATCCCAATAGCTGGCGTCGAGATTTAGCCCATTGAATACCACATTATTACCCTGCGGGCGCAGCAATTTAGGTTTTCCAGCAATGCCACTTGCTGTGGCCGGGATGGTGCTGGCGGGATAGGTACCCTCAGCCATCCACAGAGTTCCACCAGGGGCTAATAAATTGACTGCACTCGAAAAATCTAATGGATGCTGTTGCGAACCATCATTACTGGCTTCACCTTGTGGTGATGCATAAACAACATCTGGATTATTAATCTGCGCCATTCGTAGTGGGAATTTTTTTGTCAGAGTTTTTCCGTTATCGGGAGTAAATATCACGTTAAGTTCCGCTGAGGGCTGTTGTAAATGCACAGGCACAGCAATGACCTCACCGCTTCTGACCATTTTTGGAGCCAGCAAGTTCTCATCCCCCATTTTTATTTGCATCTTTCCATTTACATTGCTGCGCAGCTGGAAAATACCATCGCGCTTAGTGATAGCAGGCGAGGACATTAACTCAATATAAGGTTCTAGATTAGGGGGAATATAGGGCAGGGAAGGCTTTATATCGGCTGGACTTAAGGTCAGTTTCGCATGATTAACGGTGATTTTAGCATTACGCGAAGCAAAAAATCCGACGTAATAACCGGTTTTGTCCAGCTGTGTAACGATATCCGCGCCTTTTAGCATTTTACTTACCCACTGTCCGCTATTGTGCGAAGAATAAGCAGCCTCAAATCCAATGTTGGTTCGGATTAGCCTTAAAGAGAAATTTTGGGGTGTGGACAGCGGATGATAAGCTTCCCTCACGATCCCGATTCCGGTATTTCCCCAAGGGTGCTTGACTCCTTGCCGAGCGATCATTGCCACCTCGGGCAGATTATTTCCTGTCTGCATTATACTGTTCATCACCATATTTGATGCCGCGGGTAATTCCTCAACACCTGGCTTGAGTATGGGTTCTCGCGCATTACCCAAAATATCGCGTACCAATAATCCGGCTCCCTCCTGACCGGCGGGTTTTGCCCCATTTTCAGGTCCAAATTGATTTAGCGTGATGTCAGCTTGTAGCTCAAAGTTTACGTTGGCCGGCAGTCGCGTATAAAAAAATGTCAAACCATCGTGGCTGTTACCAATTTTTCCACCACGGCTTTCTAATGTGAAAGGTGTATTGAGTCGAGTACCTGCTGCCGGGACAGTTTTTCCGTCTGCCAGCCGTGTCGCATTGGTGCCAATTTTTTTAGGAAGCACGTTGGTTGCAAAATTAATATCTGTCGACTGACCGAAAGTAATGCTATGCCAAATCAGGTTAGCGGAATCGGATAGAGGAGCCGCCAATGTCTGTGCGCTAATCCCAACTGCCAGCGCCACAATAAGTATTTTACCTTGCCACATATCTGTATCCATCCTGAAAATAGTCGTTTCAAAAGTTGAATATTTCACACTTAAATTAAATTGAAATGATGTTTCACTTTTAAAGATATAGCATTTTATTTTTATAAATGGATGGAAATTAATGTGAATTACTTCACAATTGAAGGAGAGAGGGGACATTCTAGAGGAAGTTTTAACGGAGGCTTTGAGTAGAATTAGGCTCAACATTGTCAGGCAGCACCAACAGGTGTTTATTAAAGAGGTTATCTTTTTCAAACTGGCGCTTTCAAAAATCAGCTCAAAACTCGCTGGACCGTGACTGGAAACTTTTAACCACCTGGCAGATTTGTCGAGCGGCGGCGGTTGCTCAGCGGCAACGGTAAGATACTCGGTTCTACGTGCGTAAATATCGTATTGATTAAGCTTTTTGTTTAAGTTAAAAAAGAAATGCTTGTTTCTTTCGGGTATCCATCAAGCTCATTTTCCTTCTATTCCTGAGCCCGCAGCTTGCACCTTTGGTGTACAGATTAACCTCATCAGGACTCATTAATATGATCATTCGCTTATCCAAAGCGCTGCTGGTGTGTGCGATTGCGCTGCTTGCCACGCTGGTAGCTTTTGGCAATATTACGGATTACGGCTCTAACTATGCCTTTGTGCGCCATGTCTTTATGATGGATACCATTTTTCCTGACGCTACAATCACCTACCGTTCAATACAGTCTCCCTGGCTGCATCAAGCCGGTTACATTGCCATTATCACGTTGGAAAGCCTGACTGCACTGCTGTGTTGGGTTGGCGGGCTGCGTCTGTTTTATGGTTTAAAACAATCTGCAGCGGTTTTCAACAGAACGAAAACAATGGCGGTGGCTGGCCTGACACTCGGTTTTCTGACCTGGCAAGTCGGATTTATGTCAGTGGGCGGGGAATGGTTTGGCATGTGGATGTCACAACAATGGAACGGGGTGCCTAGTGCATTTCGTTTCTTTGTCACCATTATTCTGGTGCTGATTTATTTGGTACAGCGCGACGTCGAACTGGACGAGTGAAAGTGGAATCGGCCTGCGTTCTGGCACTCAACTCTGCCCGCTGAGGCTTCACCATAGCAGTGTTGCCGGTCAGGGCTGTAGGAGCAGCCCTGTACTGAAAGCGGATGTTTCTAATCTTATTTCTTTTTCGTAATCATCGACTTTAAATCGGCAAACGGGTTATAGGTTGCCGCAGCAACATCTTTTTGCGCATCCTCTCCCGCGACAACCGATGTGCCATATTGATCTGCTTCAGTATATTTCGAGTGTTCATGATCGTGACAATAGAGACACAATAACTCCCAGTTACTGCCGTCTTCCGGATTATTGTTATGATCGTGATCGATATGGTGGACTGTTAATTCGCGAAGATTTGAATAAACAAACTCACGCGAGCAGCGCCCACATACCCACGGATAGAGTTTTAATGCCTTTTCACGGTAGCCGCTTTCCAGCCGACTGTAGTTTTTTGGGATCTGGGCCATTGCCGATATTACCTGTCATTAATAGAAAATTTAGCATTTGATTTTAGCAGGCTAGCTTGCCTGACAGGGGATTACAAGATGCGTGCTAAATCTGCTCAAGCTAACTGGTGGCCGCATCGCATAGACCCCCATAGGGAAAAGGAAAACATCCTACGTTAAGACTTTTTTGAACCAGTGGAAGTTAACAGACAACGAAAAGCGGCCAATTACTGCAAGCCACTGTGTGTTTACGTCACTTCCGCCCCTAACTCAGCAAGGTCGAGCTGAGCGAGGAGTTCGGGCATAGTCATAATCTCTTCAAAACAGGCAGTTAACCACATATCGTAAGGCAAGTTTCGATCTTGCTTTTTAACAATATTTCTAAGCTGTACATTAACATCATCACGACTACTACGGTGTTTTCCAATAGAATTGAAGGCTTTTCTTATGCTAAGAAGTCGTTCACTCAATCCGAATAGTTTTTCGTTTACTGCTATCGCATGGGTTTTCTCAGCATTATTTTCCATTGGCTCTTTCATGACGTAATCATTAGGGTTTTTCTGTTTTAAATATTCACTCACTTTCCCTTTATAGGCTTTTACAGGGATGTTTAATTCATTTGCGATTATCTGAGCATTAGAGTATTTTCCCCCAAATCCACCAAAACAACTTTTAAGTTCTAATTTTATTATCTGCTTTTTATCCAAGAGGGTTCTGATGTTATTGGCTGTTTGAACTCCAGTAAAATGACCTGTATTACCAAAGAAACCATGAGATGTTAATCGATATATTTTCGTATTGAAACTAATCTCCTGAAAATAAGCATCCTGACCAAATATTCTTTCTGCCTTCGACACTCGTTTTACTTTTTTCTCCCTCCGTAGAAAATCATTTAAATCAGACTCAAGTTTATTTCTCATTGTCATTATTTGACTATCGTTTAACGGGGCTATTTTCCCGTCAATCTCGGGATTTATACTTGCGCGGTCAAAATCAATAAAGTGAAATTGCTGGAGCTCTGGATCGAACATGACATTGCCAAGATTAATATCATAATGTTGAATGCCATTAATCTTTAACTTATCCAGCATTATGTTAGCTTCTGAAGTTAATTTATCCGGAGTGTTCAATCTCTTTACCACCATGGAAATATCTGCGTCGTCTGCTTTTTCTAAAATCGAACTTAAGGAGGAGCCTGGTATTTTTTTCATTTTAACATAAACTATTTTAACAAGCGGGTTTACCCCATTAATAATAGTAAGAGAGGCGGATCCTTCGCCATATATTCGGTTAAGTGCATCACGGTTTTTCTGGGCTTCGGCCAGGGCGCCACTATAGCTGCTTCCCTTACCGGTTCCTGTCGGGTTAGCCCTAATGGGCGCATCCTTCAATTCCCTTTTATATTCTTTAATTAAATAGCCATCTTGAGTATCATATATTTTTGCTGCAGTACCCTCCGCAATTACCGGATTATCCCGATAATATCCCGGTTTTTTAGGGAGTGGTTGCTCAACAGCGCTGTTCGACTGTTTTAGTGCCGCTATATCGTCATTAAGGTTAAATGTTTTCCTGGATAAATTATTATCAGCAGAATTTTTCATGATTTTTGGAACGGGTTTTCGAATGTTCTTGTAAGTCCACTTACCTACTGAGGTGATGAAACTCGCCCAGTCTATCACGGGGAAGACTTCACCCGCTAACTCCCTGCCAATACCCCCCGCCGCTTTTCTCAGCTCAGGACGAAGGGCGGTAAAGACAAACTTTTTGAGCGCTGGGCCTTTGAGACCTCGCGCTCGCGCGATTTTTGCCATGCTTAGAACGGCTTTATTGACTTTAACTCCGGCTGATGCCGCTGATATTCCCAGCGTCATTAACGTCGTCACCACATCAAATACCAGCTCCGCCCAGTCTTCATCGCTGGGGTTGTAATCTTCGTCATCCCTCCATCTCACCAGCATCTCAAGCGGTTTAAAGAGGGCCTCAACAAAGTCTCCCATATTTCTTACTCCATTTGTCACATACCATGCAGATTTCCGTGCAATACTCCACGTGCCGAAATCCGCTGGTTTGTTATAACGTTCAGTGAAGCTAAATTCTTTTTTTATCTCTGCCACCCCCTGGAAGGCCAGAGTTGCCATTCTGGCAAGCACGTCGCTAAGGGCCGTTGTCGCAGTGATACCGTCTAATTGGGTAATTTTAGTTTGGAAATATCTGCGTTCTTGATTTCCAATAAGCCCTTTTGTTTTTGTTTTTGGCTTCGGCAGTATGCTACGAAGTTCCGGGATTTTACTGAGTAATGCCTTGACTTGACTCTCTTGTGAAAGAGGTTGACTAAAGCTCATGAAGTCGTGTTGTGTGATTTTTTTCAGGTAAAGCATGTTCTGTATCGTGCTGTAGATCCAGTAGTCGTCGGAATCGGTCTGGAAAAGACATAAGAGTCCCTCTGCCTTGACCCAACGATTACGGTCACCCGTATGTAAAAAATCGGGTAAACCGCGATAGGTGAGACCAAAAGCAGGGACGTCAATATTTAAAAAAACAACTTTTTTCAGTGGATTATCGAGATCTAAAGGGTACAGCCCTGCCAAATCCACAAGATAATGCAATGCATCAACGGCTTCATTTTCTGCATCATGCTGCTTGTAGTTATTTATATGTTTGTAAAATTCACTATCATTCAAGAAGGAGGATACGCCTTTCAGGTCGGCCACGCTCGTGTAGTCCTTTGCAGGAGATGCCACCGACTTTTCAAAATGTTTGAATATTTGTTCTACAGAGAGGGGAGAGTTATTTTTAGTGGAGGCATGTTGATAAAATTCATCGATAGAAATAGAAGACAGCGCGCGCCCACCAGTCCATTCTTTCCATTTAGTGATAACATAAAATATCTTTAGTTGGCGTTCGTCTATCCATGACGCTATCTCTGGGTCCCGCTGTCTGTTGGTAATTCGTTTATTTTGAGCGTCTTCAATGATTTCTTTGTCTGTAAAATCAATTTTGTGCAGTATACTTGCCGGCTTTTTGGGATCGGCAATTTTATAGGTTAGTACCAACGCCTGGTTTATCGATATTCGCGGATCGTCGGACACTGTGACCGTATGGTTAGCCAGATAATCAAGGATATTTTCAACATCCTCTGACAGTGCCTGTTGCTTGTATTTTTCCACTTTAAGCATCGTTATGCTGTTACGCAGATGCCGGATTTCAGCGTGGGTACCGGTGTGCGTAAGTGCATCAAGCTGATTTGATAATTTGTCTATCATCCTATCATATAGCTGAAGTGTCTCTGCTAAATTACGGCTACTGAACGAATAATTCCATTCTCTATAGATTGCTTCAGTTGTTTTTTTAACAGTCGTCCAACTGTCATCTGCTGTGTCCGCAAGTTCATGACGCTGTGAGCGTTGATTAATTTCCGTTAAATTCCCTCGTGTCTCATCATACGCTTTCATGACATTCAGGAAGTCAGTCTGTTCAAGTTGAATAAAATCGGCGCTGCTCA
>NZ_AJHJ01000009.1 GCF_000257645.1 Serratia sp. M24T3
TGTATTGGGTGTCCTAATTGTAGGTTTTTTATTAGCACACATAGCTTTTTTCATGCTAACACCCCAAGCCTACATGGTTATTAAAGCACTCATAGAGTGCTTTAATAACCATTTAATCAGTACCTAACCTCACATTTAAGGTACTTAAACTCCCTTCAATAAATCCTTCAGCTAACTGCATATTTATTCTTATTATTCTCTCCCCCTTTTTTTACGTCTTCCTATCTCTCTTTTAGAAACATTATATACGTAATGTAAAATTATTAATTCAAATTCATTAACCCGTGATATTTTCAGCCTGGCAACACATCCATCAATCACTAATCCATCGTCATCGCTGCATGACGGCTTGGATGCTCCAGATGGTGGCAGAAGGCCTTTAAAACCTGCAGCTATCGGCGAGTAATCAATGCAGCTATTATCTTTTGCCCATACACCCCATCGGGATAAAACTTCCTGAATATCACGCATTATTCTCTCCACACTTATTTTTGCTTGCCGGTAGCGATAACACCCATCGCCAACGCCTTATCTAAAGTCTTAACCAGCAATAAAATCTGGCTCCCGTTTATCTCTTCCCAGTCTGTTGTGTTCGCATGTAACTCGTCATGACACCTCCTGCACAGCGGTATCGCGAACAAGTCATGTGCTTTGGTAGCCATTCCGCCAAGACCGTTGCCGGTGATGTGGTGCGGGTCATCCGCCTGTCCCCCACAACCACAGCAAGCTTGATGCTTCACCCATTGGGTGTACTTCGCGTTCTCCCATCGGCGGCGCTTGGGCCGTAGCATGAAGCTTTCCGGTGTCTCGGGGTCGATTGCCAGATTAAGGACTGGCTTAACTCTCTCCACCACCTCCTGAATCATCTCCGTTGCCGCTCGTTCTGGTTGTATATCTGCCTCCCGGCCAACAGCCTTAATTGGTTCTTGGGGTCGCAAACGGAACACCTTACGCGCGGCGGATTCCGGCAAAACATCAACGACACCTTTGAGACATGCCCACCAGCACAACTCTGGAAAACTCAGCTGGTGACCCTGCGGCAGCTGTAACTCGGTCATGGCGGCGCGGATCACGTATTCAGCTTGATTGATATAAACCAGCTCGTCTAAGCCCTCTACCAGATGACCACGAAGCTTTGTATCGTGGTACCAACAAAGGCGAACGGCACTTAGTTCGTATTCGGTCACCGTCAGGTTTTTATCGTGATAATTGTCCTCTCCATGCTTCCACTGGCAACCCTTGCCGTGTTCAAGCCAGATCTTCATACTTTCTATACCACCAGCAGCGGTTATCACCCGCTTATCCAAGAAAAAAACCTTCAAACGCTCATCATCCAGCAGAGACTGATTGGCTTCCGGTATTTCGCCGATCGAAAAGTGTGCCAACTCATCCGGGACAGACGAAATTAGCAGGCGACGCTGGTGGAACAAATTCATGAGGCCGCTGCCAGGCTTCAAAATAACGATCCCGGCGTCTCGTTGTGGATACGGCGTTAATATTGCTCTCATTCACTCCCCATTAGGCCGCGCTGGCCGTCACCATCAACCGGATCAATTCCTGAACTTTTGATTCATAGAAGTGAGGCTGTGTTTCTCTTGGGTTATTCGGGCTGGTAATGTTCTTGCCGTACTGCAATCCCTTAGCTGTCACTGACCAGAACTGCTTTTCGCCATTGCGGGCTTTTGCTGAATTGCTTGGGCGCGTTAATCGCTGGACAATGCCGAGGCGAGCGAGACGCTTAAATGCTTCTGTTGGGCTGACAGGGATTGAATTATTTTTGAGAATGGTACTCAGCGCCTGAGTTGGCCGGCTGGATCCATCAACGGCATTACTTGGCGCGTCAATGGCATATTCCGGTGCTAGGTTTGGCAAACCAGCAGCAACCTGCAACTTCTGGCAGGCCCCAAGGACTGAGGAATTTGAAAGGTTGAGCTCTTTACGCATGAACTCGAGCAAGATAATCCCAGCCTGCATTTTGTCAGCAGATGGGTTAGCGGCAGTGATGGAATGGGTAACTACCTGATCGAAGGTACGGATGACTTTAAGGCTGAACGTTGGGCTGATCCACATGGCATAGGCATATACCAGTTCTTTGCAGACATATGTGCCTTGTTCGACACCACCACGAACAACGTGAACTGGTTGCTCCGTAGGCGAGTTGCTAATTTGCAACTCGGTCACCAACTGTACAGCTTGCTCATTTCTGAGCCAGAAAGCGGGTTTATGCTTATCTAAAGCGCCAGCGGCACGGTGTAAATCATTGAGGCAGTAGCGGCCATCTTTATCCAGACGAACAGAAACACCCTCAATTACGAGTAATTGATTCATAGATAACTCCACAGTTTATGTTTTATTTGTCCCCTATCGGCTGCACACCGACTGCACAGGGAACGTTCACTGCACTGTATAAACGTACAACGAGTTGGAGGCTTGTGCAATTTCAAATTACACCCCCAGCGCCAGGCATAAATTCAGTAATTAACAGCTCAGCTTTACCACCCTTTATCACCGGCCCCCACTCGACCACCATTTTTTTTATCTGACTATCGTCACCCCACACACCGGCGTGTGTCATGCAGTCGAACAAGGCTTTCTGGAAGTTATCCAAATCCCTTTTAGCCCGCGTTGGCGGAAACAATACAACATGCACCTCAACTTCCGTCATGATGGGCTTTGGTCGTCGCCTGAGTTGCTCGTAAATGGCCGCAATAGCGTTACTTCGGAATAAGCGCCCTCTCTCGCTGATCTTCATTCCGGTATTAGTGGCGCGCCAGTACCCGTTAACGCTGGGCGGGAAAGGTAACGTTAAGCGCATGACGCCTCCCCTTTCAGCATGAGTAAACTGTTAATGACGGAGTCGGCATGCTGCAGCGCTGCGGTGTAATCGAAGGTGCTTAGCTCCCCCGTAGGGGAGCATGCTGTTAGATAGTTTCGATATTGCTGGAGCCAAAGAAGCTGCATTTCATTCATTGACTGCCACCTTTACAGAATGGGCAATACGTGCCGCCGCAGTAGTCATATAATCAGCATCTAACTCGATGCCAATAAAGCTGAAACCATCTAACAGCGCCGCCTTACCTGTAGAACCAGACCCCATAAATGGATCTAAGACGGTTCCGCCGGCAGGTGTTATCAATCGGCACAAATAGCGCATTAGTTCTGTTGGTTTTACCGTTGGGTGACTGTTCCTGGCGCCGTTGGTTCTACCGGCCCCAGCGCGTGGATCATTTAGGCCTGCGCTACCTTCCTTCCTCCCACCTGTCATATCTGATGCGGATACTAGTAAAAAACGTTCCATACCTTCATCACGCTCTGCCTTACTGACCTTGGCGCAGTAAAAGAATCGTGCCGCTGACTTACTAGCCTCAATGCGCGCAATATGCTCGCGAGGAGCAGACATATCGCCGTAACACACCCTAGATGGGCGGGATTTTCCGGTAGTTTTCAGATCCCCTTGCTGACCCTTTGCATCAGGAAAAGAGGCGATTACTTCATCACTACCGTCATGTATTATATTTGCTGGCCATCGACCAAGCTCAGCGGCGTTCCAATCGGGACCGTCTGCAGGCTTGCTGTCCCTAATGTTCGAAAGCAGTTCACCGGATCCTCCTTTAAGCGCTTCGGTTGTTGGTAGCCGACTTAAATCTATGTTCAACACACCTGTACCGAACTGTATGACGTTTTGTTCAACCGTTCCGTTTAGTGGTTTTCTTGCCAAAACAATGGGCTCGTGTGCTGGCTTCAAAGCGGTACCTTTCCCCTGGTGCTCCCCAGTTAAGTTTTTTGACTTAGGGAAACCACTACCGTACAGCCACATAATTTGATCGCGGATCTCGAATCCAGCATCTTCAATGTTCACGACAAGTCTGTGGTAGGTCCGAGCGCCGCCAAATGCCAACAGATAGCCGCCGGGCTTGAGGGTACGAAAACACTCAAGCCACTGCGCAACAGTCGGCACCTGGTAGTCCCATTTTTGACCCATAAAGCTAAGTCCATAGGGAGGATCGGTAACAATTGAGTCAATAGAGCTTTCTTGCATACGGCGCAAAACGTCTTCGCAACGTCCCATATTTAGCTGATAAGTCATGCGTTCCCCCTCGCCCGGCGCAGTGCCCAAAGTTGCTGTTCAACCTGTTGTGTGATTTCTTTCAGCGATGATTTCAGGCGGTATTGTCTGTTCCCAGCTGGCCCAGTTATTTCAAGCGCGTGATCCCGATGATTTTTTAAAGTCTGCATCACAGTCGAAACGCATGTTGAGTTAGTGGGCTGCCCCGTTTTTTCTATGATGTCCAAAGCAATCTGCCTGGTACTGCGCGGTTTCTGGTTTTCGGTCATATCTGCGATAACAAGACTTTGGAGTGAGGTTTTCATGCTGCCTTCCCTCCCTGCATCCGCTGGTGGCATTCCTTCCAGATCTGGTTCCAGCGAGGCTGTGAATATGCTGGCCCCATGTTTCTCACGTTGGCTTTGCTGGCCTCGGAACAGACAAGCTTCTCCAGTTCGCTTGGCTTTTTGGTAGCCCCAACACCTGAGGTAAACCGGCGATAGGCGGCATCGCGCTCAGCAGCATCAAGCGTGGAGTCATTTTCTGCTGCTACGGCTTCACTTGAACATGCTGGACGGCCAGCTGTGTGCCAGGCTTTCGCAGCCAACAAGTTGGATGAGAACTTTTCGGACGAGAAAATAGTTGCCGGGTTCAGGCCACGCGCATATTTCGTGCCCAGCCAGCAGGCAATCAGGTGGTCGACCACGATAAGCATTTCAGTTCTGGTCGCCGTAGCGTTGCGCAGACGGGCACGAATGTGTTGCAGATTGCCGTCTGTCGGTTCGAACTGAACGCCGGTGAGTTTTGACAGGTGCTGAATAACCTCCGTCGCTTCTCTGGTTAAACGTTCAGAAATAAATTCCTCTCCGTCGGTCGGCGCAGCCGGCTGACAAGAGGGTTTTATGATCTGTTTGTTTTTATCTGTGTCATGATCTGTATAGAGATAGGATTCCGCACTTTCGCGGTTTCCATCATTCCGCACTTCTGCGATTTCCATTCCGCGATTCTGCGTTTCTGATTCCGCACTTTCGCGATTTGGATTCCGCACTTTCGCGGAGTCCAAGCAGGACGGGAATATTTTGGCAATTAGGGCGTCACCATCAACACGATAGTGCATTGTAGGGGTACCGTTTACCTTTCGACTTTTGGTCTCGATAATCCCAGGGAAATACTTCGTACACAGCTTACTGGTCAGGCGGGAAACCTGATCATCACTGAGCCCTTCCAGGTCATCCCCCATTTCCTTGTGACTCTTATAGAACCACCCTTCCCCAGCAGACGATTCGACACCAGACCAATATACAATTTGGTTTAAAATCGCACCGAGGACGTACGCCTGCTGGTCACCGGCGAAGAAGCGAATATATGGGCGCGGAATGATAATCACATTACGCTGGCCTGAAAGAGACTGAACAACATCAAATATCCGGCTCATCGATTACCCTCTCAAACTTCTGGCGAAAGAGTTCAACGGGCTGCGCGCATTCGTGGTCATATCCCGTTCGCATGAAGATGACGCGGTTTCCAAGTCGGTCGAAACCCACAACGTGGACCATAACGCCCCGCCAATCCTTATAGTACCGGTCAATCTTTTGGGTTGTTCCTGACATGAATACCCCCCGCAAGCAGTGTCATATCCGTGTCTTTCCCACCAGGTAGCAAATTTACGGTTACACGACAGTTGTCGACCACCAACCACTACAGCGTGTGACCGAAGCGATATCCCACCAACTGAGGAATGTTTATTTTTTAACGTCATATCTCTCTTCCTTCGCCTGGCGGGCTTTCATGCCTTCGCTGTTAAACTTATTCCAACGCGCAACCACATCTTCACGCGCTATGCTGTGGTTGCTGGGTTTTCCCGGCTCGCGTACTATTTCTACGTAGACGCAGGGCCGCTGCGATATACATTGGAATTGCACAACCGGCCTAACGCGGTTTACACTGTTCATGCGTTGATTACTCCACACTGTTTAGTTAATGCACCCGACGCCCCGAGCTGCACACTTGGGGCGTCAACTTCTCCGAAAAGCAGTTCTGTCACGACCATGATTTCTGCCACCAGCGCCTGAACCCGATACCCCTTAATTCGCATCCGCTTGCTTTCATCGCGATCTAACACGCCGTCTGCCGTCAACTCATTGTGGGCTTTTGCAAATTGCCCCAGCGCAGACAGCAACTCATTAAACTTAATCAGCAGTTCTTCATTGCCCATTTCCGCGATATCTGGAAATTTTACGAAGGTCCCTCCGTTGCTTCTGCACATAGCTTCGGTGATATCAGTACGCCCGGAGATCTGCTCCATCATGATGGCCATGCCGAATGGCACCATCTGACCACCAACCTGCCGCACGCGATTGCTCAGCGCGTTATGGGTACCGTCATGTGCCAGGTGCTGAGACATAGCGCCATATCCACCAGCAAAAGATGTGATAAGACGATGCATCGCCGCGGTGAATTCTTCTGGTACAGGGAAATTCTTGTTATCCACAATGTGTTACCTCTCTCTGTGGTTACGGCTGTGCGCCAGCGGTGGTAATCTTTTCGTATTGAGATGGGTCGTATTTGAGAGCACCGTTTGTGGCCTTCTCAGCCAATAACGCGTACTGCCATGGCACAATATCTTTCCAAAGACTGACGGTTGATTTTGAAACCCCCAGCGCTTTGGCTGCCGCAGTCGCAGTTCCGAAATGCGCTACTAAATCTTGTTTAAACATTTCACCTCCAGATAAATAATCAATAATGCAAAGTTTAATATTTCAAACGCAAAATAGTCAAGAAATTAAACCCCATGTTGTTTAATTCTTTAAACATGAAAAAAGAAACGATGAGCGACCGCATAAACCAACGTATGAAGCTACTGAGGTTGCGGAGCACTAATTTAATGGGCGCCACTGGCGCATCGAAGGGAACCGTTAGTCAATGGGTAAACGGCGGTACCGAGCCGTCTGCGCGCTATTTGAGTAAACTGGCTGAGGTGTTAGGCGTAACTGAACGTTGGTTGTATGAAGGCGGACTTATCGAAGAGTCAATCGGGAACGCAACACCTGGCCCCGCACTGCGCCGCCGGGTTCCGCTGTTATCATCAGTGCAGGCAGGAGCCTGGAAAGAAATCGTCGAGGGGCATTTGCAGGACGTGACTGAGTGGATTGAAACCACAGCGAAAGTATCTCCTTACTCATTTTCGCTGCGTGTATCTGGCGATTCTATGGATAGCCCTCCAGGGCAAGGAATTTCCCTGCCTAATGGCTCCATCGTTATTGTTGATCCAGATGTAGAGGCAATAAATGGTCGTATTGTTGTTGCGCGCATCAATGGCTCAAACGAAGCGACAGTAAAAAAATTGGCTATTGACGGACCGAACATGTATTTGATGCCGCTCAATCCAAATTTCAAACCCATCCCATTCGATGAGAACTGCGAAATTATTGGGGTCTGCGTTCGCGTTGAAATGAATTTGATGTGACCAATTAAGCTTTACGAATGACCGGCTCCGGCCGGTTTTTTTTCGCCTCAAACTTTATTGTTTAATTATTCGAACTTTTTCATTGACAGTTCTGTTTGAAAAGTTAAACTTAAATCCAACAGACAGCACAACGGAAAGAACACAGCAGCTTAATGAGGTATCAGAATGGCCGAAGGTGAGCGTGTCGAGCTAAATGGTGAATGGACTCCTCTGTACAGTAAATGTCCCTGCTGCGGGTTCGACCTAAATAAGATCCCAGAGCCCCTTGCCGACAAGGTAAATGCCGAGCAAGCAAAGTGCCGTACCCGTGGGGCTAAACTTTCTTTTGTAGCCTTGGCCCATAAAGCGCTGGCCCCATACTTCTTGTATGTGAGTTCGAAGTGGGTGGTTTTTCCATTCTCCAAGACCAAGAAAAATGCCACCAAGCGAAATAAGTAATGTCGGTTTGGTTGGAAGGTTAGGAAGTAGGCCTGCGGCCGAAGCAAGAAAAATGGCTGTACAGACTGAAATTACCACCATGTACCAAGCGTCTAGCTTCAGTTTACTAACTGGATTTTCCATAGGTTTTAATTTCTTGGTTGTGTGAGAACTCCCAAGATAACACCGCCGCCTGAGGTGGAGAAGTATCCAGGCACACAACGCGAAGTTCACTGACGAGCAGGACATAGAGCCTGGTTCGATTCCAGGCGACAAACTTAAATGTTTGGTGATGGGCAGGGAAAAGGTCCGTTCAATTCGGACACCGGCAGTGTACTTCGCGTTGTGGTGTAAGCATCAGGTGATGGGCGGGCTACCTACCCGTCTGCGGTTTCGATACCGCCTCCACAATCCAAATCACTGTGGAATGTGATGCTGTGTGTAGTTTTTTGCGGCTGGACCCATCTCAATCAACCAATTACGGAGGAGTGAGGATAGTGTCCGCTACGGGCCAGCCGCCTTTTTTTTGCATTCATAGCGAAGAGTACCGGGCGGGTTATCCCTTTAAACCCTCGTACAGTATAAAGCCTCCCGTTCCGGTGCCTTTCGCTATGTGTGTGAGTGATTTTTCCGCAGGGTGCACTGCGATAACTGAGGGCATGACAATGACTGTAAGCCGTATGACCAACGTCCCGGAGTTCCTCTCCGAGTTAGACGCAGGCATCTTCGAAAACAAAATAGCTGCCGCGCTGAATAACGCCGCGCTCGGTGTGCTGAACAATGGCGGCAAGGGAAAAGTGACCATCGAAATCGATGTGTCGCGGATCAGTAACTCGATGGAAGAAAAACGCGTGATGCTGTCTCACAAGCTGAAGTTCTCTGCCCCTACACCGCGCGGTAAAACCTCAGAAGAGGACCTTACCGAAACACCTATGTACGTGGGTAAAGGCGGCAAGCTCACTATCATGCAGGAAGATCAGGGCCAGTTGTTCACCATCAAAGGCGATGCCGACGGCAAACTGCGCGACGCGCGCTAATCCGGCCAATTAATCAGACCTTAGCTAAAAGGAAAATTTCATGTCTCAAGTTTTAGACCAAACTGCGATCGCAGAAATCCGTGATATGACTTTCACTGGTTTTCTGAGTGATAAATTAGATGGTGCAGACTGCCCGACTATTGCCCTGCCGAGCAATGTGCGACTTCAAAGTCTAGAAGGCTATCAGCTGGGCCGTTTCCGTTTTCGTGGAAAGCTACAGACGGCAAACATCCCTGACTTTGTTCGCTACTGCAAAGAGTTCGCGGGCGAAGGCGTGCGCAGCTTTATTGACGCTGAAGGCATGGAGGCGGTGACCGTGTTTAACCTAGGCACCCTTGGCGAACCAGGTCATGCCGATAACACTGCAGCGTTAAAGCTCAAGAAAACGGCCCCATTTAAAGCGCTGCTGAATATCAACGGCCAGAAAAATCGCCAGAAAGATCTGGCTGAGTGGCTGGAAGACTGGGCTGAATACCTGCTGGCGTTCACCGCTGACGGCGAAGTTTTAGATATCAAAAGAGCTATTAGCGGTGTGCGTAAAATCACTATCGAATCATCCAGTAATTCAGACCATGAAGATTCTGACTTTGGCGCTAAACGCTCGCTTATGGAAACCGTCGAGGCCAAGGGCAAAGAGGCTATGCCTGCGGCATTCGAGTTTGCATGCGTGCCGTATGAAGGTTTGACAGAACGCCGCTTCCGACTCCGTTACAGCATCCTGACCGGCGGCGATGTCCCTGTCCTAGTGCTGCGTATTGTTCAGTTGGAAACAGCAGAAGAAGATATGGCCATCGAGTTCCAAGCTCTGCTGGAAGAGAACTTTACCGGCGTTGAAGTTGAAACCTTTATTGGTGACTTTACCGCCTGATAGCGCAACCTTAAATGCCCCAAACCAGCGGGGTATTTAGTGAATCGTTATCCATTAAATTTATTGCCGTCACTGGCAAGGGATTCGATCACCCAGAAATCAATGTGCAGGTTATTTCGATAATAAATTGTGGAGTAAAAAAATGACATGGCTAACAACATTTTCCGGTAAGCACTTCAACTTCCTAGCACCAGATATTGGGGCGATAAATAAAGAGGATATCGCCCAGGCTCTTTCAAATGAATGCAGATTTGGCGGTCATATCCCTCAGTTCTACAGCGTGGCACAGCATTCTGTTCTTGCCAGTTACCTGGTACCACGCCAGTACGCCCGCGAAGCCTTACTGCATGATGCGGTCGAGGCATATTGCAAAGATATCCCGCAACCGCTGAAAGGCCTATTGCCGGACTATCAGCGAATCGAACGGCAGATAGACCACCTGATCCGCTTTAAATATGCGCTGCCGCTGAACACTAGCCCGGAAGTGAAAATGGCAGACCTGATCATGCTGGCCACTGAGCGACGCGATTTAGAAATAGACGACGGAAGCATCTGGCCAATTTTAGAGGGAATAAAGCCTGCCGATATTCTTATACATCCACTGACACCTTCGCAGGCCCGTTCTGAATTTCTAAAGCGTTGGGATGAGCTATTCGTGAAAGAGGTATCCATCAACTTAAACGCTTACAGGGAGGGAAAGCCATGATTACCCACCAGCAGCAACCAACTTACAACACATGCATGTGCGCATGTATAGCGATGGTTGTCGGGTTACCGGTGCAAGAAGTAATCGATAAATGGCATGAGCACTTCCACGCCGGTAAAGGGGAATGGCTTGACGATGCCCTCGACTACTACGGAAAGCAGTACTTTTATGGGCATCCGCGTAAAGCAACCATCACCAATGGTTTCATTTATTTTCTAACAGTTCCTTCATTGAATATCGAGGCTGGAATGCATCAAGTGTTATGCCTGGCGCTTGAAGGTAACGGAGTCACTATTTATGACCCAGCAAAGGGCCGTGAAAATGCCCGTTACTATGTGGCTGGAAAACCACACTCAGCTAATGAAGTGCAGATTAAATCATGGTTAATAGACCTGATCCTCCCCATTGCCATGAAGGAGCAACCTCATGACCAATAAAACCCAAGTGGCTGAGCTATATTTAGCCAATCTATTAGAATTCAATTCCCCGCATAACGATACGGCGGCTAATGCTAAAGGTTGGGAGGTGCACGCGTTAGTGCTTCGTGTTCAATCAGCAGAAACCGAGCTTGCCGCGCTACGTGGGCAAAAGCCGGTGGCAGTGGTCGAGCTTAGCGACTCCCTTACTGTTGCTGAAATAAAGGGTGAAGTGCCACGCAGAAAAGCTGTTAAAGAGTTATACGAAAATGCGCTAGTCGTTGGTCAAGAGCTATTCACCCATGCACAGCCGGTGCCGGTTGTCGATGCTGGCATAATTCGCGATGCTAATCGCTATCGTTTTCTGCGTGATGGAGATGCTTGGGGCGAGGATAGCGATAGTTGGGACCCCGATACTCGGACTGGCCTAATCAGCTCGGCGAACTTGATAACCCTTGAGACTGGCAGCTTTGACGCTGCAATTGATGCTCGCATGGCAGCATCAGATATCCCGTTTTATAACCCTTTACAGCCGTTCTTGGTTAAGCCGGTGAAGTTCCCTAAAGACATGCAGATTTCTGATGCCATTAAAGCGAATATTTCTTCGGATTTTATGGATGGCTATAACGTTCGTGGAATTATGGACCGAAAAGCTGTTGAAGCCGCTGGCATTAACGTTTTATCTGCTGCTCCCGTGGCAGAGTGTCCACCAGCGGGCATTTAAATATCACCCTGTGTGCAGCAGGTAAAATAAACATGTGGAGAGGTTTATGTCTGAACATTCTGAAACCAGCATAATTTCTGATTCTGATATTGAAGCGTTGACCGGTTATAAAATCCCGACCAAGCAATGTGATGCTCTCCGTACCGCGGGGATCTTCTTCATTGTGAGAAGAGATGGACGTCCTCGGACAACTTGGCAGCATTTCAATGACCCTATGGGTCATCGTCAACAGCCTGCTGCCACTTCAATGCAGGAGCCAAATTTTGGAGCTATGGACTAATGGGAAGAAAACGCACAAACCCGGCCGATAACTGGATGCCCCCGCGCACTTGCCGGGGCCGTTCGGCCTTTGAATTTAAACCAAAAAATGGCGGTACTATCCGGCTATGCGGTTTTGACTCCTCTCCTGCTCAGGTTTGGGCAGCATACGAGGAATTAATCAACGATAAGAAAGATGAGAATTTATTCGAAGGCTTGGTGGATAGTTTCTTCAACTCTGGTGACTTTATGGAACTGGCAAAAGAAACACAAAAAGACTATCGGAAATATTCCGTGAAGGTTATGCCGGTATTTGGTGGCATGCAGCCAGATAATATTAAACCGGAGCACATTCGAAAGTATATGGATAAGCGCGGGGTTAAAAGCCGAACGCAGGCTAACAGAGAAAAGGCATTTATCTCACGAGTGTTTCGCTGGGGATATGAGCGCGGCATGGTGAAGATGAATCCGTGCAAAGGTGTAAAGCAGTTTAAGGAGCAGGCCAGAACGACATACATTTTTGATAAGCAATATAATGCGCTTTATAGCGTTGCGCCGACAGTCGTGAAAGTTGCAATGGAGCTGGCTTACCTGTGCGTTGCCCGCCAGGCGGATGTGTTGAGCATGAAAAAAATGCAGCTCTTGGAAAATGGAATAATGATTCAGCAAAGCAAAACCGGTGTTGCTCAGATCAAGGCATGGGGGCCACGTTTGAAGGCGGCTATTGCTCTTGCCGGAACTCTGCCGATTAATGCGGGGATGAGCAGTATTTTTGTTCTGCATCAGGCATCGGGGGCTGGTTACACGCGGGATGGGTTTAACAGTCGTTGGATGAAGGCAAAACAGGAAGCAAAGCAGAAATTCCCAGAGTTGGATTTCAATTTTACATTCCATGATCTGAAGGCGAAGGGGATATCGGATCTTGAGGGTTCTTTGTCTGACAAGCAGGCAATATCAGGGCATAAATCGGCGTCTCAGACGGCCAGATATGATAGGAAAATTGCGATTGTTCCAGCTGTAGGGGATCAATAATATTATGAAAGGATATTATGAAACCCCAAAAACAAAAAAACCATCCGAAGGTGGCATAACGACATTACTACTTTATTGCTTTTGATTATTCAGCTAATTTTCCATGGTACCCGGGACGAGACTTGAACTCGTACAGCGCGAACGCCGAGGGATTTTAAATCCCTTGTGTCTACCGATTCCACCACCCGGGCTCCGGGAAAATTGGAGGCGCGTTCCGGAGTCGAACCGGACTAGGCGGATTTGCAATCCGCTACATAACCGCTTTGTTAACGCGCCTTAATTCTTTACTAATCTTACTGTTATACAGAACTTGATTCTATATATCGAATTTGGAGCGGGAAACGAGACTCGAACTCGCGACCCCGACCTTGGCAAGGTCGTGCTCTACCAACTGAGCTATTCCCGCTTTAATCAGAACTTACTGATTTTTTTAACTTATCTTCTGGCTGTTGGCTTGCTGCCTTCCGATGCGTTGCATTCTACTTAGATGACGCGATGAGTCAATAAAATTATCTGCTTATCGCGACTGTTTGCCGCTTTTTAAATCACTTCGATCAAGGTTCCAGCAAATCGTTTCGCGCAGCGAACAAATATTGGAACATTGACCAGAATGTCAGCACCGCAGCGATGTACAACGCTACAACGCCCACTGCCACTGCAATGTCATCTGGACGCCAAAGCAGAGCAACCAATGACAGCATCTGTGCCATGGTTTTAACCTTGCCTATCCACGACACCGCCACGCTACTGCGTTTGCCAATTTCCGCCATCCATTCACGCAGTGCAGAGATAATAATCTCACGAGCAATCATGGTTGCTGCCGGCAAGGTTATCCACCAGGCGTGGAAGTATTCTGCCACCAGCACCAGCGCAATTGCCACTAGCACTTTATCGGCCACTGGGTCGAGAAACGCACCAAAGCGCGTGGTCTGTTTCCAGCGACGAGCAAGATAGCCATCAAACCAGTCAGTGATAGCGGCGAAAACAAAGATTAACGCGCATGCGGCTGGAGCCCAGACGTACGGCAAATAGAAAGCCAGTACAAAGAACGGGATCATCGCAACGCGAAATAGGGTAAGGCACGTCGGTATATTAAATTGCATGTGCGTAGGTAACTATCTGTCCGATGTAGATATTATGAGTATGTTGCTACAATGACCCTAGTGTTTCAACGCATTATGGATTTTTTCTGCCAATGCGTGTGAAATACCCGGCACTTTTGCAATTTCCTCTGCGCTGGCATTCAATAATGGCTGGATGCCTCCCATGTACTTAAGCAGAACTTGACGCCTTTTTGGCCCTACCCCTTCAATTTCTTCAAGCGCACTGGTATTTCTGACCTTCGCTCGTTTCTTGCGGTGCCCAGTAATAGCGTGATCGTGCGAATCGTCACGAATATGTTGTATCACATGCAGTGCGGGTGAGTCAGATGGCAATGCAATGCCCTCGCCCTCGGCTTTGAAAAAAAGCGTCTCGAGACCGGCTTTACGATCTGCACCCTTGGCAATACCAATCAGCAGCGGCTTGGTCTTATCCCACGCCACGTCTAATTGTTTAAACACATCGATAGCCATCCCCAGCTGGCCTTTGCCGCCGTCAATGAAAATAACGTCGGGGATTTTTGCCTCTTCGATAGCTTTACCATAACGACGATTGAGAACCTGTGTCATCGCGGCATAATCGTCGCCAGGGGTAATGCCGGTAATATTATAGCGACGATACTCGGCGCGCACTGGACCATTCGCGTCAAATACGACACATGAAGCCACAGTCTGCTCGCCCATAGTATGGCTAATGTCGAAACATTCCATCCGGTTAATCTCGGAAAGATTTAACGTTTTGGCAAGCTCGGCCATACGTTGATGGATGGTAGAACGCTCGGACAAACGGGTTGTCAGGGCGGTAGTCGCATTGGTGCGCGCCAGTTTGAGATAGCGCGCCCTGTCGCCTCGCGGCTTACTCTGAATATAAACTTTGCGACCCGCCATTTCACTCAGCGATTCGGCCAACAGGTCTTTTTCCGGCAGACTGAAATCGAGCAGGATCTCGCCCGGCAGCGTTCGGGCCTGGCTACCTTGCAGATAAAACTGGCCAACAAAGGTTTGCACCACTTCTGACATGTCGGTGCCACCCGGCACTTTGGGAAAATAACTTCTGCTGCCCAGCACTTTACCCTGACGGATAAACAGCACATGCAGGCAGGCCATACCGGACTCGAAGCCAACGCCGATAACGTCGAGATCTTCGCTGTTTCCGCTGACAAATTGGCGCTCGGTAACACGACGCACCGCCTGGATCTGGTCGCGAAAACGCCCCGCTTCTTCGAAACGAAGATTCTTACTGGCATCTTCCATGCGCTCAATCAGCTGAGTTACCACCTGCTGGTCTTTCCCGGTCAGAAAAAGCCGAACGTAATCAACCTGCTGTTTATATTCATCTTCGCTCACTAACCCGCTGACGCAAGGCCCTAGACAACGCCCAATCTGAAATTGCAGGCACGGGCGGGAGCGGTTGCGATAGACACTGTTCTCGCATTGGCGAATAGGGAACAGTTTCTGTAAAAGGGTCAATGTTTCCCGGACAGCATAAGAATTTGGGAACGGACCGAAATATTCGCCCTTGGCATGTTTAGCGCCACGGTGAATGGTCAGTCGCGGGTGATTATCGGCACTCAGGAAAATTAGCGGGTAAGATTTGTCGTCACGCAACAACACATTGTAGCGCGGCTGGTAGAGCTTGATGTAGTTATGCTCAAGCAGCAATGCTTCGGTTTCTGTGTGAGTTACCGTGACATCGATCTGCTCGATATTTTTGACCAGTGTCTCAGTCTTGCGACTTGAGACCTGGACACGAAAATAACTGGAAAGCCGCTTTTTAAGATCTTTGGCTTTACCAACGTAAATGACCGTCCCGCTTGCATCGTACATTCTGTAGACGCCGGGCTGGCTGGTGACCGTTTTTAAAAAGGCCTGGGGATCAAAGCGCTCATTACTCACTGCCAGATAACGTCTCCGAGTTGAAAAGACCGTGGCGAATTGCCAGATGGGTCAATTCTACATCACCATTAATATTTAGTTTACTAAACATTCTGTAACGATAGCTGTTTACCGTTTTAGGGCTGAGATTAAGCTGCTCTGAGATTTCAGTGACTTTTTGTCCTTTGGTTATCATCAACATAATTTGCAGCTCACGTTCAGAAAGGCTGTCAAAAGGCGTTTCAGACTGAGGTTCAAGCTGGCCAAGCGCCATTTGTTGAGCGATATCGGAGGCAATATAACGCTGGCCAGAATCTACAAGACGTATTGCATTAACTACTTCCTGTGGTGCAGCTCCTTTGCTGAGATAACCGGACGCACCAGCTTGCATCACTTTCGCGGGCAAAGGGTTTTCGGTATATATCGTCAGCATGATTATCTTGATGTCAGGACAAAAACGCACAATTTTTTTTGTGGCTTCCAGGCCGCCGATACCCGGCATACTCATGTCCATCAAAACGATATCGACATGATTGCTGCGGCACCATTTTACGGCATCTTCACCGCATTGCACCTCATCAACAACGTTGATGCCTTTGACATCCTCAAGAATGCGTCGAATCCCTGCGCGCACCAGTTCGTGGTCATCTACAAGAAGAACGCTAATCAAAGAGAACTCTCCAAAATTAAGGGCGTCACACGGTCGTATTTTTCATTAGTACCAGGTAAGACCTGAAAGCAACAAACATGACTGCGGATATAAAAAATAGTATTGAAGCTAATTAAATCAACTGGCGTATTTTACTGCATGCGGGAGAAATTAACCAAGTACTGATTGCAAAAACTTACCCTTTAAAAATGTAAGGGAGAAATTCCAGTCTACTGTACAGGCTTATTCCAGTATAAGACGAAATCCTATAAAAATCATGAAATAGCGCAACAATCGTCAAAAGACGAAGATAACAAGATAAGCAAAAACTGCATTTGGTCATGACGATTTTATTAACGAGCAAAATAACAGCAGCCAACGGAAAACATATATTACTGATTTAATCAGGAATTATTTTTTTGTTATGAGCTTGATTAAATTTTTAATATGAAAAAGCGTCAACATTAGGTTGAAGTATTCTCATGTTAGAGACTTTGTTTAGCATCCTATCCCTGCATCTGCTTTATCCGTAGCACCAGAATAGTGTTTTACCCGGTGCTAATGGCAAGATGCTCCACGCCAGAAGATGACTGTGCTAATATGGTGCAACCTTTTGTGCAGCTTGTCCCCATATTGGCGATAAATTTTCAAACGACCCCAATGGCCTCCAAAGAGTGGCCAGTTTTAAGGAGCTTAAATGAGCGCATCTGATTTTAACACCCAGGCAAACGTTGAAACCCTCGCAACCGAAGTTGCCTGTCTGAAGGCTACCGTCACTTTTTTACTCAAGGCTATCGGCCAGGTTGATGCGAGCAAAGCAGTGCTGAATCTCGAAAAATTCATTACCCAAATTGAAGACCCACAGCAGGCTGAAATTTTCAACGCGACCCTACAGCAGATCAAACTTGGCTACCGCCAATAATAACGCGGTAACTTTAAACACATTTATATGAGAGCCCGCGGCTCTCTTTTTTTGTCATTAAGCTGATCCTCATCAAGTCGTGAGCCAAAGTTTCTCTTGAGATAAACGCCCAATAGATTAAATCTGCTAAAATAAAGAACCGTTTACTTTCAACCAGAGGCTCTTTTTATGACTGAAAAATCCAGTGAAAACAAAACCAAAGCTGATGATGTACACGTTAGTGATGGATTGGCAGAAATGCATAAAGTTGCCGAACAACTCACCGAAGAAGAACTGCATAAAATTGCCGAAGAGGCCAGAAAAGCGGCCGAAGACGCGAAGAACAATCCGCACCCCTGATACTGTGTGCGTTAACTGCCTGCACCCCGGACGCTGTAATTACCATGCATGAGAATTTTTTAGCTAAAAACCAATCGCTTGTCGCAAAGGCAATCGACTATCAACACGGAGACTTTGAGCCGTCGCATAGTCATGGCTGCTCCCAGCTAATTCATGCTCTTTCCGGCGTTGTTCAGGTGACTACTCATCACGGCGTCTGGATGGTGCCACCCGGCCGCGGCGTGTGGTTGCCCGCCAATGTTACTCACAGTCTGCGATTTATCGGTGGCGTACAGGCACGCACTTTATTTGTAGATTCTCTGGCTCGCGCCGACTTGCCGGATCAGTGCCAGGTGGTCCAGGTTTCACCGCTGCTGCGCGAACTTATTCTGGCCTCTTTTAGCGTTCCGGAAAATTATGCCGTAGGCGGACGCGACGAACGAATCATCGAACTGATCCTCGACGAACTACGACTGTTGCCAATCCTGCCACTGCATCTTCCTGAACCGCGCGATACTCAGCTTTTGGCTATTTGCCAGCAAATACAACAAGATTTGTCTGCTGCCTGGGAGTTGGAAGAGATAGCCGCCAACATGGGGATCAGTGGGAGAACGCTGTCACGCCGCTTTCAGCGCGAGACCGGATTGCGGTTTAGCGATTGGATTAGACGAGCGAAGATATTGTCGGCAATGAACGGCCTGGCATTGGGGCAATCGGTATTAGATGTGGCGCTGGAGCTAGGTTATGACAGCCCCAGTGCTTTCAGCGCCATGTTTCGCAGAACGCTGGGCGTGTCACCCAGCGAATATTTCAGTTCTGCGGCACGCGCCGCAGAAACAGCAGAGTCATTATCCTAACAGTTGAGCACTGGCATTAAACAGAGCCTGGAGAGAGGCGCTGGAAACGTCACTGTCGATTCCCACGCCGTAAACTCTTTCTCCCTGAGGGCGCTGAACGCTGACATAGGCCACCGCACGGCTGTGGCTCTGGTGTCCCAGCGTATGCTCGTCGTAATCGCCAATTTCCAGCATTAAATCAAACGTCCGATGCAGTGCATCCACGGCTGAAGACAGCAAGCCATTGCCGCTTCCGGTCAAGGTCAGCTCTTTGCCCTGATAATTTACCTTGGCACTAAACTGGCGAACGCTGCTTTCATCGCTGCGAATGTCATAGCTCAGCAGCTTCATTTTCGGCTGATCTATCAGACCATATTGCTGACGGAATAAACGCCAGATGTCGCTGGTGCCCATCTCTTTTCCGCTGGTGTCAGTCTCTTTCTGTACCGCTTTGCTAAACGCAATCTGCAACCCGCGTGGCAGCTTAAGCCCATGGTTCTGCTCAAGTAACCACGCCGCCCCACTCTTGCCAGACTGGCTGTTGACGCGGATCACCGCTTCATAGCTACAGCCAACATCGGCAGGGTCCAGCGACAAATATGGGACATTCCAGCGCTGATCTCCACGCAGTTTTTGCGCCGCGAAACCTTTTTTTATCGCGTCCTGATGCGAACCTGAGAAGGCAGTAAATACCAGTTCACCGGCATACGGGTGGCGCGGATGCACCGGCAGCTGATTACACTGCTCGACAATTTCAACAATGCCTTTGAGGTCACTGAAATCCAGGCCCGGAGAAATACCCTGAGTGTAGAAGTTCAGTGCCATAGTCACTAAATCGACATTGCCGGTGCGCTCGCCGTTGGCAAACAGGCACCCTTCAACGCGGTCGGCACCGGCCAGCAACGCCAGTTCGGCAGAGGCGACTCCGGTACCACGGTCATTGTGTGGATGCACGCTAATAGAAACCTGATCGCGACGGCTGAAATGACGGCAGAACCACTCAATCTGATCGGCATAAATATTGGGTGAGCTCACTTCTACCGTGGCTGGCAGGTTGAGGATCATCGGCCGCTCGGCGCAAGGCTCCCAGACTGCGGCAACCGCTTCACACACTTCCAGCGAAAAATCGAGTTCAGTCATGCAGAAAGTTTCCGGCGAATACTCAAAGGTCCACTTTGTTTGCGGATACTTTTCGCAAAGCTGGCGGATCTGCCTGGCACCGCGCACTGCCAATTCGACCGTGGAAGCTTTATCGGTGTTAAACACCACTTCGCGGAACATCGGCGATGTCGCGTTATATAAATGCACGATGGCGCGCGGCGCGCCAATCAGCGATTCAAAGGTACGTTCGATTAAATCACTGCGCGATTGAGTCAATACCTGAATATAAACATCTTCAGGAATGGCCTTGTCTTCGATTAAACCGCGGACAAAGTCGAAATCTGTTTGCGAAGCCGAAGGGAATGCCACTTCAATCTGCTTGAATCCACAACGCAGCAGCATGTCATAAAATTGGCGCTTACGCTGGTTATCCATTGGCTCGGCAAGCGACTGGTTACCATCCCGTAGATCGCTTGAACACCATTGCGGAACCTTATCAAGGGTTTTGCTCGGCCATTGACGGTCGGGCAGATTTACCGGTGGGAAGGCCACGTATTTTTGCGACGGGTTGGCTAACATAGTATTTCTCCATTCTTGAGTGCGGACCAAATTCCGCTGCCAGAAACAAGTATGGCGCAATCTGCAAAGTGTCGCGCCTCGCTAAATGACATTGACCCGCGCAAAACGGACAAAGCAACACTGAGATTGCCGAGGAAGTGAGCATTGTCATAACCCTGTAAAAATAAAGGTACATTTGCTGTCAGATTTTTTCTTCACGAAGTTATAATGCGCCGGAATTTAACATTACTATGTGGCACACCTGCCCGAATGCTGTTCATCCTCAAGCGGCAGAATTCACCACAATAATAGAGAAAAGAGCCGGTTAGAGCTCTTATTCCATACATGACAGGAACCTGAAAGCTATGCAAAACGAGACAGAAATCATTGCAAAAACGGAAGAAGAAACACCGGAACATTTGCGCCGAAATTTAAGCAATCGGCATATTCAGTTGATCGCCATCGGGGGTGCCATTGGTACCGGCCTGTTTATGGGCTCTGGAAAAACGATCAGCCTTGCCGGCCCTTCTATCATCTTCGTTTATATGATCATCGGCTTTATGCTGTTTTTCGTGATGCGTGCGATGGGTGAATTGCTGCTGTCCAATCTCGAATACAAGTCATTTAGCGACTTTGCCGCCGACCTGCTCGGTCCATGGGCTGGCTATTTTACCGGCTGGACCTACTGGTTTTGCTGGGTAGTTACCGGCATTGCCGACGTCGTGGCCGTCACGTCTTACGCACAATTCTGGTTCCCGGGTCTTTCACAATGGGTCGCCTCGCTAATTTTCGTATTGATCCTGTTTGGGCTTAATCTCGCGACGGTAAAAATGTTCGGCGAAACCGAATTCTGGTTCGCAATGATCAAAATTGTCGCTATCGTCGGTCTGATCATTACCGGTCTGGTCATGGTATTGATGCACTACCAGACGCCAAGCGGTTCCGTGGCTGCATTCAGCAACCTTTGGGACAACGGCGGGTTTTTCCCGAAAGGTGTCAGCGGCTTCTTTGCCGGATTCCAGATTGCCATTTTCGCCTTCGTTGGCATTGAACTGGTAGGCACCACCGCAGCAGAAACTAAAGATCCGAAAAAATCGCTGCCCCGCGCTATCAACGCCATTCCGCTGCGTATCATCATGTTTTACGTTTTCGCACTGATTGCCATTATGTGCGTAACGCCGTGGAGCTCGGTTGCCTCTGATAAAAGCCCGTTCGTTGAACTGTTTGTGCTTGCCGGCCTGCCCGCTGCTGCCAGCATCATCAACTTTGTGGTGCTGACGTCCGCCGCCTCTTCCGCCAACAGCGGCATTTTCTCCACCAGTCGCATGCTGTTTGGTCTGGGACAGGAAGGAATGGCGCCAAAGGCCTTTGGCAAACTGTCTTCGCGTGCCGTACCGTCCAACGGACTGATTTTCTCCTGCATCTGCCTGCTGGCAGGCGTAGTGCTGATTTATCTAATCCCTAACGTATTGACGGTGTTCACTCTGGTTACCACGGTTTCAGCGATTCTGTTTATGTTCGTCTGGACCATTATCCTGTGTTCATATCTGGTTTATCGCCGTAAACGCCCACAGCTGCACGCCGCTTCGGAATATAAAATGCCGCTGGGGATTTTAATGTGCTGGGTCGGGATGGCATTCTTCGCCTTCGTACTGGTGCTGTTGACACTGCAAGATGATACCCGCCAGGCACTGATGGTTACGCCACTGTGGTTCGTTATTCTGGGAATTGGCTACTGGATCCGTTGTAAAAAGCAGCCAGCACTGAAGTAATGCCGCTGCTCAATCAATGAAAAATGCCCATCGGTTTAACCAGATGGGCATTTTTTTATCGATGGCAAGGGTTGGCAACGTTACTCTCGCGGCCTGATACCTTGAATAATAATCTGCTGTAAGTTAGACACCGCCTGCTCAAAGAAAGCCTCGTCATCTAATGTCTGGCCGCTAATAGCTTCAATCTGCACGCCGAAATCGGCATAGTGCTGGGTGGTTGACCACAAAATAAACAACAGGTGCAAAGGCTCTATCGGCGCGAGTTGTCCGGCTTTTACCCATCCACGAATAATCGCAGATTTTTCGTCAACCAGCTGTTTAAGATGAGTACTCAACACCTGTTTAAGCAGCGGCGCGCCCTGCAACATCTCCAGGCAAAACAGTCGTGAAGCTTGAGGATGGTCACGCGACACGCAAAGCTTGAGATAGATATATTCTTTAATTGCCTGCATTGGCTGCTGATCAGCATTCAGCGCCGCCAGCGGCTCTAGCCAGATATCCAGCAAGTCTTTCAAAACCGCAACGTACAAATCTTCCTTTGACGGAAAGTAATACAGCAGATTGGTTTTTGAAACGTCGGCCCGCTCGGCCACCTGATCAAGGCTGGTACCATGAATACCGTATAAAGAAAAAAACTCTAATGCCGCAGCCATAATCGTGGTCCGTTTTGCCGCCACGGCACGCGAACGCCGGCTCGGCGGCTTTTTGTTCCCGGTCGTTCCCTCTGCTGCCACTGGCTTCATCCTCTATTCATCGACTCTTGCGTTTGCCAAGCATAACAAAACCCTGTCATCACGACCATGCCCGCCCATTGCCCGGAATTTACTGCATCTCACCGTCTAATCAACAGGCATTTCCGCACCATTTTCGTTCAATCTTGCATGATTTTCGTGCAGTTATTTTTTACCAAATGGTCCGATTTAGACCATTTGCTCTACCAAAATTTAGCACACATATTTAACACATTGATAATAAATGAATTTTAAAAACTGGCATCGAGTTTGCAATCAATACCTTACGTAGTCGAACAGCAAGGCGCAATTTGGAACCCGCAGGATGCACTCAAGCCGCGCTGTGTTGATTTGGATAGACAGGTAGTCGAAGCGCCCTGCCTAAGCCGGGCCAAATTCATTCAAGAGGTGTGCTATGAAAATCGGTGTCTTTATTCCTATCGGTAACAATGGCTGGTTGATTTCAGAAAACGCGCCACAGTATCAGCCGACTTTTGAGCTGAACAAAACCATCGTACTAAAAGCCGAACATTATAATTTTGATTTCGCGCTCTCGATGATCAAGTTACGCGGATTCGGCGGCAAGACTGAATTCTGGGAACACAACATGGAGTCTTTCACGCTGATGGCGGGTCTGGCTGCTGTTACCAGCAAAATCAAACTTTACGCTACCGCCGCTACGCTGGTTATGCCACCGGCGATTGTTGCACGCATGGCCGCGACCATTGACTCGATTTCCAACGGCCGCTTTGGCGTCAACGTCGTTACTGGCTGGCAGAAGCCTGAATATGAGCAGATGGGAATGTGGCCAGGCGATGAGTATTTTAGCCGTCGTTATGACTATTTAACCGAGTACGTCACAGTGCTGCGTGACCTGTGGGGCACCGGACACTGTGACATGAAAGGCGAATTCTTCAAGATGGACGACTGCCGCGTCAGTCCGCGTCCGCAGGCCGAGATGAAAATTATCTGTGCCGGGCAAAGCGATGCTGGCATGGCGTTCTCTGCCAAATATGCCGACTACAACTTCTGCTTTGGCAAAGGCGTGAATACCCCGACCGCATTTGCATCCGTTCCTGCACGCATGAAAGTTGCCGCCGAAGCCGAAAAACGCGATGTCGCTTCCTATGTATTGTTCATGATTATTGCTGATGAAAGTGACGCCGCGGCTCGCGCCAAGTGGGAGTCTTACAAAGAAGGTGCTGACAGCGAGGCGTTGGCCTGGCTGACCGATCAGGCCAGCAAAGACACCAAATCTGGCGCGGATACCAATGTTCGTCAGATGGGCGACCCGACTTCAGCGGTGAACATCAACATGGGTACGCTGGTAGGTTCCTACGCCAACGTGGCAAAAATGCTCGACGAAATTGCTACCGTACCAGGCACCGAGGGCGTACTGCTAACCTTCGACGATTTTGTTCAGGGAATTGAAAATTTTGGCCAGTTTATCCAGCCATTAATGAAAACTCGCCAATATCTGCTTAATGACTCATCTGCCGAAAAAGAGGTCGCGTAATGAAAATTGTTGAAAATGCCGTGGTACGTCGTGATCCGGGCTCGGTTGACGGCGAAGTTATTTTACCCGCACGCCCTGAGTCGCTGGCCTTTTCCCCGCAGCAGACGGCGCTTATCGTCATAGATATGCAGAATGCTTATGCCTCCAGGGGCGGCTATCTGGATCTGGCCGGTTTTGACGTTTCACATACCGGCCCGGTAATCGCCAACATCAAACGCGCTATCGCTGCCGCTCGCTCTGCGGGCATTAAAGTGATCTTTTTCCAGAACGGCTGGGATAATCAATACGTCGAGGCTGGCGGTGAAGGTTCACCAAACTTCCATAAATCCAATGCATTGAAAACCATGCGCAAGCACCCGGAACTGATGGGCAAGCTGCTGGCCAAGGGTGACTGGGATTACGATCTGGTTGATGAATTACAACCACAGCCTGGCGACATTGTGCTGCCAAAACCGCGCTACAGCGGCTTCTTCAATACCCAACTCGACAGCCTGCTGCGCAGCTACGGCATTCATCATCTGGTATTTACCGGGATTGCGACCAATGTGTGTGTGGAATCCACACTGCGCGATGGTTTCTTCCTGGAATATTTCAGCGTCGTGCTGGAAGACGCTACCCATCAGGCGGGTCCGGAATTTGCCCAGAAAGCGGCGATATACAACATTGAAACCTTCTTCGGCTGGGTTTCCAACGTCGACAGTTTCTGTAACACGGTAGCGAAAACCGCCGAGAAATTGAGCCAAACGGCCTGACTTACAGACAATAAATACTGCCCATTACACTTTGAAAAGGAAAAGCATTATGCCAAAAAGCATCATCATCCCTGAAGGCACCGGCGTACCCATTGCGCCATTTGTTCCCGGCACGCTGGCTGACGGCATTGTTTATGTTTCCGGAACCCTGCCGTTCGACAAAGATAATAATGTGGTGTTTCCCGGTGATGCCCAGGCGCAAACCCGCCATGTACTGGAGACCATCAAAGGGGTGATTGAAACCGCGGGCGGCACCATGGATGACGTGACTTTCAACTCGATTTTCATCACCGACTGGAGCAACTATGCCGCAGTTAACCAGGTCTACGCCGAATATTTTCCCGGCGAAAAACCGGCTCGTTTCTGCATACAGTGTGGCCTGGTCAAACCCGAAGCGCTGGTAGAGATAGCCTCCGTTGCCCACATAGGCAAATAACGACACCGCGAAACAAGGTGAGAATGGCATGAGCAAAACGTCCCTGTTTTACAAAGTTTCTGGCAGTACGTTACCTACGGCGCAAACCGTGGTGCTTTCGTCGGGTCTGGGCGGCGTACACGGATTTTGGCAGCCACAGCTGGCAATGCTGGAAAAGCATTTTCGGGTTGTCGTCTACGATCAGTTTGGTACTGGCCGCAGTCAGGGCGTAATTCCGGCAGGTTATCGCCTGGAAGACATGGCAGACGAGCTCGCCGCGCTGCTCAATACTCTTCAGATTGACCGCTGCCATCTTATTGGCCATGCATTAGGTGGCAATATTGGATTGCATTTGTCCCAACGCTACCCGGCGCTGCTGGAAAGTCTGGTGGTTGTCAACGGCTGGACAGTGCTTGATAGCCAGACTCGCCGCTGTTTCATGGTGCGCCAGGATTTGCTGCTCAACAGCGGCGTGGAAGCCTATGTGCGCGCCCAGCCGCTGTTCCTGTATCCGGCTGACTGGCTTTCAGCCCACGCGGATTTGATGGATCACGAACAGGCGCATCAGGTTGAGCATTTTCAAGGAATGGAAAACCTGCTGCATCGCTTGCAGGCACTGATGGCGCACGATCTCAGCGATAGTCTGGACAGCATTAATACGCCGACGCTGGCTTTCAGCTGCCAAGATGATCTGCTGGTACCGTGGCACTGCTCGAGCACGCTGGCGCGCAATCTGCCGATTGGTGAGCACTTGCAAATGAACTACGGCGGCCATGCGATGAGCGTGACCGATAGTGAAACCTTCAACCCTCTTTTACTGGAATGGCTGCTGCGTTTTGCGAGCGATGCCAATCCACAGACTTCGGAGTCCCAATGGCCGACGCATTAATTGCCAGCGCACTGGCAACATTATTTACTGAAGCACGGACTCACAATGGCTGGCAGGAAAAACCGGTCAGCGACGAACTGCTGCAACAGGCCTACGATTTGGCGCGCATGGGGCCAACATCGGCTAACTGTTGCCCATTGCGCGTGGTGTTTATTCGCAGCCAGGAGCAAAAAGAAAAGCTCGCTCCTGCACTGTCGAGCGGCAATCTGCAAAAGACTCTGAGCGCGCCAGTGACCGCCATTCTGGCTTACGATCCGGCGTTTTACGATCTGCTGCCGGAGCTTTATCCACACGGCGATGCCCGATCGTGGTTCACTTCAAGCCCTGAGTTGGCCCACGAGACTGCGTTTCGCAATGCCAGCCTGCAAGCGGCGTATCTGATCCTCGCGCTGCGCTCGCTGGGTCTCGATACCGGCCCAATGTCTGGATTCGATCAAGCCAAAGTTAACGACACCTTCCTGGCAGAGAGCGGCTGGAAAGCCAACTTCCTGCTCAATATCGGCTATGGCGACAGCGGCAAGGTTTATCCGCGTGCGCCGCGACTGGCCTTTGAGCGCGTCTGTAAAATCATCTGAACCAGCGAATAGCGGAGTGATTTATGTCTTTGAAACCTTTATCTCTGGAACCCATGCCTGAAAAAATTCTCGACATCCCGCTGACTGAACTGGCCGGGGTCGAAAAACAGGCCTTTCGCGATGCGATGTCACACCTCGGTTCGGCGGTGAATATCATCACTACCGATGGCAAGGCCGGACGTGCAGGATTTACCGCCTCAGCGGTGTGCAGCGTGACCGACACCCCACCAACGCTGCTGGTATGCCTGAATCGCTCGGCTTCGGTATACCCGATTTTCCAGCAGAATCAGGTGCTGTGTGTCAACACGCTGTCCGACAGCCACGAAGGGCTTTCTAATCTTTTTGGCGGTAAGACGCCGATGGAGCAGCGTTTTGCTGCCGCTAACTGGACTGCGATGGCGAGCGGCTCTCCGGCGCTCGAAGGCGCACTGACCTCGTTCGACTGCCGCGTGAGTCAGGTCACCAGCGTCGGCACCCATGATGTTTTGTTTTGCGAAGTCATCGATATTTTACGTAATGATGAAAGCCACGGATTGGTCTATTTCGACCGACGCTATCACCCTCTGATACGTCAAAAAACACAGGCCTGACAGCAGGCCTTTCCTCTGTTTTTTTATCACAGCGATATTAACAAGACGTGGAGAAGACGATGGCGAATACCTGGTTTCCTCAATGGCGAAAAAGGACCGGCAGTCTGGAAGGTGCAGTGATTGCTCCGGACGAGCGTTTGCCTTTAATACCAACGATTATCATGGGTTTACAGCACGCGGTAGCGATGTTTGGCGCGACAGTGTTAATGCCGCTGCTGATGGGTTTTGACGCCAATGTGTCGATCCTGATGTCAGGGATTGGGACTTTGCTGTTTTTCATCATCGTCGGCGGTCGAGTGCCGAGCTATTTGGGTTCCAGCGCCTCGTTTGTCGGCCTGGTGATTGCCGTCACCGGCTACAGCGGTCACGGCCCCAATCCGAATATTGCGCTGGCGCTGGGCGGTATTATTGCCTGTGGTGCACTGTATACGCTGATTGGCTTTGTGGTGATGGCAGTCGGCACGCGCTGGATTGAAAAACTGATGCCGCCGGTAGTTACTGGCGCCGTGGTGATGGCGATTGGGCTGAATCTGGCACCGATCGCGGTCAACAGTGTCTCTGCCTCAATGTTTGACAGCTGGATGGCGGTGGTAACCGTGCTGTGTATTGGCGGTATTGCAGTGTTTACTCGCGGGCTGATGCAGCGTCTGATGCTGTTGCTGGGCCTCATTGCGGCCTATGTGATTTATTTTGCCATCACTAACGTGCTCGGTTGGGGCAAGCCTATTGATTTTAGTGGCATTGCCAGCGCCGCGTGGATTGGCATGCCGAGCTTTACCGCACCCGTGTTTAGCAGCCATGCGATGCTGTTACTGATGCCGGTTGCAGTCATTCTGATTGCCGAAAACCTGGGTCATATCAAGGCTGTTGCAGGAATGACCGGTAAAAATCTTGACCCGTATCTGGGCCGCGCTTTTGTCGGTGATGGACTGGCTACCATGCTTTCTGCCTCTGCGGGCGGCACAGGGGTTACAACTTATGCTGAAAATATCGGCGTAATGTCGGTAACCAAGATTTACTCGACACTGATTTTCGTTGCTGCTGCCATAGTTGCCATTCTGTTGGGCTTCTCTCCCAAATTTGGTGCATTGATCCATACCATCCCCGGTCCGGTTTTAGGTGGCGCTTCAATTGTAGTATTTGGCCTGATTGCCGTTGCTGGCGCTCGCATCTGGCTGCAAAACCAGGTGGATTTGAACCAGAATGGCAACCTGATTATGGTCGCGGTGACGCTGGTGCTGGGGGCTGGCAACTTTTCGCTGACCTTCGGTGGATTCACCATGGGTGGGATAGGCACCGCCACTTTCGGGGCTATCCTGCTTAACGCGCTGCTTAAAAATAGAAAGCTCGCCGTTGTTGGCACGGATACTGCATTAAAAGATCACTGACGACCTCAGTTTCTCCTTAGCTCATCAACTTTGATGATCGCCAGCAGCTAATCGGTCCACCCGTCCGATTTACCTGCTGGTTTTTTTCTTTTTAATCCTCAAAAAACTATTTTAAATCAAGAGAGTTAAGTCAAAATCTTGTGCTGCGCACGGCCTTTAATGATGCGCATGGCTTAGGTGCTGCGCACGGCCTTAATGCTGCGCATAGCTTAGGTGCTGCGCACGGCCTTTAGCTTAACTTCAAATTCAAATTAATGCGCTTCGCTTACTGGGCTGCGGCCCAGACCGCCTCAAGGGTGGCCCTTGGGCCGCCACCCTTAAGAATCCCGGGCCCTTGTCGCCGTTGAATAAAACGGTTCTCAAGTTTGTAGCTCTTTCCAGTCACTCTTCTGTGTGGCGCGTTGCCGCGTGGCTCCGCCATTCCTTCGCTCGGTCAGGAGCCAAAAACGTCTCCTTCCTCTCACTCAGCGCCGTCACGGAGTGCGCCAATATTTGCCCCTAGGGAAAACCGCTCCCTCCTTTTTTAAATAAAACTCACAACGGCAAAGGAAAAATAATGGGTAAGAGCGATGGATTTTTGACTTTATGTCGGATGGAAAGTTTTTGGACCTAAGGTCAGGTTGCCTGTTTTTATAATTGTCGAGATTGGCGGCCTCGGGGCGGCGCTGAGGGAGGGAGAAAGACGTTTTTGGCTTTCGAACAAACGAGGGGACCGCGCAGCGGCGCGACCAACGCCACACACGGTGGCAACTGAAACAAACTCATCGTCTGGTGCCGTACAGGCAAACGACACCATAAGGGCGCGGAGATGCAAGAGGGCTCGCCCTGGAGACCTCTTGCCCGGTTCCGGCACTGCCGGTTAAATATCCATTGAAATAAGTGAACCGGAAAAACTGCTCGGAGTTTATCGGCCTTAAAAGTTAATCGCGACCAACGCCACACTTGATGCTGCGCACGGCCTTTAGCTTAACTTCAAATTCAAATTAATGCGCTTCGCTTACTGGGCTGCGGCCCAGACCGCCTCAAGGGTGGCCCTTGGGCCGCCACCCTTAAGAATCCTGGGCCCTTGTCGCCGTTGAATAAAACGGTTCTCAAGTTTGTAGCTCTTTCCAGTCACTCCTCTGTGTGGCGCGTTGCCGCGTGGCTCCGCCATTCCTTCGCTCGGTTAGGAGCCAAAAACGTCTCCCTCCCCTCACTCAGCGCCGTCACGGAGTGCGCCAATATTAGCCCCTAGGGAAAACCGCTCCCTCCTTTTTTTAAATAAAACTCACAACGGCAAAGGAAAAATAATGGGTAAGGGCGATGGATTTTTGACTTTATGCCGGATGGAAGGTCTTTTGACCTCAGCTTAGGTTGCCGGTTTTTCTTTTTAGCTGCTATTGGCGGCCTCGGGGCGGCGCTGAGGGAGTGAGAAAGACGCTTTTGGCTTTCGAACGAACGAGGGGACCGCGCAGCGGCGCGACCAACGCCACACTCGATAGTTACTGAAACGAACTCATCGTCTGGTGCCGTACAGCCAAACGACACCAAAGGGGCGCGGAGATGCAAGAGGGCTCGCCCTGGAGACCTCTTGCCCGGTTCCGGCACTGCCGGTTAAATGACCATTGAAATGAGTGAACCGGAAAAACGCCTCGGTGATCATTGACCTTAAAAATCCCATGCACAGCATTTAAAGCCCGTGCGCAGCACCCAAAGCACGGAGATGCAAGAGGGCTCGCCCTGGAGACCTCTTGCCCGGTTCCGGCGCTGCCGGTTAATTGACCATTGAATTTCGTGAACCGGAAAAACTGCTCAGTGATCATTGACCTTAAAAAGCCCGTGCGCAGCACCTAAAGCCTGTGCGCAGCATCTAAAGCCCCGCGCTGCGGAAAATCACTGAACGAGATCGCGGGCACAGTGATATCAATTAGCCGCATCTTGCGGAAATTCCGTGTCAGTCCCCACTTCGGGCAGATCCTCGAGCTGTGGTCGGATCCCTTCAGAAATATAATCTTTAGCCGCTTTAACGTGTTCGTTTCCCTGCTCGTCGCGCACCAATACATGTTTTATGGTGCCATCCTGTAAAACCTCACGATGAATTCCAGTAAATTTAGCCATTGCTGCCTCCCTATTGCCATTCAGTCATTGATTAGTTTGAGCATTTATCTCAACTTAATAAGCATAGCGTTTCCATGGCTTTTAGGAGTCCAAAGCCGCAAATCGATAAGTTTTAGCCGACAACCAACAAGAAATTATCAGCTCGACTTATTGGTCAATAAAAATCCGCACTTAGGCCAGCGGATATTACAATTTCCTGTTAAATTAACACTATAGTCATTGACCGAGTGACTGCTTCATCGCCGCTATATTCACAGGAGAATGACACATTGGATGCGAGTACTATCAACACACTTTTTTTCATAGGCGCAATGTTGGTAGCAGCAAGTATTCTGCTTAGCTCGCTCTCGTCACGCCTTGGCATTCCTATCCTGGTTATCTTTCTCGCTATCGGCATGCTGGCCGGGGTCGATGGTATTGGTGGTATCGTTTTTGACAACTATCCCGCCGCCTATCTGGTTAGCAATCTGGCACTGGCGGTGATCCTGCTCGATGGCGGCATGCGCACTCGCGCCTCATCATTTCGCGTGGCACTTTGGCCCGCACTTTCGCTGGCCACCGTCGGCGTACTGATTACCGCAGGATTGACCGGCCTCGCCGCGGCCTGGCTATTTCACATCAACCTGATGCAAGGTTTGTTGATCGGGGCGATTATTGGATCAACCGATGCCGCCGCCGTGTTTTCGCTAATTGGCGGTAAAGGATTAAACGAACGCGTTAGTGCGACGCTGGAAATAGAGTCGGGCAGCAATGATCCCATGGCCGTATTTCTGACTATCACCCTGATCGATATGATTGCCAAGGGCGAGCACGGGCTAAGTTGGATGTTCGTCGTCGACGTAATCCGCCAGTTTGGATTAGGCATTAGCTTCGGGCTGGTCGGTGGATGGCTGCTGCAACAGCTTATTAACCGCGTCACACTACCAACCGGTCTCTATCCCTTGCTGGCTTTCAGCGGCGGCTTGCTCGTTTATGCTGCTACGGTCAGCCTCGAGGGCAGTGGAATTTTGGCGGTTTATCTCTGCGGTTTGATGTTGGGCAACCTGCCAGTGCGAAATAAACACGGCATCATGCAGACCTTCGATGGGTTGGCGTGGCTGAGCCAGATTGCCATGTTCCTGGTGCTGGGCCTGCTGCTGACGCCCAGCGATCTGCTGCCGATTGCTGTTTCTGCGCTGGCATTGTCGCTGTGGATGATCCTGTTTGCCCGCCCATTATCGGTATTTGTCGGCCTGCTGCCCTTCAAAAATTTTACCCTGCGCGAGCGCTTTTTTATCTCCTGGGTGGGTTTACGCGGCGCAGTTCCGATTATTTTGGCCGTATTTCCGATGATGGCCGGTATTCCGCAAGCGCATCTTTATTTCAACGTGGCGTTCTTTATCGTGCTGGTCTCGCTGCTATTGCAGGGAACTTCGCTGGGATTTGCGGCGAAAAAAGCCAAGGTGATTATTCCCCCTGCCCCGACGCCTATTTCCCGCGTTGGGCTAGACATTGACATCTATACCCAGTGGGAGCATTTCATCTATCAACTTGGGTCTGAGAAATGGTGTGTCGGTGCGGCACTGCGTGATTTAAAAATGCCGAAAGAAACTCGCATCGCGGCGCTGTTTCGCGGCACGGTGATGCTGCATCCTACCGGCAGCACGCGGCTCAAGGAGGGTGATATTCTTTGCGTAATCGGTCAGGAGAAAGATTTACCAGAATTAGGCAAGCTGTTCAGCGATACCAATGCGGTCGTGATGGATGAACGCTTCTTCGGCGACTTTATTCTGGAAGCGGATGCGCCGTTGGAAGCCATTTCTCAGGTCTATGGTTTGAACCTCGACGAATCAATCGACAAAACGCTGTCGCTGGGGCATTTCGTCATCCAGCTATTGGGGGGTGAACCGGTTATTGGCGACCATATCGAGTGGGATGGCCTGACCTGGACAATCGCCGAGATGGAAGGTAAACGGGTGAGCAAGGTGGGCGTGCGCATCGTAACGCAGCAGGCTTGACCACTTAAAGAAAGCTGCCGGCCATTACCCACAAAAAAGCCTGCTACGATAGCAGGCTTTCTTTTGAACTCAGAGAAAGCAGATTACATGCCTGACTGTGGGTCTTTATCGTAATCTGAACAGCTTTGGAAGCCTTTGTTCATCACATGACCGGTGTCATTGTAGCTAACAAAATAGGTCTGTGCTTTGCCATCACGAGGGGCAACGGCATAAGTCTGGCAAGTCCCTTTCGCGTGGATCATGGTAATTTCGGTAGACGGTGGACCGGCAATTGCGCGAACCTGAGATCGGGTCATTCCGACTTTCACATCACTGACCACTGGATCTTTAACATAGCTTGCAGCTCGGTCATAAGTCTGACAACCCGCAAGTACGGAAACCGCTGTAGCAACCATAATCAACATTTTCTTATTCATGACTTCTCCTCCAGAAGTGCTTTATGTTCCATTAAGGCTAGAAGAAAATGGTCATTAATCAAATTTTTAGTACTTTTATTTGTTGATTCAGGCCCTAATTCGGCTTTATCTGATCTTTTAGACACGATTACGGTCAGAAAGCCGACACCTCTGCGTGATATTCCAGCCATTTTGTTCTATAAATGAAGAAGGTAAGCCATTGAGAATAATGTGAGCGGAATAATTTATGCTCATTAAACCCTGCCGAGCAGGTCAGTGCCCAATACGGACAAGGAGCAGTGCCAATGCCGCTGGATCGAAGACGTTTTTGTGCTCTTCTCGGTTTTATACCGTTAATGACACTTCCGCGGTGGAGCTTTGCCGAGCCAAGAGAGGTGGCCATGGAGGTTTTGCACATCACCAAACCCGACGGCGGCGTGCCCAACAGCCCCCTGCCCGTGCTGATTTATCATCGTGTCATTCCTCCTGAGGCGGTAGACAATGCCGACTATCTCGAGCATTTGTTTAGCACCAACGGTTGGCCGCCGCAGTGGCGCTATGGCGTCTATACCTTTACCCATTTCCACAGCAATACGCCCGAGGCGCTGGGGGTGTTTGCCGGCTCGGCCAAGCTACAACTGGGTGGCGAGAAAGGTAGCATTATTCAGGTGAATGTAGGCGATGTACTGCTGCTGCCAGCCGGTGTCGGTCACAAACAAGTCTCTGCCGATGACAACTTTATGATGGTCGGGGCTTATCCGCCAAATACCACTGCCGACTTGTGCCATGACGAACCATCAAAACTTGCCGCACGCAGCAAAGCGGTCGCCAAAGTGCCACTTCCGGCCAGCGATCCGGTTACTGGCCACACAGAAGGCAGCATGCTGCTGTGGCACAGCGCGAATGCTCAAAGCAAATAACTTGCCCGCAAACACTGTAATTTTTGCTTTTGCGCAGTGTAATGCAGACAAGAAATAAGTAAATGTGATGGAAAAATGGCCAAAACGGCCATTTTTTTATTAGGCGGGGACTCTTTATGACTCGGATTCTGCGACGAAGCCAATGCTAATTCTCATGCTCACAGCCAGTGCTGAGCGCACACAAGCTCACCATCGGTGAAACGCGACAGGCGATAAGGCGTGGCGTCGACAATCGGAGTCGCGTTCTGCACCAAATCCGCCATCAGCTGACCGGCCGCGGGAGCAATACCAAAACCATGCCCTGAAAAACCCGTTGCGATATACAGCCCGGCAACGTTGTCTACGCCAGAGATCACCGGGATAGCATCCGGCATAGTATCAATCAGCCCAGCCCAGCTTTGTGCCACCTGTAATCCGTCGAAGGCTGGCAATGCCCGTTTCAGATCCCCCACCATTTGCTGCAATGAAGGCTGATGCGGCGCGGGATCCAGCACGCGAATGCGCTCGTAAATGGACGTTTTATCAGCTTGCCCAGGTTTCCATAACAGCGCTTCCTCAACAAATCTCGCCCCCAGTTTCAGCTTCAACGCTCCCCGCTCTACCTTAAACGCCGGCATAAACTGCTTCATAAAACGCAGCCCATCAGGCGTAATATCAACCACGTTGGTGGCAGAACTGGCGATAGTCCAGCCGCCGTCGAGCCGCTTGCGCATCGCGACGCTCCCCAAACTCACGCAGGAAGAGATATCGGCCTCGAGCGGACGGGTACGCATTACCGTTGAAAGCACTTTAAGCTGTGGGATTTCAACACCGCAGCCTTGCAGCAGCAAACGCGACCAGGCTCCTCCGGCAACGACCACCGACTGGCAGTTTATCGCCCCGTGTTCAGTAACGACCTGACTGACTCGCCCGCCGCTGCGCTCGATGGTGCGAACCGCGCAGTGCTGTTGCAGATTAAGGCCCGCCTCAATAGCTGCCATCGCCATGGCCGGCGCTGCTTTTTGCGGTTCGGCACGCCCATCGGCCTCGGTAAAAAGCGCACCGGCAAAGCTTGAGGTCAGACCCGGAACCCGCGCGGCCAACTCCGACGGGCCGAGCATCTGGCTGTGGATATCGTACTGTCTGGCTTCCTCAATCCAGCGCAAATGCCTCTCGCGCTGCTGTTCGTTGCGCGAGCTATAGATTATTCCCTCGCGACGAAATCCCGTTTCACGACCCGTGGTCTGGTTCATGGTTTCCCAAAGTTGCATGCTGGCATTGATCAGCGGCAGTTCGCGAATATCGCGACCAGTACGGCGACACCAGCCCCAGTTGCGGCTGGACTGTTCGGCGGCCACAGTGCCCTTTTCCAGCAACACGGTTTGCACGCCTTGCCTCACCAAAGCCAGCGCGGTGGCGATACCGACTATTCCCCCGCCAATGACGACGACCTCTGTCTGGCGCGGGAAATCTGCCGAAGAAGGCACAACATCGACTATTGGTCCCATTACTTACCTCAATCAAATGAAAAATAAGTGATTAATACTGATCTTCAACCGTCCAGTTTACCGGGATCTCGGCAATACTGGTGGTGGTTGGCAGCTCCAGAACCGTGCGAACCAGGTGTGCCAAGTCTTCAGGCTGGGTCATTTTTTCCGGTTCGGCGCTGGAAAGTGCGGTGCCCATATCGGTGGCGACGAATCCCGGACAAATTGCGGTGCAGCGAATTCCCGCCTCATCACCAATGCGACGCAGACCGTGAGCCAAAGCCAGCGCAGCAAATTTACTCATAGAATACAGGCTTGAACGCTCACCGCGGACGCGCTTGCCGGACAGCGACACCAGCATCACGATACGCCCCTGACCGCTGTCCACCAGATGCGGCCACACTTTTCGGCTCAGGCGCATTGGAGATTTCACATTGGTATCAAAGGTTTGATCAAATTCTTCATCCGTAGCTTTAAGCACTGATACCGGCAACATCACCCCGGCATTGTGCACAATGGCATCAATTTTTCCGAATTTTGCCACAGTCGCGGCAACCCAGCGGTCTTCAGTTTGCGGGTCGAGCGCGTCAAATTGGCACACCAACTGGCGGTCTTGATGCTCAATCAGCACGTCTTCCGGCTTGCGGCAGCCGAGACTGACATCCCAGCCGTTGTCGATCAGGTTTTTGGCAATCGCCGCGCCGATTCCTCGGCTGGCTCCGCTTATCATGGCGACTCGTCGTGGACTATTGCTCATCGGCTTGCTCTCTTTATCTTGGTAAAAGAAATGATAATCAATTAGTTAGCGCGTAGATACCCGTTCAGGTGAGCTGAGGCGTTTATCCAGCGGGTTAAGCATTGGTTCGATTTTAGCCACTTCCTCACGCAGCAAAGCTACGTGCTGCGCGATCAGTTCTGGCGTCAGGCGAGGAGAAAGCAGCGTCAGGCCCAAAGAGGCGACAGTACCGGTTCCTGATACGGTCACGGGCACCGCAATACCGGCAATTCCGGGAATTAATTCACCGGAATCAATGGCAAACCCCTGCTCCGCCGTTTCCGCTATCCAGCGTTCAATACGTTCTGGCGTCAGCATCGGGTATCCCGCCATGCGCGGCAGGTTTCGGGCAATAATCTGCTCACGTTCTTCCAGCGACAAAAATGACAGGATCGCCAGACTGCCCGGCCCCACGCCCAGCGGGACAAAGCCACCAATGGAACCGGTCAGCGTTTGCATCTGAAAGTCTCCGTCAAAGCGGTCAATACAGACTGAATCATCTTTGTCGCGAGCCATCAGCATCACTGTCTCTCCGGTCTGCTGACGAATGCGTTCCAACGCAGGTTGAAAATGATGACGTAAACCGGGACCATTCGCCGCCTTCACGCCCAATATCAAGAGCTTGGTTCCAAGACGGTAATGTTTTCCGCCGTGCATTTTGTTAAGAAAACCGTGATCCACCAGCGAATTCAGAATGCGGTGACAGGTGACTTTATTCAGACCCGATAGCTCGCACAGCGTTTTGAGTGTCGCGCCATCGCTGCCGGCACTGGCCACCAAATCAAGCAAAAGTACTGCTCGATCTAAAAGTTGCACCCCATTCTTTCCCGCCGATTCACTCATCCAAACCCTCCATCAAAAACCTTAAAATTCCACATTATGAAACAAGTTAACATAAGATTTCGGTATGTGGTTTTTTATTGACACAAGATTTAGCATACATCACATTCAATTGACAACCAGGCGGCATCATTTACTGAGTACAGGTAGGCAAACCATGACCCAGGCATTTGATAATCAGCAGGCACAGGACGCAACGCTACCAGAACATTTAACGACTTTGTTCAGCCCTTTTACCCTTAAGGGGCTAACGCTGAAAAATCGTGTGATGAGCACCAGTCATGCGCCGGGCTATGCCGTGGCCGGCAAGCCGGGTGAAAAATATATTGCCTATCATGAAGAAAAAGCCAAAGGCGGGCTGGCGATGACCAGTTTCGGCGGCTCTTCTTCCGTTTCGATGGACTCCCCCGCCGGCCAATGGCGACAAATCTCCGTCGCCGCCGATGACATTATTCCGTCGTTTCGCGAATTTGCAGCGCGCATTCATCGCCACGATACCGCGCTAATGTGCCAGCTTAGCCATCTCGGCCATCGCTCTCGTTATGACGTAGATCCCTGGCTAGCTCCGATTGCCCCCTCTGCGTTGAAAGAATTTGCTCATCGTTCCTTTGCCCGCGAGATGGACGAGTTTGACATTCGCCGCGTCGTTGCCGATTTCGGACAGGCCGCGCGCCGCTGCCGTGAGGGTGATATTGACGCGGTGGAAATCATCAGCTCCGGCGCGCATCTGATTGGTCAGTTTCTCTCACCGGCCACCAACCAGCGCACCGATGGTTACGGCGGATCGCTGCAAAACCGTGCACGTTTCGGCCTTGAAGTTTTTGAATCGATTCGTAAATTTGCCGGTGACGATTACGTTGCCGGTCTGCGCCTGCCCAGCGACGAGATGATCGCCGATGGTCTGAATCATGAGCAGTGTCTGGAGATTGCCGCGCTGTATGGCAAATCGGGTCTGGTGGATTTTCTGACTATTTCTACCGCGCAAAACGCCTCACCGATGGGGCTGGCGCGGTCGATCCCCGGCATGTGGGCCCCGCCGCATCCTTATGTGGATTTAGCCAGTGAGATGCGGCGCGCTGCCGGAATTCCCGTCTTCCACGCAGGGCGATTTCTCACACTGGATCAGGCTGCGCAGGCCGTTAATAGCGGGCAGATTGACATGGTTGGCATGACGCGGGCGCACATTGCCGATCCGCATTTGGTGAGAAAAGCCCTGAGCGGGCGCAGTGCGGATATTCGCCCGTGCGTGGGTGCCAACTATTGTGTGGAGCGCCTGCATCTCGGCGGGCAATCACTGTGCCTGCATAACGTAGTCACTGGCCGTGAAACCAGCCTGGCCCACGAAATCACCCCTGCCGTAGATAAAAGGAAAGTGGTGATCGTCGGTGCAGGTCCTGGAGGACTTGAAGCCGCCCGAGTTTGTGCAGAACGCGGCCATCAGGTCACGTTATTTGAAGCACAAAGCAAAGTTGGCGGCCAGACGTTGATAGCGGCCAAAGGCGGATGGCGCGCTCAGTTAGCCGATATTTCGCGCTGGCTGCTGCTGCAAATCGAAAATCGCGGCGTTGACCTGCGACTGGGTATTCGCGCTACGGCAGAGGATATTTTGCACTGCCAGCCGGAGGTGGTGATTATCGCCACGGGAGGAACCGCCAGCCTCGGGCAGTTTGCCGGACATGAACTGGCGGTCAGCGCACGCGCCATTCTGGCCGATGAAGTTGCCCCCGCTGCACGCGTTTTGCTGTTTGACGACAATGGTTACAACCCCGGCCCATCATGCGCCGAAAAAATGCTGCGCGCTGGCAGTCAGGTAGATATTGTCACCCCAGAGAATCGTTTAGGCGTAGAGATGACCGCCTCAAACTACGCCGTTCACCTGCGTAACATTTATCAATTGGGCGGAGTAATCACTCCTGACCATCAGCTTCTCAGCCTGACTCGCAGCGAAAACGGCACTTTATTGGCGCGGCTTCGCAACCAGTTTTCCGAGCAGGAAATGATTCGCGAGGTGGATCAGGTGGTGGTCGAGCATGGTTCAATCCCAGACGACACCCTTTTTCACCAGCTTAAATCACAGGCTTACAACCACGGCAACACTGACTGGCAGGCGTTTGTCGACCTTGCTCCACAGCCTGATTTTGACCGTCTCTCCGGCGAATTTGCCATTTTCCGCATCGGCGACGCACTGGCGAGTCGTGATATTCACGCCGCCATGTTTGATGCCATGCGCATTAGCTTGACCCTCTAGCCAGGGCATTTTGTCTCACTCACAACAATAAGGTCCGACACCATGAAAAAACATCGCACACTGCTTCGCACCGTTGCTGCATCGATTTTGGTTCTGGCGCCCATGCTGGCTCACGCCGATACGCTGAGTGACATCAAAAGTCGTGGCGTACTGACCGTTGGCGTTAAAAATGATTATCCACCGTACGGTTTTATGAATGCGCAGGGCAAAACTGACGGCTTCGAGATCCAGCTGGCACGCGCTATCGCTGACCAACTGCTTGGCTCACCCGACAAAATCAAGCTGGTCCCCGTCAACGCCTCCAACCGTATTCAATTTTTACAGGCCGGTCAGATTGACCTGATCATGGCGACATTGGGCGTAACGCCTGAGCGTGCCAAAGAAATCGACTTTACCGTGCCTTATGTTTCGGCTGCCGGAGCCTCGGTGATTGCGCGCAAGGAAGCGAAGTTTACCCAATGGGAACAGCTTTCCGGGCAAAACGTTTGCGGCATTCAAGGCTCGTACTACAACAAACTGCTGACCGAAAAATACAAAATCAATCTGGTGAATTTCACCGCGCTGCCGGAAGCCTATCGTGCCTTGCAGGATAATCGCTGCGTGGCAATGGCCTTTGATGACATGACGCTACGCAACAAGCTCGAGCAGCCGGACTGGAAGGGTTACAAAATTGCCATTCAGCCTTATGAATTCCTGCCGATGGCCGGTGGCGTGCGCAAAGGTGACGAGACATTCCTGAAAGCGGTTAACGCAGCCATCGTCAAGACCGAAGGTGAAAACAAGCTGATCGCGTGGGAAAAACAGTTCGATATGCCGGCTTCCGACTACATCGCAAAACGCGCCGAAGCTGCCCGCGCTGCGGCAAAATAATCGGCAGGAGCAAGACTTATGGCTGGACTCGATTACACCTGGCTTCTTGATCCGGTCTATCAGCAGTGGTTGCTCAAAGGCGTGGGGATAACCCTTGAACTGGCGGTTATCTCTTCGCTGTTTGCCATTGTTATCGGACTGGTCGCCACTTTGGCGCTGACTCTGCGGATTGCCTGGCTGGATGCGCTGATTGAGCTTTTTGTTGAACTGTTTCGCAATACGCCGCCGCTGCTGCAGATGCTTTTCTTTTACTTCACCCTGACTCAGCTGGGCTTTACCGTGGAGGACCCGGTTACCGGCCTGCAAAAACCGCTGTTCAGCGCCTTTGCCTCGGCCTGCGTGTCGCTTAGCCTGTTTGGCGGCGCGCTGTGCGTCGAAGCTTTCCGCTCCGGTATGGAAGCCGTACCCAAGGCCACGTTGGAGGCCGCGCGAGCGCTGGGTTACACCCGTCTGGGGTTATTCCGCCACGTTCAGGTGCCGATTGCCTCACGGGTCTGTTTACCGGCTTTAACCAATGTGCTGACCAATTTGTTCAAAACTACCTCGCAGTCCTCGGTCATCACCGTCCCCGAGCTGATGTATGCCGCAGGACAAATCTACAACGACACTTTCCGCACGCTGGAAGTAATGTTGCTGGTGCTGGTGATTTACGTGGTGCTGGTCAGCCTGCTGGCGTGGGGACTGTCCTGCCTGGAACGCCTGTTTGCCTATCCCGGCTATGGTAACGGAGGTTGAGATGCTGAGTGACGTTCTTTATATCCGCCGTAAACGTCAGACTAAACAGGCTGTTGCGATTTTGGCCCTGCTGTTGCTGGTGTTTACCACTTTTGGTCACGGCGCATCGCAATGGATGCTGGTAGTGGCGAGGCTGCCTCTGTTATTAACCGGCAGTATGTCAGGCTGGCCGATTACCGGCGGTTTTGCACTCAATATTTTTATAAGCATTATCAGCATGGCCGCTGCAACAGTAATGGGCGTGCTGCTGGGCATTGCGATGATGGCGCGCCGCGGTTGGTTGCGTCGCCCGGCAATTCTATTGATGAATTTTTTGCGCAACGCCCCTTGGCTCGTGCTGCTGTTTTCGATGCTTTACCTGCTGCCCTACCACGCCGAGTTATTCGGTATTCGCTTTGATTTCTCGCCGGTAGCTAAATCAATTATCGGCCTGAGTCTGCCGACGGCGGCTAACTTTGCCGAAATTATCCGAGGCGCGGTGCAATCCATTCATGCCGGACAGTGGGAATCTGCCCGCTCGCTGGGTTACAGCCATCTGCAAATTTATCGGCTGGTAATTTTACCGCAGGCGCTGCGGCGCATTATTCCCGGCTGGATGAGCTTATATGCACTACTGATGATTTCCACCGCGTTGGCGACGGTCACCGGCGTGCAGGAAGTGGTCACGCTGCTACGCACTACGCTGGCCATGGAGAGCGAAAGCACGCTGATTTACTTCTACGTAGCCGTGCTGCTGATGTTCTTTTTTTACTGCTATCCGATTGCGCTACTGGCGCGACGTCTGGAAAACAAAACCAAAGGGGACGCCATATGATAGCCCGTACCGACGCATTGATTGAAGTCGATAACATCCACAAATCGTTTGGTAACACTGAGGTGCTGAAAGGCATTTCCATGAATGTCGCCAAGGGCGAGGCGGTATGTATCATCGGCCCGTCCGGTTCCGGAAAATCGACTATTTTGCGCTGCATCAACGGGCTGCTGCCGTTTGAAGAGGGATTTGTTCGCGTTGGCCAGCACCGGGTGCATGAAATACACAGCGAAAAAGCCATGCGCCCGTTGCGCCATCAAGTAGCCATGGTATTCCAGCAGTACAACCTGTTTCCCCATCGCACCGTGCTCGACAACATTATGATGGCGCCAATTCAGGTACTGAAACATCGACGCGATGAGGTTGAAGAACGCGCCATGAAGCTGATCGCCAAGGTCCGTCTTTCCGGCAAAGAAGCTCGTTATCCCGGCGAACTTTCCGGCGGTCAGCAACAGCGAGTGGCGATCGCACGGGCATTGGCGATGCAGCCGGAGATCATTTTGTTCGATGAAGTGACGGCAGCGCTGGACCCGGAAACGGTGAAAGAGGTGCTCAATACTATCCGTGAGTTGGCGGAGGAAGGCATGACCTGCCTGCTGGTGACTCACGAGATGCGCTTTGCCCGCGAGGTTGCCGACAGAGTGTGCTTTACCGATCGCGGAACTATCGTCGAAGCCGGTCCACCCGCGCAGATTTTTGATGCCCCGCAGGACCCGCGAACTCGCGAGTTTCTCGGACAAGTTTTGTAATCCCTTTGTGATAGCGAACCCAGAGAAAACCATGTCCAGCCAAAATAATATCTTTACCTCGGATTTCACTCCTGCCCCTTATTGGTGGGACGCCAGTGAACCAGAAACTCAACTTGATCCGCTGCCGTCAGCGGTGGAAATTCTGATTGTTGGCTCAGGCTATGCCGGGTTGAATGCTGCCATTGAACTCGCACGTAACGGTCGCCAGGTTGCTGTGCTGGATGCCGATCGCCTGGGCAGCGGTGCCAGCACGCGCACTGGCGGGATGATCAGCAGCGGACAAAAGTTGGTGGTTGGCGGCGCGATAAAAGGTATCTCGCCAGAACTATTTAAAAACATGATTGCCGATTCAATAGCCTCTTTTGCCTTTATTCAGGAACTGGTGCGTGAGGAAAATCTCGACGCCGACCTTTACATTGGCGGTCGCTATTTTGGCGGCCACACGCCGACCCAGATGAAACGTTTGTATGAAATGGGCGACATCTTGAACCGCGTTACCGGCGTCACCGTGCATAAGATCAATCGCGATAGCCAGTCAGAAGTCATCGGTTCCCACTTTTATCACGGCGGGATTCTGGTGGATGAGTACGGGGGTATTCATCCGGGAAAATATCACCGTTCACTGCGTAATCTGGCAAAACACTACGGCGTGCAGCTATTTTCCCATGCAAGAGTTAACTCGATTGAAGAATGTGCCAACGGTAAACGAGTTTTGACCGAGCGCGGCACCGTGAACGCCGAGAAAGTGCTGATCACGACTAACGGTTACACCGGCCGACAGGCAACGCCAAATATTGCGCGCCGCATTGTACCGGTGAAAAGCTATCAAATTGCCACCGAACCGCTGCCTGCCGATCTGATTGAGTACCTGATCCCTAAAAAACGTATGATAACCGACAGCCGACGCGATCTGATTTATACCCGTCCCTCTCCTGACGGTACGAGATTACTCTTTGGATCACGACCCGGGATCTTGCAGGTCGATGATCGCAGTGCGGCAGTTAAAATTCGTCAAAGAATGTTGGATATCTGGCCGGAGCTGGCGGATTACCGCATTAGTCACGCCTGGAGCGGTAATGTCGGCATGACGGCGGATAAAACCGCACACGTCGGAAAGATGGATAACGGGGACTATGCCGTGGGCTGCAACGGCAACGGCGTAGCGCTGATGAGCTGGCTGGGCTACCGGTTGGCGCAAAAAATTCTGGCAATCGAAAAACAACCGCTATCGTTTGATCGCGCTGATTTTCAAACTATCCCGCTTTATAACGGTAATCCGTGGTTTCTGCCCTTTGCCAGTGGCTGGTATCGCTTCAGGGATGCGGTGGATAAACGTTTGGGCTAGCCTTTTTGAGCAAACGTTTCGCGGGCTGCGGGACGTTGCTTTATAAAGACTGGGTAATGAAAAGCAGGCAGATAGCCTAAAACAAGTGTTTTTTGAAATGCGACAGGCACAAAAAAAGCCGCTAATTGCTTAGCAGCTTTCTTGTGTTGTTTATGGCGGAGGAGGAGAGATTCGAACTCTCGAATGGTTTCCCATCGCCGGTTTTCAAGACCGGTGCCTTCAGCCGCTCGGCCACCCCTCCGCAACGGAACGCACTATAAACATAGGCGATGAGGATGTAAAGCCCGATGTTGTTCATTTGCTTGAAAAATCGGCGCAAATTCAATTTTTTTCGGAATAAGGCTCAGCGACGTGGGAAGTGTCGATTTTACAAACAAAAGTCGTTGGGAAAACGATCCGAAAATGAATGCAAGTTGATCAGGCCATTAAACGAGCTAGGTTAAAAAGTTATATCAACGGGAATCAAAATGCCAACCGTGGTGTTTTAAAATTTTAAATGATTGATTTTAATGCTTATTATTTGATCAATTGGATTGGAATGTTGGTACACTGCTTGCGGGTGCTCTGGATCTTTCTGTCCCGAGCATAAAGTACGATGTATAGCAGTCATGTTGTAGAGAGTATGTGAAGGCAGAAAGAGAAAAGCCCCGAATTGAAGTTAATCAAATCGAGGCCTATCTGCATGCATCAACAACATCAGGTTAGCCTCTTACCCGCCGCAAGGCAAGGATAAGGAGGTCAGAAATGCCCCTAAAACTGATAGTAAATGCCGTGATGGTTATTTGTATGGCCATTGTTTTGATTGTACTTATAAAGGGGCCCGCGCTTTGTGAGCTCCACATTACGAGTATATTACTGACGGTTGAGGCTTTGATGGCCTGCAAGGCCTAAAGGTAGAAGCGACTCAATGGCGGGGGTTCGCTCCCGCCCATTGGTTGTGATGTATGAATTCAGGTGCACCCGTTTAATTTTCTAAAGCCAGTCTTCGGGCTGGCTTTGTATTTGGCATACAGAATCACAAATTTTAGATACAAAAAAAGCCGCTAATTTCTTAGCAGCTTTCTTGTGTTGTTTATGGCGGAGGAGGAGAGATTCGAACTCTCGAATGGTTTCCCATCGCCGGTTTTCAAGACCGGTGCCTTCAGCCGCTCGGCCACCCCTCCGCAACGGAACGCACTATAAACATAGGCGATCCGGTTGTAAAGCCGGAATTTATTCATTTGCAGTAAAAATCCACTTTAGGCATCCGAATGCTGATTTTATCGTCATTATTAACAAATTTTCATCAACGTTGGCTGCTCAAGCGACTCATCGCGGTTATTTTTATTCATTGTCGGTAAAGAACCTAGGCAGGTGGTAAAGAAGGGTAAAACCCCTTTAATCACGCGAGGCAACTATCTATCATCCCACTCTACATGCTTTTTCACCGACTTCACTTTTTGTCGATAAGCGAGATTATTAAAATGGATCGTATCGTTGCCTCTTCACGTTCACGCGCTGGCTCACTGCTCAGCACGCATCGAGTGCTGCGTAATACTTATTTCCTGCTGGCACTGACGCTGGGTGTTTCGGCAATTACAGCAACTGCCAGCACCGTATTGATGCTGCCTTCACCGGGCATGCTCCTGACTCTGGTCGGCTTTTACGGGCTGATGTTCCTCACTTATCGCATGGCCGATCGTCCGGCGGGTATTCTATGTACCTTTGCGCTGACTGGCTTTATGGGTTACACCCTGGGACCCTTGCTTAGTTCACTGCTGGCAGCCGGTGCAGGCGACATTATTATGTTGGCGCTTGGCGGTACGGCTCTGGTGTTCTTCTGCTGCTCGGCTTATGTGCTGACTACACGTAAAGACATGTCATTCCTGTCTGGCATGATGATGGCGGGTTTTGTGGTGTTGCTGGTGGCGGTCATCGCCAATTTGTTCCTGCATATCCCTGCCCTGTCGCTGGCAATTAGCTGTCTGTTTATTTTGTTCTCCGCTGGCGCCATTTTGTGGGAAACCAGTAACATCATTCACGGCGGAGAAACCAATTACATCAGAGCCACGGTGAGCCTCTACGTGTCGTTGTATAACGTTTTTGTCAGCCTGCTAAGCATTCTGGGTTTATCGTCACGCAGTAATTAAATTTAATTGGTAAACCTGCTCCTAGCCCCGCCAATGGTGGGGCTTTTTGTTTGGCGCGGACCGCTTTTTTGCTAAACTTGCGCACTGCTTTCAAGATTTCAGAGGTTATATGTTGCAGTTTAACGGCCAGGTTATTGAAACTGATGCCAAAGGTTACCTGAAAAACAGCGCCGACTGGCAGGAAGCGCTGGCCCCGATACTGGCTGAAGAAGAAGGGATTGTTCTTAGCGACGCCCACTGGGAGGTGGTCCGTTTTGTGCGTGATTTTTATCTGGAATTCAACACCTCTCCAGCAATCCGTATGCTAGTAAAGGCCATGGCAAATAAATACGGTGAAGAAAAAGGCAATAGTCGTTATCTCTATCGCCTGTTTCCTGAAGGTCCTGCCAAGCAGGCCACCAAAATTGCCGGTCTGCCAAAACCGGTTAAATGTATTTAATAAAGCATCGACGATCAGTGGCGAATGCCAAAACCCTGGTATTCGGCAACGGCCCTGGGCTCAGTTAACAACTTATCCACTTTGGCATGTTTTGGGCCGCCTTGCCTGAGCCAGTCGAGAAGTTGATCGATTTGCTGCTGCTCACCGCAGGCAATAACTTCGACACCGCCGTCGTCGAGATTTTTGGCATAACCCGTTAATCCCAGCCCGTTGGCCTGCTGCTGGGTTGCAAATCGAAAGCCGACGCCCTGTACTCGGCCATAAACGTAAGCGGCTATACTGGTTTTTGGCATAATTATCTCCTCATAGCGATTTGATTCGTTGCAATCTCATTCTCTTGCTCGGACAATGTCGCTCTTTTTTGTCTCCCGACCGACAGAACCTAATTATATGACTGCACGTTTGTATCTGGCCAAAGGCCGTGAAAAATCCCTTCTTCGTCGCCATCCGTGGGTGTTTTCCGGGGCTGTATTACGCATCGAAGGAAAAGCGCTCTCCGGCGATACTATTGATATTGTAGACAATCAGGGTAAATGGCTGGCAACTGCCGCCTATTCTCCTAACTCTCAAATCCGGGCTCGCGTCTGGAGCTTCAAGCAAGACGAAGCTATCGATATCGAATTCTTTATTCGCCGTCTGCAGCAGGCACAAACCTGGCGTGACTGGATTGCCAAACGCGACGGGCTTGATGGTTATCGCCTGATTGCCGGTGAATCTGACGGTTTGCCGGGTATTACCATCGACCGCTTCCAGAATTTCCTCGTATTGCAGCTGCTCTCGGCAGGTGCAGAATATCAACGTGCCGCGCTACTTGGCGCATTACAGCATTGCTATCCTGAATGTGCAATTTATGACCGCTCCGATGTTGCGGTACGTAAAAAAGAAGGTCTTGAACTGACACAAGGTCTGATCTTGGGTGAAAATCCGCCGGATCTGCTGCCAATTCAGGAACACGGTATGAGCCTGCTGGTTGATATCAAAGGCGGCCATAAAACCGGCTTCTACCTTGACCAGCGCGACAGCCGTCTTGCAGCGCGCAACTATGCCGCTGGCCGAAAAGTACTGAACTGCTTCTCTTATACCGGTGCGTTTGCTGTTTCCGCGCTGATGGGCGGCTGCGAGAAAGTGATCAACGTTGACACTTCACAGGATGCGCTGGATATCGCGCGCAAAAACGTAGAATTGAACAAGCTCGATCTTTCCAAGGCCGAGTTTGTTCGCGATGACGTTTTCCAGCTGTTGCGTAAATATCGCGCGCAGGGCGAGCAGTTTGACATGATTGTTATGGACCCGCCGAAATTCGTCGAGAACAAAAGTCAGTTGGCCAGCGCCTGTCGTGGATATAAAGACATCAACATGTTGGCGATCCAGTTGCTGCGTCCCGGCGGCATTTTGCTGAGTTTCTCTTGCTCCGGCCTGCTGCCTACCGATTTGTTCCAAAAAATTCTTGCCGACGCTGCGCTGGACGCGGGCCGCGAGATCCAGTTTGTTGAACAGTTCCGTCAAGCCGCTGACCATCCGGTAACCGGCGCTTATCCTGAAGGTTTGTATTTGAAAGGCTTCGCCTGTCTGGTTTCAGCGTAAGCTTTAAAAAGCACACGGGTTGAAAATGCACGCTTTGGCCCCATATCCTTTACAAGTTACACTTTTGAGGAGGTCGCTATGTTAGCTAGCAAATATGGGGTCGCCAGCAAGTATGGCATTGGCCAACAGGTCCGCCATCGGATGTTGGGCTATTTGGGCGTGGTTATTGACGTCGATGCCGAGTTCTCGCTCGACAAGCCAGAGGCTGCCGAAATCGAGGCCGATGACGCGATGCGCGCCGCCCCTTGGTATCACGTAGTGATGGAAGATAACGAAGGACAGCCAATGCATACTTATCTGGCAGAAATTCAAATCGATCATGAGGCACGCATTCCACATCCTGAACAAAGCACTCTGGATGAACTGGCAGAATCTGTGCGTAGCCAGCTATTGGCGCCTCGCCTGCGTAACTAATTGTTCAGATAACAGTTGAAACTTAAAAACCGGTCCTTGATGACCGGTTTTTTTATGCTTTGAATTTTGGCTGCTTGAATAATCACATCATCAATGCGCCAACCCCAAACGGGGAATTTCAATCGCCGGGCAACGATCCATCACTACCGCCAAACCAGCCTCTTTAGCCAGCACAGCTGCATGTTCGTTGATCACCCCAATCTGTAGCCATAGTGCTTTGGCCCCAATGGCAATGGCTTCCTGCGCCACGCCATACGCTGCTTCTGCATTACGAAATACGTCAACCAGATCAACTGGATGCTGGATATCGGCCAACGTTGCCACCACCTTTTGCCCCAGCAAGGTTTGCCCTGCCAATTTTGGACTTACCGGAGTTACATCATAGCCTTGGTCGAGCAGATATCTCATCACACCGTGGCTAGGGCGGGAAGGATTATCACTCGCCCCCACCAACGCTATGCTTTTGATATTCTTTAGTAATACAGCTAGCTCAGTGTCTTTCACTCGCTTCTCTCCCCAAGTTGTAGGTTAGTTAAGTGTAATTCAGTCTGACTTTAGTGAAGGTTTTATTAAAAAACTTTCTCTTTTTAACAGGTGTTTCAGCACTATAAACTAAAATACATTTTGTAAAACTTTGACACAATATAAGCAATGCTGAATAATAATGCGGTGAGTCACTGGGGCTGGAGATAATGATGAAGCTTGGTTTTATGGTTGCCGGTATTTTACTGGCCAACCTGAGTGCGCCTGCTTACGCCTTAAGCCTCAAACTTTCACCAGAAATTGATCTACTGGTTGTCGACGGCAAACAGGTTTCTGGGCCAATACTAAAAGGTGCTGACAGCCTCGAACTCGACGCCGGTCAACATCAACTGCTGTTTCAAATCAGTAAAAATATGCATCCTGGCGCTGCTCCCCAGACCATTTATCACTCCCCGCCGATTATCGTGGCCTTTAATGCACAAAATCTTCATGCGGTTAGCATCAGTCTGCCGTCGTTAACTACCGAGCAGGAAGGGCGTGATTTCAGCCAAAAGATGAATATTGCTCTGCTGGATGAAAAAGGTAATCAGATTAGTTACCGACAGGATCGGCTGTTACAGATTAAAGACGCCAATCCTGCCAACCTGGAAGCAGCCATGACCCAATATAATTTGTCCGGTCATTCGGCTTCGATTCCGGCTTTTGCACTGACTAAAAAGAGCGCCATGACCTTAAACGCCAGCCGTACCGAGAATAATTCAGCATTACATGCCGAAGATGTTACCGCTTCGGTATCTTTCTCTTTATGGTCGATGCTGCGGCACAGCCCGCGTATCGACAGTACAATGGGTGAATTTTCCGCTCATTAATCTGATACTTGTCACGATTGCCACTTTGCTTACCCTATTTAGCCGCTAATTGCTTCCCAGAAAAACCGAGTTTAAGTAATCTATTCCCCATACTCCCTCTTAAGGCCAGACTGATGGAATACACCACTCGTACGATTACAAAACAGAAACATATTGCCCTCGTTGCTCACGATCACTGTAAAAGCAACTTGCTGAGCTGGGTCGATGCCAACAAGGCTCAGTTAAGTGAACACGTGTTGTATGCCACCGGGACTACGGGGAATCTGGTGCAGAAAAATACCGGATTGCCGGTGAAAAGCATGCTTAGCGGCCCAATGGGGGGTGACCAGCAGGTGGGTGCTTTAATTTCTGAAGGGAAAATTGATGTATTGATTTTCTTCTGGGATCCGCTGAATGCAGTGCCGCATGACCCAGATGTTAAAGCGCTGCTGCGACTGGCTACGGTATGGAATATTCCGGTCGCCAACAACCGCTCGACTGCAGATTTCCTGATCCAATCCCCACTGTTCGAGCAAAAAGTTGAAATCAGCATTCCTGATTATCAGCGTTATTTGCAAGATCGCCTGAAATAAGGCATTAAAATTACGCGTCGTCAGCGAGCCTGCCGATGACGCATAATTTTATGGTTTACGCTGTGTCGGCACGCCCAGCGCTTCCAGTTGCTCGACAAACACCGAAGGTCGCGATTTGTCCTGCATTAGCCAGACCTGATGTTTGGCGCGGGTGATGGCAACGTATAACAAACGGCGCTCTTCTGCATCTGCAAAATCTTCTGGTTCTGGCAGCAACACTTGCTCCATCACCGACTCGCGCGCCGCCGCCGGGAAGCCATCATTGCCTTCGTGCAGTCCGACAATAATGACATACTCCGCCTGCTGACCTTTGCTGGCGTGGATAGTCATAAAATCAAGGTTGAGTTTCGGCCAGCGCGTCGCGGCTTTTTGCAGCACCTCGGGGCGCAAATGATGGTAGCGACCCAGGATCAGAATCTGGTCATCATCTTCGGCAAAGCCGCTGAGTTTATCGAACAGCTTCTCCAGCTGATCCTCAGGCAAGATCACCACGTTTTTCTTGTTGCCCTTAGTCAAACTGTTCAACGGCTTCTTAAGTTGATGCGGATTTTGCAGGACAAAGCGATTGGCGATTTCGCCGATGCGATCGTTAAAGCGATAGGTGGTATCCAACGCGCACTGTGCACCTTCGCCGAAATGATGAGCAAAAGCGGTGGTCAGCTGTAACTCGGCACCGCTGAAACGATAAATTGCCTGCCAGTCATCACCCACGGCAAACAAATTTGTTTGGCTATTTTGCTTGCGTAAAGCGGAAAGTAATTGTGCGCGCTGCGGGGAAATATCCTGGAATTCATCGACCAGAATATGTTTCCATGGGCTGACAAAACGGCCTTTTTCAAGAATATTGACAGCCTGATGGATAAGACCGGAGAAATCGACCGCATCCTCTTCTTTGAGTTTGGCTTTCCACGCTTTCGATAAAGGTCCCATCAGGCGAATACGTTTCTGGAAAAGTTCGCGGACTTCTTCAGAGGCCTGCTCAATCATCTCAGCCTGACTGCCGCCGTGGCTGCGCATTAATCCGAGCCAGCGCTCGAGACGACTGCCCAAACGCTCGGCCAGCGCCTTGTTTTTCCAGTAATCGCCTTCAGGAACTTCCCATTCCAGCTCTTCAGTCAGCCACTGACGCCAACCGCTGGCCTGAGCCTTTTTCTCGGCGCACTGTTGTTGCCAGGTTTTAACCAGCAGGCTACGGCGAGCTTTGCTGTCCGTTTCCAGCTTGCTGATTTTCGGTGATTTCTTGCTGCCTTCCTGAATAATATGCAGCGCCAGCGCATGAAAAGTCTTGGCTTTAATACCGTCGATCTTCAGGCGTTCTTTAATACGGGTGTTCATTTCGTCAGCGGCCTGACGTCCAAACGCCAGCAGCAAAATCTGCTCTGGCAGTGCCTCTTGACGCAGTAACAGCCAGCCAGCGCGCGCCACCAGCACCGATGTTTTACCGCTGCCTGCCCCCGCCAGCACCAAGACGGCATCTTCACCGTTAACCACTGCGCGACACTGGCTGTCATTGAGCGGACTCGTTTCGACATTATCGAAAAAATCCCGGTTCTGGCTGATAACCTGCTCGGTCCATGCCTGATTACGCTCCATCACGCTTTGCGATCCCTGCTTTAACCAGCGCAAACAGGTTTCATAATCGTCGCGGCAGTTATCGAACTCGACCAATCGCTCAACCGGCACAGGGATCGCCTCAAACGCCTGCTGGATTTGCTTTTGCACTTCCGCCAGCCGTGAGCTTTTATACCAGCTGTCTTGCTGCTCAATGCGGGTGATATTTTCGATTTGCTTATGCAAAACCCCGGCACTGACCTCGCTCATTTCGAGACTCCAGCTCTGCCAGGCTTTCATTAAATAGTGGTAAAATTGTTGAGTTTCCTGCCATTCGGTGCCGTGCAGGCGCACCACTTTGGCCTCCGGCAGCTCAAACTCCAGCTCGCCCCAGACAATGCCGCGCTTACAGCGAATATAGAGCAGCTGATTGAAAGGGATTAAATAGTTGTGTTTATCGCCGCTGACCTCGACCCCCGCGTTCAGAAGCCGCACCCGGTTGTAAGGATGCTGTGCCAGATGCTTGCCAAATGATGTCGATTTCAGTTCCATGTTTATGCGCCATGATTTTTAATTTATGAGCGAGTCCCAAAACAGTTTACCTGTGATAGGCGGTGGCGCTCCAGCACCAAAAACAGAGTAGAATACATAAGAGTAGGAAAAACGTAACGCAATGGCGTTGGACAGCTTAAATTAAAGACGGGACTTTTTATGCGTACTGTACTGAATATTCTAAATTTCGTTTTGGGTGGATTTTTTACCACTCTTGCCTGGCTATTCGCCACCGTTATCAGCATCGTGCTGATTTTTACCTTACCGCTGACTCGCTCCTGCTGGGAAATCACCCGCCTGTCATTTCTGCCTTTTGGCAATGAAGCGATTCATGTGGATGAGTTATATCCGGAAAAACGCAACGCCCTGCTCTCTGGCGGCGGAACTTTATTAAACATTTTCTGGCTGATTTTCTTTGGCTGGTGGCTGTGTCTTTCACACATCACCATCGGCATTGCGCAGTGTATCAGCATCATCGGCATTCCCGTTGGCATCGCAAACTTTAAAATCGCTGGCATCGCGCTGTGGCCGGTTGGAAGACGCGTGGTTTCTGTCGAGCTGGCGAGACAGGCGCGCGAAGCCAGCGCTGCGCGTTTCAGAAATAACGGACGTTTCCGCTGAGTTTCTAATTCACCTTGTTGCTGGAGTTTTCCGTGCTTTCTATCGCACCAGGTCTGCGGCGCTATGCTTACAACAGCAATTTGCTGTACAGCATTCGCATTTTTATTGCTCTTGCCGGGACCGTAGCCGGTCCCTGGCTCCTCTCACAGCCCAAGCTAACCATCCCGCTTACGCTGGGCCTCGTTGCCGCCGGTTTGAGTGACCTGGATGACAGGTTAGCGGGGCGGCTTCGTAACTTACTGATTACGTTGGTGTCGTTTTTTATCGCCTCGGTTTCCGTGGTTTTACTCTTTCCCTATCCCTGGTTGTTTGCCATCGGGCTAACCTTTTCAACCTGCGGCTTTATCCTACTCGGCGCGCTAGGGCAGCGTTATGCGACCATCGCATTTGGCGCACTTTTGATAGCCATTTACACCATGCTGGGGATCAATAACGTTTATCCTGTGTGGTACGAACAGTCGCTGCTACTGTTGATTGGCACCCTCTGGTATTACCTTCTGACGCTAACCGGTCACATTGTGTTTCCGATTCGCCCGTTGCAGGACCATATTTCTCGCTGTTATCAGCAGTTGGCTGTTTATCTGGATGCGAAATCCATCATGTTTGATCCCGATCAGGATGGCAGCAACAACCAGCAGCTGGTCAATCTGGCGATGGCCAACAGCCAGTTGGTATCAACATTGAATGAAACCAAAACGGCGCTACAAAGTCGTTTAAAAGGGGATCGCGGCCAGAAGGGAACACGGCGCACGCTGCAGTACTATTTTGTCGCACAGGATATACATGAGCGCGCCAGTTCAATCCACGTGCAGTATCAAAAGCTTAGGGAACAATTTCATCACACCGATATTTTATTCCGCTTGCAGCGGTTGATGAGCATGCAATCTACCGCCTGTCAGCAACTGTCCCAATGCATTTTATATCGTCAAAAATATCAACATAATCCATTGTTTGAGAGGGCTTTTATAAGGCTTGGCGAGGCTATTGAGCGCCAGTCTGCCCTTGATCATGACAGCAGCCTGATCAAAGCGTTACGCCATCTGATTAAAAACCTGCGCGCCATCGATGCCAATCTATTGAACATGGAGTCTGAGCAGGCGCTTTCTGACGACCAGCCTGCAGGTCCAAAAACGTTTGCCGATGACCGAATAAGTGGATTTCAAGATATTTGGCTGCGTATTTCACGTCATCTGACACCGAAATCGGCTCTATTTCGCCACGCGGTAAGAATGTCGCTGGTGCTGCTGGTCGGCTACACGTTCATTCAGTTCAGCGGGCTTAATCATGGATACTGGATCCTGCTGACCAGCCTGTTCGTCTGCCAGCCAAACTATAGCGCTACTCGTCGGCGTCTGGCCCTGCGCGTAGTGGGTACGCTGGCCGGTGTGGCACTGGGGATGCCAATCCTCTACTTCATCCCCTCTCTTGAGGGGCAAATGATCTTGATTGTACTCTGCGGGATGCTGTTCTTTACCTTTCGCAGCGTGCAATACGCGCAGGCCACCATGTTTATTACGCTGCTGGCGCTGCTATTGTTCAACCTCATGGGGCAAGGGTTTGAGGTCGCTATCCCGCGCATCATCGACACCCTGCTAGGCTGCCTGATTGCCTGGTTGGCCGTCAGCTATGTTTGGCCGGACTGGCGATTCCGACAGTTACCCGCGGTGGTCAACAAAACCTTTTACGCCAACTGTCGTTATCTGGATGCCATTCTGGTGCAATATCATCAGGGCAAAGATAATGGCCTGGATTATCGTATCGCCAGGCGCGACGCGCATAATTGCGACGCGGAGTTAGCGTCGGTGGTGTCGAATATGACGTCTGAGAAAGACAATAATCCGGACACGCTGGAATCGGCATTTCGCCTGCTTTGCCTCAATCACACCATGCTCAGCTATATCTCCACGCTGGGGGCTCATCGTGAAAAACTTGAGGATACTGAAACGCTAAAGCTGCTGGATGATGCAGCCAGCTATGTTGATGGAGCACTGCATAGCGAAGGCGCAGAAAAGGCCCATATCCATCAGTTGCGCAGTCAATTGTCAGAAAGGATCCAGGCTAAAACCACGGCTGCAGATACCAAAGAACAGCTGGTGCTACAGCAGCTTAGATTGTTGATTGAGCATCTGCCGGAAATGACCACGCTGGGTGTGAAAATCTCCACCGTCGAAAAAGTCGCATAAAATTAACGCATTAACCAGCAGGGAAAGTGTTTGCCTGCTGGTTATGCTTACACTTGGCCCTCCTGCCTTTGCAGATTGAACCAGTTAATGAGTTCATGGCGGGAAGCGTCAGGTAATACGGTCTGATGATACCCTAAAATCGCCCCTTCCAGCGCAAACAACATATTCAACCCCGCCTTCTTATTGATTAAAGTTAGCTTAACGTAGGTGTTGATTGCGCCTTGCGATCGCAGTTCATCGAAACTTTTCACCCCAACTTGCCACAGCAGACGCTCCATCGACAGACTAATGTTGGGCAGATCTTTTAATCGTGCAGGATTGTTCTTTTTTTGCGCTTGCTCACTGTGCATCCCCGCAATTGAGTCATTGGCAAGCTCAATCAGACGCTGCGGCTGTTGCCACAGAGCTTCGTCAACCTGAAAATATCGCAGCGAGATTTCGATCCCTCTTTTGGGATAGATAAACTGCCGCATCGCAAGCTGCTTCATCATTGCTTCGTTTTCATGAGTCGCACGCAAATAAAGTTCCCCTTCGGCGACAAGAGCAAACATCGCGCCTCCCGATGACAGACTGTAACCACCAAACTGTGGCCGTGATTGGATCAATCCAAGTGGTATAAGCACTTTTATGGCCTGAGCCACCCTTGCTTTAGTTGCATTTAACATATTGATTTCCTTATCCATGGTAGCTATCAATGAGAAATTTATAAGTACATGAAACGCTAAAGGCAAAATACGCAAAGCGAGGGAAGCCGCCAAATCTAAAATTCATTTACTGCCCATTGCATTAAAAAAATGCGAGACGTCTTGGAAAATTTAGGTTGATCTCTCGCCACAGCAGCAGTACTGTATATCCATACAGTTACTCACTAGTGGAACAATACTATGCGAACTCATCACCGTCATTACCCTCATTTAAGTCAGCATCCCCTTTCGGCAAGCGCTGCGCCGATGAGCCAGAATTCCAAGGCTAACAGTGGCTTACTCAGTGAGTTCGTCTATAGTGAAGATCAACCCGCGCTAGTTCAGTTGCTTTTACCTCTTTTACACCACCTCGGTGAGCAGTCTCGGTGGCTACTGTGGCTGACGCCAACGCAAAAGCTTAGCCGTCGCTGGCTTGCTCAATCAGGTCTGCCGGTCAGTAAAATAGTGCAGGTAAGCCAATTACAGGGGATCGCATCCGTCGATGCCATGGAGCGCGCTTTATTGACCGGGAACTACAGCGTTGTGCTGGGATGGTTGCCAGAATTAAGTGACTCAGATCGCAAAAGATTGCAGATCGCGGCAGAGGTCGGAGGATCATATGGTTTCATCATGAAGCCTCAAAACGACCCCTTTTCTGTCGCCGGACAACCCTCAGCAGTAAAAATTCACTCTTCCGTATACCATTAATTCAAATTAGGAGTAATCCTACGAAAAATGAGACCTTTTCAGTTTTTTGTGCTGAAAAGGCCTTTTAGCCCAGTAAATTCGGGTGTTTTAGAGCTTTTAAAACCCATAGTTTCGTCAACATTTTGTCTATGATGTTAAGAAATGTGTACATTTTCCTCTTTTTTTCCTGAGCGTTATCACATCAAGCTTGTAACTTTCCCGCCACGTTGTAGACTTTAGTTCGCCAAGGTTGCTCTTATAATGCTTACGATAAAGTAGCAAGTACCTAAGTGAAGCAATAACTTGGACGAAGGAATTTAACCAAGGGCTTAAAGCTTAAAGCTCAATTGCCTATTTGGATGATAACGAGGCGTAAAAATGAAAAAGACAGCTATCGCATTAGCAGTGGCACTGGCAGGTTTCGCGACCGTAGCGCAAGCCGCACCGCAAGATAACACCTGGTACACCGGTGGTAAACTGGGCTGGTCCCAGTATCACGACCATGGTATGTCAAACGCATACAAAGGCGTAGGCAATGGCCCAACTCGTGACAGCCAACTGGGTGCTGGTGCGTTTGTAGGTTACCAAGTGAACCCATACGTGGGCTTCGAACTGGGATATGACTGGCTTGGTCGTATGGCTTACAAGGGCAGCGTAAACAACGGCGCATTCAAAACTCAAGGTATTCAGTTGACCACCAAACTGAGCTACCCACTGACTGACGATCTGGATGTCTACACTCGTCTGGGTGCAATGGTTTGGCGTGCAGATTCTAAAGGCAACTTTGGCAACGGCACTCGCATCAGCGATAACGACACTGGTGTTTCTCCAGTGGCTGCAGCTGGTTTCGAATATGCAATCACCAAACAATGGGCTACCCGCCTGGAATACCAGTGGGTTAACAACATTGGTGATGCTGCTACTGTTGGCGCGCGTCCAGACAACGCTAACCTGTCTGTTGGTGTTTCTTACCGTTTCGGTCAGGAAGATGCAGCAGCTCCAGTTGTTGCTCCGGCACCAGCACCAGCTCCAGTTGTACAGACTCACAAGTTCACTCTGAAATCTGACGTTCTGTTCACCTTCGGCAAATCAACTCTGAAACCAGAAGGCCGTCAGGCTCTGGATCAGCTGTACACCCAATTGAGCTCACTGGATCCGAAAGACGGTTCAGTAGTAGTTCTGGGTTACACTGACCCAGTCGGTTCAGAAGCATCTAACCAGAAACTGTCTGAGCAACGTGCTCAATCAGTAGTGGATTACCTGGTATCTAAAGGTATCCCTTCTAACAAGATCTCTGCACGTGGTGAAGGCGAACGTAACCAGATCACTGGTAACCTCGGTTACAAATCTGGTCGTGCAACTAAAGCTCAGATCGCTGGCTTTGCACCAAACCGTCGCGTAGAAATTGAAGTTAAAGGCATCAAAGACGTTGTTACTCAGCCACAGGCTTAAGTAATAGCGCTATCTTTTGATAGCTCTGAATTAAAAAACCCCGCATTGCGGGGTTTTTTTTATGCCTTAGCTTTAGCTGAATCAGGCACTTGGCCTGAATGCCCTGTTTAACCTTGGCTTTCTTTATTATCGAGGATCTGTAAAAGATCATGCTTGAGAGATGACATTTGTGTCGCGTACTTCTCTTTACGTTCCGCATCTTCCAACAGCTGAATGATAGTATCAGAAAGCGTTGATCCTCGACGCTGTGCCAGCGCGGCAAGTCGCTGCCAAACCAGAAACTCTAAATCGATAGATTTTTTACGAGTGTGCTGATGCTCTGAATTGAAATGGCGCTTACGGCGCGCACGGATAGTCTGCTTTAGGCGATTCTCTAACGCCTTACTCATGTGATTGTGGATCCAATCAAGCACTTTTACCGGTTCATTTTCGAGTCGAAGGAGTTGATCCACGGCTTCCTGCGCCGCACTGTTCTCGATATGTCGGGTGATCCTTTCACCTTCGCGGTGTTTTTTGACCAGATACTTCCATTTCCAACCGCTCTCAAGATTTTCCAGTTGCTGATATTTCATCGCAAGCTCTTCTGTGACCCCGTAACGTTGATAAGCATAGCAGCTTTATGTCACTTTTTACTCTAAATATGTCACGACATCCAGAGGAACCAAGTGGTTATTTTTCAGCCATAAGCGACAGAATGTCACATCTGCATGACCTTTGCGTGACTCTCGTGGTATGCAGCAGAACTTATTCTTGTATAATCGCCCTTTCCCTTTTGAAGACTACAGCTAACACATTGACCAATAACCGACTTGATTGGCAGCTCTTACTGCCGGATTCTACGCCATACCAGACAATTTTTGCTACAGCCGATCAGCTGGAGCCGGTTGATTTCTCCGCGATCCAGCCACGTCTGGAAAATGGGCTTTCGCTGTTTTGTCATCCCAATTCGCGCACGCGTTTTATGACCGTTAAAGGTCAGGAAAGCCGAGACTACCTCTCACGTCTTGCCGACGCTGTAACCGAGATATTGCCAGAAGCCGATGAACTCGCAGGCAGCGAATACCAGATTGACGGACGCAAGATCCAGGTTAAGCCTGCACAGGATGCCAATGCACCTTTCGTCGGAACATCAGGCTGTCTTTATCAGGAATGGATTGAGCCAGAGCAGCTGTTCGGCTGTGTCCGCGTTTATAAGGACCAAGTTGAACTGCAACCCGGTTTAATTCATCAGGTTAATGGCGGTGTGCTGATCCTGTCGATTCGCTCGCTGCTGGCGCAACCGCTACTGTGGCTTCGCCTCAAGCAAATGATTACTCAGGAGAGCTATTACTGGGTTTCTCCTGATGAATCTCGGCCTTTACCTGTCAGCATTCCCCCTATGCCGCTCGACGTCAAACTGATCCTGGTTGGCGATCGCGTTTCCCTTGGGGAACTTAATGACATGGAGCCAGAGCTTCTGGAATCCGCGTTTTATGGCGAATTTGAAGCCGACCTGCCACTGTCCGACACTGACGACATGGAAAAATGGTGCGCTTACGTCAATACGCTGGCAGATGAACTGGAAATACCTCGTCTTTCCGTAGACGCGTGGCCTGAATTACTGAAGGCCGCCGTGCGATTTAGCAGCGATCAGGGCTGTTTGCCACTTTGTCCGTCATGGCTGTCTGCCCAACTGCTGGAAGCCGAGCTGTACAATGATGAACCTCAGCTGACAGCCAAAGCATTTGATGCCGCCATTTCTACCCGTGCGTGGCGTGAAAGCTACCTGCAAGAGCGTATGCAGGACGAAATCGAACTCGGACAGATCTTTATTGAGACCGACGGCGAAGTGATTGGCCAGATCAACGGCCTGTCAGTGCTTGAATATCCGGGTCATCCGCGCGCATTCGGCGAACCTTCGCGGATAAGCTGCGTGGTGCATACTGGCGACGGCGAGTTCACGGACGTTGAGCGCAAAGCTGAACTGGGCGGCAATCTTCATGCTAAAGGCATGATGATTATGCAAGCCTTCCTGATTGCCGAACTCGAACTCGATCAGCCCCTGCCCTTCTCGGCATCGATCGTTTTTGAACAATCTTATGGTGAGGTTGACGGTGACAGCGCCTCGCTGGCAGAACTTTGCGCCTTGGTCAGCGCATTGGCGATGCAGCCAATTAATCAGCAAATTGCCGTTACTGGCTCAGTCGATCAGTTCGGTAACGTGCAGCCTATCGGCGGTGCCAACGAGAAAATCGAAGGGTTCTTCGAGGTCTGTCAGCGCCGTGGTTTGACCGGTAGGCAAGGGGTGATTATTCCTCTCGCCAACGTGCGTAATCTTTGTTTACATCAACAGGTTATCGATGCCGTGCGTGAAGGAACATTCCATCTTTGGGCGGTAGAAAATGCTGCAGATGCTCTCCCTATCTTGACTGGCTTACCTTATACTGTTTCGGAAGAAGAACAGGAAACCCCTAATCTATTGGGGCTAATTCAGGAAAGGATTGCGCTGGTTTCTGCATCAGAACGTCCGCGGTTCATATGGCCTCTTCGCTGGTTAAACTGGTTCAGTCGCAGCTGATCGGACTTGTTCAGCTTACAGGTGTTAGCTAACATGCGTGCTTCAATAAAATAAGGCTTAAAGAAGACATGGTAGAAAAACGCGATTCCTATACGAAAGTAGACTTGGAGGCCTCTGGCCGTAGCGAACTTTTCGGAGCAGGTGGACCACCATTGCCGTCAGGCAATATGCTGATGATGGATCGTATCGTCAAAATGGCCGTTGATGGTGGTAACTACGACAAAGGCTACGTTGAAGCCGAGTTAGATATCAATCCAGATCTTTGGTTCTTCAGTTGCCATTTTGTTGGTGACCCTGTAATGCCAGGTTGCCTGGGCCTCGACGCTATGTGGCAGCTGGTAGGTTTCTACCTCGGCTGGCTGGGCGGCGAAGGCAAAGGCCGCGCACTGGGCGTAGGTGAAGTTAAATTCACTGGTCAGGTTCTGCCAACGGCAAAATTAGTGACTTACCGTCTGCACTTCAAACGCGTGATTAATCGTAAACTGATCATGGGTGTGGCAGATGGCGAAGTACTGGTTGATGGCGAGGTTATCTACACCGCTACCGATCTTAAAGTTGGGTTGTTTAAAGACACAGCCGCTTTCTAATACTTTTCGTCTCGATAAAAAGGCAGGCTCCTCACGGTTCCTGCCTTTTTTATTGCGCGTAACTGTCCTCTAAGCGTTTATCTCTGGCAATCCAACAGTGTTGCCACCTAACTGTGTTATAGTGGCGCAGAAGCGTTGCTGTTTGTCTTGCACAATTCATTCCTTCCATCCTCATCAAGTCCGTCAATTCTTTACTTTTTTAGTGACATTTGCTGCCGCCAGTCTTAATCGATTAAGACGGGGGGTTTTCATTTTATTTTTATCCTTATTTTGTTTGCCTGAGTCAGCTCACCGGCAGAGTTTGCGCTGCGTTGATTAAATATAAATGTAGACAAAAGAATGGCTCACCCAGGATTTTAATCATGATTGCCTATCTTTTGTTGGTTCACCGTTTTCCGAATCAGTTCAAACGCCTTTTCAAAGCTATCTATCACCTTGAAAATCATTATGTTATCCACATTGATAAACGCTCAGGTCCGGTATTACAGGAAGAAATTAAAGAATTCCTTAGCCACTTTCCCAATACGACTCTGCTGAAAAGTGAAAATGCAGTTTGGGGAGGTTACAGCCTGGTGGACGCAGAACTGCGCGGCATTAATAAGCTGCTGAAAATGAGTAATAAATGGAAGTTCTTTATCAATCTTAGCGGTCAGGATTTTCCGCTTAAATCGCAGGAATATATTCGCGAATACCTGTCAGCGCATCAGGGTAAAGAATTTCTGAAAGTATTAGATCAGAAAAAAGTCAGGCCAGATACTCTGCACCGTATTCACAACTATGTTTATGAAAATGATAATGAAGTGGTTTGTGATCCGATTATTGAGCGCAAATTTATTCCCAACATCACGCCCTATATCGGTAATCAGTGGGTGATCCTCAGCCGTGAATTTTGCGAATTTGTTACCCACAGCCCCGAGATTAAAAAGTTTAAAGACTTTTATCGTAATACGCTGATCGCCGATGAAGGTTTTTTCCAGACTGTGATGATGAATACCAGCTTCCAGCCACAGTTGGTGAATGATGATATGCGAGCAATTGATTGGGTACCGATGGGAACAGTCAAACTGCGTCCGCGTGATTTTACTGCAAACGATGCCAATTTTCTGCTGACGAATCCGAACCTGTTTGCCCGAAAATTTGACAGTGAGGTCGATGGGGAAATTTTAGATATTCTGGAAGACAGTCTGCGGGAAAAAAGCTTATTAATAGATAACCCAACAGATGCCTCAAAGACAGCCAGAGCAATCAAAGAACAGGTTATGCAGGAAGAAATCTGATTCGGAAAACTAAAGAGAAGAGGTAAAACTCAGGCTCAAAACAAAAAACCTCCGCCGCGGGCGGAGGTTATCCCTTTACTGTCAGGCGCAAGTTATGCGTTAACTGCCCTAACCTCCATGGCCTCTCGCCAACCTCCAAGCCAGTGTGACCTTTGGTCTAATGATTGGTAAGGACAAATTTCTTTCGAACGTCCTCCAATGCCGGCTTGGTATCCACGTGATTGTGCTCGTTCCAGGCGGTCGCGTTTTTGTCTCTTCATGCCTCGTGTCCCTCGTTATTCAGGTCAAGTGGAAAGAAAACAGTGGTGCGCATCTGCGTCCACATCTAACAAATAGCCTCGATCGTCGTGCAGGTCAATGCGCAAAATTCACGCCATTGTCACAATATTGGGCTATCTTTATAGATTGCGCACTAGCTAATCGTGCAAGCCAGAGCCTCATCCACCTGATCACCATAAAAAAATCCCGACCTCTCCAAGCGGAAAAATCGGGATTTTTTATCGAACCAATAAAAATAATTTATCTTATTTGTGCAGCAATGCTGTTGGCTTCTTGCTGCCATCCGCTAGCCAAAGTTCTGACCAGCGCATCGTAGCCATCCTTTTGCTGCTTCAATTCGATATTAAAGTTGTGCTGAGTGACCTGGCCATCGCGCGTAAGCGTCCACGTACCGCTTATCAGCGCCCTGCCATCATAACGGCCGTGGAAGCCCGTCACGTTGACCGCAAGCTGCTCCTGCTTGCCGTCACTGGCCTGCTGACCCGAAATAACCCAGCCTGGCAGACTGCGCCCCAGATAGGTTTGCAAAGTCTGTTGCAACTGCTGGTCCAGCGGACTGGCCCACAGATTATTGGCCGCCATCACGTATTGCACATCATTGGTCTGGTAAACCAGTCCCGAAGTGCCGAGGAAATCAGCCACGCTAACCTGCGAAATCCACAGTTTTGGCTGTTCAACGGTCGGTGTTAATCCGCCGCCCGTGCTCACCAGCGCTACCGGAGCTGAACTATTGACAGTCGGTAACTGGTAATAGGTTTTCTTGCCATCGCTGCTACAGGCAGCCAGAAACAACGCTAAGACGACAGGTATCCATTTCATCATTATTTGGCCTTCTTCGGCTGAGGATCATCTTGCCCTGGGGCGGCGAATACCAGCGCATTACTCTTATGATTCAGAGTTTTAAGCACCGGTTGCAGTTCACGCAAAGTTTCATCCAGGCGCTGCATATCTCCAACCATCTTGTTATAGGCCGGTGAACCAGGCTGGAAGCCTTGCATGCTGCGATTGAGCTGCAACAGCGTTTTCTGCATATCCTGTGGCAGATTTTTCATCTCTTTGCTCGCCACAATAGCGTTGAGCGAATCGATGGTTTTCTGCGTCGACTGAAGCGTTTTCTGACTTTGCGCCAGCGTCTTCGTCGCTTCGGTAATCATAGGATTCAATGGCAAGCCGTTGATTTTATCCAATGTTGCCATCAGTTTTTGTTGAATCTGCGCCAATCCGCCGCTAACCGTTGGCAACAGTGCCTGGCCATCAAGGGCATACGGACCTTTCCACGGTTTAGCATTCGGATAGAAGTCCAAATCAACATACAGCGAACCGGTCAACAGGTTGGCCGATTTCAGCGAAGCGCGTAAGCCGTGCTTCAGCGCGTCCTGCAAACGTTCATCCATATTAAAATCTTTACCCAACAGCTTGTTGAAGCGTTCAGGCTCGATACGGATTAACACCGGGATACGATAATCGCTGTCGATTTGATTCTGCATGCCGAATTTCTGATACGGAACTTGTCCGACAGTACCTAATCGAATGCCGCGGAACTCAACAGGCGCACCAGGTTGCAGGCCACGCACGGAATCGCTGAAGAACAGCACATAGTCGGTGTGATTGGTATACAGAGAATCCTGAATGCTGCGCTGATCGTTAAACAATGCATAGGTTGCACTGCTATCAACTTTAGCGCCGCGCTCCCAGCCGTCTGGCACGTCGAAGCTGACACCGCCGGTAAACAGCGTGGTCAACGAGCCCATCTCGACACGAATACCTGACGATGACATATCGAAGTTAACGCCGCTGTCTTTCCAGAATCGGACATTGGTCGTCACCAGACTGTCGTAAGGCGCACGGATGAAAATTTGGTAACGAAGCTGACGCGAAGCGGGATCAAAGTGGCTGGTTTCCACTGTACCCACCTGGAAACCTCGGAACAGCACGGGATCGCCCGGATTAAGCTGACCGGCACGATCGCTGGTCAACACTACGCGAATACCCTGCGCATCCGGGGAGGCCAGCGGCGGAGAATCGAGTAATTTATACTGTTCTTTCTCATCGCCCTTTGAGCCGGGTTGCAGCTGGATATAAGCGCCCGACAGCAGCGTGCCAAGACCCGAGATCCCTTCGCGGCCTATCTGCGGCTTGACCACCCAGAACACAGAATCGTTCTTGAGCATTTTTTCCATGCCAGAATCAAGACGCGCCTTGAGGATGACATGCTGCAAGTCATCACTTAAGGTCACGCTTTCAACCTGCCCGACGTTCACATTACGGGTTTTGATTGCCGTTTTACCCGCGTCAATGCCGTCGGCGGAGGTGGTAATAAGCGTCACTTCCGGGCCCTGATGACTGAAGTGATAGAACAGGATCCACGCGCCTATCAGCGCGGTGAGTACCGGAATGATCCACACGGGCGACCAGCGTTTGATCTTGCCGACCTCAGCGATCCCGGCGTTTTTTTCCTCGTGAGTAGGCTTATTTTCCGCCATCGAGTTGCTCCTTGGTTTCAAAGATTCCTGAGCGATCCCAAATCAGACGGGGATCGAATGTACTTGCGGCGAACATCGTGAGGATCACGACCAGTGCAAAGAGCAACGCGCCGATATCCGGATAAATACTCATTAATTGCCCCATTCTGACCAGTGCCGACAGCACCGCGATTACAAAAACGTCGATCATTGACCAGCGCCCGACAAACTCAACCACCTCATAGACAACGTGCAGTCTTTCACGGTCAACTTTCTTACGCCCATTGGCGTCCCAGCAAAGCCAGGCAATAGCCAGCATTTTTAGCGAAGGGACCATGATACTGGCGATAAAAATCACCATCGCTATCGGATAAGATCCCTCACTCCACAGCAACACCACGCCCGCCATAATAGTCGAGGTTATCTTGGTGCCGAGGAACTGGGTGATCATTATCGGCATTAAATTTGCCGGGATATACAGCATCATGGAAGTGATCAGCAGCGCCATGGTCCACTGCAGGCTGTGCTTTTTACGGGCATAGCCTTTGCTAAAGCAGCGCGGACAGGTTTGCTGGCTGACCGGCAAAATCGCCATACAGCAGGCGCAAGAACGCAATCCCTGAGAAAGCCCGCTTTGGCCGACGCGCAAAGGCTGGGCAATCACCGGTGCCGGTACCGCCTGATTCCATAGCCAGAAGCGATCCGTGCATTGAAACGCGCGCACTTGTAACAGGCAGAATAAGACATAAGGAATGAAGCTGGTGCCAATCCCGACCTCGCCATAGGCAATCAGTTTCACAAAGCTGACCAGCACGCCGGCCAGGAAAATTTCGACCATGCACCAGGCTTTAAGGTGGAACAACACCCAGGCGATGCGGATTTTCCATTTTCTGGGCAACGGAACGCCGCCGCAAAGGATGATGATCGACACCATGCAGAATGCCGGGATAAGTTGCACCACGATCATAAACAGTGAAGCAATGCTGGAATAGTCATCACTGACCAGCACCTGAGGGATTTTAATCAAGGTAATCTGGCTAGTCAGACCCTTGACATTCATGTTCACGAACGGGAACAGGTTAGCCAACAGCAGCATAAACAGCGAGCTTATGGCGTAACCCACCGGGCGTTTGCGCGGCTCCTGCCAGCGAGTGGTAAGCGTTGATTTACAACGAGGACAGTTAGCCTTCTGGCCGTATTGTAAAGTGGGCAGAGTAACGAGCAGATCGCACTGGGGGCACAAGATGTGCGGGTCATTAGAGTGTGAACACACATTCAACTCCTCAATGGCGAAACACGGGGAAAAACGACACTTCTGCCGCCTTTCTCAAGGGAGAGACGGCAGAAGCAAGATGCGAACTTAGCCGTTCTTCTGAGCTTCAAGCGCTTCCCAGCGCTCAAACGCCTGCTCTAACTCGAGCTCGGCGCCGGCAAGAGCATTCAGCACTTGCTGGGTTTCATCGTGAGGACGCGTAAAGAAGCTGGCATCGCTCATCTGCTTGCCGAGGTCTTCGATACGCCCTTCCAACTCGCTGATTTTCTGAGGCAACTGTTCCAGCTCGCGCTGTTGATTGTAGCTCATTTTATTAGCGGTGCGTTTTGCCGGTTCAGCTTTGGCCGCTGGCGCTGCCTTGCTTTCGGCCGGAGCAGAAGAACGCAGGATACGCTGCGAGCTGCGCTGGTGGTGCGCATCGTGATAACCGCCAACATAGCTGTTGATCACCCCGTCGCCTTCATAAATCCAGCACTCGGTCGCCGAGTTATCAACAAATTCACGGTCGTGGCTTACCAGCATCACAGTACCCTGATAGCTGTCGATCAGCTCTTCCAGCAGTTCCAGTGTTTCAACATCCAGGTCATTGGTCGGTTCATCGAGAATCAACAGGTTGCTTGGACGCAGGAACAGTTTTGCCAGCAGCAGGCGGTTACGCTCACCGCCAGACAGCGCCTTGACCGGCGTCATTGCACGTTTCGGGTGGAACAGGAAGTCTTGCAGATAGCCCAGTACGTGGCGTGAACGGCCATTTACCATGACTTCCTGCTTGCCTTCGGCCAGGTTGTCCATCACGGTACGTTCCGGGTCAAGCTCTGCGCGGTGCTGGTCGAAATAGGCGACTTCCAGCTTGGTCCCGCAGTGTACGCGGCCGCTATCGGCCTCCAGCTGGCTGAGCATCAGCTTGAGCAGCGTGGTTTTACCACAGCCGTTCGGGCCAACCAGAGCAATTTTATCGCCACGCATAACTTGCGCAGAGAAGTCACGAACCAGCTGCTTACCGGCCACGCTGTAGTTAACGTCTTCCATCTCGAAGACGATTTTGCCGGAGCTGGAAGCCTCGACAACCTGCATTTTGGCGGTCCCCATCACTTCACGGCGATCGGAACGCTCTTTACGCAGGGCTTTCAATGCACGCACGCGGCCTTCATTACGGGTACGACGCGCTTTAATGCCCTGACGGATCCACACTTCTTCCTGCGCCAGTTTTTTGTCGAATTCGGCATTCTGCAAGTCTTCAACGCGCAGCGCTTCTTCTTTGCTGGTCAGATACAGCTCGTAGTTACCCGGATAAGACACCAGCTTGCCGCGATCGAGATCGACAATGCGGGTCGCCATGTTGCGGATAAATGAACGGTCATGCGAGATAAAGATGATGCTGCCCTGGAATTCTTTCAGAAACTCTTCCAGCCAGGCGATACTCTCGATATCAAGGTGGTTCGTTGGTTCGTCGAGCAGCAATACTTTCGGGTTGCTCACCAACGCACGGCCCAGCGCGGCTTTACGCAACCAGCCGCCGGACAAGGCAGAAAGCTCAGTATCGCCGTTAAGACCCAGCTGCAACAGCACTTCGCTGATACGGCTGTCGAGCTGCCACAGGCCCTGATGATCGAGGATTTCCATAACCTGTGCCAGTTTGTTCATGTTTTTCTCACTCGGATCGGTTTCGACCAAATGAGAAATGGCATGATAGGCTTTCAGATGTTCGGCCTGTTCAGAAACACCTTCAGAAACGAAATCGAATACCGTACCGGCAACATTGCGCGGCGGATCCTGTTGCAGTCGCGCCACAATCAAGTCCTGCTCGTACACAATACGACCATCATCCAGCGGCACTTCGCGGTTGATGATCTTCATCAGAGTCGATTTGCCCGCGCCGTTACGCCCAACCAGACAGACGCGCTCGTTAGGTTCGATATGAAGTTCGGTGTTATCCAAAATAGGCGCATCGCTGTAAGACAACCAAGCACCTGACATGCTAATTAACGACATAGACTTTATTTTTCCTCGCTGGCGTGAGTGATTAACCAGCAGTTGTGAATTTGGCGGTTACGGGCAAAGTCTTGAGACAGAGTCTGGCCGGTAATTTCTTTCGCGCTCAGGCCAAGTTTGCTCAAACCCTCGGCGTCCATTTGGAAACCGCGCTTGTTGTTTGAGAACATGATAGTGCCGTTGCGACGCAAAATGCGTTTCAAATCTTTCATCAGCGCCAGATGATCGCGCTGAACGTCAAAGCTTTCGGCCATACGTTTCGAGTTGGAGAACGTTGGCGGATCGATAAAGATCAGGTCGAATTGCTCATCGGCATTGGCCAGCCACGACAGGCAGTCGGCCTGGATCAGGCGATGTTGACGACCGGTCAGGCCATTAACTCGCAGATTTTTTTCAGCCCATTCCAGATAAGTGCGCGACATATCGACAGTCGTCGTACTGCGCGCGCCACCCAGGCCCGCATGCACACTTGCGGTTCCGGTGTAGGCAAACAGATTCAGGAAATCTTTGCCATCGCTCATTTCACCCAGCATTTTGCGGGCGATACGGTGGTCCAGGAACAGGCCGGTATCGAGATAGTCGGTCAAGTTAACCCAGAATTTGGCGTTAAACTCTTCAACCTGCAAGAATTCACCTTTTTGTGCCAGCTTCTCGTACTGACTCGTGCCCTTCTGCCGTTCACGGGTTTTCAACACCAGCTGACTGGAAGAGATATCCAGCACCGACAAGGTGGCATTGATCACATCAAACAAACGCTGGCGGGCTTTTTGCGCATCCACCGTTTTCGGCGGCGCGTATTCCTGCACCACAACCTTGCTGCCGTAACGGTCTACCGCAACGTTGTATTCTGGCAAATCGGCATCGTATAGACGGTAACATTCAATGCCCTGCTGCTTCGCCCACTTTTCCAATTTCTTAACATTTTTCCGCAGGCGATTGGCGAAATCTTCGGCAATCTGTGTTCCGGCGGTACCATTTGGATTTTCAGCCAGCTGATAATTTTTCTGCACGCACTCCAGCGGGCCATTTTTCGCCTTGAACTGACGATCGGCACGCAGTTGCAAACAGCTCAACAATTCTGGTGAGGCGCTGAACAACGACAGTTGCCAACCGCCAAACTGCGTTTTAGCTACGCGGCCCAGCAGGTTGTGCAAGGCAATCAGTGCCGGTTCGCTTTCCAGTCGCTCGCCGTAGGGCGGGTTGCTGATAATAGTACCTACCGGACCTTCAGGCAGCGGGTTTTTCAGCTTGCCGACTTCTGCGGCTTCAAAGCTTATCAACTCGGCAACACCGGCGCGGCGGGCGTTGGCTTTCGCCATTTCAATGACCCGGCGATCGATGTCTGAACCGAAGAAGCGTGAGGTGGTTTCCTGTACCGCACGGCGCGAACGCACCTGGGCTTCAGTGGTCAACTCGCGCCACAGTTCCTCATTAAAGTTAGACCAGGCGGTAAAGCCCCAGTGCTGACGATGCAGGCCCGGAGCGCGATCGCCGGCGATCATCGCGGCTTCAATCAGCAGGGTGCCAGAACCACACATCGGATCGACCATCGGCGTGCCCGCCTGCCAGCCGGATCGCATGACGATTGCCGCCGCCAGGCTTTCTTTCAACGGAGCCTGACCCGTCAGGTCGCGATAACCGCGCTGATGCAGGCCTTCGCCGCTGAGATCGAGGGCAACGCTTGCAGTATCACGCTGCAGGAAAACGTTGACGCGGATATCAGGCTGCTGCTTTGCCACATTCGGACGCTCGTCCATCTTGCGGGTAAAGCTGTCAACGATCGCATCTTTAACTTTCAACGCGCCGTATTGGCTGTTGCGGATTTCATCATTCAGGCCGCTAAAATGCACCGCGAAGGTTTTCTCGACGCCAAAGATGCTCGGCCAGTCGATAGCCATCACGCCCAGATACAGGTCGAGATCGCTGTGAACTTTAAATTCATTTAAAGGAAGCAGGATGCGCGAAGCCAAACGGCTCCACAGCAGACTTTTGTAAAGCAGGCGATCGTCGCCCTCAAAATGGACTCCTCCCTGCACTACTTTGCAGGACTGCGCACCCAGCGTTTCAAGTTCGCTTTTTAATAGTTCTTCCAATCCACGCGCCGTGCTGGCAAACAAAGAGTTCATATTGACGTAATCACCTAGAAGTTATTTCCTACAATTAAAAACTTTCCTTACTTTAATCAGTAAGGTACATACCCAACGCCATTGGCATTTGCTGGAGAAAACTCCAGATGAGACAGCCTGACGGCAAGCGAGTAAATCTCCCCGAGAGCTTACATCAGTAAGTGATTAGGGCGCGCGAGCGCAGCCAACACCGCTGCGGTTGCAAGGACGACGGGTATAATGAGCTGCGCATTATAGCTAATCTTGCAAGATTGTCATAAAGTCTGTGGCTACAACATAAAAAGAGCCCAATACCAAATAATTAGCGCCCGTATAGAAAGCCGATTGTTGGTGTGGCCCGGAGGTAATAGTGGTCAGTTTGTCACGCTTGTACGTTCACCCAGTCAAATCCATGCGCGGTCTGCAACTTTCGCATGCTCAGGTTACACCCAGCGGTCTGGCATTTGACCGCCTCTTCATGCTAACCGATCCCCAGGGAATGTTTATTACCGCCCGCCAGTATCCGCAGCTGGTGCAGTTTACACCGGCTTTATTACCTGATGGTTTAATTTTAACCAGCCCCGATGGTCGCGACAGCGTATCGGTAAAATTCGCTGAATTTGCCGAGCAGCCTGCACCCACCGAGGTGTGGGGAAATCAGTTCACTGCCCAGATTGCCCCCGCCGACATCAACCGCTGGTTAAGCGGTTATCTTGAACGTGACGTAGAGTTGCGCTGGGTCGGAAAGGATCTTACTCGCCGCGTTAAAAACCAGCCTGAGATCCCGCTTTCTTTTGCTGACGGCTTCCCTTATCTATTACTCAACGAAGCCTCGATGTTCGATCTCAAGCAGCGATGCCCGGCCAGCGTCAAGCTGGAGCAGTTCCGACCTAATCTGGTGATAACAGGTGCTGAAGCCTACGCCGAAGATACTTGGCAGACTATCCGCGTCGGCAGCGTGATTTTTGATTTGGTCAAACCTTGCAGCCGCTGCGTGCTGACTACTGTCAGTACCGAACGCGGCAGGAAGCATCCTTCCGGTGAACCTTTGAAAACGCTGCAGAGTTATCGCACCGCCGATGATGGCGACGTCGATTTCGGCCAGAATATGATTGCCCGTAACAGTGGCATTATTCGCGCTGGCGACAGCGTGGAGATCCTCGCAACCAAACCTGCGCGCCGCTATTCGGCCGGTGTTGTGGTCGAGAATGTCGAACTGCCGGAAACCGAAGCGCAACCAGTGGCTATCACATATAAAGGCAGCGAGTTTAAGGGTAATAATCAGCAGATCCTGTTAGAACAGCTGGAGCAGCAAGGATTCAAGATCCCTTACTCGTGTCGCGCGGGGATTTGCGGAAGTTGTAAATTGACGATGGTCGAGGGTGAAGTTAATGCACTTAAAGCCAGCGCCATTGGTAAACAGGGTAAAATTCTTTCTTGCAGCTGTGTTCCGGCGTCGGATCTAATATTGGAATAATATAGAGTTCGGCTTCAGCGAAGCGGTTTATAAACCCGATGATCTTAAATAGAAAAGTGAGTCGGGTAATAAAAGTACTCAGGAGCCTGTTTATACTGCCCTGTCGTAAACGGCTTCAGCTTTAATTTGCGCCGGCATCAAACGGTCATGCATGATTTTAATGGCGTCACCCAGCACCATGCCTCGGCCGGCCAAAGTCAGCCGTTCCTGTGCCAACAGGCACAAACTGGCATTATCCCCTGACTCAACCACCAGCAAAGTGACCTGTTCACCCGATTCCATAACATTAACGCAGGCCAACTGACCATTATCCGGCTGGAAAGGATGATATTGTTGAGTGAAATGCCAGCTTTTTGGCATCAGCGGTTTTAAAAATCGAAAAGCGACTAAGGCATTGAGAACTAATTCAGCGCGTTGTTCGGCGGCTAATTTAATTTTCTTACACTGCTCTTCGAAATCAAAATATAACGCAGCATCGTCGACACAAAAACCAGATTCGGCAAAAGCATCAGGCGTCAGCATTTTCGCAGGAAAACGGGAACGGAAAATCATGCCATTGGCAAGGTCCAGCATCAATCGGTCATGTTCAGCGTCAAAATACCAACGCCAATTATCGTCTGGTTTGATTTTCATTACGTTATCCTATTTACCTCGCCCGCATGATTGGCACAGTGCCACTCAATGCAAGTGACCGGCCACAGAATTTATTGCCCAACGGTAACACTATTTGCGGGAACCTCAATATAGGACAAATCGTAGGTTGGTGGCCCGCAAAGAGAGATAATCACTGACTAGTACACTAAATACTCAATGAATAAAATATAAACGACCCGGAAGCAGAAATAAAGCCCCGGCCCGTTTTGTTTACAAAATAATTGTGAGCAACAACTATATATTCATCAGAATATTTTTAATCAGTTGCGGGCCATGATAGATAAACCCGGAATAGATTTGAATTAATGATGCACCCGCAGCCATTTTTTCACGCGCAGAAGTTAAAGAATCAATACCGCCAACGCCAATAATTGGCATCTTGCCTTTCAATTCTTCGGACAACATGCGGATAATCTGCGTGCTTTGCAGCTGCACGGGGCGACCGCTTAATCCACCCGCTTCATTACCATAATTCAGACCGGCAACTAAATTACGCTCCAGCGTAGTGTTGGTCGCAATTACGCCATCCATATTATGCTTGACCAAACTGTCGGCTATTTGGATCAACTCTTCATGAGAAAGATCCGGCGCGATCTTAACCGCAACGGGTACATATTTTTGATGACGCTGTTGCAATTCAAGCTGCTTATTCTTGATTGACCCCAAAAGATCATCAAGCGCTTCACCATATTGCAGAGTACGTAATCCCGGAGTGTTTGGTGACGAAATATTAATGGCGATATAACCGGCATAAGGATAAACCTTCTCCATGCAGATTAAATAATCGTCTGCGCCATTTTCGACCGGGGTATCTTTATTCTTGCCAATATTAATACCCAGCACGCCGCCAAAGTGTGATTTTTTAACGTTATTGACTAAATTATCGACACCGTGGTTGTTAAACCCCATGCGATTAATTATGCCTTCCGCTTCAACTACGCGAAACATACGCGGCTTGGGATTGCCATCCTGCGCGCGTGGCGTGACGGTTCCAACCTCTACGAATCCAAATCCCATTGCGCCAAAGGCGTCAATGCATTCACCGTTTTTATCCAGACCTGCTGCCAGCCCCAATGGATTTTTGAAGGTTAATCCCATGCAGGTAACAGGTTTGGAAGGCACCGATTGACGGATCAGAAACTCGAACGGAGAACCTGAAAGACGGCTGAGTTGGCGAAAAGTTAATTCGTGCGCACGCTCTGGATCGAGCTGAAACAGTGCTTTCTTTACTAAGGGATAAAACATGGATTCTCCTGAGGTCCCGGTGGCTAATGGCTGGTGGCCAGTCGGGGCGATATTATCGACTAAGGCACGACTAATTGGAATTGATTCCCGTGAAAAATCGCGCTGGCAGGCAAACGATACCTTTTTTATCTTCTTCTCTAAAACATTCCCGCCACAGTAACTCCTCAATGTCGGACGATTTTTAACCTTATATCCATTTTCAATCTATTAAAACCCAGAATTTAGATTTCCAGTCATAAGCTAAGGCCTGTTAATTTAATTCAAATTCTGCACAAATTTGTTAGTTATATAACTTACAGTTATAAGGGGATGCAATGAAAGTCATATCACTCGCCGGTAGCCCGCGTCAGCCGTCTCGCTCTTCCGCCTTGCTGGCCATTAGCCAACAGTGGTTAAAGGAGCGTGGCGTAGAAGTTATTTCTTACAGCCTGCAAGACTTTGCAGCCGAAGACTTGCTGTTTGCCAACTTCAATAGCCCGCAGCTGAAAGAACTCATTGCGCAGTTAGAGACCGCCGATGGTTTGCTTATTGCTACCCCTGTATATAAAGCCTCATTTTCTGGTGCATTGAAAACGCTGCTTGATCTTCTGCCCGAGCGCGCCCTTGAACATAAAGTCGTTTTGCCACTGGCCACCGCCGGTTCGATCGGTCATATGCTGGCAATCGATTACGCGCTGAAACCCGTTCTCAATGCACTGAAAGCTCAAGAAGTGTTGCAAGGTGTGTTTGCCGACGACCGGCTGGTCGGCCAATACCAGAACTTCCCGGCCGAACTGGAAGAGGGTTTGCAGTCACGTCTTGATGACTCCCTGGAAACTTTCCTGGCCGCTTTGGGCCATCGCCATTCTCTTGCTATTGCCCGTGCAAAACGTCAACACGCTCACGCCTGATATGGATAACTATTAATGACTATTTTTGGCTCCCGTATTTTTGCCACCTTGGCCCTCACATTAGGTTTGAGCAGCGTCATGTCGGTTCAGGCGCAGGAAAAAGATCCGGCTGAATTCCATATTGCGATTCAGAAAGGATCGATTGGGCTGATTTTGGCGCAAAGCCATCATTTATTCGAAAAGCGTTTTCCGAATACCAGGATTACCTGGGATCAGTTTGCCGCAGGCCCGCAGATCCTTGAGGCACTGAACGTCGGCAGTATCGACTTCGGCGGCACGGGTGATTTACCGCCGCTGTTTGCTCAAGCAGCCGGTGCTGACCTGCTTTATGTCGGTTATCAGCCCCCGCAGCCCAAGGCCGAGGTGATTCTGGTGCCTGAAAACAGCCCGATTAAAACTGTGGCTGACCTCAAAGGACACACGCTGGCGTTCCAGAAAGGTTCCAGCTCCAACAATTTCGTGCTGCGCGCACTGCAAAATGCCGGCCTGAAATACACCGATATCAAACCACAGTATCTGGCACCTTCAGACGCAATGGCCGCATTCCAGCAGCACGACGTCGATGCCTGGGCGATTTGGGACCCGTACTATTCTGCGGCACTGAACCACGGTGGCGTTCGCGTCCTGCTCGATGGCAGCACGCTGAACCAGACCGGTTCTTTCTACTTGGCGCCGAAGAAATTTACCGAGGGCCATCCGCAGTTTATTTCGCAAGTCTTGCAGGTATTGAGTCAGGCGAATGCGCTGATCAAAAGCGAGCCCAAGCAGAGTATTCAACTGTTGGCGAAATCGACTGGTTTGCCAGAAAAAGTCATCGCCACATATTTCTCTCATTTACCTGATGACGAAACAATTCGCCCAGTAGATGCAGAAACAGAAAAACGTCAACAGGCCACGGCCGATTTGTTCTATGCCAATCACCTGCTGCCAAAACCCATCGAGATAAAAGATCGTATCTGGCAGGCGCCTGCGCTGGCCCAGTAAGTTTACTTAATCCATCGACCATGGCGCAAAGCGCCGTTGTTTACCCAAATTGAAAGCACACCCACGCGGTGTAAAGAAAAAAGGAATATCACATGAGTCTGAACGTATTCTGGTTTTTACCTACTCACGGTGACGGTCACTATCTCGGCACCAGCGAAGGCGCGCGCGCCGTGGATCACGGCTATCTGACCCAGATTGCCCAGGCCGTAGACCGCCTCGGTTTTGGCGGCGTGCTTATCCCGACTGGCCGCTCATGTGAAGATTCCTGGCTGGTGGCTGCGTCGCTTATCCCGGTTACGCAAAAGCTCAAGTTTTTAGTCGCGCTGCGTCCGGGGATCATCTCCCCGACCCTCGCCGCCCGTCAGGCCGCCACGCTGGATCGCCTGTCCAATGGCCGTGCGCTGTTCAATCTGGTGACCGGTGGTGACGAGGAAGAGCTGGCCGCAGAAGGTTTGTTCCTCAATCATGAAGAACGTTATGAGGCCTCTGCCGAGTTCACTCATATCTGGCGTCGAGTGCTGGAAGGTGAAACCGTGACCTTCGAAGGCAAACACATCAGCGTTAAGGGTGCCAGCCTGCTGCATCCGCCGGTTCAACTGCCGCGCCCACCTCTTTATTTCGGCGGTTCTTCTGAAGCTGCAAAAGAGCTGGCGGGTGAACAAGTCGAACTTTATCTGACCTGGGGTGAGCCTCTGGCGGCAGTTAAGGAAAAGATTGCTGAAGTCCGTGCCAAGGCCGCCAAACATGGCCGTACAGTGCGATTCGGCATTCGTCTGCACGTAATTGTGCGCGAAACCACGGAAGAGGCCTGGAAAGCCGCCGACCGCCTGATTGCCAATCTGGATGATGAGACCATCGCCAAGGCGCAGGCCAAATTTGCTAAAACCGACTCTGTGGGGCAGCACCGCATGGCGGCATTGCACGGCGGCAAGCGCGACAAGCTGGAAATCGCCCCGAACCTGTGGGCCGGCGTTGGCCTGGTTCGGGGTGGCGCAGGCACTGCATTGGTCGGTGACGGTCCAACAGTCGCCGCAAGAATGCAGGAATATGCTGACTTGGGTATCGATACCTTTGTGCTTTCCGGTTATCCGCATCTGGAAGAAGCCTACCGAGTCGGCGAACTGCTGTTCCCACATCTAAATCTGGCAACCTCCGAAGACGTTGAAAGCCCTGCCCGCCGCGCCATCAAGGCTCACGGTGAGTTGGTTGCCCATGATTTTGCACCACAGCGCGTGTCAGAAAGTTAAGGACGAATCATGAGCAACATGACTGAACGTTGGATAAATCGCTTAACGCCGTGGATTGTTCCGGTGGTGTTAGTCGCCAGCTGGCAGATTTCCGTGCAGGCAGGCTGGCTTTCAACCCGCATTCTGCCCTCGCCCAGTGCGGTAATTGAAGCCTTCTGGACGCTGGCCAAATCCGGCGATCTTTGGGTCAACCTGAAAATTAGTACCTATCGGGCGCTGGCCGGTTTTGTGATTGGCGGCAGCATAGGTCTGTTGCTCGGCTTTATTACCGGACTTTCACGCTGGGGCGAACGCCTGCTGGATAGCTCGCTGCAGATGCTGCGCAACATCCCGCATCTGGCGCTGATCCCGCTGGTGATCCTGTGGTTTGGCATCGATGAGTCGGCGAAAATTTTTCTGGTTGCCCTCGGCACGCTGTTCCCAATCTACCTCAACACCTATCACGGCATTCGTAATATCGACCGTGGATTGCTCGAAATGTCGCGCAGCTATGGTTTATCCGGATTCCCACTGTTTTGGCAGGTGGTATTACCGGGCGCACTGCCCTCGATTATGGTCGGTGTGCGTTTTGCCTTGGGCTTTATGTGGCTGACGCTGATTGTTGCCGAAACTATTTCTGCCAACTCGGGGATTGGTTATCTGGCGATGAACGCCCGCGAATTCCTGCAAACCGACGTCGTGGTCGTGTCCATTATCCTGTACGCTGCCCTCGGCAAACTGGCCGATATCGTGGCGCGTTCGCTTGAACATGTCTGGTTGCGCTGGCACCCGGCTTACCAGAGTAAACAAGGAGCAACCGCATGACTGAACCGACTCGAATTCCGCAAGGCACGCCGGTTACTCTGGCTGGTATTGTTAAAAAATACGGCAATCGCACGGTGCTGAGAGAAGTCAATCTGCGGATTTCTCCCGGACAGTTTGTCGCCGTGGTAGGCCGCAGCGGCTGTGGTAAAAGCACCCTGCTGCGCCTGCTGGCCGGGCTGGAGAAAACCACCAGCGGCGATCTGCTGAGTGGCAGTGCCGAACTGAGCAAGGTGCAGGAAGACACCCGCCTGATGTTTCAGGATGACCGCCTGCTGCCGTGGAAGAAAGTGATTGATAATGTCGGATTGGGCCTGAAAGGCCATTGGCGACCGGCAGCACAGGCCGCGCTTGAAGAAGTCGGCCTCGCTGACCGCGCCAATGAGTGGCCCGCTGCGTTATCCGGGGGACAAAAGCAGCGCGTCGCGCTGGCTCGCGCACTGGTTCACCGACCTCGCCTGCTGTTACTTGACGAACCTTTAGGCGCGTTGGATGCTCTGACACGTATCGAGATGCAGAGCCTGATTGAACGCCTATGGCAACAGCACGGCTTCACGGTGTTGCTGGTCACTCACGACGTCAGCGAAGCGGTAACCGTGGCTGACCGAGTGATCTTGATTGAGCAAGGTGAAATAGGCCTGGATATGCTGGTTGACTTACCCCGTCCTCGCCGACGAGGTTCTATAAAACTTGCCGAGCTGGAAGAACAGGTGCTCGACCGCGTGCTGCGCCCTCAGCCCGTTGCCGCCGAAGTTAAAGTGGCAAGGCGTTGATCTTATTTTCAAGCGATTAAAAAAGGGCGACATCTCTGTCGCCCTTGTCTTTTGCAAACTAAATGTCAGCCGTTAATCAGGCATCCAGCGCCTTGGTGATTTTCTCGTACAAATCGCCAGACAGATTTTCCAGCCCTTTCAGTTTTAGCAGCGCCTGACGCATCTGGCCCTGACGGTTTTCGTCATAGCGTTTCAGGCGGATCAGTGGTTCGATCATTCGCGCGGCAACCTGCGGGTTACGGGTGTTGAGGTCAGTCAGCATTTCAGTCAGGAAGGCATAACCGCTGCCGTCTGCCGCGTGGAACGCTGCCGGATTGCCCTGTGCAAACGCGCCAATCAGCGATCGAATGCGGTTTGGGTTACCCATGGTAAACGAACGGTGGTTCAACAGGCCGCGCACCTGCGCCAGCACATCGGCTGCCGGGCTGGTGGCTTGCAGAATGAACCATTTATCCATCACCAGACCATCCTGATGCCAGCGGTTATCGTAAGCCGCCAGCAGGCGATCGCGGCAAGGCAGGTTGGCCGCCACCGCCGCAGACATCGCCGCCAGTGAATCAGTCATGTTGTCTGCCTGCTCGAACTGCGCGCTGACCAGCCTGTCAGCCTGAACCTGATCGGCAAACGCCAGGTAACGCAAACACACGTTGCGCAGCGAACGCTTGCCAATATCACCATGCTCAACGCGATAAGACGGCAGGCTGTTGGCGTGATAAACCGCCAGGAATTCATCGGCCATCTCAACCGCCAGACAGCGAGTGATTGACTCATGAACCGCACTAATCGCTTCTGGATCAATGGTTTCGAACAGCTCGGCGATTTCGTTTTCAGAAGGCAGAGTCAGAATCTGCGCCGCCAGTGCCGGATCGATATTTTCATCGAGCAGTACGGCGCGGAACGCGTCCGCAACGTGCAGCGGCAATGACAGGGGCTGTTTCTGCTGATGGCGCGCCACGTTAAGCTTGATATAAATCGCCAGCAGGCTTTGCGCGGAATCCCAACGCGAAAAATCATTGGTCGCGTGTTTCATCAGGAAAGTCAGCTGATGATCACCATATTTATAGTCCAGCTTCACCGGCGCAGAGAATTCGCGCAGCAAAGAAGGGATCGGCTGATATTCGACATCTTCAAACACGAAAGTCTGCTCGGCTTCGGTCACGTTAAGCACGTTGCTGACTTTCTGGCCATGCTGTTTCAGCGCAATCACCCCGCCTTGCGGGTCGTAAAGCTCGATATCCAGCGGGATATGCAAAGGCAGCTTCTCGGTCTGGTCCGGCGTCGGCGGCGTTTTCTGGCTAACAGTCAGAGTATAAGTCTGCTTTTCGACGTCATAGTCATCGCGCACGGTGAGGACTGGCGTACCGGATTGACTGTACCAGCGGCGGAACAGCGACAGATCGACATTAGAGGCATCTTCCATCGCCTGTACAAAATCGTCACAGGTTGCTGCGCTGCCGTCATGGCGCTCAAAATACAGCGCGATACCCGCCTGGAACTGCTGTTCGCCCAGCAGGGTATGCAGCATGCGAATAACTTCAGACCCCTTTTCGTATACCGTCAGCGTGTAGAAGTTATTCATTTCAATAACTTTTTCAGGGCGGATCGGGTGCGCCATCGGGCTGGCATCTTCCGAGAACTGAGCGCCACGCATTACGCGCACGTTATCAATTCGGTTGACCGAACGAGAACCCAGATCAGAGCTAAACTCCTGATCGCGGAACACCGTCAGACCTTCTTTGAGGCTCAACTGGAACCAGTCGCGGCAGGTCACACGGTTGCCGGTCCAGTTATGGAAATATTCGTGGCCGATAACCGCTTCAATGCCGAGATAGTCTTTATCGGTGGCGGTTTCTGCCTTGGCCAGCACGTATTTAGAGTTAAATACGTTAAGACCTTTGTTTTCCATCGCGCCCATGTTGAAGAAATCTACCGCCACGATCATAAAGATGTCGAGATCGTATTCCAGATTAAAGCGCGTTTCGTCCCACTTCATCGACTGCTTCAATGATTCCATTGCCCAGTCGGCACGATCAAGATTGCCGCGATCGACAAAGATTTCCAGTGCGATATCACGGCCCGAGCGCGTCACAAACTTGTCGCGCAGCACGTCAAAATCACCGGCAACGACAGCAAACAGGTAGCAAGGTTTCGGGAACGGATCTTGCCATTTTATCCAGTGACGACCGCCTTCAAGATCTCCGCCGTCAATGCGATTGCCGTTTGAAAGTAAATAAGGATACAGCGCTTTATCGGCGACGATACGGGTGCTGAAACGTGCAAGAACGTCTGGACGGTCCAGATAATAGGTAATGTGGCGGAACCCTTCGGCTTCACACTGAGTACAAAGGGCTTCACCTGAAAGGTAAAGCCCTTCCAGCGCGGTATTTTTAGCCGGATGGATTTCGTTGACCACTGACAGCTCGAAGGACTCCGGCAGGCCGTTAATCACCAGCGTATTCTCGCGCAGCTGGTAGTTTGGCCAGTCCTGGCCGTTAACGCGCAGGCTGATCAGAGTAAGATCTTCACCGTTTAATACCAGGGCCGCACCTTCAGCGCCAAGACGTTTGATCTGGCTAACGGCGGTGACGGTCGTCGTCTGCGCATCAAGGTCGAAATCGAGGTCGATATCAGTAATGGTGTAATCTGGCGCAAGGTAATCATGGCGATATTTTACCTGCGGTTGTGATAGTGCGTCGGTCTGTTGTTCTGTTTGCAGCTGGTCAGTCATAAAAGAACCTTTTGGCGTTTTACAGGAGGATACGCGTGACGCGGGTTAAATAAACTTTATCACAGAAGGTGAAAATTCCCAGACTGCTGGCGGGCTGATAGCTGCAACAGGCGAGCTTTTAGACGAAACAGTCAAAAGCGCCATTAAAAGCTAAAAAATATTTCAGCTTATATTTCACTTTTTTTTAACTTTTTAGTGCTATTTACGTTAACACCGCAATTAAATAATTTCGCCTGTCGTCAATTCCGACTTCCGCTCCAGCATAAGTTTACTGCCGCTACAAATGTGATCAACTCCATGTATTTCATGAAAATTAAGTGAAAAACATTAATAACTAACGGGTTATTACTTTGTTAATATTTATCGGAAACTCGTGTTTAGTATCCTGAACAAGGCACGTTTAGCCCTCGACCTCAGGCGGGGGATTGTGCTGAGATGTGGGTTCATTGACTTGATAATGCGGTATACTTCTCGAACTTTGCCGCTTTTATTCAGGCCACTAACTAACTTTTATTACTCTATGTCATTGGAGCGGCAGCAAGGCAGCAAGCGAGCCGAATCCCGATGAGCTGACACAGGTCAGTGCTTCGGGTGAGTGAGCGCAGCTAACGCCGCTGCAGTTTCCAGGACGGAGAGTAAGGTTTGTTGCTTCTGACGAGGATGTTGCGCGTATGACCTCATTCGCCTCCCCGATTTTGACTTCGCTGTTAGATACCGATGCCTATAAGCTCCACATGCAGCAGGCGGTCTATCATCGATATGCTAATAGTCATGTTGTAGCCGAGTTCCGTTGCCGTGGTGACGAATTACTGGGCGAATATGCGGATGAAATCCGCCACCAGATTGAGCTGATGAGCGAGCTGGCACTGACCGAAGAAGAGTTTGCCTATCTCTCGGGCCTGCCATTTTTCAAGTCGGATTACCTGCAATGGCTGCGATCGTTCCGTTATAACCCGGCGCATGTCGAGGTTTCCGACCGTCACGGGCATCTGCACATTCGTATCGCGGGTCCATGGCGGGAAGTGATTATGTGGGAAGTGCCGTTGCTGGCAGTGATAAGTGAAGTGGTGCATCAGCATCGCTCGCCTGACGTCACGCCGGAAATGGCGGTTGCCCAGCTGCGTAAAAATTTGCTGAAGTTTAAGCAGGCATCGGCGGACATCGACATATCGGCTTTCAAGCTGATGGATTTCGGCACCCGTCGTCGTTTTTCAGGCGCGGTGCAGCGAGCCATTGTCAGTACGTTGAAAGCAGAATTCCCTTATCTGGTGGGGACCAGCAACTACGATTTAGCCCATAAGTTGCAACTCAATCCGGTGGGGACTCAGGCACACGAATGGTTCCAGGCGCATCAGCAGCTGAGCCCGGTGCTGGCCAACAGTCAACGTGCCGCGTTGCAGGCCTGGCTGGATGAATATCCTGACCAGCTCGGTATTGCGCTCACTGACTGCATCACTATGGATGCATTTCTGCGTGATTTTGGCAGCAAATTCGCGAATGCCTATCAGGGACTGCGCCACGATTCTGGAGACCCGTTTGAATGGGGCGAGAAAGCCGTGGCTCACTATGAAAAGCTTGGCATCGATCCGCTGACTAAAACTTTGGTGTTCTCCGATAATCTTGACCTTGATAAAGCGTTGGATTTGTATCGTCGCTTCCATAAGCGAGTCAATCTGATATTTGGCATCGGTACTCGTTTGACCTGTAACATTCCGCAGGTTAAACCGCTGAACATCGTGATCAAGCTGGTGCAGTGCAACGGTAAGCCGGTAGCTAAACTTTCCGACAGTCCGGGTAAAACCATCTGTCAGGATAAAGCCTTTGTGCAGGCATTGCGCAAAGCTTTCGATTTACCGCTGATAAAGAAAGCGTCCTGATTTGTTTTGCCCAAGGCAGCTCGGCTTCTCTCCTTGCCGATGCCTGCCCTCCCCCTGCTTATGAAGCCTGCGCTAAATCTGGGATTCAGCTATAAAAGTGGGGGGAATGTGGACTCCGGCTTTTTACCCGCCAACATTTACCCGCCAACAAATGCTGCAGATTTTTTCCTTCATTACCCACCCGTCTGCTTGATTCCTTTCTATATATAGAAACAGAAACTGAATAAGCCACTTTTTCACCACTTTTACCCTCTCTCGTTTTGTCATGCTTAAAGTTATCGCTGCAAGGGCACAAATGTTGCGGTCAATGGGTGATTTCTGCTTGTGTCCTGAAAAACCCTAAGTAACATAGCAAAACCCTTTTTAAAAAGGTGTGTGGCTTTCTAGCAGGTTTTTAAAATCGAATTTAAAACCATCGGTATCATCAGAACTATTTAAGAGAGAAATCTATGAGCGTTGCGCCTGTAGTCGACGTACTGCAAGGCCGTGCTGCGGTTGACAGTGAAGTCACCGTACGCGGTTGGGTACGTACCCGGAGAGATTCAAAAGCTGGCATCTCCTTCCTCGCCGTATATGACGGCTCCTGCTTTAATCCGTTACAGGCCGTCGTAAATAATTCTTTGCCTAATTATCAGGATGAAGTATTGCGCCTGACCACTGGCTGTTCTGTAGAAGTGACCGGAACCGTTGTGGCATCGCCTGGCGAAGGCCAGAGTTTTGAGCTGCAGGCAACGGCTATCAAGGTAGTCGGCTGGGTTGACGATCCTGACACCTATCCGATGGCGGCCAAACGCCACAGCATCGAATATCTGCGCGAAGTTGCTCACCTGCGCCCACGTACCAACCTGATTGGTGCCGTGGCGCGCGTTCGTAACACCCTGTCGCAGGCGATTCACCGTTTCTATCATGAAAACGGCTACTTCTGGGTATCGACCCCACTGATCACCGCTTCTGATACAGAAGGCGCCGGTGAGATGTTCCGTGTTTCAACGTTAGATCTGCAAAACCTGCCGCGTACCGACAAGGGCGAGATCGACTTCAACGAAGATTTCTTCGGCAAAGAAGCATTCCTGACCGTATCGGGCCAGCTGAATGGCGAATCTTACGCCTGTGCGCTGTCAAAAATTTACACCTTCGGCCCGACCTTCCGCGCTGAAAACTCCAACACCAGCCGCCATCTGGCCGAGTTCTGGATGGTGGAGCCGGAAGTTGCCTTTGCCACTCTGGATGACATCGCTGCACTGGCCGAAAACATGCTGAAGTATGTTTTCCAGGCAGTTTTGGACGAAAGAGCCGACGATCTGGCCTTCTTCGCCGAACGCGTAGACAAAGATGCTATTTCACGCCTTGAACGATTTGTAACTTCCGATTTCGCACAGGTCGACTATACCGACGCTGTAAAAATTCTGATCGATTCAGGTAAAAAATTCGAAAATGACGTCTCTTGGGGCGTAGATCTGTCTTCAGAGCACGAACGTTACCTTGCAGAGCAACATTTCAAAGCGCCGGTAGTGGTTAAAAATTACCCTAAAGATATCAAGGCGTTCTACATGCGTATGAACGAAGACGGCAAAACCGTCGCCGCGATGGACGTATTGGCACCGGGAATTGGCGAGATAATCGGCGGTTCTCAGCGTGAAGAACGCCTGGATGTTCTGGATGCTCGTCTGGAAGAGATGGGGCTTAATAAAGAAGATTACTGGTGGTATCGCGATCTGCGTCGCTACGGCACCGTGCCACACTCAGGCTTTGGCCTCGGTTTCGAGCGACTGGTTGCTTACGTTACTGGTGTACAAAACGTGCGCGATGTCATTCCTTTCCCACGTACTCCACGCAGTGCAACCTTCTAATTAATTAAAAGTTATTAATTAAACAAGTTTTGATACAAATTTAAGGCCAGCAATGCTGGCCTTAGCTATTTTTAAACCAAGATCCCTGTCACAAAGTTCCGTAAATTTAATATTTTGTAACACAAATTTTCTTATTGAAACATATTTAGGTGTTTAGTAGCATTTTCGATGTAGATTAAGCGCACCCTCAATGGAACACTGCGTTCAGACACAGGAGACACCAAACTTTCAACAATAGTTCCGTAACATATTGTAGGCAGTGGCAAGGTGTCCAAATAACTCCAATGAGGGTAATAATAAATGATGAAGCGCAACATTCTTGCAGTGGTAATTCCAGCCTTGTTAGCTGCTGGCGCAGCTAATGCAGCCGAAATCTATAATAAAGACGGCAACAAGCTGGATCTGTACGGTAAAGTCGACGGATTGCATTATTTCTCTAACGATGACGGCAGCGATGGCGATCAGTCATACGTGCGTTTCGGCTTCAAAGGCGAAACCAAAATCAATGACAACATCACCGGTTACGGCCAGTGGGAATACAACATTCAGGCTAATAATTCTGAAGGTTCTGACGCGCAAAGCGGCAACAAAACCCGTCTGGGCTTCGCTGGTCTGAAATTTAATGAATACGGTTCTTTCGACTACGGTCGTAACTACGGTCTGATGTACGACACTATCGGCTGGACCGATATGATGCCTGAATACGGCGGCGACTCTGGTTACTCGGACGGTTACTTGTCTGGTCGTTCTACCGGCGTAGCAACTTACCGTAACAACAACTTCTTTGGTCTGGTAGACGGTTGGGACTTCGCCGTTCAGTACCAGGGCAAAAATGACCGTGACAACGGCGACATTCTGCGTGGAAACGGTGACGGCTATGCACTGTCAACCTCTTACACCTCTTCAATCGGCCTGGGCATCGTAGGTTCTTGGTCTGAGTCCAACCGTACCGATGGCCAGAAAGACTTGGTTTACGGCAACGGTAAAAACAAAGCTAAAAGCTGGGGTACTGCAGTCAAGTATGATGCCAACAACATCTACATCGCTGCTCTCTACACCGAAACTCGCGATGCAGCCCGCATTGATGTGAGCGACGATCTGCAAGGCTTCGCCAACAAAGCGATCACCACAGAAGTTATCGCTCAGTACCAGTTCGACTTTGGCCTGCGCCCTTCTATCGCCTATGTTCAGTCTAAAGGCAAAGATATCGAAGGTATCGGCTCAGCTAACCTGTACAAATACTACGACGTTGGCGCGACTTACTACTTCAACAAAAACATGTCTACCTATGTTGACTACAAAATCAACCAGTTGAAGAAAGACAACCCACTGGGTCTGGCGAACGACGACATTGTTGCTGTTGGTCTGGTTTACCAGTTCTAATCTAGCTTAAGTCGTATTCAACGATTCAAATCAAGCAGGGCTTTGGCCCTGCTTTTTTATTGTCTAAAACTATTAAATACCTTTCTCGGTTAAAACTTTTACCGGATTGTGCGATTCCTTAGCAGACTTATTTTTATCATGAAAATTAAAACCCGTTATCAGTAAAATTAATGCTGACAGACCGCTCACAACTCTGCTTTCTTTTTGCCGCAAACGGTTGGCAAAGACCTATTCAGACGGTAACCTGAACACCTATTTCTGTTAATAACAGGCCATGGAAGTCACCCAATGTTTGAAAAAATCACTGCCGCACCCGCTGATCCTATCCTGGGTCTTACCGATCTTTTCCGCGCCGACGCTCGTCAGGACAAAATTAACCTGGGGATTGGTGTATATAAAGACGAAACAGGTAAGACACCGGTTCTCGCCAGTGTAAAAAAAGCCGAACAGTTCTTGCTGGAGAATGAAACCACTAAAACTTATCTGAGCATCGACGGTTTGCCGGACTTCGCCCACTGCACGCAAGAACTGCTGTTTGGTGCCGATAGCGCCCTGATTCGCGACAAGCGTGCGCGTACCGCTCAGACTCCTGGCGGCACTGGAGCACTGCGTATCGCCGCTGATTTCGTTGCCACCCAGACCGACGCTAAACGCGTTTGGATAAGCAATCCAAGCTGGCCAAACCACGTTGGCGTATTTTCTTCCGCTGGCCTGGAAGTTGCAGAATACAATTATTATGACGCCGAAAAGCACGCTTTAGATTTTGACGGCATGTTGAAAAGCCTGAGCGAAGCCAAAGCGGGCGATATCGTGTTGTTCCACGGCTGCTGCCATAACCCGACCGGTATCGACCCTACCGTGGCGCAATGGCAACAACTGGCAGAACTTTCCGTAGCTAACGGTTGGCTGCCGCTGTTCGACTTTGCCTATCAGGGCTTCGCAAAGGGGCTAGAGGAAGACGCACAAGGTCTGCGAATCTTTGCTGCCAAACATCATGAACTGCTGGTTGCCAGCTCGTTCTCGAAAAACTTTGGCCTGTATAACGAGCGCGTAGGGGCTTTCACTCTGGTAACTGCCGACGCTGAAACTGCCGATCGCGCTTTCAGCCAGGTGAAATCGGTAATTCGCACCAATTACTCCAACCCACCGGCGCATGGTGCTGCGGTAGTCGCGACTATTCTTGGCAACCCCGCGCTGCGTGCGCAGTGGGAACAAGAGTTAAGCGATATGCGCCAGCGTATTCACCGCATGCGCGAGCTGTTTGTCACTACTTTGCAGCAGAAAGGTGCCAGCCAGGATTTCAGCTTTATCATTGAACAGAACGGTATGTTCTCGTTCAGTGGACTGAGCAAAGATCAGGTTCTGCGCCTGCGTTCAGAATTTGGTGTTTACGCGGTGAATTCTGGTCGTATCAATGTTGCCGGCATCACGCTGGACAACATGGCGCCACTGTGTGAAGCCATTGTCGCCGTTTTATAAGCTATTGATATAGAAGAAATAAAAAAGCCAGCCGGTTAATCGCCCGCTGGCTTTTTTAATCACAAATCTCTGCAAAGTCATTAGTGCAGCAGGCTTGAGAATGAGCTTACACAGTTAAGCGGTTTGGGCGCGCAAGTGAAGTTCAAGTCTTAGAGGGTAATCTTTACCAGACTGGCTGCTCATCCTGCAGGAACGGATTCGTCTTTCTTTCATAGCCTAGATTGGACATTGGGCCGTGTCCCGGCAGAAACACAATGTCATCGCCCAGAGGCAGCAGTTTGGTTTTGATCGAGTTGATTAAATCTTCATGACTGCCGCGTGGAAAATCGCTACGCCCCACTCCGCCCTTGAAAATCACATCCCCTGAGACAGCGAATCTAGCAGCATCGTTGATAAACACGATATGACCCGGAGTATGCCCAGGACATTCAAGAACAGACAAAGTTTCTTCGCCGACCTTGACCACGTCGCCCTCGGCAAGCCACTGATTTGGCGTGAAAGCCGCGCAATCCTCGAGCCCAAACATCCTTGCCTGCTGTGGCAGAGACTCCAGCAAGAAGGCATCTTCTTTATGCGGGCCAATAATTGGCACCTGATAATACGCGGCAATCTCAGCGGCGGCCCCTACGTGATCAAGGTGCCCATGGGTCAGCAAAACCTGGGTCACAGTCACCCCCAACGAGCTGACTTCTTTGATGATTTTTTCGGCGTCACCGCCGGGATCAACTACTGCGGCCTGCTGGGTTTGGGGACAATAGATAACTGAACAGTTCTGGCTGAATGCCGTGACCGGGATGATATGATATTTCATTGGCTCTCCACGCATAACCCTCGCCCCTAAACTACAGCATTGCCTCAGTTCTCGATCCGAATTAGTGGCCTAAACCAGTTCATTAGGATGAAAACTTATTTTCTGACAATAGTTTCAAGGACGAAGGCTATGATTTTTTCCTGATTTTTGCACAAGATCAGGACCAGGTACGGTTTGGTCCGGTATCAATGTGCACAAAGTCACTTCGTGGATAATATCCTACACCACCCATCCGCATTTTTAACGCCGCTTTGCGGATATTTGCCAAATCAACGCCCTGAATATGGAAATCCATGGCCTTTCCCAGCGTGTGGTAACTGTGTTTTGCAACGCCGCTGCCTGGCTTGCGCAACATATTGTTGGTCGCCAAGGTCCGATAGCCGGAAACCAGCTGTACCGGCTTATTGGTACCCAGGGCAACCTGCAAGCGATAGAGGTGATCAAACAGTTGAGGATCGATTTTTGTGACCTGGCCGCCAGCGCGATAATCGCGGAACAAATGATTTAGTCGCGTCAACTCATCCCTGTTGTATTTCTTGCCGTCAAAAAACTCGGTTTTGAGGGTTTCACCAGTGTGGAGGTTGTTAATCACCAAAACACGGGGTCTTGGTGTGGCAAGCATGGCAAATGCTTCACGGGGAAGCATCGCTGCGCCCATGGCCGCACCACCAAGTGCGAGCCATTTACGACGAATTTTGTCTATTTGGTCCATGAACAGTCAATTACCCGATAGCTATGTCAAAAAAGAAGGTTATTACGCAGGGCCAAATCTTGGCCCCTGGCAACCATAACCGCACCGAATTGGTGAGTCAACCGGGCGTACAGGCAGTCATAATCGCCTATAACACCCAATTCAATCATTTCGAGTCAGTCTTTCAGACACTTATCAGGTTAAATTTACTGCATTTATTAAAGCAATTTTTCTGCCTGTGTCAGGATTTGTGCGCCAGATCTCACTGTGGAATCATAATTGTAAATATCTGTACGGAATTGAGGCTTACCATCTTCCGCGACCCAAGCTGTCAGATAGAACAATTTTACCGGTATGCGATGGCGAATCGGCACAAATGTCGTGCTGCCACCCTGCACGGTTGAAGAGATCCTTGCGTCATTCCAACCCGTATCCTGCAGCAGCATATTTGCCAGCTCGGAAGCTTTATTGACACGCACACAGCCAGAGCTTAGAGCACGCGCATCGCGCTGGAACAGATTGTGATTTGGCGTATCGTGAAGATAGATTGCGTCCGAGCTTGGCATATTGAATTTGTAACGACCCAGCGCGCTCATCGAACCGGCTTCCTGGCGAACGCGGTACGGGAAGTGGTCCGGTGATACCATGCTCCAGTTTATGGTTGAAGGATCAATCACTTCCGCGTCATTGCTCCAACCAGATAACAGCTGGAAGCCATGTTTTTGCAAATAGCTCGGGTCACGCATCACTTTAGGTACGATATCTTCACGCACCAAAGTGGTTGGCACATTCCACGGCGGGTTCAGCACCACGTTACTCAAGACGCTACTCATCAACGGCGTCTTGCGGCTTGGCCTGCCGACAATCACTCGGGAAGCCAAGACTTCACTGCCGTTAAGATAGTATTTCAGCGAATAGTTCGGAATATTGACCATGATGCCGGTGCTGACATCACCCGGCAGAATCCGCAGTCGCTGAATATTCAACGCCAGCAAAGTGGCACGCAGTCGCGGCGATGCATTCAGCCACTGACGAGTGCCGGGGCCAATGATACCGTCAGCCTCCAGACCCTGCCATTTCTGGAATCGCTTGACCGCGTCCACCAGCTGAGGGGTATAAATGTTATCAGACACAGTCACAATCGGCGCAGAACCTGTCTGTGTGGCTGGCGTCTGAGTTGAATCAGGAGTGGGTGTCGGCAAAACGTCTTGCACCGAGGTCGCTGAAGGACTGACTGCCGGGGTCGGTTTCTGAGTTTTATCAGCCGTCTCATCGACAGAGAAATCCTCGACATTATTGTTGGTCGGATTCTGGGCGATAGTTTCTGCAGTTGGAGCCGGGGTCGAATTATCAGTTACGTCAATCATTGAAGCACTGCGAGCCAGAATTTGGCGCAGTACCGGCACGTCGTCGCTGACCTGTCCAGGACGCAGACTAACGCGACTCGTCATTTGCGGCCAAGTTTGACTATCGGCCAGCAAAGTCTTCAACGCAGCATGCATTTTCTTGTACTGCGGATGCTGCGGCTCAAGCGTCGTCACGTAGTGGGCCGTCGTCCCGTGGCGCACCGCAAGCTGCCACTGATTGATGACTGTCAGCGGCGGCGTAGTCATTTTATAAGGAGTATTACTGTACAGCCAGTTACTGCCGTTGACCTCAACTCCGCTGGTAAATTGCAGGTAGCCTATCATCGCGTCGGACAGCACGACATCGCGGGCCATGCCTTTGATGCTAGGATCAGTCAGCCACCTCACCCATTGAGTAAACTGCGGTTGAATACCGGAGATCGCCACCTCTGCCAGCTGCTGCTGGAATTGATGCACGGCGTCCCTGTCCTGCCACATTGGCTGCATATGGTTGGCCGCATAGAGCGAGGACAAAGTGGAAAGATACAGCGGCTTAACCCCAATCGGCAGCTCAGCCTGCAGGTGATTCATACTTTGCACGCTGGAAAGCGTGGTGGTTCTCACCGGCATTGTCGGCATTGCCGCATAGCTCTGGGTTAATGGGGCAATACTGGCAGCCAACAAACTCCCCGCCAGCAGCACCCTCAGAGACTCATTACGCTTAAGCATCATCCCCTGCCTCACTTGAATAACATAAAATTACTGCCGGAAACTGCCCATAGATTAAGTATATAGACAGAATTTTAAATTGCTCAGGCCGACAAGATAATTGCCTCCTCATTCATAAGGAGACTCTATGTTAGCGGCTGTACAAATTAAAGCCTTGTGTTGCGCTTTATAGTTTTTAATCTGTTAAATGAGTGAAAAATCGGCAATCATCTATTTATTGCAACTTTTGCTGGTATCTGTGGCCTATTTTTATGAAAAAAAACAAAAGCCCCAACCAATAGTATTCGGTTGAGGCTTTAAAATGAGCAATATTTTAAGCTGACTAATTTGCAACTAAATATGGCTTTCAGGCTTCAGCGTAGGTAATCAGCCTTCAGCAGCAATATCTGCCGCCGAATTTTCCACCGCTGGAAGCTCGGCGGCAAATCCGCGCAGCCCCACTACGTGTACGTGTTCAGTATTCTGGAACACCTTACGTACCAGCTTGTAGGTGGTGCCTTTCTCGGGACTGATATTTTCCGGCGCTGCAATAATTAACTGCATCTGCAATCTGTCGCACAGCTCGAACAGCGTAGCGATGGATTTGGCATCCAGACGCGCGGCTTCGTCGAGGAACAGCAGGCGACAAGGGGAAATATCCTTGCCGCGCAGACGGCTGGACTCGTCTTCCCAGCTCTGTACTACCATCACCAGAATAGACATACCGGTACCGATCGCCTCGCCGGTGGACAGCGCGCCACTCTCTGCGCGCAGCCAGCCGTCGGAGCCACGGTTAACTTCCACTTCCATCTCGAGATAGTTGCGGTAGTCCAGCAACTCTTCGCCGATGGTCTGCGGCGTGCGTTGGCCCATATCAATCTGCGGATTGAGGCGCTGATAGAGTTTCGCCAACGCTTCTGAGAAGGTCAGGCGATTGCTGGTGAACAAGTCCTGATGCTGCTCTTGCTGTTCTGACAATACGTCCAGCAGCCCGGCATGCGCCTCGCGAACGTTTACATTCAAACGAACACTTTTCACCTGTCCAAAGGCCACAGCCTGTAATCCCTGATTCAGCTGGCGAATACGGTTCTGCTCGCGCTGGATGGTTTTACGGATAATATTGGCCACGCTTTTCGAGCTGATTGCCAGCTGCTGTTCGCGTGCAGTCAGCTCCTCGGTCAGACGGCCCAGCTCGATTTCCATCTGTTCGATGGCCTCTACCGGATCGTCGGTACGAATAATATCCTGACGAATACGTTCGCGCAGATGCTGATAAACCGCAATGTAGAACTGAATTTTACGCTCAGGACGTTTCGGATCTTCCGACAGGCGCAGCACATCGCGAAGATGTTCGTTGTCTGAAACGGCCAGACGCAGCGCGCCCAGTGATTTATCCGACATAGAACGCAGCTCGTCGCCGTCCATATAGGCCAGCTCGCGGCGATGAAGGCGACGTTCGACGCCGTTGTCTTTCACCAAACGCATCACCGCACACCAGCCAGCCTTCGCTGTGACTACGTGCTCACGGCTCTGGTGATAATCGCGCTCAAGCTTGCGCAATTTCTTCTGCAAATTGTCCATCTCGGCTTCACAGAAGGTAATCTGTTTTTCCAGCTGGTTGCAGCGCGCGCGGTTGGTGCTCAGCATCTGATGCAGTTCGTCACGACGAGCGCGGGAACGGGCCTCAGCGTTTGGATCGGCTGGAACACCAATGTCCTGCAGCTCTTGCCCAAGCTCTTTGAGCATGTCGCGCTTGGCTTCGAACGAGCTTTTCAACGAGGCCAGAAGCTGGCTGTATTGAGTCAGCTGAGTTTGATGCTGACGCACCTGTTCACGGGCACGGCTGCGTTCCGCTTCGGCACTTTCTAAACGGTTACGCAGCTTGTCGTTGAGATCCGAGTTTTCGGTCAACATGCCGGCAGAGTCGGTATAGCTGAAGTGCGCGCGACGCTGGACCACCTCCGTCAAGGAAAACGCCTGCTGCTTGGCCAGACGCTGAGCGTGCTGCGCCTGTGCGTAATCTTCCTTTAACTGCTCGTGTTGCTCCGGGTCGCTTTGCAGCACGGAAACCAGCGGCTCCAGCTTGCCTAACGAAACACCGTGCTGCTGAATAAAGCGCGCAGAGTCCTGGGCTTCGTCCAGCTCGTCGCGAAGCTCTTCCACGCGATCAATGAGTGTTTCATCACACAGCAGGCCAACGCGCGGTTGCAGCTTGTTCAGTAAAGCCGCAGCTTCTTTCGACTGTTCATACTGCTGACGTTGCTGCTGATTCTGACCTTCGTGGGCACTCAAAGCGCGTTCAAGCTCGCCGCGACGGCCACTCAATGAGCGGATGTCTGCTTCAGGATCGGAATCAAAAGCTACCGCAAGATGGCTGCCGATAAAGCGACTGAATGCCTGATGCAAACGCTGAATTTTTTGTACGTCGAATGACAGGTTGGCATAACGTTCTGACAGCATTTCACGTTCTTTATTTAACACTTCCAGGCGATTTTCACGCGCGGCACGGCCAAACAGCGGCACCTCCGGGAAGTGGGAATAACGCCATTGACGATCGCCGGTTTTCACCAGCACCGCTTTTTGCATCTCTTCGACCGCAAATACGCTGTCATCAAATGACTGCGGATCGCCCTCAACCAGGTAAAGGTCTTCCGGGCAGTCGTCGAGGCCGTCTAGCTGATCGCGGATGCGCGACAGGTCAGGAACCACGATCGCATGACGCGACGGGCCATACAGCGCGGAGAAGTAAGGCGCATCGTCAATGGTTACGTCGTCATAAATTTCGGACAGCAGCACACCGCCAAAACGCTCGGCCAGTGCAATCATGCGCGGATCCTCAGCGCCGCTCGGCTGGCTCAGGCGAGTGATCTGCCCTTCAATCTTGCGTTTGCGGGCAGCGACCTGGTCGCGTTCAACCGTGGTATCGCGCTCGATTTCCAGCAGCTGCTGCATGAACTCGGTCACCTGCTGGCTACTTTCCAGCGGCTCTTTGCTCTGTTCGCTTAGTTGGCTCAGGGCATCCTGCGCAGCCAGCCACACTGGGGCGCGGGTAGTCAGCTCGCGAATACGTGCCTGAATCTGTTCCAGCTCCTGGCGCATTTCCATGCGACGTTCGCCGGCTTGCGAAACGGTCACCGACAACTCTTCGATCTGCACGTCGAGTTCGCGCTGAAGTTCATCGAGATCTTCCGGCTGCACGTCCTGCCCAGTACGTTTGCAGAATTCTTGCAGCTGGCGCTCGGCGTCTTGCTGCTCGCGCAAACGCCCTTCCAGCTCGGACAAACGCACGCGCAGCGGCTCAACGCGTTCAGACTGATGCTGCTGAGAAGACCAGTCGCGCAGCAGTTCGCGGGCAGTCTGCCAGGCTTCACTGCGGCTAACTTCACCTGCGATTTTCACCACCAGCTGATAAGCGTTTTCAAACTGGCTGTGTGCGGCCTGCGCCACACTCATTTTCTGCTCGAGCTGCAACAGGATATCAGTCGCTTCCTGTTCACGTCCGTGGAAGGTTTCAAGCCAGTCTTCGCTATTGGCGATACTTAAATCTGGCAGCTGACACAGCTCGCGGGCACGCTCGATAGCCTGCAACGCTTGCTGATACTGAATAGCACGGGTCTGTTGAACGTCGAGTGCCTGCTGGTAGTCGGCCAACTGACTTTTAAGCTCATCCACTTCAAGCTCGGCGGCTTCGGCACGGGCTTCGTGCTCGGCGTGCAGCTCGCTGGATTCGGCGACCACTTCGTTCTGTTCTTCCAGGCGATAGGTCAATTCTTCTAGATCAGACTGATAACGTTCGATTTTTTCCTGCTGGCGCATCGCGGTCTGCACCAGATTCAGGTGATCGCTGGCGGCCTGATAATCAGTTTCAAGATCGCTCTGCGATCCACTTTGCTCTGCAAGCTCACGCGCCATTTCGACGTGGCGATATTGTTCACCGGCCAGCTGTTTACGGCTGCTCAGGAGTTCATTACGCAGTACCAACGCACCGTCGAGATGAATACGACGCTCATTGGCGTGGCGCATGTAGTCGGCGGCTACGTATGAAGTTGCTTCTGAAATCAGATGCTTGAACAGGTCACGATCAGACTGCGTAACGCGTATTGCTTCCAGCGTCATGCGGTTTTCACGCAGTGCGGCTTCCATATCCTGGAACGCCTTTCGCACGCCGCTGTTTTCCGGTAACAAATAGTCACGCAGCGATCGGGTAATAGCGCTGGAGATACCGCCGTACAGCGAGGCCTCAATCAGGCGATAAAATTTGCTGCGATCGGCAGCCGAGCGCAGGCGACGTGGGATCACACCCAAGTCAAACATCAGCGAGTGATAGTCGGTAATGGAGTTAAACTGCTTGAACTGCACTCCTTCCATCTCTTCAACGCGCTCTTTCAACTCTTGCAGAGACAGCACGCGCGCCTGGCGCTCGCCCACGGTTTCGGTAAGAATTTCCGTTGGTTGAACCGCGGTTGGCAACCCCTGAATGGTGAAAGGTTTGATATCAACCTTGCGATCGCGTCCGGCAATTTGCTGCAGGCGCACGCCAACAATCACGCGCTGGTGGCGCGAGTTAACCACGTCGAGGGTCGAATAACACACCCCGGCGCGCAGCTTGCCGTGCAGACCTCTGTCGCGGGAACCTGAGGTTGCCCCTGCTTCGGTGGTGTTACGAAAGTGCAGCAGGGTTAAATCGGGGATAAGCGCCGTGACAAACGCGGCCATGGTGGTTGACTTACCGGCTCCGTTACCACCGGACAGCGTGGTCACCAGCGCATCGAGGTCAAAGGTGCGGGCAAAAAAACCGTTCCAGTTAACCAGCGTCAGCGAGCGAAATTTACCGCGTTCAATCATTCGTGTTCATCCTCTGCACCTTCTGGCCCATTGTCTGCCTGCGCTTCGCTTTCGTCATTTTCATCATTGAGCAACAGGCTGTTTTCAATTGGCATCGCTTCGCCGTCACGGATCATTCGCAGCTGCGCTTCGCGGGCATCATCACCGCTGCGCACATCTGCTCCAAAGCGAAACACGGCTTCGGTGATTCTGAATTTGGTGCTGTCGGCACCCATGAAATAAACCATGCCAAGTCGGCGTAAACGGTTGAGTGAAGTTCTGACTTTTTCCTGAAGTTTTTGTCTATCGAGATCCGAACCCGTAGAACGCTGGTTGACATACTTCAGCAGTTTGCTTTCATCAGCCAGACTCAGCAATTCATCAAATAACTCTTGCTGAGTAAAAATGCCTTCATGCGCCAGACGCTCCGGGCTAAGGTACAGATAACAAAGAATTTTACCTACCATCATGTCCAGCTCAGACAATACTGAACGTGGAATAAGCGTGGTTGAACGCGGGCGCAGATAGAAGAAGCCTTCCGGCGCGCGGATCAGCTCAACGCTGTAACGGCTGTAAAATTGTTCGATTTCGTCCTGATAATCCATCAGGAAAGCGTGGTTATCCAATTCATCAATTCCGATATGACGGCCAGAACGAAGCTGACTGTCGAGAGCCGGGAACAGAGAATTAGCCAACGCCTGCGCCAGCTTGGCTGGCATTATTTGTTCAATATTTGTCGATGACATGGGCCTGCACCTTGGCTCCGTAATCATTGATTGCCTGCCACTGTGCTGGCAACCCTGAAAAATCTGCTTCAGCCACACCAAGGCGTACTGCCTGGTCGACCATAATTCGCGCCACGTCAAAATGGCGCACGCGTGGATACTGTTCGAGATAGTCGCGCATCACCAGTCCCAGATTCAGCGGCACTTTATCTTGCTGATAAATCAGCAAGGCTTTTTCAATCAGCGCCGCAAGCTGTTCGCGGATTTCACTAAACTCTTCAAACTCGAGATCCGCCGGCAGTTCGCCGGTCACTTCGTCACTCCGCAGTGCCAGCTCTTCGTCGCGCATGTCTAGCAGACGATCGGCATTGGCAAAGGTGAGTGTCCACGGATTATCAAAATAGTTTTGCACCGAGAGGCGAAGGCGCTGGGCGAACACGCGATTTTTGTCCATGTCGATGGCAGTACGAATAAACTTGTGTACGTGGCGGTCGTAGCCAATCCAGAGATCGATTGCCTGTTGACCCCAGCTGGTAATTCGGTCCAGCTTGTTTTGCAGGTCATAAACCAGCTTGTCTATAAAGCCAAGATCTTCCGGACCGGTCATGGTCGCGTCCTGAATCCGCAACAGGTGGGCTTGCAGCAGATCGCCCGCAGCTTCCAGCGTATCCTGAAGCTCGCGCAAAGTTCCCGACGTTTCAGACAGCAATAGTTCACAGCTGGAAATCGCCGCACGCCAGTCTTTGCTGAGCAGCGCCGCGATGTCGTCTTTCACACCTTGCTGCTGCTCGTCCATGATGCGTTGGGTCATGTCGATGCTGTCAAAAATTTCAGCCACGGAGTATTTCAGAGGGGCAAACACATTGCGATGCCAGTGGAACTCATCGCCACCTTCATCGGCCGCATCCGCTGCGCGTTTTAGTTCCTGAGCAACAATCGATAACTGCATTGACAGTCGCAGCGTGGAAAACTCACGCTGACGAATATAGTAATCGGTAATGCCAATCCCAAGCGGTGTTAAACGATAAATCGCGTTGCCGTCAGCCAGTTCACTGACAAAACGGTTGATCAATCGTTGACGCACCATGTCATTGATGGCGTTGTTGGCACGTACGGCAATCGTCTCGTTGGTTTGCTCAAACCCTTTGCTGACGTGGCGAAAAGCATCTATCAGTTCGCCCTCGCTCATTTCTCCATCAAGACGCTCGCCGTTTAACGTGGCAATCGCCAGAAGAAAGGCGAGTCGCTCCGTCGGCAATGAAATTGAGAAATCATTTTTACGTGCCCAGGCGACCAGTTCAGGGACAGTCTGGGAAAATTCACTCATAATTCGTCCTTCCGATCGGGTTTGTGCGCCATCACGTGAATATAACGCCCCAAACTAACAAAAGGCTCCTGTCGGCAATAACGCTGTTCCAGCGCCAGAAGCTCGTCAAAATCCTGCTTATGCTGTTGCCTGTTTCGCAGATAATCGTGAAACACTCTTACACCGGTTTTGCCGGTAATCTGCAATCCCATCTCTTCTAGCCACTGGTAAACCTGATTGGGTTCCAGCGGGTAATCGGGGAGCAACGAGCTTTTTTTTATTTTGGGTAACCCTGCTTCGACATGGCCAAAATTCCCCAACACCATGTGGCGCATCAGTAAACCATTGACGTTATAAAACATCAAAGATATAGCGCCGCCGGGCAACAGACAGTCGTTCAAGGCCTGAAGTGCCTGTTGAGGTTCTGCCAGCCATTCGATTACAGCATGAAACAATATCAGATCAACCGGCTGTTCCAAATACTGCGCAACGTCCTGAGCCGGACATTGTACAAATTGCATGTTGTCGCTCACACCTTTTTCGGCGGCCGCGGCCTTCGCCCGCTTGATCATCTCACCTGAAAGATCGCACAACAATACCTGATGTCCTAAAGCGGCCAATTCGCAGGCCATCTGACCTTCGCCGCCGCCGGCATCAAGTATACGCAAAGGGCGTTGGGGAAGCTCGGTTAAAAGCTGTCGCAGGTCTTGTCCGAGGACAGCCTGACGAATCTGCCCTTTCGTCGTCCCATAGATATTGCGCGAAAATTTTTCTGCCATATCATCGAAGTTACGGCCCTGAGGTGACGGTTGTTCTACCTCGATACGTTTTTTCTTGCTCAATTGTTTGCTTTTACCCTGGGTATTACCCTTATTGATTGGCATCGCGCCACTAAGTTGACCGGGTATGGAAGAACCGCTTAATCTGCTATTTTGGCACAGCCTGACCTAGAATAAATCATCCTGACCGAGAATCTCGGCCGGATGGCGTTTTTTCACCCAAAAGGAAGTAAAAACCGATGCTTTTTATCCTGAAAAAGATTGTAGGCAGTCTCCTGATGCCTCTGCCCTTTTTGTTGTCTCTGATGGCGTTGGCACTGTTTTTACTGTGGTTCACCCGCAGACAAAAAACAGGGAAAGTTATTTTTTTATTCAGTTGGCTGTGTCTTGGGCTGCTAAGCCTGCAACCTGTTGCTGATAGCCTGCTACGACAGTTTGAAAATACTTATGATACCTATCACGGTCAGGGTCCAGTCGACTATGTCGTGGTGCTGGGTGGTGGCTATACTTATAACCCCAAATGGGCGCCGAGTTCGAATCTGATTGATAACCAGCTACCGCGTCTCACTGAGGGTGTCAGGATTTATCTGATGAATCCAGGTTCCAAGATGATTTTCACCGGCGCAGCAGCGTTTACCAATCCGAAAAGTAACGCTGAAGTGGGCGCATTGACAGCAGAAAGCCTGGGCGTTCCGGCCAAAGATATTATTATTCTCGACCAGCCTCTTGATACTCGTGCCGAAGCAAAAGAGGTGGCAAAACGCATTGGACATCAGCCTTTCGTTTTAGTGACATCAGCGAATCATTTGCCGCGCGCAATGGAGTTTTTCCACCAACAGGGACTTTCACCAATTCCGGGTCCGGCCAATCAAATGGCTATCGACTCGCCGATGGAACCTTGGGAGAGAGTCATCCCTCAGCCACTGTATTTAGTGCATAGCGAACGTTTCTGGTACGAGTTTGTCGGGAGAGTCTGGCAATTCATCACCGACAAAGTGTCAGGAAGCGACCCTCAGCCCACCAGCACGGGAAATTAACAACGGGGATTTATTTCGGCAGAATATTGTACCGTTCAGGGAAGAACGGTACATAAAGCAGTTCAGAAAAGATTATTTATTGGTAAAAAAATCGCGCACGCGCTGCAAATCTTCTGGAGTATCAACGCCTACAGAAGGTATAGCCTTCGCTACGGCAACGTGGATCTTCTCGCCATACCACAGCACGCGCAACTGCTCCAATAGCTCAATCTTCTCAAGCTGGCTCGGCTCCCATGCCACGTAACGGCGAATAAAACCGGCGCGATAGGCGTAAATTCCGATATGGCGCAGGAAGGCATCACCGATGATTTCTTTTGAAACGGCAAAACGTTCGCGATCCCAAGGAATGGCTGCACGAGAAAAATACAGCGCAAAGCCCTGAGCATCCATTACCACCTTGACTGCATTAGGGTTAAACGCTTCTTCCGCGTCGGTAATCGGTACCGCCAAAGTCGCCATGCCTGCAGCGCACCGGGCGAGGTTGTCAGCGACCTGACGCACGATGACCGGCGGTATTAATGGCTCATCGCCCTGCACATTAACGATAATTTCATCGTCGGCAAAACCACACAGCTCGATAACCTCTGCCAGCCGCTCGGTACCTGACTGGTGATCGGGACGGGTCATGCAAACTTCGCCACCCGCCAACTCAACCGCGATTTTAACGTCAGGATGGTCGGTCGCCACAATCACGCGTTTGGCTCCCGATTCTCGAGCGCGCTCCATCACGTGCACTATCATTGGCTTGCCATTAATGTCGGCCAGCGGTTTACCCGGCAGGCGGCTCGACGCATAGCGAGCTGGAATAATGGCAACAAAACTCATGGATGGATCTCGTCGGCAGACAATGAACGGGCTTCAACTTCGAGCAGCACCGGAATACCATCACGAACCGGGTAAGCCAAACCATCGGCTTTACAGACAAGTTCCTGGGATTCTTTGTTAAAGTACAATTTTCCGTTGCAGACTGGGCAAGCAACAATTTCAAGTAAACGATGGTCCATAATTCCTCCGTGAGGCGTAAAAGAGCACTCACTCTGTATCGAAAAGCCGACAGCAGGTAAGCCATTATGGTGACAGAGAATAGCACAGCGACTACCTGCCGTTAACTATCCTGACGGAAGAAGTTTTTGAGTGAATATTGCGAAAACTCAAGAGCGGGCGTATGATTTTTTTGTGAGCAACATCACATAAAACTGCCATTTAAGAGTGAAGAAATGAAACTTTTCCATAAAATCATCGCTATGTTTGCCAACTACAGTAATTAATCTGGTTGAGAGACAGATAAACGGCTGCCGAATGCAGCCGTTTTCAATTCATAGTCCCGTTCAGCAGAATATTATTCCGTCAGACCCCAGCCCTCCCCCCAATTCTCAAGAAGCACCTGTGGAATATTGCCCACGATCACCTGGCTCGCCCCCTGCCAGCAACCAAAACGGCTAATTGCCTGGCGAATATCGCGAGATCGGCGCGATCCGATCTTGACGCCGGGTTCAATATGCAGGCTTTTTATTTCCAGGATGCCCGTTTTACGATGCATCTTGGCATCTGTGCGGCCGATGATTTCTCCACGATTGAGGATTGGTAAGGTGAAATAACCGTATTTTCGCTTGGCCTCGGGGGTATAGCATTCAATCCGGTAATCAAAATTAAACAGCTCCAGCGCTCTTTTTCGATCCCAAACTACGGGATCAAAAGGAGAAAGCAGCGTGGTCAAAGTAGAGGTAATTTTTCGCGTCAGCGCTTCTTCCAGCAATTTATAACTTGATTGGTGAACAAACAACGGTTCGGCAAAGCCTTCGACCTGCACTGGCTTTATCACCCCTTCCTCCTGCAACTTGATGGCCAATTGTTTGCCGTTAACTCGTTTGAGTCGATAATAATCAGCTAACCATTCAATTCTGAAGATACCCAACGCCTCAGCGGATCGACAGAGCATTTCAAACTCGGCGCTCTGCTGGTCCAGTGCCTGTGTGACGTCATCCCATTCCGGCAAAATATTTTTTCGGAGATCGTAAACGCGATGAAAATTACGGCGCTCTGCCACCATCAACTCACCGCTGGTAAACAGTGTTTCCAGATGGCGCTTGTGCGGTTTCCAGTCCCACCATCCGCTGCTTCCACGCTTGTCGGCAGTAAAGTCGGCAGATCTCACCGGGCCTTTTTCAGCAATGAGCTGCAGCAGCGCCTGAATATCGGTTTCATGCTCGGCAAACCATGTCGGATTAAATTTCCAGCCCATATTATGTGGATTCAACATCTTGTGACGCAGCAGGCGATAGTCTTCAATCGGAATAAAACAGGCTTCATGAGCCCAATACTCAAATATTTTGCGGTCGGCGAGAGCAGACTCAAGCCATTCGGAAGGATAGTTACCCAGACGACTAAAAAGAACCAGATACGGGCTGCGCGCAACCACGCTAATGGTATCGATTTGCAGTAACGCCATGCGCTGGATAGAAGTAATTACGTCTTGTGGGGTAGATTGAGTTTTAGGGGGATGTTGCAATTGCTGAGCAGCAAGATGAATCGTGCGAGCGGCAGAAAGAGAAATGCTGTTTGTGGGCATATCGATATCCGTGTTTGCTGGCCGAGCCTGATTTCAATTATTTGGAGAAAGCAGCGCGTTTAACCTGTGTACGGATATCGATATCATATTTTTATCAGAGGGTAAAATTCACCACGCTGATTTGTCATCACGCTAAGGTGGTGATGACTATTGGCTAGCGGAAGAAGTCAGCTTAGAAAGCAATAACGTCTGCGGCCGCTGGGCCATGAGAAGAACTATTATAAATAGTAAATTCTACGCTTTGACCGGCATTAAGAGATTTAGTACGTGTCGCAATAGAATTGCGGCTAACGTAAATTTCGGAAGTGCCATCGAGTGGAGAAATGAAACCGTAGCCTTTAGCCTGATTAAACCATTTCACTAAACCCATTTTTAACATCATATTATTTATTTCCTTTTTTCGGGCATCCATTACAACGCTTTTTTATTATTGTTCGGATGCGCTGGCCCATTCTAAAGTTATTCTTATATAAACCTCTAATGAGCACATTTTAACCCGCCGTCAGGGAGGGTATTCTTAACGATAAATCGACGCATCTCTTTGTGTTCGTTAAATTTGACAACACGTTTCAAACATAGTTCACAAAGCGCAATTCATCAAGTTCTGCCAGTGGCATATTAGCTATGATCCACGGACTTATTGACTATGATCAAGAAAGTTACTTATGGGAGATGTTCAGAAGTTTCGTCTTATTGCGGAATCAGACTTTTAGTGAATCAGTTTGTTAAAGTCAACAAAAGTGAGTCACAAAGGAGATAACGTATTTGGGAGGAACAACTAATTTTTAGGGTTAACACACAAATCAGTGAACAACTGGAGGGATGCTAACGATACTGTCTCATAAATAGCCCTTCAACTTCATAGGCTGTGCCTTATTAACTCATAAAACGTGATGATGGTCAAGTTTTCGTCGGGGGTTATTATCGATAAAGCAAAATTTTAGAAATTATTCCTTAAAGATCAAAGTAATTACTAATTTAATTTCTTTCGCTTTGAAACAATTCCCTCCCGATTAGCTATTTTTAATGACAATCGCACTGATTTTCTCAAGTAAAGCTGTAGCACCTGGCTCGGAAAGATGAGCATCGACAGGAAGATACCACCAGTTTTTCTGAGCAAAACTACGACACTTAACGGCATCTTTTTCTGTCATCAGCAATGTTTGCTGGCCGTTGCTTAATGCCGTGAGTTGGGCAGCCTGATACGCCTGATGATCGGCAAAAGACACCTCTTTATCGATAACCACACCAAGCTGATTCAGAGTGGCAAAAAACCGTGGCGGGTGGCCAATGCCAGCCATGGCAACCACGTTTTGCAATGTGTTTGCAGCGCGCTTTTCGCCAGTCAATAAATTTACAGCCAAACCCGGCTGCAATTGCATCAATGTCTCACTGCCCTGCTCTTGATTGCTGCCGTTCACTATAACCGCATCAACGCTACGTAATCTGGATGCCCGCTCGCGCATTGGGCCAGCAGGGATCCAATGGCCGTTGCCGAAACGACGGGCACCATCAATGACTACAATTTCGAAATCCCGCTGCAAGGCATAATGCTGTAAACCGTCATCGGTAATAATGATATCAATCGGCGTGGCGGCAAGCAGCGCTTTAACAGCATCTGAACGCAATGGCGAGACGGCAACCGGGGCGCCGGTGCGTTGATAAATCAGCACCGGTTCATCCCCCGCCTTTGCGGTAGTAGTAGTGTTATCAAGAACTAAAGGATAGCTGTCAGCCTTACCGCCGTAGCCGCGAGAAACTACGCCTACGCTTAGCCCCTTCTGTTGTAACTGCTCGACCAACCAGATAACTACTGGCGTTTTGCCGTTACCCCCGACAGTAAGGTTACCGACGATGACTACCGGTACCGGTGCTCGCCAGCTTTTCTTCCAGCCCTTTTTATAGCAAAAACGTAGTACCAGCGTGATCAATCCGTACAGCCAGCTCAGCGGAAGCAACAGCCGATACAATGCGGATTGACCTGACCAGATACGCTCAATCATTGGCCAAATTGCATCCGATGAAGCTGGGCATAGACTCCGCGCTCGGCGAGGAGGTCTGCATGGGCACCGCGTTCAACAACTTTGCCATCTTCGACAACGAGGATTTGATCGGCCTTCTCGATGGTTGAGAGGCGGTGAGCAATCACTAATGAAGTACGGTTTTTTTGCAGTTCATCCAATGCAGACTGAATTGCGCGTTCAGACTCGGTATCCAGCGCCGAAGTCGCCTCATCGAGAATCAGTACCGGCGAGTCACGTAACAGTGCACGCGCAATCGCAATACGCTGGCGTTGCCCCCCTGACAGCAGCACGCCGTTTTCGCCGATCACCGTATCAATGCCATTTTCCATCTTGCTGATGAAATCCATCGCATGTGCCATGGTCGCTGCTTTAATCACTTCCTCACGGCTGTACTTTTCAGTACGTGCGTAGGCGATATTGTTGGCAATGGTGTCATTAAACAGGTGAACGTTTTGCGAAACCAAGGCGACCTGATCGCGCAGTGATGACAAGGTATATTCACGCAAGTCATGGCCGTCGAGCAAAATCTCACCCTGTTGAATATCATAAAAACGCGTCATCAGATTGGCGATTGTCGATTTACCAGAACCGGAGCGCCCGACAAGCGCCACCGTTTTACCTGCGGGGATTTCAAAAGAAATGTCTCGCAGAGCCGGTTTTTCACTGCTGCCATAGCTGAAGGTGACATTTTTGAAAGCAATGTCGCCCTTGGCACGTTCAACTACACGTTTCCCTTCGTCTTTTTCCTGTTCTAAATCCAGGATATGGAACAACGTCTGGCAAGCAGCCATACCGCGCTGGAACTGAGCGTTGACGTTAGTCAGTGATTTTAACGGACGCATCAGCGCAATCATCGAAGAGAAGACCACAGTAATGGTACCGGCTGTCAGCGTTTCCATAACCGATGGGAAACTGGCAGCATAAAGCACGAAAGCCAGGGCCAATGAAGCAATCAGCTGAATTATCGGGTCAGAAATAGAAGATGCCGACACCAGGCGCATCCCCTGGCGACGCATGTGGTTGCTGACGTTATCAAAACGCTCGGTTTCGATAGCCTGACCGCCGAAGATCAATACTTCTTTATGGCCTTTCAGCATCTGCTCGGCACTGGTGGTTACCTGACCCATAGTGTTCTGCATATTTTTGCTGATATTACGGAAACGCTTGGATACCACGCGGATCACAGTAGAAACGATCGGCGCGATAACAACCAAGATCACCGACAACTGCCAGCTATAGTAGAACATCATAATAAACAGGCCGATAATCGAGGCCCCCTCACGCACCACGGTAACCAGGGCGCTGGAAGAAGACGATGCAACCTGCTCGGAGTCGTAAGTAATGCGCGACAGCAAGGTCCCGGTGGACTGTTGGTCAAAAAACGCCACCGGCATTCTCATCATGTGGCCGAACAGGCGACGACGCATTTGCATCACAACCTTGCCGGAAACCCAGGAAATACAATAACTCGAGATATAACTACTGACGCCACGCACGAGCATCAGTCCAATAATCACCAGCGGCATCCATAGCAACACGGAACGGTCAGTTTTACCAAAACCATCATCCAGGAGCGGCTTAAGCAGCGATAGCATGAGGGTGTCACCGGCAGCGTTGACTACCAGCGCAATTGCGGCGGCAATAAGCCCGGTTCTAAAAGGTGTGATCATCGGCCAAAGGCGACGGAAGGTCTGCCAGGTGGAGAGATCTTTATCATTCATCATGCAATTAACCAGCAGCGAAATAAACAGCGGCCTATTCTACTCATTATCTCCCCTAACACCAAACCACTGATGGTACCAACGCGGCATTAATTGCTCGCGTAGACCTTTCACAACCCAATGATTGTTGAAAAAAAATGCACTTAACTGACCGGAACGCGCAGTGTCGCGCCAGATTACGCCATTTTTCCGATAGCGCTGCTTAATTTTTTCAGCCGGTAAGCGCCATACATTAAAACGGGCAGCTGAGGCTATTGCAACCTCGGCACCTGTAGCGCGCAGGAAAGGTCCAATAGATGAAGTGTTGCTACCGTGATGGGGAACCTGCAATAAATTTACTCGCAAATTTTTTCTATTCTCTCTGACTAGCTGCATCTCGGCTTCTTTCTCGATATCACCGCTGAGCAGCACGCTAAATCTGCCGTCACTGACTTTTATCACGCAGCTGTCGTTATTATTCGCATATTCCTTCAAAGTCAAAGGCCATAGAACTTCAAAACGTAGACTTTGCCAATGCCAGATCTGCCCCTTTATACAAGGCCGGTTACCGATAAAAGATGAACGTACAATGGCAGCGGGAAAAGCGGCCTTGACTAGCTCGGTACCGCCGTGATGATCCATGTGGCTATGGCTGACAATAATTTGATCCAAATCGATATTTCGCCACTGCAGGTAAGGCAGGATCTGCATTTGAGCTTGCGATCCCCCTTCCCAGCGATTGCCAGTGTCATAAAGAACTCCGCGACCGTTCTTTTCGATTAAAATTGCCAGTCCGTGACCAACATCGAGCATATCAAGCCGCCAATTCTCTTTATTCGTCGTTTGCCGCCAGAGCAACATTAGACCGCATAGTGCCATCACGCTCGTATAATGCGTTTTGAACCACCCCATTCGCCAGACGATCACCGCTATCCAGCCACTAAAACTTAGCGCAACCGAAGTTTCACCCAAGGGCAACCAGTAATGTTCAACCCTTTGTAAACCTGCAACGACCCATTTGAGGCTATGGTCGGCCAATAACCAAAGCAGGTCTATCAAGGGCTGAGCTAAATCATAGGGGAAATGGTTCAGGAACAGTGCCAGCAGCACCAGTGGAACAGTGAATAGAGAGACAATGGGTACTGCCCAAAGGTTAGCCACAAAAGATGCGCTGCTTAAACCGTGAAACAGCCCTATTTGCATCGGTAAGAGCAAAAAGGTCATACCCGCCTGAAGATGTCCCCATCGACCCCAGGCCCAATACCAGTGCCGAGAATAGCGGCTGGGTAAAGGTGCCCATTGAAACCAGAAAATCAGCCCGGCTACCGCAAAGCACGATAGCCAGAAACTGTCGGAAAGAATGCCAAGGGGGTCACTTACCATCAACAATGCCACGCCCCAGCTCCAGACTTGCCATGGATCGCTACGCACCTTGCACAAGCGTAATACCAGCCACAGTGTAATTGCGAGCGCTGCGCGCATTGCAGGAGGATTCAGACCCGATAGCCAAGTATAATAGGCCATTGCCAGCCAACTCAGGAGAATCGGAAAACGATAGTCAATGAGCCGCAGTGGCAGAAGAAACTGCAATCCGCGAGCCGATAACCAGCCTATTAGCGCAGCGACTCCAATATGCAGCCCGGAAATCGCCATCAGATGTGCCGTTCCGGTGACCTTGAATAGCTGAAGGGTCTTTTGGTCAATTAAGCCACGCTCGCCAAAGGCCAGCGCCAGTAGTACTGGCATATTCTTCAGGCCAGCAAGTTGCCCGGAAGCGACATTAATTTTCTCCTGACGAATAGAACATTCACCAGACAACAGCCCTGCCGAGCGAATACTTCCACGAAGCGTTTGCCGATTCGCCACAGCCCAGCGCTGAGCATCGAAACTAGCCAGATTAAGCTGGCTGTGTACCGGCCTCAAACTCATCGTCAAAAGCCAGTTCTGCCCGGCGCAGTACCCACCAGGGAAACCATCACTAGAAACTTTGACCGTAAGGGGTGGAAAAACCCGTTGCCCGTTTACTTCTTTTAAAGTTAGAACGACTTTATGTGATTCTTCTTTCTGCAAATATGAACTGCTGACGGTAGCAACAACCTGCTGGCGGTTGCCGACAAGGGCGCTGGTTTGTTGCAAAATCTGCTGGGCATTAAAAGTTGCCCAAAGCAGGCCTAACAGAGCCACGCTCAGCAGCTTGCTAAAATGATAGGGTAAGCTCCCCGCAATACAGGCGATAACAAACAGCGTAATGCCAGAATAAAGTCCGGGTAAAGCGGGTAGCACCGTCAAAGGCAAGATACCAGCGACTAAAGCCAACGCGGCCTGTGTCAGGGTGATAGTGATCATTCCTCTCCTCGAAAGATTTACGAGCGTGCAAGTCCGGCGAGAAAGGATTGTTGTCGAGATAGGAAGTGGGTTCAATCAACAAAATAGAAGGTTGCGAGATGTCACGCAGAACAAAAAGTCGATTATCAAACTTGTTGCAGTTAGAGGGGTTCGGCAAGTCACAGCCCAAAAAAAACGGTGCCCGTTAAGGCACCGTTTTGTTCGCTATAGGCATACGTTCATATTAAGGACGAGTCCTTAGCCATAAATGTTCGCACGGTCGCGCAACTCTTTACCTGGCTTGAAGTGAGGAACGTACTTGCCGTCCAACTCAACTTTGTCGCCCGTTTTAGGGTTGCGTCCCACGCGCGGAGCACGGTAGTGAAGAGAAAAACTGCCAAACCCGCGGATTTCGATGCGTTCTCCATCAGCTAAGGTTGCAGCCATATGTTCAAGCATCTCTTTCACGGCATCCTCAACGGCTTTCGCCGGGACATGAGAGTGCTGGCCAGCAAGTCTTTCAATAAGTTCAGACTTGGTCATATAACCTCCAAGCTTTGCAGCTAAACTACCGTTATAGAAACAGCTCTTAATTTAATAAGAGCTGCGTCCCGTTATTACTCGCCTTTCGCCGCTTTGAACGCTTCAGCCATAGCGTTAGAGAAGTTGGTTTCGTCTGGTTTGTTGTTAACCACGGCGATTGCATCTTTCTCGTCTGCTTCGTCCTTAGCACGGACGGACAGGCTTACAACACGGTTCTTACGGTCAACACCAGTGAATTTAGCTTCAACTTCATCACCAACGTTCAGAACCAGAGTTGCGTCTTCAATACGGTCGCGAGAAGCTTCAGAAGCACGCAGGTAACCTTCTACGCCGCCTGCTAATTCAACTGTAGCACCTTTAGCGTCAACTGCAGTGACTTTACCAGTAACAATAGTACCTTTCTTGTTTACAGACAGGTAGTTATTGAACGGGTCTTCTGCCAGTTGCTTCACGCCAAGGGAGATGCGCTCACGCTCTGCATCAACTTGCAGAACAACAGCTGCGATTTCGTCGCCTTTTTTGTATTCACGTACTGCTTCTTCGCCTGCAACGTTCCAGGAGATGTCAGACAGGTGAACCAGGCCGTCGATGCCGCCATCCAGACCGATGAAGATACCGAAGTCAGTGATTGACTTGATTTTGCCTTCAACGCGGTCGTTCTTGTTGTGAGTTTCTGCAAACTGCTGCCATGGGTTAGCTTTACACTGCTTCAGACCCAGGGAGATACGACGACGTTCTTCGTCGATGTCCAGAACCATAACTTCCACTACGTCACCAACGTTAACAACTTTGGATGGGTGGATGTTTTTGTTGGTCCAGTCCATTTCGGACACGTGAACCAGACCTTCAACGCCTTCTTCGATTTCTACGAAGCAGCCGTAATCAGTCAGGTTGGTTACACGACCAGTCAGCTTGGTGCTTTCTGGGTAACGTTTAGCGATAGCAACCCATGGATCTTCGCCCAGCTGTTTCAAGCCCAGGGAAACACGAGTACGCTCACGGTCGAATTTCAGAACTTTAACAGTGATTTCGTCGCCAACATTCACGATCTCGCTTGGGTGCTTAACGCGCTTCCAAGCCATATCGGTGATGTGCAGCAGGCCGTCAACACCGCCCAGATCAACGAAGGCGCCGTAGTCAGTGAGGTTCTTAACGATACCTTTAACTTCCATGCCTTCCTGCAGGTTTTCCAGCAGTTGATCGCGCTCGGCGCTGTTCTCAGACTCAATCACTGCACGACGAGAAACAACAACGTTGTTGCGCTTCTGGTCCAGCTTGATGACTTTGAACTCAAGATCTTTGCCTTCGAGGTGCAGAGTGTCGCGAACAGGACGCACGTCAACCAGTGAACCTGGCAGGAACGCACGAATACCGTTCAGCTCTACGGTGAAACCGCCTTTAACTTTACCGTTGATAACACCGGTAACAGTTGCAGCTTCTTCGTAAGCTTTTTCCAGCATCAGCCATGCTTCATGACGCTTAGCTTTCTCACGGGACAGCAGAGTTTCACCGAAGCCGTCTTCAACAGCGTCAAGTGCAACGTCAACTTCGTCGCCTACCTGGATTTCCAGTTCGCCCTGTGCGTTTTTGAACTGCTCTGCTGGAATAGCAGACTCAGACTTCAGACCGGCGTCAACCAGTACGACGTCTTTGTCGATAGACACAACAACACCACGAACGATTGAACCCGGACGGGTTTCGATTGTTTTTAAGGATTCTTCAAAGAGTTGAGCAAAAGATTCAGTCATATTGATAATCTTTAGTTTCTTAAGTTTAACGTCCATCTGGCTTCATGCTGGATGGGGTTGTTTCAAATGCCCCACTACCGTCCTGGCGGCGAGGTTAAAAAAAACTGTAGCAAAAACTGGCACTACCTCCTAATTCTTTACAAAAAAGAGTGGAGTAGCACCAGATATTTGCAGGGATCACCGTTTTTGTTGCAGCGGCAATCCTAAAATTTCAGTGGCATAAGCCAACGCTTTCTCGATAACTGTATCGATGGACATACTGGTTGAATCCAGCATTAATGCATCTTGCGCAGGTATCAGAGGCGCTATAGGCCGATTACGGTCACGGTCATCCCGCTCTTTTATCTCGGCTAAAAGACGTTCAAAGTTAACACTAAAGCCCTTTTCCTGCAACTGTAGCATTCTTCTGTTTGCTCGTTCTTCCGGGCTGGCATCGAGAAAAATCTTCACAGGGGCTTCCGGAAACACCACAGTGCCCATGTCCCGGCCATCGGCAATCAGGCCAGGCTTCTCTTTAAAAGCGCGCTGTCTGCGAAGCAGGGCCTCGCGTACGCGCGGGAAAGCGGCGGCTTGTGATGCGGTATTGCCTACTGCTTCAGTGCGGATCTCATGAGTGACATCCTCACCTTCCAAAATGACATTGAGATGACCGTTGTTTGCTACAAAACGAACATCAAGATGCGCAGCCAGCGGCACCAGAGCCTCTTCCGAGACGATATCAACCTGGTGATGCAGCGCAGCCAGGGCTAAGACACGATAAATTGCACCGGAATCCAGCAAGTGCCATCCAAACGCCTCGGCGAGAGCCTTGCATAGAGTGCCCTTACCGGCACCGCTAGGCCCATCGACCGTTATCACTGGGGTTATAGACGAGGTCATAGCCGTCATTTCTCTCTCCTTTCGGTGGGGAAATCCCCTCATCATTAACCAACGGGGTTAATTCAGGTGCAGCATTATACGCTGCCTTTGGCCGAACTGTTAACCCACTTCAGCATGTTAAAGAAAATAAGCTACCGATCGCGGTAAAGCTAATCAACTTCACGGTGAAACAGACAGTAAACCTATGAGACAGAGATTATTTAAGCACAGCGACAGCAAGATTACGGTGAAAAAGAAAAAAACGGACACCCGTAATGTCCGTTTTGATCACGCGAGATATAAAACCTTAAGCCGGTGTGCTCAATGAAGCCAGGCGTTCAAAATAATCAGGGAAGGTCTTGGCGGTGCATTTCGGATCGAGAATGGTAACCGGGGTATCAGATAACGCCACCAGCGAGAAACACATCGCCATGCGGTGGTCATTATAGGTGCCAATTTCCGCAAAGGTCAGTGAAGTTGGCGGGACGATACTAATGTAATCTTCGCCCTCTTCCACCGTGGCGCCGACTTTACGCAGTTCGATCGCCATTGCCGCCAGACGATCGGTTTCCTTCACGCGCCAGTTATATATGTTGCGCAGCGTTGTAGGGCCCTGAGCAAACAGCGCCGCGGTAGCAATAGTCATGGCTGCATCGGGAATATGATTCATATCCATGTCGATGCCATGCAATTCACCGCGAGTACACTCGATATAATCTTCAGACCAGTTGACCGTCGCGCCCATTTTCTCCAGCACGTCGGCAAAACGAATATCGCCCTGCATGCTGTTTTTACCAATACCGGTTACGCGAACCGTGCCACCCTTGATAGCCGCAGCCGCCAGGAAATAAGAGGCGGAAGAGGCATCGCCCTCGACCAGGTAGTTACCCGGCGAAAGATAGCTCTGCCTGGCCTGCACGCGAAACTGCTGATAGTCTTCATTGACTACGACCACGCCAAAGCTTTTCATCAGATTCAGGGTAATATCGATATAAGGTTTTGAAACTAAATCACCCTTGATACGAATAATAGTGTCATTTTCCGCCAACGGTGCAGTCATCAGCAGCGCGGTCAGGAACTGGCTGGATACGCTGCCATCAACGCTGATTTCACCGCCTTTGAAGCCACCGCGCAGGCGCAATGGCGGGTAGTCTTCTTGCTCGAGGTAGTCGATCTGCGCACCACCGAGACGCAAAGCGTCAACGAGATGGCCGATTGGGCGCTCTTTCATGCGCGGCTCGCCGGTCAATACTACATCTTGTTGACCCAGGCATAACGCGGCCGCCAGCGGGCGCATTGCTGTTCCGGCATTGCCCAGAAACAGTTCCAGATTATCGGCTTTCGGGAAAATCCCGCCTAAACCGTCAATTTCGCAAAGGGTGCGGTCAGCCGACAGGCGATGCGTGACACCCAGAGCGGTCAGGGCGTTGAGCATATGGCGAACGTCGTCACTGTCCAGCAGATTGGTCAGTCGAGTCGTGCCTTTGGCAAAAGCGGCCAGTAAAAGTGCACGGTTCGAGACGCTTTTTGAACCGGGTAAATTAATTGTGCCGTTGACATGCGCAACAGGCTGAATAGTTAAAGCTTCCACAGGGTCCCCACAAATCGGAAAAGGTCTTCGTTAATCTTTCAAAAAACATAACCCCGGATCATTGACCGGGGTTATGTTTAATCACCAACATTTCTAATAATAAAAATGCAAATCAAACAGTTAGCTTTGCGCGGAATTAACCGTGACGTTTTTCAAAGTCATTCATAAACGCAGTCAACGCCTGAACGCCTTCCAGCGGCATGGCATTATAGATAGAGGCGCGCATTCCACCAACTACGCGGTGGCCCTTGAGGGCATGCAGACCGGCTGCCAGTGATTCTTTCAGGAATACTTCATCCAGAGCAGGATTTGCCAGCTGGAATGGAATATTCATGCGTGAACGGTTGGCGTCGGCTACCTGGTTGCGGTAGAAGTTGCTGCTATCGATAGTTTTGTACAGCAACTCAGCTTTCGCTTTGTTGCGTTTTTCGATTTCAGCAATGCCACCCTGCTCTTTCAGCCATTTAAATACCATACCAGACAGGTACCAGGCGAAAGTTGGCGGCGTGTTGAACATAGATTCGTTTTCGGCCAGCACGGTGTAGTCGAGAATTGACGGCAGCTCTTTGCGCGCCTTGCCAAGCAGGTCTTCACGCACGATAACCAACGTCAGGCCAGCAGGTCCGATGTTCTTTTGCGCGCCAGCGTAAATCACGCCAAAGCGGCTAACATCAATCTGGCTTGACAGAATGGTGGACGAGAAGTCGGCGATAACCACTTTGTCGCCAAAATCAGGCAGTTCATCAATCGCCAGACCATCGATAGTTTCGTTCGGGCAATAGTGAACATAGGCCGCGTCCTGGCTCAGTTTCCACTCGCTCATTGGCAGCAGGCCGCGCTTGTCACCGATAGTAGTAGTGATATCAATAACGTTCGGCGTGCAATATTTTTGCGCTTCTTTCACTGCGCTGTGTGCCCAATAACCGCCGTCGATGTAGTCTGCGGTAGATTTATCGCCCAGCAGGTTCATCGGGATTGCGGCGAACTGCGCGCGCGCACCACCGTGACAGAACAGGACTTTATAGTTCGAGGGGATATTCATCAGGTCACGAATATCCTTTTCGGACTCTTCGGCTACCTGGATAAACTCCTTGCTACGGTGACTGATTTCCATCACCGAGGTACCGAGGCCGTGCCAGTTGCAGAGTTCTTGTTCGGCACGACGTAACACTTCAGCCGGGATCATCGCCGGGCCTGAGCTAAAATTGTATACCTGAGTCATTTCCCCTCACCACTTCTTTTAGATAGCTACTTGAAAGCCAGTTGTGTCATTGATTGACAGCCACAATAACGCGATGGGCATTATCAACAACCAGTTAATCGGTTTTATCACTGGTCTCCACCTGCTGCAATTGTTATTCGCCACAGATTAATAATCAGTAATAAAATTCATGTCGCCAGCGCTGATATTCTTTTTTCTTAGCGGCACGAATACATGGAGCTGAAGCCAAAAAACCCGTATCATTGCGCGTTTTTAGAACGCACAAAAGTGAACTCAATGACGCAAACTTTTATCCCTGGCAAAGACGCGGCGCTGGAAGACTCCATCTCCCGTTTTCAGCAGAAACTTACCGATCTCGGCTTCAATATTGAAGAGGCCTCGTGGCTGAATCCGGTCCCACACGTCTGGTCCGTACACATTCGCGATCGCGATTGCCCGCTGTGCTTCACCAACGGCAAGGGAGCCAGTAAAAAAGCGGCATTGGCCTCGGCGCTTGGAGAATACTTCGAACGTCTGTCCACCAACTATTTCTTCGCCGATTTCTATCTGGGCAAAGAGATTGCCAACGGCGATTTCGTTCACTATCCGAATGAAAAATGGTTCCCAATCCCGGCAGATAACAGCCTGCCAGCGGGCATCCTCGATGAGCGCCTGCACGCGTTTTACGACGAAGAGAAAGAGCTAACCGGCGGCGATTTGATCGATCTGCAATCCGGCAATGCGGATCGTGGGATCTGCGCCCTGCCGTTTACGCGTCAGTCAGACCAGCAAACCGTTTATATCCCGATGAACATTATCGGCAACCTGTATGTTTCCAACGGCATGTCAGCGGGTAACACCGCCAACGAAGCGCGCGTTCAGGGCCTTTCCGAAGTTTTCGAACGTTACGTTAAAAATCGCATTATCGCCGAGTCAATCAGCCTGCCAGAAATTCCGGCCGACGTGCTGGCGCGCTATCCAGGCGTGGTGGAAGCCATTGCCAAGCTGGAAGAAGAAGGTTTCCCAATCCTTTCTTATGATGCTTCTCTGGGTGGCAACTATCCGGTGATTTGCGTTGTACTCTTCAATCCGGCCAACGGTACCTGTTTCGCCTCTTTTGGTGCTCACCCAGACTTTGGCGTGGCGCTTGAGCGCACCGTGACCGAGCTGCTGCAGGGTCGTAGCCTGAAAGATCTGGACGTGTTTACTGCGCCAACCTTCGACGACGAAGAAGTTGCCGAGCACGCTAACCTGGAAACTCACTTTATCGATTCAAGCGGCCTTATCTGTTGGGATCTGTTCAAGCAGGACGCTGACTTCGAGTTTGCAGACTGGAGCTTCAGCGGCAGCACCGAAGAAGAGTTCGCGACTCTGATGGCTATTTTCGATAAGGAAGACGCCGAAGTTTATATCGCCGATTACGAGCATCTTGACGTTTACGCGTGCCGTATTATCGTTCCGGGCATGTCCGATATTTACCCGGCGGAAGACCTGCTGCTGGCCAATAACAGCATGGGCGCCCACCTGCGCGAGCAAATTCTGGCCTTGCCAGACACTGAATTTGCCCCGGAAGAGTATCTGGAAATGATCACTCAGCTGGATGACGAAGGTCTGGACGACTTCACCCGCGTCCGCGAACTGCTGGGCATCGCCAGCGGCAAGGATAACGGCTGGTCTACGCTGCGCGTCGGCGAACTGAAATCAATGCTGGCGCTGGCCGGTGGTGATATGGATCAGGCTCTGACCTGGGCCGAGTGGGCACACGAGTTCAATTCCTCCGTGTACAGCGACGAGCGCAATAACTATTACCGTTGCCTGCAAACTCTGCTGCAACTGGCGCTGGAGCCAGAGCGCGAAGCCTCTCAGTACTATGGCGCATTCGTTAAAATGTACGGTCAGGAAGCCGTTGAGCGTGCCTCTGCGGCTATTAGCGGCGAAGAGCGTTTCCACGGTTTGTTTGCCGTTGATGCAGATCTTAAAGCCTTGCCTGCTCATCAGGGGCTGCTGGCAGCCTATGAAAAATTGCAGGCGGCCAAACGTCGTCACTGGTCAAAAGCATAATTAGCGCCGCTTAGGATTTGTATTTACTAAAAAACCGGTGGGAAACTGCCGGTTTTTTTATTCTCGCTTTCCCTGTTAAATAACCTTTTTGATTCAATCCTTTATGGCAGAAGGAAATAAAGGCATTTTATCTGGTTTGACTCTCCTGATATTCCAGAGTTAAATAGCGGAAAATTAAATTTAACATTGGATATATTTCACCAAGATAGACTTTTTAATTGTTAAATAACGCTATTTTTTATTTTCATAATTTCCACACCGCTCCAACATTACTTCATAAATATCAACGGACAGCCCGTTGGGAATGGCAAGCTGGTAAACTTTTAATATAAATCTTAAAAAATATTTTTACGTTACTTATCAAATAATTAATCGCTTATTGACCCTTTCGCCTTTTTATCTTTTTGCTTGTTAACCCCTCTCATGATCCAAATCAATAACTCAACTAAACTATCTTGCTAGTCTCTGTCTTGCAGTACATAACCCCGATAAGAGAGTTAATGTGAACGCTGACAACCCTTTCAATTTATTATTACCAGCAGCAACGGCTAAAGTCGCTGAAGATGCAGGTGTGTATAAAGCTACTAAACAACCTATAAAAACTTTCTTCCTGGCGATTACTGCCGGCGTATTTATTTCAATCGCCTTCGTTTTTTATATCACCTCGACAACTGGCACTTCGACCATTCCTTTCGGACTGGCAAAGCTGGTGGGGGGTATTTGTTTCTCTTTGGGGCTAATGCTGGTGGTGGTTTGCGGTGCAGACTTGTTTACCTCCACCGTGCTAACCGTTATTGCCAAAGCCAGCGGTCGAATTACATGGGGACAGCTGGCGCGTAACTGGGCCAACGTCTATATCGGCAATCTGGTGGGTGCTCTGTTTTTTGTGGCGCTGATTTGGCTTTCCGGCATGGCGATGACTGATAACGGCCAATGGGGATTGAATGTCCTGCAAACTGCCGATCACAAAATGCATCACACTTTTGTCGAGGCTGTTTGTCTTGGGATCCTGGCCAATCTGATGGTTTGTCTGGCGGTCTGGATGAGTTACTCCGGGCGAAGCCTGATGGACAAAATGTTCGCCATGATTCTGCCGGTTGCTATGTTTGTTGCCTGCGGCTTCGAGCACAGCATTGCCAACATGTTCATGATCCCACTCGGGATTGTTATCAAAAATTTCGCTGCTCCCGAGTTTTGGCAAGCCGTTGGCAGTGCGCCGGAAAAGTTTGCCGACCTGAATATTTTACAATTTGTCACTGCCAATCTGGTCCCGGTGACGATGGGTAACATCATCGGTGGCGGCTTGCTGGTGGGTCTAACCTATTGGGTTATTTATCTGCGCGATGGGCAAGCTCAGCAACATTAACGCTGCCGGTCGTGAAATTTAGATTTTGGGAAATTAAATTAGAGGTAGGTGCAACATGTCTAAGCTCAATGAGAAATTGACCACTGCATGGCAGAATTTTAGCGCTGGCGAGTGGCAGACTGAAGTCAACGTACGTGACTTTATTCAGAAAAACTACTCCCCTTACGAGGGCGATGAATCATTTTTGGCAGGCGCCACTGCGGCGACGACGACTCTGTGGGACAGCGTGATGGTAGGCATCAAGCAGGAAAACGCGACTAAAGCGCCTGTTGATTTCGATACCGACCTTGCCTCGACAATCACCTCGCACGATGCCGGTTATATCAATAAATCGCTGGAAACCATTGTTGGTTTGCAGACCGATGCGCCATTAAAACGCGCCATTATTCCTTTCGGCGGCATCAAAATGGTTGAGGGTTCGTGTCAGGTTTATGGCCGTGAACTCGACCCGCAGCTGAAAAAAACCTTTACTGAATATCGCAAAACGCATAATCAGGGCGTATTTGATGTTTACACCAAAGACATCCTGAACTGCCGTAAATCTGGCGTTTTGACCGGTTTACCTGATGCCTATGGCCGTGGCCGTATTATCGGTGACTATCGCCGCGTCGCGCTTTACGGCATCGACTACTTGATGGCCGACAAATACGCGCAATTCCAATCCCTGCAATCACGACTGGAAAACGGCGAAGATTTGTCGATGACCATTCAGCTGCGCGAAGAAATCTCTGAACAGCATCGTGCGCTGGGCCAAATCAAACAAATGGCGGCCAAATACGGTTTCGACATTTCGGGCCCAGCAAGCACTGCTCAAGAAGCCGTGCAGTGGACATACTTCGGCTATCTGGCGGCGGTGAAATCACAAAACGGTGCAGCAATGTCATTCGGTCGCGTATCGACCTTCCTCGACATATTCATCGAACGCGATATCAAAGCCGGCAAACTGAATGAAAAACAAGCACAGGAATTAATTGACCATCTGGTAATGAAACTGCGCATGGTGCGTTTCCTGCGTACTCCAGAATACGACGAGTTGTTCTCGGGTGACCCAATCTGGGCGACAGAATCTATCGCCGGTATGGGCGTCGATGGCCGCACGCTGGTGACTAAAAACAGCTTCCGCTTCCTGAACACTCTATACACTATGGGGCCTTCCCCAGAGCCAAACATGACCATTTTGTGGTCAGAAAAGCTGCCGGTAAACTTCAAGAAATACGCGGCTAAAGTCTCCATCGATACTTCATCCATTCAGTATGAAAATGACGATCTGATGCGTCCGGACTTTAACAATGATGATTACGCCATTGCCTGCTGCGTGAGCCCGATGATTGTCGGCAAACAGATGCAATTCTTCGGCGCGCGAGCCAACCTGGCAAAAACCATGCTCTACGCCATCAATGGCGGTGTTGACGAGAAGATGAAAATCCAGGTTGGCCCTAAAGAAGCGCCAATGATGGATGAAGTGCTGGACTACGATAAAGTGATGGAACGTATGGATCACTTTATGGATTGGCTGGCCAAACAGTATGTAACTGCGTTGAATGTCATTCACTTTATGCACGACAAATACAGCTACGAAGCTTCACTGATGGCGCTGCACGATCGCGATGTTTATCGCACTATGGCTTGCGGTATAGCCGGTTTATCAGTAGCTGCCGACTCACTGTCTGCGATTAAATACGCCAAAGTCAGCACTATCCGTGATGAAGATGGCCTGGCCGTTGATTTCAAAATCGAAGGCGAATATCCACAGTTCGGTAACAACGATGCGCGGGTTGACGATATTGCCTGCGACCTGGTCGAACGTTTCATGAAGAAAATTCAGAAACTGCCAACCTATCGCGACGCGGTGGCTACCCAGTCAGTGCTTACCATCACCTCAAACGTGGTGTACGGTAAGAAAACAGGTAACACTCCAGACGGTCGCCGTGCCGGTGCACCATTTGGACCAGGCGCCAACCCGATGCATGGCCGTGACCAGAAAGGCGCCGTTGCCTCTCTGACCTCAGTGGCTAAACTGCCGTTTGCCTACGCCAAAGACGGTATTTCATATACTTTCTCCATCGTGCCAAACGCGCTGGGCAAAGACGATAACGTACGCAAAGCCAACCTTGCTGGACTGATGGACGGTTACTTCCATCATGAAGACGCCATCGAGGGCGGCCAGCACCTTAACGTCAACGTGATGAACCGCGAGATGCTGCTTGAAGCGATGGAAGATCCTGAAAAATATCCACAGCTGACCATCCGCGTTTCCGGCTATGCCGTGCGCTTTAACTCGCTGACCAAAGAGCAGCAGCAGGACGTTATTACCCGAACCTTTACTAAATCCATGTAACCAGTATTAAAGTTAATCGTCATTACTATCAAGGCTCTACTCCGGTAGGGCCTTTTGCCAGCTGCTTTTTCAAGACTCCACGAGAAGGAGTCCTGGGACTATGGAGAACACCTGCAATGTCAATCCAAGGTCGCATTCACTCATATGAATCCTGCGGTACCGTTGACGGTCCCGGCATACGTTATATCGTGTTCTTTCAGGGCTGTCTGATGCGTTGTATGTACTGCCACAATCGCGACACCTGGGATCTGCACGGTGGCAAAGAGGTCAGCGTCGAAGATCTGATGAAAGAGATCGTGACCTATCGTCATTATATGAAAGCGTCGGGAGGCGGCGTTACCGCTTCAGGCGGAGAGGCTGTCTTGCAGGCCGAATTTGTGCGCGACTGGTTTCGCGCCTGTCAGGCAGAAGGCATTACAACCTGTTTAGACACCAACGGTTTTGTGCGTCGTTACGATCCGGTAATCGATGAACTGATCGATGCCACCGACCTGGTAATGCTTGACCTGAAACAGCTCAATGATGATATCCACGAAAAACTGGTCGGCGTATCCAACCACCGCACGCTGGATTTCGCCCGCTATCTGGCCGAACGCAACAAACGCACCTGGATCCGTTACGTAGTTGTGCCCGGTTGGTCAGATGATGAACACTCGGTCCACATGCTCGGCGAATTCACCAAAGATATGGCAAATATCGAAAAAATCGAGCTGCTGCCCTATCACGAGCTTGGCAAGCATAAATGGATAGCGATGGGCGAAGAGTACGGCCTTGAGGGCGTTAACCCGCCGAGCAAAGAGATCATGGATAAGGTGAAAGGGATCTTGGAAAGCTATGGCCACACAGTAATGTATTAATAAATCAGTAAATTAAGTATGGTCGAGTCTTTAGCTTTTGGCAGATACCCAAAGTAATTGGAGCTGCAACAAGGCGGCAAGCGAGACGAATCCCCGGGAGTTTACATCACTAAGTGACTGGGGCGAGCGAGCGTAGCCAACACAGTTGCGGTTACAGATACCCAAAGTAATTGGAGCTGCAACAAGGCGGCAAGCGAGACGAATCCCCGGGAGCTTACATCAGTAAGTGACTGGGGTGAGCGAGCGTAGCCAACACAGTTGCAGATTCAAGTACGAAGGGTAAACACAGTTGCGGTTGCAGATACCCAAAGTAATTGGAGCTGCAACAAGGCGGCAAGCGAGACGAATCCCCGGGAGCTTACATGAGTAAGTGACTGGGGTGAGCGAGCGTAGCTAATACAGTTTCGGCTTCAAGTACGAAGGGTATCTTTATCAGGCAGTGGCAACAGGTGTAGATTGTTGATCCGCTTTGCGCAATAACATTACCAGATAAACCAGCGCCACGGCGGCGATCATCACAAACAACACCCGGTCAGAGTACTTCTGCATCAGCATCGCGGTCATTGATGGCCCCGCCAGACTGCCAATGGTGTAGCTCATCAGCAATGTCTGGTTCATCGCCACCAACTCGTCCGAGCTAACCTTTTCACAGGCCCAGGACATTGCTACCGGATACAGCGTAAAGCCGGCACAGCCCAGCACAAACAGAGCCGGTGCCATTGCATAACCTGCAAGCATTGCGATACTGCCGAGAATAATCACGAACACTTGCACACGCAGCACCATCAAACGACCATAGCGGTCGGCAAGTCGCCCTACCGGCCATTGGCCGATAATCCCGGAGCTGACCAATAACGCCATCCAGTAACCCACATCTGCATCGCTCAAACCACGGTGCGCCAGAAACAGCGGCATCAAGCCGTAAAGCGAACCCAGCACAATACCGGAAATTACGCAGCCATTGATTCCAAGCCGTGCACTACGCCGTTTGAACATCGGCCACACTGAAAGAGTTGGCAATTCGCTGTCTTGATTAGCAATGTGCGCAAATAACAGCGGCAGCATAGCGATAACAATCAGCCCTGTGACCCACGGAATAACGCTAAACAATTCGGTGGAGACTTTACCGAGGAGCAACTGGCCCATAACAGTGCCGATATAATAAACAATCATGTAAGCAGCCAACAGCTGCCCACGGTTTTTCACCGTTCCGCTACGCAGCAACGCACTCTCAACCACCACCCAAATCAGCGCACAGCCGATACCGGCCATAAAACGCCAACTGACCCATCCCATAAAGCTCATTGAGAGTGTCAATCCTGCGGTCGCAACGGCAAACAAGATGCAAGAAAGTTGGTAGCTGAGATTAAAGCCAAAGCGCTTGATGATTCGACCTGCAATCAATGTCCCTACTAAATTACCGGCGTAATAAGAAGAGCTTACCAGCCCCACTTTCCAGGTAGGCAGGGTTTCGTGCGTCAACCATAAAGGGACGAGGGTGCTCAAAACCGCAATTGATACGGTCAACAGCAAAAGGCCGCAGAGCAGCAACAGCACCGGGCGAGAATACGCAGACATAGGGATTGAGCGACCAGAAATGCAAGGAAATTGCGCGCATCATGCCACTGGCAATAAAAAAGTCAATCTGGCGAAATCGAGCCGCCGCACAATCTGTATTTCGATGATTTAAATAACTAATCAATCGTCTGAATGAAGAAAATCACGGCTCGACCGAAGATTTTCTATCAAGATGATTATTAAGGAATTTATTTTAAATTTGGATGGGAAAACTTGAAAAAACAGCTTTAAAACAAGACGTTCGATTAAAAAATATCGCCGATGGTTATAAACCCCAAAAGGGTACAAAAAAGGCCGAACGCCTTAACGTTCGACCTTGATGATTATTGAGAAATTAAGCGACTGATGAGACCATCGCTCTTATTTCCAAATAATTACCTGCTTAACCAATAACTTCCTGACCACGCAAGTATGGGCGCAGAACTTCTGGCACCACGATACTGCCGTCAGCCTGCTGGTAGTTTTCCAGCACCGCAACCAGAGTACGGCCTACCGCTAAACCAGAACCGTTCAAAGTATGAACCAGGCGAGGCTTCTTCTCGTTTTTTGCACGGCAGCGAGCCTGCATACGACGAGCCTGGAAATCCCACATATTTGAACAGGAAGAAATTTCACGATAGGTGTTTTGCGCTGGCAACCACACTTCCAGATCGTAAGTTTTGCAAGAGCCAGCACCCATATCACCGGTACAAAGCAGCATTTTACGGTATGGCAAGTTCAGCAACTGCAGCACTTTCTCGGCGTGACCTGTCAGTTCTTCCAACGCCTGCATGGAATCTTCCGGGCGGACAACCTGGACCATCTCGACTTTGTCGAACTGATGCATACGGATCAGGCCACGGGTGTCACGGCCGTAAGAACCGGCTTCTGAGCGGAAACAAGGGGTATGCGCGGTCATTTTCAGCGGCAGAGATTCTTCTTCAAGAATTTCGTCACGCACTAGGTTGGTCAAAGGGACTTCGGCAGTTGGGATCAGTGCATAGTTGCTGCTGCCCGCTTCTTCGCCCAATGGCTTGGTATGGAACAGATCTTCACCAAATTTCGGCAACTGACCGGTACCAAACAGTGAATCCTGGTTAACCAGATAAGGCACTGCTGTTTCGATATAGCCGTGCTGCTCAGTGTGCAGATCGAGCATGAACTGTGAGAGCGCGCGATGCATGCGGGCAACTTGCCCCTGCATAACCACGAAGCGTGCGCCGGTCAGCTTGACGCCGGCAGCAAAATCAAGGCCACCGGCCAGTTCGCCCAGAGAAACGTGGTCGCGCACTTCGAAATCGAACTGACGCGGTTCGCCCCAACGGCTAACTTCCTGGTTTTCGCTATCGTCTTTACCGACAGGAACGCAATCATCAGGCAAGTTCGGAAGCGCCTGAGTGATTTTATTCATTTCGTCCAGCAGCGTTTCCAATTCAGCCTTGGCTGCGCTCAGCTTGTCACCCAGCTCGTTAACTTCCTGACGCAGGGCATCGATGTCTTCACCGCGAGCTTTGGCCGCACCGATCGATTTAGATCGTGCATTCCTTTCAGCCTGAAGATTTTCCGTTTCTACTTGCAGTACTTTGCGACGTTCTTCTTGAGCGCGCAATGTTTCTACATCGAGTTTAAAACCTCTGCGAGCGAGTTTTTCTGCAACTGCGTCTAGCTCATTACGCAGCAGATTGGGATCGAGCATGCTAATCCTGTCGTGTTGAATTAAATAAATTTTGATGACACACGCAGCCTGAAACGGCAGCATGTCAAAGAGTTATCAGTGGTAACCTTACCGCAAGAGCAAATTTATCGGTAGCGTTTTGTCGGGCTATTTTGATCTTGTTCAGTCAACCACGCCAGCTTTTCACCGATTTTACCTTCCATACCCCGTGCGGTCGGATAATAGTACTGCGTTTTTGCCATTTCAGGGGGAAAATAGTTCTCTCCCGCCGCATAGGCGTTGGGTTCGTCATGGGCGTAGCGATATTCTGCACCCAGCCCCATTTCTTTCATTAGCTTGGTTGGCGCATTGCGTAAATGCTCAGGCACGTCGTAATCGGCTTGCTCTTTGGCATCGCGCATCGCAGCTTTGAAAGCTGTGTAAACAGCGTTGCTTTTGGGCGCACAGGCCAGATAAACGATGGCCTGGGCAATTGCTCTCTCGCCTTCTGCTGGCCCAACGCGGGTAAAACAGTCCCAAGCCGCTATGGCAATTTGCATCGCGCGCGGATCGGCATTGCCCACGTCTTCGGATGCAATGGCCAGCAAACGCCTTGCAACATACAGCGGATCGCCACCGGCGGTAATAATCCGTGCATACCAGTAAAGCGCCGCATCTGGAGCAGAACCACGTACTGATTTGTGCAGCGCAGATATCAAGTCGTAATAGCGATCGCCTTTATTATCAAAGCGTGCGCTGCGTTCGCCGGAGATTTCATTGAGCAGCTCAGTAGTCAGCACTCGGACTCCCTGCTCATCAGTCTCCGCCATATCTGCCATCATTTCGATGCTATTCAATGCACGACGGGCGTCGCCGTTGACCAACTCGGCCAACATGCGCCGAGTCTGCGGAGAAATACGGATATTTTGACCGGCATAACCGCGATCGGCGTTGTTCATCGCCTGATCGATGACTTTCTCGATGTCGTCCGCCGTTAATCCCTTGAGCAGATAAACGCGGGCTCGGGATAGCAGCGCCGAGTTCAGCTCAAAACTTGGATTTTCGGTAGTTGCGCCGATAAAAGTAATGGTGCCGTCTTCAATGTGCGGCAGAAAAGCATCCTGCTGGCTTTTGTTGAAGCGGTGTACTTCATCGACAAACAGAATCGTGCGTCGACCGGCATTGCGATTCTGACGGGCACGCTCAATGGCTTCGCGGATTTCTTTAATTCCGGAAGTCACCGCGGATATGCGTTCGACATCGGCATCGGCATAACGGCCAATGAGCTCTGCCAATGTTGTTTTTCCCGTTCCCGGTGGTCCCCACAGGATCATGGAGTGCAGTTGCCCCGCCTCGATAGCGCGAGGCAAAGGCTTACCCGGAGCCAACAGATGCTGCTGGCCGATGTATTCAGCTAACGTCACTGGCCGCATTCTGGCAGCCAGTGGCTGAAACTCATTGTGGGAAAAATCGAGTGACAGATTGCTCACTAAGTCCTCACTGACGTTGATCGTCTAGCGTCACGCCTTTAGGCGGAGTGAATTTGAATTTAGCATCATCAACGGAGGCATTCTGCTCGCCTTTAAGGGCGTAGGCGCTGCGTTGGCCGTCTTGCTCAACGGCAGTGAAGCTTTTGATGGTGCCGCTTGAGGTTACAGTAATCGCAAACTGCTTGAGATTGCCGGTTGCTGATTTAGGCGTCAGGTTAAAATCATCGCCTTTCTGGGTAACGTTATATTTGGCCCAGTCGCTGCTGTCGTTGCGGGTAATCAGCATAAATGGTGTGTTACCCGTTGCGTTTTTCAGCCAGGTTGCCGTCACTTGCTCAACAAATGGATTGTAGAACCACAGCGTTTTGCCGTCAGACACCAGAATGCTTTCATCCGGCGACGTCATGTGCCAGTTAAACAAGTTAGGACGCTTCACCCACAGCTGCCCTTCGCCTTGCTGAACGTTGGAACCGTCGTCGCCGGTTACTGTTTGCGTAAAGCTGGCATGGAAAGTGTTCAGCTTACCGAGACGGCTCTTTAAATCGCTGCTGGCATCCGCCAATACAGATCCTGAAATAAACGCGGTCAATAAACAGCCTACAGCTAATAATTTTTTCATTGTTATTGTTACCTCAAAATCCATTGCGAACAGACGACCTCTCCCAACAATTGGGGGAATAAGCGGGAAAACAACCCCAGAGCTAAACTTTAGCTGAACCTATTGGCTCACCGATAGCTCAATCGTCTGAGAATTAACGCTTTTACGATTCTTTGCAAACGCGACTAACAGGCGGGTCGACGCTGCAAAACGGAACGGCAGAATTGCCAAGGGCCGCATTTGCGGCCCTTGTTCTACCCCCTCAACTCTCGTGAGGCGGTGGTGCAAGTACTTCGCGGTTGCCGTTGTGACCCGGCGTGCTCACGATAGACTGTGCCTCCATTTGTTCAACGATACGTGCCGCACGGTTATAGCCAATGCGGAACTGGCGCTGAACGCCGGAAATTGATGCACGACGTTTCTCAACCACAAACTCTACGGCCTGATCGAATAACGGATCCAGCTCTTCACCCTCTTCAAGACCTGAACTGCCGCCTTCGCCCTCTTCACCGCCCTTGATAATGCTGTCGATATACTGAGGGCGGCCGCGCGCTTTCCAATCCTGAACGACAGCGTGAACTTCCTGATCGCGCACAAAAGCTCCGTGAACGCGGATCGGAATCGAGGAGTTAGGCGCCATATAAAGCATGTCACCCATTCCCAGCAAGGACTCCGCGCCGCCCTGATCGAGGATAGTTCTCGAATCAATCTTGCTCGAAACAGTAAAGGCAATACGGGTCGGAATGTTAGCCTTGATCAAGCCTGTAATGACGTCTACCGAAGGACGCTGAGTTGCCAGCACCAGGTGAATACCTGCTGCACGCGCCTTTTGTGCCAGGCGGGCAATCAGTTCTTCAACTTTTTTACCGACAGTCATCATCAGGTCGGCAAATTCATCCACCAGCACCACGATAAACGGCTCTTTACCCAGCTTCCTCGGCTCATGGCCCATGCTGTCGCTCGGTTTCCAGAATGGGTCCGGGATTGGCCAGCCCATATCTTCCGCTTCCTTGATTTTCTCGTTGTAACCGGCAAGGTTACGCACGCCAAGGGCAGACATCAGCTTATAGCGACGTTCCATCTCACCGACACACCAGCGCAACGCATTGGCGGCGTCTTTCATGTCGGTAACAACTTCAGTCAACAGATGCGGAATACCTTCATATACTGACAGTTCAAGCATTTTCGGGTCGATCATGATAAAGCGCACGTCTTCCGGCGTAGCCTTATACAACATGCTCAGGATCATGGCATTAACGCCGACTGATTTACCCGAACCGGTAGTACCCGCGACCAGCAAGTGAGGCATTTTTGCCAAATCTGCCACCACGGGTTGACCGGAGATATCTTTACCCAGCACTACGGTAAGTGGAGAAGGATCGTTTTTGAACTGAGGACAGTCGAGCACTTCCCGCAGATAAACTGTCTGGCGCTTTTTATTCGGCAGCTCAAGGCCGACATAAGGCTTGCCAGGAATGACCTCGACGATACGCACCGCTACAGTGGACAGCGATCGCGCCAGGTCGCGTGACAGATTGGAAATGCGGGCAGCTTTAACACCCGGCGCCAGATCCAGTTCAAAACGCGTAATTACCGGCCCCGGAAGCTTGTCTACCACTTCGGCCTTGATACGGTAATCGTTCAGCCGAGCTTCAATCAGCTGCGCCGTTTGCTCGAGGGCAAACATGTCAACTGGCTCTTCCGTTGCAGGTGCCGAAGTCAGGAGATCCAGACTTGGCAACGGCGTAGTTGGCCTATTGACCGGCATTTCGTTACGCATCAGCGCCGGATGGATCAGGCTATCCATTGGTGATTTCACGGGCTCGGGCTGCGTCTGCGATTCAGCGGCATACTGCTGAGGCTCGGCAGCATACTGCGGCTCGTTAACAGGGGCCGATGGCGCGTGTTGGCTGTAAGCTGCGGGTTGTTTTGACTCTTCAACCTGTGGTGAAAGCGTAAACAACGGTTCAACAGGCGTATCATCAATCAAATCGGCCATCGGAGAGAAATTGAAGGCGTCATGAGTGCTGATATTCTGGCCAGACAACGACTGAGCATCCTGCGGCAACTGATGGGCAGGCGCAGATTGCTGATAATGCGTTTCCTGATACGGCTGGGATTCCTCCGCCTCGACGGGTTGATAACGCGCCTGCTCACGGGCGGCAAACTGCTGGCGCAGCTGTGCCTGAAGCAACGCATCCTCATCGTCTTCTACCGGCTCTGCCTGTTCAACCGTTTCACCATAGCGCTGGTTTTGCTGATCAACCCATGCCTGCCTTAATGCAGCCTGTTGCAGTGCTTCCTCGTCTTCGGCAGAGTCACTTTCGATCTGATGCTGAGACTGGGTCTCACGTGCCAGACGAGCCGCCTCTTGCTCTTGTTGCTCGGCAATACGCTGAGAAGGTAGCTTGATGCCATAAGACGCCAGCTCGCGGCGGGTAGGCAGCTTCACAGGGTTGGGGCGCGGCAATTCTGGGCCAAAGCCTTTCTTGATTTGCGGATTTTCATCACTCACGGCGCTGAAAGCCGGCATAAAGGTATTGCCTGCTTCGGCAGCAGCTGATTTACCGGCCTGAGCCAGACCCGTTGCCAACGCGGCGGTTGCCGCAACGCTGCTGACTTCTGGCGCAGCGCTAAAATCGAACGGTGAACGATCGTGATGTTGAGGTTCAGTTACCTGATTCCAGTCGCCCAGCTGTGGCTCATCGTAACGACGAGTCTGCGCAGAAGCTGCTGGCTGAACCGTGCGGGGCGCAGGGGTTTCTTGCGGAACTTCAAAACTATAAAGCGGCGGCGTTGCTGGCTGTATTGGCGCAGCGGCTGGCGCAACAGGCTGAGCCGCTGTTTGCGCATCAACATGTCCCTGAGACAACGGATTCACCGGTGCAACAGATTCGCCTGCGGCAGGCATTTCAGGGTGAACTTCGGCAACAGCCGATGTTTGTGCCTGGGCTTTATCGTGGATAGAAGAGGCAGAAAACAGGACGTCGTCATCCTCGTCGGCCATTGCCGCTGCTGAAACTATTGCTGTCGCCGCCGTTGCCAGCCGAGCAGGGTCTGCTGGACTATGCTCGCTCTTTTGCTCTTCATGATGCTTGTCATTGAGCAATGTATCGTCGTGTTCTTCACGCTCGTCATACTCGTAGTCGTAATCATCATCACGTCGCGAACGGTTGGTCATAAAGGTGGTAGCACCCAAAATCGTACCACCAATCTTTTCAGCGATAGTGAGCCATGACCAACCGGTGAACAGGGTCAAACCTGCCGCCCAGACACAAAGCAGGAGCAGCGTTGCGCCAATGTTGTTGAACCATGGGGTCATCGCCGTGCCCAGAAGACTGCCTATCACGCCGCCAGAAGCGAAGTAATAAAGGTCGTCAATATTGAGCGACGCCAGTCCACACGAGGTGAGGATGAGCGCCAGCGTCCCTATCAAACGCAGCGACAGGGTGAAATAGTCAATGTAATCCTGATTGTCTCGCTGACGGAAAGAGGCCCAGCAAAGGCAAAGCATGATTGGAGGAATGGCATATCCCAACACACCAAAGATGAAGAATATTGTATCGGCCATCCAGGCCCCGACGCCGCCACCCAAATTATGGATAGGACCATGCCAAGAGGTTTGTGACCAGCTTGGATCGGACGGATTGAAACTAAGCAGTGCTGCCATCAAATAAATGGCGAAAACGGCTACCACAACCAGCACGGCCTCCAGAATACGGCGGCCACCGCTGAGTTTTTTCAAGGTAACGTCTTTATCTTCTGTATATTCCTGGCTCAAGAAAGGCTCTCCAGGTTCCTGTGAACTGAAATAGCGCTAGCGCCGGGAATGAAGCCCGGCGCCAAGGCTGTATGAATACACAGGAGTGTAGCTAAATAAATTAGGTTTTGCACCTGTACCTTTTACTTACCGGGTTTTAATTACCAGGCGGTTAGTCTGTTTCACTTCTTCCATTACCACATAGGTACGAGTGTCGTTAACACCCGGTAAACGAAGAAGCGTTTCGCCCAGCAGTTTACGGTAAGCAGACATATCAGGTACACGGGTTTTCAACAAGTAGTCGAAGTCCCCGGAAACCAAGTGACACTCCTGAATATCTTCTAGTTTTTGTACTGCCGCATTGAATTGCTCAAACACGTCCGGTGCGCCACGGTTGAGGGTAATCTCAACAAACACCAGCAATGAAGCATCCAGATAATGAGGATTAAGCAAAGCAGTGTAGCCATGAATGAAATTCTGGCGTTCAAGACGACGAACGCGTTCCAGACATGGTGTAGGTGACAAACCTACACGTTTGGAAAGCTCGACGTTAGAGATCCGGCCATCCTTTTGCAGCTCATTAAGAATGTTACGGTCAATACGGTCGAGATCTTTTCCCGGACGTTTCTTGTTATCTACCATTATTATTATCTCTCTGATGTCCTTCCCTGCACTTGCCATACCCTAACCAACTTCAATGTATAAGGGTGTATCCTAAGCGAAGACCTGTTTTTTTTAGGTTGTAGCGACCCACTTTAAGACGTCTTGCCCCTGTCAGAAGAAAACGAATTTTTTTTAGTGAAGCCGAAAAAGAAATAACGCTAAGTAACTAATTAGGCATAATAAAACCTAAATTGCTGATTGTCTGTGTCTTAAAAATGAACAATGCGAACCAGGAACGGGTAAAGCGGTAGCACATTGTGTAAATTTGAGGCACCTACAGGCGTATAATTTCTTCTTACCTAGATGTTTTCGCAAATGCACAGCGGATTGTCAAAGTAAAAGAAGCAAAATCAGAAGAACATTCCAGATTGAAATCCGTGAACGTCCTTTTTCGCTGTCTTTTCGGATTGAACAATAACAAAAGCAGATGACAAACTCAGACAGGAATCATTTTTACCCGTGATTTCAGGCAAAAACTATCAGACAAATCGCTAACAACATCTGAGTATGCTTTTTTTACGCGGCCTTTTTCCCTACAATCCCTACCATGACGTAGTTTGCATCACGGAGATGAATTCCTTATGGGTACAGTTAAACATAGTAAATTGTTGATTTTAGGTTCTGGCCCTGCGGGTTATACCGCTGCAGTCTATGCTGCCCGCGCCAACCTTAAGCCGGTTTTAATCACCGGTATCGAGAAAGGCGGTCAGCTGACCACCACGACTGAAGTTGAAAACTGGCCGGGAGATCCGGAAGGTTTAACCGGTCCTGGCCTGATGGATCGTATGCACGAGCACGCGGTTAAATTTAATACTGAAATCGTTTTTGATCATATTAATCGCGTTGACCTGCAAACCCGCCCGTTCCGCCTGTTTGGTGATAGCGAAGAATACACCTGTGACGCATTGATTATCGCCACCGGCGCATCTGCACGTTATTTGGGTCTGCCTTCAGAAGAGGCGTTCAAAGGCCGTGGCGTTTCAGCCTGCGCAACCTGTGACGGTTTCTTTTACCGCAATCAGAAAGTGGCTGTGGTCGGCGGCGGTAACACAGCAGTGGAAGAAGCGCTTTATCTGGCCAACATCGCCTCTGAAGTCCATCTGATCCACCGTCGTGAGAACTTCCGTGCCGAAAAAATCTTGATTGACCGCCTGAACGAGAAAGCGGCCAGCGGCAAAATCGTATTGCACACCAACAAAACTCTCGATGAAGTTCTGGGTGATGAAATGGGCGTAACCGGTGCCAACCTGCGTGACATCAACAACGATGAGCTGAACAAGCTGGACGTTGCGGGCATGTTTATCGCCATCGGACATAGCCCGAACACCGGCATTTTCGAGGGTCAACTGGCCCTGGAAAATGGCTATATCAAGGTGCAGTCCGGTATTCAGGGTAATGCAACCCAGACCAGCATTCCGGGCGTGTTTGCCGCCGGCGACGTTATGGACCACGTATATCGTCAGGCAATCACCTCTGCCGGAACGGGCTGTATGGCAGCACTGGATGCAGAACGTTATCTTGACGGACTGGCTGAAGCTAATTTCAAGTAATGTTACACAGCAGCAGTCAATGTTAACCATTTGATCTGCTAAAGATAAAGGCGACCTTCGGGTCGCCTTTTTTGTTTGTATTATACGCAGTTATTTGTAACAGTCGGAGTGTTCATCGCGGAAAAGACCCTGTAGAATATGCGGGCTTTCCGCCTGACATGGCAACAACTGACAATTGCATCCTCAGCGGTGCTTTTTCGGCTTATGCGTTCTGCATTCGGCTAACCTGGGATGAACAAAACTGGGATGAACAAAACACGGCAACAAGAATTAATCCGCTGGCTCAAGCAAGAAAGCTTGCGCGCCAAACGCTGGACTCGCCTCTCCATGATGCTTGGCCTTATCTCCGGTCTGCTCATTCTTGCTCAGGCCTGGTTGCTGGCCGGCCTGCTGCATAACCTGATAGTCAACCACGCACCGCGCGACACTCTGTTGCAAAGCTTCCTGTTTCTGGCCTTGACCTTTGCCCTACGCGCCGCGGTTACCTGGCTGCGAGAACAAGTGGGATTTATTTGTGGCCGAGTAATCCGTGAGGAAATGCGCAAGTTAGTGCTGGATCGCCTGCACCTACTTGGCCCGGCGTGTATTAAGGGCAAACCTGCGGGAAGCTGGGCCACGCTTGTCCTCGAACAAATTGAGGATATGCAGGATTATTACGCCCGCTACCTGCCGCAAATCTCTCTGGCGGGGATCATTCCCTTGCTGATCCTGGTAAGCATCTTCCCGATCAACTGGGCCGCCGGACTTATCCTTCTCGCCACCGCTCCACTGATCCCTATTTTTATGGCGCTGGTCGGCATGGGAGCGGCTGATGCCAATCGGCGTAACTTCCAGGCTTTGGCTCGATTAAGCGGCCAGTTCCTCGACAGCTTGCGCGGTCTTGATACTCTGCGACTGTTTTATCGTGCCGATGCTGAAATCAAGCAAATCAAGGATTCTACTGAAAACTTCCGCGCCCGTACCATGGAAGTTTTACGGTTAGCGTTTCTCTCTTCTGCCGTGCTTGAATTTTTTGCCTCTATCTCGATTGCCGTCGTCGCGGTTTATTTTGGTTTCTCTTATCTTGGCGAGCTTAATTTTGGCCATTACGGTACGCCTGTCACGTTATTTGCCGGTTTTCTGGTGCTGATTCTGGCCCCTGAATTCTTTCAGCCACTGCGTGATTTAGGGGTGTTTTATCACGCCAAAGCGCAAGCGGTAGGTGCGGCCGAGAGTCTGGTAGAGTTTTTAACCGTTGAAGCTGAACAGCCGGTCAGCGGAACCGAACATTTTGCAACCTGTGAAACTGTCACGATAACCGCCACTAATCTGCAAATTATGTCGCCACAGGGCCAGCGCCTTGCCGGACCGCTGAATTTTGAGCTGACCGCGGGAAAAAGCGTGGCAATTGTCGGACTGAGCGGAGCCGGTAAAAGCTCGCTGATCAATGCCTTGCTGGGCTTTTTGCCTTATCAGGGCCAATTGAAAGTCAACGGACAAGAGCTTAAAGACACGTTAATGACAGAATGGCGACAGCAAATCAGCTGGGTGGGGCAAAATCCGCAGCTCACCGAGCCTACGCTACGACAGAACATTTTGTTGAGTCAGCCTAACGCCAGTGACAAGGAGTTGAATCAGGTGATGGAACAATCTTTTGTCAGCGAGTTTCTGCCCCTGCTGCCTGAAGGCATCGACACCTTGATAGGTGAAGATGCCGCTCGCCTGTCGGTCGGGCAGGCACAGCGTGTAGCCGTCGCTCGCGCCCTGCTTTCTCCCTGCTTGCTGCTGTTGCTGGATGAACCAACGGCCAGCCTCGATGCCGAAAGCGAGCAGCGGGTGATGAGCACGCTAAATAGCGCTGCCAAAAAACAAAGCACTCTATTGGTCACTCATCGGCTGGAAGCCACTGAGAAATATGATGAAGTTTGGGTCATGGACCACGGGCTGCTGGTAGAGAAAGGCAGTTATCAACAATTGCTGGCACAGTCGGGGCATTTTGCCCGCTTGCACGCCCAACAAGACAGGGATCTGCCGCTATGAAAATCCTGTTACCGTATTTAGCACTTTATCGCCGACACTGGCTGCTCATGGCGCTGGGTATTGTGCTTGCCATTGTGACCTTGCTGGCAAGTATTGGTTTGCTGGCATTATCTGGCTGGTTCCTGGCTGCAGCCTCTCTGGCAGGTCTGGCGGGGATTTATACTTTCAACTATATGCTGCCCGCCGCCGGAGTGCGTGGAGCGGCCATTTTCCGCACCGCAGGGCGCTATGCCGAGCGAGTTGTCAGTCACGACGCGACCTTCCGCGTGCTGGCACATTTGCGAGTATTCACTTTCAGCAAACTTTTGCCGCTGTCTCCCGGTGGGCTGGCCGGTTTCCAAAAAGCCGAAATTCTTAATCGACTGGTCGCCGATGTAGATACCCTTGACCATCTTTACCTGCGCGTTATTTCGCCACTAATTTCAGCGCTAGTGGTCATTGTCGCAGTCACCATTGGGTTGAGTTTTGTTGATGTGAAGTTAGCGCTCACGCTCGGCGGCATTATGCTGACACTGCTGGTGCTGCTACCGGTAATTTTCTATCGCGCGGGTCAGCCTATTGGCCATGGCCTGACGCAGCTGCGCGGAGAATATCGCGCCCAGTTAGGCGGCTGGTTGCAGGGTCAGTCGGAGCTGGTGATTTTCGGTGCCGAAGCACAGAGCCGCAAAACGCTGGATGAAATCGAACGACGCTGGCTTGACCGCCAGCAGCAGCAGGCGAAACTCTCCGGCCTATCACAGGCCTTGGTGATTGCCACTTCGGGTTTGACCCTGTGCCTGCTGTTATGGCTGGCATCGGGTGGTGTTGGCAGTTTACCTGCCCCCGGTGCTTTGCTGGCACTGTTTGTCTTTACCCCATTGGCGGCCTTTGAAGCTTTGGGGCCAGTCGCCGGAGCCTTCCAGCATCTTGGACAGGTCATGGCCTCTGCGGGTCGCGTGACGCAGATTATCAGCCAGCGCCCCGTCGTCACCTTCCCCGACAAAGGTCCTGGGGGTGAAACGACAGCTTTCTTATCGATTCAAGATGTGAGTTTTACCTATCCCGGACAACCCCAGCCAGTATTGCAAGAAGTCAGTCTGGAGATCCAGCCCGGCGAGCATATTGCCTTGCTGGGTAAAACCGGCTGTGGCAAATCGACACTGGCTCAGTTACTGACCCGCGCGTGGGACCCTCAGGAGGGCCGTATTCAGCTTAACGGGGTTTCGTTAGTAGATTATCAAGAATCAAGCTTGCGCAGCATGGTGACGGTTCTGAGTCAGCGAGTGCACATATTTAACAGCACTTTACGTGACAATCTCCTGCTGGCAGCTCCGCAAAGCAGCGATGAAAAGCTGTCTGAGGTATTACGCCTGGTAGAATTGGGCAGTTTGCTTGATGATACAGGGCTGAATGCCTGGCTTGGCGAGGGCGGCAGGCAGCTCTCCGGCGGGGAGCAACGGCGTCTCGGATTGGCGCGGGCGCTGCTACATGATGCTCCGCTGTGGATACTGGATGAGCCTACGGAAGGTTTGGATACCGAAACTGAACGCCATATTCTGGCCTTGCTCGACAGTTACTGTAAAAACAAAACCTTGCTAATGATAACCCATCGCCTCACGGGTATCGATAAAATGGATCGTGTCTGCATCATGTCTGATGGGAAAATAGCGGCGTCGCCGGCACGGCTATAATCATCATTCTGAAACTTTTTTTGATTGAGACTTTTTATGCGCCTGGTGCAGCTTTCTGCCAATTCAATTCGCTTTCCCGACCCAGAGACCGCGCTGCGCCAACCCAACGGCTTGCTGGCGATTGGCGGTGACCTCTCCCCCACGCGCCTGCTTTCGGCCTATGCAGGCGGCATTTTTCCGTGGTTTGAACCCGGAGAAGAAATCCTCTGGTGGTCGCCCGATCCACGAGCGATTCTGATTCCGCAAGAGCGTCACATCAGCCGCAGCCTGAGACGTTTTCTACGCCAATCAGACTACTGCTACACCCTGAACCGGGCGTTTGGACAGGTCATCTCGGCCTGTGCCGAAGACCGCGAGGGTGGAACCTGGATTGGCCCATTGGTGCAAAAAGGCTATCTTGCGCTGCATCGGCAGGGTCATGCACATTCGATCGAGGTCTGGTCCAAAGGCGAACTGGTCGGTGGAATTTACGGCGTGGCGATAGGTGGACTATTTTGCGGCGAGTCGATGTTCAGCCGTCGTATCAACGCATCCAAGTGCGCAATCATGGCTTTTTGCCAATATTTTACCGCTCAGGGGGGAGAACTGGTTGACTGTCAGGTGATCAACCCTCACACTGCGTCGCTGGGTGCGAGAGAGATCCCCCGCCGCCAATTTTTGCAGCAGTTATCCCGACTTTCGCAACTCACGTTGCCACCGGAATGCTGGTTGCCACAAGACTTACCCCCACATGACGTTGATTTGCCATCCCTCCTGAAGGAATAGGGAATGTGTGCGGAAAACGCCAACAATTCTTTACATAATGTGGGTTTTTCGGCATTATCTTGCCGGTTAAAAACTATGGTAGTAACACCTAGAGGATTCGATGGCCAAAGAAGACAACATTGAAATGCAGGGCACCGTATTGGACACGTTGCCAAACACCATGTTCCGCGTTGAATTAGAAAACGGACACGTGGTAACCGCACACATCTCCGGTAAAATGCGCAAGAACTATATCCGCATCCTGACGGGCGACAAAGTCACTGTAGAGCTGACCCCGTACGACCTGAGCAAAGGCCGCATTGTCTTCCGTAGCCGCTGATAGGCTCACTCATCGCTGATTCATCCCGCGATACCTGAGGTTACCCATTTCGCTCTTCCACAGTCAGAAATGATACGTGGCAAGGGCGTTTTGTGGTTTCCGCTATTTAGCGCCTAAAGCTGCTTCAGAAGATAATACGGATTTACCGATGTAAAAAAGGCGATGTCTTCACATCGCCTTTTTCTATTTTAACACTTCAAATCAAAAGATTAGTGCACCGCACCCTCTTCTTTGATCTTCTGCGCACTCATAAAGTGATAGGTCAGTTTATCGGCCACTTTATCCAAAGCTACGGAAACTGAACCTCCATCGACCAGCGAACCGAACAGCAGTTCATTAGCCAACGGTTTCTTCAGATTTTCCTGCACGATACGCGTCATTGGACGAGCGCCCATTGCACGATCGTAACCTTTAACTGACAGCCAGTCGCGCGCTTCATCGCTAACTTCAAGCGACACGCCTTTCGCATCCAGCTGAGCCTGCAGTTCGACGATGAATTTATCGACAACCTGCTGGATAACCTCAGGAGACAGATGATTAAACCAAATCACGTTGTCCAGGCGGTTACGGAACTCAGGGGTAAACACTTTCTTGATCTCTTCCATCGCATCAGGGCTGTTGTCCTGATGGATAAGACCAATCGATTTACGCTCTGTCTCACGCACACCGGCATTGGTGGTCATTACCAGTATCACATTACGGAAGTCGGCTTTACGGCCGTTGTTGTCGGTCAGCGTCCCGTTATCCATTACCTGCAACAGCAGGTTAAAGACATCTGGGTGGGCTTTCTCGATTTCATCGAGCAGCACTACGGCGTGCGGATGCTTGATTACAGCATCAGTCAACAAACCGCCCTGATCAAAACCAACATAACCTGGAGGAGCACCAATCAAACGGCTCACGGTGTGACGCTCCATGTATTCCGACATATCAAAACGCAGCAGTTCGATATCCAGCGCTTTTGCCAACTGAACCGTTACCTCGGTTTTACCGACGCCAGTTGGACCCGCGAACAGGAACGAACCAACAGGTTTACGGTCCTGACTCAGGCCGGCACGGCTCATTTTGATCGCTTCAGTCAAAGCTTCAACGGCATTGTCCTGCCCGAATACCAGCATTTTCAGGCGATCGCCGAGGTTTTTCAGCACGTCACGGTCGGTGGCTGACACGGTTTTCTCTGGAATACGGGCAATTCGAGCAACTACGCTTTCGATATCGCTGACGTTAACCGTTTTCTTGCGTTTGCTGACCGGCATCAGCCGAGCACGCGCACCCGCTTCGTCAATCACGTCGATTGCCTTATCAGGCAGGTGACGATCGTTGATGTATTTTACCGACAACTCAACCGCTGCACGCACCGCTTTCGCGGTATAACGTACGTCGTGATGCGCTTCGTATTTGGTTTTCAGACCATTGATGATCTGCACTGTTTCTTCAGGAGATGGCTCGGTAATATCAATTTTCTGGAAACGACGCGCAAGCGCACGATCCTTCTCAAAGATACTGCTGAACTCCTGATAGGTAGTTGAACCAATTACGCGGATCTTGCCGCTGGAGAGCAGCGGTTTGATCAAATTAGCCGCATCAACCTGGCCACCGGACGCCGCACCTGCACCAATGATCGTGTGGATCTCATCGATAAACAGAATGCTGTTTTTGTCCTGTTCCAGCTGTTTCAGCAACGATTTAAAACGTTTTTCGAAGTCGCCGCGGTATTTAGTACCCGCAAGCAGTGAGCCAATGTCTAAAGAATAGAGCGTACAGTCGGCCATGATTTCAGGCACATCGCCCTGTTCAATACGCCAGGCGAGACCCTCGGCGATAGCTGTTTTACCGACACCGGACTCACCCACCAGCAGCGGGTTGTTTTTACGGCGACGGCACAGCACCTGAATAGCACGTTCCAATTCTTTATCACGGCCAATCAGCGGGTCAATGCCACCAACGCGCGCCAATTGGTTGAGATTTGTGGTGAAGTTCTCCATACGATCTTCCCCTGCCGACTGCTCTTCGTTAACCGGGTTCTCCGCATTGTTCGGAGCCTGGCTCGCTTCGTCTTTACGCGTACCGTGGGAGATAAAGTTCACCACGTCAAGGCGGCTGACATCATGCTTACGCAGCAGATAAGCAGCCTGAGATTCCTGTTCACTAAAGATGGCAACCAGCACGTTCGCGCCGGAAACTTCACTTCGGCCTGAAGACTGCACATGGAAAACAGCGCGTTGCAACACACGTTGGAAACTCAACGTAGGCTGGGTATCACGCTCTTCTTCGCTAGCGGGTAAAGTGGGTGTGGTCTGTTCGATGAAGGCTTCCAATTCCTGACGTAAGGCCACTAAATCGACCGTACAGGCCTCAAGCGCTTCACGAGCTGCCGGGTTGCTCAGCAACGCCAACAGCAGGTGCTCGACGGTCATAAACTCATGCCGGTGCTCGCGGGCTCTTGCGAAAGCCATATTGAGACTGAGTTCAAGTTCTTGATTGAGCATAGGCACCTCCCAAATAGATTGCCTTAATCAGGCTTTTTCCAGCGTACACAGCAACGGATGCTCGTTCTCCTTAGCGTAGCTATTCACATGTGCGACTTTGGTTTCAGCAACTTCTGCAGTATAGATCCCGCAAACGGCCTTGCCTTTGTAGTGCACTGTAAGCATCAGTTGCGTTGCACGTTCAATATCATAAGAAAAGAACTTTTGCAGCACGTCAATCACAAATTCCATTGGAGTGTAATCGTCGTTGTTTAATATAACTTTATACATAGATGGCGGTTTTAGCTCTTCCTTTTGTTTATCTGCCGCCAAATGTTCAAAATTTTGCCAATCCTGATTGTCGCCCATTGCCTGTCCGCTACCCTTTGCATCTAGAAATTTGTTAGAAACAGTTTGATCCGACACCTTGCGAAAGATGTATCACGTTGCATCTCGTCTCGGGTCACCAGATTACTCCAGTTATTTTACCATTTTTTAGACTTCCATGCCGCAGGACATAAACTGCGCCATTTAGCAGGCTATCTGCCGTAAAATAGGCCTAAAAAATCTCAATATCGTTACCTGCTTCAAACTTTGGTTATCTACCTGCCCCAGACAAATAGCCATCTCTTGACGTCTTAGACTAATACACTAGAGTGTAAATTTATAAGCCGGATGAGCTGCGGCACATCATCATTTTTTGCGTATTTTCCAACGGTAATACGCCTAAAACCCCACAATATTTTGATTTTGTGGTGCAGGCTTTAACTCTTTATTACTACCACCATAGTCATGAGAGGGATATGAGAGCATGGAGACGGGTACTGTTAAATGGTTCAATAATGCTAAAGGCTTTGGTTTCATCTGTCCTGTCGGCGGCGGCGAAGACATCTTCGCACATTACTCCACCATTAAAATGGAGGGTTATCGGACGCTAAAAGCCGGGCAACAGGTCAGTTATGACGTTCATGAGGGACCCAAAGGAAACCATGCCAGCATTATCATTCCAGTGGAAACTGAAGTGGTCGCCTGACGACCAAACTCAACCCCAGGTGATAACAGCAAACAATCATGCAAACTTTATAAAATACCAGTCGCTCGTTGGCTGGTATTTTATTTATGGGGGAGAATGAGTATCTCTTCAAGCCTTGATGTAAAAAAAATTAACTTTATTTATCTCTTCATTAGAAATCAGACTTTTCCGTTAATTTAAAATTCTGGTTTCACTTCACAATCTTCTTAATTTACTCACAATCCTGTTGTTACAAGGTTTAAGATCCTGCAACTAATATAGTGTCAATGTCTCTTATGGTCTCTCAATATGTCAATTCTTAGCTACCCTGCTTCAGGCGCGAAACCGCAGTCTGGCCTTGCGCTGATCTCGTCGTTGGTAACCGGGAAGAATAAACCGGGAAGAATGTGGCAAAAGCCTGCCTATAGACTTAAGTTTATGATCCGAAGCCTGATGTTCCCCAAAGCAACGTTAAAGGTCATGAACGAGCTGGCTTCAAACCCAATGCGAAATGAAATTCTGCATGCACAGCCTACTCTGCCGTGCAAAGTGCATCGCACCTATCTAGCGGTGAATATGCTTCGCGAACAGCACGCCAGTGGTCTGTGCGATCACTATCGATTCATTCGAGAACGCATGCCACAGGCAATGCAGTTAGGGCACCTTGAGAGAGAACACTTCAAGCTGGCTTCATTTTTAGGTAAAGACGAAGCGACTTACTCAATTAGCATGAATTCTTCGCTGCATCTCGATAAAGAAGGTGAAATTACCCTTAGATTTCTTGATGAAAATGACGAGCCGCTGGCTAATGTCACTTTTGCATTAATTAATTTCCAGGGGCTTTCTACATTATTTATTGGCGCGATTCAGGGCCCAAGCCAAAATATTGATCACACCAGGATTCAACAAGCGACAAAAGCCTGTCACGGTCTTTTTCCGAAAAGAGTATTAATGGAAGCCGTACTGCTTTTTGCAGAAAAGATGAATATGCAGCAAGTCTTTGCCGTGGGTAATCAAACACATATTTATGCCAACCCGCGCTACAGTAAACGCAAAAAGTCTATTTTTGCCGACTATGACTCTTTCTGGGAAACGCTGGGAGCGCATCAGCATCCCAACGGGTATTTTCATTTTCCCGCGCAGGTCAAACACCGCTCGCTGGACGACATCGCGAGTAAAAAGCGCGCAGAATACCGCCGCCGCTACCAGTTGCTGGATGAGATGGAAACGCAGATCCGCAACAGATTCAACTAAGTATTCTGTTATCCCAAATCGATATTCTATGTAATTGGCGCTGCAACAAGGCGGCAAGTGCGTGAATCCCGATGAGCTGACTCAGGTCAGTGATTCAGGGGAACCCGCGCAGCCAACCAAGTGGCAGCCTCAAATACGTCGAGTATCAGTCGGCACGCCCACGGGCGAGCCAGGCCACGCGCGAAAACATTTGTTTTAGCTCGGTTGGTACTGAACTGAGCCCCCGCGTAGCGGCTGACATTGCTACCTCAATGGCCAGATCGGGTTTCGAATTACGCTGCACCGCCTTTTCAATAATGTGCCGTGGAGAAATCGGCGTGCCCTCTGGCGTTCCCGCGGCGCGACGATAAACATCCTCGAAACCATTGCGATAAAGATAAGTTTCAATATCCAGCGCAGGCAAAGCAGTCAACCTATCGCGCAAAATATCCTCATGATTTTCAACCAGACTGGCGACCGTCGCGGCATATTTTCGCCCTGCCTCATCGCCATCGACCAACACGTGCCATTCAATACCCATCTGACGGGCAAAGCGCAGCAACGGTTTCAGCCCGCTTTGGGCAAACTCGATCACCTTGATACCCTCAGACTCAAAATTATAGTTACACTGGCGGGCAAGCTGATTGAGCAGCCACACTTCCGTTTCACCCTCCACCAGCAACCAGCAGCGGGCAAACAGTGATGAAGGTCGGCTGTAGCGAATATGGAAGGCAATACGGCGACTGTCTTCTGAAGACATACCCTGTGGCCCAATACTGTAGGCCGCCACCTTGCCGGATTCTCTGACCAGACGACAGATTTGCTCAACAGGCACCAGCGAGAGCAGATCCCCAGAATTGGTAGTGGTAATACGCTGTAACGGAAGCTGCTCCAGCAATCCCCAGGCAACTGATAACATAATCGGATGCAGACGCGTTTCCGGGTCTTCAATCAGTAAAAGCGGGCGAGCATCAGGATGCAGTGCCACCGAACCTTTAGCCTGCAATAACGTCGAAAACATTGCCAGTAGCATCACTCTCATACTGCGGCTGTTGGGCTCGGCGATCATCTGATTGATATTATTCAGCGAACGCCACGCCTGGCGACTTTCATTACGGCCATGGCGCTTCTGCTGCCAGGATTTTTTGTTTCGTTTCCGTTCCTCCGCACTGTTGTCGCCCGCCGTTGCGCTGCCAATGCCGGGTGTATCGCTGATAAAACTGTTCATTCCAAAGTAATGTTCCAGCAACTGCTGCATCGCTGCCAACCCTTGTCGCAACTCGGCGTTGGTCAGCGCCTGTGGATTATGAATCAGCGCGCGGGTCAGGTCATCAAGCTGTCGAGCCATGGTTCCGGCATCTTGTTGCAGCTGCGGCGAGAGATCTTCTTTGCGGATCCGGCCGACAAAGCGCGCATCGCGCAGACGCAAAACCGGATGAAGCTTGATCAATGCTTTGGCCAGCGGATCGATAGTGGTCAAAGCCAGCGGCTCACCGTTGGCAGAAAGGAAAGATCGCCAGGTTGCTACGCTGCCATCGTCATCCATCTCGCCTTCCAGCCGATAATAGATACGATTTAAACGGTCATCGCAGCGAACCCAAAGTGGCGAAAGCGGATTAAAGCGCGGCGACATATGATTGCCGGGCTGATTTTCACAGAAGGTGAAGACCACGTGCAGGTATCGCTGCTTATCCTGTTTTTCACCGGCCGGGAAATGGAAATCCTGCTCCTGAAAACAGTAGAGATCTGGTTCTGGTGACAGCAGCAGGGTCAGCGCATCAAGCAGGCTGGACTTACCCCAGGCGTTCTCCCCCAACAGCACGGTATTAGTGTTGATGGTTCCCAGATGGGTCAGCCCATTATCTGCATTGAGCGAGTTAAGCGCCACACCGCGGCGGTCTGGTTGCGTCAGAGTCAGGGAGAGTCGGTTGATCCCCCGGAACCCGACAATATCAATATGCTCCAGATACATTGGCACCTCCCGTGCAGCTTTTATTATGGTCTGATTCCTGTTCTGAGCATGACGACAAACAGGCGCATTGGTCAAGAGTCAATAGCGAAAGACCCTGCTTACTCTCAGACCTTTACTCCTGCATAGGTTTTCGCTAGGTTGTGGCACGCTTTTTATCGTTTTTTTGAATGGACTCTTATTAATATGTACTCAGGTCTGCTGATTATCCTTGTGCCACTGATCCTCGGCTATCTTATTCCGGTCAAAAATCGGCGTTTGCTGCGCACCGTCGACCAGTTACTGAGCTGGATGGTCTACGTGATCCTGTTTGTGATGGGGGTCAGTCTGGCATTTCTGGACAATCTCAGCAGCAACCTGCTAATGATTTTTGAATACGCCTCGATATTTTTCGTCTGCATCTTTGCTTTTAACCTGCTGGCGCTGCGACTGCTTGAACGCCGCAAGCCGTGGAAATCTTTGCATCGTCAGGAAGTTTTGACCTCGAGATGGCGTATGGCATTAGATTCGCTGCGGCTGTGCGGCGTGGTGGTGGTTGGTTTCTTGCTTGGCCTGACTCAATGGCACTGGCTAACCTATGCCAGCGAGGCCAGTGAAGCCGCGCTAATTTTACTGCTTGTGATTGTTGGCATTCAGCTGGGTAACAGCAGCCTGACGTTGCGCCAGATTATCCTCAACCGGCGCGGGGTGATGGTAGCTACAGTGGTATGCGTCGCCTCGCTCGGTGGCGGTTTGCTTGCCGCCTGCATTTTAGGATTACCACTAAAAACAGGCCTGGCGATGGCGTCCGGATACGGCTGGTATTCGCTTTCTGGCATCGTGTTAACCGATTCTTTTGGCCCGGTCATTGGTAGCGCCGCGTTCTTTAATGATTTGGCACGCGAACTGTGCGCCATCATGCTTATACCGTCTCTGGTGCGCGGCAGTCGTTCTTCGGCTCTAGGGCTGTGTGGAGCGACGTCTATGGACTTTACCCTACCCGTACTCCAACGTAGTGGCGGTATCGACATGGTGCCGCCTGCGGTGGTTCACGGCTTCCTGCTAAGCCTGTTGGCTCCAATACTGATGGCACTTTTCTCTTCGTAAATCAGTTATGAACTATGCTTACCCCCAGTCGTTTTAAATTTATATAAAACCGCAGCAAACTTTTTATGCGGTAAGAAAATCAAAAAACACCGGAGGAATTGATGAAACAAACCGTTGCGGCATTTATTGCAAAAACGTTCGAAGAAGCTGGCGTAAAAAGAATTTGGGGCGTGACCGGCGACTCTCTCAACGGCCTGAGCGACAGCCTGAATCGCATGGGCACAATCGAGTGGATCGGCACCCGTCACGAAGAAGTCGCGGCGTTTGCGGCAGGTGCAGAAGCACAAATCACCGGGGAACTCGCGGTTTGTGCCGGTTCTTGCGGCCCTGGAAACCTGCACCTGATTAATGGACTTTACGACTGCCATCGTAATCACGTTCCCGTGGTTGCCATCGCTGCACATATTCCTTCCAGTGAAATTGGCAGCAACTATTTTCAGGAAACGCACCCTACCGAACTGTTTCGCGAGTGCAGCCATTATTGTGAACTGATCAGTAACCCTGAACAGCTGCCTCAGGTGCTGGCAATTGCCATGCGCAAAGCCATTCTGAACAAAGGCGTATCGGTCATCGTACTGCCGGGCGACGTAGCATTGAAACCAGCCCCTGAAGAGGCAAGCACCCAGTGGTATCCTCCTCAATTGCCTTTGGTTCAACCGCCTCGCTCGGAGCTGGAAAAACTGGCCGAGCTGTTAAACAACTCGAGTAATATCACCTTGATGTGCGGCAGCGGCTGCGCCGGAGCGCATCAGGAAGTGGTTAAACTCGCCGAAACGCTGAAAGCCCCAATCGTGCATGCGCTGCGCGGCAAAGAACATATTGAATGGGACAACCCCTATGACGTTGGCATGACTGGCCTTATTGGCTTTTCATCGGGCTACCACGCCATGCTCAACGCCGACACGCTGGTCCTGCTGGGCACGCAATTCCCTTACCGCGCCTTCTACCCAACCGATGCGAAAATCATTCAAATTGATATCAACCCAGGCAGCATCGGCTCGCATTGCCACGTTGATGTCGCGCTGGTAGGCGACATTAAAACCACTCTTTCAGCACTGCTTCCCGGCCTCAAGGCCAAAACCGACACCAGTTTCCTCGATAAGGCGCTGAAACACTATCAAGAAGCGCGCAAAGGTCTTGACGATTTAGCGACGATGAATGACAAACAGCCTATCCATCCACAATATTTAGCTAAGCAGATCAGTAAGTTTGCCGATGAAAACGCCATATTTACCTGTGACGTCGGCACCCCTACCGTTTGGGCCTGCCGTTATTTAAAAATGAACGGCAAACGCCGCCTGCTGGGGTCGTTTAACCATGGCTCAATGGCTAACGCCATGCCCCAGGCTATCGGCGCGCAGGCTATTGACCGCAGTCGCCAAGTGATCGCGATGTGCGGCGATGGCGGCTTTGCCATGCTAATGGGCGATTTTCTGTCTATTGCCCAGCACAAACTGCCCATCAAGCTGGTTATCTTCAACAATAGTTCCTTAGGTTTCGTGGCAATGGAGATGAAATCCGGCGGCTATCTGACCGACGGCACCGAGCTGAAAAACCCTGATTTTGCCGCCATCGCCGAAGCGACCGGGATTAAAGGCATCCGCGTTGAAAAAGCCTCTCAGGTTGATGCAGCGCTGCAAGAGGCCTTTGCCCATGACGGCCCGGTACTTATAGATGTCATCACCAACACGGAAGAGCTGGCGATGCCGCCGACAATAAAAATGGAACAGGCCAAAGGTTTCAGCCTCTATATGCTGCGGGCGATTATTAACGGTCGAGGCGACGAGGTCGTTGATTTAGCTAAAACTAACTGGTTACGTTGAGGAAACCGCTCTGCATTTTGGCATTTTAGAGGTATATAGTGGAGGAGACATTCCACCAGGGGCGACCAACGCCCCTGCTTTTCAAGGCCAATAAAGAGGAAGCAACGTTGATCGATTTACGCAGTGACACCGTTACGCGCCCAGGCGAAGCTATGCGTCAGGCCATGTACCAGGCCGAGGTAGGCGATGATGTTTACGGCGACGACCCTACGGTTAATGCCTTGCAGGCTCTAGCCTGCGAGCTGACCGGCAAAGAAGCCGCGCTGTTTTTCCCCACTGGAACCCAGGCCAATCTGGTTGCGCTGCTGTCTCATTGTCAGCGCGGGGATGAATACATTGTCGGCCAAAAAGCGCATAATTATATGTACGAAGCAGGCGGCGCCGCGGTGCTCGGCAGCATTCAGCCACAGCCGCTGGACATGGCCGATGACGGCTCTATTCCCCTGGATAAAGTCGCCGCAGCAATTAAGCCCGATGATATTCACTTTGCCCGTACACGCCTGCTAAGCCTTGAAAACACCCACAGCGGCAAGGTTCTGCCTTTAGCTTATCTCAAGCAGGCCTTTGAATTCACGCGTGAAAAAGGTTTGGCGCTGCACATCGATGGCGCAAGAGTCATGAACGCCGCAGTGTCATTGGACGTGCCGCTAAGCGAAATCACACAGTATTGCGATACGCTGACCATTTGCCTGTCCAAAGGTCTTGGCGCGCCAATTGGCTCGCTGCTGTGCGGTAGTAAAGAGTACATGCTGCGTGCCAATCGCTGGAGAAAAATGACCGGCGGCGGCATGCGTCAGTCAGGTATTCTGGCGGCAGCAGGCATTTATGCATTGGAAAACAATGTTCAACGCCTGCAAGAAGATCACGATAATGCTCGTTGGCTGGAGCAACAGCTGCGCGACATCGGTCTCGATATTGTTGCACCGGGTGCTCAGACCAATATTCTGTATGTCCGCCAGTCCGCTGAACAGGCTGCGAAATTGGGTAACTGGATGCGAGAGCAAGGGGTGTTAATCAGCTCTGGTCCGGTGACACGGTTAATTACTCACATCAACATTAGCCGTCAGGATCTGGAAAAAGTTGTCGAACTATGGCAGCGTTTTTTACGTAATCCGGGCTAATCCACGGCCTGCAGGTTTGCGCGAGAGCAAGGACGCCGCTCTTCGCCTGCGGGCTATTTTTTTTGTCACTTTGAACGAGCAAAATGGAAGATGCCTACACTCAACGCAGACACTCGCGTCGTAGTTCTTGGCGCAAGCGGGTATATCGGCCAACACCTTGTATCCCACCTGAATCAGCAGGGATACAAGGTCACCGCTGCCTCCCGGCGCAGAGACGTGCTGGTTGCGCAGAAATGGACAGGCGTACGCTGCTGCTTCGCTGACGTTTATCATAACGCCAGCCTGCGCGATGCATTCGCCGATGCTGACGTCCTGGTTTATCTGGTTCACGCCATGAGCGATGCCGAAGACCTGTTCGAGAAAGAGCGTCAGGCGGCACAAAACACACTGCTGGCGTTAAAAGACTCATCAATCAGGCAAATTATTTATCTGGGTTCGATGCAGCCAGAGCATGACTCTTCACTGCAATTACAGGCCAGTAAACTGACCGGCGATCTGTTTCGCATGGGTAGCATACCCGTTACCGAGCTGCGCGCGGGGATTGTCATCGGCCCTGGCTCTGCTGCCTTCGAGCTGATGCGCGATATGATTTACAACCTGCCGGTGCTAACACCGCCGAGCTGGGTGAGGAAGCACTCTGCGCCGATTGCGCTTAACGACCTGATGCATTATCTCGGCGGGTTAATTGGTATTGCTCCCTCGGCGCAGCACCAAATCTTTGATGCCGCAGGGCCTGAATACCTCAGCTATCGTCAGCTGATGGAGCGATTTATGGCTCTGAGCAATAAGCGACGCTGGCTGGTGCCGGTTCCCCTTCCTACACAACTGTTGACCGTCGCATTTCTCGGACTGCTGACCTCGGTACCCAGCACGCTGGTCAAGTCCTTGATTCAAGGCGTTAAACAAGACCTGCCGCCCGATAGTGACACCTTGCGCGAGCTCGTGCCGCTGGAGTTGACCACGATAGATGATGCAATTACCCAGACGCTGGCTCAGGAAGAAGACGCGGTGCTAAACACGCCGGAATGGGCCAATGATGCCGATGCGCATCGCCGCTGGCGTCCAGGCTATGCTTTTTATCCGAAAGAAGTGAATTTTCGACTGGAAACCTCAGCTTCAATCAAAGCGCTGTGGCACGTGATTCAACAATTGGGCGGTGAGGAAGGTTTCTTCTATTCTCAAGGCCTGTGGCGGTTACGGGCAAGAATCGATCGGATGTTGGGAAATAAAACCCCTTCGGGGCGGCCTGCAACTGACCGGTTTGCGGTTGGTGACAACATTGATGGCTGGAAAGTGATAAGCCTGGTGCCAGATAAATCGCTGACGCTGCTGTTTGGCATGCGGGCGCCTGGTCTGGGGCGGCTAACATTTACACTGAAAGATCATGGTGAAAGGCGCAGTCTGGAGATCGCCTCATGGTGGCATCCGGCCGGAGCACGCGGTCTTTGTTACTGGTATGCAATGATGCCTGCCCATCTGTTTGTTTTTCGCGGCATGGCGAAACGAATTGCCAGCCTTGCGCGTCAGAAAGACCGGCGCGGTCACTGAAAAAGCAGCCGGGTTATTTTGCAGGCAAACGCACCGAGGAGCCTCACAACTTTCCCTGTTTCTGATTGCATAGCATAGAAATTCAAGAAAGAATGGCGACCTATTTATCAGGAGCAACGTTCAGGCTCCCGGCAACGACATTTTTATAGAATTTGGATACATATGAAGGTATTGGTTACCGGTGCAACCAGTGGTCCAGGCCGCAACGCAGTGGAATATCTGTGTAAGAAAGGACTCAAAGTCAGGGCTACCGGCCGCAATGCGGCAATGGGGCCCTTACTGGAGAAGCTGGGTGCGGAGTTTATTCATGCCGATTTGACTAACCTGGTATCCGCCGAGGCGAAAGTGCTGCTCGCCGATGTTGACACCCTGTGGCACTGTTCTGGCCTGAGCGCGCCCTGGGGCAGCGAGCAAGATTTCCAGTTGGCCAACGTTCGCGCTACTCGTCGTCTCGGCGAATGGGCGGCAGCCTACGGTGTTGAGAACTTCGTACATCTGTCTTCGCCAGCGATTTATTTCGATTTTCATCACCATCGCGATATCAAAGAAGATTTCAGGCCCGCTCGCTTTGCCAACCAGTTTGCCCGCAGCAAAGCGGCTGCGGAGCAGGTGATCACCACGTTGGCGCTGTCCAATCCGCAAACCCATTTTACGATTTTACGCCCGCAGGGTATTTTTGGCCCACACGATAATGTGCTGTTGCCAAGACTATTGCAGATGATCAAATACGGCACGCTGATGCTGCCACGCGGCGGTGAGGCACTGGTTGATATGACTTACGTCGAAAACGTATCACATGCAATGTGGCTGGCGACCGAGAGTCAAAATCATGAATCCGGGCGCGCCTATAACATCACTAATATGCAGCCAAGGCCGTTAAAAACGCTGTTAGAGGAGCTAATGGGCGGACTGGACGTTAAATATCGTATTCGCTCGGTGCCCTACCCTCTGCTGGACATGATGGCGCGCGGCATGGAAAAACTTGGCCGCAAGCAACACCGCGAGCCGATGTTTACTCACTATAGCGTGGCCAAACTTAACTTTGACGTCACGCTGGATATTCATCGCGCCAAAACCGAACTCGGCTATAGCCCGATTGTTTCTCTCGACGAGGGCATCCGCCGCACCGCTATCTGGCTGAAAGACCACGGTACTCTTCAACAACAGCAGGGAATTATCGGCCATCCGAATTAACGTAAAAGCCTCTATTCTATGTCATTGGTGATGTAACAAGGCCGCCGGAGAAGGTATCTCGATGAGCTTGGGCAAGTTGATGTTTCGGGTTGGTAAACTCATCCAGCCCGATGACAGTGCTTATGACGAAGGGTATTGCTCAAGCAGCGCCTCCACAATAGCCTCACTCTCAGCATCCGCATTACCACGATAATCACTCTGCCTGAAATGCATCTGGAAGGCTGCAACCACACGACGCTGCTGCTGCGGCGTCATATTGGTTGACACCGGATACCCATAACGCGCCAGTTTGCTCAATAATTCCTCTATTGGAACTGGCTGCTGCGGATCACGCCCGTGCAATAACGTCTTCACCCGCGACGCCTGTGGCCAGGCACCAACACCGTTTTCAGCCAACTGTTGCCAAGGGAATAACGGACCTGGGTCTTCCTTGCGCTGCGGCGCGATATCACCGTGCGCCACCACATCTTGTGGTTTGATTTGATAGCGTTTTACGATGTCCTGACTCAGCGAGGTTAGCAGCGTTATTTGCGCCTTGGGGAACGGATAAAAACGCTGTTCCAGCATCCTGCGGGTATAGCCTTTATTTTCCAGCTCGATACCAATAGAAGTGTCATTCAAATTGTTTCTACCCTGCCATTCACTGGCACCGGCATGCCATGCGCGCAGAGACTCAGGCACCAGCTGCCAGGCCACCGGCTGCCCGTGGACCAGAGGAGGTCTGGCTGGAATCAGATAGTGCGCGCTTACGTGTTCATCGGTCAGCGTATTTAATGCCGTGTGAAAATCCTCGGCGGTGTAATGAATCACTAAAAAACGAATACGCTGATCGGCCCCCTGCGCCTGCCGAGTGGTTTCAAGCACATAGTTATGCTGTTCCTTAACAGGAGCCGTTACCTGACAGCCAGCCACCAGCAACAGCCCGGCAAACACACTAAATCTGTGTAACCCTATTGGAAATAACATCTTTATCGCCCTTCCCTGCATTGGCTAGCCACCGATTACGGACAGTATAATGGTTGAAGTAAAAAGTATTGAAATAAGCGAAATGTAACACTCTGGTAACCATATCTTATGCTAACTTTAGGATTCAGGCCGCACACAAATAAAATTCTCAGCTCCTTTGTTGCATAACTATGCTACAGAGGGTACCCTCTGCGGCATTAATGGCTATTCAGTATTTGCGCATGAGTATTCAACTAAACAGTATTAACTGCTTCTACGGAGTCCACCAGGCACTCTTTGACATTCAGCTCGACTGCCCTGCGGGTGAAACGCTGGTGCTGCTCGGGCCAAGCGGCGCGGGTAAAAGCTCGCTTCTGCGTGTGCTTAACCTGCTGGAAATGCCGCGCTCCGGCACGCTGCAGATCGCCGGTAATCAATTCGACTTCCAAAAGAAGCCGGACGAAAAAGCGATCCGCGAACTGCGTCAAAACGTCGGCATGGTGTTCCAGCAATACAATCTTTGGCCGCATCGCACCGTGCTCGACAACCTGCTTGAAGCTCCGTGCCGCGTGCTCGGCTTAAGCAAAGATGCCGCCATGGCGCGGGCCGAGAAGCTGCTGACTCGCTTGCGACTCAAAGACTTCGCTAACCGCTATCCACTGCATTTATCCGGCGGTCAGCAGCAGCGCGTTGCCATCGCCCGTGCGTTGATGATGGAGCCACAGGTGCTGCTGTTTGATGAACCCACAGCCGCGCTTGATCCGGAAATTACCGCACAAATTGTCAGCATTATCCGTGAGCTGGCCGATACCGGGATTACGCAGGTTATCGTGACCCATGAAGTCGAAGTTGCGCGTAAAACCGCTACTCGCGTGGTGTACATGGAAAATGGCCGTATCGTCGAGCAAGGTGATGCCAACTGCTTCGCGCAGCCGCAAACCCAAGAGTTTGCCAGCTATTTATCACATTGATTAGCCCCCTTAAGATTATATGATGGAGTCGTTTGCAATGAAAAAGCTTATTATTGCGGCTGTTTTAGCCAGTATCAGCTTATCCGCCAGCGCGGCAGAAACCATTCGTTTCGCCACTGAAGCCGGTTATGCGCCGTTTGAATTTGTTGATTCAAACAACAAGATCCAGGGCTTCGACATCGACCTGGCAAATGCTATGTGTAAACAAATGCAGGCCACCTGCACCTTTACCAATCAGTCTTTTGACAGCCTGATCCCAAGCCTTAAATTCCGCCGCACCGACGCGGTTATTTCAGGCATGGACATCACCGCCGAGCGTCTGAAGCAGGTTTCTTTCACTAACGCTTACTATGACAACTCCGCTATTTTCTTTGCTCAGAAAGGTAAGTTTACCGATTTGGCTTCTCTGAAAGGCAAACGCGTCGGTATCCAGAACGGCACTACCCATCAGAAATACCTGCTGGACAAGCATCCTGAAATCACTGCTGTGCCTTACGACAGCTATCAAAATGCAGTGCTGGACCTGAAAAATGGTCGTCTTGATGCCGTATTCGGCGATACTGCCGTAGTACAGGAATTCCTGAAGCAAAACCCAGGCCTCGGTACAGTCGGCGACAAAATTACCGACCAGAGCTACTTTGGCAGCGGTTTAGGCATCGCGGTGCGTCAGAACAATACCGAATTGTTGGGAAAAATGAACGATGCGCTGGCGAAAGTCAGACAAGACGGCACTTACAAAGCGCTGTATACCAAATGGTTTACGCAATAATCTGAATAGCGATGATTGAATTTCAACCTCTGCTAAGCGCCGCCGGTATGACCGTCGGCCTTGCCATTTGTGCACTGATCCTGGGCCTGTTTCTGGCAATGCTGTTTGCCGTGTGGGAGTCATCCCCGTGGAAACCGCTAAGCTGGCTGGGCACTGCCTGGGTGACAATTTTACGCGGCCTACCAGAAATTCTGGTGGTGCTGTTCATCTATTTCGGCTCCTCACAGCTGCTGCTAACACTGTCCGACGGCTTTGACATCAATCTGTATCTGTTCCAGATCCCCGTTAAACTGCCAGTCGATAATTTCGAAGTCAGCCCGTTTGTCTGTGGTGTGATTGCACTGTCTCTGCTTTATTCTGCCTACGCCTCGCAAACGTTGCGCGGTGCGTTAAAAGCGGTTCCTCATGGTCAATGGGAATCCGGTCAGGCGCTGGGAATGACTAAAGTAGCCATTTTCTTCCGGCTGATTATGCCGCAGATGTGGCGTCACGCACTGCCTGGCCTCGGCAATCAATGGCTGGTGCTACTCAAAGACACCGCACTCGTTTCACTGATTAGCGTCAATGACCTGATGCTGCAAACCAAGAGTATTGCCACCCGCACTCAGGAGCCGTTTACCTGGTACATGACCGCGGCGGCTATCTATCTGGTAGTGACCTTGTTTAGTCAGTTCGTCATAAAACGCATCGAACTCCGTACCACCCGATTTGATCGGAGCGCTTCCTGATGTGGCAATATATGCCTGAAGTTTTGCAAGGCCTGCAAACTAGCCTGACGCTGACCGTAGCCGCGCTGATTGTCGCGCTGCTGCTTTCGCTGCTGTTTACTATTGTACTGACGCTAAAAGTGCCGGTGTTAAGCCCGATAGTACGCGCTTACATTACGTTGTTTACCGGCACGCCGCTGCTGGTGCAAATCTTCCTGATTTATTATGGTCCGGGGCAGTTCCCGTCAATCCGCACTATCCCGTGGTTGTGGGAAATGCTGTCACAACCCTGGCTGTGTGCGATGTTTGCATTGGCGCTTAATAGCGCAGCCTATACCACCCAGCTGTTTACCGGTGCAGTAAGAGCGATTCCGGGCGGTCAGTGGGAATCTTGCCAGGCTTTGGGGATGTCGCGAAAAGCGTCGCTGCGCATTTTGTTGCCTTTTGCTTTTAAACGCGCGCTGTCTTCCTACTCCAATGAAGTGGTGCTGGTGTTCAAAAGTACCTCGCTGGCTTACACCATTACTCTGATGGATATCATGGGCCACAGCCAGCTGATGTATGGCCGCACTTATGATGTGATGGTGTTCGGTGCTGCGGGGGTAGTTTATCTTTGCGTCAACGGTTTGCTCACGCTGATGATGCGTCTGATTGAGCGTCGCGCGCTGGCGTTTGAAAGACGTAACTAATCGCTGTCATTTTAAGGCGCGGAAAAATATCTCTCGATTTCGCGCCTTGTCTCCTTCAACTTCGTTACTTCAGCACTCTCGATGAACAGCCTGATGTTTGTTCGGATATGAACAATCTGACGAACTCGCAAAACAGGTTGAAAGATCCATAAACCTGCGAGATATCTCGCATCGCTGATACTCATTACATTTATTGCACAAATAAAGTGATGCTAGTCACACATAATTCGTATAAAGCCTCGTAAAATAACTTCCCGTAATGCTATCAAGGATGTCTCAATGCACACTCGTTTTGTCGCTGCTTATGCCGGCCTGCCCGCCAATCTGCAATCAGCCCTTGAGCCGATACTCAGTGATGACGACTTCCCCGCGATGTTGCGCTCCGAGCAGGTGAGCCTGATTAAATCGCAAACTGGTCTTGATGACGCCGCATTGGCTTTTGCGCTGCTGCCTCTGGCCGCTGCCTGCTCAGTGGCCCCTATTTCCAAATTTTACGTGGGTGCCGTGGCGCGCGGCGTCAGCGGTAACCTGTATTTTGGAGCCAATATGGAGTTTCGCGGCGCCTCGATGCAGCAAACCGTTCATGCCGAGCAGTCTGCCGTGACTCATGCCTGGATGCGCGGAGAAAAACGGCTGGAGTCGATCACCGTTAATTACACCCCTTGCGGCCACTGTCGCCAGTTTATGAATGAACTGAACAGCGGGACTGAACTGGAGATCCATCTGCCCGATCGCGCCGTTGCCAGCCTCGGCGAGTATTTACCCTATTCCTTCGGCCCGCGTGATTTAGCCATTGAGACACTGCTGATGGACGACGTGGACCACGGCTATCAGCTTGCCAACGCCGCTCCGCTGGTTCAACAGGCGCTAACGGCCTGTAATCAGAGCCATGCTCCCTACAGCCAGTCGCATAGCGGTATCGCGCTGGAAAGCTTTAGTGGTCAGGTATTTACCGGCCGCTATGCTGAAAATGCCGCCTTTAACCCAAGTTTGCCACCCTTACAGGCTGCGTTGATCGTGCTTAATCTAAGCGGAGAGGACTGCACCCGAATTAAACAGGCCGTGCTAGTCGAAAGCCACGATCCGCTGGTCAGCCAACACGATGCCACCCGCGCCACGCTCGCGGCATTGGGCTGCTTGCAGTTACAGCACGTCGAAATCTAACCTTCCATTACCGCACTCGTATTTCCTTCATAATAAGGGGCCATAATTTCTTGGCTCCCATTTCTTCTATTGATTAACGGTTTATCAACGCAGCTCCCCATTATTGTGAAAAAATTGAGTTAGAGCTTTCACCTCTGCTAAAGTCCTTGTCACACATATTTTAAAAACAATGTGACCTTTGCTCCGACCTTTTGCTTCACCTGTCCCCTACCAAGACCAGAAGAGTAAAAATTAATGGAACTTGAATACGAAAGTAAGCGTCCGCTGTACATTCCTCACGCAGGCCCGATCCTGTTGGAATTCCCGTTATTGAACAAAGGCAGCGCGTTTAGCCAAGAGGAGCGTGCCAATTTCAACCTGCACGGCCTGCTGCCTGAAACGGTTGAAACCATTGAAGAACAGGCCGCTCGTGCCTATCGCCAGTTTCAGGATTTCAAAACCGATATCGATAAACACATTTATTTGCGCAATATTCAGGACACCAACGAAACCCTGTTTTATCGCCTTATTGATGAACATTTAAGCGAGATGATGCCCGTGATTTACACCCCGACCGTGGGTGAAGCCTGTGAGCATTTCTCCGAGATTTATCGTCGCGCCCGTGGCTTGTTCATCGCCTATCCAAATCGCGAACACATCGATGACATGCTGCAAAACGCCACCAAACAGCACGTAAAAGTGATTGTGGTTACCGACGGCGAACGCATTCTTGGCCTTGGCGATCAGGGCATCGGCGGCATGGGCATTCCTATCGGCAAGCTGTCACTTTATACCGCCTGTGGCGGGATTAGCCCGGCCTACACGCTGCCAGTAGTGCTGGATGCCGGGACCAACAACCCGCAACTGCTTAACGATCCGCTGTATATGGGATGGCGACACCCGCGCATTACCGGCGAAGAATACTCCGACTTTGTTGATCAATTTATTCAGGCAGTGAAAGTTCGCTTCCCCAATGTGCTTTTGCAATTTGAAGATTTTGCACAAAAGAACGCTATGCCGCTGCTCAAGCGCTATCGCGAAGAGCTATGCTGCTTTAACGATGATATCCAGGGCACTGCTGCGGTCACCGTGGGCAGCCTGTTGGCAGCCAGCCACGCGGCAGGAAGCCGACTGCGTGACCAGACTGTAACCTTCTTGGGCGCGGGTTCTGCTGGCTGTGGTATCGCCGAACAAATCGTTGCACAGATGAAATCCGAAGGACTCAGCGAAGAGGAAGCCCGCGCGCGCATCTTCATGGTTGATCGTTTTGGCTTGCTCACCGACAAGCTGACTAACCTGCTGGATTTCCAGAGCCTGCTGGTGCAGAAAACGGAAAAACTCGAAGGCTGGGGCGTCGACAGCGACAATATTTCCCTGCTCGAAGTTGTGCGTCATGCTAAACCGACCGTACTGATCGGCGTCTCTGGACAGCCAGGTTTGTTTACTGAAGAAATTATTCGTGAAATGTACAAGCACTGCGAACGTCCGATCGTCATGCCATTGACCAATCCGACCTCGCGTGTAGAAGCGCATCCTGCCGATATTATCACCTGGACCGACGGCGCTGCGCTGGTGGCAACGGGCAGTCCGTTTGCGCCGGTAACTTACAAAGACAAAGTTTATCCAATAGCTCAGTGCAATAACTCGTATATTTTCCCGGGTATTGGCCTGGCTGTGATTGCTTCTGGAGCCAAACAGGTAACCGACGGCATGCTGATGGCGGCAAGTCGCGCTCTGGCAGAGTGTTCGCCGCTGGCAACAGATGGCGTGGGTTCCTTGCTGCCCGACGTCAATGATATCCAGGGTGTATCGAAATGCATCGCTATGGAAGTCGCGAAAATGGCGCAGATTGAGGGCGTAGCACAGGTCACTACTGAAGACGCACTGTCGAAAGCCATCGAGCACAACTTCTGGGCTCCGCAGTATCGTAGCTATAAACGTACGTCGTTCTAACAGTCAAAGCGAAATCCGGCATCAGTCGTGGCGGATTTCGCTTAAAAACACAGCAAGCACCGTCGTTTAAGCCTCAGCTTATTGCTTCATCCCCGCAGGTAAAGTAGCCTTGAACCCTCTGCATCATTACTATGACTTTAAGGCAATACCATGATTAAGCGGCTAATAGTGAGCTTTATCGGCATCGTAGTCCTGATGCTGATTGTCGCTATTGGGCTTGACCGCTGGATCAGCTGGAAAACCAAAGATTACATCTACGATGAAGTGCAGCAGTTGCCCCATCGGCAGGTTGGCGTAGTGCTCGGCACCGCTAAATATTATCGCACCGGCGTAATCAATCAGTATTATCTTTACCGCATTCAGGGCGCGATTAATGCCTATAACAGCGGCAAGGTAAAATATTTGCTGCTCAGCGGCGACAACGCACTGCAAAGTTACAACGAACCGATGACCATGCGCCGTGACTTGATGGCTGCGGGGATCCCTTCCAGTGACATCGTGCTTGATTACGCAGGATTCCGCACTCTGGATTCTATTGTGCGCACTCGCAAGGTCTTCGATACCAACGATTTTCTGATCATCACCCAAAGATTCCACTGCGAACGCGCGCTGTTTATTGCCTTACATATGGGCATTCAGGCGCAGTGTTTTGCCGTTCCGTCGCCGAAGGATATTCTCACCGTTCGCGTGCGTGAGATTTTTGCCCGTCTGGGTGCCTTGAATGATCTTTACATTCTTAACCGCCAGCCGCGTTTCCTGGGGCCGCTTATACCCATTCCGGCTGTGCATCATATTCCGGAAGATGCTCAAGGTTATCCAGCGGTTACGCCAGAACAAGTGGTTACCCTGCAACATATGCTGGCAGCGGAGAAGAAAGCAGCTCTGAAGAAAAAGTCTGTTGCAGTACCCGACAAGAGCCTGGCCCCCGAAGCCCCGGCAATCCCCGATTTGCTCGGCAAACCTGAATTTTTGCCATTGCCCGACAGCAGCACGAAAGATCCTGTTATTCCTCCTGCTCGTAAATAATGGGCAAAAAAAAGCAGAGTACAATCCTGTACCCTGCTATTAAAGGCTTCTGTATTACCCTCCGCCATTGAAACCGGAACAATGACTTTAGGTAAACTTCTTAGGTTAAGTTTTAACTTACTTCTTCTTGGCGTATTTCAGAGAATCCAGAGCCACGGCGAAGATGATAATTCCGCCTTTGATAATATACTGCCAGTAAGGATTAACACCGATGTAGGTCAAACCGTAGTTGATTACAGTAAAGATCAGCACCCCGGTTACCACGCCTGCTACAGAACCGACACCACCGGCGAATGAAACCCCACCGACAACGCAGGCTGCAATTGCGTCTAATTCATACATAAAACCAAGATTGTTGGTCGCGCTGCCGATGCGCCCTGCTTCGAGCATCCCGCCAAAGGCATAAAACACCCCGGACAATGCGTAGATCATTATCAGATTTAGCGGAACGTTAACGCCGGAAACCTTGGCTGCTTCAGGGTTACCGCCGATGGCAAAAATGTTTTTGCCAAAGCGAGTCTTATTCCACAATACCCATACAAAGGCGATAGCAATAATCGCGTAGAAGGTAATATAAGACAGCTTTAGGCCACCAAGAGTAATAAACCCTTGAGCAAACTGCGAGAAGTGGGAATCAAATCCGGCAATTGGCGACGCGCCCACATAATCGTAATACAGCGAGTTAATACCGTAGACGATAATCATGGTGCCTAAAGTCGTAATAAATGGCGTTACGTTGAGATAGGCAATAATAATCCCGTTGACCAGACCAATCACCGCACCGATCAGGCAAACGGCAAGGATCACCAGCGGAATTGGCACGACTTCCAGATGCGGAAATACCTTGTTGACGTTGTCCATACCTTGCAGCATGGTCGCGGCTACGACTGCCGAAAGCCCTACCTGACGACCTGCGGAGAGATCGGTGCCCTGAGTTACAATCAACCCAGCCACGCCGAGTGCAATAATTACGCGCACAGACGATTGGGTAAGAATGTTGCCCAGGTTAATCAGGCTCAGGAAAGTCGGATCCTGGAATATAATAATTGCCAACAACACAAACAGTACAACATAAATCCCGCCCTCTTTAAAATAAGTGAGCATGCTTTTCTTATTTAATGCATTCATAATAAGAACCCTTAGAAATTAGAGGTGCAAGGATGCAAGGCGTAGAATTTCATTCTGCGAAGTATTTTTTGTTTCAACAATACCCGCAACCTGTCCATTGCTCATAACCAAAATTCGGTCGGTAATACCTAATAATTCCGGCATTTCAGAAGAGATAATAATAATCCCTTTATCTTTCTTGGCCAGTTCAGTCATTAATTGATAGATTTCGAACTTAGCTCCAACGTCAATGCCGCGCGTAGGTTCGTCCAACATCAATATTTCTGGCTGAGTTAACAACCAGCGTCCAATAATGACTTTTTGCTGATTACCGCCGGACAGCGATCCAATACTGGTCTTATGTCCCGGAGTTTTAACGCGCATAGAATCGATAACCCATTGGGTATCACTTTTCATGCGATTATTATCAAGTAGACCTATTTTATTTTTATAACTACGAATATTCGAAATTAACGAGTTAAAGCCGATATCCAGATAAGCGTATATACCGGTTGAACGACGTTCTTCGGTCACCAGAGCAAAACCGTGGTTGATGGCTTCATTGGCACTGTGGTTATTTATTTTTTTGCCGTGCAGCTTAATAGTCCCTTGCACCTTTTCACGGATACCAAACAGTGTTTCAACGATGTCGGTGCGCTTGGCGCCCACCAGCCCGGCAATACCCAGGATTTCACCCTTGTGCAGGTCAAAAGAGATGTCGCGAATCGAGGGCTGACGCAAAGATGTCAGGCCACGCACCTCCAAAATCACCTCTCCCGGCGTGTTTAAACGATCCGGGAAACGTTGACTCAATGAACGACCGACCATCATCGAGATGATCTTGTCCATGTCCAGGCCCTCAAGGGACTGTGACACGATCCACTGGCCATCGCGCAGGATGGTAATGTCATCGCACAGCTGGAAAATCTCTTCCATCTTGTGAGAAATATAGACAATTCCACAGCCGCGATCTTTCAGTTTACGAATAATGGTAAACAGATGATTAACCTCTTTCTCGGTCAGAGAAGAGGTCGGTTCATCCATAATTACAATTTTCGCGTTATACGAAAAAGCCTTGGCGATTTCAATCATCTGCATTTGCGACACAGATAACTTTCCGCATTTTTCACGCGGGTCTATATCAATATCAAGCTCATCAAAAATTGCTTTGGTGTCTTGATACATTTTGTCCTGATCGACAAAAAAACCTTTCGTTGGATAACGGCCGAGCCACATGTTATCCATTACCGTACGCTGCAACACCAGGTTCAATTCCTGGTGAACCATCGATACACCCTGCTCTAACGCCTCTTTCGAGCTTTTAAAATTAACTTCCTTGCCCTGAAAAAGAATGGTCCCTGAGTCTTTACTATAAATACCAAACAGGCATTTTAATAATGTAGATTTACCTGCGCCATTCTCACCCATCAATGCATGAATGGAATGTGGGCGCACTTTTAAATTCACATTGTCTAACGCCTTTACGCCCGGAAATGATTTATTAATTCCACTCATTTCCAGCAGCCACTCGCGGGGCTGTTCCGTATTAAGATCGGCCATAGCGCTACCTAATTAAATGAAACCGGGCTAAAGATTAAAATCGCCGGTCAGATATTTCCTGACCGGCTGACCTAAGCGACATAACGCAAAGTATATTTACTTAACCAGCTCGTAAGACTTGCTTAAAACATGCCACTGCTTTTAGCTTCTTAGCCGACTAACCTTCCCACTTCTTTTATATCCGTACTTCAGGTCAAAATAGTGTTGGCTGCAATACTCGCTTAAAACAAAAACTCTCAATCATTGACGATGTAGCGAGGCGGCAAGTACGACAAATTATTTGACGAAATCACTAAGATTATCTTTATCAACTGGCTTATAGGCAACGCGTACCACTTTATCAACGATTTTCCATTGCGTGCCGTCTGCAGCTGGTTTACCTTCTGCCAGGTTTTTAGCCAGATCAAAAGTCGCTTTTGCCTGATTGTCTGCATCGTTCAACACGGTACCGGCCATCGCACCTGATTTCACCAGCGCCAATGCTTCTGGCAGGGCATCGATACCGAATACTGGAATGGCGGATTTGTTATGAGCTTTCAATGCTTCTACTGCACCCATTGCCATCGCATCGTTGTTGGCGATTACGACTTCAATCTTGTTGGCATTTGGGCCAGAGAACCAGGCGTCGGTTTTATCCTTCGCTTGAGCGGTATCCCACATTGCGGTATCAAGCTGCAGCTGTTGGGTTTTAATGCCTTGATCGTTCAGCGTTTTAACCACATAAGTGGTGCGAGCCTCGGCATCAGGATGGCCTGGTTCGCCTTTCAACAGCACATACTGAATGATACCGTCTTTGTTCAGATCCCATGACGGATTGGCTTTCCAGTGTTTGGCAATCAGTTGCCCCTGGATCACACCAGATTCTTTAGAGTCGGTACCGACGTAATACACTTTGTCGTAGCTATCCAGGTCTTTGCGTGAAGGTTCTTTGTTAAAGAACACAACCGGAATACCTGCACCGCGGGCTTTCTCGATAATCACAGGAGCAGCAGCCGGGTCTACCAGGTTAATAGCCAAAGCTTTTACGCCCTTGGCAATCAACACGTCAACCTGATCGTTTTGCTTGGACTGGTCATTCTGCGAGTCATTCATCAGCAGCTGAATATTTGGCGCCGCTTTCGCGTCTTTCTCGAGATCTTTGCGCAGGCCAGACATGAAATTGTCATCGTATTTATAGATAGTGACACCGATACGGGTATCAGCAGCATGAGCGGCAGTGCCAAACATCATGCAGGCAGCCAGAGTAGCCAGGGTGAAAGCCTTCTTATTCATTTGTATCTCCGGTTTTATGTAGGGGGGTACAGAATTTGGTGTCTGTCCAATATCTTTTAAATCGACATTTTTGCCAGATACCCGCCTTCCTTGACGAAGATCTTCCTGAACTGCCAATCATCACTTTTGTTATTTATTTGTGCTGTGTATCAATCAAAATGAAACAGATAGAATCATCCTGAAAACGCCTGAATCATAATAGGTGCGATGTTAATAAACTGTGAAAGTTCTCACAGATTGAAAACGGTTACATCAGATTAAATTCTCAGGGAGTGACGGGTGCCACACTTTGCCATGGCGCTACAGAATGACGCCTTACCAGCGTAGGCATAAAACAGTGGGAAACTCCGGCAGATAGCTGATTGGCTGCTCCCTGAAGCGCCAGCTCGGTCGCCAGCGTGGCCATGGAGATAATCGGATAGCGCACGGTGGTCAGCTTCGGACTGGTATAACGAGCGATGGGAATATCATCGAATCCGACCAATGAAAATTCGCTGGGAATGCGAATACCGTTTTCTTTCAATACTGCCAGAGCACCGGCGGCCATAGAATCGTTGTAGGCGAACACCGCGCTGAGGTTCAAATTTCTCCCCAACAGCTCGACCATTGCCGCCTCACCGCCTTGTAAATCGGGAGAGCCTTCCGCGCGCCAGCTGTCCGGTGGCAAGGTTTGGTCGTGACGTGCCTGCTTCATGGCGGTTACGTAGCCTGCAAAACGCTGGGTTTCATCGGCAATAGCATGGCTGGAACCTATATAGCCGATACGCTGATGCCCTTGAGATATAAGCAGTTTAGTTGCAATCTCGGCACCAACGACGTTTTCCAGCGACACACAACGGTGTTCGTAACCGCTTACCACACGGTTGATCAGTACCATGCCGGGAACTTGATCCATAAACAGTGCCAGCTCGGCATCTCCCAACGCTTTAGCATGTACGATCAATGCGTTACAGCGCTGGCGGATCAAGACTTCAATCGCATGACGTTCTTTTTCGGCCTGATGGTAACTGTTGCCAATCAGCACATATTTATTGTGCTGCTGGGCCACGGTATCAACCGCTTTGACCAATGCACCGAAGAACGGATCGGAGACATCCATGACCACTACGCCAATGGTATCGCTGCTTTGAGTCGCCAGTGCCTGCGCATTGGCGTTTGGCCGATAGCCCAGCACCTTGACCGCGCTAAGCACCTGTTCTCGCGCCTCTTTACTGGCAATAGCGGGATTATTCAAGACTCTGGAAACCGTGGCAACAGACACGCCGGCCAGTTTGGCAACATCACGAATGGTAACCATAGGTCGCTCCGCAGGTCGTGAACAGAGGCCGACGGCAGCTAGGAAGAGATGAACCCCGGGCAGAAGAGAGAAAGTCTAGCGAAAAAGAAAGTACAGTGATCATGGTTGTTTCCTGTTTTAGTTAAGCGATCGGCTTACTCTGCACGACCGCTATCCTAAACACTTTGACGACAAACCAGCGTGAGTCTCGTCACAGCTCAGAAAACGTTTACATACAATTTTGCAACTTTTGTCGCATCCTCACACAATCTGCGTCATCGGCCGCTATTGGCAGGTTCTCCGGCGGCCTTGGCAGTCAACTGACGCCACAACCATTCCATTGGCCCCTGACGGAAATAGTGCAACCAGCACAGCGTGACGGTCAGGTTTAACAGCCAGACAGCGGGAACCAGCGCCAATAACTGCAACCGATTGAAATGTTGATAAAAATGAAGTGTATTAAAGAAAAAATCGCAAATCAGCGTTTGCAGCAGGTAGTTGGTCAGCGCCATGCGCCCCACTTGCGACATCCACAGAGCCCAACGCTGCTTCACCAGCCATGGCCAGCAGCCATAGCACAGCGCCAGATAACCCATGGCTTGCATCAGCGCGCCTATTTCACGCGGGGCCTGTAGATAAAAACCGCTCCAACGATAGTCCCAACCAGTGTGCCAGGCAATGGCCACCGCCGGGATCTGAATGATCCATGAAAGCGGTAACAATACTGCCGCTACGCCCAGATAATGGCGAACGTTAAACTGCCCTTTCAACCAGCCGCTGCGCATCAGGCTCGCGCCCATCAACATTGCACCGCCCAATTCCCAGCCATATTGCACGGCCACTGAAATCAGGCTCGACGACAGTAAGTCCAGCCGATTATTGATTGCCTCAATGCCGCCTTTGAAGCGCCAGAACTGCTCGTACTGCAACTCGGCATAACCAGGATTCCAGAAGCTGCCGGGATCGGGTTTAGAAATCAGGCCAAGCATTAATAGAATCGCCACGCCCATGAGATATAACATCACGCCGGTTCGAAACAGTGTTTGATTGCTTTTCGCCTCGCGCACCAGCCGCCAAAACACCAGCCCTATCAGGCCATAAGACAGCAAAATGTCGCCATCCCAGAAAAACACCGCGTGGATCAACCCGCACAGCAGCAACAGCGAAAGCCGAGACTGGATCCAGGCCTTGCCGCGCGGTAACAGCAAATGCAACCCCGCGCCGAACAGCATGGCAAACATCATCAGGAATTTTCCCTGTGCCAGCACATCGAGCACGCTCCACGTCCAGGCATCAACGCCAGAAGGTTGCCCGGCATAGGCAGGATTCAGGTAAGCGGCCTTGGGCAGGCCAAACGAGCTGATATTAAGAAGAAGGATGCCGAAAATGGCGATGCCACGGGCAAAATCAAGGGTAGCAATACGTGGGCGCATCAATAACGTCCTGTTGCAGGGATACAAAAGCAAACGCCTCGAGAGGCCCTGGGGCTCTTCGAGGCGTTTGCCCTGAAAATTGGCTTCGAGCCAATACTGTACAGTATAGCGATTTTATCAACGCAGCGATCAGTTATGACGGACTGTGCGCAAGAACTCCTGACGGGTATTCTGGCTGGTTTTAAACAGGCCGCCGAGGGAGGTCGTCGTGGTCGCGCTGGTCGCATCACGGATACCGCGCGCTTTCACACAGTAGTGAACTGCATCGATAGACACTGCAACGTCTTTGGTGCCAAGCAGGGTTTGCAGAGCAATCAGGATCTGCTGAGTCAAACGTTCCTGCACCTGTGGACGCTGCGAGAAGAACTGCACGATACGGTTGATTTTGGACAAACCAATCACCGCGTCTTTAGGGATGTAAGCCACCGTCGCTTTACCATCGATAGTGACAAAATGGTGCTCACAGGTGCTGGTCAGCGTGATATCACGCACCGAAATCATCTCGTCGACTTTCATCTTGTTAGTGATAACGGTGATTTTCGGGAAGTTGGCGTAGTCGAGGCCGGAGAAAATCTCATCGACATACATCTTGGCGATGCGCGTCGGGGTTTCAGCCAGACTATCGTCATTCAGGTCAAGATTGAGCAGCTGCATGATACCGGTCATATGCTCTTTAATCCGCTGTTTGCGGGTATCGGCGTCTAAAGACGGCTCTTCACGCAGCGGGGTTTCAAGACCACGGGCCATTAACGCCTCATGAACCAATACAGCTTCTTTACTCAATGTTGCCATTTTCTTCTTTCTCCAGCAGTTGATATCACCTTGATGCAGATCACACCAAAATGAGGTGGCTTACTGTAGTTGAGTCCGCCCGCAGAATCCAGTGATTGCTCTTCATGATGGCTGAAATAGCTCGAAGTTATCGACTGCGTTTGATGACCAGTGCTCCGGCGAGCCAGAATCCGGCCATAGCCACATAAAGTGCGGGCTCAAGTCGATGAGTCAGCGAGGTGGAAACCGCCGATAGCAGGGGTCCCATCAATTGCCCGACGGCATAACCGGTGGTGAGTAAACCTGCCATGTAACGTGCATGGTTGGGTGCCAGCTCGCGGCTGTACTGCAACGCCAGCTGAACCACACACAGGAACCCGCCACCGGTTAGCAAAGCGCCGATAATCAGCCCGTTAACACCGGGAACAATTTCTGAACAGAGTACGCCAATTCCCTGCATCCATAGCGTCAACGCCAGACGCTGATGCGTTTTCAGGCAGTGTCGGGTCATGATACCGATAACAATGCCGATCATTGACGCGCCGCCAAACACCGGCCAGACAAACTGTGCGAACAGACTATCGGGAAAACGAGCGTTGGCCATCTGTGAGAAAAATGTCGCAGGAAGAATATAACCAAAGCCTGCCAGGCTGTAACACAGCACCAACCTTTTGAGGTCAGGAGTCAGGACTAACGGAATCGTCGATACATTGGCGCGGTGCAGCTCACCGGCGCGAGGAAAATTGCGGGTAATAAGCAGCACCAGAATCAGCGCTAATCCACCATAAACTGCCCAGGCTACGGCAGCGCTCAGCGCCAGACTGTGAATGGCGGCAGCAACAATACCGCTGAGGAAAATTCCCGCACCGGGGCCAGCAAACACCGCAGCGCTCATCGCCGGGCGGCCATAGTGTGCCAATCGCTCGTTGCACCAGGCCGAAACCAACACCATCGCCCAACCGCTGGTCCAGCCAATCACAAAGCGGATGGCAGAATGCCAGATTTCGCCAGTGACCACGGCAGAAAGCAGCGTCAGCACCACCGCTCCCCAAACGCCAATCCACAGGCGGCGTTCAACGTGACGGGTGGATTTCATCGCGTCATAGGCACCAAACAGGTAACCAAGATAGTTAAATGCTGCCACTAATCCAGCACCGGTCAACGTAAACTGATGCTCGGCGATCATCAACGGAACCTGGGGAGTGAACGCAAAACGCCCTATTCCCAATGCCACTACAAAGGCCAAAAAGCCGGTCAGTGCTACACGAAATGCCATACTCACTCCAGAAAAGTCTGTGGTTATTCGCACGGCTCACAATTCTCGTGCGTTAAAAATTCTGTTAATCATGATGACCTAAAGTTAGAATCACGAATAGTGAATAATACAAACAAACTTCGTTACGATAAGAGAATAAATTATGGATCTTACCCAGTTACGAATGTTTTGCTGTGTGGCAGAAACCGGCTCGGTAGCGCGTGCAGCACAACAGCTCCACCGCGTGCCGTCTAATTTGACCACCCGCCTGCGCCAACTTGAACAAGAGCTGGGCACTGATTTGTTTATCCGCGAAAAACAGCGACTACGGCTTTCAGCTATTGGCTACAACTTTTTGAGTTACGCTAAACGAATTCTGGCGTTGAGTGAAGAAGCGCTGGCTTTAACCCATGCCGGTGAACCTGCTGGGCAATTCGAGCTGGGCGCAATGGAAAGCTCGGCAGCGACACGCCTTCCTGCTCTGCTTGCGGCTTATCATCAGCGTCATCCACAGGTTGCACTCTCGTTGAACACCGCACCGTCGGGCGAAACCATCGACAGCGTCCGTTCTGGAAAACTGGCAGCAGGTCTGGCTGAAGGTCCAATTGACGATGAAGATTTAACCGGCTGCGTGGCTTTTCAGGAACGGTTGGTACTCATCTCCCCGCAGGGAGAAGACCCAATGGTCACCCTTCCTGGCCGACCGGGACACACGGTATTTGCGTTTCGTCCCAGCTGCTCTTATCGTCAACGTTTAGAGAACTGGATGAGACATGCCGGATTTCACGCCAACAGCACCATGGAGATTCAGTCATATCACTCCATGGTCGCCTGCGTCGCCAGCGGGGCGGGTATTGCCATGCTGCCGCGCAGTCTGCTGGATCAAATGCAGGGCAAAGAACGCGTGCAAGTACATGAGTTAGATGAGCAATTCGCCGCCAGCACTACTTGGCTGTTTTGGCGGCGCGATGCTTTTGGGCCTAACGTAAGGGCATTGCAGGAACTGATTTTGGAGCTGAATGGCTCTGTGAATTTAGCGCATTAATTATAAAACTCTAAAGGAGCAACAGATGAGCACATCAATAGAACTTCTGGAAGAACACCGGATGTTCGACGGCTGGCAACAGCGTTATCGTCACTTCTCCAGCAGTTTGCAAAGCAGCACCACCTTCAGCATCTACCTGCCACCGCCGCGTGATGACAATCCGCCTCCGGTGGTTTATTGGCTATCGGGCCTGACCTGCAACGATGAAAACTTCACAACCAAAGCAGGCGCACAGCGCATTGCTGCAGAATTAGGGCTCGTTTTGGTGATGCCGGATACCAGCCCGCGCGGTGAAGATGTCGCCAACGACGAAGGTTACGATTTAGGCCAGGGCGCTGGTTTTTACTTAAATGCGACCCAGTCACCATGGGCAGCTCATTATCGAATGTACGACTACGTTATCGATGAGCTTCCGCTACTGCTGCAGGAACACTTCAATATCAGCGATCGCCAGTCGATTATGGGTCACTCGATGGGCGGACACGGCGCATTGATGCTGGCCTTACGCAATCCCCAGCGTTTCCACTCCGCTTCTGCTTTTGCCCCCATTGTTAATCCATGTCAGGTAGCTTGGGGTCGCAAGGCGTTTAGCGCCTATCTCGGCGACGACGAGAGTCAATGGTTACAGTATGACAGCTGCCATTTGCTGAGTGTTTATCCGGCAGATCAGGCGACTTTTCCTATCTTGGTCGATCAGGGCGACAATGATCAGTTCCTCGCCGACCAGCTACAACCGGCCAAGCTCGCCGAACTGGCCCGTCAGCGCGACTGGCCGCTGCAGCTGCGTGTACAGCCTGGTTATGACCATAGCTATTTCACTATCGCGAGCTTTATCGAGGATCACCTGCGTTTCCATGCCGGGAATTTGGGATAGACCGATCCCTTAGCGGCTTTAGATTGGCAATCTAAAGGCAACTTTTTTGTGCTGCGCACTGGCTTGTGTGCTGCGCACGGGCTTTAATGCTGCGCATGGCTAAGGTGCTGCGCATGGCTAAGGTGCTGCGCATGGCTAAGGTGCTGCGCATGGCCCTTAATGCTGCGCATGGCCTTTAGCTTAACTTCAATTCAACTTCATGCGCTGCGCTTACTGGGCTGCGGCCCAGACCGCCTTAAGGGTGGCCCTTGGGCCGCCACCCTTAAGAATCCCGGGCCCCTTTTCTTGTGACCAGATTGGTGCAAAAAAAGTAGATCGTTTCAGGAGCCTCTGTGCATGGCGTTGGCCACGGCCCTGCGGGCTGCCTTCACTCAGTCGGGAGCCAAAAGCGTCTCCCTTTCCTTCGCTCAGCGTAGGCCTGAGGCCGCCAATAGCAACTAAAAAGAAAAACCGGCAACTCTGCAGCGGTCAAAAGCCGATCTCACAAAGATAGGTCTCTTAGGTTTGTTCGAGACTAGATATAACTTTTGTTTTCGTTTCTGAATTAATAAAACCGATATTCACAGAATGTCACCTTCAAAAGAAAATTTTTGTCAGAAGAAAGGCCTTTTGACCTCAGTTTAGGTTGCCGATCTTTCTTTAATAGCCCTGATTGGCGGCCTCGGGGCGGCGCTGAGGAAGGGAGAAAGACGTTTTTGGCTTTCGAACGAACGAAGGGACCGCGCAGCGGCGCGACCAACGCCACACACGGGGGGCACTGAAACGAACTCATCGTCTGGTGCCGTGCAGCTAAGCGACACCAAAGGGGCGCGGAGATGCAAGAGGGCTCGCCCTGAAGACCTCTTGCCCGGTTCCGGCACTGCCGGTTAAATGACCATTAAAATGAGTGAACCGGAAAAACTCCTCGGTGATCATTGACCTTAAAAAGCCTGTGCGCAGCACCTAAAGCCCATGCGCTTCGCTTACTGGGCTGCGGCCCAGACCGCCTTAAGGGTGGCCCTTGGGCCGCCACCCTTAAGAATCCCGGGCCCCTTTTCTCGTGACCAGATTGGTGCAAAAAAAGTAGATCTTTTCAGAAGCCTCGGTGCGTGGCGTTGGCCACGGCCCTGCGGGCTGCCTTCACTCAGTCGGGAGCCAAAAGCGTCTCCCTTTCCTTCGCTCAGCGTAGGCCTGAGGCCGCCAATAGTAGCTAAAAAGAAAAACCGGCAACTCTACAGCGGTCAACGCTACGCTTAATGCTGCGCATGGCTTAACTTC
>NZ_AJHJ01000010.1 GCF_000257645.1 Serratia sp. M24T3
TAGAGCGCACCCTTGGTAAGGGTGAGGTCCCCAGTTCGACTCTGGGTATCAGCACCAGAAACAAAGCGTAGAGTTCGGTAAATTAACAGAATTTGCCTGGCGGCAGTAGCGCGGTGGTCCCACCTGACCCCATGCCGAACTCAGAAGTGAAACGCCGTAGCGCCGATGGTAGTGTGGGGTCTCCCCATGCGAGAGTAGGGAACTGCCAGGCATCAAATAAACAGAGAAACCTCAGTCGAAAGACTGGGGTTTTTTTGTTCTACCTCATTGATAAGTTTGAGTGATTTTCGATCAGTCAATGCTTAATAAAAAGGCCTCAATCTAACGATTGGGGCCTTTTTTGTTTCTTTTATCGGCAATAAATTAATGTTTACTGCTTTGTGAAATCCCAATACCGGTTTGAGAGCGTACAAATTGGGGCCAGAAAAGCTTTCTTTCTGCTGCGCCAGAAGGGGATTTATCAGTAATTGAGAAGAACCAGATACCCACAAAAGCCACGATCATTGAGAACAATGCAGGATACTCATACGGGTAAATCGGCTTGGCGTGACCCAAAATTTGCACCCAGATGGTCGGGCCGAGGATCATCAAGACGATCGCTGTAATTAGCCCTAACCACCCACCAATCATCGCACCGCGCGTAGTCAATTTAGACCAGTACATAGATAGCAGAATAATAGGGAAGTTACAGCTGGCAGCGATTGAGAATGCCAGACCAACCATGAAGGCAATATTCTGTTTCTCAAACAAAATGCCTAGAGCGATTGCTACAAAGCCCAGCACCACGACCGTCGATTTCGATACGCGAAGCTCGGCTAACTCTGTGGCTTTGCCGTCTTTTATCACGCTGGAATAGAGGTCATGCGAAACAGCAGACGCGCCCGCCAACGTTAACCCCGCAACGACTGCCAGAATGGTCGCGAAGGCAACTGCCGAGATAAAGCCAAGGAAGAAACTGCCACCTACCGCGTTGGCAAGATGAACGGCAGCCATGTTATTTCCACCTAGCAGTGCGCCGCTGGCGTCTTTGAAGGCCGGATTAGAACTGACCAACACGATGGCACCGAAGCCGATAATAAAGGTCAGAATATAAAAGTAACCAATAAAACCAGTGGCATAGAACACGCTTTTGCGCGCTTCTTTGGCATCGTTAACCGTGAAGAAGCGCATCAAAATGTGTGGCAAACCTGCTGTACCAAACATCAGTGCCAGCCCCAACGACAGTGCCGATATCGGGTCTGATACCAACCCTCCGGGGCTCATAATAGCAAGCCCTTTGGGATGCACGGCCACGGCCTGAGTAAACAGTGTATTGAAGTTGAAACCCACGGATTTCATCACCATTATCGCCATAAAGGTGGCACCCGCCAGCAGTAGGACTGCCTTGATGATTTGCACCCAAGTGGTCGCCAGCATGCCGCCAAAAAGAACGTAAAGCACCATCAGAATACCGACCAGCACGACTGCCACCAGATAGTTCAGCCCGAATAGCAACTGAATAAGCTTGCCCGCACCTACCATCTGCGCAATCAGGTACAAGGCGACGACAACCAATGAGCCGCAGGCTGATAGAGTGCGAATTGGTTTTTGTTTTAGACGATAGGAAGCCACATCGGCAAAGGTATATTTACCCAGGTTACGCAATCGCTCGGCGATCAGAAACAGAATAATCGGCCAGCCAATCAGAAAGCCGATCGAGTAAATCAGCCCGTCGTAGCCCGAGGTATAAACCAGTGCCGAGATCCCCAGGAACGAAGCGGCAGACATAAAGTCTCCCGCAATGGCCAAACCGTTTTGTAGCCCGGTAATCTGCCCACCTGCCGTGTAGTAATCCGTACGCGAGCGAGTGCGTTTTGATGCCCAATAGGTGATATAGAGTGTCGCGCCAACGAACAATACAAACATGATAATAGCTTCGATATTAAGCGGTTGCCGTTGCACAGCTCCGGCAATACCCTCGGCGGCCCAGGCACTGGAACTCAGCGCCAGAAGAGCCAGAACCCCCAGACGACGGGCGTTCATGGCTTCACCTCACGGATAATATCAGCGGTCAAACGGTCAAATTCACCGTTAGCGCGGAAAACATAAACACCTGTCAGCACAAAAGATATAACGATTAAGCCGACACCAACAGGGATGCCTCGCGTAATGGTTGCGCCAGCATAGAGAGGCGTGCCAAGCCATTGAGGCTCAAAGGCTATCAGGAAGATAAAAGCGACGTATAGCACCAAAGTGATGATAGAAAGCAGCCAGGCGAACCGGCTGCGTTTATGTACCAACTCTTTAAAGCGCGGATTACTTTCAACCTTTTGATAAATGAGATCATTCATCTACACGACTCCTATGAGGCATTGATTGAGTTCACCGCGCTCAGGCGGTGAAAATTATGACGACGTTTTCATTGATTGTTTTTCTTCCAACAATTTATCGACCACGCCCGGATCGGCAAGGGTTGAGGTATCTCCAAAGTTTGAGGTATCGCCCGCGGCGATCTTGCGCAGAATACGGCGCATGATTTTACCGGAGCGGGTTTTAGGCAATGAATCTGTCCAGTGAAGGATATCCGGCGTCGCGATTGGCCCTATTTCCTTGCGTACCCAGTTACGCACTTCGGTATAGAGTTCTGGCGACGGTTCTTCACCATGATTCAAGGTTACGTAGGCGTAAATAGCCTGACCTTTGATGCTGTGCGGATAACCAACCACTGCGGCTTCGGCAATTTTTGGATGCGAAACCAACGCCGATTCGATTTCGGCAGTACCCAGGCGGTGACCAGAAATATTCAGAACGTCATCCACGCGTCCGGTGATCCAGTAATAACCGTCTTCGTCACGGCGCGCGCCGTCACCGCTGAAATACATGTTTTTGAAGGTCGAGAAATAGGTCTGCTCAAAGCGTTCGTGGTCGCCAAACAGCGTACGTGCCTGACCCGGCCAGGAATCGGTAATTACCAGATTACCCTCGGTCGCCCCTTCCTGCGGATTGCCTTCATTATCGACCAGCGCAGGCTGTACGCCGAAGAATGGCAATGTTGCCGAGCCGGCCTTAAGTTCAGTAGCGCCCGGCAGCGGGGTTATCATGAAACCGCCGGTCTCGGTTTGCCACCAGGTATCTACAATCGGGCAATCACTATTGCCGATCGTTTTGTAGTACCACTCCCAGGCTTCCGGATTAATCGGTTCGCCGACTGAACCCAGAATACGCAACGAGCTGCGGGTAGTGCCTTCAATCGCTTTATCACCTTCGGCCATCAGAGCGCGGATTGCGGTCGGCGCGGTATAAAGGATGTTAACTTTATGCTTGTCTACAACCTGCGACATGCGGTTGGTTTGCGGATAGTTTGGTACCCCTTCGAACATCAGTGTAATCGCACCCACGGCCAACGGCCCGTAGAGCAAATAGCTGTGGCCTGTCACCCAGCCAACGTCGGCGGTACACCAGTAGACATCGCCAGGATGGTAATCGAAGGTGTATTTAAAGGTCAGCGCGGCATAAACCAGATAGCCGCCAGTAGTGTGCAGCACGCCCTTAGGCTTGCCGGTTGAACCCGAGGTATAAAGAATGAACAGCGGATCTTCGGCTTTAATTTCTGTCGGCGGGCATTCGGCGGAAGCGTTAGCGATGACTTCGTGCCACCAAACATCGCGACCCTCTTTCCATTCGCCTTTCTTGCCGGTGCGTTGGTAAACGATGACATTGGTAATGCTAACGACTGCGGGGTTTTTCAGCGCATCGTCAACGTTTTGTTTAAGCGGAATGGTGCGACCGGCACGCAGGCCTTCATCAGCGGTGATCACCAGTTTGGCGTTGGAATCGATGATACGGCCAGATACGGCTTCTGGGGAGAATCCGGCAAAAATTACCGAATGTACCGCCCCGATACGCGCGCAGGCCAGCATTGCCACGGCGGCCTCAGGCACCATTGGCATATAGATGGCCACCACGTCACCTTTTTGCACGCCGTGATCTTTCAATACGTTGGCAAATTTGCAGACGTCTTCGTGCAGCTGTTTGTAGGTGACGAATCTGTTTTCTGCATTCGGATCGTCGCCTTCCCAAATGATCGCCACCTGATCACCACGATCGGCCAAATGACGATCCAGGCAGTTTGCTGCCAGATTCAGCGTGCCATCCTCAAACCAGCGGATATCAATATTGCCGGGTGCAAAGGAAGTATTTTTAACTTTAGTGAACGGTTTGATCCAGTCGAGCACCTTGGCCTGCTCACCCCAGAACGTCTCAGGATCCTCAACAGACTGTTGATAATATTGCTGATATTTCTCAGGTGTGATTAAGGCTCGCTCTGCAATTGAAGCAGGAATCGGATGCTTTTGAGATTGGCTCATTATTGTTCTCCTTATGAATATGTTAATACTATGTCAATCAAAGGTTAATTGTAGTTTGCTGACCAGCTTTGTTTGGCTTTTGGGTGGCAGATCACGCAATGTCTCGGCAAGACAATCAGTTGTCATTGCTGTTTATAAATTGAGCGGTTAATTCAACACTTTTTCGCTCAAAATCGATTCTGATTTGGCTGCCTAAAGGCAACGTTAACATTGGATGGGTGTGACAACAGTCAAAGCCATCGACGATTGGCAGAGACTGTCCGTTAAGAACTTCTTGAAGAACATCGAAAGGACGGCGACCCGTACCTTTATCATCAAATCCTTCGTGTTTACCCAGCAAGACGGCAGCGACGCGATCAAACACGCCATTAAGTTTAAGCATGTTGAATGAACGTTCGATGGTGGCGATATCCTTGAGGCTGTCTTCAATCAGCAAAATATCGCCGCGCCTGATTTCAGGCATGTACGGGCTGCCCCAAATGCCGGATAAAGTATTCAGATTGCCACCAATCACTCTTCCCGATACCGAGCCCGAGCCAATATACCGGCAGTCATTTTCATAAAGTTTTTTCGGACGTTCGGGGGACGTGGTATCCCAGTTAAGCTTTTCATCGCTCCAGACTGGCGGTAAAGGATAGGTGTAAGGCAGAGCAGGAGGCGTTATCAGCAAATCAGAGAAAGATTGCCAGGTCGTGTCGACCAGGGGAGGAAACTCGCCGAAAGAGGCAACCAACGCCGGGCCGTAGAAAGTGATTAACCCTGTTTTGGCATAAATACCCAACAGCAAAGCGGTGCTGTCTGAATAACCGATGATAATTTTTGGATCGGCTTTAATCGCCTCATAGTCAATATAAGGCAGCAGCGCATTGCTGTTCATACCACCAATGGTTGACATCACGCAGCGAACTTTGGGGTCGCGCAGTAGCTGATTAAGCTCTTCGGCGCGTTCCTGAATGCTTCCCGAACGATAGAAATCGGATTTTTGCGTCAGACTTCCGGCCTGAAGTTTGAACCCTTTTGCCTGCAAAAACTGTTTGGCACGAGCAAAACGATTGGGTGCGGTAACGGTGACAGGCGATGATGCCGAGAAAAAACCAATGGTTTGTCCTGGCACAAGTGACTGAGGTAACAGCATTTGGAAGGCAGTATCCATAGGGTTCACTCCTTGTGACTGGGGAACCTTACCATCGCTTATTCGTTAAATTTCCTCAATAAAAATAGTGTGGCGCAATGAAACTTGCTCATTCAACGCCATCCTTAAATGGGTACAGAGAACTCGAAACAGGCACCTTTGCCAGGGCGATCAATTAATGTGATGTCGCTGCCGTGCAGTTCGAGTATGCGTTTTACAATCATCAGGCCCAGCCCTCCCGCGCGTTTGCGGCCAGTGCTTAAAATTGACGGGCGAATAAAAAGATCGTTCTTGAGTTCGGCGGCAATCCCCGGACCGCTATCGTTTAGCTGCACCATAACTTTTTCCTGCTGTGGCCACAGGCGTATTTCAATCGTGCCGTGGTCGGGAGTAAATCTGATCGCGTTATCAAGCAGATTAGTCATCACCCGCTCGATCATTGCCAAATCAGCATTGACCAGAGGAATACCCTGCGTCATATCGGCCTGTAACGTTAAATGGCGCGTTTCGGCGGTGAGTTCAAATTTTTGATAGACGTCCTGCACCAGCTCAGACATTGAAAACGGCTCTTTCTGCGGTTTCACCACGCCGTACTCGAGGCGCGCCAGTTCGAACAACTCCTGAGCCAATCGTCCAACCTTTTTACTCTGCACCAGAGCGATGTTCAGATAGCGATGACGATCTTCATCGCTGAGCTGGTCAGATTTCACCGACAGAGTTTCGAGATAGCCGTGCAGCGAAGTCAAAGGGGTACGTAAATCATGGGAGATGTTGGCGATAAATTCACGCCGCTGCTGGTCCTGGCGAGTCAGTCTCTGCCACTGTTCGTCGATGCGTTTTGCCATGTTGATAAACGTCTGCTGGAGCTGGAATACCTCGTCACGTTGCGCATTGGCGGCAGGAACCGTTTGTGACAAAGCTTGTACCGCCTCCATGCCGCCACTGTCGAGATTTCTGATTTGCGCAGTCAGGCGACGGATAGGGCGCGTGACCCAGCGGAATGCAAATCCCCCGGCCACCAGGCCAAATAAAATCACCAGCCCCATGGAGCGCACAGCCATCATGATTGCCGATTGAAGCTGGGCATCGCGGTCCAGCGCACTATATTGATCGCCCAGCAAAACGATGTAGATATAACCCTGCAACTGTCCGTGATCGAGTAAAGGCGCGGCGCTAAATACCTGATGTGAAGTTTGATCGGCATGGCGAGGGTTATCGCCATAGACCGGCATTTTTGCTCCCTTGAGCAATGCCTGTACCGGTTGCAGATTCACCTGCGACAATTTTACCGCGCCTGCCGGGGCGGCATCGCCAATAATTTTTCCTTGTTTATCTAGAAGATAAACTTCAACGCTGGGATTCACCGCCATCAGTTGATCAAAAAGGGTATGAACAGAAGCTGTGTTCAGTCCATTTTGGCCGAGCAAAGGGTTGCTGTCGGCAATGTGTTTGGCCATATCTTGCGATAGCCGCTGGATAACCGCCTGACTGTACTGACTGCTCGAACGAACCTGTAAAATACCCGAAATCGTGCAGCAGGCGACTAGCAAGAGGGTAAAGACTAGCGTCAGTCGCTGTGAAAGTGTCATATTTTTCATTGCATTACCCCTGAGATTCATCAGTGGATAGTATAAATTTGTAGCCTTTCCCCCACACAGTCAAAATCCTGTCAGGTTCTGCCGGATTAGTCTCGATCTTGATGCGTAACCTATTGATATGAGTATTAACCGTGTGCTCATAGCCTTCATGTTGATACCCCCAAACCTGATTAAGCAAACTAAGGCGCGAGAAGACTTTTCCCGGATTTTTAGCGAAGAAATACAGTAAATCGAATTCACGGGGCGTTAGCTCAATATTCTGCTGGTTGAGTAATACTTCACGGGCAATAGGATCGATAACCAGCCCGCCCGAGCTGAGCGTCCCGGCATCCATTTGCAGATTTCTGCCCATCGCATCTTGTCGCCTGAACAGCGCTTTTACCCGGGCAACCAACTCCAGCATTGAAAAAGGCTTCGCCAGATAGTCATCAGCTCCCAGCTCTAGGCCCAGAACGCGGTGGATCTCGCTGGAGCGCGCGCTGATGATGATAATCGGCGTATAGCGCGTCATGTTTCGGGCGCGGCGGCAAATTTCCAGACCATCGACGCCGGGCAACATCAAATCAAGTATCAGGGCATCCCACCCCCCCTTATCAAGGAGCGCGACACCCCGATCACCATCAGCGGCATGGGTAATGACATAGCCTTCATCGCGCAGATGCAGCGTCAGCAGCTCGGCAATATTGCTATCGTCTTCAACAATCAGAATCTTTTTATTCTTATCCATCAGTCGCGCCCTGAACCGGTTAAAGCGTGTTCGATCAGCTTGCAGTCTACACAAGGTCATCATCCGGAGTTATCACATTTTGTTTAACTTTGCGTGATGTCTCGGGGAACAAATCAATTCAATACTGCTTGCATCGAAAGTCGTGGGGCACAGGAGCAGTGGATGACAACTCATATTGAATCACCCGAGCCTTTGAAAACGGCGGGCAGGCCGAAAAAATCGCTTGTCGTTCACACCCTGTGGCTGCGTTTAACTCATTGGATCAATGCGTTGGCGATACTGATTATGGTCACCAGCGGTTGGCAGATTTACAACGCTTCACCGCTGTTTGCTTTTAATTTCTCGGAAAATCTTACTTTGGGCGGATGGCTAGGCGGTGGAATTCAGTGGCATTTTGCCGGAATGTGGCTGTTCGGCATCAACGGGGTGTTTTATCTGCTGATGAACATTGTGACTGGTCGCCTGAAAGCAAAGTTTTTTCCCGTCACTCCTCGGGCAATTCTGGCAGATTTGCTGGCCGCGCTGAAAGGCAAGTTAGCCCATGACGACCTCCGCCATTACAACATGGTGCAGCGAGTTGCCTATCTGTTTGTTATGGCTGACGGAATTGTGCTGGTGCTATCGGGGCTGGTGGTGTGGAAATCAGTACAGTTTCCTCTGCTACGTACGCTAATGGGCGGTTTTGATGCAGCCCGTTATGTGCACTTTTTTGCGATGTCGGCGATGGTAGGTTTTGTCGTTGTGCATTTGATTATGGTGTTGCTGGTTCCGAAAACACTGCTCGCCATGCTGCGTGGACGTTGAGGCTTTCGACATGAAAAAAGACAGCAAAATCATCATTCCTGGAACCGATGCTCAAGATATTTTGCAGCAGGCGCAGGCTCTGATTGCCCGTAGACTTGATTCCTCCTCCCGTCGCCAGTTTTTGCGTCAAGGGCTGACATTGGGTGGCATGGTGATGCTGACCGGTTGCGACATCAGCGATAATCAGAGTGTTGAAAAAGCGCTGGTTTCTATTTCTGGATTCAACGACAGGGTACAGGCATGGCTGTTTGGGGCAAATCGTCTGGCACCGGAATATACAGAATCGATGATCACCCGGCCGTTTCCTTTTAACGCGTTCTATGGTGAAGAGGATGCACCCGAAGTTGACGGACAAGCTTATCGCCTGCAGTTAGCGGGAAAAGTATTGGATAAATCTAGCTGGTCGCTGCCGCAGCTGTATCAGATGGCGCAGGTTAGCCAAATCACGCGGCATATCTGTGTTGAAGGCTGGAGCGCAATCGGTAAGTGGGGAGGCATCCCTTTTTCACAATTTTTAAAGCTGGTGGGGGCGGATCTCAGCGCCAAATATGTAAGTTTTAAATGTGCTGACGACTATTACACCAGCATCGATATGGCAACCGCGCTGCATCCGCAGACCCTACTGGCGCTGACCTATGATGGGCAAATTTTGCCACGCAAGTATGGTTTTCCAATGAAGCTTAGAATGCCGACCAAGCTCGGTTACAAGAATCCTAAACATATCAAACTGATTGAAATCACCAATGCCTATCCCGGTGGCTATTGGGAAGACCAAGGTTACAACTGGTTTGGTGGAAGTTAATTACAAACGACAACGACCCTGCACACATCGTGCATCTTCTTACAATAACGAGGAATTACCATGAAAAAGTTAATCGCTGTAATGATCTCTTCAACGCTGATGCTGGGTATGATGGGCGCACATGCCGAAGATACCATGAAGAAACCGATGGCCAAAAAAGACACCATGGGAATGTCTAAAGACAGCATGTCAAAAACCGACACCAAAATGTCAAAAGACCACATGTCAAAAGACAGCATGGCCAAAGACAAAATGAAGAAAGACGAAATGATGAAGAAAAAATCGGCCATGAGCCAATAAGCTTTCTCCCCCTGCGACTCTGGACCCTTAAAGTTCAGAGTCGTCTTCTGTTCTAATCAAAAGCGAATCAGCGTCACTATTTTGCCGTCAAGATAGTGCCATTGGCCGTTAAAAGTCATGCCGGCTGGAAGTGTGGCCGTCAAAGGTTGCACCAGCTGTAGAGTAAAACGTTGGGTCTGCGGGGAGAGCATGGTGATGTGCGCCGCAGAAAATTCAAAGTATTCTCCTACGTGGCGGAACAGCGCTTTAAACAAACTCTCTTTGGCCGAGAAGATAATCGTCAATGCCTCTTCTACTGAAAGGGTCGCCTGGCGCAGCAGTGCATATTCTTCACGCTGTATCACCCCATCGATTATTTCTTCGGTTTGTTTGGAAGAAAGCACCGATTCAATATCAATTCCTAATCCGCAAAGCCGCCCCGAATCTTTCGCTACCGCCGCCAATGCCAGACTCGCGGTGTGGCTTATCGAACCTATTATTCCCTCCGGCCACAGCGGCTGGCGATGCGACCCCACGGCCAGCAGCCGAGCCTCACAGTTAAGTCCGCGCAAGGCTTCCCGGGCGGCCAACCGGCCCGCGAGATGCTCGGCTTTACGCTGAGGCACGGCGCGAACCAATGTCTGATAATGAGGCAAAATCAGTAAATCCTCAGACTCCAGCGTATTGACATCGTAGTGGGTGACGATAATGCGCTGTGTCACAGTCGGTAATGTCAGGTCGATAAAAGAGAATCTCGTTTTCATGGATACATGGAAAAGTCGGCCCTGTTTGTAGGGTTTTCACTCTATTGCAAATGAAAATAATTATCAATACACTTATTTGCCACCTCGTTGAGGTTATAAACGCTTAAAGAAGTTAACCACTTCAAGGCATAGCCAGCCTTAGTTAATCACTATGTAGCCACAATAAGAGAAAGTGTTTTGAAACCAGATTGTTTAGACACACTGTCCCTCTCAGCGAGCCATACGCTGTTAAACAGTAAGCATGCAGGAAGCAACGGATGGTGGCTTGAAGTCGCCCGTCGGGGTACACCGTGGGTTGAATCTTCAGGCAAAGGGCGGTGCAAGGTCACCTTTTTTTGGCGTGATCCTCACGGCAGCGAGTTCACCTCCGCATATCAACGGGTCTGGATCAACATTAACTGCCTGACCGACCACCATCAGTCTTCGCCGCCGCAAAGTTTGCAGCGCCTGAATGGCACTGATGTCTGGTATTGGCAAATTGAACTTAAATCAGACTGGCGCGGCAGCTACAGTTTTATTCCCAGCGAAGAGAGTCAACCTTTCACTACACAGGCCGACGATGCCTTTGGGCAGATGTTTGCCGTGCGCAGCTGGTGGCGCAGCAATTTCGCCAACGCCAGCCATGATTTACTTAACCCCACCCGCAACTGGACAGGGGCGAAAGGCCATGCTTTGTCCGGCGTCAGTTTGCCAGATGCTCCTGCGCAACCGGCTTGGCGTGACTATGACAGCTATGGCACCTCCAGCGGGCGCTGCGTGCCTGCGCCACCGGCAAAAATCCAGCGTTTTTCCTGGAACAGCGCGCGTTTAGGCAACCAGCGTGACGTGTGGATTTATACCACCGGCGACGGCGTTGAGCTGTCATCCCGTCCGCTGGCTATCTTGCTTGATGGGCAGTTCTGGTCACAAAAAATGCCTCTTTGGGAACCGCTGCTGCAACAAACGGCGCAGGGCAACTTGCCGCAGGCCGTATATGTGTTGATTGAAGTGATTGATAGCCAGCATCGCAGCCAGGAGCTGACCTGTAATCCCGAATTCTGGTTGGCGGTGCAGCAAGAGTTGCTGCCCGAAGTGGCGAAACTGGCACCGCACAGCGATAACGCCGCAAAAACCGTAGTTGCCGGGCAAAGTTTTGGCGGCCTGTCTTCACTGTATGCAGGCCTCAACTGGCCGCAGCGTTTCGGCTGCGTATTGTCGCAGTCGGGATCGTTTTGGTGGCCGCGTCGCGATATGTTGCAGCTGGAAGAGATCCCCGAAGATGCTTGTTGGCTGCCAAAGCAAATAGAAAAAGGATTGGGCCGTGAAAGTGCGCTGCGAATCTTCATGCAGGCCGGTCGCCACGAAAGGCTGATCCACCGGGTTAATGACAGCCTGGCCGCAATGCTCGGTGATTCTCGACATAGCCTGCAATATCAGGTCGTTGAAGGTGGGCACGACGCTTTGTGCTGGCGCGGTGGTTTGCTCGATGGACTGCAGGCTCTGTGGGCCGAGGAATTCACCTCACAATTTTATTTGTTGGCAGGAGCCGATGATGGAAAAGCTTAACCCTTTCGATGACGAACAGCAGCGCAGCCTGATACTGCAAAATGACCAGCAACAATACAGCCTGTGGCCCGATTTCAGCGCGGTGCCGCCGGGGTGGCAACCGATTTTCGGCCCGGCCGAGCGCGCCGATTGTATTGCCTGGCTGGAAAGCCATTGGCGGGACATGCGGCCAACCGCGCAGCGCGCCGCTTCATAATTGCGCCATAGCCGCCGAAGGATACGGCAGAGGCTAATCATCCTCGGCACAGAGTTTATTTTTCAGGAGTATCAGGGTGCAAGACATCACTTCAAAGCTACAAACATCGCAGCCGCAGAGCTTAAAATCGCGGACTTCACAAGATACTTCCTCCCGCCGCGATGCTATGCCGCTGGTGGCCGCACAGCCGAGCATTTGGGTTGCCGATCAGCTTTCTCCCCACGATAACGCCTATGCAGTGGCCCACTATATTGAACTTGTCGGCGAGATTGACCGTGAAATTCTGCTGCAAGCTATCGCTCAGGGACTGTCCGAAGCCGATACTTTGCGTATGCGCTTTGAAGAGCACGACGGAGTGCCGATGCAGTGGTATGACAGCACCACCGCGATCCCGGCGGTGGAGTGTGTCGATCTTTGCGATCGTGCCTCGTTTAATATCTCCGCTCAGCCTGATCGACAAAGTCAGAGTCAGGATCACGCCGCGCTGGCGTTAATGCATGAGGATCTTAATGGCCAGTTACGCGTTGCCGATGGCGGGCCGCTGTTGCGTCATATTCTGATCCGCGTCGCGCAAAACCGCTGGTTTTGGTATCAGCGTTATCATCACGTTATCGTCGATGCCTTCAGCTTTAACGCCATCACACGCCGAATTGCCCACCTTTATACCGCCCTTTGCCAGCAAACCATGCCGGAACCAGCATCTTTCGTGGCGTTTCGCGACGTGGTTGAAGAGTATCAGCGGTACGAACAAGCCGCCGCCTGCCAGCGAGACAAACAGTTCTGGCTGGAGAAGGCGCGCCAGTCGCCGCCAGCGGCCAGCCTTAGTCCGCTTCCGTTAGCGGGGCAGACGCCAACCACGCATATTTTCCGTCTGTCACAGAGCTGCGATCGCCAACAGTTTGCCCAGTTGATTGCGGCCGGAGAGGCGCACAAGTTGACGCCTGCCGATATGGCGCTGGGACTGGTGGCGCTGTGGGTGTCCCGTTTGAGCGGGCAAAGTGCATTTACTGCCGGATTTATCTTTATGCGCCGAATGGGTTCTGTCGCGCTTTGTGCCACGGGTCCGGTGATTAACGTATTGCCGGTGGCCTTTAACGTAGAGCCGCAGCATACGCTGCTAGAAGTGGCGATTGAGGTGGCTCGTGAGCTGAAAAAGGCCCGTCGCCATCAGCGCTACGACGCGGAACAGATCCAGCGCGACGTCGGAGGCGTTGGTGATGCCCAGCCGATGTACGGCACGGTTTTCAACTTCAAGATGTTCGACTTCCGACTTGATTTCAATGGCATAAATGGTGTTACACACGAGTTGTCGTCTGGCCCGGTGCGTGATCTGGAAATCGCCCTGTATATCGATGAGTCCGGGCAACTGACAGTCGATGTGCTGGCGAACGCCGAACGTTATCAGCAGCAGGAGATTGAGGCACATTTACAACGTTTGCCACTCTTGCTTGGTCAGTTTGCCGCGAATCCCGCTTTGCTCTCGGGTGATGCAGAGATGTTGACGGCCGCCGATCGTGAACTGATTACACGGGTGAACGACACCGCTTTCCCGCTGGCCGAGAACACCTTGAATCGGTTATTGCAACAGCAGTCTGAGGCGACGCCGCACGCCCCGGCGCTGGCTGATGAGCAGCACCAATTTAATTATCGTGAAACGCGCCAGCAGGTTGTGGCTCTGGCGCAGCGGTTGATTGAGCAGGGCGTTGCAGCGGGCGATATCGTAGCCGTGGCGCTGCCTCGTTCAGTCTTTCTCTCACTGGCATTGATGGCGATTGTCGAGGTCGGAGCGGCTTATCTGCCGATGGACACCAGTTATCCTGACGATCGCCTGGCGATGATGCTGGAAGACGCCTCTCCACGTCTAATCATCACTGACAACAGCCAGCTGTCACGTTTTGCTCATAAAGGCAACGTGATGATTTACGATAGTTTATTAGACCTGAGATCAGATTTACCTCAGGAATTTAAGGGACCTTCAGAAAATCATCCGGCTTATCTCATCTTTACTTCAGGTTCGACCGGCAGGCCGAAAGGCGTGGTGGTGGGTCATCAGGCGATCGTTAACCGACTGCTGTGGATGCAAAACCAGTATCCGCTGGGCTGCGACGACGTAGTGCTGCAAAAAACGCCGAGCAGTTTTGATGTTTCGGTGTGGGAATTCTTCTGGCCGCTCGTTGTCGGCGCGAAACTATTCATGGCACCTCCTGAGGCGCACCGCGACTCGGAACAGCTCCAGCAGCTGATCGCCGCCCATCAGGTTACTACCTTGCACTTTGTCCCATCAATGCTCGCGGCCTTTGTCAGCACGCTGGAAGAGGCTGAATCGATGAGAAATTGTGCCTCGCTGCGTCAGGTTTTTTGCAGCGGTGAAGCCTTGCCTGCTGAACTTTGCCGCCTGTGGCAGCGCCGTACCGGTGTGGCTTTGCACAACCTTTATGGTCCGACCGAGGCGGCGGTTGATGTGAGCTATCACCCAGCCTGGGGTGAATCTTTAGCCGCAGTGCGCGGCGCGAATGTGCCTATTGGTTTGCCGGTCTGGAATACTGGCCTGCGCATTCTCGACGCACGTCTGCAACCGGTGCCGCCGGGTATTGCCGGAGATTTGTACCTGACCGGTGTACAGTTGGCGCACGGTTATCTGACACGGCCTGACCTCACGGCCAGCCGTTTTGTTGCCGATCCGCTGGGCCAGGGAGGCCGGATGTATCGCACCGGTGACGTGGCGCGTTGGCTGCCGTCCGGTGCGGTGGAATATCTGGGGCGCAGTGACTTTCAGCTGAAGATCCGCGGCCAGCGCATCGAGCTCGCGGATATCGATCACGCGCTGCTTTCGCTGCCGGGCATTGTTCAGGCGGTGACCCACGCTATGGCGCTGGGCAATGGCGGGCAAGAGGCGACCAGTGGCGATGCGCGTCAGCTGGTAGGTTATCTGGTGGCGCAACCCGGTGTCCGTTTGGATACTGCGGCTCTGCGCGGACAGCTCGCCGATCTTCTCCCTCCGCACATGGTGCCGGTGGCGCTGGTCGAGTTGCCAGATTTGCCGCTAAGTGCGAATGGCAAGCTAGACCGTAAAGCCTTACCTCAGCCCGAGGCGCAGCAGCAGACGGCAGGCCGTGAACCCGAAGCGGGGCTTGAAACACTGATTGCTCGCGCGATTGCGGGTTTGCTAAATCGTGAGACTGTGTATGCCGACGACGATTTCTTTGCGCTCGGCGGTCATTCGCTATTGGCGATGCGCCTGGCCGCGCAGCTGCGTCGTGAGCTGGAGCGCCCGGTTAGCGTCGGGCAAATTATGGTGGCATCAAAAGTTGAGCAGCTTGCGGCGCTGCTTGGCGAAAAACAAAGCCAGGCCGAGGTTGATAACTGCGGGTTCGAGGCGGTATTACCGCTACGCAGTGGTCAGGGGCCTGTCCTGTTCTGTCTGCATCCGGCTTCTGGTTTTTCCTGGCAGTTCAGTGTGTTGCCGCGTTACATCGACCAGCAATGGTCAGTGGCCGGTATTCAGTCGCCTCACCCAGACGGGCCGCTGTGCTCAAGTCAAAACATGGATCAGGTGTGCGACGCGCATCTGCAAACCGTGTTGAGCGTGCAGCCGCACGGCCCGTATCATTTTATCGGCTACTCCCTGGGCGGGACGCTGGCGCAGGGAATTGCCGCGCGTTTGCAGGCTCGCGGAGAAGAGGTTGCTTTCCTCGGCCTGCTCGATACCTATCCACCCGAAACGCAAAACTGGGACGTGATGCTCGACGACAACGTGCTTAAAGAGATCCAGCGCGAGCGGCAGCAATTTATTGCGGTTTCAGAAGAGGCGCTGGACCCCGCCGATAGCGGCGATAAAAGTGGCATGTTTGATAAAATCGAGGCCAACTACGCCGACTCGGTGCGATTGCTGTCGGCGACTCGCACCGCGTATTTTAACGGGCAGGCGACGCTTTTTGTGGCGAAAAGAACCCTGCAGGCCGGCATGGACGTGCAGCAGACTTGGTCACAGTATGTCAACGCGTTGCAGGTTCACGAGCTGGACTGTGCGCACGTCGATATTGTCTCGCCTTCGTCGTTTAAGGTATTAGGGCCACTGCTCAACAGGCTCCTGCGCGCACTGTAAATACCTTTCATCTTTCACGCTGCGGCGAAGTCTGACTCGCTGTAGCGTGAAATCTATTGGGGGTAAGTTTTTAATTAAGCTCGATGTCCCAAAGGTATCACCAGCGGGGTATGGGAAATTGGGCAATCGATGATGTGACAGCGCAGGCCAAATACTTGCTCAATCAACTGCGGCGTGACGATTTCTGCCGGAGCGCCTTCGGCAATAATCTGGCCGTCTTTCATGGCGATCAGATGACCCGCGTAGCGACAGGCATGATTGAGGTCGTGCAGCACCACTACCAGCGTGCGATCGTTTTGTCGGTTTAATCGACACATTAATTCCATTAAATCAATTTGATGGGCGATATCTAGCCAAGTGGTGGGTTCGTCCAGCAGTAATAAAGGTGTTTGTTGTGCCAACACCATGGCAATCCATACTCGTTGGCGCTGCCCGCCCGATAAATTATCTACCAGACTGTCGGCCAGTTCATAAACACCGGTTGCGCGCATTGCTTCATCTACCGCCTCAGAGTCTTTACGACTCCAGCGGCTAAATAAGTTTTGATGAGGATAACGCCCGCGAGCCACGAGATCGGCGACGCTGATATCCCCCGGCGCGATAGAACTCTGCGGCAACAATCCTAGCTGTTTGGCGACCTCTTTGGTCGGCACCTCGTTAATCATTTTACCATTCAGCCATACCGCTCCCGTTTGCGGCTGCATCAAACGGCTAAGCGTGCGCAGTAATGTCGATTTTCCGCAGGCATTCGGGCCGATAATTACCGTCAGCTTGCCTTCGGGGATCGCCACCGACAAATCTCGGGCGACGATTTTTTTTTCGTAGCCGAGGATGAGATTTTCTGCCCGTAAAGGGGATAAAGATCGATTGCTCATTAGCGTCGTGATTCTCGAATTAACAGCCCAATCAGATAGATACCGCCAATACTGACGGTCAATATCCCGACGGGTAATTGATAGGGAAGGAACATGCGCTGAGCAAGAACGTCGGCGGCAAGCAGCAACAGGGCCCCGGTCAGCGCCGCAAACAGCAGCGGCTGTTGATGACTGGCACACAGGCGGCGGGAAATTTGCGGGGCTACCAGGGCGATAAACGAGATTGGACCTGCTATCGCCGTGGCCGCTGCGGTGAGGGAAACGCCGACCAACATTAATAGTAGTCGTGAACGTTCCACCGGTACGCCCAGAGCGCAGGCAGTATCATCCCCCATCTCCAGCAGGCGCATCTTCCGGCATAACCATTGTGCCAGCACTACCGCGACTATCATTACAGCAATGGCGGGCAGACTCTTTTGCCAGCTGATGCCGTTGAGCGAACCTGCACTCCATAACCCGGCGGTCAGGGCCGATTCTAAAGAGGCGTTGATAATAAGCCAGGTGTTGGCTGCCGTCAGCAGGGCGCGAATGGCAATGCCGACAATGATCAGCCTGAAAGTTTCTACCCCTTTGCGCCACGCCAACCAATAGACCAGCAACCCGGTAAAAATGCCTCCGGCCATGGCTCCGGCGGTGATCTGATTAATGCTGCCGTTAAACAGAACGATGATCATCAGCACGCCGGTGTAAGCGCCGGAGTTGAAACCAATGACGTCTGGGCTGCCCAGCGGGTTGCGCATCAGCGATTGAAAAATAGCCCCGCTGATGCCCAGCGCTGCGCCGACGATCAGCGCTATCGTTACCCTCGGCAAACGCCACTGGGTCACAATAATGGATAGATTATGGGGACCTTCACCGCGAAGGGCATCGATCACCTGATGAGCGGTAAGTGAAAGCGCGCCGCTGCCAAGAGCGTAAACTGCCAGCACCAAGCAACACAACACCAGTGATAGTGCGATAAATAAAGGCCGCGTTAGACGGCTTTTTTTCGCAGCCAACGACGATTGGCCAAGTAGCGAATTCATGCTCATCCCCGGCCCAGTCCGTTATGACGGCGGACCAGCCAAATCAGCACCGGCGCACCGATCAGTGCCGTGACAACCGAAACTCTAAGTTCGCCAACAACTAACACTCTTCCTGCTAAATCTGCCGCCAGCAGCAGAGAAGGGGTGAGCACTAGTGTCCATGGCAGCATCCAGCGCGGATTGGCGCGTGAAACACGTCTGGCGATGTGCGGCATCATCAGTCCGACGAAACCAATCGGGCCAACGGCGGCGGTCGCACTGCCGCAAAGCAGGGTAATAGCCAGCAGGCCGGCTAACTGAGTCAGAGCAATACGCGTGCCGAGCGCGGTGGCAAGTTCGCTGCCCATCGTTAGATTATTTAGCGCGCGGCTTATCAATAGCGTCAAAATTGTGGCAACTAAGATCGGCAGCGCCACGGTATGGATCACTGACAGGCTGCGAATATCCAGCGAACCCGCCTGCCAGAAGCGCAGCTGATCAAAAGCCAGCGGGTTAAGTAAAGAGATCCCCGAAGACATCCCTTCAAGCACTGCGCCGAGTGCGACACCAGCCAGCGTGAGGCGGACAGGATTTAGCCTTCCGCGACCCAGCGCGCCAATCATTGCCACCAGCAGCGTGGCGACCATCGCGCCGGCGAAGGCATACCACAAGTATTGATCGATGCCAGTCGCGCCAAAAAATGCGATGCCTAGCACCACTGAGAATCCGGCCCCGGAATTAACGCCAAGAATGCCGGGATCGGCCAGCGGATTGCGCGTAAGAATTTGCATCAGCGCGCCGGAAAGGCCCAGCGCAATGCCCGCCAGGATGCCCGCCAGCGTTCGCGGCAAACGCGCATCGTGAATAATCACACAGTCGGCACTGGCACACTGGCCTTGCAAGGCGGGCAGCACGGTATCAAGAGGAATGGATTTTTCACCTATCGACAGGCTGAGCGCCACCATCGCCGCCAGCAGGAGGAGCGCGAGCAGCATGCCGCCCATCTGGCGTGAACCAGAAGAAAAGGAGGATGAAGATGCTGAGGAGGTGATTAGACGAGACATAGCAGCCTTTTTAATACCAGGTATCTTTCAAACTTCAACGGCGTTGAAGACCTGACTGCGATTTGAAATCTACTGAATATGTTCATTATCGAAACGGTCCGTCGAATCAAAAAGTATGAATGTTAATGATATTTATTATCGTTATTGATTTCATTTGTATATGGTAGCATGCCTCAATGTTCTGTTGCAGCCCTCTTGAATCGGGATCTTGTTGCTGCAACCCCAGTAACCGTTGGATTATGAATTTTCCATGGATAATTCCTCGATTTTATTGAATTTTAGTTTGCTAAAGACCCACCCTGCTTTTCGTTCCGTATTCTGTGCGCGCTTTATTTCAATATTGGCTCTTGGCCTGCTTGGCATCGCCTTGCCGGTGCAGATCCAGGCGCTAACCGGCTCAACGTTGTTAGTCGGTTTAGCCGTTACGCTGGCCGGTAGCGGCATGTTTGTCGGATTACTGCTGGGCGGTGTGATGGCTGACCGTTACGAGCGCCGTCGTTTAATATTGTTCGCCCGTTCCACCTGCGGTTTGGGTTTCATCGGCTTGTGTATTAACGCCACACTGCCTGCGCCATCTTTATTCGCTATTTACGTCCTGTCAGTTTGGGACGGATTTTTTGGTGCCGTTGGCGTTACGGCATTATTAGCCGCTACGCCTGCGCTGGTGGGGCGTGAAAATCTGGTACAGGCCGGTGCATTAAGCATGCTGACCGTGCGTTTCGGCTCAATTCTTTCTCCTGCCATTGGCGGTCTGATTATTGCCAGCGGCGGGGTAGTGTGGAACTACGGACTGGCTGCACTGGGCACTCTGCTGACGTTAATCCCGCTGCTGCGTTTGCCGAAATTACTGCCTCCTCCGCAGCCACGCGAGCACCCGTTAAAATCGCTGATTGGCGGCTTTAGCTTTTTATTGCGTAATAAAGTGATTGGCATGGTGGCGCTGATTGGCGCCCTGCTGACAATGGCCAGTGCGGTGCGCGTGCTTTATCCGGTGCTTTCTGGTCTCTGGCAGGTGGACGCTTCGCGGCTCGGGCTGATGTATGCCGCCGTGCCGCTGGGAGCTGCCATCGGCGCTTTCACCAGCGGTCGCGTTGCGGGCGTGGCTCGTCCCGGTTGGATGATGATGTTGACTGCGATTGCAGCCTTTGTCGCCATTGGGCTGTTCAGCCTGATGCCGTGGTACAGCACCGCGCTACTGTGTTTGGTGGTGTTCGGCTATCTCACGGCGATTAACTCTTTACTGCAATACGGCCTGATTCAGCGCCTGACGCCTGACGATTATCTCGGCAGGGTTAACGGCCTGTGGACGGCGCAGAATGTTACCGGCGATGCGATCGGCGCACTGTTGCTGGGCTCGATGGGCTCGGTGATGCTGCCTGCAATCAGCTCGGCCAGCTTTGGATTTGGCGCAGCCTTCGTCGGGTTGGTGCTGGTGTATTCGCTGCGGGCACTGCGAGAGGTGAGCAATCAAAGTACTCACTCCTAAGTGGAAGGGTTCCGCTCTAATATTATGAAAGGAAGTTCATATAATTAAGGAAACTTCCTTTCAGGACATTAGCCGATGCCACACTCTTTTGCTCATAAAAATGAGCAGTCTTCAAAAAAAAAGACTCTTTTGGTGAGGGTGAGAGCACCCAACTTGAAGATGCAATAGCCTATAACCCCATGGCACATTTGGATCCGAAAAGAGCTTTTCGTTTTCCTCAGGCACAAGGACGTGCGTTTGATAAATTGACCCTTACGCAAAAGGGGGTGTGGTCATTACATGCTTTTAACTCAGCGGCAGAGCTTCATCCGAACGGAAAAGTTCCCGCTTCTTTGCTACCCGTTGCCAAAGGAGGAGGGATCGGTGCGAATCTTAATAATAAAGATAAAGAAACGCCAAATAATGTGGAGAGTGTCGCTGTCGTCGGTGGATCATGGAATTCAGCTTCGAGCAGTTTTTTAACAGGTGTTGCAATGGCCGCATTAGCAGGACCGGTGACGGGCATCGCCACTGGGCTACTTTCTTTTCTTGCCAAGGATGCAAATAGTTACCCTTTGCATGCTTTACTTGAAATACAGAAGTACGATTCCTTAATCGACTACTATGATGAGCTTGATAACTCTACTCTCATTGATCCAAACGCAGCGCTGAGTAAATTAATCTTAGATGTCATGGTGTTTGGCTGTAAACAAAGAGGAATGACAGGAAATGTGAGAGCAAAACTTAAAAATACGACATTCAGAGTAACTATTTTCGATAGAGTTGATTCTGGATATAGTATTCTCAATGATAAGAAAAAGGCATATTTGACGACTACACCTTATAAAATTCTTACCGGACAATTTATGCGAGAGACGATTCCTTATCTTGGCTATGGAAGGGCGACAGCTTATGCTAGCCAAAAAATTCATTGGAGTGGTGATTTTAAAAATGACGATATTCAACAGTTTTTAAAGGATAATAGTGTCACTACTTATGTAGATAAACGGCTTGAAACATACTTTAAAAATTCTTCTAATCGCAGTACGTTGAAGTCTGATGTACGTAATACGGCTGAACTTGTAATATTATGGGCTAACCGTTTTGGTATAATGAAAAAACAAAATAAGCGTGTTTTGACATCGGAAGATCTGGATAATGTTCAGCAGGTCAAATTCAATGGTGACATTATTCCTAATTTATTTGCAATCGAAGGAATAGTGTATAGCCTTAACTTTGGATTTACCCCTGTGAATTTTTCTGATGTCCAATATAATTATGCAAACAATCAAGAATTGCTTGATGAAATTAAAAAAGGTTTAACGGAAAGCGAAAAACATGCCCGCAGTGATGCGCTAAAATTCACAGGGGATTTAACACTTTTACAACGATATCTCCGGGATAAATCACGAAGCATTTATAGGCTTGGAATTATAGGGCTGCAGCTGGGAAGCAGAGGTAAAGTTCAGGATTTAGCCATAGATAGGATGATTGAGGTTTATACTGAAAACTTTGATACTCAAACCTTTTCTGTCTATGAGCAGAGTTGGGTTAGTGGGGCTGCCATTATGGAGATTCCCTTTAAATTATTGCCATTCTGGGCACCTTTTGCCGGTCTTTCATTAGGTGTTAATATTGGCTTGGGACTGCTTTCATCCACTCCTGATTTTATTCGTGCTTTTGCAGAAGATGACCCGAAAAAAGCAAGTTCCTTTATCAAGCAGGCATTGATCACTCTTGCAATTAATGCCTTGGGAGGGGCGTTGTCGAATGTTAAAACTTTCCCAATTAATAAAGTAAAGCTAGATAAAGTGTATGGCTTAATTAGAAGAAGCATTTCTAAAATACTAAAAAATCCAGAGAAAAAAACAAAAGAAATAGTGAAATTTCTTCTTGCAGCAAATAGAATAATTTCTGGCCCGTCCCATGCTCAAGGTACTGTAGCAAGTTTATTAAAATTACCTCCAGGCCAGTTAAATCTTTTAATAAGAGTGCTGGGTGCAGAGGCTAGGTCTATTATAAAAGGAATCGAAAAATATTTTGCCAAAAAGCAGCGTAAACCGGCGGGGGTATCAACTGAAAAAAGTACTACTGAAAAAGAAGAGTTAATTAGTCTTGATGAATTAACTGACAGATTAATGAGTAACGAGAGCATTTCCTTAGGTAGTCTTCCCAGCAATATTAATATGTTACGCAGTCCCTTGAGTAGACTCTATAAGACCGAAGAAGGAGAATCGATAAGAAATATCACTATCAAAAGTTATGGCCCAAATCAGGAACATCTCTACTATCAACTGACCGATTTGAATAAAAACATATCAAAGGATCCAGATGATATAATACCGACTGGAACTGAGTTGACATTACCTTTTAAACTGATTGAGCGTGAGATCAAGATTCCGAATATTTTCGATACCGTGCGCCAGTAAGCAGCGGGCCGGAAGTTATTTCCAAGCCCGCCAAGCAGAGCCCACCAAACCGGTTAATGGCCGCTAAACTGCGTTTCCAGCTGCGTCAGTAAATTATTGGCGCTGTAATAATCCAGCCGGAAGGTGTCGTTACCCATGGCGTAAACCTGTTTGTTTTGTACCGCAGGCAGGTGGCTAAGGAAAACGTTACTTTCTAGGCGTTGAGCGTCAGTTTTATCCCCGGCAAACAGCAGCAGCGATTTACCGTTGAGCCCTGCCGCTAAATTCTCGCCTGATAGTTGAATAATGTCTTTGCGAATACCCTGAGTGTGGCCGCTGGCGGCGTTCGCCGGAGGTTGCGCCAGCGTGAAGCCGAGCTGCTGTAGCATTTGCCCCTGCGGCGACGCGGGTGTCCAAAGATTGGCGGCCTTGCCATCTGGGCGATAAACCAGCGCAGAAATCGGCTGCGGTGGCAGATGCAGGCTTTGTTTCAGCGTTTTTTCTCGCTGGTCAAAGCTGGCCACGACTTTAGCGGCATCGGCTTCTTTAGCGGTTGCCTCGCCCAGTTCTGCGGCCAATTCCTGCCAGCTTTTATCATCGTAGTTAACCACTATCACTGGCGCTATTGCCGAAAGCTGAGACTTCAGCTTCATGGCCGAATCCCCACCCGTAGCCGAAATCACAATTAAATCCGGTGCCTCACCGGCAATCGCTTCGGCGTTAGCTTCGCCGATATATAAAGCTTTCACTCCACGCTGTTTTGCCACGCTGCCCCATTGACGGAAAAAGCCCTGATCGTCAGCGATGCGGGTATTGGGGCTGGTGGCTCCGCTGGCAATAACTGGGGCATTAATCGCCAACAAAGTGCCGGTGACAGTCACGCTGGTGGAGACAATCCGCTGTGGCGGATGCTGCAAAATAAGGGTCCCGTGTGAGGTTTTAATCTGGCGTGGCCAGCCGTCAGCGGCGTGCGCAGCAGCCAAAAATCCCCAAAATACTGCTAAAAACGCCATAAACAGGCGAAATTTCATCCACTTCATGTTCAGACCTTAAAAGTAAGTTACTAACGATTTCAATAGATTAATGTCAAATACATGGCAGCTGAATTATGCCAGACCCATTTTTCACGCATTGACACTGATAAACGCATCACGTACTTTAACGCGATTAAATACAAATGATAATAATTATCATCCCAATTATCATTATATTGCATGGGAGTTTACAGATGGATACTGTGATGAAAGAACGTGATGTCTTGGGCGAAGAGTCAGTCAACCCAGGCGAACTTTCACCTACCTCGGGCTTTTTCTTTACCTCTGCCTATCGAAGCCTCAGTACTGAGGGATGCCTGCTAAAAGTTACTGCATCAGCGGCCGATGGCGATGCCATTGACGGTGAGTTTCAGCGGGCTATCAAGACAGCTTTTATCGATGCACACGCCGCAGGCATCAAGCATCCAGTGCTGGGCGGGGCCATTCCTTTTGATAAGCGCCTGCCTTCGGCGCTGTTTGTGCCACAGAAAACTCGGTGGCTGGATCGCCCATCCGCAATGGCGAGCGCAATGAGAACGGATAGCCCGCTGCCTGAAATAGAAAGCAAAACCGAGCTACCTGCTCAAAACATTTTTATGCAGATGGTCGGGGATGCCGTACAGGCAATGAACGAAGGGCGTCTCGACAAGGCCGTGCTGTCACGATTGCTGGAAATCAAGACCCGCAACCCGGTGTCACGCGATGCGTTGATGAACCGCGTAGTGGCGCAGAATCCCAACGGCTATCACTTCCACGTACCTCTTGAAAAGGGGGCGTTGATCGGCGCCAGCCCAGAGCTGTTGCTGCGTAAACACGGCAATCAGTTTTATTCCAATCCTCTTGCCGGCTCGGCGCGGCGCGAAAGCAGTCCACAAAAGGATGAAGAGGTCAGCCGCCAACTGCTGAACTCGGGTAAAGACCTTTATGAGCATCACATTGTGATTGAGGGCATGCGCAAGGTACTGGCTGAACGCAGCCATTCTTTGCAGTCTCCTGATTCTCCTGAATTATTAAGCACGCCAACTCTGTGGCACCTATCGACGCCTATCAAAGGTGAAGCACGAGATGCGCGAGAAAACGCGCTGTCACTGGCCTGTTTGCTACATCCGACACCGGCGCTGTGTGGCTCTCCGACAAATATTGCCCGTGATTTGATTGAGCAATTGGAACCCTTCGATCGTGGCCTGTTTGGCGGCATCGTCGGCTGGTGTGACGATCGCGGAAACGGTGAATGGGTTGTCACTATCCGCTGCGGCACCGTTGTTGAAGATCAAGTTCGGCTGTTTGCCGGTGCGGGCATAGTCCCCGACTCTTCGCCTGAATCTGAATGGCATGAAACCGGCGTCAAATTAAACACCATGCTGCGCGCATTCGGTTTGCATTAATTTCGAGAACACCTCTGGAAAAGTAAGTTTTAAAACTGAGCTTAATAAAATAGGTTTGAGAGAATAACTATGAGCATTGCTTTTAACGCCTGGCCCACCGATTTAGCCAAACGTTATCGCGAACGCGGCTATTGGATTGATCAGCCGCTGACCGACATACTTGCGCGCCAGGCCAACAATGACAGTATCGCGATGATTGATGCTGCTGGCAGTCTGTCTTATCGTGAATTGAATCAACAATCTGACCGGCTGGCAGGTGCGCTGCGTCGCCGTGGGCTGGTTTCCGGTGATACCGCGTTGGTTCAGCTTGGTAACATCAATGAATTCTACGTGGTATTTTTTGCACTGCTGAAAGTCGGGATTGTGCCGGTTAACGCGCTGTTTAGTCATCAACGCAGCGAACTACAGTCCTACGCTGGCCAGATAAAACCGTCGCTTGTCATCGCCGATCGCAATCACGCGCTTTTTGGCAATGACACCTTTTTGAATGAGTTTCTCGTCCAGCATTCTTGTGTACGCCAAGTCGCGCTGCATAACGAGGACAAGCCTGAACAATCATTAAAAGGGTGGATCGCCGAGCCGCAGGGCGATTTTATCGCCTCGCCAACCGCCGCCGAACAGGTGGCTTTTTTCCAGCTTTCCGGCGGCAGCACCGGCACGCCAAAGCTTATCCCGCGCACGCACAACGACTATTACTACAGCGTCCGCGCGAGCGTCGAGGTGTGTCATTTCGATACCGACACCCGCTATCTTTGTGCTTTGCCCATCGCCCATAACTATCCAATGAGTTCTCCGGGCGCGCTTGGCGTGTTCTACGGCGGCGGGCAGATGGTTTTGGCTGCTGACCCAAGCGCACAGTTGTGCTTCCAACTAATTGAAAAACATAAAGTTAATGTAACTGCATTGGTTCCGCCGGCGGTCACGCTCTGGTTGCAGGCTATTGAAGAATGGGGCAGCAATCAGGCTTTGGCTAGCCTCAGGCTGTTGCAGGTCGGCGGAGCCAAGCTGGGTGAAACGCTGGCTGCGCGCGTCCAGAATGAAATGGGCTGTCAGCTGCAGCAGGTGTTTGGCATGGCGGAAGGGCTGGTCAACTACACCCGTCTTGACGATTGCCAGCAGCATATTTTGACCACTCAGGGTTATCCGATGTCGCCAGACGATGAACTTTGGGTGGCCGACGATCAGGGTAATCCGCTGCCCGCCGGTGAAGTTGGGCGGCTGATGACGCGGGGCCCTTACACTTTCCGAGGTTATTTCAACAGTCCCGAGCACAATGCAGAGGCCTTTGACGAAAACGGCTTCTACTGTTCTGGTGACCTGATTTCACTGACCGCAGACGGCTACGTCAAAGTAGAAGGGCGGCTTAAAGATCAGATCAATCGCGGCGGTGAAAAAATCGCAGCCGAGGAAATCGAAAACTTGCTGCTGCGCCATCCCGGGATTATCAACGCGGCGCTGGTTTCTATGCCTGATGAACTGATGGGTGAGAAAAGCTGCGCATTTATTATTACTGATACTGAGCTGAAGTCCGCTGCGTTGCGCCGCCACCTGCGCGAGCAGGGCATTGCTGAGTTCAAACTGCCTGACCGCTTTATCCGCGTTGATCAACTGCCGCTCACTGCGGTCGGAAAAATAGATAAAAAACTTTTGCGCCAAACTTTTGAAGCGCAGCCAATTGCACAATCCTCTGGAGAATAATTGATGGCTATTCCAAAACTTGAATCCTACGCCTTGCCGACTGTGGCAGAGCTGCCAACCAACAAGGTGAAGTGGGAGCTTGAGCCCACGCGTGCGGCTTTGCTGATCCATGACATGCAGCAATATTTTTTAAACTTCTGGGGAGAAGACAGCCCGCTGATTAAGCAGGTGGTTGAAAATATTGCCAATCTGCGCCGCTACTGCAAAGCGCAGGGCATTCCGGTGTTTTATACCGCACAGCCGAACAATCAAAGCGATGAGGATCGTGCGCTGCTTAACGATATGTGGGGACCGGGCCTAAACAAGCATCCAGAGCAGCAGGCAGTAGTGGCGGCGCTTGCCCCGGATGAAGACGATCAGGTACTGGTGAAATGGCGTTACAGCGCCTTTCATCGTTCACCATTACAAGAAATCTTGCAGGAAACCGGTCGCGACCAGCTGATTATTTGCGGTGTCTATGCGCATATTGGCTGTCTGACTACTGCTATTGACGGCTTTATGCGTAATATCCAGCCGTTCATGGTTGCCGATGGCCTTGCCGACTTCTCCCGTGATGAACACCTGATGGCGCTGCGCTATACCGCTGGCCGCTGTGGCCGCGTGGTGATGACGGCAGACTTGACCGGCGCAGAATCCAGGCCTGGTTATGCCAGCAAGGAACAGCTGCGCAACGAAATTTTGCCGCTGCTGGATGAAGACAGCGAAGATTTGCAAGATGACGACAATCTGATCGATTACGGCCTGGATTCGGTACGTATTATGGCGCTGGCAACCCGCTGGCGTAAAATCCGCGAAGATATTGATTTTGTCGCGCTGGCTAAAAATCCTACTCTTAATGGCTGGTGGCAGCTGCTGTCCGGAGAAAAAGCCTGATGGAAAATAGTTTGGAGTTTGCCAACAAACGCGTATGGGTGACCGGCGCGGGGCAGGGCATTGGTTACACGACTGCGCTGGCCTTCGTTAAAGCCGGGGCCGAAGTTATAGGCTTTGATCGGCATTTCGGTAGTAGTCACTATCCTTTTCGCACTGAAGTGCTGGATATCACCGATGTCAAAGCGGTGCGCGAAGTGTGTCAGCGTGTGTTGGCTGAAAATGATCGACTGGACGTGCTGGTCAATGGTGCAGGTATTTTACGCATGGGCGTCACCGATGAGCTCAGCGATGATGACTGGAATGACTGCCTGGCAGTCAATGCTGGCGGGGCTTTCAATATGTTTCGCCATACGCTGCCGGTTTTTCGTCGCCAACAGCATGGTGCCATCGTCAGCATTGCCTCCAATGCGGCACACGTTCCGCGCATTGGCATGTCTGCCTATTGTGCTTCAAAAGCGGCATTGCGCAGTTTGTGCCTGAGCGTGGGATTGGAAATGGCTCCTTTTGGCGTGCGCTGTAACCTGATTTCTCCTGGCTCTACCGACACGCCGATGCAGCGCGGCTTGTGGACCTCGCCGGAAAGTGAGCAGAATACCATCAACGGTTTTCCGGCACAGTTCAAACTGGGCATTCCTTTGGGGAAAATGGGTAAACCGCAAGACGTGGCCGATGCTGTGTTGTTTATGGCTTCTGACCGCGCAGGGCACATTACCATGCAGGATATTGTGATCGATGGCGGTGCGACTCTCGCTGCCTGATAGATTACTGCTCTTTGGCTTGCAATAAAAAACCCACGGAAGTGAACTGCACCCCAAAAGTTGGATACCCGACTAAGTAAGGTGCAGTTTTTTATGGTGCTACCAGTGGCGAATCAACTTTTTGACCTTGATCAGTTTGCGTTTATAGCTAATCCGAACATTGGGATGCAGCAGGAAAGGCAGCATATCCACGTCCTCGATATTCTGTTTGATCGCGCCTCGGTCCTTCCATTTTGAAATCGTCAAATGGTTGCGATTAACAAATTCTATCCAATGACAGACTTGAAGGAATCGAAACTCTCCCTGCAGCACTAAAGACATTTGATCCAACCCTTTTCTGCACAGATGTATTTTCTCTTCACTGATATCGCTAGACAGCGTATTACCGTGCTTGAAGTACAAATAGGGGCCGGTTGCAGAAAGGTAGATTTTTTTGCAGCTCTTTAATACCTCAGGGAAAGCGAAAGAATCTTCGTAGCAAATATAGTTAGGGAATTTGCAGTGCAAAAGAATACTGCGCTTAATAAATTTGCCAATAAAGTGTGCCTGGAATGCCTGATGAATCAGATATTTTTTTATCGCAGCGTTGGTAGTAATCGGTTTGGGTTGCAGTGCTTGGCTAACCGCAGGCACGTCATTGTTTCTGACTTCGGTCAGGCGAGTGATAAGCATGTCGGGGTGATGGCTGCCAAGAAAATCGATGACTTCAATCATGGATCCAGCCTGTAGCTGGTCATCGCCATCAACCATGGTGATATATTCGCCCTGGGCTTTGGAAACGCCGAAATTCCTGACCTTACCAATATTTTTGTAGGCGACGTTATACAAGATGACATTGCTTTGGCTCTCGGCGAACTGCTGGTAAATATCGCCGGTGGCATCGGTGGAAGAGTCATTTATAAGCATGATCTCACACTGAGAGAATTTATCCCCCAAAGCCAGTTTGATTGAGTCAAGGCATGATGTTAAGTGCTGAGCACAATTATGCGCCGTGACTATTACACTCAAGTCATATTGTTTCATCTATATAATTTCTTAGTCGCTAAAGGAACCACTTTGGGTTGAGCCACTGCGTCAACAATCAGTTTAGCATTCTGGTTGCTGACTGCCTGTCGGGTTATTTTAGCAAATTCAATGAGGGTTATGTCACAAAGCCGAAACAATTCTCAGATGTTTAATAAAAATATCAGGCTGAGGCCATTAATTTAGGCAGGACTTATCGTTAGATAAATTTAAATGGTGAAAATTTTCAGGGCGTTGCGTTTGAAGTGGTAGGAGCGAAGAAGTGATTGGTGGGAAGAATCTGAAAGCAAAAAACCCGCCATAGGCGAGTTCTTCTAAATAGGGTGCCCGGACTCGGACAAAAACGTTGGGAACGTTTTGAACAGCGCTTGCGCTGGTCCGTCAGGGTGAGTCTCATGGATGAGACGAATAATCGAACGCAGTTCGATGGAGAGTCCGGATCACAGAAAGCAAAAAACCCGCCATAGGCGGGTTCTTCTAAATATGGTGCCCGGACTCGGAATCGAACCAAGGACACGGGGATTTTCAATCCCCTGCTCTACCGACTGAGCTATCCGGGCAACGGGGCGCATTAAACCGTATTGGCACTTGGTCGTCAACGCATTTATGCATTAAAGCCGTTAAAAGCTGACTGATTGCTGGCTTTTCAGACAAAAATCACGATTTTGGCATCAATTTAAGTCTTCAGACTTCAGGAAAGCGCGCCATGTTCGCGACAGCGCGCAATGTTCAACACGTCTTCCGCCAGACGATGAGCAACTTCGACATCATGCAACTGACGTTTTACCAGTAGCCTGCTTAAACAACCTTCCAGAATCAGCTCCATTTGGTGGGCAACCATTTCGGCATCGTCTGATCCCATCTCTTGTAACAGCGACAGGGTATAGTGATAAGACGCCTGTTTCTGCTGCTCGGCAAGCTGGTGAATTGGCGATTCGCGATCCGGGTAAAAACTGCATGCTGCAATAAACAGACAGCCAGGATAGCGCTCTTGCCTGACCTGCTCGTTAAGAACCTTATAACGTGCCAGCAGTTTTTGCGGCGGCGTCAGGGTCTCATCAAGCAATAACTGCCGACGCCAGACCTCAATCTGCTCACCGTGATGGCGCAGGCTGTCGTAAAGCAGCGCTTCGGCATCGGGCCAGTAAAGGGTTAGCTCGTTGAGAGGAACATCAACCAACTCGGCAACGGAGTCTAGCGACAAGGTTGCCAGACCGCGTTGTTCTAAAAAGTTAAGCGTTTGATCTAATACCTGTTCACGTAGCACTTTGTTCCTCCTCTCCTGCATGACTGGCGCCCTGAATCAATGGGCTATCCTAAGCTCAGCCACGCCGGAAAACATGCATTTCTTGATGCTATTATCGCCGCTCTAACCGATGGGTAATAATAACTCTGGGTTTCAGTTTCGTTTAAGGCTGAGTATTGTGCAAATGATTGCTGAATTCGGCGCTGTCCATAAAACCGGTAACCCGTGACTGTGGGATTTCCTTACCCTCAGGCCCAAAGAATAAAATAGTCGGCAGCCCCAGCACGTTCAGGCGCTTGAGCAGTGCAGCCTGTTCCGCACTATTTTGAGTGACATCCGCCTGTAATAATAAGGTGTTGGCAAGAGCGCTATGCACCTCGGGAGCCGTGAATGTGTACTTGTCGAACTCTTTACAGGCGACACACCAGTCAGCGTAAAGATCTAGCATCACGCGTTTGCCGTGCGCCTGCTGCAATGCAGCATTAAGCTGTTCAACATTCTGAATTTTCTGAAAATTAAGCTTTTGAGTGGCTGACTTGGCGGCATCAGGCTGCCCAAATACCCAATCCTGCAACGGGCGACTAACAATCAGCGCAGCGGCGAGAAACACCAGCTGGAGTAGCCTGACCAGCCCGCGTGAACTTTTCAGGCTTAGCTGCAATGCCCAGCCGAAGAAGGCGATGCCGAGAATACTCCACAGACGCAGCCCCCAGGTATCGCCCAATATTCTTTCCAGCAAAAACACCGGCAGTGCCAGAATGACAAAACCAAAGCCTTCTTTGACATAGTGCATCCACGGACCGCTTCGCGGCAGCAGACGATTACCAAACATTGTGGCGGCGATCAGAGGGATCCCCATGCCCAGCGCGTACAGATACAGCGTGCCTGCTCCGGCCCACGGATTTCCGCTTTGTGCGATATAAAGCAAAATAGCGCTGAGTGGCGCAGTGGTGCAAGGAGAACAAATCAGCCCGGCCAGAGCGCCCATGATAAACACGCCAATCAGCGATCCGCCTTTTTGCTCATTACTCATCAGCGCAAGCCGTGTCTGCACGGAGGAAGGGAGTTGCAGTGTAAACAGGCCGAACATCGACAGCGCCAGAGCAATAAACATCACAGACAGTGCAATCAGCACCCACGGGCTTTGCAGTGCTGCCTGAAACTGCAATCCGGCTGCGGCAACAATGACACCAAGCAGCGTGTAAGTTAGCGCCATACCCTGCACATACAGCATGGCCAGCAAAAAGATACGTTTAAGGCTGTGTGGGCGTTCGCGGCCCAGAATTATGCTCGAAATCAATGGGTACATCGGCAGTACGCAAGGGGTAAAGGCGATACCGATACCGATAATCAAAGCCCACAGCGGTGAGAATGGCAAAGGCGTGCTCTGTGCTGCGCTTTGCACGCCAACCGGGGCTGCTGGCGTCGTAACCGTGGCGGTATTGGTATTGTCAGCTGTGCCTGAATTCGTATAAGCCGCCACCTCGGCAAGCGGGATCTCGCGCGTTTCCGGTGGATAACAGAAACCTGCCGCCGCGCAGCCCTGATAGGTTACGCGGACTTTGGCGTCGGCCTTCACCTCGCGCAGCGGGATTGAAATATTCAGCGCGTTTTTGTAGATCTCGGAATCACCGAAAAATTCGTCATGGTGCGCCAAACCTTTTGGCAAAATATACGCCGCCAATGTGGCGTTGGCGGGCACGATTTCGATTTTCTGACGATAGAGATAGTAGCCGTCTTTTATTTGCCAGTTGAGAGCAAGATCCGAGCCTTTCTGAGAAAAATCAAAATTGAATGCCTGATCGACAGTAACAAAATGTGGCGTATCAGACCCGCCAAACAGCGATGCCCGGCTGCTGGTTGGCAAAAGCAACAGGCTGCATAACAGCAGACAGCAAAGCGGGAATAATTTTTTTAAAACTCGGTAATCCGTCACGGGAGCGTTTTCTCTATATATGTCGATAAGGCGTTGCTGATTTCAATCGCCTGTTTTTTAACCCGCGATTATAACCGTCATCGGGGAATACGAGAACGGTAGGGGCCAGGTATTAAGATTCTTTACACAAAAAATAAGGTAAACCAACGAGATAAGTGCCCGTAAAACTGTTAGAGAATGATGCCGCTGCCTATATGGCGGAAAAAAAAGGCGCGAGGTAGATTTAAACCTCGCGCCTTCAGCTGTTACCAAAAAATTTATTGCTCGTTTTCGTCGGTGTAGCGTTTTGCCTTGTAGGCCGGATGCATCAGGTTCTCGATAGAGAAAATATCATCCAGCTCGGCCTCGGTCAGTAACCCACGTTCCAACACCACTTCGCGCACGCTTTTACCGGTTTCTGCGCAAATCTTGCCAACAATGTCGCCATTGTGGTGGCCGATAAACGGATTCAGATAGGTGACAATGCCGATCGAGTTAAAGACATAGAATTCGCAAACTTCTTTGTTGGCGGTGATGCCGTTAATGCATTTTTCCAGCAGGTTGTAGCAGGCGTTGGTCAGAATATGAATTGACTCAAACATTGCCTGGCCGATAACCGGCTCCATTACGTTAAGCTGCAATTGTCCTGCTTCTGCCGCCATCGTGACACAAACGTCGTTGCCGATGACCTTGAAGCACACCTGATTCACCACTTCCGGGATCACAGGATTGACCTTGGCAGGCATGATTGACGAACCAGCCTGCAATTCAGGCAGGTTGATTTCATTCAGACCCGCGCGCGGCCCGGAAGACAGCAGGCGAAGGTCGTTACAGATTTTAGACAGCTTGACTGCCAGGCGTTTTAGCGAGCTGTGCACCATCACGTAAGCGCCACAGTCAGAGGTTGCTTCAATCAGGTCTTCCGCTGGCACACATGGCAGATTGCTGACTTCTGCCAGCTTCTGTACCGCCAGCGCCTGATAGCCTTCCGGCGTATTCAGACGAGTACCGATTGCGGTCGCGCCGAGGTTAACTTCGAGCAGCAATTCGCCGGTACGCAGCAGATTACGGGTTTCTTCTTTTAGCAGAACGTTGAAGGCGTGGAACTCCTGACCCAGCGTCATCGGCACTGCGTCTTGCAACTGAGTACGGCCCATCTTAAGAATTTTTGCGAACTCAACCGCCTTACGCTCAAAACCGTCACCCAGCTGGGCAATGGCGTCAATCAGCTTTAACTGTGAAGAGTAGACCGCCAGACGGAAGCCGGTCGGGTAGGCATCGTTGGTGGACTGGCATTTGTTCAGATGGTCGTTGGGGTTGAGGAATTGGTAATCACCTTTCTGGTGCCCCATCAGCTCGAGACCAATGTTCGCCAACACCTCATTGGTGTTCATGTTAACGGAGGTACCGGCACCGCCCTGGAAAACATCGATCGGGAACTGATCCATGCATTTCCCTTTGTCCAACACTTCATCACAAGCCTGAATAATGATGTCGGCTATTTTACGCGGGATAGTCTGCAGCTCTTTATTAGCTAATGCGGCAGCTTTCTTGACCATCACCATGCCCCGGACAAACTCGGGAACATCGCTGATTTTAGTGTTACTGATATAAAAGTTTTCAACAGCGCGCAGGGTATGGATACCCCAGTAAGCATCGGCAGGGACTTCACGTGTACCCAGCAGATCTTCCTCGATACGTATCGTATTTGACATGAGAACCTTCTTTTTGGTGCTGAACAGTTACAGGCTGATTAGAGTTATGTTACAGACGCTGGACTAGATAAAATATTACACCATGCGACGCGGCTGCGGGTGGGATCATATGCTGCTTGGCGCGAAATGCACACTTTAAGTGCATTGCATCGTGGCATAAATACCAAAGGTTTATGGTTTTGTGAAATTTCTCACAATAAATCACTCCGACCAATTTAAATCTTACCCACAGGTTGAAAACTCCCCTTAACGATACCATCTCAATGGAGTTAGTCCTCATAGGATAAGCCTATGGAGACCCCATTACAGAGTTCTGAATCGATGTCGTAAAGGATATTTTCAGAACTTCTTATTACAAGGAGAGCGCTGTGCGCTGGTTACCCCTTTTAGTGTTATTTCTATTGGCTTACATAGAAATAACCATATTCATTAAAGTTGCTGCTGCGATAGGCGTGGCAATGACTCTGCTGCTGGTGGTATTTACCTCCTGCGTCGGGGTGTCGCTGGTGCGAAATCAGGGCATGAAGACTCTTTTCCAGATGCAGCAGAAAATGGCGCAGGGTGAAAGCCCGGCGGCTGAAATGGTCAAAAGTGTTTCCTTGGTATTGGCCGGTTTTTTGCTGGTAATACCTGGCTTCTTCACTGATATTCTCGGCCTGCTGCTTTTACTGCCGCCGGTGCAAAAACTGCTGACCCTGAGGCTGTTGCCGCATTTACGGGTCTATCGCCCCGGCGGTGCCGGCCCAACGGCAGGCAATACTTTTGAAGGCGAATTTCAGCGCAAGGATGAAAACCCCGAGCGTTTGATTCGCCCGTATGATGAAGATCGACACGATCCCAAGGATCATTAAGTCGGCAGACAGGGAAAAACAAAAATTTTTCTTTTCTGCCCTTGAAGGGGCGCGGAATGCCCCCATTAATCAAACCACGAGGTCAGGATAGATCTTCTACCTGGCGTTCAACCCCTAAATTATTTAGATATGGACCTGCTCACAGGAGAGTTATCAATGAAAATTCGTCCATTGCATGACCGCGTTATCGTCAAGCGTAAAGAAGTTGAATCCAAATCTGCTGGCGGCATCGTTCTGACTGGCTCAGCAGCGGGTAAATCAACCCGTGGTGAGATTCTGGCCGTCGGTCATGGTCGCATTCTGGAAAACGGTGAAGTGAAAGCGCTCGACGTTAAAGTTGGCGACATCGTCATCTTCAACGACGGTTACGGCGTTAAAGCTGAGAAGATCGACAATGAAGAAGTGTTGATCATGTCTGAGAGCGACATTCTGGCTATCGTTGAAGCCTAATCGCCTCATATCACTTTTTCTGAACTGAACGAATTTAAGGGAAATTATAATGTCAGCTAAAGATGTAAAATTCGGTAATGACGCCCGCGTAAAAATGCTGAATGGCGTAAATATTCTTGCTAACGCAGTTAAAGTTACCTTAGGTCCTAAAGGCCGTAACGTAGTTTTGGACAAATCTTTTGGTGCGCCAACCATTACTAAAGATGGCGTCTCTGTAGCGCGTGAAATCGAACTGGAAGACAAGTTCGAAAATATGGGCGCTCAGATGGTAAAAGAAGTTGCGTCCAAAGCTAACGATGCTGCAGGTGACGGTACAACTACTGCTACCGTTCTGGCTCAGGCAATCATCATCGAAGGCCTGAAAGCTGTTGCTGCCGGCATGAACCCAATGGACATCAAACGCGGCATCGACAAAGCGGTTATCGCTGCTGTCGAAGAGCTGAAAACGCTGTCTGTTCCTTGTTCAGACTCTAAAGCTATCGCTCAGGTTGGTACTATTTCTGCCAACTCCGACGAAACCGTGGGCAAACTGATTGCTCAGGCGATGGAAAAAGTGGGTAAAGAAGGCGTTATCACCGTTGAAGAAGGCACTGGCCTGATCGACGAGCTTGACGTTGTTGAAGGTATGCAGTTCGACCGCGGTTACCTGTCTCCTTACTTCATCAACAAGCCTGAAACAGGTTCTATCGAACTCGAAAGCCCGTTCATCCTGCTGGCTGACAAAAAAATCGGCAACATCCGTGAAATGCTGCCAGTGCTGGAAGCCGTTGCGAAAGCCGGTAAACCATTGCTGATCATTGCTGAAGACGTTGAAGGTGAAGCTCTGGCAACGCTGGTGGTTAACACCATGCGCGGCATCGTTAAAGTTGCTGCTGTTAAAGCACCAGGCTTCGGCGACCGTCGTAAAGCTATGCTGCAAGATATCGCAACGCTGACTGGCGGTACCGTAATCTCTGAAGAGATCGGTATGGAGCTGGAAAAAGCGACTCTGGAAGATATGGGTCAGGCTAAGCGTGTTGTTATCAACAAAGACACCACCATCATCATCGACGGTATCGGCGACGAAACCACGATTCAGAGCCGCGTAACTCAGATTCGTCAGCAGATCGAAGAAGCGACCTCTGATTACGATAAAGAAAAACTGCAAGAGCGTGTGGCTAAACTGGCAGGCGGCGTTGCTGTTCTGAAAGTTGGCGCAGCGACTGAAGTTGAAATGAAAGAGAAGAAAGCCCGCGTTGAAGATGCCCTGCACGCTACCCGTGCTGCGGTTGAAGAAGGCGTGGTTGCTGGTGGTGGTGTTGCGTTGATCCGCGTTGCTCACAAACTGGCTGGCCTGAAAGGCGACAACGAAGACCAGACCGTAGGTATCAAAGTTGCACTGCGTGCAATGGAAGCGCCTCTGCGTCAGATCGTTATCAATGCCGGTGAAGAAGCTTCTGTTATCGCCAACAACGTGAAAGCGGGCGAAGGCAGCTACGGCTACAACGCTTACAGCGAAGAATACGGCGACATGATCGCGATGGGTATCCTGGATCCAACTAAAGTAACTCGTTCTGCTCTGCAGTACGCGTCTTCTGTAGCGGGTCTGATGATTACCACCGAGTGCATGATAACCGACCTGCCTAAAGACGATAAAGTCGATATGGGCGGCGCTGGCGGCGCTGGCGGCATGGGTGGAATGGGCGGCATGGGCGGCATGATGTAATCATCCCCCGGCAGCTTATCTGCTGAATTCCGGTGGCGTTTCGATGCCGTTGGAGTTAAAGAAGCCCGGCCTTTTTAGGTCGGGTTTTTTTTATTTGTACCTTTATTCCGCGCTGTTAAGTAAGATAAGTCTCATCGTCCAGATCAAATAACGTGTAAACTAGTGGCGCGCTCTGCCACGGGTTCGTGTCAGATAATGCGTTGAATTCTGGGTAAACTCGGCAACGGATGCCTTAGATTGCGAAATGTTATCTGATAGGCGTTAGGTTCTTCTCAACACAAATGGGGAAAGAGATGCGGATTAAAATGTTGCTTGGCCTTTCGGCAGTCATGCTGCTGGCAGGTTGCAGCACAGCACACCAATTAAGCTCTGCCGGTCAACAGGTGAAATTCACCGATGACAAACCGAGCAGCCACTGTCAGCTACTGGGAACCGTGACCGGTGCTCAAAGTAACTGGATGTCAGGCACCTCGGGTGATGGCAGTTCCATGCGCGGTGCTGCAAACGACCTGCGTAACAAGGCGGCAGACATGGGCGGTAATACTATTTATGGTGCCAATAGCCCAACGCAGAGTGTTTTCTCCAGCTTTGCGCCGCTGGACAGCAAAATGGTCGGACAGGTTTATAAGTGCCCGTAAGCGGCCAGAACTGATAGCGCTAGCCAATAAAAAAGGGATGCCAACGGGCATCCCTTTTGCTTTCTTTTTAAATGAAACAGTGACAAAAAGTCAGGACTGAGTCAGGCGTAAATCCAGCGGCGTTTTACTCGGCTCACCGCCGATTTCACGCGTCAGTGTTGGCACCAGGTAGCCCGAAACGCGACTCAACAGACCTTTTATCAGCATCCGCGCCTCTTCGTCTTCGACCATAAAGTGCGCCGCGCCCTGAACTTTGTCCAAAACGTGGATGTAGTACGGAAGGATACCGGCATCGAACAGCGCATTGCTTAGCATTGCCAGCTTGTCGGCACAGTCATTCACTCCGCGCAGCAAAACGCTCTGGTTGAGCAGCGTAACACCGGCTTTTTTCAGACGCGTCATGCTGTCTCGAAGTGTGTCATCTATTTCATTGGCGTGATTAATATGGGTCACCAACAACACCTGCAGACGTGATTCGCTCAGTCGCTGGCAAAGTTCCCGAGTGATACGTGCAGGGATAACCACCGGCAGACGTGTATGAATTCGCAGGCGTTTTATATGCGGTATCTCCTCAAGCCGGGTGATTAACCAGTCGAGTTCGTGGTCTTTAGCCATCAGCGGATCACCACCGGAGAAAATTATTTCATCCAGTTCTGGCTGAGTGCGGATATACTCCAGCGCCTGAGACCAGTTATTTTTGTTTCCCTGATTTTCCTGATAGGGGAAATGGCGTCTGAAGCAGTAGCGACAGTTCACCGCACAGCCGCCTTTGACCAGCAGCAACGCGCGATTGCGATACTTGTGCAACAACCCCGGCACCACGCTTTTTTGTTCATCCAGCGGGTCGGTGCTATAGCCAGGTGCCGTGATGAATTCCTCACGGGCAGTCAGTACCTGCAAAAGTAACGGGTCTTGTGGATCGCCCGGCTGCATGCGTGCAACAAATGCGCGAGGCACGCGCAACGGGAATAAACGACGGGCATCGTGGCCCTGCTGCAGTTCTGCATGATCGTTAAGTGCCAGAAGAGTAAGCAGTTCGTCCGGGTCCGTAATTACATCGCCGAGTTGATACAACCAATCTTCTCTAAATGGCGTATTTAGGGTTACAATGTGTGCCATTTTTTTGGCTAAGCTACCAGTTTAAAATTAAGAGGGCCATCATGGCGACTTATTCTAGCAACGATTTCCGTCCGGGTCTTAAAATCATGTTCGAGAGCGAGCCTTATGCTATCGAATCAAGTGAATTTGTTAAGCCGGGCAAGGGCCAGGCATTCGCACGCGTTAAAATGCGTCGTCTGCTGACCGGTTCTCGCGTCGAGAAAACCTTCAAGTCTACCGACTCTTGTGAAGGCGCGGACGTTGTTGATACCAACATGAACTACCTGTACAACGACGGTGAGTTCTACCACTTCATGCACCCTGAGACTTTCGAGCAGCACGGTGTTGAAGAGAAAACCGTTTCTGACGCGGCTAAATGGCTGCAAGACAACGCGGAATGTATCGTGACTCTGTGGGACGGTCGTCCTATCGCCGTTCAGCCACCGAATTTCATCGAAGCTGAAATCGTTGAAACTGACCCAGGTCTGAAAGGTGACACTGCAGGTACCGGCGGCAAGCCTGCTACTCTGTCCACTGGCGCCGTAGTTAAGGTTCCATTGTTCGTACAGATCGGTGAAGTTGTTCGCGTTGACACCCGTTCTGGCGAATACGTTTCTCGCGTTAAGTAATTTTCGCCCAAACGTATGATAAAGAGCCTCTGCATTGATGTTTTGCAGGGGCTTATTTCCAGAGCAGGCTGACCACAGAGTCGGCGTTCTACGCCTGGTGTATGGTTTTACTTTGATTAATTTTTATATTCTGCAGTACTTCTTATTGAACCTAAGACTCCCTCAATCAGTCTTCTCTGGGCGCGGATTTAACTACACCTAAAATGTCTTACTTTACATTCTCTAATAGGAAGGTTTTTTTATGTTTAAGAAAAGTATTCTTGCCATCATTTCTGTGTTGCTGCTTGCCAGCCTGCTGAGCGGCTGCAATACCTTCCGCGGCATGGGCGAGGATATATCGTCAGGTGGCCGTGCAATTTCACGCGCAGCCTAGCACTGATTAAAAAGCCGATGGTATAAGGGTGACAACCGTTTTGCAGTGTCACCCCCTGTCAAATTACTGCGTCGCTTTTGACTGATCGACCCACACCAGCTTGTTGGTATCAAAACCGTAATGCTGAGCGGTCTCAAGCAAATGCTGTTTCACGCCTGGCTGAAGCTGGGGGGTTCTTGAAAGGATCCACAGGTAGCTTTTATCCGGGCCGCAGACCAAAGCATACTGATAATCCTTGTCCAGCTCGATTACGTTATAGCCTCCGTAGAAGGGGCCAAAGAATGAGACTTTAAGCGCGGCTCTGGAAGTTGGGCCGGTAAAATAGCCTTTGCCTTCACTTTGCTGCCATTTGTTTTTCTCTGGGTTAAATCCGCGATTGATAACTTTTACGCCGCCGTCGTTGCGCAGGCTGTAATTAGCTGTAACTTGTTGTAGGCCGGATTCAAAACTGTGGTCGAGTCGCGCGACTTCATACCAGCTTCCCAGATATCGATTCAATTCAAAATTATTTACCACTTTGACGTTGTCAGGCGGAGTAATGCTGCAGCCGACTGAAAGTAATGCAGAAACAATAACACCCATTTTTGACCAGATACGCATAGTCTTCCCTTTCTTATGTTGAAGTTTAATTGTAGCTAATGGAAATTTGTTTGCCCGTCGCGATGCGAGTAGACTGCATGCCCTGTCTGATATCGGAGTAAGTCATCATGAGCGAAACAGCAAGCTGGCAACCCAGTGCATCTATCGCCAATTTGTTGAAGCGTGCGGCAATCCTTGCTGAAATTCGGCGTTTTTTCAGCGATCGCGGTGTTCTGGAGGTGGAAACACCAACCATGAGCCAGGCGACGATTACCGACATTCACCTGTTTCCTTTTGAAACCCGCTTTGTGGGGCCGGGCGCTGCCGAAGGCATGACACTGTACATGATGACCAGCCCGGAATATCACATGAAACGCCTTCTGGCGGCGGGAAGCGGGCCTATCTACCAGATGGGGCGCAGTTTTCGCAATGAAGAAGCCGGGCGCTACCATAACCCTGAATTCACCATGCTTGAATGGTATCGTCCGCGTTATGACATGTATCGACTGATGAATGAAGTGGACGACCTTCTGCAGCAGATCCTTGACTGCAATGCGGCTGAAACGGTGTCTTATCAGCAGGTGTTTATTCGTCATCTTGAGGTTGATCCCTTGTCTGCAGATAAAGCCCAGCTGCGAGAAGCAGCGGCGAAACTGGATCTTTCTAATATTGCCGATCAAGAAGAGGATCGCGACACGTTGCTCCAACTGCTGTTTGCGATGGGCGTCGAGCCGCATATTGGCCGCGACAAGCCGACTTTTGTCTATCATTTCCCGGCAACGCAGGCCTCTCTGGCAGAAATAAGTACCGAAGACCACCGCGTGGCCGAGCGTTTTGAGGTGTATTACAAAGGCATCGAGTTGGCGAACGGTTTCCGCGAATTGACCGACGGCCGCGAGCAGCGCCAGCGTTTCGAGCAAGATAATCGTAAACGAGCCGCGCGAGGGCTGCCGCAGCATCCAATCGATAACAATTTGCTGGCCGCGCTTGAACACGGCATGCCCGAGTGTTCTGGAGTTGCGCTGGGCGTTGATCGCCTGATTATGATTGCTCTGGGCGCTGAAAGCCTCAGCGATGTGCTGGCTTTCCCGGTAACGCGTGCCTGATTGACGTTGCGCGTCTGTAAAATAATCCTGGCCTGTAAGCGGTCAGGATTTTTTTTATCCTGATTTAATGCTCACTCTGACCCATTGCACATTAACAGTGCGAATTGGGCTTAATTTTGCACCTTATGAAACAAAAGTATGCAAATGATAATTTCATGATTTTAAAGTTTCAGGAAAAAATCATCTCGCCAAAGCCTGATAATTCGCGATGTTGCGAGCCGTGCAGTGAATTTTTCCTTCGGGTGGCCTGGTTTATGCATAACAAGATTAATTACTCCCCTTATTGCGGAACCTTGTTATGTCAGAATCCAATGAAAAAGAGCTGCTCTACGGACTTGAAGAACGCATCGCTCCAACGACTGCATTTTTCACCGCCGTGCAACACCTGCTGGCAAGTGTGGTCGGGATCATCACCCCGCCATTGATCATTGGATCGGTGCTCGGGCTTAACGCCTACATTCCTTACCTGATCAGCATGTCATTACTGGCTTCCGGGATCGGCACCTTTATTCAGGCGCGCCGCATAATGGGAGTTGGCGCGGGCATGATTTGCCTGCAAGGCACCAGCTTCGCCTTTCTTGGCGTGATCCTCTCGGGAGGCTTCCTGGTCAAGAGCCGAGGCGGTTCGCCGGAGGATATTATGGCGATGATCTTTGGTGTCAATTTTGTTGCTGCCTTTATCCCTCTTTTGATCAGTCGCTTTATCGGCCAGCTGCGCCGAGTGTTTACGCCGCTGGTCACCGGTACCGTGATCGTTCTCATCGGCATCAGCCTGATTAAGGTCAGCATCACCGACTGGGGCGGTGGCAACGGCGCAGCAGACTTTGGCGCACCGGCAAATCTCGGGCTTGGCGCGTTAACCCTGTTAGTGATAGTTATCCTTAACCGTATTCCCATTCGCGCTCTGCGCCTGTCGGCGATTGTGGTGGGTATTGCCGTAGGATGTCTGGCCGCCGCGCTGACTGGTCACCTGACCTTCAAGCCGCTACAGGGAAGCTGGTTTGAGTTGCCTCACCTGTTCCGCTTTGGCTTCCATTTTGACTGGACTATCTTCGCGCCTATCGCGCTAGTGTCGTTTATCAGCATTCTCGAGGCGGTGGGCGATTTAACCGCCAACTGCATGCTGTCTCAGCAGCCGATAGAGGGGGAGGCATTCCGCAAACGTCTGAAAGGGGGGATTTTGGCCGACGGCGTGAGCTGCATCATTGCCGCGATGTTCTCGTCTTTCCCGAATACAACTTTTGCGCAGAATAACGGCGTGATTCAAATGACCGGCGTGGCAAGCCGCCGCGTTGGCTTATATATTGGCGTATTACTGGCTGTATTGGGCCTGTTCCCAGTCATTGGCGGCGTGTTGCAGCAGATCCCGGCACCGGTATTGGGCGGTGCGACGCTGGTCATGTTTGGCAGCGTGGTAGCTGCCGGGATTCGCATTATGACTCAGGCACCGCTGGGTCGCCGCGAGATGCTGATTATCGCTATTTCGTTTGGTATCGGCCTGGGCATTGAGGCTGTGCCAGATGTGCTGAAACAGTTCCCACAGGTCATAGGAAACATCTTTGGCCATGCGGTCACCAGTGGCGGAATTGTCGCTATGTTGCTGAATTTCCTGATGCCGGCAGAAAACACCAAGACAGTCATCGAACCGGTAAAATCGTTGAAAACAAACTAATAGATCGCGCCGCGGCGCCCCTGGATCAGCAGACAGGGTATAACTGAGCTGGCTAACCTTATGATTCTTAAACTAAAGGAGCCAGTTATGTTGACGCAACGTACTTGGATCAAAAACCCTCTCGCCGTTTTCACCGCCAACGAGCTAAATGCCGATGGCGGTCTTGTCATCGAAGGTGCCCGTATTGTTGAACTGCTGAACGCGGGCCAGCATCCCTCGCTACCGGTTGACAGTGTTATCGACGCCTCTGAATGTGTGCTATTACCGGGGCTTATTAACACCCATCATCACTTTTATCAAACCTTGACCCGAGCCTGGGGGCCGGTGGTCAATGCGCCGCTGTTTCCCTGGCTCAAGCAGCTTTATCCGGTGTGGGCGCGCTTGCAACCCGAGGCTTTGGCGCTGGCAAGCCGCGTCGCAATGGCCGAATTGCTGCTTTCAGGCTGCACCACCACCACGGATCATCACTATCTTTTTCCGCAGGGTATGGAACAGGCAATCGACGTACAGGTTGAGGTGGTGCGAGAGCTTGGCATGCGCGCTTTGCTGACTCGCGGTTCGATGAGTTTGGGCGAGGACGACGGTGGACTGCCGCCGATGCATACGGTGCAGTCTGCCGAGGCGATTTTGCTGGACAGTCAGCGGTTGATTGACCGTTATCATCAGCGCGGAGAGGGGGCGTGGATGCAGATTGCTCTGGCGCCCTGTTCACCGTTTTCAGTGACCACCGATATTATGCGTGAAAGCGCTGCGATGGCCGAGCGCGAAGACGTCCGCCTGCATACTCACTTGGCTGAAACACTTGATGAAGAACAGTTTTGCCTGCAACGTTTTGGTCTGCGCACGGTGGACTATCTCGACAGTGTTGGCTGGCTTGGCAGTCGAACCTGGCTGGCGCACGGTATTCATTTCAATGATGACGAAATTCGCCGACTGGGTGCTGCGGGCACCGGCATTTGTCATTGCCCGGTATCCAATATGCGGCTGGCTTCGGGGATGTGTCCAACGCGTGACCTAGAGGCAGCGGGCGCGCCGATTGGTCTGGGGGTAGACGGCTCGGCTTCCAACGATGCCTCGAACCTGATGTACGAGGCGCGGCAGGCGCTGTATCTGCAACGACTGCGCTACGGCACCGAATATGCCACGCCGGAGCGGATCCTCGGCTGGGCAACACGCGGCTCGGCGCGAGTGATTGGTCGTGACGATATCGGGCAGATTGCGGTGGGTAAACAGGCGGATTTGGCTTTGTTTAAGCTGGACGAGCTACGTTTTAGCGGCAGTCATGATCCTATTGCAGCATTATTGCTCTGTGGAGCCGAACGGGCAGACAGTGTAATGGTTGGTGGGAAGTGGCGTGTTAAGGAAGGGCAGATCGTCGATCTGGATGTGAAGTCACTGATATCAGCCCATCGTCAAGCTGCCAGGAAACTTTTCGCCTGATTTTTTTCTGAGAATTTGGCAATGGACAATTTGGCAATGAAATAATTTGGCAATGTAATGTTAAAAGGGCCGGCAATCGCCAGCCCTGTTTTACTTTTTAAATCTTGTTACTTAGAAATTGTAGTTCACGCCCAGACGAACGCTGACATCTTTGTTGGTATCACCTGCGCTGGTGTAAATGCCTGAGTTCAGATTCAGGTTATTCGTCACCGCGGCGTTAACGCCTGCACCGGCAGAAACGACTTTACGCATTTTGCCTGAAGTTAAATGAAGGTCATTCGATTTTGTCACCGAACTTGCTGAGATATCAGTTTTATCCGCAAATTCCTGTGTGTAGCTCACATCTGCCCAAGGCATCAGTTTGACACTTTTCACTTCGACATTAGCCGTTACGCGAGTACCGATACCGGCATACCACGAACCGCTCTGATTCTTGCTGAAGTTAATTGTCTTATTGGCAAACTCGTCGGAGGTCGCTTTGTTCATGCCCAGCAATGCGTAAGGCTGAACCAGAATAGTTTCGGTCGCTTTAATATTCACACCCGAGCGAACTTCACCGTTGAGTACCTTGCCTTTATAGTTACTGTTCAGATGATCTTTAATACCTGAGGTAGATGCGCCTACGTTGTTGCTGTTGGCCGAATAGCTCAAGTCGCCGTAGCTCAGGTTTGCATTAGTGAACAGGCTCCAGGTTTTATTTTGCAGCGCTTGCTGCCAACCACCGTAAAGGCTGTAGAAGTTGCCGGTTACGTGGTTGTTGTAATCCCCTGAAGCAGACGCGTTGCTCAGTTTGTCTTTAACGCGTGCCAATGATATACCTGAAGTCAGACTGTCGCCGTTACTCAGTTTCCAGGTCCAATCAGCGCCGGTGTTCAGGCCTTGCAGTTTAGTATTGGAGGTAACGTTACCTTTAAGGTCGGCATCCTGATACAGATAGTCGCCCCAAACGCTGGCTCCTTCATGCACGCCGTTAAACAGGTTGCTGGCATTAAGAGTATTCATACGGTTAGCGATGCTGCTGGTAACCGCAGTAGCGGACTGTTTCGCACCATCAAGACCGGCAATTGCGCCTTTTACATCATTTACGAGGTCGGCCTGTTTAACGTCCAATACGATTTTCTGTTGTGCAACACCATTAACAGAATAATCGGCAAAAGCGCCATCGCTGAGCTGCAACTCGTAATTATACGCGCCGTTACGTGCCGATACGGTTTGTTTGCCGTTAGAGAAAGTGGCATTAACCATCGCTTTTTTGGCGAGCGTCATTTCTGCCAATTCGTGAGTTCCAGCCGTGGTGTCAGCAGAAAGCTTGTTGATGGTTAGCGTGCTGCTACCGGCGGCAGTTTTAGCTGATAACTGATCGCTGCTGCTCATGGTCACAGTAGAATTAGCGAGCGTATTCGTTATCAGGGTGTCATGGCCCGTCATATCGACGCGCATGTTTCTCAATTCTTCTGTCGCAACCAGCGCTTTATCACCTAGAGTCAGGCTCTTAACGTGGAAAATGTTGCCATTGTAATAGCTGCTGTCACCTACGGTCATCACGGTGTTACCCGCGCTGCCATCAACAAAACCTGATAAGGCACTGTTATTTTTGACGATAAGCTGATTGTCGCCTTCGCCAAAAGTAATGTTTCCTGCTGCCTGTGCACCATCGGCAATGTAGACTGCAGCACCTTTTTTACCGGAAATATCGATATTGCCCTGATGCGTAGAATTATTAATATCGAGATTGGCTTTACCGTCAGCTTGAATCAAAATATTGCCATTGTCATGGCTCTTATTCAGTATCAGTATATTTGAATCACCTTTGCTGGTAAGTATTTTTATACCTTCAACATTTGAATGATCCATAAAGACATTGTTTTGTACGGAATTAGTCAGCACGATAGCGTTTGGATTAGTTCCGAGATTTTTTTGATCGACAACATTAGCTTTTGCATTAAGAGCCGTGTTTTTTAAGAGAACATTATTGATGGATTGACCATCAATTGAAATATCTCCATGGGCCATAATGCTATTGTTGAGCTCAATGTTTTTATTTCCAGTACCACGGGCAATAATGGAGCCATTAATAACAGAGCCATTATCAGCAATTACGTTTAAATTGCCGTTATCTTTGGGATCCATCCAAATTGCCGCGCCGTCCATATAATCTTTATTGGGAACTTTTGCTATTGCCGGTTTATCGTCATACTTCACGCTAGCTTGTTGGCCTGACAGTTGGGCATTATTCAGCACGATAGTGGTATCAGTTTTTGCACCATTATCACCGATTTCAACCATGTCTACTTTGCTGCCGGGTAGCAGATAAAGATTTGCAGTGCCGCCTTTACTCATATTGATGTAATGACCAGAAAGATCGGTGCCGGCTACAACCAGTTCTTGCTTATCTTTAGCCGTTCTGGTGCCAGCAACGTTAGGGCCAGAAAAGTAAACATTATGATTTTCTGCATTCTTTGCCAGCACGGCCGCATTACCGTTTAAGTGATCAAGATTCCATTCAGTTTCGCCATGTGCGCCAGATTTAGTCTGAGTAAGACCTGAGGCCTGTTCAGACAATTTAAGCACTGGTGTTGCAGCAGAGGCATTACCCGCAATAATTAATGATGAGGTTGCCAGTAAAATACACTGAGAAAGCTTTGAAAGACGCATTACGTTTCGCATTTGAAATCCTTGAATTATATCTAGCCTAATTCCAACGTTCTTTTTTAATAAATAAGAAACGAAAGAAGAGTTTTAAACTCATTTTGTGACGGCTATTTTCAAGGTTAATTGCTTGCAGAGATATCGTACTAGTCAGGAAAGTGCGCGTGGAGTTTATAAAATATTTATATTTGAAGATTCAAATAAATTTAATGTTTAAATAAATTTATTTTTTAGCGGGAAGTCTCCCCCGAAGTTATTAATTATCCGGGGGAGAAAGAGTTTAGTTATCAGAGGTCGCCCTGATTTCTGGGGCCTGTGCTGCTCAGCGTGGCGTTACTGCCATTCTGTGCGCGATGCAGGGTTTCCATCCGTACCTGGAAAGGTGGGAATGGCAAAATAATTCCATGTTCGCGGAACCCGGCCAGAATGAGCTGGTGGATTTCATGGCGCAGCGGCATACGGTGCGCCATCTCTGCGGCGTGCATACGCAGCTCAAAGATTTGAATACCCTGCTGTAAATCAACCAGATACGCCTCAGGAGCAGGAGTATCGAGCACGAGCGAGCACTTTTTGGCGGCATTGGTGAGAATCGACGTGACTTCTTCGCTGTTGGCCTCAACCGGCGCAGGAACGGTTAACACCACGCGGGTAACCGAATCTGACAGCGACCAGTTGATAAACTGCTCGGTGATAAAGGCCTTGTTAGGCACGATAATCTCTTTGCGATCCCAATCGACAATCGTGGTAGCGCGAGTATTAATTTTCGTCACGCTGCCCGTGAGGTTGCGAATAGTCACGGTATCGCCGATACGAATCGGTTTTTCGAACAAAATCATCAGGCCGGAGATAAAGTTGGCAAAAATCTCCTGCAGGCCGAAGCCCAGCCCAACGCCCATGGCGGCAACCAGCCATTGCAACTTGCCCCATTCGATACCCAGCATCGAGAAGCCGGTTAATCCGCCAATCAGCAACACTGCGTATTTGGTGATAGTCAACGCGGCATAGCCAGTGCCTGGCGTCAGGTCGAGGTGCTGTAACAGCGCCAGTTCAAGCAGGGCGGGCAGGTTACGAACCAGCTGTGTGGTGATAATCAGTACCAGAATGGCGATCAGCACGTGGCCCAGAGTGATCGGCTGCATGCTTTCGACGCCCTGAGTAGTTGAAGAAACATCCCACAGCTTGATGTTTTCCAGGAATGAAAACGCTGAATGGATCTCTGACCAGAGAAAAATTACCGACATCAGTGCGACCATCGCCAGCAGCGAGCGAACCAGCCTGAGTGACTGCGAGCTGATGGCATCCAGGTCGACCACGGGTTCTTCAATCTCAATCGCGCCTTCATTACTGTTGGCCAATGGCGTTTCTTCTTCACCTTTGGCGCGCTGCGAGAGGATTTCTGCGCGGCGCTGCTTGGCACGTTCAAAGGCTATTTTGCGGCGTTGGATAAGCATCCAACGGCGAATAATATGATAAATCACCAGCAGCAGGAACCAGATAGCCAGTGAGGTTTCCAGACGCGCGAGCAGTGCCTGCGAGGTTGCCAGATAGCCGAGCATCGAGGCAAAGGCGGCGATCAGCGGCGCGCTAAGCATCATCCACCATAGCGAGCTGTTAATCAGGTTTTCACCGTTGCCCTGCTTGTCGAGATACAGTGGTATCCCCGCACGTTTTAGGCTCTGAGTTACCAGACCCAACAGCGCGCAAAGGATGATGAAGCACAGGCGTCCCAAGGTGTTTGAAAACTCGCGGTCATTAAGATTATCAAAGGTAATCAGTGCCATAATCAGCGGCACGATAAGCCAGATGGACAGCGAGTAATAGCGAAGTGCGCGGGAAACGCGGCGCTGTGGCCAGTTAAAGTGAGTAATGAACAGCCCTTTGGGATGCGCCAGATAATGGCTGATCATAAACAACCACAGTACCGGCAGCGTGGCGGTGACTCCATCGCCAATCGCTACCGCAATTGGAAACGGCCAGGCACTTTGCAGCCCGAAACCCAGCGCCGCCCAAAGCACCGGCAGTGGCAGGGCGACCAGAATCGACCAAAACACGGTGCGCGCAGTCAGGGAGAAATGATCCTGCGTGACTTTACCGACACGGCTGGTGGCCCGATCCAGGAAATTATAATAATGACGGCGCGAGCTAATACTGACAATCACCAACACCAGCGCGCCAAACAGCGGCAGCAGTGTTTCCTTGCTGGTGACCATCATTACGGAGGCTTTGCCCAGCTGCGACAGGGTATCCAGCGACAGTAGGCGATTCAGGTCGTGCATGGTTTGCAGCGGATAGTTGAAGCCTATCGGGCTGACATCGGCCACCCAGAACAGATAGCGGTGCGCGGCGTCATTGATATCTTTCAAAGCATCAACCAGCTGAGTATTGGCGACTTTCAACTTGGTCAGCTCGAGAATTTGCGTGTCACAGCCCGAAAGCAACGAGTTGAGTAGATCGCTCTGGGTTTTCAGCTGGGCTTGCAAGATCCTCTGTTGCGCGGTGCTTAATGGCTGGCCGTCGTCTTGCTTGCCTTGACGATACTGCTGCTGTTTGCCGAGTAAATCCTCATAGTGCAAACGCTGCACGCGCAGCTGGCCCATATCGCCATCAAGCTGTTGCGGTTTCGGCATTTCAGGCAGTTTCGCGACTTGGGCGCGGAGAGTTTCACCCAACAGCGGAGAAGCGTCGAGCCACTGCGCCTGCTCTTTGATTGTGCTCAGCGCCTGACGAACCTGCAGAGTTTGCGCCGCAGCCTGTCGCTGCTGTGAAGAGATCAGATCCATGCGCTGTGCCTGCTGGTTTAGTGCCAGCGAAAGTTCGCGGTTGGACTGCAACTGTTGGGTAATCGATTTGGGTAATTCGCCACTTTGCTCGGCCAGCTGCTCGGTTTTTTCAAGCGCCGTTTCGGCTTCACGCTGGCGTTGGCTATTGAGATTATTGCGCAGAGTCTGCAACTGTTCATCGAGACGATCGTGGCGCGTTTTATACAGTTCGGCGCGAATGCGCGATAGTTCCTGCCGGTTGCTGGCAGAAAGCTGCGCCAGCTCTAACTCGTCAACGCGGGCTTTACGGGCGTTAGATTCTGCCTGCAATGCTTTGAGCTGGGCCTGTGCCAGCGCCGATTTGTTGTTATTAAAGCTTTGCAGGCGCTGATCGACATCCGCCAGCGCGTTACGTGCTTCAGATTGCTGCTGAGGAAGCTGGCTGAGAGAATCGCTGATATCGCGAGAACGGTCCTGCTCCTGTCGCAGCTGGCGCGCCTCTTCCAGCAGTTGGCTACTGACCTGCAATATTTGCTGGTCAAGCTCGGTGCTCGACAGGCTATCGTCAACAGGCAACGCCTTGTCGGCCTGAGTTTTCAGCTCCTGACGCAGACTTTGCGACAGGCGTGGAAAATCATCGATGGCGGTTTGATACTGCCCGGATCGCGCCGTGGAGGCATTGGCTTCGTCCAACCAGTTGATCGCCTTTTGCAGCGATTCAACAATTTGCGCCTGATTGGCCCCCTCCTTATTGGATTCGGCTTGTTTCAGCTCTTGCTGGAGCTGATCTTCTGAGAGCGCTGCGCTGGCATACAGCGGCAGCGCCAGCAGCAAACTCACCAATAGGGTGGGGATCAGGCGCACAGGCAGTATCCTTTCACAAACTTTTAGAAAACAAATTTCTTGCAGAATCGTGATTAGCTTGCTGAAAGCTAAACGACGTTTTCTGGTTCTGGTATGACTGGCTCAGCAGCAGGAGCACGCAATGCCTCGGCAAACGGTTCACCCATGCGTGTCACGGTGCCGTTTTTCAGCTGTGGCATAAACGTGACCTGATCGGCAGCAAACAGGTTGATCACTGTAGATCCCAGCTTGAATCGACCCATTTCCTGACCTTTTTCCAGCGCAATAACGCCTTCACTGCCAGCGGCAGGATAGGTCCAACGTTTTATAATGCCCTCGCGCGGTGGAGTTACCTGACCCGCCCACACGGTTTCAATACTGCCGACGATGGTCGCGCCCACCAGGATTTGTACCATTGGGCCAAATTCCGTATCGAATACGCAAATAACGCGTTCGTTGCGGGCAAACAGGTTTGGCACATTGGCCGCAGTCAGCGGGTTGACCGAGAACAAATCGCCCGGCACGTAAATCATTTCGCGCAGCACGCCGTCGCAAGGCATGTGCACGCGGTGATAGTCGCGTGGAGCCAGATAGATCGTGGCGAATTGACCTTGTTTAAACTTTTCTGCCAGCACGTAGTTACCTGCCAGCAGCGCTTCAAGCGTGTAAAAATGGCCTTTGGCCTGGAACAGTTTATCGTCGGCAATCGGGCCAAGCTGGCTGATAGCGCCATCGGCTGGCAGGCATAGCATATCCAGACCACTCACCACCGGACGCGCACCGGCGCGCAGGGGGCGGACAAAAAATTCGTTAAACGTCGGATAGGCGGTAAAGCTCGGATCCTGCGCTTCTTTCATGTCGACTTTGTAATAGCTGGCAAACGCTTTAATCACCCAATGGGTCAGCATTGCACCACGGCGCTCTGCTCCCCAGCCAGCAAGTCGAGTAAGCCCTTGTTTAGGAAGTAAGTATTGAAGTTTTATTTTGAGCTTATCCAGCACAGTCAACCCTCTTGTAAATTTATATCCTGCATATTTCGAACCGCAGAGCGTTGACTACGATCGCTTGTCTCAGCCACTTATTTGCATAAGCTTTTGGGATTTGCTCGTTTACCGACTTCCTGCAGCTCGAACTATTTTGGATATATCCGCTATTTCTTGGCAGCGGATTTTATGAAAAATGAAATAAATAGCCTAAATGGTGTGCGGCTGATTCTAATCAAAATGACGACTTTTATCAGAGGCTATCAAAGTTTTTACGCGTTTTTACATCGGCCATACTTTCAAGGATGCGGTGATAATTATCAAAACGTTCCTCTGCAATTTCGCCTTTGTCGACGGCTTCACGGATGGCACAGCCCGGATCGCTGCCGTGTTTGCAGTCGCGGAACTTGCAGTAGCCTAGGTAAGGCCTGAATTCGATGAAGCCCTGAGTGATTTGCTCAGGTGCCAGGTGCCACAAACCAAACTCGCGAACACCCGGTGAATCGATGACGTCACCGCCGTGCTGGAAGTGGTACAAGCGAGCGGCGGTGGTGGTGTGCTGGCCCAGACCTGAGTTATCGGACACGTCATTGACCACAATCTGCTGCTTTTCAGGCGGCAATAACGCGTTGAGCAGGCTGGATTTACCCACGCCCGACTGACCGGCAAAAATGCTGATGCGGTCGGTCAATGCGGTAATGAACTCTGGCATGCCTTCACCGGTATAGCTTGAAACCTCTAACACGCGATAATTGATGCGACGATAGATATCCATCATTTCTGCCACGAATTTGCGGCTTTCATCGTCGAGCAGGTCAATTTTATTCAGAACAATCAGCGGCTCGACTTCAACGGTTTCACACGCTACCAGATAGCGATCGATGATGTTGAGAGACAGCTCGGGTAAAATAGCCGAGACAATCACGATTTGATCAATGTTGGCGGCGATGGGTTTTACGCCGTCATAGAAATCAGGGCGAGTCAGTACCGACGTGCGCTCATGCACGGCTTCTACGATGCCCTTGGTATCGGCGTTTTCGCCCGAGCGCCATACAACGCGGTCACCGGTTACCAGTGAACGGATGGTCCGACGAATGTTACAGCGATGCGTGCTGCCGTCGGTAGCTTCAACGTCGGCATGCATCCCGAATCGGCTGATCACCACGCCTTCTTGCGGTTCACCGTGCAGGGAGTCGTCCAGCTCTTTACGTTTGTCGGTCTTGGTCAGACGACGTTCGTGGTTGGCTTTAACGCGACGTTGTTGCCCTTTTGACAGTTTTATCTTAGTCACTGCGCCTCACTTGACTGGCTTCAATCGCTCGTTGCGACCAAAAGGGCTATGATACCAGCTATTTCGTATTAATTAACCGTTGTGGGACTATTCATGACTGGAGTCACTATGTCTTTAACTGATACCAACCTGTCTTTAACTGATACCAACCCGTCTGCAAGTGAGAACAATTTAATCTGGATCGATTTGGAGATGACTGGTCTGGATCCAAAACGCGATCGAATCATCGAAATCGCGACGCTGGTCACCGATGCCAATCTCAACGTGCTGGCAGAAGGCCCGGTGATGGCAGTGTATCAATCTGAGGCGCAGCTGGGGCTCATGGACGAGTGGAACGTGCGTACTCATACCGGCAGCGGGCTGGTGGAACGAGTCAAAGCCAGCACCTTTGATGAAAATGCGGCTCAACAGGCGACGATTGAATTCCTTAAAAAGTGGGTACCCGCCGGTAAATCGCCAATCTGTGGCAACAGTGTGGGTCAGGATCGCCGCTTCCTGTTTAACTACATGCCGGAGCTGGAAGCCTATTTCCACTATCGCTATCTTGATGTCAGTACATTGAAAGAGCTGGCTCGTCGCTGGAAGCCTGAAATTCTTGCCGGTTTTACCAAGCAGGGGACACATCAGGCATTGGACGATATCCGCGAGTCGGTTGCTGAACTTGCCTATTATCGTGAGCATTTCATCCAGCTGTAAAAGAGTTAAAAATATTTTTCAGAACGCTATGTCGTTCTGAAACCTCAAAATTGCCGGTTAATTGAGCTAATCGTTGTTTTAATCGGCAGTTGAACGATTTCTTGAATAAAAACGGTTTTTTTTGGGAAAGGGGGCTTGCGGGAGCGAAGATTTCTCGTATAATGCGCACCCCGTACCGATGAAGAATTTCGTTAGTACGCAGAGCGGGAATAGCTCAGTTGGTAGAGCACGACCTTGCCAAGGTCGGGGTCGCGAGTTCGAGTCTCGTTTCCCGCTCCAAATTTTTTTGATTGGTTTTTCAATCGATTAGATTTAGAAAAAAGAGCAGTAAAGAAAAACAGTAGTATAAGCACCATGCGACGCGGGAATAGCTCAGTTGGTAGAGCACGACCTTGCCAAGGTCGGGGTCGCGAGTTCGAGTCTCGTTTCCCGCTCCAAACTTTTCAAATGTTGTACTTGATGAAAAGTGAATGACTCTTCAAACGAAGAGAGTTTGCTGGAAACAATTTACAACCGATGCACATTGCATCTCCTAAGCGGGAATAGCTCAGTTGGTAGAGCACGACCTTGCCAAGGTCGGGGTCGCGAGTTCGAGTCTCGTTTCCCGCTCCAATTTTATTCATTCAATCAACACCCCAGTCACCACGCCACTTGCGTGACTTTTCTGTTGTTAAAAAAACAGATTGAATTAATTTTGTGAACAGAGTTATCCACAGATTTAGTTTGTTTTTTGCACTGTTCTTTATTTGATCTTCCAATATTGCCAAAAAATAACTTGCTGATTTTTAAAGATAAAAAATAAACCCAAAACGTTATAGTGATCTCTTGCGCTTTTTTGTGCAGTTGATCGGCAAAGCATTTTTATTTTTATGCACAGCGCAGAAATTCCGATTTTTACAGAAAAACTTGCGTTTTATGCGTCTCTAGGCAGGCCTTTTTCCACAGCGCGGATCAGCCGTTTCTTCTGTGAAGACTGCACTTCTATCTGATGTTCGCTTCTTCTTGCCTTTTGCTGCGCGATAGCCCACTCGATATGTTCATCCAGCATGCTATTTTCTCCTTTTCTACCTTGCAGCGCTAAAACTATGTTTTCGTCGTAAGGCGCATTTCCCAGCGCCACCGAAATATTACGCAGCCAGCGCAGATGTCCAATGCGTCGAATCGGCGATCCCTCGGTGATGCGCAGGAACTTCTCTTCTTTCCAGTTAAATAACTCAATCAATTCTGGGGCATGCAGCGCTGCGCGTGGGCTAAAATCATCTTCGTCAGTCAATTGCGAATAGCGATTCCACGGGCAAATCAGCTGGCAATCATCGCAGCCATAGATTCGGTTGCCCATTAACGGACGAAATTCTTCAGGAATGGCGCCTTCAAGCTCGATAGTCAGATAAGAGATACAGCGGCGGGCATCGACCTGATAAGGCGCGACAATAGCGCCGGTCGGGCAGGTAGTGATACAGGCTACGCAGCGGCCACACTGCTCTTCTTGCGGTTTGTCGACTGGCAAGGGCAGGTCAATCAGCAGTTCGCCGAGAAAGAACCAGGAACCAGATTCACGATTTAGAATTAGTGAGTGCTTACCAACCCAACCAAGCCCCGCCTTCTCGGCCAATGGGCGTTCCAAAATCGGTGCAGAATCGACAAACGGTCTGAAAGTCAGGGCAGTATCCGGCTGCGATTCACTGCAAAAATTCTGAATCATGTCGCCGAGTTTTTTCAGCCGCTGGCGCAAGACTTTGTGATAATCACGGCCCAGGGCGTAACGGCTAACATAACCAAGTGTTGGATTATTCAGGGTTTTCGCAAAAGCAGCCTTAGCGGGGAGATAGTTCATGCGCACGCTTATCACCCGCAGTGTTCCGGGCAGCAGCTCATGAGGACGGGCGCGCAGCATGCCGTGACGCGCCATCCACTCCATCTCTCCATGATATTGTTTATCAAGCCACTCTTGCAGCTTTGGCTCTTCTACCGACAGGTCGGTATCGCAGATGCCAACTTGCTGGAAGCCTAGCGACTGGCCCCATTGCTTGATATGTTGGGCTAATTGACTGAGATCGAGGAGGTGTGTCATGACTAACCAAATTGAAAAACAGAACCCGGCAAGTTTACCATACTCCGTCTATTCTGCGGACTGGTTAAGGAAGGCCGAAGCCGATGCTGCCCGCGATACCGGACTTTCACTGTTTACATTGATGCAGCGCGCAGCCGCGGCGGCTTTTCAGCTGGCCCGATCGAAATTTCCCCATGCTACTGAATGGCTGGTGCTTTGTGGGCACGGCAATAACGGCGGTGACGGCTATGAAGTCGCGCGGCTGGCAAAATTGGCCGGTTTGAATGTTACCGTATTGGCACTTGACAGTGAAAAGCCGCTTCCCGCTGAAGCAGAGCAGGCCAGAAGCGCGTGGATTGCGTCAGGCGGTCAGATTGGCGCAATCGCCTCTCCCTGGCCTGAGAACAGCGCGCTTATTGTTGATGCGCTGATGGGCACCGGTTTAGCTTCGGCGCCGCGAGAGCCGCTGGCTGGCTACATCAAGGCCATCAATCAATATTCCGCGCCAGTAATTTCGCTGGATCTGCCCTCGGGTCTGGCAGCAGAAACCGGTGCTGCGGCGGGAGAGGTGGTTCGTGCTGCGCTGACGATGACATTTATCGCCTTGAAACCGGGTTTGCTGACCGGGCAAGCCAGAGATTACGTCGGCGAGCTGCACTGCGACGCACTGGGCCTTCAAAGCTGGCTCAGCGGGCATCGGCCTCTTTTGCAGCGGCTGGATGCCGGGCGGTTGCCGGAATGGCTGCATCCGCGTCGTCCGTGTTCCCACAAGGGCGAGCACGGGCATTTACTGCTGGTCGGTGGAGATATCGGCTATGCAGGAGCGATTCGCATGGCTTCAGAATCCGCACTGCGCGCTGGTGCAGGGATGGTGCGAGTACTCACTCACAAGCAACATATTGGCCCGCTGCTGACCGCGCGACCTGAACTGATGGTGCAGGAACTTACGGAAGAATCGATTAAAGCCGGGCTTGAATGGGCCAGCGCGGTGGTAATAGGACCAGGGCTTGGCCAAAATGAGTGGGGTGAATCTGCTTTCAAGCTCCTCTCCGCTAGCGATAAACCCGCTTTGTGGGATGCTGACGCGCTTAACATGCTGGCAAAAGCTCCCGAGAAACGGCAAAATCGCGTCTTGACGCCTCATCCCGGTGAAGCAGCCCGACTTTTGGACTGTTCAGTCAAAGATATTGAAAGCGATCGCTTACTTTCATTGCATCGCCTGGTGCAGCGCTATGGCGGCGTGGTGGTATTGAAAGGCGCAGGCACGCTGATTGGCTCGCAAGAGGGGCAAATTGCACTTGCCGATGTCGGTAACGCGGGTATGGCCAGCGGCGGAATGGGTGATATCCTTTCAGGCATTATTGGCGGTCTGCTCGCTCAGAAGTTATCTTTTTATGATGCAGCATGCGCTGGAACAGTCGTTCACGGCACGGCGGCGGATATCATTGCTCAACGCCAGGGCACGCGCGGCATGCTGGCAACGGATTTGTTACATTGGATAGCCCCGACGGTTAATCCTGACCTTAAAAAATAGAAATCACCCATGAATCAAATTAACTTACCTTTGCCCGATGAAGCTGCCACCCTGAAGCTTGGGGCTGATTTAGCCAACGCCTGCACTGGCGCGACTGTCATTCATCTCTTTGGCGATCTGGGTGCCGGAAAAACCACCTTTAGTCGTGGTTTTCTGCAGGCTCGCGGTCATCAAGGCAATGTAAAAAGCCCAACCTATACTCTGGTCGAGCCTTATCAGCTTCATCCGATGGCAGTCTATCATTTTGACCTGTATCGTCTCGCCGACCCCGAGGAGCTTGAGTTCATGGGCATTCGCGACTACTTCACAGAAGACGCGATTTGCCTGGTTGAATGGCCTCAGCAAGGTGCGGGCGTTTTACCCGATCCCGACCTGGAACTGACGCTTGCCTATCAGTCAGAAGGCAGATTGGCGACCATCAAAGCTGTTTCAGAGGCAGGTAACCGTTTACTGCAGATGCTACAAAAGCAAGGATAATGCTGTAATGATTCAATGCGTTAACAGATTTTGGAAAAGCGTCGCGACGAGTGTGTTGCTCGCCGTGGCAGTGATGATACCTGCTCTCACCGTTCCTGCTTTTGGCGCAGGGATGAAAAACATCAATGTTTCCAACGGGAGTACGCAATCTACCGTTACCATCGATTTCGATGGCAAGCCTGACTATTCATTCTTCCCGCTGCACAGTCCAGAACGGGTGGTTATTGATATCAAGCAAGATGGCGTAATGCGTGGGTTACCGCTGAACTTTAGCGGGCAAAATCTGGTTAAGCGGGTGCGCGCGAGTACGCCAGCGGAGGCCAAAACGCAGCGTCTGGTGTTTGAGTTAACGCAAAAAGTCAGGACCAACGCTCAGGTCCGTCAGGATGGCAGCCAATACACGGTGATCTTTACGCTAAATGCGGCCACCGCGCAGCGTAATACCTCGCCAACGATTTCGCGGGTGCAGACCGCCAGCAGGCCGTTACCAGCACCTTCGTCGAGCGCCAATCCGTTTGACGGCGATAAAACAACGGTGGCGATCAGCGGTAAAGTTCCTGCGGCCAATTTAACGCCGCGTACCGTGGGCACCACCTCTGATAACCAAATCATCGTGGCAATCGATGCAGGTCACGGTGGACAAGATCCAGGCGCCCAGGGCGTGGGCGGGTTGAAAGAGAAAAACGTGACCATTGCCATTGCCCGCAAGCTGCAGGCAGAAATGGCGCAGGATCCGATGTTCAAGCCGGTACTGACCCGTGACGGCGACTATTTCATTTCGGTGATGGGCCGTTCGGATGTGGCGCGTAAAAAAGGTGCCAATCTGCTGGTATCAATCCACGCCGATGCCGCACCCAATCGCAGCGCCAGCGGGGCCTCGGTCTGGGTACTTTCCAACCGTCGCGCCAATAGCGAAATGGGTAACTGGCTCGAACAGCACGAGAAGCAGTCAGAATTGCTGGGAGGCGCGGGGGACATGCTGGCCAACACCGCCTCTGATCCCTATCTGAGCCAGGCGGTATTGGATCTTCAGTTCGGCCATTCGCAACGCGTGGGCTACGACGTCGCGGTGAAAGTACTTCAGCAGTTGCGAAAAGTCGGCGCACTGCACAAAGCCAAGCCGGAGCACGCCAGTCTGGGCGTATTGCGTTCGCCGGATATCCCGTCATTGCTGGTCGAGACGGGCTTTATTAGTAATCCAAGCGGGGAGCGGCTGCTGGGTAGCAGCGCGTATCAGGATAAAATTGCTCATGCCATCTATGAAGGGCTGCGCAATTATTTCCTGTCGCATCCGTTACAAACCGGCCCAAAGGTCGAAAACCGACCGTTGCTGGCCAACGCAACGGCGGTCAATAACTCAGCGCCTGACAGTGCGTCCCTAAGCCAGCCCGGGCCGATTGAAACCACGGCAGCACTTGGCGGCGCGACGCAGATTCATAAGGTAGTACGCGGCGAGACGCTAACCGGGATTGCAGCGCATTACGGTACAACCAACGGCACGCTGCGCGATCTCAACAAGCTCAAGAAAGATGGCGTATGGGTCGGGCAACGGCTGAAAGTGCCGGCAGGCAGTGTGGCGGTATCACGAAATACTACTGCCAAACTCACCAGCACTCATGGGGCGAAGAAAAAAGCGGCAAGACATAAAGTGGTGCGCGGTGACACGCTGTCGGCGATTGCTTCGCACTACGGTGTTAGCATGAGTGAAATCAGAACTGCTAATCATATGAAAACCGGTGACGTACAGTTGGGGCAAACGCTGACGATTCCGCAGTCCTGATCGCGCGTTAATATCATTTATCGAGACTACAGGAGCGGCTATGCCGATTCGGGTACTGCCACCGCAGCTGGCAAATCAGATAGCCGCAGGTGAGGTTGTTGAACGGCCCGCGTCGGTAGTGAAAGAGCTGGTCGAAAATAGTCTCGATGCGGGTGCCACGCGAATTGATATTGATATCGATCGCGGCGGCGCCAAGCTGATCCGCATCCGCGATAACGGCTGTGGTATTAGTAAAGACGAGCTGGCGTTGGCGTTGGCGCGGCATGCGACCAGTAAAATCAGCTCGCTTGATGACCTTGAAGCCATTCTAAGTCTGGGTTTTCGCGGTGAGGCGTTGGCCAGTATCAGCTCGGTTTCTCGTCTGATGCTGACTTCGCGGACTGCCACGCAGGATGAAGCCTGGCAGGCCTACGCCGAGGGGCGTGACATGGCGGTAACGGTAAAACCGGCCGCGCATCCGCAAGGCTCAACCGTTGAAGTGCTGGATTTATTTTATAACACCCCGGCGCGACGCAAGTTTATGCGTACCGAGAAAACGGAATTTACTCATATTGATGAGGTAGTGCGGCGCATTGCGCTGGCCCGTTTTGATGTGTCATTCAATCTGAGCCATAACGGCAAGCTGATGCGGCAGTATCGCGCGGTGAAAGATCCTGCGCAAACTTCGCGTCGGCTGGCCAGTATTTGCAGCACCACCTTTGTTGAGCACGCTTTGGAAGTCGAGTGGAGCCACGGTGATTTGGCGATCCACGGCTGGGTGGCCGATCCCGCCGGATCGCGTAATCTCACCGACATGCAATATTGTTACGTGAATAATCGCATGATGAAAGACCGGCTGATCAATCACGCGATCCGCCAGGCCTATCAGGATCAGCTTAAAGATGATCAACAACCGGCCTACGTTCTGTATCTCGATGTTGATCCGCATCAGGTAGATGTCAACGTGCATCCCGCGAAGCATGAGGTGCGTTTCCATCAGTCTCGGTTGGTGCATGATTTTATCTATCAGGCAGTTGTCTCAGTATTGCAGCAGGCCGGATCGCCAATGCTGGATACCACTGAACCTCAGGAAGAAACGCCGCGCTGGCAGCCAGAAAACCGGCAGGCCGCAGGCGGGAATCATTTCGCTCGGCCGTCTGAAAACCCTGCAAAAGTCGAATCAGCGCGTGCTAAACCTCATGCGGGCGGATCATCGGCGTCTTCTGGCGTCTCATCTCAGAGCAAAGCCATTTTCCCTGAAACATCGCGCTCGGCCCATTTACGTGAGCCAGCGCAGCGTTTTACCGAGGGAAATCCTTACAGTAAGCCGCAGGGCGAGCTTTATCAGCGTCTGCTGCAGCCAACTGAAAGTCCGGATTATCAGGTATCGCTGCCGTCGGTGGCAGAAAAGGCTTCCGGAGCAGAAACCGCAGCCCAAAAGCCCACTGCTGCGGGGGGGCAAAAGGCCGAAAATGCCCTTGAAGGACACAGCCAAAGCTTTGGTCGAGTGATGACGGTTTGCGCATCAAGCTATGCCCTACTGGAGCGTGGTCAAAAATTAGTGCTTTTATCGCTGCCAGTGGCAGAAAGATGGTTGAAAACGGCCCAGCTGACCCCCACTTCTGAAGGATTGAAGCCTCAGCCGTTGCTTATTCCGGTGAAACTGAACCTGAGTAAAGAGGAACGCGTGGCGTTTACCCGCCATCAAGCTATGTTTCAGCACTTTGGCATTGAGATGCAGCTTGAGCAGCAGCGTGGGACCTTACGCACAGTACCTTTACCATTACGCCAACAAAATTTACAAAAGTTGATACCCGACCTGTTAGCATATGTTTCAGTCATGCAGGAAATCACTCCTGATGCGGTAGCTATGTGGTTTGCCCGCAGTATTGGCAGTGAACATGAAGTCTGGACGGTATCACAAGCTATACAATTACTTACGGACGTTGAGCGACTTTGCCCCCAGTTGGTCAAATCTCCCCCTTCCGGACTCTTGCAACCTGTTGATTTACAGCCGGCCTTGGCGGCTTTCAAGCATGACTGATTCAGAAAATACAGCACTTCCTCCTGCAATTTTTATTATGGGCCCTACGGCTTCGGGCAAAACTGCCTTGGCGATGGCCCTGCGCCAGCAGCTTCCAGTTGAACTTATCAGCGTTGATTCTGCTCTTATCTACAAGGGCATGGATATTGGCACCGCTAAGCCGACGCCCGAAGAACTGGCAGAAGCACCGCACCGGCTTATTGACATCCTCGATCCGGCACAATCTTATTCGGCAGCTGATTTCCGCGCCGATGCGCTGCGTGAAATGCAGGAAATCACCGCGCGTAAGAAAATTCCGTTATTGGTCGGCGGAACAATGCTTTATTACAAGGCCTTGCTGGAAGGGCTTTCTCCCCTTCCTCCGGCGGATCCTCTGGTGCGTGAGCGTATAGAGGCTGAGGCGGCGGAGCTGGGATGGGAAGTGCTGCATCAGAAATTAAGTGAAATAGATCCGGTTTCGGCAATGCGAATTCATCCGAATGATCCTCAGAGACTCTCCAGAGCACTGGAAGTTTTTTATATTTCGGGTAAAACTTTAACGGAACTCGTTAAAATTTCGGGTGAAGCTCTACCTTACCGGGTACATCAATTTGCGATTGCACCTACGAGTCGCCAATTGTTGCATGATCGTATTGAATTGCGTTTTCGGCAGATGGTTGCCAATGGATTTGAAGACGAGGCGAGAGCGCTATTCACTCGAGGTGATTTGCATACGGACATGCCTTCCGTTCGTTGTGTCGGTTACCGCCAGATGTGGTCATATTTTTCTGGTGAAATCGACTACGATGAAATGGTTTATCGTGGTGTTTGTGCGACACGGCAGCTGGCCAAACGCCAGATGACATGGTTGCGCGGTTGGGAGAACGTCGAGTGGCTTGATTCAGAGAAGCCAGAAGAAGCCTTAAACCGTGTAATTCAGGTTGTTAGTGCATAGGTTGGATGATTGTGTACAATTGATAAGTACTCAACGCGCAAATTTTTTATGTGATTTATTTTCGAGCTTCTAGGCTCTAAGTTACAAACAACAAACAAATAAGGAAAAGATAGAATGGCTAAGGGGCAATCTTTGCAAGATCCGTTCCTGAACGCATTGCGTCGCGAACGTGTTCCGGTTTCTATTTACTTGGTGAATGGTATTAAGCTGCAAGGCCAGATTGAGTCTTTCGATCAGTTTGTGATTCTTTTGAAAAACACGGTAAGCCAGATGGTGTACAAACACGCTATCTCCACCGTTGTTCCTTCGCGCCCAGTTTCTCATCACAGTAATAATCCAGGTGGTGGTACTACCAATAACTATCATCATGGTAGCGCACCGACTGCTCCACAGCAGCCGCAGGATGGCGATGACGCCGAATAAGGCGCACAGCTATTCAATCTCGAAGGGGTTCATAAGGGGTTTAATACCACTTATGTGCCCCTCGTTGAATTTTTTTTCTCAATTGAGAGGTCACACGCTTGTTTGACCGTTATGAAGCCGGTGAACAGGCCGTACTGGTTCATATCTATTTCTCGCAGGACAAAGTCACTGAAGATTTAAGCGAATTTGAATCGCTGGTCTCTTCAGCAGGTGTCGAGGCATTACAAGTCATCACTGGTAGCCGTAAGGCTCCACACCCAAAATACTTTGTCGGTGAAGGAAAGGCCCAAGAAATCGCGGATGCCGTTAAAGCTACAGGCGCATCTGTAATCCTGTTTGATCACGCATTATCACCTGGCCAGGAACGTAATCTTGAAGCCTTGTGTGAATGTCGCGTGGTTGATCGCACCGGACTTATTCTAGATATTTTTGCCCAGCGCGCCCGTACTCACGAAGGTAAATTACAAGTAGAATTGGCACAGTTACGCCATATAGCAACCCGACTGGTACGAGGCTGGACTCACCTTGAACGCCAGGGCGGCGGGATTGGTGCGCGTGGTCCAGGCGAAACCCAGCTTGAAACTGACCGCCGTCTGTTACGTGACAGAATAACCCTTATTTTAAGTCGCCTTGAACGCGTTTCCAAACAGCGCGAGCAGGGACGTCGTTCCAGAATGCGTGCCGACATTCCGACAGTTTCGCTGGTGGGTTACACCAACGCCGGAAAGTCTACGCTGTTTAACCGTATTACCGAGGCCGATGTTTACGTGGCCGATCAGTTGTTTGCCACACTGGACCCCACCTTGCGACGCATTATGGTTGCTGATGTAGGTGAAACGGTGATGGCGGATACCGTAGGGTTTATTCGTCACCTGCCCCATGATTTAGTTGCCGCTTTCAAAGCAACGTTGCAGGAAACCCGACAGGCATCTCTGTTATTACATGTGATTGATGCAGCGGATATTCGCGTCGAGGAAAATATCGACGCGGTAAATACGGTGCTGGCAGAGATTGAAGCAGATGACATTCCTGCGCTGTTAGTGATGAATAAAATAGATATGCTGGATGATTTTGTTCCGCGTATTGACCGCAACGAAGAGAATTTACCGATCAGGGTCTGGTTATCAGCCGTGACAGGTGAAGGCATCCCGTTGTTATTTCAGGCATTAACGGAGCGTCTGTCTGGTGAAATAGCACAGGTTGAATTGTGTTTGCCACCCGATGCCGGCCGCCTTCGTAGCCGTTTTTACCAGCTTCAGGCGATTGAAAAAGAATGGATTGAAGAGGATGGAAGTATCGGTTTAATGGTGCGAATGCCCATTGTTGACTGGCGCCGCCTCTGCAAACAAGAACCGGCTATGGGCGAATACGTCCGTAACGGCTTCCCGGTAGATTTCGAAGAGAAAAACCACTGGGATAACTTGACTGATATAGAGCCTGAAGAACACCAATCATAGAATAATGGAGCTATAACATGGCGTGGAATCAGCCCGGTAATAACGGACAGGACCGCGACCCCTGGGGAAGCAGCAAAAATAGCGGCAACTCTGGTGGAAATAATTCTGGTGGAAATAACAATAAAGGCGGGCGCGAACAGGGCCCACCTGACCTTGATGATATCTTCCGTAAGCTCAGTAAAAAATTAAGCGGTTTTGGTGGTAAGGGATCCGGCAACGGAAATACCACCGGCCCGCAAAAGAATCTGAGCGGTCGGTTCGCTGGTCTTGCCGTGGTCGCCGTAGTGGTGATCTGGGCAGCAAGCGGGTTTTATACAATCAAAGAAGCAGAACGCGGTGTAGTTACCCGTTTCGGTAAGTTCAGCCACTTGGTTGAGCCTGGCCTGAACTGGAAACCGACCTTTATCGATCAGGTTCAGGCGGTTAACGTCGAATCTGTTCGCGAGCTTGCAGCCTCCGGTATCATGCTGACTTCTGATGAAAACGTGGTGCGCGTCGAAATGAACGTGCAGTACCGCGTTACCGATCCTCGCGCCTATCTGTATAGCGTTGCCGATGCCGATGACAGCTTGAGTCAGGCAACTGACAGTGCGCTGCGCGGCGTGATTGGTAAATACACCATGGATAAAATCCTCACTGAAGGTCGTACGACGGTTCGTAGCGACACTCAGCGCGTGCTGGAGGAGACTATTCGTCCTTATCACATGGGTATTACCGTTCAAGACGTTAACTTCCAGACAGCGCGTCCGCCGGAGGAAGTGAAGGCTGCTTTTGACGATGCCATTGCCGCCCGTGAAAACGAGCAGCAGTATATTCGCGAAGCAGAAGCCTACGCCAACGAAGTTCAGCCTCGCGCCAACGGTCAGGCTCAGCGTTTATTGGAAAATGCCAAAGCTTACAAAGATCGTACCGTGCTGGAAGCACAGGGTGAAGTTGCGCGTTTCTCGGAACTGTTGCCTGAATATAAAGCCGCGCCGCAAATCACCCGCGAACGTCTTTATATCGAAACAATGCAAAACGTTCTTAGCCATACCCGCAAGATTATGATCAACGATAAAAGCAACAATTTGATGGTATTGCCGCTTGATCAAATTCTGAAGGGTAAAACTGCAGCAGCCACGGGTAGCGAGAGTGATGCCAACAGCATGATCCCTCTTCGCCAGACAACAACTCCGTCGAGCAGCAGTAAAAGCAGCAGTGCCAGCAATAGCTCAAGTTCTTCTGGCAGTGTCATGGATCAGCGCCGTGCCGATGTACAGCGTGACGACACCGTTCGCGTAGGGAGAGAATAACCAATGCGTAAGTCAATTTTACTTGTCGTTGTTGTAGTGTTGGTGGCGCTTTACGCTTCACTATTCGTGGTGCAGGAAGGCCAGCGCGGGATTGTGCTGCGTTTTGGCAAGGTTCTGCGCGACGGTGACAACAAGCCGTTGGTGTATGCGCCAGGCCTGCATTTCAAAGTGCCATTCGTCGAATCAGTGAAAACGCTGGATGCCCGTGTGCAAACTATGGACAACCAGGCCGACCGCTTTGTGACCAAAGAGAAGAAAGACCTGATCGTCGACTCTTACCTGAAATGGCGTATCAGCGATTTCAGCCGTTACTACCTGGCAACCGGTGGTGGCGATGTGTCTCAGGCTGAAGTATTGCTGAAACGTAAATTCAGTGACCGTTTGCGTTCTGAGATTGGTCGTCTGGACGTGAAAGATATCGTCACCGACTCTCGCGGTCGTTTGACGCTGGACGTTCGCGATGCCCTGAATAAAGGGACTGACGATGACGATGCCGCCGCTGCGGCTACAACCGAAGCCGATGATGCTATCGCCTCTGTTGCCAAGCGCGTAGAGCAGGAAACCAATGGCAAAGTGCCTGCGGTGAACCCTAACAGCATGGCTGCTCTGGGTATTGAAGTGGTTGATGTGCGTATCAAACAAATCAACCTGCCGGCCGAGGTGTCTGATGCCATCTTCCAGCGCATGCGTGCAGAGCGTGAAGCCGTGGCTCGTCGTCATCGTTCGCAAGGTCAGGAAGAAGCCGAGAAATTGCGTGCCACTGCCGATTATCAGGTTACTCTGACGCTTGCCGAAGCTGAACGTCAGTCGCGTATTACTCGCGGTGAAGGTGATGCTCAGGCGGCCAAACTGTTTGCCGATGCATTCAGCGCTGACCCTGACTTCTACGGTTTTATCCGTAGCCTTCAGGCGTACAGAGAGAGCTTTAGCAGCGGTAACGACGTAATGGTGATGAGTCCTAACGATGATTTCTTCCGCTATATGAAATCACCGGACAAGACGACTAAACCATAAGCCGATACTGACAGATTGACAGTATTGCCAAAAGGCCCCTTGCGGGCCTTTTGCTTTTTCCGAGCCTCATTCTCGTATCAGAGAGCTGTCGCACGAAACGGCAATTTTTCAGCCAATCGGATGCTAAAAGTACTGAAAGCCACCGGTCAGGATGTTAGTATCTTTTTTTAACGCAACCTGGTGATTATTGAGATGGGTAAGAACGTCGTCGTACTTGGCACTCAATGGGGTGATGAAGGCAAGGGCAAGATTGTCGACTTGCTGACTGAACGGGCAAAATATGTGGTGCGCTATCAGGGCGGTCACAATGCCGGTCATACTCTGGTTATCAACGGTGAAAAAACCGTACTTCATTTGATTCCTTCTGGCATTTTACGTGAAAACGTCACCAGCATCATCGGCAACGGTGTGGTTCTGGCGCCTGACGCGTTGATGAAAGAAATGGGTGAACTTGAAGCCCGTGGGATCCCGGTTCGCGAACGTCTATTGATCTCCGAGGCCTGCCCGCTAATCCTGTCCTATCACGTTGCACTGGACATGGCGCGTGAGAAAGCGCGGGGTGCGAAAGCCATTGGCACCACTGGCCGTGGTATTGGCCCAGCCTATGAAGACAAAGTGGCTCGCCGTGCATTGCGCGTCGGTGATCTGTTCAATAAAGAAACTTTCGCCCACAAGCTGAAAGAAATTGTCGACTATCATAACTTCCAGTTAGTGAACTACTACAAAGTGGAAGCGGTTGATTATCAAAAAGTTCTTGATGATGTGATGGCAATTGCCGATATTCTTACCGCTATGGTTGTCGACGTCTCCGATTTGCTGGATAACGCACGCAAACAGGGCGAGCTGATCATGTTTGAAGGTGCGCAGGGTACACTACTGGACATCGATCACGGAACTTATCCCTATGTAACATCGTCAAATACTACAGCAGGCGGCGTAGCTACCGGTTCTGGTATGGGCCCGCGTTACGTTGATTACGTGCTGGGTATTGTGAAAGCCTACTCAACTCGCGTCGGTGCCGGTCCATTCCCGACCGAGCTGTTTGATGATGTGGGTGAATATCTTTGCAGGCAGGGTAACGAATTTGGCGCCACCACCGGCCGTCGTCGTCGCTGCGGTTGGCTTGATATTGTGGCCGTGCGTCGCGCGGTGCAGATTAACTCCCTTTCAGGTTTCTGCATGACCAAGCTGGACGTGCTGGATGGTCTGCAAGAGGTCAAGCTGTGTGTGGGATATCGCCTGCCAAACGGTAAAGAAGTCACCACTACACCGCTGGCGGCTGAAAATTGGGAAGGTATCGAGCCCATTTACGAAACCATGCCGGGCTGGACGGAAACCACGTTTGGCGTTAAATCGCTGGAAAAACTGCCACAGGCTGCGCGTGATTATATCAAACGTGTAGAAGAGTTGACCGAAGTGCCGGTCGATATCATCTCTACGGGACCGGATCGCAGCGAAACCATGATCCTGCGAGACCCGTTTGACGCGTAATTCTTAATGGCTTCATCACGGGTTTGCCGCGGCGAATCCACTAAAAACCGGGCACTGTGCCCGGTTTCTTTTTGTGGCGGGCACACCACTCAATAGAGTAATCTTAAATAGCCCATCATCTTGGAATCTATTGGGTATTATCGCATTAGGAGCGCTGTCATCATAAATGCGAAAAAAACGGGGTAAAGTACCCACAGGTGAACAGGGTTAGCCTACCGCCGTAGACCACTTTATTGATGAGTTGGATCAATGCACGTTAACCAAGAAGGTTGGCGATTATGCTCAACTCTACAAATTATTGCTTGTTGAAACATAGACTTTCAACAAACTGCTGATGACAACGGAGGAACCGCTATGTCACAAGATCCATTCCTGGAACGAGAAGCAGAAAAATACGAATCGCCTATCCCTAGCCGTGAATTTATTCTCGAACATCTTGGTAAACGCGAAACGCCTGCCAGCCGCGAAGAGCTGGGCAATGAACTGAATCTTTCTGGTGAAGAGCAGCTTGAAGCGCTGCGTCGTCGACTGCGCGCCATGGAGCGTGATGGTCAGTTAGTATTTACACGTCGCCAGTGCTATGCGCTGCCGGAGCGTCTGGATTTGCTGAAAGGCACCGTTATTGGCCATCGCGATGGCTATGGCTTCCTGCGCCTTGAAGGCGTGAAAAAAGACGACGTTTATCTCTCTGCCGAGCAGATGAAAATGTGTATCCACGGTGACGTAGTGCTGGCTCAGCCGGTTGGCACTGACCGTAAAGGTCGCCGCGAAGCGCGTATTGTTCGCGTTGTGGTGCCTAAGGTCAGCCAGATAGTCGGTCGTTACTTCACTGACGCCGGTGCAGGTTTTGTGGTGCCGGACGACAGTCGTCTCAGCTTTGACATCCTGATCCCGGCAGACGGCGTTAACGGCGCGCGCATGGGCTACATGGTGGTCGTCGAGCTGACTCAGCGCCCGACGCGCCGTACCAAGGCCGTGGGTAAAATCGTTGAAGTACTCGGCGATAAAATGGGCACCAGCATGGCGGTAGATATCGCGCTGCGCACCCATGAAATTCCTCACGTCTGGCCACCACAGGTTGAAAAACAGGTCGCAGGCCTGAGTGAGCAGGTTCCCGAAGAAGCCAAAAAAGGTCGCGTTGACCTGCGTAATCTGCCGCTGGTCACTATCGACGGTGAAGATGCGCGAGACTTCGATGATGCAGTTTACTGCGAAGCCAAGCGCGGTGGCGGCTGGCGCCTGTGGGTTGCCATTGCCGACGTGAGTTATTACGTGCGTCCTGGCACTGCGCTGGACGATGAAGCCCGCAGCCGCGCAACTTCCGTTTACTTCCCGTCGCAGGTTGTTCCGATGCTGCCTGAGGTGCTGTCGAACGGCCTTTGCTCGCTCAATCCTCAGGTTGACCGCCTGTGTATGGTCTGTGAAATGACCATTTCAGCCACCGGTAAGCTGACCACTTCCAAGTTCTACGAAGCGGTGATGAGCTCCCATGCCCGTCTGACTTACACCAAAGTCTGGCACATTATCGAAGGTAACCCAGAGCTGCGCGAGCAGTACGCTCCGTTGGTCAAGCATCTTGAAGAGCTGCACAAGATGTACAAAGTGCTCGATCAGGCGCGTGCCGAACGCGGCGGTATTGCCTTCGAAACCGAAGAAGCCAAGTTTATCTTTAACGCCGAGCGTCGCATTGAACGCGTAGAAGCTACCGTTCGTAACGACGCGCACAAGCTGATTGAAGAATGTATGATCATGGCGAACATCGCCGCGGCGCGTTTTGTTGAAAAACATAACGAACCGGCGCTGTTCCGCGTGCATGACCGCCCTAGCGATGACCATATTTCCGCGCTGAGAAGCGTGCTGGGCGAGCTGAGTTTGACCATGGGCGGCGGTCTCAAGCCTGAGCCGAAAGACTATGCCGATATTATGGACCAGCTGAAAGATCGCCCCGATCGCGAGATGCTGCAAACCATGCTGCTGCGCTCGATGAAGCAGGCGGTTTACGATCCTGAAAACCGTGGGCACTTTGGTCTGGCACTCACCTCGTACGGGCACTTTACTTCACCAATCCGTCGTTATCCCGACCTGGCATTGCATCGCGCAATTAAATATGTGCTGGCGAAAGAACACGGTAATCTCAAGGATCGCTGGACGCCAACCGGCGGCTACCACAGCGATTACGAAGATATGGTGGTGTTGGGCGATCACTGTTCTACCGCAGAACGTCGCGCCGATGAAGCCACGCGTAATGTTGCCGACTGGCTGAAATGTGACTTCATGCAGGATCACGTCGGCGAAGTGTTTAACGGAATTATCTCCAGCGTCACCGGCTTTGGTTTCTTCGTCCGCCTGGCTGACCTGTTTATTGACGGTCTGGTGCACGTTTCATCGCTCGATAACGACTACTATCGCTACGATAATATTGGTCAGCGTCTGGTGGGCGAGTCTTCGGGAAGTGTTTACCGCCTCGGTGATGCGGTAGAAATTCGCGTGGAAGCGGTACACATGGACGAGCGTAAAATCGATTTTGCTCTGGTTTCCAGCACTCGCAAACCGCGTGGTGAAGGCAAAACTGCTCGCGATCGTGCCAAAAAAGGCGAGCGCGCAATGCGTCCAGCCGGTGCTGCCAATTCGGGGCGTCGTCGTTCAGTGAAAAAGAACGTAAACTTTGAGCCGGACAGCGCATTTCGTAAAGACGGCGATAAAACTGCCAAACCAGCGAAAGCCAAAAGGGCGGGTAGAGCTGAAACTGCCAAGGCCGCAGTGAAGCCAGAAGCGGCGAAGGCCGGTAAAGTTGTCAGCGCTGTGGGCAAAGACGGCAAACCCAAGAAAGTTAAAAAGCCTTCCGATAAAACGCAGAAGATTGCGGCAGCCACCAAGGCCAAGCGAGCGAAGAAAAAGCAGATTGAATCCTAATCTGCGTATTTATTGACTGATGCCAACCTCAGTCAATGATAGAATCGCCGTTAAGCATCACAGCTATTCATGACACATGCGGGCACAAGTTGCCCGCATTATGTTTTTTTAAAAAGCACTATTAAGAGCCTCATGAGCGAAATTATTTACGGTATTCATTCCGTTAAAGCCTTACTCGACAACGATCCGCAGCGCTTTCTGGAAGTCTTTATTCTTAAAGGCCGTGACGACAAGCGCCTGAAACCACTGATTGATGAGCTGGAAGCCAGCGGCATCGTGCTTCAGGTTGCCAGCCGTCAATGGCTTGACGACAAGTCTGAAGGCGCGGTTCATCAGGGGATCATTGCCCGAGTTAAAGAAGGGCGTCAGTATCAGGAAAACGATCTTCCTGCGCTGCTCGAAAGCCTGGAGTCACCGTTTTTGCTGGTACTCGATGGCGTTACTGATCCGCACAACCTTGGTGCCTGCCTGCGTACCGCCGATGCGGCCGGCGTTCACGCGGTCATCGTGCCCCGCGACCGTTCTGCCAAGCTGAATGCGACGGCGAAAAAAGTTGCCAGCGGCGCAGCGGAAAACGTGCCGTTGATCAACGTTACTAATCTGGCGCGTACTTTGCGCGTGCTGCAAGAGCACAATGTCTGGATCGTTGGAACTGCCGGCGAAGCCGATCACACTCTGTTCGAGAGCAAAATGACCGGCCCGATGGCGCTGGTAATGGGCGCGGAAGGCGAAGGTATGCGCCGTCTGACTCGTGAACACTGCGACGAGCTGATCAGCATTCCAATGGCCGGATCGGTTTCCTCTCTGAATGTGTCTGTTGCGACCGGCGTTTGCCTGTTTGAAGCCGTGCGTCAGCGTGCGGTAAAAGCCAAAGGCTAGTATCCGCTGTACGCGGCCGTTTAGCGGTGGCGTAAATATCAAATTCGCCCGCATCCTCCACGATTGCGGGCGTTTTCACTGTTTGTGATCCACTCTGCGGTAAAAAACTCAGTTTTTACCATACTTAATCCAGATGCTATGGATGACGGAGATGGCGATGAACTGGGAAACTCACCGGGTGTTTAATCAGCCCAAACCTCTGAGCAACAGCAATTTATTCCTTTCTGATACCGCGTTGCGCGAAGCCGTAACCAGGCAACATGCGGCCTGGGATCTCGACGTGCTTGCCTCGCTGGGGCAGCAGCTGGGGTCGGTCGAATCTCTGGAGCTGGGGCGGCTTGCCAACGCCAATCCTCCCGATCTCTTACGTTTTGAACCCACCGGTGAACCGCTGGACGACGTGCGCTTTCACCCTGCCTGGCATTTGCTGATGCAGGGACTCGTGGCCAACCGCGTGCACAATCTGTCGTGGGAAGAGGATGCGCGCATTGGCAGTTATGTCGCGCGAGCCGCTCGTTTCTTGTTGCATGCGCAGGTCGAAGCCGGAACGCTGTGTCCGATTACCATGACACATGGTGCGATCCCTTTGTTGCAACAGTCACTGCCTAATGAATTCCAGTCTTGGTTAACGCCATTACTTTCAGACCGTTATGATGCGCATTTATTGCCCGGCGATAAAAAACGCGGGCTGTTGATTGGCATGGGTATGACCGAGAAGCAGGGCGGTTCTGACGTGTTGAGCAATACCACCACCGCCACGCCAATTGAGAGCCGTGGGTCGGGCGAGTCTTATCGGCTGGTGGGGCATAAATGGTTTTTCTCGGTACCACAAAGTGACGCGCATCTGGTGCTGGCACAGGCGCCTGGAGGCTTGTCCTGCTTCTTCCTGCCACGAGTTTTGCCAGATGGCGATCGCAATCACGTGCGTATTCAACGCCTGAAAGACAAGCTTGGTAATCGTTCGAACGCCAGCAGTGAGGTCGAATTTTTCGATGCCGTAGGTTGGCTACTGGGAGAAGAGGGTGACGGCGTGCGGCATATCCTCAAGATGGGGGGACATACCCGTTTTGACTGCGCGCTGGGCAGCCACGGGATGATGCGCCGCGGATTTTCCGTCGCGCTGTATCATGCCTTTCAGCGGCAAGTATTCGGCAAGCCTCTGATTGAACAGCCTCTGATGCGTCAGGTGCTTTGCCGTATGGCGCTGCGGCTGGAGGGGCAAACGGCATTACTTTTCCGCCTGGCTCATGCGCGCGGAGAGACTGATAATGCCCAGGAACAGGTGCTCGCCCGCTTGCTCACACCGGCTGCAAAATTTGAGGTCTGTCGACAGGGAATGCCGTTTATCGCCGAGGCTATGGAGGTGTTGGGCGGCATAGGCTATTGCGAGGAAAGCGAGTTGTCGCGCCTGTATCGTGAAATGCCGGTTAACAGCATCTGGGAAGGCTCTGGAAACGTGATGTGTCTGGACGTATTGCGGAGCCTGAAAAAAATTCCTGCGGCACTGGAAATGGTTCAGCAACGTCTGCATGAGGTACGAGGCCAGAATCGGCTGTTCGACAAAGCGGCGCGCCAGTTTGTGCAGCGACTGAAAAGGGCCGAAGAGGCGCAGGGGCGAATTTTTACCAGCCAGCTGTTTAACCTCTATGCCGCCGCCGAAATGCTGGAGTTTTCTTCACCGCCGCTGGCTGATGCCTGGTGTCGGCTGGTACTCGACGATCGTGGCGATACGCTGATTGACGACCGCCTGTGCCAGCAACTCATTGAGCGGGCCATCGGCGTGCTTTAACACGATGTTTATGAAGATAATATTGACGAATACGATATTGAAGCTGGCCGCTTTTATTTATACAGGATGGCTTCTGAATACCAGCGGCCCGGTCGAATCGAGTCGCTGATCAGCAGTATCTGGTAGTAATGCGCTCCTGCCTCATTGGCCTTGCGATGGATAGCACGTTCCACGTCCATTGGGCTGCCTACTACGTCGGCAGAAACAGTGCCGATTTTAGTCAGTGTAGTGGCCTGCGCGCGCACTATTTCCTGTGCTTTGTCTGTTGGCGGCGGTGGCGGTTCAGGCGTAGTCTTGAGCAGGCTACAGGCATTGAGCATGCACAATAAAAGTAGTGCACTGAGGCCTCGTTTAATCACGGCAAGTCTGATTTTCATATTGGTATTCCCCAGAAGTCATTATTCAGTGTAGACCTGTCGCGCGCAGTCTGGCGAGGCGCATCTTGTGTCAATTCGCTATCTTCAGTTGATATTGTTTTAACCCCTGTCGGCTGGTTATAAAACATAGCAAAAAGTTAGTGGTGGCATTTTTTCAGGCAGATAAACTGAAGCTCGTCACTTACAGGCAGCCTGACCCATTGAGGCCTGAAAACCAAGGAGCGAGAGATGGTTGAATTGTTCGAGGAAGACGTTGAGGGGATTCAGATAATCCACGCGGTTCCTGCCGGGAAATATCATGAATTACTGCCGACTGTGTTCTTCTATCACGGATTTACCTCTTCGAAAGAAATCTATTCCTACTTTGGTTACACTTTGGCCAAGGCTGGTTTTCGGGTGATATTGCCCGACGCATTAATGCACGGCGCTCGCGCTGAGCAGGATGAAAGTGTGCTGTTGAAAAACTTTTGGCGAATTCTGCAAAATAACGTCACCGAGCTTGCCCTGCTGAAAGAAACCTTTGTTGCGCGCGGATTGGCCGATGAAAAACGCCTTGGCGTCGGTGGTGTGTCAATGGGGGGAATGACTGCCATGGCGGCGCTGGTGCAATATCCGTGGGTGAAAGCGGCGGCTAATTTGATGGGGTCAGGCTACTTCTCTTCACTTTCAGACCATCTTTTCCCGTCTTATGGTGGCGGCAGCGAACTGTCGCGTGAAGATTTTGAACGCCAAACGGCGCTGTTGCTGAGTCTGGATATCAGCAATAAAACCTCGATAATCGCCAAAAAACCGCTGTTTGTCTGGCATGGCGAAAAAGATGATCTGGTGCCTTACATTGAAAGCTTGAAACTTAAGCAGGCGCTTGAGTCATATAACCAGGCTGCTAACCTGACTTTTATCAGCGAACCCGAGGCGAAACACAAAGTTTCTGTCAACGGATCGATTCATGCGACCGATTTTTTTGCCGCCCATCTGTAATTTCACTGTAAAAAACGTCTACAGATCAAACAAAACTCGCTAACTGAACCGCGCCGAAAAATTAATCAGACTGGGTCCTTGAGTTTCTTGGCTCCCAGTCATATAATTGCGCGTCATTTTTTCAGCCGTACACATAACACGTTCCTTGCTTCCATGGGCCACGGTTGACCCTGACAGGAGGCTGAATAATCCGTAAGGAGCAATTCTATGCGTCATTACGAAATCGTATTTATGGTTCACCCTGACCAAAGCGAACAGGTTCCGGGCATGATCGAGCGTTACAGTGCAACCATCACTAACGCTGCTGGTCAGATTCACCGTCTGGAAGACTGGGGCCGCCGTCAACTGGCTTATCCGATCAACAAACTGCATAAAGCCCACTACGTTCTGCTGAACGTTGAAGCTCCGCAGGAAGCGATCGATGAGCTGGAAACTAACTTCCGCTTCAACGACGCCGTTATCCGTAGCATGGTTATGCGCACTAAACACGCGGTAACTGAAGCTTCACCAATGGTTAAAGCGAAAGACGAACGCCGTGAGCGTCGTGAAGATTTCGCCGAAGCTAACGATGATTCCGAAGCTGGGGATTCTGAAGAGTAATAATTGTGATGACTAATCGCCTGGAGTTGTCTGGCACTGTGTGCAAGACCCCCATTCGTAAAGTCAGTCCATCGGGTATTCCTCACTGTCAGTTTGTGCTTGAGCACCGCTCGCAGCAACAGGAAGCCGGATTTAACCGACAAGCATGGTGCAGAATGCCCGTGGTTGTTAGTGGACACCAGTCACAAGCATTAACTCACAGTATAACGGTCGGCACGCAACTCACTGTTTCCGGATTCATTAGCTGCCATCAAGGTCGCAATGGACTGAACAAAGTGGTGTTACATGCCGAGCAGATTGATTTGATAGATTCTGGAGACTAGCCTAATGGCACGTTATTTCCGTCGTCGCAAGTTCTGCCGTTTCACCGCGGAAGGCGTTGTAGAGATCGATTATAAAGATATCGCTACGCTGAAAAACTACGTTACCGAAAGCGGTAAAATTGTACCGAGCCGTATCACTGGGACTCGTGCAAAATACCAGCGTCAGCTCGCTCGTTGTATCAAGCGCGCTCGCTACCTTTCTTTGTTGCCATATACTGATCGTCATCAGTAATAGGCCACTGTCCATAAACGACTTTGAGAGGTTAAGGTAATGCAAGTTATTCTGCTTGATAAAGTAGCAAACCTGGGCAGCCTGGGTGATCAAGTTAACGTTAAAGCGGGCTACGCTCGTAACTTCCTGGTACCACAGGGCAAAGCTGTTCCTGCTACCAAGAAAAACGTTGAGTATTTCGAAGCACGTCGTGCAGAACTGGAAGCTAAATTAGCTGACGTTCTGGGCGCCGCTGAAGCTCGCGCAACCAGCATCAACGAACTGGGCTCTGTTACCATCGCGTCTAAAGCAGGCGACGAAGGTAAACTGTTCGGCTCTATCGGTACCCGTGACATCGCTGACGCAGTAACTGCGGCTGGTGTTAAGGTTTCCAAGAGCGAAGTTCGTCTGCCAGAAGGCGTTCTGCGCACTCTGGGTGAGCACGAAGTGGACTTCCAGGTTCACAGCGACGTGTTTGCCAAGCTGACTGTAGTACTGGTTGCTGAAGCGTAATATTACGCTTTAAGTAGTCTGTCAAAACGCCGGCCTTGTGCCGGCGTTTTGCATTTTAAGAGCGGGGATTTAGCGCTGGCGCTGATAGCTTCCATCTGACTGGCGAGTAAAGGTCACAGTATTATTTTGATCGTTAGTCACTTGCAAGGCAGTCACGACCCCTTGGCTATTAACCTGAATTCTAACCTGCTGACCGGCGTGCAGATTGCTCAACGGTTTATCATTACCCTCCACCTGCGCCATGGCAAACACGTCATTGACCATCAGATTGTTATCGCGGAACAGCTGGGCCAGCGTCTGACCTGACTGAATCTGATAATTTCTCCAATTACCCTGCGGCTGCTGAGTTGCCGGCTGCGAGTTGTCATTCTGTGGAAGCTGAGTGGTTCGCCCCTGTTCGTTGCGTAAATCGGCCTGCATCGGTATCGAGGTTGGCTGATCCGAAGGCGCATAGGTATTTGTGGGTGAATAAGGCCACAACATTGCCACCAATACCACGATAATGCTGACAATAATCCAGCGGCGGTGGAACAGCGGCAGTGGCTCCATCCAGTGAAAATCGTCGCTCAGGTGCCAGATTTTTGACAGCGGCGATGGCGCCCTTGGTTTTAATACTGGACGCTCAATTGCACCTGCTTCCAACTCAGAATCTTGTGACAGATCAGCCTCGTTTTCCGTCTCTGGGGCTTTCTTGCGCAATGGCCTTTGCATAATCGAAATCCAGGATCTCAACATCGGTTGATAAATGCGGGTGGCCTTCCTTCTCCTGGGCGGGTATTTGCCCATGACAACCTCTCTTGTTACGCCAATTACTAATGAAATCAGATGTAAATAACCTAACGTTAGTATAGCTGTTTAACCGCCTCTCGCGATATCCCCTTCATCCTTTGAAATACAGGGGCGTTGGCTGCCTTCACTCACTCCAGTCACTGACTTGTGTCAGCTCCTGAAGATTCGTTCAGTTGCCGCCTGCCTGTCTTCCAAATGCTATTGGGGAAACCCCTTTATCCTTTGAAATACAGGAGCGTTGGCCGCCTTCGTTCACCTCGGTCACTGACTTTTGTCAGCTCTTGAAGGTTCGCTCAGTTGCCGCCTGCCTGTATTCCAAATGCTATTGGGGAAACCCCCTTCATCCTTTGAAATACAGGGGCGTTGGCTGCCTTCACTCACTCCAGTCACTGACTTGTGTCAGCTCCTGAAGATTCGCTCAGTTGCTGACTTCGTTCACCTCGGTTACTTATTTGTGCAAGGTGAAGCGGGGTGTTACCTATCGTTTTTCGCTGTAATATTTTACCCAAAAGTCCTGCGCTGTTATGCTGCGTCTTCGACTTTTTATGATTAAAGGAAATTCCATGACAACCCCTTCATTTGACAGCGTTGAGGCTCAGGCAAGTTACGGTATCGGCTTGCAGGTCGGTCAACAGTTGCAAGAATCTGGTTTAGAAGGCCTTGAGCCTGATGCTCTTCTTGCAGGTTTACGCGATGCGCTGGAAGGGAATACCCCTGCTGTGCCAGTTGACGTAGTTCACCGTGCGCTGCGTGAAGTTCACGAACGTGCTGATGCCGTTCGTCGTCAACGTCAAGAAGCCTTGGCCGTTGAAGGTCAGGAATTCCTGGCTACCAATGCACAGCGTGAAGGCGTGACCAGCACTGAATCAGGCCTGCAATTCTCTGTAATCACTCAGGGCGAAGGCCCAATCCCTGGCCGTCAGGACCGCGTTCGCGTTCACTATACCGGCAAACTGATTGACGGCACGGTATTCGACAGCTCTGTACAGCGTGGCGAGCCGGCTGAGTTCCCGGTTAACGGCGTCATTGCTGGCTGGATTGAAGCACTGACTCTGATGCCAGTGGGTTCCAAGTGGCAGCTGTATATCCCTCACAACCTGGCTTACGGTGAGCGTGGTGCTGGTGCATCTATCCCGCCATTCAGCGCGCTGACTTTCGAAGTTGAGCTGCTGGAAATCCTGTAATCTATTGATTGCATAAAGAAGCACAGAAGTTGTGATTTAGAAAAGGCGCCTTGAGCGCCTTTTTTGTTGCCGGCGATCTCATCACGTTTAATGACGCTGCGACTGCAAGTCTATTTGATAGAGAGCAAAACCCACTGCGTCAGTGCCTTTGGCGATCATTGGATATTGGGCCTGAGTTTTAATGAACTCTGCGGCTTTGGCGTCCGGTGACGTTTCAAAACGAATATCTAGCGGCTGCGAGGCGTAAATCGGTGCTAAACGCCAGTTATTGTCGGCGCTTGGTGTAACCGCCCCGTGCTTTTTGCTCTCGGCACTGATGTAAGCCGCGAGCACCGCACGGTTTTCGTCGGGCGAAGCAAAGGCAACGTGCTTGTCGCCGGTACCGGCAAATTTACCGCCGTAAGCGCGATAATTATTGGTCGCCACCAGGAAGACTGCGTCGGGTTTAACTGGCTTGCCCTGATAGGTCAGGTTTTTAATGCGTTCAGCATTTTTATTGATGAGATTGCACTCGCCGTCAAAGCGAGCGGGCTGGGTGACATCGATCTGATAGTTAACGCCGTCAATTACGTCGAAATTATAGGTACGAAAACCTTCCCAGTTAATCAATGACTGAGGTTTACTGCTGTTAACGTCAATCTGATTAAACTCTCCTGCCGAACATTCGAGCCAGTCCTTTACTTCCTGACCCGTTACCTTCATAACGACCAAAGTATTTGGATAAAGATAGAGATCGGCGGCATTGCGAAAGGTCAGCGGCCCTTTTTCAACTTCTACAAAGCTGGCCGGATCGTTTTTACGCCCACCGGCTTTGAAAGGTGCAGCGGCAGAGAGTACCGGAAGATCTGCCAGATCGGGATCGCCCTGAATAAAGTGTTCTGTGTAGGCTTTCTGCGCGTTATTGACGATCTGCACTGTCGGATCGTCCTGAACTAGCGAAAGGTAGCTGTACATATTGGCCGTAGACTTTCCGATGGGCTGGCCGACAAACTCGCGGGTGGCATTATGATCCGCCTCCAGTACTTTTACTAAATTGGGATCTTCCGCCGCCAGGGATTTTTTTGCTGCAAGATCGTAAATCGGCCGCGCCTGGGCCTTGGCATGGCTGACTTTCCAACTGCCATCGTCATTATTCAGTACCAGATCCACCACGCCAAGATGGTCACCCCACATGCCCGGCATTACTGCGGGTATGCCGTTTAAGGTGCCCTGCTGGATATCCGCGCCTTTGATATTGGCAAACTCCGCACTTGGAAACACCGCGTGCGCATGGCCAAACATAATCGCATCGATGCCTTTTACCTGGCTGAGATAATAGACCGAGTTCTCAGCCAGCGTTTTGTAAGGTTCGGCAGAAAGGCCGGAATGCGGGATAGCAACAATGATATCGGCACCTTGTTTACGTATTTCCGGCAGCCATTTTTTGGCCGTTTCGGTGATATCAGCTACTGTGACCTTGCCCTGTAAGTTAGTTTTGTCCCACACCATGATTTGCGGCGGTACGAAACCGATATAGCCGATCCGCAGATTGTGGGTTTTGCCTTCGCTGTCGGTTACCTGATTATTGGTAATGATAAACGGCGTAAACAGCGGCTTGCCGGTTTTTGCGTCAATAACATTGGCATTGATATAGGGAAATTTTGCTCCGGCCAGGGCTTTTTTCAGATAGTCCAGACCATAGTTGAACTCGTGATTCCCCAGATTACCCACCGCATAGTCGAGGGTATTCATTGCCTTGTAGACCGGGTGAATATCACCGGTTTTAAGCCCTCTGGCCGCCATATAATCACCCAATGGACTGCCTTGAATAACGTCACCGTTGTCTACCAGCACCGAATTTTTGACTTCGCTACGGGCGGCCTCAATCAGGCTTGCGGTACGCACCAGGCCAAATTTTTCGGTAGGTTTATCTTTGTAATAGTCGAAGTCCATCATATTGCTGTGCAGGTCGGTGGTTTCCATGATGCGCAGATCCACCGTAGCTGCCTGTGCTGTTACCGCCAAAATTGAAATTGCCAGTGCAGAAAGTTGAAGGTGACGCTTAAGCATAATAAAGGCTCCGTCAGAGAAGTTTTGCAGGGGAAATAAGACATGTATCTCAAAAATATTAGAGAATGTAACCAGCTGTCACTAATAAGTGTGATCTATGACGAATTAATAGCCGAGACGACGTAGGGAAGATTATCCAAATAAATTGCTTTGAAATTAAATCATTAACAGAATCCAAATACGGGATGGCTATTAGCGGCAAAAAAAACTAGGCTTAATTAAATATGATGAATTCCTGAATTAAGTACTGAGGTGACTATGTTGGAACAAATTTGCCAGCTCGCCCGCGATGCAGGCGTTGCGATTTTGAAGGTCTACGACGGAGAACAGCCGCTCAATGCCCGTCAGAAAAATGATGATTCACCGGTGACTGCCGCAGACATTGCCGCGCATAACGTGATCAAAAAAGGGTTGCTGGCGTTGGATCCTTCGATACCGCTGCTGTCGGAAGAAGATCCGCCTTCGTGGTCCGTACGTCAGAACTGGACCCGTTTCTGGTTGGTCGACCCTTTGGACGGCACCAAGGAGTTCCTTAAGCGCAACGGCGAGTTTACCGTTAACATTGCATTGATTGAAAACGGTAGCCCGGTGCTTGGCGTGGTATACGTGCCGGTGACTGGCGTAATGTACGCCGCCGCCGAGGGCAAAGCCTGGAAAGAAGAAGACGGCCAGCGGGTCGAGATCACTGCCCGCGAAGCGCATCCGCCGCTGGTGGTGGTGAGCCGCTCACACAGCGACGATCAGGAGTTGCAGGATTATCTGGCGCAGCTCGGTGAGCATCAGACGGTAACCATTGGTTCCTCCCTGAAGTTTTGTCTGGTCGCAGAAGGTGCTGCCCAGCTTTATCCGCGCTTTGGACCAACCTCAGTGTGGGACACTGCTGCTGGCCACGCCGTGGCGAGCGCCGCCGGTGCTACCGTCACCGACTGGCAGGGTCAGACCCTTACCTATACTCCGAAAGAATCATTCCTTAATCCTGGATTCAGGGTTTCGCTGTTTTAAGCTGTTTAAATTGACCTGTCTGGTTAAGCGGGGGAGTAAAAGCGCTATTCGGGCTTTTACTCCTTAACCAACTGATTCACCGTATCTATCACTTTCTGCACTTCCTGCGATGTTAACGCGCCTTCTTTGGCGAAGCGAATCATCCCGTTTTTATCCAGCACGATGATAGCTGAGCTCTTGCTCTGCAATTGCCACGCCTTTTTAACTTCCCCGTTGCTGTCGACGATGACCTGTGACCAGGGAAACTCTTTTTTACCGCTTTCAATGCTGTTACGCACAAACAGGCCGGTGCCTATAATTGCGTCGTCAGTATTCACGATAGTGGTGGTTTGGTAGCGATCGCGCGGCAGATTATCTTGCCGAATTGCCTCAATCAATGGTTCGTTCATCTCTTTTGCCGCGGTTCTGCCAGCCATGTGCTGAACGATGCGCACCTTGCCGGGCAACTTGGCGCTGTTCCAGCGGCTATAGCTAAATTGACCATTTTCATAGCTCAGCTCACCTTTGTCGTCCACGCCGACGGCGGCAAGGCGGCTGCCGATCTCAAAATTGTGGGCTGAAGCCATAAATGAAACTAATAAGCAGGCTATAATTGATAAATACTTAACTAGCATAGATTCTCCTGACAATTTTAGTGAGGAAAGGGATTTATGATGTCATCGATATTGTGACCTGAGTGAATCATAGGTGGGGGTTAAGTGGTCTGTCCTGTTGAAATGTCAACAATGTGCTGTGCTTAGCAAAAATTTGGATTTTGTCTCATAGTTCTGGAGGATAAAATGGTGAAAAATTTACGCGCTGTAATATCCGGTACATATTGAAGCGTTAAACTATGCAGCGTTTATAAATAAAGATTCAATATCGTCAGTCTGTGTAAAAGTAGTGAAATAGACTGGTGGCAAAGGAACTGAGTGCTATCTTTTAGGTCTACTCAGCGTATAGCAGTACAACTCAGACAATCTGTAATCAATAGCATTAATCAACGCAGGGTCTGAGCCAACGAAATACTCAAGGGAGGAAAGTGAAATAAGATGAGGATCTTCCAGCGTTATAATCCACTAATCGTGGCGAAGTATGTGAAAACGTTGTTCAGAGGCCGTTTGTACATCAAAGATGTCGGTGCATTTGAGTTCGATCAGGGCAAGATACTGTTGCCAAAAATTCGTGACAAACGCCATTTCAGCGTAATGTCTGAGGTGAACAAACAGGTTGTTCATCTGCAGCTCGAAGCATAACAGGCGACAAAGGGCGCTGAATGTTTTCTCTGAGCTAAAAAATGCTGAAAAAAAGGCCGCTAATTAAAGCGGCCTTTTTAGTTTTTATCTTCTGAATCTGCCTGCAACCAGCCCGCTATGAGGCCAGCGAATCTTCAGCAGATTTTGGAAGCAGTGAGGCTACCGGTTTGTCAGTAATTCGAGTGACCAATAGCTGATCGATTTTGTAGCTGTCGATATCTACCACTTCAAATTTGAAGCCGGCGAATTTCACAAAGTCGGTGCGCTTAGGAATTTTACGCAACATAAACATCATGAAGCCGCCAATGGTTTCGTAATTACCAGACTGCGGGAAGTCTTCGATATGCAGCACGCGCATCACGTCTTCAATTGGCGTGCCGCCTTCAATCAGCCATGAGTTTTCATCACGGGCAACAATCTGTTCTTCCATGCCCTGACCAACCAGATCGCCCATCAGCGTAGTCATCACGTCGTTCAGGGTAATGATGCCAACGACCAGCGCGTATTCATTAAGAATAACGGCAAAGTCTTCACCGGCAGTCTTGAAGCTTTCTAATGCCTCAGAAAGGGTCAAGGTGTCGGGGACGATTAGCGCCGAGCGAATTTGCACCCCGCTGCTCAGCATCAGGCTCTGATTTCCCAATACGCGATTCAGCAAATCTTTGGAGTCGACATAACCGACAACCTGATCAATTTGCCCGTCACATACCAGAAACTTCGAGTGAGGATGAGTCGAGATTTTATTTTTGATGCTGTCTTCGCTTTCGCGCAAGTCAAAGTAAATGACGCTTTCACGCGAGGTCATTGACGACGGCACGGTGCGCGATTCGAGTTCAAAAACGTTTTCAATCAACTCATGTTCCTGCTTGCGCAGCACGCCAGCCAACGCACCGGCTTCAACCACGGCATAAATGTCGTCGGAAGTAATGTCGTCATTACGCACGGTCGGCAGTTTGAACAGGCGGAAAATCATGTTCGCCAGTCCGTTAAAGAACCAGACCATAGGGCGGCAAATCATCAGGCAGAAACGCATCGGGTTGACTATCCGGACGGCAACAATCTCGGGTGAAATCATACCGATGCGCTTCGGGGTAAGGTCAGCGAACAAAATAAACAGGCTGGTGACCAGAACAAAGGAGCAGATAAAGCTGACCTGATCGGCGAGTTCCGGAGACAGGAACTTTTCGAAAAAGGTTTGGAAAGCCGGGGAGAAGGCAGCGTCACCGACGATACCGCCTAAAATGGCAACGGCATTGAGACCAATTTGGACAACGGTGAAGAACAATCCTGGTGTTTCTTGCATCTTGAGTACACGAACGGCGTTGATGTTTCCTTCATCTGCCAAAAGTTTGAGTTTGATTTTGCGCGATGCAGCCAGCGATATCTCAGATAAAGAGAAAAAGGCACTGATCGCGATTAATAAAAGAATCAGTAAAATACTGTTTAACATAATCTATCCGTTTAACACCGGCTCGGAGGCCGACAGGGAAAGGTAATTCGTTTGGTATTGTTAAAAGAAAAATCACTCGCAGGTGATAAAAGCTAAGATAACAGCAAGAAACGTTTTACCGGGCCGCGATTGCGGCCCGCATAGTATAGCAGTGCCAGTGATATCACCGCTACTGCTGAATCTCTAGCCGTTTTATGGTGCCAACTTAATCCCTTAACTCAACCCTTCTACTATAGTAAACAACGTCTGTCAGCCTTGTCGTTGAGGAGGAAGACAGACGCCGATACCGCCAAGGCCACAATAGCCCTCAGGATTTTTGTAAAGGTACTGTTGATGATCGTCTTCTGCGTAGTAGAAGGGCATGGCTTCGCTGATTTCGGTTGTTACCGCGCGAGCATCGCCAGCTGCTTTCATCGCGTCCTGGAAGCGTTGCAGGCTGGCCAGTGCTGCAAGTTGCTGTTCGCCACTGAGAACGTAAATAGCCGAGCGATACTGGGTACCAATGTCGCCGCCCTGACGCATACCCTGCGCCGGATCGTGATTTTCCCAGAAGGTTTGCAGTAACTGTTCATAGCTGACTATTGTTGGGTCAAACACTACGCGAACCACTTCGGCATGAGCAGTTTGGCCGCTGCACACTTCACGGTAGGTTGGATTCGGCGTGAAACCGCCGGCGTAACCCGCAGCAGTGCTGTGAACGCCGTTCAACTGCCAGAATAGGCGTTCGACGCCCCAGAAGCAGCCCATGGCAAAAATGGCGACTTCCATGTGGTCTGGCACGTGGGTCATGGAATGGCCGTTAACGGCATGAAGCGTAGCAACCGGCATGGGTGTTGTACGGCCTGGCAGCGCGTCTGCTTTGCCAATAGCCCGTGTTTTATCTGAGAGTTGAACCACGAATGACTCCAGTAATTTTATTCGATAAGGTTTGTTGGTTGTATCTCGGCGCTTCTTTGCACACAATAGCACGTTATGCACATCACCTGTTTCAGGCGATTTGAATGTATATTTTAACAGGATAATGAAACATAGCAGGAGAGCTTGTGCCACGATACCGTGAACTTTGTTTGTTAGGCTTACTGCTGGCACCGTCCTTATCCTTAGCTGCTAAAGTGCGGCTTCAGTTGGAAGGGTTGAGTGGAGAAATGCAAAAAAACGTTCGTGTACGTCTTGCCGCGATAGGAAGCGACGAGGTGTCAGCGAACGGGCGTTTTCGCGCCAGAGTCAGTGACGCTATTCAGTTGGGGCTCAGGCCACTGGGTTATTACAACCCCACCATTGATTTTAATTTTGTGCAAACTCCGCCGCCGGGTCGCCCGGTGCTGATTGCCAAGGTTTCACCCGGTACGCCAGTCAAAATAGCCGGAACCAGCGTTTCCATTAAAGGGCAGGCTAAAGACGATAACGAGTTTGAAGCGCTGAAAAAAAGTAAAGTCCCGGCTAACGGCACGATCCTCAATCACGGCACCTATGACAGTTTCAAAAGCTCGCTTAGCGGGCTGGCGCTGCGTAAAGGCTATTTTGATGCCAATATGCTTAAAAGCCAGTTGGGGGTGATTGAAGACAGGCATCAGGCATTCTGGGACATCGATTTTGACAGCGGGCAGCGTTATCGTTTCGGCAAGGTCGATTTCCAGGGATCGCAAATTCGTCAGGAATATCTGCAAAACGTGGTGCCTTTTCATCAGGGCGACTACTACAGCTCGACGCAGTTGGCAGAGCTCAATCGCCGTCTTGCGGCCACTGGCTGGTTCAACTCGGTAGTGGTTTCTCCTGATTTTGATGATAAAGCCGCTAAAGTCAGCAAGACATTGCCGCTGAATGCTGTGGTCACGCCACGCACCAGGAACAGCCTCGAGCTGGGCGGAGGCTATGCGAGCGACATTGGACCGAGGGTCAAAGCCGACTGGAAAAAACCGTGGCTGAACGATCGCGGGCAGAGCCTCGAAACCTCGCTGAGCCTTTCAGCGCCGGAGCAGACGGTCGATGTCAGCTATAAAATCCCGCTGCTCAAAGATCCTATTCAGCAGTATTACACCATCAGCGGCGGCATTAAAAACGTCAACCTTAACGACACCAAATCCGACTCCAGTACCGCTAATATCGCGCGCAACTGGGACAGCGACAGCGGCTGGCAGCGTGCGTTAAATCTGACCTGGAGCCTGGATCACTTTACACAGGGTTCGGTGACCAACACCACTATGCTTATCTATCCCGGAGTCAGCTTCAGCCGCACCCGTTCGCGCGGTGGCCTGATGCCGACCTGGGGTGATAGCCAACGCTACTCTCTCAAAGTTTCCGACACTACCTGGGGTTCGGATATCGATTTCGCGATTGTACAGGCGCAAAACGTCTGGATCCGTATGTTGGGCGAGAGAAACCGTTTCGTTTTCCGTGGCAACGTGGGCTGGATTGAAACCAACGATTTTGAAAAAGTACCGCCATCGCTACGTTTCTTTGCCGGTGGTGACCGCAGTATTCGCGGTTATAAATATGAAGGCATCTCCCCCAGAGACAGCGACAATAAACTGACCGGTGCCTCCAAAATGGCAACAGGCTCAGCGGAATATCAATACAACGTGACCGGTAAGTGGTGGGGCGCAGTGTTTATCGACAGCGGTGAAGCAGTAAATAATCTCGCCAAGAGTGATATTAAAACCGGTGCCGGCGTGGGTGTACGCTGGGCGTCGCCGGTTGGTCCGATCAAGCTTGATATCGCGACTCCAGTGGGCGACCCGGACAACCACGGAGTACAATTTTATATCGGTCTGGGGCCAGAATTATGAGTTGGTTTAAAAAGATCTGCCTGGCGTTCCTGGTCCTTGTTTTACTGCTGGTGGGCACAGTGGTATTTCTGGTCGGCACGCAAACTGGCCTGCATCTGGTCATTAATGGTGCCCAGCGCTTTGTTCCAGGATTGTCGATCGCTAATGTTGATGGCGGTTGGCGCAGTCTGACGCTCAAGGGCGTGAAATACAAAATGCCGGGCGTGGACGTCACTGCCGGAGAGTTTCATCTCTCGCTAGACTTGTCCTGTTTCCGTCACACCGAGCTGTGCATCAATGCGGTGCGGGCGAAAGATGTCAATGTGGTGGTCAACACTAAAGAAATGGCACCTTCTACCGCGCCGGAGCCGGCTTCCAGCCAACCGCTGACCAATCTCAGCACGCCGTATCCAATCATTCTCAAGCTGCTAACGTTGAATAACGTTAATGTGGCAATCGACGATCGAAACATTTCACTCGCCGAGTTCCGCACCGGCATGGAGTGGCGCGAGCGTGCTTTAACGCTGAAGCCGACCAATATTTCCGGGCTACTGATAGCATTGCCCAAGACGCCGCTGCATCCACTGCCGCCGGTGGTGCAGGCCGCGCAGGACAAAGCCGTTGCCACAGTAAAGGAAAAAGTGACTGGGCAACCGGCAGAGGCACCAAAGCCTGCAGTCGCAGAACCCCCATTGGGCGATACGCTAAAAGCGTTGTTTGCCAAACCGTTGCTGCCTGATTTGCCAGACTTCAAGCTACCGCTGGACCTCACCGTGCAGCAGCTTACCGGTGAGAATCTGCATCTTACTGGCGATAATGATCTGCTGATCACCCGTCTGCTGCTGAAAGTCACCACGCAAAATCAGCAAGTTAAACTGGATAAGCTTGAGGTTCGTTCACCACAGGGCTCGATAGACGGTATGGGTCAGGCACAGTTGACCGATAGCTGGCCGGTGTCCATGACCATCAACACCGCGGTGAATATCGACCCAATAAAAGGCGAGAAGGTTAAATTGACCGTGGGCGGTGAGTTGCGTAAACAGCTCAAGGTCGGTGTGAATCTTTCAGGTCCGGTGCGAGCAGAACTTGCCTTGCAAACCCGGCTGGCTGAAGTTGGCCTGCCTATCGACCTCAGTGTACAAAGTGATGCGCTACAGTGGCCGCTCACTGGCACGCCGCAGTATCAGGTTAAAGGTTTAAACCTCAAATTCAGCGGCAAAGCCACCGATTACGCGCTGGCTCTTCATTCGGACTTTAGCGGCAATCAGATCCCGGCGGCCTCACTGGCGCTTGATGGCAAAGGTAACCTCGAGCAGTTTAACCTTAAGCTGATGCGACTGGCTGCTCTTCAGGGCAACACTGATTTAACCGGCGTGGTGGACTGGAGTAAAGCGGTTAGCTGGAATACCGTGCTTACGCTAAACGGCATTGATACTGCGAAACAATATCCAGACTGGCCGGCCAAATTACAGGGCAAAATTGCCATGCGAGGCAGCCTGTATGGTGGAACCTGGCAGCTGCAGGTGCCAACACTGGAACTTGACGGTAACGTGAAGAAGAACCTGGTCAAGGCGCGCGGTAACTTGAGCGGTAACAGCTACGGCCAGTGGAATATTCCTCAGCTGCATTTGGAACTGGGTCGCAATAATCTTGATGTCAAAGGTAAGCTTAGCGACAAATGGGCTCTGGACGCCAACGTCGATGCTCCGCATCTCGATGGTGCTCTGCCGGGTTTGGGTGGGGTTGTGAAAGGAATGATCCAGCTGCGCGGAAATCTTAAAGCGCCTCAGGTCTTGGCTGATCTTACCGCCAACAATCTGCGCTGGCAGGCGTTGAGCGTTAGTCGCGTCAATATCAAGGGCGACGTGATTTCCAGTGACCAGATTCAGGGTACGCTGGCGGTCAAAGTGCAGCAGCTCAAACAGGACGCGCTGGACATCAGCGATATCACCCTCGATGCCAAGGGCAATGAAAAACAGCATCAACTGACGCTTAACGTGACCGGTAAGCCAGTGGGAGGCCATCTGGCGCTGAGCGGTAGTTTCGACCGCAAAACCCAGCAGTGGAAAGGAAATATCAGCAATACGCTGTTTGATACGCCGGTCGGCCAATGGCGTCTGACCCGGCCGATTGCGCTGACCTATTTCAATACCGAGCAGCGCGTAACGGTTGGGCCACACTGCTGGCAGAACCCGGATGCCGACGTCTGCGTGCCGACCACGATCAATGCCGGTGCCAGTGGGCAGGCCAGCATCGTGCTGAATCGCTTTGATTTAGCGATGCTCAAACCATTCCTGACCGATGATACGAAAATTGGCGGGCAATTCAGCGGCAAGGCGAACGTTGCCTGGAAAGCCAACGGCGGGTTGCCAGACGCGAGTGTGTCGCTGGTGGGCAGAAGCGTGAAAGTAGAGCAACTGGTGCAGGGCAATCCTCTGCCGGTGGCTTTTGATACCTTAAACCTTAATGCCGCGTTGCAAAACGGGCGCGCCAACCTCGATTGGCTAATTAAGATCGCCAACAATGGCCAGCTTGACGGTAAAATCCAGATTGCCGATCCTCTGGGTCGTCGAGATCTCTCCGGTAACGTCAATATTACCCGTATTTCGATGGGGTTGTTGCAACCGGCACTGATGGACGGAGAGAAAGCCTCGGGCATTTTGAATGCCAATTTGCGCGTGGGGGGCAACGGAAAAGCGCCGCAGGTCTATGGCAAACTGGCATTGTCAAACGTCGATTTTGACGCGCAGTTTATGCCGTTTGATGTGACCAATGCCAATCTGAATATCGATTTTAACGGTATGTCTTCGCTGCTGGCAGGGGTCATTCAGACCACGCACGGTCAGCTGGCATTAAACGGTAATGCGGACTGGAGTCAGCCGGAAAACTGGCATGCGAACATCGCAGCGAAGGGTGAAAAAGTCAGGGTATCGGTTCCACCAATGGTTCGGCTTGATGTCTCGCCCGATCTAGTGTTTGATGCTACACCGCAAGCGTTCACGTTGAACGGCAAGGTGGATATTCCCTGGGCCCGCATCACGGTTCAGGAACTTCCGGAGAGTGCGGTAGGCGTATCATCGGATGAAGTGATGCTAAACGATCAGCATCAGCCGATTGCACCTGCTTCAACCTCGATTCCGATCAACACGAACCTGGTGGTGAACATCGGGGATGATGTTCGTCTCGATGCCTTTGGTCTGAAAGCGCGTCTCAAGGGCGCACTTAAAGTAGCTCAGGACAAACGTGGGTTAGGATTAAACGGCCAGATTGATATACCATCAGGCAGGTTCCACGCCTACGGACAAGATTTAATCGTCAGAAAAGGCCAGCTGTTATTTTCTGGTCCGGCGGACCAGCCGCTGCTGAATATCGAAGCTATCCGTAATCCGGATTCAACCGAGAATGATGTAGTGGCAGGGGTGCGTGTGACCGGCGATGCAGATACGCCGAAGCTGGAGGTTTTCTCTGACCCGGTGATGTCTCAGGAGGAAGCACTGTCTTATTTGTTACGCGGACAGGGCCTGGACAGCTCGGGGGCCGACAGTAGCGCCATGACTTCCATGCTTATCGGTATGGGGGTTGCACAAAGTGGCAAACTTGTGGGTAAAATCGGTGAGGCATTTGGTGTCAGTAATCTGGCACTGGATACCGAAGGCGTTGGGGACAGTTCTCAGGTTGTGGTCAGTGGTTATGTTCTGCCCGGGCTGCAGGTTAAATACGGCATGGGGATCTTTGACTCCCTGGCTACCCTGACGCTGCGCTATCGTTTGATGCCTAAATTGTATTTGGAAGCGGTGTCTGGCGTCGATCAGGCACTAGATTTGCTCTATCAGTTTGAGTTTTAACCATGCGAATAATTGTCTACGGCAGTTTACGACGCAAGCAAGGTAATAGTCACTGGATGACAAACGCTCAGTGGTTGGGTGACCACGAGCTTGACGGCTATGCCCTGTATGATTTGGGGCATTACCCGGCAGCGATTCCCGGAGAAGGGAAGATCTACTGCGAAGTTTACCGCATCAACTCATCCATTATGGCTGAGCTTGACGAACTGAAAAGTAACACCAAAGATTACCGTCGAGAGCTAATCTCTACGCCGTACGGGAGTGCCTGGATTTACCTGTATATTCGCGCGCTGGAAGGTGTCGAACGTATTGAAGGTGGAGACTGGGTTAAACGTACGTTAGAAGAGAAGTGAGAATAAAATAAAGGTCGTCTTAGTCAGTAATTTTTAAAGCCAGAAAAAAACACCGCCTTATTGGCGGTGTTTTTTTTGCATCAAAGCAAAGGCAGAGCCTTATTTTGCTTTAGCTGCACGCTCGAAAGAGGTCACGATTTCAGCTTTGGCAGCTTCAGCGTTATCCCAGCCTTCAACCTTAACCCATTTGCCTTTTTCCAGCGCTTTGTATTGCTCGAAGAAGTGGGTGATTTGGCCACGCAGCAGTTCTGGCAGATCGTTCACATCTTTGATGTGATCGTATTCTTTGCTCAGCTTGGTGTGCGGAACAGCAACAACTTTCGCATCTTCACCAGATTCGTCAGTCATTTTCAGAACGCCAACCGGACGGCAGCGAATGACTGAACCGGGTTGCAGTGGGTATGGAGTAGGAACCAGAACGTCTACCGGGTCACCGTCCAGAGAAAGGGTGTGGTTGATATAACCATAGTTGCATGGATAGAACATCGCCGTTGACATGAAACGGTCAACAAAAAGTGCACCGGTATCTTTATCTACTTCGTATTTGATGGGATCGGCGTTTGCCGGGATTTCGATAACAACATAGATATCTTCTGGCAGATCTTTACCAGCCGGTACATTGATTAAGCTCATTGTTGGTTTCCCTTTATTGAACCAGAAATGGATTGCCGGACATTATAGCCAACTCGGGCAAGAATTCCTGCCTTTTCCGGGGCGCTTTTGTCCTAAAAAACGTCTGCTATAAACATTTGCAATAAAAAATGGGGTGGCATCGGGCCACCCCATGGTTAGGGTACTTTAAAGTAATTTAGCAAACAGCCTGACTGGGATTTTTATTCGTCAGGATACTGTTTGATAAGTCGTTCGGCGTCTTCAACCATATTGGTATTGCCCACGAAGAATGGTGCGCGCTCGTGCAGTTTTTGAGGAACAATGTCCAGGATACGGTTTTTACCGTCGCTGGCTTTACCGCCAGCCTGCTCGGCCAGAAAGGCCATTGGATTACATTCGTAAAGCAGACGCAGCTTGCCCTGAGGATGGCTTGCAGTGCTTGGGTAAATGTAGATGCCGCCTTTGAGCAGGTTGCGATGGAAGTCGGCAGCCAGAGAGCCGATGTAACGTGAGGTGTAAGGACGGCCAGACTCTTCGTCCTGCTCCTGACAATACTTGATGTATTTCTTCACGCCTTTCGGGAATTTAATGTAGTTCCCTTCATTAATAGAGTACATGTAGCCTTTTTCTGGATACATGACTTTTTCGTGCGATAGGCAGAAAACGCCGAGGGAAGGGTCGTAGGTAAAGGCGTGAACGCCAGCACCGGTCGTGTAAACCAGCATGGTAGAGGAACCATACACTACATAACCTGCTGCGACCTGTTGACTGCCCGGTTGCAGGAAGTCAGCTTCGGTAACGGGTTTGCCCAATGGTGAAGTACGACGATAGATTGAAAAAATAGTACCCACTGAAACGTTGACGTCGATGTTTGACGAGCCGTCCAGGGGATCCATCAGAATCACATATTTCGCATTGTTGGCACGTTCGCCTTCGAAAATAACAATTTCGTCTTCTTCTTCAGATGCGATACCGGCAATTTCGCCACGTGCTTTCATGGCGGCTTTCAATTTTTCGTTGGCATAAAGGTCGAGTTTCATTTGAACTTCGCCCTGAATGTTCTCAACGCCGCTGGTGCCGAGTATATCTACCAGTCCCGCCTTGTTGATATCCCTATGAATAATCTTAGCACCAAGTTTAATTGCCGAGAGTAGCGCAGTGAGCTCGCCGGTGGCATGTGGAAAATCTTGCTGCTTTTCGACAATAAATTCGCCTAACGTTTTCATGATACGATCCCTGAATCTTAGGATGAGTAAAGGTTTTGTAATTGAAATTTTACAGAAGCGATCGCAGTTTAGCCCAAATATATGGACGCTTCATAGGCAAATCATAGCCAAATGCATTTCTTCTAGATGATTCTCAGCGTTAGAATAGCCACTGACTTAAAGAGCAATAATGGAAAATTTATGCGCATTCATATTCTTGGGATTTGCGGCACGTTTATGGGCGGCCTTGCTATGCTGGCTCGCGCTCAGGGACATCAGGTAACCGGATCGGATGACAACGTCTATCCACCGATGAGTACGCTATTGGAAAATCAGGGGATCGAGCTGATTAAGGGCTATTCGCCAAGTCAGTTGGATCCCAGGCCCGATCTCGTTGTGATCGGCAATGCCATGACGCGAGGCAATCCTTGCGTGGAGGCGGTGCTCGAGCAGGGTATTCCCTATGTTTCTGGCCCGCAGTGGTTGCACGATCACGTGCTGCCCGGTCGCTGGGTGATTGCGGTTGCCGGTACGCACGGGAAAACCACTACTTCAGGTATGGTCACCTGGATCCTCGAAGCCTGCGGCTATGAGCCGGGCTATGTTATTGGCGGTGTGCCGGGGAATTTCGACGTTTCTGCGCGATTGGGAAACAGCCCGTTTATGGTCCTCGAAGCCGATGAGTATGATTGTGCCTTCTTCGACAAGCGTTCCAAATTCGTGCATTACAGCCCGCGTACGCTGGTGCTGAATAATCTCGAATTCGATCACGCCGATATTTTTGACGATCTGAAGGCGATCCAGAAACAGTTCCATCATCTGGTCAGACTTGTGCCGGGTCAGGGCAAAATCATTCTGCCCGAGCATGACACTCCACTCAGGCAAGTGATGGCGATGGGTTGCTGGAGCGAGCAGGAATACGCGGGAGACGGCTGCACCTGGAATGCCAAAAAGACGACGCCAGATGCCAGCAAGTTCCAGGTATATCTTAACGGTGAAGTGGCCGGTGAGGTTTCATGGTCGCTGGTGGGTGAACACAATATGCACAACGCACTGATGGCCGTTGCAGCCGCGCGCCACGTCGGCGTTACACCTGCAGATGCCTGTAAGGCGCTCAGCGGATTTATCAACGCCCGCCGTCGGCTCGAGCTTCGTGGTGAAGCGAACGGTGTAACTGTTTACGACGATTTTGCACACCATCCTACCGCCATTCTTGCCACTTTGGCTGCCCTGCGCAGTAAAGTTGGCGGCACAGCACGTATTATTGCAGTGCTGGAACCGCGTTCGAATACCATGAAAATGGGGATGAGCAAAAACGAACTTGCACCTTCTCTGGGACGTGCCGACGAAGTGTTTCTGCTTCAGCCGCAAAACATCCCATGGCAGGTTTCAGAAGTGGCAGAACGTTGTATTCAGCCTGCGCACTGGCATGCAGACGTTGATGCACTGGTTGAGATGATTGTCAAAACCGCGCAGCCGGGCGATCACATTCTGGTGATGAGCAACGGTGGTTTTGGTGGCATCCACGGCAAGCTGTTGAGCGCGCTGGATAAAAAAGCTCAGTTGGCTAACAACAAATAGTTACCCCCTTCCTTAATAATACCAGCCCTTAAAGCCTCGACGAAAAAAAGCCCTCGCAAGCGAGGGCAAAAGGGTGTCGTCGGACAGGACGACAGAGGGTCTGGTATATCTTGCAAATTTTTTGCTAAAACTTCGCGGTACTACAGATTAAATCGGGTTCAGTTATTTATAAATTTCTGCGGTGGCGTGGTAAGTACCGTCATTACGCGCTTCGATTACACGATAAGAAGATGCACCCTGGCTATCGGCTTTTTGTGATAACTCTTGACGGATATCACTAGGCACGCCATCAATCCCACTAACGGTAATTGTCCCCATAGGTTGAAGATTTTCAGCCTGTTGGTTGGTGATTAGTTGAGCGGCAGAAGAGCCAAATGAAACAGCGGTCAACAGGCCCAGGGCAGCAACAGCAGCGATGATTTTCATGATAATTTCCTTAATTTACCTTATGCAACCTGTCTATGGCGGACGGTGGCGCGGTTTCATTATGGATTTATCAAAACTGTAAAATTCGGTGTGCATAACCTCGTCGCCTATTTCTCGCGAACAAATGCATCGGTTTTCGCAGCGATAAATCCGTTTTATCGGCGGCATTTGAATGGATATTCAAATCTCGTCTCTCGGGGGATATCTCTTTCTAAAATACAGTGATGTGGTGCTTTGTCGTGTTTCACATCATGGAGATGAGTATACATCTAATAACTGGAAAAATTAATAGTTTGCTAATAGTTTGTTAGGTCTCTATTTGCCCGAAATGAGTGGTTTTAATAACCGAAAAGCATAAAAAATGATGATTACTTGCTCATTTATTGTTAAATATATTTCAAATCAATAGATTGGCATAAATGAGCATTCTGTGCGGAATTTAACAGGGGATCGTTTTGGAAATGAAATGATTTATAGGTCGATCATCTGGAGGTTGAACAAGATCCGGCATGAATAGCAGATCAGCAAGCGCGTTACTTGCCGATCTTGATACTGCCTAAAGTTCCTGCTCGAACAGACTCAAAATGGCATCATAGAGTTGTTTGACAGTAAACTTGCGTGCTGGCGTAATGAAGATGGTGTCATCACCAGCAATTGTACCGAGGATACCTTCCGACTTGCCCAGTGAATCAAGCAGGCGAGCAATCAGCTGTGCAGCGCCAGGACTGGTGCGGATAACCACGACAGCATCGTTATAGTCAATATCCAGAACCAGGTTCTTCAGCGGGCTGGTGGTGGTTGGAACGCCGATCTCGGCAGGCAGGCAGTACACCATTTCCATTTTGGCGTTACGGGTTCTAACCGCGCCAAATTTGGTGAGCATGCGTGAAACTTTGGATTGATTGATGTTTTCGAAGCCATCATCTTGCAGTGCGACAACGATTTCACCCTGAGAGCTGAACTTCTCTTCCTTCAAGAGAGCCTTGAAAGCTTTGATTAAATCTTCCTGTTTAGCAGGATTACGCATTTTGCACCCATAGATTCACAATTGTGTGGCGTTGATTATGCAGATATTTGCATTTTTATGCAATAAAACATAACGGGTTTGATCAACAAAGAGTTAGATTTTAGGAAGGAAGGCCCAACGAAGCTGCGTAGACTTTAATGAATATGCCAAATATCTGCATGAAGAATTGTCTCAAACTTAAAATAAAATGTATAGCCTGATTATTTTATTTGATAACTTAACCAGCCAGGTAATTAATGTATTTATTTTTTAATAAAGTCATTTTTTTAATTATTTTAACTTAATGTTTTATCTTAATGAAAATAAGCAGTAATTTCTTACTCAAAATTTAAAGATGCTTTTAATTTCTGCGCTACCTCCCAATCTATTAATAGGTTGTTTGTTTTTAATACACCCGTTAACTAAGGTTATTAAGTGAATGAATGCGCGGTATTTTAATCGTCGTTTATAAAGAACGTCATTTAAAAAGGAGTATAGGATGAAAGTTGCAGTCCTTGGTGCCGCAGGCGGAATCGGCCAGGCCCTCGCTCTACTACTCAAGACTCAATTGCCGTCTGGCTCTGAACTCTCCCTGTATGATATCGCACCTGTTACTCCAGGTGTGGCGGTGGATCTCAGCCATATCCCTACAGCTGTTAATATCAAAGGATTTTGTGGTGAAGACGCGAGGCCCGCTTTGTACGGGGCTGAGGTTGTACTTATCTCGGCTGGCGTGGCGCGAAAACCAGGCATGGATCGCTCTGACCTTTTTAATGTTAATGCCGGCATTGTTCGTAATTTAGTTCAGCAAATTGCGACCACCTGTCCCGAGGCGTGTATTGCGATAATCACTAACCCGGTAAATACGACGGTGCCTATTGCGGCAGAGGTTTTAAAAAAAGCCGGAGTTTATGATAAAAATAAACTTTTTGGCGTCACTACGCTTGATACCCTCCGCGCCAATACATTTGTTGCAGAGCTTAAAGGTAAATCTCCGCAAGAAATTGAGGTATCGGTTATTGGGGGGCATTCGGGCGTAACAATATTACCGTTGTTATCGCAGGTTAAAGGGCTCAGCTTCTCGGAGAGTGAAATACAGCAGCTGACGACACATATTCAAAATGCCGGTACAGAAGTTGTTGAGGCAAAAGCAGGTGGCGGGTCGGCAACCCTTTCCATGGGGCAGGCCGCGGCAAGACTGGGACTTTCTTTAGTGCGCGCGTTGCAGGGAGAAAGCGGGATCGTGGAATGTGCCTATGTTGAGGGGCGCGGTGAGCATGCACGCTTCTTTGCTCAACCGGTGCTATTAGGTCGAAATGGTATTGCTGAATTCAAAGACATTGGCCAGTTAAGCGAGTTTGAACAACATTCGCTGAATTCGATGCTGGACGTATTACACAAAGATATCGAGTTGGGTGAGAACTTTATCAATATTTAATATTCTTTTTATGTATTCCTCAAGATTATTAAAACAACCCGCCGGGTAAATTCCGGCGGCTTTTTATTGTGCTTATTTTAAAATTATTCGCGGTATGCACTGATCAAATAACTTAATAAAATTCAATCAGTATTTAATAATCTACATCCCCTTCTTATCTGCGTTATCTGCATTTTTACTCTTAACTATTGAATTTTCAGGCAGAATGATATTCTTGGTCGGTACTTTTTCCCGCCCCAGATTATCAGGAAGCTTGCAGCGCATTTTTCTTTCCAGAAGTTCATCTGTTTCAGGATGATAATAACGGCTGGGCCAGATTTCTGCCGGATGTAACTTCAGTGCATTAGCGATAATCCACTCTCCTTTTGGCCACGGACGTGACAGCGCATTCGCCAGTGTGGATGAACTCAGGCCCGCGGATCGGGACAATGCTGCCAAGGTGGTACGCTGTTTATGTAACGATGCGATTATATCAGCGTGATGCCAATCCGTTCTCCGTAAAAGCATAGAAAAACTTCCTTATATAATAGGCTTGCAGGTTTTGTTATATGTTTGAGGGGTTAGCACCCATATTCATTCGGAAGCTATAAGAGCAAATTTCTGAACTTAGTTCAAACCTGTTTCTCAAAAGATATTTTTATTTTTTATTAATAGCCTACTATTTTATTTGAACCACTAACTGGGTATGTTTGGTCTTCTAATGGTTTGTAATATAAGTGATTTATCGGCGCTCTTTGGGTTGTTATCAAATTTTTCTTAATGCAAATCTTCTTTTTTAAGAAAAGTTAATTGTTATCAAATCTTTTCAAAAAATGCATTTTTTCTGAAAAGTGGTGATTGGTCAATATCCGAAATATGGTTACTTAGATGAATTTACAGGCTTTTCTATTGTTAGTTCACTCAAAGATTTAACGTAACTTACTTTTGAGCGTTAGATGGTTCTTTTAGTTTTATTTTTCTCCATAAAAAAGTTTCATCAATATACCTAGGCTTTAATTTATTGATGCACATTTGCATTCGCTAATGGTATAACTTATGCGTTCAATGTAAACGCCTCGCTAAATATGCCGTGAAAATATGGCTTTTTTAATGTCTTAACAGTTAATGATTTATATCAATCATATTTTTGTATAAATAAGAGAGAATTCTTATGAATCCTGAATGGTTTTCCGCCAAAGAACTGATCGGTTTTACGGGGCTTCCTTCATCACCTCAGGGGATACATAGCATGGCCCGTCGACAAAAGTGGGTCAGACGACGCAGATTCGGCGTACAGGGACGTGGAGTTGAATATCATATTGATAGTCTGCCGATCAAAACTAATTCAAATCTTGTGCTTAACGAACCTTCAGCCGAATATTTTTATTCCAACAACCAAGATCCCTTATTAATCTGGATCGAAAGTTATAAACAATTGGATGAAAGAGAAAGGCAAAAAATGATTACCTTTATTGTTCGCAATGGGATGATTGAAGTAATTAACAGGTTAGGGGCTTCGAACGAATTTATTTATTAAAGCTTTTAAAATCTATAGTTTTTATATCAACGGTTTGTTTAAAAGAGCAGGTTTATGTGTTAACTGTAGTCGTTGAACTTAGTTATAGATCCAAATTGTAAATTCTGGTTATAAACTCTCGTTGTGAGTGACCTTTAAGCAAAACGTTGGCCTATATTATTAGCCTGAGTTGGCAAGTGCCGGGCTGAATTTTATTCTGCTCTTTTTTTGGATTTAAAATAATAAAAGGAATGCCATGAAAAAGGAATGGTTTGCTGCAAAAGATCTGGTTGGAATAAATGGATTACCCACCACGACTCAGGGTATCCATGGCATGGCCAGAAGGCAGGGATGGGAAACGCGGCGAAGGCTTGGTGTTCAAGGTAAGGCGGTGGAATATCACATTAACAGCCTGCCTAAAATGATGAAACCAGCACTAATCATTCAAGAAAAATCTGCAGAATATCTTTGTTCTTCTTATCACGACCCTCTACTTATATGGATTGAAAGTTATAAGCAGCTTAATGATAGAGAGCGCGAGACGATAGTCTCATTTATTGTGCGCGAAGGAATGCTGGCAGTAATTAAACGTCTGATGCCTGCACAAGCAGAGATAGAATAAGCAAGGCGGCCAAAAACACGGCGCCTTGCTTACTAAATCGCTTTTAGAAATCACGCTTGACGGCTAAATGAGCGAGACCTTCCAGGGCGAGTCGATAGGGTGATTCTGGTAACGCCTGCAATGCACTGATTGCTTTGTCTGCTTCGTCTTCTGCTCGTTGGCGAGTGTAATCCAGAGAATGACACTGATGCATGGCTTGCAGTACCGGCTCAAGTAAATGTCTGCCGTTGCCTTGTTCGATGGCCTGGCGAATCATGGTCGCCTGTTGCTCAGTGCCGTTTTTCATGGCATGAAGCAGCGGCAGAGTCGGCTTACCTTCGTTGAGATCGTCACCGGTGTTTTTGCCCAAAGTCTCGCCATCTGCGTCGTAATCAAGCAAATCGTCGATCAGCTGGAAAGCAGTGCCTAAATAGCGCCCGTAGTCCTGCAACGCGCAGACCTGCTCTTCGGTGCCTCCTGCCAGCATGGCTGAAGCCTGAGCAGCCGCTTCAAACAATCGCGCTGTCTTGCTATAGATAACCTGCATGTAACTTTCTTCGGTAATGTCCGGATCGTTGCAGTTCATCAATTGAAGCACTTCACCCTCGGCAATCACGTTGACGGCTTTGGACATCAGAGCCAGCACCGGGAGTGATTCGAGGTCAGTCATCATCTGAAACGCGCGGGTGTAGATGAAGTCGCCTACCAATACACTGGCCGCGTTGCCAAAAGCGGCATTGGCGGTGGCTTTGCCCCTGCGCATGTTCGACTCGTCAACAACATCGTCATGCAACAACGTTGCCGTGTGGATAAACTCTATCAGCGCAGCGACGGTAACGTGCTTGTCACCGGTGTACTTGAGCGCACGGGCAGCAAGAACGGCAATCATTGGGCGAATTCGTTTACCACCACCGCTAATGATGTAATATCCGAGTTGATTGATGAGCGAGACATCAGAGTTCAACTGCTCGAGAATTGCCGCATTGACTGCAGCCATATCCTGTTCGGTGAGGTCGGTAATCTGTTCTAGGTTCATTGTGATTTTTCGGCTGTATTTCTCTTCACCGCAATGAGAACGGGCTCACATTGGCACATGATGCAATTTGTAGTAATGATTGTACTTGAAAAACGAGTGAGATAAACGCGTTGTAGTGAACTGCGCTTTTTTTCTTCTTTTCTAGTGATTGTGCTCTTGTCATATGCTGATTTTTTGCGTAGAATTCGCGCCCTATTGTGAATATTTATAGCGCCCTCTGGACTATACAAAGTTGAGTGCGCGGAAAGCGGAGTTTTATATGTACGCGGTTTTCCAAAGTGGTGGTAAACAACACCGAGTAAGCGAAGGTCAAACTGTTCGCTTGGAAAAGCTGGACATCGCAACTGGTGAAACAATTGAGTTTGACCAAGTTCTGATGATCGCTAACGGTGAAGAAATCAACATCGGCTTGCCTTTAATTGCTGGCGGTGTGATCAAAGCAGAAGTCGTTGCTCACGGTCGTGGCGAGAAAATTAAGATCGTTAAGTTTCGTCGTCGTAAGCACTACCGTAAGCAGCAGGGCCACCGTCAGTGGTTCACTGATGTAAAAATCACCGGCATTAGCGCTTAAGTTTAGGAGAGCGGAACAATGGCACACAAGAAGGCTGGCGGCTCCACCCGCAACGGTCGCGATTCAGAAGCTAAACGTCTGGGCGTAAAACGCTTTGGCGGCGAAGCAGTACTGGCAGGCAGCATCATCGTTCGTCAGCGCGGCACCAAATTCCACGCTGGTATCAACGTGGGTTGCGGTCGTGACCACACTCTGTTTGCTTTGACTGACGGTAAAGTCAAGTTCGAAGTTAAAGGCAAAGACAACCGTAAATTCATCAGCATCGAAGCTGAATAATTTACTGTCTGAGTCTTGATAGACTGATGTAAGCCCCGCAATTAGTTGCGGGGCTTTTTACATTGTGTTGGCCAACACCGGCAAGAAAATGGATGTCAGGAAAACTGACTTCAACGCAGATTCTCATTTTGCTGTACACTTTATGTGCTATCGCACTGCTTCCTTTGGCGAAGCCTGAGACATTTTTTTATGCTGGCAAGTAGCCTGTCTTCTGACCTGCGGTACTTAACCTGAACGGTTAATATAGTGCCCTTGAGGTTGTTGCAGGAGTTAAATTTTCTGCAATGAGCCTGTGGGTGGCAACCAGGAACAGAACAAGACCTGATGGCTGAGACAAGCATCCGGGTGAATGATTTACGGAGACAGTTCAAATGAAGTTTGTAGATGAAGCAACGATCCTGGTTGTAGCAGGCGATGGCGGTAATGGTTGCGTCAGCTTCCGCCGCGAAAAATATATTCCTCACGGTGGCCCGGACGGCGGCGACGGCGGAGATGGCGGCGACGTCTATGTCCTTGCCGACGAGAACCTGAACACCCTGATCGACTACCGTTTTGTAAAATCTTTCCGTGCAGAGCGCGGTGAGAATGGCCAGAGCCGTGACTGTACCGGCAAACGCGGTAAAGACATCGTTATTAAAATCCCTGTGGGTACCCGTATCCTGGATCAGGGAACTGGCGAAGTGCTGGGCGATATGACTCGCCACGGTCAGCAACAGCTGGTTGCCAAAGGCGGCTGGCACGGTTTGGGTAACACCCGTTTTAAATCCTCGGTAAACCGTTCACCGCGCCAGAAAACCATGGGCACTAAAGGTGAGCTGCGTGACCTTTCCCTGGAACTGATGCTGCTTGCCGACGTCGGTATGCTGGGTTTGCCGAATGCGGGTAAATCTACCTTTATTCGTGCCGTATCGGCGGCTAAACCAAAAGTTGCCGATTATCCGTTTACTACCCTGGTTCCAAGCCTGGGCGTAGTACGTATGGATAGCGAGCAGAGCTTTGTGGTTGCCGACATCCCCGGTCTGATCGAAGGCGCGCACGACGGCGCTGGTTTGGGTATTCGCTTCCTCAAGCACCTTGAGCGCTGCCGTGTTCTATTGCATCTGGTTGATATCGCGCCAATTGATGAGTCAAATCCGGTTGAAAATGCCAAAATTATCATCAATGAGCTGCAGCAGTACAACGAGAAACTGGCGAACAAACCACGTTGGTTAGTCTTCAACAAGATTGACGTAATTGGTCAGGAAGAAGCCGAGCGTCGCGCTAAAGAAATCGCCGAAGGTATGGGCTGGGAAGGGGATTACTTCCTGATTTCTGCTGCCAACCGCGAAGGCGTTACCGCTCTGTGCTGGGAAGTGATGAAATTCATCAATGAAAATCCTAAACACATGTCGGTTGAAGAAGCCGTACCAGAGAAAGTCGAGTTCATGTGGGACGATTATCACCGTGAACAACTGGCCGAAGTCGAAGAAGATGATGACGAAGACTGGGACGACTGGGACGATGAAGACGACGAAGGCGTTGAAATCATTTACGAGCGTTAATCTCGTTGCCCGTTCCTTAATAGATTGAATATTAAGAAATATATGAAAGGTCGCTTAATTGCGACCTTTTTTGTTTCTGTTATTCCAGTAACTGGTGATCCAAACGGGTTTGCGTAAAGGCCTGCTGGGGTATCCAGCACTGCGCGCTGAGCCCATTACCATCCTGGCGATTGGTTAATCGCAGATGACCGCCGTGCAGGTTAATAATCCGTAAAACAATATTCAGACCCAATCCACTGCCACCGAAGCGTTGATCGGCGCGTCTAAAGGCCTGTGTCAGCTCTCCAGCCTTTTTCTCATCAATGCCTGGTCCGCAGTCATCTACCTGAATCATAACGCCCTGATCGCGTTCTGACAGCGAAATCGTTACGTCACTGCCGTGAGGGCTATAGCGATAAGCATTTTCAACCAAGTTTCTCAGCATCAGGCGGAGCAAGACAGGATCACCTTCAACTGCCGTATGACTGGCAGTCTTTACGACCAAATGCTGTTGATGGTTTGCCAGCAACTCAATCAACTCCGCTCTTAGCGGCTTAATGACGTGGTTAATAAGTTCAACTTTCTGATATTGACCCTCGGCAAAGTTCTGACCGGCGCGGGAAAGCATTAACAGTTGTTCCACGGTATGCATCAGTTGATCGATACGTCCTATCAGCATGTTGCTGCCATCCACGCCTTTCTTTTCCATTAGTTCAAGATGCAGGCGCAATCCTGCCAGAGGCGTTCGCAGTTCGTGGGCGGCATCGGCGGTGAACAATCTTTCCTGAGCGATGGTCTGAGAGAGGCGAGCTAAAAGTTGATTTAGCGCATTGGTTACGGAAACCACCTCCTGAATTTCGCTGTTGAGCGGAAGCGGAGAGAGGTTGTCGGCAGAACGAGCTTCAAGACGGTTTTGCAACTGTTGCAAAGGCCTGATAATCCAGCTAATAGCCCAAAAACACAGCAGCAAGGTGACCGCCAGCATCGTTAGCGAGGGGGCAATCAGTGAGGCAATCGCTTCGGCAATCTCTTTTTCGACGTGAGCATTACGTACTTTGGCCGATAACGTGTCATTGACCAGCAAATTAATTTGCTCCTGGCTTTCGTGCCAGAGCCAAAAAACACTGGTGAGCTGAGTAACAAATAAAATTAGTGCCAGCATCACCAGCAGCCGACGGCGCATGCTGTTCATTTAGCCTGGTCCAGACGGTAGCCAATTCCGCGCACCGTGTGGATCAAATCCTTGCCAAGCTTACGTCGCAGGTTATGTACGTGGACTTCAAGAGTGTTTGAGCCCAGATCGTCCTGCCAAGAGTAAAGATCCTGCTGCAACAGCTCGCGATTCACCGTTTGCCCAGCCCGCATGATGAGTCTTGTAAGAATGGCGAACTCTTTTGGGGTGATCTCTATCAGTTGTTCCTGATGGTAGACCTGCTGCGAGGAGAGATTTAGCGTCAGATTACCGACGCTAAGCAGGTTGTCGCTGTGCCCCTGATAACGGCGAATCAATGCTCTGACTCTGGCCATGAGCTCGACCAGGGCAAAGGGTTTGACGAGATAGTCATCGGCACCAGCGTCTAAGCCTTCAACCCTGTCCTCCAGCGCGTCACGGGCAGTAAGTATCAGCACCGGCAGAGAAATATTCTGACGCCGCCACTGGCGAAGCAGTGTGGCACCGTCGGTGTCGGGCAAGCCCAAATCGAGAATAATCAGGCTATACTGGCTGCTTTGTAACAGCGCATTGGCTTCGGCCGCGGTAGACGCGCTGTCGCTGGCATAACTTTCGCCGTTGAGCGCCATGGTCAACCCCTGGCGCAGTAGGTCATCATCTTCGACGATAAGTAGTTTCATAGCCGCCTTTCACCACCGCTTTTATCACAGTGCATTGATTAATCTCTATCCTGTGACAACAGCTACTGCTAGTTGTTCTGGTAAATATCCCGATACAGGCGACTTTCAAAACGGACCAAAGGTGCGCGGCGGGTGCGTTGGTCTTCAGGCGGTACGGCATAGCCTGAAAGGTATTGCACAAACGCCAGACGCTGCCCGCTGGCAGTGGTGATAAAACCTGCCAGATTATAGACGCCAGCCAACGAACCGGTCTTGGCCGAAACTTTACCGTCAACGCCCGCCTCGTGCAGACCGCCGCGATATTGCAGAGTGCCATCATGGCCTGCCAATGGCAGCATCGAGATGAAATCCAGCTCTTTATCGTGCTCGGCAATATATTGCAGTGCCTGCATCATAGTTTTTGGCGATACCAAATCGTGGCGCGACAGGCCGGAGCCGTCTACCTGAATATTATTGGCAAGGTCAATCCCGGCTTTTTGGCGCAGGATCTGCCTCACGGCATCTGAACCTGCGCGCCATGTGCCGGGTACGCCGTAAAGCTGATGGCCAATAGTGCGGAATACGGTGTCGGCAATCATGTTGTCAGACTTTTTCAACATCGTATGCAGCAAATCATGCAGCGGGGCAGATTGCGTCTGCGCCAGCACCGTACCCGCAGGCGTCACGTGGGTCTGACGTTTTAACCGACCGTCGATCTGGATATCAGATTTGGTCAGCTCGTCTTTGAGGATTTCCCCGGCATAGGCAGCGCCGTCCTGGATAGCAAACGCCAAAGGCAGCGGCTCACTGCGTTGAGTCAGGCAGCCAGTCAACGTAAAGCGATTAAATTCGCCAGGCATCACGTCCAACTCGCAGTACTGCGCATCAGGTGAACCTTTGGCTAACGTACGGACCTCGCTGAACATCTGCACCGGATAATAAGATGCGACGCGAATAAACGCGTTTTCATCGGGTTTCGCCGCGCTATAAAGCGAAACGGAGAAACAGTTGCGGTCGACAATCGCCGCTGCCGGTGGAGCATCGAAGCACTGGGTAATGTCGTTCCACGGCCAGCCCGGCGCTTTGTCATGACTGGCAAAAACAGAGGTGTCGATGACCACATCGCCGCTAATTTCTTTGACGCCCTGTTTTTTCAACACAGCGACCATATTGCGAATATTCTGACGCGTAAAAGTCGGATCACCATCAAATCGTGCGACCAGATTGCCATGAAGAACGCCACCGCTGACGCTGCCGTTGGTTTCAAAAGTGGTATTGAAACGGAAATCCGGACCTAACTGGAGCAAAGCTGCCAGCGCGGTAAATATCTTCATCGTACTGGCAGGCAGGCCCATTTGGTCGCCATGGTAGTCGACAACAGGCGTGGTTGAACCAATCTTTTGTACCAATACCGAGAGGTTAGTGCCCTCCGGGAGGTACTGCGTATAGCTTTCTACCTGTGCTGCGTTTGCATTAAGAGCAATCGCGCAGGCTAATCCACTGACAATTCGTAAAAAACGCATTATTTTGAGTATAGGCTCTGGATAACTACAGGATGACGTGGTGCCATACTACGATGCAACGAACGGGGGTGCAACGTGGGTGAAAGTAAACGATGATCCCAAAGGAACTCTACGGTAAAATACCACTCAAAATGAAAAACCAATCCTGGCCTGGTGTTTACTCCGGGTGAGGTTTTTTTTGTTTATCGCCAGAGCGAGTCAACCTTAACAGCTTGATTTCTACCTGATTATTTCAGGACGGTGTTTTACCGAAAGGACAAAGTTAGAGGCAATAAAATATGAACCAAATTCCGATGACATTGCGTGGCGCTGAAAAATTACGTGAAGAATTAGATCACCTGAAAGGCGTTCGTCGCCCTAAAATCATTGCTGATATCGCAACCGCGCGCGAGCATGGCGATCTGAAAGAGAATGCTGAATATCATGCGGCGCGTGAACAGCAGGGGTTCTGTGAAGGGCGTATTCAGGAAATTGAAGCCAAGCTGTCCAATGCTCAGATCATTGATATCAAAAAAATGCCGGTTACCGGGCGTGTTATCTTTGGTGCGACAGTAAAAGTCATGAACCTGGATACCGACGAAGAGCAGACTTACCGTATCGTTGGTGACGACGAAGCAGACTTTAAGCAGAATCTGATTTCTGTGAACTCACCCATTGCCCGCGGCTTGATTGGTAAAGAGCAGGACGACGTGGTGGTTATTAAAACCCCAGGTGGCGATGTTGAGTTCGAAATTCTGAAAGTAGAATATCTTTAACAGGTGACCCAGCGGTGGATTTTGTGATGACTACCGCTCTTTTTAACGCGGATTTTGGCGTTAAAATGAAAAAAGGCCCGCGAGGGCCTTTTGTAAAACCACGTATAGATAGCAACTTTTCGTTAAATCCAAAGCGCTTTTCGTTAAACTCTTAAAACTTAACGCGGTAAGATAATTTTGCGGTCTTCAGTAGAAGGGCGATACAGTACCAGCATATTGCCGATGACTTGCACGTTGACTGCTTTGGTTTCACGCACAATTGCGTCTGCAATCAACGTCTTGGTTTCACGCTCTTCGGCGGCAATTTTCACCTTGATGAGCTCATGATGTTGCAGCGCCTGTTCGATTTCGGCAAGCACGCCTTCGGTAAGGCCGTTATTACCTAACATGACTACCGGTTTTAACGGATGTGCCAAGCCTTTCAGGTACTGTTTTTGTTTATTGTTAAGATTCATCGTCTTTTTTTACTTAAGTTGGGATTGAAAACGGGGCATTCTACCGCCATCTCATCTATATCACCAACTCGGTGTGCATCCGAGTTAAGTGCGAAGACGACTTAGCCATAGACTAAACGACGCTAAGAGCTTGTTGTTAGGGCTCTACTCAGGGTAGTTTGAAAACTATATGGTTACTAAATAATGTCTAATAAAAAGCGTTCTGCAAGTTCCAGTCGCTGGTTGCAGGAACACTTTAGCGATAAATATGTGATAGCAGCACAGAAAAAAGGGCTGCGCTCCCGTGCCTGGTTTAAACTTGATGAAATACAGCAAGGCGACAAGCTGTTTAAACCGGGTATGACCGTGGTTGATTTAGGTGCTGCACCGGGCGGATGGTCACAGTACGTAGTGACGCAAATCGGCAATAAAGGGCGTATCATCGCTTTGGACCTCCTGCCTATGGATCCCATCGTAGGTGTTGATTTCCTTCAGGGCGATTTTCGTGATGAGTTAGTTCTCAAAGCCCTGCTCGACAGAGTAGGAGAAAGCAAAGTTCAGGTGGTCATGTCCGATATGGCCCCGAATATGAGTGGTACTCCGGCAGTCGATATACCAAAATCGATGTATCTGGTTGAGTTAGCGCTGGATATGTGTCGAGATGTGCTGGCACCAGGCGGAAGTTTCCTGGTGAAGGTGTTCCAGGGAGATGGTTTTGATGAATACCTGCGGGAAATTCGCTCCCTGTTTACGAAGGTTAAGATTCGTAAGCCAGACGCTTCCCGAGCTCGTTCCCGAGAAGTGTACATCGTAGCGACAGGGCGAAAGTCGTAGTACCCTAACGCTGTTTGTTAACACAGTTGTAATATGAGGTTAATCCCTTGAGTGACATGGCGAAGAACCTGATTCTCTGGTTAGTCATCGCGGTTGTATTGATGTCTGTATTTCAGAGCTTTGGGCCCAGCGAGTCTAATGGCCGTAGGGTAGATTATTCTACCTTCATGTCCGAATTGACCCAAGATCAGATTCGTGAAGCACACATTAATGGACGTGAGATTGACGTTACCAAGAAAGACAGTAACAAATACACGACCTACATCCCTGTCAACGATCCTAAGTTGCTGGATACCCTGTTGACGAAGAATGTGAAAGTTGTTGGTGAGCCGCCTGAAGAGCCGAGCCTGCTGGCATCTATCTTTATTTCCTGGTTCCCGATGCTGTTGCTGATAGGGGTCTGGATCTTCTTTATGAGGCAAATGCAGGGCGGCGGTGGCAAGGGTGCGATGTCCTTTGGCAAGAGCAAAGCCCGCATGCTGACGGAAGATCAAATCAAGACCACTTTTGCCGACGTTGCAGGTTGTGACGAAGCCAAGGAAGAGGTGAGCGAGCTGGTAGATTACCTTCGCGAGCCAAGCCGTTTCCAGAAACTGGGCGGTAAAATTCCTAAAGGCGTGCTGATGGTGGGCCCGCCAGGTACCGGTAAAACCCTGCTGGCGAAAGCCATTGCCGGTGAAGCCAAGGTGCCATTCTTTACCATTTCAGGTTCCGACTTCGTTGAAATGTTCGTAGGTGTTGGTGCATCTCGTGTGCGTGACATGTTCGAACAGGCCAAGAAAGCTGCACCGTGCATCATCTTTATTGATGAAATCGATGCGGTCGGTCGTCAGCGCGGTGCCGGTTTGGGCGGTGGTCACGATGAGCGTGAGCAAACCCTGAACCAGATGCTGGTTGAGATGGATGGCTTCGAAGGTAACGAAGGTATTATCGTTATCGCTGCAACTAACCGTCCAGACGTGCTTGACCCGGCGCTGCTGCGTCCAGGTCGTTTTGATCGTCAGGTTGTGGTTGGCTTGCCAGATGTCCGCGGTCGCGAGCAGATCCTGAAAGTCCACATGCGTCGCGTTCCACTGTCTCCAGATATTGATGCAGCGGTAATTGCACGCGGGACTCCAGGCTTCTCTGGTGCTGACCTTGCGAACCTGGTCAACGAAGCGGCGCTGTTCTCGGCACGTGGCAACAAGCGCGTGGTGTCGATGGTCGAGTTCGAAAAAGCCAAAGACAAAATCATGATGGGGGCAGAACGTCGCTCCATGGTGATGACCGAAGCGCAGAAAGAATCGACTGCGTATCACGAAGCGGGTCATGCCATTATTGGCTGGTTACTGAAAGACAAGGGTCATGACCCGGTTCATAAAGTAACCATCATCCCTCGTGGTCGCGCATTGGGTGTGACGTTCTTCCTGCCGGAAGGCGACGCAATCAGCGCAAGCCGTGAAAAACTTGAAAGTCAGATCTCCACGCTTTACGGCGGTCGTTTGGCTGAAGAGATTATCTACGGTGCAGGTAAAGTTTCTACCGGTGCGTCTAACGACATCAAAGTTGCTACCTCGATTGCCCGCAACATGGTCACTCAGTGGGGCTTCTCCGAGAAACTGGGTCCGCTTCTGTATGCAGAAGAAGAGGGCGAAGTGTTCCTGGGTCGTTCAGTGGCGAAAGCCAAGCACATGTCTGATGAAACTGCGCGTATTATCGACCAGGAAGTTAAGTCGTTAATCGAAACCAACTACAAGCGTGCTCGTGAGATTCTGGATGCCAACATGGATATCCTGCATAGCATGACTAAAGCGCTGATGACGTACGAAACCATCGATGCCCCGCAGATCGACGATCTGATGACCCGCAAAGATGTCGTTCGTCCGCCAGCAGGGTGGGATGCTGCAACCAGCACCGGTTCAGATGACAGTAACAACGGTACGCCTAAAGCGCCAACGCCAGTTGACGAGCCACGTACGCCTAACCCGGGCAATACGATGTGCGAGCAGTTCAGCGGCAAGTAAGCAGCTGATGACAGCCTTTGCTTCGGCAGTCTGTACTGACTAAAATAAAACCCCGGCTTCGACCGGGGTTTTTTTATGCTGATCCGATACAGTACAGCGAACAAAAAGCATTGCGTATTAGAACAAACTGACAGGAATATCACCATGCAGCTCACCGCAAACGGCAGCACTCTGAATCTTGCTTTTCCTCAGGTTATGGGGATCCTCAACGTCACACCTGACTCCTTCTCTGACGGCGGACGCCATAACAGCCTCGAACTGGCGATTAAGCATGCCCATGAAATGGTCGATGCTGGTGCTACCATTCTCGACATTGGTGGCGAGTCGACGCGTCCGGGTGCTGCCGAGGTCAGTGATGACGAAGAGTTATCGCGGGTAGTTCCGGTGGTAGAAGCGCTGGCAAAACGCTTTGACGTATGGCTGTCGGTCGATACTTCAAAGGCGTCGGTGATTCGCGAATCTGCCCATGCTGGCGCACATCTGATTAATGATATCCGCTCGCTGCAAGAGCCGGGTGCGATGCAGGCAGCGGCTGCGAGCGGGCTTCCAGTTTGTCTGATGCACATGCAGGGCGATCCAAAAACAATGCAGCAATCGCCGCAATATGGCGATTTAGTGGCTGAAGTCGACCAGTATTTTGTGCAACATATTGCCCAGTGCATTGATGCCGGTATTGCGAAAGAGAAATTGTTGCTCGACCCGGGCTTCGGTTTCGGTAAGAATTTAAATCATAACTATGAGTTACTAGCCAGACTGGCTGAGTTTCATCATTTTGGTTTACCGCTACTCGTCGGAATGTCGAGAAAATCGATGATTGGCCAACTGTTGCACGTTTCTCCTGAACAACGCCTCGCAGGCAGTGTAGCCTGTGCCGTTATTGCCGCCATGCAGGGTGCACAAATTGTACGCGTGCATGACGTCAGGGAAACGGTGCAGGCCATGCGTATCGTCGAAGCAACACTTTCAGCTAAGAAGGGATGAAGAAAAATTATGAGCAACCGTAAATACTTTGGTACAGACGGCATTCGTGGCAAGGTTGGCGATACCCCGATTACGCCTGATTTTGTACTGAAGCTCGGTTGGGCGGCAGGTAAAGTCCTGGCTCGCCACAGCTCAGGAAAAGTCATTATTGGCAAAGATACCCGTATTTCTGGCTATATGCTGGAGTCGGCGCTTGAGGCGGGTTTGGCGGCTGCCGGCCTTTCTGCTTCGTTTACAGGCCCTATGCCGACCCCGGCAATTGCCTATCTGACGCGTACCTTCCGCGCCGAGGCAGGTATCGTTATCTCCGCATCGCATAATCCATTTTACGATAACGGCATTAAGTTCTTCTCTACTGACGGCACCAAGCTGCCTGACCATGTAGAAGAAGCGATCGAAGCCGAGATGGAAAAACCGCTGACCTGCGTTGACTCGGCCGAATTGGGTAAAGCCAGCCGCATCGTCGATGCCGCGGGGCGTTACATCGAATTCTGTAAAGGCACTTTTCCTGCCGAACTTAGCCTTAGCAGCCTAAAAATTGTGGTCGACTGTGCCAACGGCGCAACTTACCACATCGCCCCAAGCGTAATGCGTGAGTTGGGGGCGAAGGTGATTGCCATCGGCTGTGAGCCCGACGGCATGAACATTAATGAAGGCTGTGGAGCGACCGATGTCACCCTCCTACAGCAACGCGTGCTTGAAGAAAAAGCCGATCTTGGCCTGGCATTTGACGGCGATGGCGACCGCATCATCATGGTCGACAATCAGGGAAACAAGGTCGATGGCGACCAAATTCTCTACATCATCGCTCGTGAGGCACTGCGCCAGGGGCAGCTACGCGGCGGCGTTGTCGGCACGCTAATGAGCAATATGGGGCTGGAACTGGCACTTAAACAGTTAGGTATTCCATTTGCTCGTGCCAAAGTAGGTGACCGCTATGTGCTTGAGAAGCTGAAGGAAAAAGGCTGGCGCACTGGCGCAGAAAACTCCGGACACGTCATACTGCTCGACAAAACCACCACCGGTGACGGCATTGTCGCTGGTTTGCAAGTGCTTACAGCAATGGTGCGTAACCACATGAGCCTGCATGACCTTTGTAGTGGTATGAAACTGTTGCCGCAAATTCTGGTTAATGTGCGCTTCTCCGGCGAGGGCGATCCGTTGCAGGATGTCGAGGTGAAACGCATCACCGCCGAGGTAGAAAATCAGCTAGCAGGTAAGGGGCGTGTGCTGTTGCGTAAATCGGGCACCGAGCCGTTGATTCGCGTGATGGTAGAGGGCGAAGATGCTGCACTGGTAGAAAGCCTGGCTAATCGTATTGCCGAAGCGGTAAAAGCGGTTTAAAACAGTTTAAATAAGTTAAGGGCGGCATGAAGTCCCATGTCGTCGAAGTTTTTTTCTTTACTTCAATGGGAACCGTGTTGCTCAAGTTCTCGCCGGAAAAGGTGCTAAATAGCTGCTTTTGTCGCTTTTTTCCGCAATCGAACGCGAAGGTGAAAATTGCTCTTGCACGAGCATAACGGTTTGGTTAGTATTCACACCCGCTTCAGTAGGTCCTTGAAGACCTACGGCTAATCATAGTAAGAAGCTGGTGAGAAGCAATTAGCACGCGGTGAACCCGCAAGGATACAGGTACAACTATGTACGATGCTCTTCTGGTGATTTTCCTTATCGTGGCAATCGGCCTTGTCGGTCTGGTTATGCTGCAGCAAGGTAAAGGTGCAGATATGGGAGCCTCTTTCGGAGCAGGTGCATCAGGCACATTGTTCGGTTCGAGCGGTTCCGGTAACTTTATGACCCGCATGACGGCTATTTTGGCGGCGCTGTTCTTCGTCATTAGTTTGATTCTGGGGAACATGAGCACCAATAAAAGCCAAAAAGGCAGCGAGTGGGAAAACCTGAGTCAGCCAGCAAAAACTGAGCAGACAACTGCACCGGCCGCACCAACAGGCCCAAGCAGCGATATTCCTAAGTAAGTTGCTGACCAGTAGTTGAAGTAGATTAGTAAGTTAGAAGCAAAGAGTTTTAAACAATTGCAATTACTCGGACAGTAAGCGCGATTGTGAAAAAAAGAGTGCCGAGGTGGTGGAATTGGTAGACACGCTACCTTGAGGTGGTAGTGCCCGAATGGGCTTACGGGTTCAAGTCCCGTCCTCGGTACCAATCTTTTGATGACTTGCATTCTTGCGGTTATCAGCGTAGTATTTTGCGGCATCAAGTCGCGACAATATGTACGCGTTACGTTGTTTTCGGACGCGGGGTGGAGCAGCCTGGTAGCTCGTCGGGCTCATAACCCGAAGGTCGTCGGTTCAAATCCGGCCCCCGCAACCACTTTCCTCAAGTATTTGTTTTCAAATATACTGCTAGTATCTCCCTGGTGCTTACGAGTATCCATTTGAAAAAAATCCTTTTGAAAGTGCACCGAAGCCGCCATGCGGCAAATAGGGTCCAGTTGCATAAAGCCCCGATTTATCGGGGTTTTTTGTTATTTGGCAACAGAATCACTGGGCTATTAGGCCCTTTTTTTATGTCTTGGGGGTGGACTTGTCCACATTAGAACAAAAATTAACAGAGATGATTTCAGCACCAGTCGAAGCATTAGGTTTCGAGCTGGTAGGTATTGAGTTCGTTCGAGCTCGCCAATCGACACTACGCATCTATATTGATAGTGAAGACGGGATCAACGTTGATGATTGTGCTGATGTCAGCCACCAGGTTAGCGCTGTACTCGAAGTAGAAGACCCGATTACCGTTGCATATAACCTGGAAGTTTCCTCCCCGGGCCTCGATCGCCCTATGTTCACCGCAGAACATTATCAACGTTTCATCGGTGATGAAGTCAGCGTGGTATTGCGTATGGCTATGCAGAACCGCCGCAAGTGGCAGGGAATAATCAAGGCTGTCGAAGGCGAAATGATCACGGTTACGGTGGATGGGAAAGACGAAGTGTTCGCACTGAGCAACATCCAGAAGGCGAACCTGGTACCCCACTTTTAAAGTTAGGATGAGGCAACTAGGATGAATAAAGAAATTCTGGCTGTTGTTGAAGCAGTTTCGAATGAAAAGTCCCTCCCGCGCGAGAAAATTTTTGAAGCGCTGGAAACTGCATTGTCGACAGCAACCAAAAAGAAATACGAGCAGGAAATCGAAGTTCGCGTCACCATCGACCGTAAAACCGGCGACTTTGACACCTTCCGCCGCTGGGTAGCTGTAGATGAAGTGACCCAACCGACCCGTGAAATCACGCTCGAAGCTGCTCAATACGAAGATCCATCCATTGAATTGGGTGGCTACATCGAAGATCAAATCGAATCTGTCACCTTTGACCGTATCACCACGCAAACTGCCAAACAGGTTATCGTACAAAAAGTACGTGAAGCCGAGCGTGCTATGGTGGTCGATGCATTCCGCGAACAGGAAGGCGAGATAGTCACCGGCGTAGTCAAAAAAGTTAACCGTGACAGCATCGCCCTGGATCTAGGTAGTAATGCTGAAGCCGTTATCCTGCGCGAAGACATGCTGCCTCGTGAGAATTTCCGCTCGGGTGACCGTATTCGCGGCGTACTTTACGCTGTGCGTCCTGAGGCTCGCGGTGCTCAACTGTTTGTTAGCCGTTCACGTAACGAGATGCTGGTTGAACTGTTCCGCATCGAAGTACCAGAAATCGGCGAAGAATTAATTGAAATCAAAGCCGCTGCCCGCGATCCGGGTTCACGCGCCAAGATTGCAGTTAAAACCAACGATAAGCGTATCGACCCTGTCGGTGCTTGTGTCGGTATGCGCGGTGCGCGCGTTCAGGCCGTTTCCAGTGAACTGGGCGGTGAACGTATCGATATCATCCTTTGGGATGACAATCCTGCGCAATTCGTTATCAACGCCATGGCGCCGGCAGATGTCGCGTCAATCGTTGTTGATGAAGACAAGTGCACCATGGATATCGCCGTTGAAGCCAGCAACCTGGCACAGGCGATTGGCCGCAACGGCCAAAACGTGCGTTTAGCCTCCCAGCTTTTGAAGCAGCATCGTGGCGATGACAAATGGGAACTGAACGTGATGACGGCAGACGATCTGCAGGCCAAACATCAGGCCGAGGCGCATGCTGCAATCGAAACCTTCACCAAGTATTTGGCAATCGACGAAGATTTCGCGACTGTTCTGGTTGAAGAAGGTTTCTCAACCCTCGAAGAGCTGGCCTATGTGCCGGTGAACGAGTTGCTAGAAATCGATGGTCTGGACGAAGACACGGTAGATGCGCTGCGCGAACGTGCGAAAGAAGCGCTGACCACCCTGGCCCTTGCACAGGAAGAAAGTCTCGGTGACAACAAGCCTGCTGAAGACCTGCTGAATCTTGCAGGACTGGAACGCAGCATGGCGTTTAAACTGGCAGCAATCGGTGTTTGCACGCTGGAAGATCTTGCCGAGCAGGGTGTTGACGATCTGACAGATATTGAAGGTCTTAATGACGAAAAGGCTGGTGAGTTAATCATGGCCGCACGCAATATCTGTTGGTTTGGCGACAATGCGTAATAAACTGTAGCAGGAAGGAACAGCATGACAGATGTAACCGTAAAATCGCTGGCAGCGGAGATTCAAACTCCGGTCGATCGCCTGGTACAGCAATTTGCTGACGCAGGGATAGACAAGTCGGAAGCTGACTCTGTCACCCAGCATGAAAAAGAAACTTTGCTGGCGCATTTGAATGGTGGAAATTCGAATGCGACAAACAAACTGACGTTACAACGCAAAACGCGTAGTACACTTAATGTTCCGAGCACCGGCGGGAAGAGTAAATCGGTGCAAATCGAGGTCCGCAAGAAACGCACTTATGTTAAACGTGATATGACCGAGGCAGAACTTGCCCAGGCCGAAGCGGAAGAGCAGGCAAAGCGTGAAGCGGAAGAACAGGCTCAGCGTGTAGCACAAGAGCAGGCGCAGCAAGCGGCCGCTCAGGAAAAAGCTAAACGTGAAGCCGCTGAGCAAGCCAAACGTGAGGCCGCTGATAAAGCTAAGCGTGACGCAGCGGAAAAAGATAAAGTGACGAATCAACATACCGACGAAGTAACCAAGCCAGCTCAGGCAGAAAAAGCACGCCGTGAAGCTGAAGCCGCAGAGCTTAAGCGCAAAGCGGAACAAGAAGCCCAGCGTAAAATTGAAGAGAACGCTAAACGCGTTGCTGAAGAAGCACGTAAAATGGCTGACTCAGGCGTTTGGACTGAAGCTCCTGCACCAAGCGAAGCCGAAACTGCGGACTATCATGTGACCACTTCACAGCACGCTCGTGCTGCAGAAGATGAGAACGATGCCAAAGTTGAAGGCGAGCGCCGCACCCGTACTCGTGGTGGCAAAGCGACTAAGCAGAAGAAAGGCAATAAACTGTCTGAATCCAAAGCCGATCGCGAAGAAGCCCGTGCAGTTGGTCGTGGTGGTAAAGGTAAGCGTAAGCCAAGCACCCTGCAACAGAGCTTCAACAAGCCTGTAGTAGCTGTTAACCGCGACGTTGTCGTTGGCGAAACCATTACCGTTGCCGAACTGGCAAATAAAATGGCAGTTAAAGGCTCTCAGGTCATCAAAACCATGATGAAACTGGGCGCTATGGCCACCATCAACCAGGTTATCGATCAGGAAACTGCTCAGCTGGTTGCTGAAGAAATGGGCCATAAAGTTATCCTGCGTCGTGAAAACGAGCTGGAAGAAGCGCTGATGAGCGACCGTGATACCGGTGCTTCGGCTGCTGCCGAGCCTCGTGCGCCGGTCGTGACCATCATGGGCCACGTTGACCACGGTAAAACCTCTTTGCTCGACTACATTCGTTCAACGAAAGTAGCGGCTGGCGAAGCAGGTGGTATTACTCAGCACATCGGTGCTTATCATGTTGAAACCGAAAACGGCATGATCACCTTCCTCGATACCCCGGGACACGCCGCGTTTACTTCAATGCGTGCTCGTGGTGCCAAAGCGACTGACATCGTTGTTTTGGTTGTTTCTGCGGACGATGGCGTGATGCCACAGACCGTAGAAGCCGTTCAGCATGCGAAAGCTGCCGGCGTGCCAATCGTGGTTGCAGTGAACAAAATCGACAAGCCAGATGCTGACCCGGATCGCGTTAAAACCGAGCTGTCTCAGTACAACGTTATGCCAGAAGAGTGGGGCGGTGAATCTCCGTTCATCCACGTTTCTGCCAAAGCGGGTACCGGTATCGACGATCTGCTTGAGTCCATCCTGCTGCAGGCTGAAGTTCTCGAACTGAAAGCTGTGCGCACTGGTATGGCAAGCGGTGTAGTTATCGAATCCTTCCTTGATAAAGGTCGTGGCCCAGTGGCTACCGTACTGGTTCAGGAAGGTACGCTGAACAAAGGTGACATTATCCTTTGTGGCTTCGAATACGGCCGTGTTCGTGCGATGCGTGACGAAATGGGTCTCGACATTACCTCTGCGGGTCCTTCTATCCCTGTCGAAGTTCTGGGTCTGTCCAGCGTTCCGGCTGCGGGTGACGAAGTTACCGTTGTACGTGACGAGAAGAAAGCCCGTGAAGTTGCGCTGTATCGTCAAGGCAAATTCCGCGAAGTTAAACTGGCTCGCCAGCAGAAATCTAAACTGGAGAACATGTTCGCGAACATGACCGAAGGTGAAGTTTCTGAACTGAACATCGTGTTGAAATCAGACGTACAGGGTTCTTGCGAAGCGATCTCCGATGCGCTGCAGAATCTGTCAACTGCTGAAGTTAAAGTCAAAATTGTGGGCATGGGCGTAGGTGGTATCACCGAAACCGACGCAACGCTGGCTGCTGCTTCTAACGCTATCATCCTTGGCTTTAACGTTCGTGCCGATGCTTCTGCTCGCCGCGTCGTTGAAAATGAAAGCCTGGATCTGCGTTACTACTCCGTAATCTATAACCTGATTGATGAAGTCAAACAGGCGATGAGCGGTATGTTGGCACCAGAGTACAAACAGCAAATCATTGGCCTGGCTGAAGTTCGTGACGTGTTCAAGTCACCGAAATTTGGCGCAATCGCAGGCTGTATGGTTACTGAAGGTATGATCAAACGTAGTAACCCAATCCGCGTTCTGCGTGACAACGTGGTTATCTATGAAGGCGAGCTGGAATCCCTGCGCCGCTTCAAAGATGACGTTGCCGAAGTTCGTAACGGCATGGAATGTGGTATCGGCGTTAAAAACTACAACGACGTACGTCCTGGCGATGTGATCGAAGTCTTCGAAATCATCGAAATCAAACGTACTATCGCTTAACGTTTCGATCTAACCCGGATCGTCGGGTATACAGTCAGAACCATTGGGGGGCCTTGCGCCCCCTTATTTGTCTGATGCATGGTTGAAGTAAAAAGTTTGGAGTAAGAAATTATGGCTAAAGAATTCAGCCGTACCCAGCGCGTCTCTCAAGAGATGCAAAAAGAAATCGCCATCATCCTGCAGCGTGAAATCAAAGATCCGCGCGTTGGCATGGCGACCGTTTCCGGTGTTGAAGTTTCTCGTGATCTGGCCTATGCCAAGGTTTTCGTGACTTTCCTGGACGTTCTGACCAGCGAGCCACAGGATCCTGACCGCGTTAAAAACGGTATCAAGGCCCTGCAAGATGCACAGGGTTTTATTCGTACCCTCATCGGTAAAGCAATGCGCCTGCGCGTTGTTCCTGAGTTGACCTTCGCCTACGACAACTCCCTGGTAGAAGGCATGCGTATGTCTAACCTGGTGACCAATGTTGTTAAGAACGATGCTGAACGTCGTTCCGCAGCAGGCGACGACGAGGAATCCTAATGAGTCGTCCACGTCGCCGCGGTCGTGACATTCACGGCGTTCTGTTACTGGATAAATCACTGGGTCTGTCGTCCAATGATGCGTTGCAAAAGGTAAAACGCCTTTACAACGCCAATCGCGCGGGTCATACCGGTGCATTGGACCCTCTAGCCACCGGCATGCTGCCGCTGTGCCTCGGGGAAGCGACCAAGTTTTCACGGTTTTTGCTCGACTCCGATAAACGTTACCGCGTGATTGCTCGCATGGGCCAGCGTACTGATACCTCTGATGCCGAAGGCCAGATCATTTCAGAGCGAGCAGTGACTTTTAACGCCGCCGAGCTTGATGCCGCGCTGGAAAGTTTTCGCGGAGAAACGCAGCAAATTCCTTCGATGTACTCCGCATTGAAATATCAGGGCCGTAAACTGTACGAGTACGCGCGTGAAGGAATAGAAGTTCCGCGTGAGTCGCGCAGCATTACCGTCTATGAACTACAGTTCATTCGCTGGGACGGCGAGGAAGTCGAGCTGGAGATCCACTGTTCTAAAGGCACCTATATTCGCACCATCGTTGATGACCTCGGTGAAAAGCTGGGTTGCGGTGCGCATGTGACTTTCCTGCGACGCCTGCAGGTCGCGACTTACCCGTTTGAACGCATGGTGACCATGGATCAGCTTAACGCGTTGATTGCCGAGGCTGAAGAACAAGGTATCGAACCGCGCTTGCTGCTCGATCCGCTGTTATTGCCGATGGATAGTCCGTGTGAAGATTTTCCTGAAGTCAATTTGTTACCCGTTGTCGCTGGCTACGTTAAGCAGGGTCAACCGGTACAGGCTTCTGGCGCACCGCTTTCCGGTCTGGTTCGTATGACCGAAGGCGAAGAGCGTAAGTTCATTGGTGTAGGTGAAATCGATGATCAAGGCCGCGTTGCTCCTAAGCGCCTGGTTGTAGAGTACTCTGAGTAGAACCCGTGTCGGAGATATCCGACTCGTAGTTAACACAGTGTTGCTCATGTTGCGATCGGGCATATCAAAGAGTAGAATAGCGCAGCTTATGCATGGGGTAGCTGAATTAGAGATCGGCGCCCGTTTAATTAATCTATAATATTTTGGAGTTCATTATGTCTCTAAGCGTTGAAGCTAAAGCTCAAATCGTTGCAGACTTCGGTCGTGGTACTAACGACAGCGGTTCTACCGAAGTTCAGGTTGCTCTGTTGACTGCTCAGATTAACCATCTGCAAGGTCACTTCTCCGAGCACAAAAAAGATCACCACAGCCGTCGTGGTCTGCTGCGTATGGTTTCTCAGCGTCGTAAGCTGCTGGATTACCTGAAGCGTAAAGACGTAGCACGTTACACCAGCGTTATCGAACGTCTTGGTCTGCGTCGCTAAGTTAGCGAGTTTCAGTGTAAAGGGGCCAAGTTGGCCCCTTTATTCTAGGAGGCGACGGTAAATTGCAAAGTTGTCATTACTGTTGTTTCTACGCTACTTTTTTATAAATGAAGTTTTATAAACGAAGTGTTATAAATTACGTCTTATAAAAAAGTAGAGTTTTAAAAACAAAGTGTTCGATAGCGAGATCTTCCGTTACAGAGGTTCGCGCGGCTAATGAGAGACTTTAATCCCAATGGGCGGGTTAAGGATTGTCATTAGTCGCGAGGATGTAGTGTGAAGTTCAGAATATAATGACGTGAACTGCTGTCATAACAGCTGCGCGTCACCAGAAAAGGATATTACATTGCTTAAAGCGACAGTTCGTAAGTTCCAATACGGTCAACATACCGTGACCATCGAAACCGGTATGATGGCTCGTCAGGCCACTGCTGCTGTTATGGTTAGCATGGATGACACCGCGGTATTCGTTACCGTGGTTGGCCAGAAAAAAGCTAAACCAGGCCAGAGTTTCTTCCCTCTGACTGTAAACTACCAGGAGCGTACATACGCTGCCGGTAAAATTCCGGGCAGTTTCTTCCGTCGTGAAGCACGCCCAAGCGAAGGCGAGACTCTGACTTCTCGTTTGATCGACCGTCCAATCCGTCCACTGTTCCCAGACAGCTTCCTGAATGAAGTTCAGGTTATTGCCACTGTAGTTTCCCTGAACCCGCAGGTTAACCCAGATATCGTTGCGATGATTGGTGCGTCTGCGGCATTGAGCCTGTCTGGTATTCCATTCAATGGCCCAATCGGTGCTGCACGCGTGGGTTATATCAATAACCAATACGTTCTGAACCCAACCGCTGACGAACTGCTGGAAAGCAAACTGGACCTGGTCGTTGCCGGTACTCAGGGCGCTGTTCTGATGGTTGAGTCCGAAGCTGAAGTGCTGAGCGAAGAGCAAATGCTCGGCGCAGTCGTATTCGGTCACGATCAACAACAAATCGTTATCAATGAAATCAACTCACTGGTTGCAGAAGTTGGCAAACCTAAGTGGGATTGGCAGCCAGAAGTTGTTAATGCCGAGCTGCACGCTCGCATTGCTGCTAAATCTGAAGCGCTGCTGGGCGACGCTTACCGTATCACCGACAAGCAAGAGCGTTACGCTCGCGTTAACGTGATCAAAGACGAAGTGACTGCCTCCCTGCTGTCTGAAGACGAAACGCTGGACGCTGGCGAAATCTCCGATCTGCTGGGCGCAATCGAGAAAAACGTTGTGCGTAGCCGTGTTCTGAGTGGCGCACCGCGTATCGATGGCCGTGAAAAAGACATGATCCGTGGTCTGGACGTTCGTACTGGCGTGTTGCCACGTACTCACGGTTCATCACTGTTCACCCGTGGTGAAACTCAGGCTCTGGTTACTGCAACTCTGGGTACTACCCGTGATGCACAGAACCTTGACGAACTGATGGGTGCCAAAACTGACACCTTCCTGTTCCACTACAACTTCCCTCCATACTCTGTTGGTGAAACCGGCATGGTAGGTTCACCGAAGCGTCGCGAAATCGGTCATGGCCGTTTGGCGAAACGTGGTGTGCTGGCAGTAATGCCTAAATTCGAAGATTTCCCGTACACCGTGCGTGTAGTGTCTGAAATCACCGAATCTAACGGTTCATCTTCAATGGCTTCTGTTTGTGGCGCATCACTGGCCCTGATGGATGCAGGTGTGCCGATTAAAGCCGCCGTTGCGGGTATCGCGATGGGTCTGGTTAAAGAAGGCGAAAACTTTGTTGTTCTGTCTGACATTCTGGGTGACGAAGACCACCTGGGTGATATGGACTTCAAAGTAGCAGGCAGCAGCGAAGGTATCACTGCTCTGCAAATGGATATTAAAATCGAGGGTATCACCCGCGAAATCATGCAGGCTGCCCTGAGCCAGGCCAAAGGTGCACGTTTGCACATTTTGGGCGTGATGAACCAGGCAATCAGCGAATCTCGCGGCGATATCTCTCAGTTTGCTCCACGTATTCACACCATCAAAATCAACGCTGACAAAATCAAAGACGTCATCGGTAAAGGTGGTTCTGTAATCCGTGCGCTGACCGAAGAAACCGGCACTACCATCGAAATCGAAGATGACGGCACCGTGAAAATCTCTGCAACCGATAACGAGAAAGCGAAACACGCTATCCGTCGTATCGAAGAGATCACTGCTGAAATCGAAGTTGGCCGCATCTATCAGGGTAAAGTTACCCGTATCGTTGACTTTGGCGCATTCGTTGCCATCGGTGGCGGTAAAGAAGGTCTGGTTCACATTTCTCAAATCGCTGACAAACGCGTAGAGAAAGTAACTGACTATCTGACCATGGGCCAGGAAGTACCGGTTAAGGTTCTGGAAGTTGATCGTCAGGGCCGTGTGCGCTTGAGTATTAAAGAAGCGACCACGCCATCTGAAGATTCAGCTGAGCCAGCAGCAGAGTAATCTGTAACCTGTAGTTTACAGTCTCCCGGTATTTCTGCCGGGGGCTGTTCGTATCATGAGTGCAGGAAGCACTTATGCTAAGCAAGCGGATAACAGGAAGTTTGTCCAATGTTTGTCTTCGGGAGTTGAAATGAAGCCTTTCTTGCGCTGTTGTTATGTTGCGACAACACTTTTGTTGGCAGGATGCAGCAACCATGACTGGCGCAAAAACGAGGTGCTGGCGATCCCGCTGCAGCCAACTTTGCAGCAGGAAGTTATCCTGGCTCGAATGGAACAAATACTTGCCAGCCGTTCATTAACAGATGATGAGCGCGCACAGCTATTATATGAGCGCGGTGTGCTGTATGATAGTCTTGGGCTAAGAGCACTGGCGCGAAATGATTTTTCACAAGCGCTGTCTATTCGTCCTGATATGCCAGAAGTTTTTAACTACCTGGGGATTTACCTAACGCAGGCCGGCAACTACGATGCCGCCTATGAAGCGTTTGATTCTGTACTAGAGCTTGATCCAACTTACAATTACGCGCGTTTAAATCGCGGTATCGCCCTGTATTACGGTGGCAGATATCCGCTAGCGCAGGATGATTTGCAGGCGTTTTATCGAGACGATCCAAATGATCCCTTCCGTTCGTTATGGCTATATCTTGTGGAAAGAGAAATCAATCCCAAGAATGCCGAAGTAGCGCTCCAGCAGCGTTATGACAAAGCGGACAGAGGGCAATGGGGATGGAATATCGTCGAATTCTACCTTGGCAAAATCAGCGAATCCACGCTGATGGACCGCCTGAAGGCAGAAGCAACGGATAACACTTCGCTCGCTGAGCATCTCAGTGAAACTGACTTCTATTTAGGTAAGCATTACCTAAGTCTGGGGGACAAGGACAGCGCTTCTGCTCTGTTCAAACTGACGGTAGCTAACAATGTCCACAACTTTGTTGAGCACCGCTATGCATTGTTGGAATTGGCGCTATTGGGCCAAGAGCAAGACGACCTATCAGAATCGGACCAGCAATAGCTGACGACACTAATCAGCCTGATTAACCATGGCCTATGCCATTTTTAATCGCCTTAACGGGCGAGGGTTGCTTTGTTCGTTTTATAAACTAATTTGAGCCGGTTCACACTTTTCAATGAAAATGACTGAAAATTTTCTCGACGAGTTATGTAGACTGGCTGCCATTATTAATGAGGCACGTGTACATGACTACTGAGCTTGAAACCTCTTTTGCTGACCTGGGGCTGTCTGCTCCGATCATTTCTGCCCTTACCGATCTGGGTTACGAAAAACCATCACCGATCCAGGCTGAGTGTATTCCTCACCTGTTGAGCGGCCGTGACGTTCTGGGTATGGCTCAGACCGGTAGCGGTAAAACTGCAGCATTCTCGCTGCCACTGTTGCACAACATTGATGCTTCTTTGAAAGCACCACAAATTCTTGTTTTGGCACCAACCCGCGAACTGGCGGTTCAGGTTGCTGAAGCGATGACCGATTTCTCTAAACACATGCACGGCGTGAACGTTGTTGCACTGTACGGCGGCCAACGTTATGACGTGCAGCTGCGCGCTCTGCGTCAGGGTCCACAGGTCGTTGTGGGTACTCCTGGTCGTCTGCTTGACCACCTGAAACGTGGCACTCTGAACCTCTCTAACCTGAGCGGCCTGGTGCTCGACGAAGCCGATGAAATGCTGCGTATGGGCTTCATCGAAGACGTAGAAACTATCATGGCGCAGATCCCGGCTGAACATCAGACCGCGCTGTTCTCTGCAACCATGCCAGAAGCGATTCGTCGTATTACTCGTCGCTTCATGAAAGATCCACAGGAAGTTCGCATCCAGTCGAGCATCACTACTCGCCCTGACATCAGCCAGAGTTACTGGACTGTGCACGGTATGCGTAAGAACGAAGCACTGGTTCGATTCCTGGAAGCAGAAGATTTTGACGCAGCTATCATCTTTGTTCGCACCAAAAACGCAACTCTGGAAGTAGCTGAAGCGCTGGAGCGTAGTGGTTATAGCTCTGCAGCACTGAACGGCGACATGAACCAGGCTCTGCGTGAGCAGACTCTGGAACGTCTGAAAGATGGCCGTCTGGATATTCTGATTGCAACCGACGTGGCAGCACGTGGTCTGGACGTTGAACGTATCAGCCTGGTTGTTAACTACGATATCCCAATGGATTCAGAATCTTACGTTCACCGTATCGGCCGTACCGGTCGTGCAGGCCGTGCTGGTCGCGCTTTGCTGTTCGTAGAGAACCGCGAACGTCGCCTGCTGCGCAACGTAGAACGCACCATGAAGCTGACTATTCCAGAAGTGGAATTGCCAACTGCAGAAGTGCTGGGTCAACGCCGTCTGGCCAAGTTTGCCGCTAAAGTTCAGCAGCAGCTTGAAAGCAGCGATTTGGATCAGTACCGTGCGCTGTTGGCTCAACTGCAACCTGCAGAAGAGTTGGATGTTGAGACTCTGGCCGCAGCACTGCTGAAAATGGCTCAGGGCGAACGTCCTCTGATTGTTGCCGCTGACCCAATCTTCAAAAGCCGTCCACCGCGTCGCGAATTTGAAGATCGTGCTGACCGTGGTGATCGCTCGGCTCGTGGTGACCGTCCTGCTCGCGGCGACCGTCCGGCACGTGATGGCGATCGTCCTGCGCGTGATGGCGCTCCACGTCGTGAACGTCGTGACGCTGGCGAAATGGAACTTTACCGCATTGAAGTTGGCCGTGATGATGGTGTTGAAGTTCGTCACATCGTTGGCGCTATCGCTAACGAAGGCGATATCAGCAGCCGTTACATCGGTAACATCAAGCTGTTCGGTACCCACTCAACTATCGAGCTGCCTAAAGGTATGCCGGGCGAAATTCTGTCTCATTTCACCCGTACCCGTATCCTGAACAAGCCGATGAACATGCAGTTGATGGGCGATGCAGTACCACAGTCCGATCGTCGTGAGCGTCCAGCCGGTGCTGGCGGTGAGCGTCGCGGTAACGGTGCTCCGCGTTCTTTCAGCGGTGATCGTCGTGAAGGTGGAGCAGGTGCTGGCGCAGGCCGTGGCCGTCCATTTAACGGTGAGCGTCGTGAAGGCGGTAACTCGGCAGCGGGCGATCGTCGTCCACCAAGCCGTACCCCACGTCGCACTACCGACGCATAATCTATCTGGCCGCGAGGCGTGTGATAGATGAGCAATAAAAAACCAGCCCTCGGGCTGGTTTTTTTATACGCTGAAAACGGCAACGTTTAATCGATGCGTGCCGGTTTTACTATTTCACCCTGCAGCTGTGAAACAATTTCGAACGAGTGCAAACGCGCTGTGTGATCAAAAATCTGTCCGTTAATCATCAGCTCGTCGGCGTCAGTTTCACGCAGGATTGCCTGCAGGCCCTGACGAATAGTTTCTTTATTACCCACTACCGACAGGCGAAGAGCCTGATCGACGCCAAAACGTTCCTGCGGCGCCCACAGGCTTTCAATATTGTCGACCGGAGCCGGCAGCTTGCCCGGTTTACCACGACGCAGATTGATAAACTGTTGCTGGTTGGAGGTAAACATCCGGCGTGCTTCTTCGTCAGTATCGGCAGCAATGGCGTTGATACATACCATCGCATGCGGTTTTTGCAATTGAGCGGAAGGCTTGAACTTGCTGCGATAAATCGCTAACGCCTGATAGAGCATGTCAGGGGCAAAGTGTGAAGCGAAGGCAAAAGGCAGGCCCAGCGCGGCGGCCAGTTGAGCACTGTAAAGGCTTGAACCCAGTAACCAGATTGGCACGTGAAGCCCCTGACCAGGCACGGCTTGCACCGGTTGTTCGGGCTTAACGTCGTCGAAATAATATTGCAGCTCCTGCACGTCCTGCGGGAAGTTATCAATCTCCCCCGACATATTCCGGCGCAAAGCAATCATTGTGCGTTGATCGGTACCCGGCGCGCGACCCAAACCGAGATCAATACGGTCAGGATAAAGCGTAGCCAGCGTGCCGAACTGCTCGGCGATCACCAGAGGAGAATGGTTTGGCAGCATCACACCGCCTGATCCAATGCGAATACTTTTGGTACCGGCGGCAATAAAGCCAATCAGCACTGAGGTTGCCGCACTGGCAATACCGGTCATGTTATGGTGCTCGGCTAGCCAGTAACGCTGATAGCCCCATTTTTCGGCATGTTGTGCCAGCTCGAGAGAGCACTGGAAAGCGTTTGCCGGGGACTTGCCCTGAGGGACCGGGGCGAGATCGAGCACAGAGAAAGGTACAGCAATGCTATTAGCGTTCGCTTCAGACATATTTTTATTCACCTTGTAATCTCTGACGAAAGTTAAATCTTTGCCAGCTAATGATAAAAATCAGTATTAATCATTTGTTGCCGCCTGAATACGCTATTTGAGCGGTAGATCGTTCTAAATGGGCGAATTCTGTAGTAACCATGCACAATTCAATGCCTTATCGACTACTATATTATGTGCTAAAAATAGACACATTAAATAGGTTAAAAGGTAAGAGAAAGATGAATAAAAGAGTCCTGCTCACGTTACTTTTGGTCGCTGTTTTTATCTCTCTTGCCGTATTGTTTCGCGCCAGTAATCAGTCTTTATTATTGCAGGGTGAGGTCGATGCCCCTGAGGTGATCGTCGCGTCGAAAGCCAAAGGCAGAATTATAGAGCGTCACGTGCAGCGCGGGGATGATGTTAAAACCGGGCAGTTGCTGATTACTCTCGACAGCCCCGAGCTGATGGCCCAGTTGCGATCCCTGCAGGCCTCGCGCGATCAGGCCAAGGCTCAGTTGGATCTCTCGTTGAACGGAACGCGTGAGGAGAGCATTCGTAATCTGAAAGCTACGCTGGCACAGTCGCAGGCGGCGTATGTAAACGCCCGTGATCTGTATAATCGAAATGCGAGTATTGCCGCTAAAGGCTATATTTCAGCTTCTGATCTGGAAGACTCGCGTGAATCTCGCGACAGTGCCTTCCAACAGGTCCAGGTCGCCAAAGCAAATCTTGATGAAGGGCTTAACGGCGACCGTATTGAGCAGCGCGATGTCTATGCCGCCGAGCTGCGCGCCGCTGAAGAAAATCTGCTGGAACTGAAAGCGCAAACCGACGATCTGCAAGTCAAGGCACCGGTTGACGGAGAAGTGGGGCCAATTCCAACCGAAGTCGGCGAACTAGAAAGCGCAGATAGCCCGCTCTTGACTCTGGTGCAGCTGCCGCTTGCCTATTTTGTCTTTAATATGCGTGAAGATATCGTGGCTGGCATCCGTAAGGGGGACAAAATTACCCTGCGAGTGCCGGGTATTGGCAACAAAGAGGTGCAGGCCGAAATCCGCTACATTGCGCCCCTCGGAGACTACGCGACTAAACGGGCAACTCGTGCGACCGGTGATTTCGATTTAAAAACTTTTGAGGTCAGGCTCTATCCATTGCAGCCCGTTGCAGGGTTACGGCAGGGCATGAGTGCGCTGTGGCAGTGGAAAGCGAGCCACTAATGGCCCACGCAACTCATCGAGCCAAAGCCGCATGGCGCTGTTTCAGTCGTTCATTCAACCGTGAGGCTAACCACGCATTTCGACAGCCGGTGATCCACTGGTTGTGCTGGTGTTTCCCGCTGATCCTGTTTGCGCTGATAGCCAGCAACTTCTCCGAAGGTACGCTGCTGGATTTGCCGGTTTCAGTGGTCGATAACGACCACAGTAAACTCTCCAAAGAACTGACCCGTAAGCTGGATGCTGGTTCGCACGCTCACGTTGAAGCCTACGCCGGAGGTTTACCAGAAGCCGAGCATCGCCTGCGCACTGCTCAAGACTACGCGTTGCTCTACATTCCCCCACGTTTCGAGGCCGATGTGCTGGCCGGTCGTCAGCCAAGTGTCGTGCTGTATTACAATGCTTTGTTTTATGGCGCGGGCCTCTATTCGACGCAGGATTTCAGCGGACTGATAACCGAACTGAACACCAGCTATCGCAGCATCATCGCCGCCGAGATTGGTAAAACCGTGCCGTCTATGGCCAGCGTCGATCTCTCATATGGCAGTTTGTTTAACGCCAGCGGTAGCTACATTTACTATCAACAGTTCGCCGCAACCATCCATCTGCTGCAACTTTTTACCGTCACCTGCATGATTTATGTCATGGCTCGCAGCCAGCCGCTAATTGCCGCGCCATCATTTACCTTCGGGCTGCTGGGCAAACTTGCGCCTTATACACTGTGCTTTACGGCATTGTTGATGGTAGAAATTGCCTTACTGGTCGGAGTGTTTGATGCGCGTGTTAGCGGTAATCCGCTGGATATGCTGATCATCGCCTTCTTTTACGTTATCTCCGCACAAAGCCTCGGATTGCTGCTGTTTACTTTTACCAGCACCACCATTACTGCCTACACGATGATGGCTATCTTCGTTGGCCTGGCGCTGACCTTTTCTGGTATGGCGGTGCCTGAACTGTCGATGCCGTTGCCTGCACGAATCATTTCTGAAATCGAGCCATTAACTCATGCCCTCAACGCCATGTTTGACGTTTTTCTGCGCCAGGTTCCCAGCGGCCAGATTTTAAGCGTCTGCGCTATTTTGCTGGTCTACCCGCTAATTACCGGGCTGTTAGTGCATAAAAAGCTCTATATGCGTTTGAAAAAACAGGAGCCAGGGAAATGACGCGTAGCGAAGGATTTTCTATCTACTGGCATACCTTCACACATACTCTGCACGGAATGCTCGAGAAGCCGATGTGGATGATGCTGCTGGTTTCGCTGTGCCTGATGAGCACTGTTTATGCCAATCGCACGGTATGGGATCTCCCGGTCGCGGTGATTGACCAAGATCACAGCAGTGCCAGCCGTTTACTGACCCGCGATCTTGATGCCACCTCAAAGATCACGACTGTAGCTTACGATAGCATTCCCGCAGCGCGCCGTGATTTAGGTGAGCGCAAGCTGTTTGCCGTGGTGATCATGCCTATCGATCTCGAGAAGAAGATTCTGGCGGGCGAAGATATTGTGATACCCGTTTATGGTGACGCCACCAATCGACTGGCTAACGGGCAGATCCAGCAGGACGTTGTGGCCGCCTATCAAAGTCTGCTGTCGCAATATAATACCCAAACGTTGCTGGCCAGCGGATTCAGTACCCGACAGGCCAACGTGCTACTGCAACCCATGGTTGGCCAGACGCTAGACCTGTTTAATCCGGGGATCAGCTTTGCGGCGATCATTTTCCCCGGGCTGTTGGTGATGCTGTTGCAGCACTCGCTGCTGATCGCCAGCGTCAGGGTCAACATCACCATGAAAAGCGCGCCAGAGGGCAAACCGGCACTACCGGCATTTTTCGGAGCTCTGTCGGCATTAGTACCCATTTGGCTATTTCTGTCGATCGTGCTGTTCGTCTTGTGGCCGTGGGTGCTGGGATATCGGCAAACTGCCAGCATCCCAGAAATTATCGCGCTGACTTTTCCATTTGTACTGGCAGTACTCGGGGTAGGCAAGTTTGTGACTGAATGCCTGCGCTCGGTTGAAATGATCTACCTGACGCTGTCATTTATTACCATGCCGGTATTTTATCTTTCCGGCACCATTTGGCCGCTGCAGGCCCAGCCCGGCTGGGTGCGCGTGGTGTCATCATTACTGCCTTCGACATGGGCGACCAAGGCAATAGCGGGGGTCAATCAGATGGGGTTACCGTTTAGCGAAGTTGGTGGCGATGTCATTGTGCTGCTGTTGCTGTGCATTGGATACACGCTGGCGGGGATCGGTCTGGGTATCCTGCGTGACAGCGGTAAATTACATTCGCTACTGCATCGTAAAAAACCGCTGAAAAATGATTAACGTTACACCGGCTTAAAGCGGACAGTCGCATCTACTGCGACAGCGACAGCCCGGCAATGTTTTGCCAATAGCCGTTGCAGTCCAGATCCGAAGTCAGCGGCAAAGGATGTAGACCGTGCTCATTGGCGCGAAAATCAGCCAGTACCTCGAGCGTGTTTAATCCCAACGGTGAAAGCCTGACAATATCCACCAGCCCTTGCATCGTCAGCTGATCGTTGCCGAGGTTATAGCAGGATCCACTCTGCGTCTGGATGCCGTTAAGCACAAACACCGACTGATTTTCTTGAGATAATACCTTTCTGCCCAGCGGATAGTTTATGCAGCAGGTCTTACAGTCATCCTTGGCGCTATTTTCAGCGCGAGCAGTAAAGCAGCGCGCCGAGTAGGCCAGCGGCAAATGGCCGTAAGCCAACACTTCAATTTCAAATTTGTCGCGAATGCCGAGTTCCTGACATTGGCTCAACACCTGAGCCAGCCAGTCTCGGGAAAGCTCTACCGGCATACACCAGCGAGTCATCCCTTGTTTGAGCAAAATGTTTAGAGTAACGGCGTTATAACAGTTGAGCGCGTGGCCTGCGACAAACGGCAGCCTGCGTTCTGCCAGCATATTAACGGTGCCAATATCATTGGCCTCAACCAAAAAATCACCGTTTTCGACATAGCGCTTGAGCTCGGTCAGCTCAGAAGGAGCCTGTAACAGCGCCAGTGTTGAAATGACCACCTGCTTGCCACTGCCGTTCAGCTGTTTAGCCAAATTCAACCAGTCAGCGACCTTCATTTCTCGCCGCTTGCTACAGACGTTCTCGCCAAGATAAATAATATCCGCAGCGCTGTTTATTGCTGCCTGATAAAACGCCTCAACTTCAGTTTTTGACCAGTAATAAAGCAGGGCACCTAATGAGTATTTCATGATTTTACCTTAATTACTGCCATTCTCGATGATAGGCACCGAGCGTGGTCTGCGTGCCTTCGGCCAGCGATCCCAGCTCGTTGACCCAGCTTTTTTCTGTGATAAATTTCTGAGGATCACGCTGGCAGCGGTCAATGGCGGCACGCCAAATGCGTGTCACCTGGCTAACATAGGCAGGACTGCGCTGGCGTCCTTCAATTTTCACCGACACCACGTTGGCGGCAAATAACTCAGGCAATAATTCCAGAGTATTCAGACTAGTAGGCTCTTCCAGTGCGTGATAACGCACGCCATCGACCAGATAACGGCCTTTGCACAAAGTGGGATAACCGGCGTTTTCATTCGGCGCGTAGCGGTCAATCAGCACATCGTTAAGCCGCGACTCCATGCCCGAAGAGGTCTGCTGCCAGCGCACAAATCGAGCCGGTGAACAGGCGCCGGCAGTATTTGGCGATTCACCCGTTAGATAGGAAGACAGGTAACAACGCCCCTCGGCCATGATGCACAAACTGCCGAAGGCAAACACCTCAAGCGGCACGCAAGTGCTGCGGGAAAGCTGGCGTACCTGATGCATCGATAGCACGCGCGGCAACACCACGCGGGCAACATCGAAGTTATTTTTATAGAAAGCGATCGCCTGCTGATTAGTGGCCGATGCCTGTACCGAAACGTGGCGCTCAATGTCCGGGTATCGCGCGGCGGCATATTCCAGCATTGCCAGGTCAGCCAGAATCAACGCGTCTGCGCCTTGTTGAGCTGCCATATCCACCGCACGCTCCCAGCGTTGATAACCCGCAGGATGCGCAAAGGTATTAATGGCAACATGAAGCTTTCTATGGCGGCGGTGTGCGTATTCTGCTGCCTCGTGCAGCTTTTTCTCAGTAAAATTGAGACCGGCAAAGTGTCGGGCATTGGTATCATCTTTCAGGCCGATATAGACCGCATCTGCACCGTTATCTATGGCTGCTTTTAGTGCGGGCAAATTTCCCGCCGGGCAAAGTAGCTCCATGGTCTTCTCCTGCTTCACCCGCGATATGCGGCTAAAATCGACCTTCATTTTAGAGAAGCCTTGGTAGCAATATTTTGATTTAAGGCAGCTTATTATCTTTTGAATGAATGTGTCTTTAGGCAGAGGTTGTGTATGGGGTATTTCTGGTGCACTATTTTTACAGGAGAATATTGATGCAGGCCGCGGTGGATAATTTCCTTTATGGCAAAATAGGCTGTATTTAGTCCAATATGTCCACAAGCCAGTCATCTTAAGGAGAAGTGCCAGTGTTGCAAAAATTACGAGCACAGGTGGTGAGTCAGGGGCCGTCATTGTTAAGTGTACCGCTGAGATTTACCCCTTTCGCCCTGAAACGGCAGCTTTTACAGCAGGTGCTTGGCTGGCAATTTCGACAGGCGCTTGCCGACGGCGATCTCGCCTTTTTAGAGGGGCGCTGGCTAGGCATCGAGATAAGCGATCTTTCGCTGCACTGGCTTATGACCGTTGAGAACGGCAAGTTGCGCGTTTGCGAGCAGGGTGAGGCCGACGTAAGCTTTATTGGCAATGCGAATGACCTGTTACTGGTCGCCGCCCGTAAAGAAGATCCTGACACGCTGTTTTTCAAAAGGCGTTTACGTATTGAAGGAGACACTGAATTGGGCCTGAACGTAAAAAATCTGATGGATTCCATTGAGCCTGAAAACATGCCTGTTTTATTGCGAGAGGGGCTTAATCGCCTTGCAGCCTTTATTTATGCAGCAAATAGTGAAACAGCAAATAGTGCAGCTAGACATTGTAAAGCTGACAGACAAGAGGACGGCGAGTCATTCTCTCCGGCAGCCATATCATGTTAATCAGAGTCGAAATACCTGTTGATGCCGCAGGCATTGATAATTTACTGCGCCAGGCTTTTGGCCGCGATGGCGAGGCGGATTTGGTCCAGCGCCTGCGTGAAGATGGCTTGCTTACTCTTGGCGTGGTGGCTACCGATGATGAAGGCGGTGTCGTGGGTTACGCTGCTTTCACCCCGGTCGATGTGCATGGTGAAGATCGTCAGTGGGTCGGGCTGGGGCCACTGGCGGTAGATGAATCATTGCGCCGGCAAGGAATTGGCGAAAAGCTGATTTACGAAGGTCTGGATTCTCTCAATGAATTTGGCTATGCGGCGGTCGTCGTGTTGGGTGATCCAGAATACTACGGGCGCTTCGGTTTCAAGCGTGCTGCATCACACAATTTACATTGTAAATGGCCGGACACTGAGCAGCATTTTCAACTGTATGTTTTAGCTGATAATGCCTTGGAAGGTGCTAGTGGGCTGGTGGAATATCCTCCACATTTTGACCACATTTAAGTCTTAATATCTTTTCCAATAAGCCGACGTTCTTACGTTGGCTTTTTTTTCGCTTAAAAATGCTAATTCAAATGAATAGCTCAAATTGCTAATTAAGATTGGTTAAATAAAGTGCAAATAAATATCGGTCACTTAAGTGATAATTACGTCTTGCCATGTTGTTTTTGCGTTAACAATTAGTGCTCAGTAGGTGAATTATTATCATTTCAGAATTAATTAAGACATATTTAGCACAAAAAGTTTAAACTGGTGTTATTTAAATCAACACCTGTCAATGTTATGTTACATCTTTAATTATATTGTTTTAAATAATCAAATCTAGGTCACAGAATATTACGTGTTGAAGAATAATATAGTTCTTACTGAAGTTTAAACTGAACTTTAAGAATTATAAGGAATCTAAAGTGGCCAATAAATCTCCTCTCCGTTTTAAAAAGTTGTATCTGGCATGTTCTGTTGGACTGCTTTTTAGCTCAGCCCACGTATTGGCCGCCGATGCAGCAGGACCGTTCTCAGAAGACTCCACTTATATGTTGGGAGACTGGGGCGGCACGCGTAGCTCGTTGAAAGATGAAGGTATCGATTTCCAGCTTAACTACACCTCTGAAACGGGCAGCAATTTCTCCGGTGGTTATGACAAGCACACCACTGCGCGTTATTCAGACCAGTGGCAGGCCGGCACCACCCTTGACCTTGATAAATTACTTAACTGGAAAGACACGATCTTCCAGTTCACCGTCACCAACCGTAACGGTAGAAACATTTCCAACGACGCTGTTGGCGATCCACGTAGCGGCACTCTTTCCTCCTCACAGGAAGTCTGGGGCCGTGGTCAAACCACGCGTTTGACACAGTTCTGGATTAGTCAGGGATATTTCAACGATACTCTGAATATCAAAGCCGGCCGTGTGACCGTGGGTGAAGATTTCGACTCACTGAACAGCAACTTCCAGAACCTGGCATTGGGCAGTGGACAGGCGGGTAACTGGCGTGGCGATCGCTGGTACAACTGGCCTGTATCCCAGTGGGGTGGCCGTATCAAGCTGAACTTCACACCAGAAGTTTATGCTCAGGTTGGTATCTATAACCAGAACCCTAAAAACTACAACACTGGCAATGGCTTCCGTCTGGATACCACAGGTACCGTCGGCAACCTGGTTCCGGTTGAATTTGGCTGGAAACCATCACTTGGACCAGAACAGCTTCCAGGTAAATATGCTGTAGGTGCCTACTACAGCTCGACCAAAGGCAACGTTTACAGCAGCGGCTCGATTCAAAATGGTAGTGAAGTTTACGACCGTGATGCGCACGCTTACGGCGGTTACCTGCTGGTTCAACAACAGCTTACTTCAGTTGCCGGTGACAAAAATCGCGGCCTGACACTGACCGTTCAAGGCGTGATGAACGACAAGAAAACTTCAAAAACCGATAACTATCAAGAAGTCGCGGTGACTTATCGCGGTATCTTCGATTCACGTCCTAAAGATGAGCTTGGCTTTGGCGTAGCGCGTATCCACGTGAATAAAGATGTTACCGAGACCCAGCGTGAGCAGAATGCGGCCAACGGCGTTGATAACTACAACAACCCAACTTATTTGCCGATTCAAAGCGGTGCAGAAGTTAACTACGAACTGTACTACGGTATTCAGGTGGCTAATTGGCTGACTATTCGTCCAAACCTGCAATACGTTTCTTCTCCGGGTGCAGTTAGCCAGGTTAAAGATGCGTTTATCGGCGGTGTGATGGTTAACCTGGCTCTGTAATTAGCAGAACACGGTATTAATAGAATCGGGGCGCATTGAGCGCCCCTTTTTTATTCCTCAAATAAGCTGATACTTATAAAAGCCTAAGCCAACCATTCCAAGATATCTTTAGGATAATCTTTAACCAATTTCTCTTTTTGTTTTTTATTGAGCTGTTTGATTTTATATTCGAGTTTTGAAGCCTGAGAGCGGTCGCCTGCCGGGCAGTGAAAGACCAGCGTTAATTCTCCCTTTCCCCGTAAGGATTTTGCCCCCTTGCCACTTTGATGCTGTTGCTGGCGACGTAACACATCGGTGGTGATCCCGGTATACAGCATGCCAGTCGGGGTACGCAGCATATAGAGATGCCACAGAGTAATAATCGGTTCAGAGGAAGAGCAGGCCACAATATTTGAATGACTCTAAGAATAAGATGTGTGCCACAGATTACCCCTGATGCAGCGGCTGTGTGAAGCAAAAGCGCACCTTACGCACCTCCTCAGGCAATCGCAGACTGTAACTTGCTGGGTATCGCGCTAAAATAAAAAGAATTTTTCTCCAGGAGAAAGGTATGAACGATCCCGATGACATAAAGATTATTAGTCGTTATTTGAATAAAAATCATGTGCTTGCTTTATGCGCTCATGCTGAAGGTGATATCTGGAGCGCCAACTGTTTTTATGTGACCGATGTTGAACGTATGTGTCTGTATTTTATGACCGAACTAAAGACCCGCCACGGCGCATTAATGCAAAAGAATCCTCACATTGTGGGTACGATCGCCACTCAGCCCAAGACTGTCGCCCTGATAAAAGGCATTCAGTATCGAGGCAGCGCCACGATTTTAGAAGGTCAGGAAGACAAGTCGGCCCGCACGCTTTACTGCAAACATTTTCCGGTAGCGATCGCAATGAAAGCGCCTATCTGGCAGCTGCAACTCGACGAAATCAAAATGACCGACAACACGCTCGGCTTCGGTAAAAAACTGCTGTGGCAGCGTGATGCATGAGTAAATTGAAGCCGCCAGGTTATTTCATAGCCGTATATGAACACGGGTGAATCTCGGCGGCTTCAGAAGTGTTGTTCATCGCCCAACCTCCGTTAAGCAAGGCGTTGCATCAGCTTGAGAGGGAGTTAAAGCTTTAAGTCGTAGAAGCGCTGGAAATTTAGCGGATTGTATTCAAATTTAAGGGGCCAGAACGAAGTAAAACTCGGCGTTTGTTATGCTAATCTATAATCAAAAACGCCAAATTTTCCCCACTACTTCTTCTCTACAAAAATCTATTCCTGCGACGCCTGCAAACTTCTGGATTGCTGCGATTACGCTGACTTACCCCTTAATTCCTTGGCATGGCGAGAGGATAACCGTCCAGTGGTATCGCGCAGGTTGCTCGTTCGCCCAAAAAACTCAGCAACTCAGTCAGCGTTTCTTGCAAACAGCCGTCGTTATTAAGGCGATGGCAGTTTGCGGGCAAGCTATGCTGATATTCCGAGGCGCGGCGCAGGCGTTGCTGGATTTCCGACGGTGATTCACGTCCGCGAGCCTCAAGCCGCTCGGCCAGAACCTCAGTGGAGACATGAAGGCAGACGGCGAGCAGGCTGCTACCGTAACGCGCCTCGGCTTGGGCAAGATGAGCACGAGATCCGTTAACCACGACAGTAAACCCTTGCTGCATCCAAAGATCTATCTCGATCCCTAGCGCGTAATGGGTTTGATGAGCCTGCCAGTCGAGGGCAAACAGCTGGCGAGATTTGCGCAGCTGGAATTCGTCGAGGCTAAGTGCGACATGATTTTCCGCGCCAGCCTGGGCCGCGCGGGTAATATAACGATGCGCCACCAACAACCCTTGCGGCAGCTTATTGCGCAGTGCATCAAGCAGGCTGTCTTTGCCCGACCCCGACGCGCCCATAACGTAAACCAGCTTTGCCATCAGAATACCTGTATTCCCTGACGCCAGACATTTTGCACATAGTGATGATGCTCGTGCGCCCGTGCCAACACCAGATCTGCACGCTTGCCCTCCGCAATCTCACCGCGATCCTCTAGTCCCAATGCGGCTGCCGGATTACGTGTGACCAGCGCCACCGCCTGCGACAGGCTGAAGGTGTTGCACTCATCATTGGCAATGCGGAATACGGCATCCAGCAAGCTGGCGGGATAATAGTCAGAAGAGAGAATATCAAGCAGACCCAATGATGCCAGCTGTTTTGCTGCGACATTGCCGGAATGCGAGCCGCCGCGCACGATATTTGGTGCACCCATCAACACTTGCAGGCCTTCTGCGTGCGAGGCCCGTGCCGCTTCTTCGGTGGTCGGGAATTCGGCAATCACGCTGCCTAACTCTTTCGATTCGGCGACGTGCGCCGAGGTTGCGTCATCGTGGCTGGCTAAGGCAATGCCCAACTGGCGGCAGTGTGTGGCAATGGCCAGACGATTGGGCTGAGCCCAGCGCAGTGAGTTGGCGATTTGCGCCGCCTGAAACTCTTCCATTTGCTCATCGTTAAGCTGATATTTACCCTGATAGTATTCGCGATATTTCTGCGGGGTCGAAAACTGGCGCTGGCCCGGGGAATGGTCCATCAGCGAAACCAGCGAAACGCCCGGCTTGTGCATCAATTCTTCAAACAGCGGCAGCGTTGACGAGTGCGGCAGCTCGCAGCGCAGATGCAAGCGATGTTCGGCGCGATTAAGACCGGCTTTTTGGCTATTAATGACCGCGTCGATCATTTTCATCAGGTTTTCCAGACGATGGCCGCCGTCGCGAACGTCACCCACCGCAACAGCGTCCAGCACGGTGGTAATACCGCTCGCCACCATCAGCGCATCGTGGCTGCTCATGGCCGAATGTGCAGGCCAGTCAACCTTGGGACGCGGAGTGAAAAACTTATCCAGATTATCGGTATGCAGCTCGACGAAACCGGGCATGAGCCACGAACCTTCAGCGTTCACCGCCTGCGGCAACTGACTGGAGCTATCAGTGAAAGAAGAAATGAGCCCCTCTTTTATCTCGATAGAACCTTTAACTGTTTCATGCGCCAACACTAGATTGACGTTATTGATAATCATGCCAGATTCTCCGCGTTAGCCAATTCCGGGGTCATCACGTGCAGCCGGTCGGCCACGCGCTCACGAACGTCTTCATCATGGAAAATACCCACCACCGCCGCGCCGCGTGCTTTAGCTTTTTCAATCAGTGTCACCACCGCCGCACGATTGGTGGCGTCCAGCGAGGCGGTGGGTTCATCAAGCAGCAACACCGGATAGTCGACAATAAACCCGCGCGCAATGTTTACTCGCTGCTGTTCACCGCCGGAAAAGGTTGAAGGCGCGAGCTGCCACAGGCGCTGCGGCACGTTCAAATGTTGTAAAAGTTCACCCGCGCGCTGCTCGGCTTCTGGCTTGCCAATACCCAATTCGACCAGCGGCTGCATGACAAGATTCAGCGCGCTGATACGCGGGATAACGCGCAGAAACTGACTTACCCAGCCGACACTGTGTCGGCGCACGTCAAGGATTTCGCGAGCCTGGGCGTTGACCATATCGACCCACTGATCCTGATGTTTGACCCAAATGTGGCCGCTGTCCGGCAGATAATTACCGTAAAGTGACCGCAAAAGGGTAGATTTCCCGCTGCCGGAATGGCCGTGCAGCACCACGCATTCCCCTGCGTTTACTTCAAGACTGGCGTTATGAAACACCGGCAGTTTGATCCCCTGCTGGTTGTGTAAAACAAAGGTTTTACTCAGATTTTCGACCCGGAGTCTGGTTGTCATTGGTTTATCACTCTTCTGGGGTTCTCAGGACAAAACGGAAGAAACGAGCAGCTGGGTATAAGGATGATGCGGATCGTCGAGAACCCGATCGGTCAGCCCACTTTCCACCACTTGACCCTGTTTCATCACCAGCAAACGGTGCGCCAGCAGTCGCGCTACGCCTAAATCATGGGTCACAATTACCACCGCAAGCTGCATTTCCACCACCAGCGTGCGCAGCAGATCCAGCAGGCGCGCCTGCACGGATACGTCCAGCCCACCGGTTGGTTCATCCATAAATACCAAACGAGGATGGGTCACTAAATTGCGGGCGATTTGCAGGCGCTGCTGCATACCGCCGGAAAAGGTGGTCGGCAGATCGTCGAGGCGTGAAACCGGGATCTCGACATCTTCCAGCCACTGACTGGCTTCCTGACGAATGCGCGAGTAATTACGTTCACCGATAGCCATCAGGCGTTCGCCGATATTGCCCCCGGCAGAAACCTGACGACGCAAGCCATCCATCGGATGCTGATGAACCACGCCCCAATCGGTGCGCAGCAGGCGACGGCGATCGCTTTCCGGCATCTGGTATAAAGACTGCGAAGGCTGCACGCCGTTGTTGTAAATCACCTGGCCCTGCTGCGGTGCAAGACGGGCAGAAATCGATTGCAGCAAAGTGGTTTTACCCGAGCCGGATTCACCGACAATGCCCAGCACTTCGCCAGGATAAAGCTGGAAAGACACGTCGCTAAAACCTTTGCCCGGTGCATAAAGATGGGTCAGGTTTTCTACGCTGAGCAGCGGCGTGGCTGAAGAGTTGACCGGATTCATTGATTATTGACCTCGTGTGAAGATGCGGTTGCAACCTGCTCGGCGCAGTAGTCGGTATCGGAACAGACAAACATTCTGTTGCCGAGATCGTCGAGCACCACCTCGTCGAGATAGCTGTCGTGCGATCCGCAGATGGCACACGGCTGATCCCATTTCTGCACCGTGAACGGGTGATCCTCAAAATCCAGGCTTTCGACTTTGGTAAACGGCGGCAGCGCGTAGATGCGCTTTTCACGACCGGCACCAAACAGTTGTAACGCAGGCATCATGTGCATCTTCGGGTTGTCGAATTTAGGGATCGGCGAAGGATCCATCACGTAGCGATCGTTAACCTTTACCGGATAGGCATAGGTGGTGGCGATATGGCCGAAGCGGGCGATGTCTTCGTAAAGCTTCACCTGCATCACGCCGTATTCCTCCAGCGCGTGCATTTTTCGCGTTTCGGTTTCGCGCGGCTCGATAAAGCGCAATGGCTCGGGGATCGGTACCTGGAATATCAGGATCTGATCCTCAGCCAGAGGCGTTTCGGGAATGCGGTGACGGGTCTGGATCAGCGTGGCGTCACGGGTTTTTTCAGTGGTCTCGGCACCGGCGACATTTTTAAAGAAGCGGCGGATCGACACGGCGTTGGTGGTGTCGTCTGCGCCCTGATCGATAACTTTCAACACGTCCTGCTGGCCGATCACGCTGGCGGTAATCTGGATCCCGCCAGTGCCCCAGCCGTAAGGCATTGGCATTTCACGTCCGGCAAACGGGACCTGATAACCGGGGATCGCTACCGCTTTCAATATTGCCCGGCGGATCATGCGCTTGGTTTGTTCATCCAGATAACCTTGGTTGTAGCCAGTCGCCGTGGTGTTATTATTTTTCATTGGCAATGTCCTTGTCCGCGGCGGCACGCTGTTCACGCAAGCGCTGCAACAGCTCAAGCTCGGCCTGGAAATCGACGTAATGGGGAAGTTTCAAGTGTGAGACGAAACCGGCGGCCTCGACGTTGTCGGCATGCGACAAGACAAATTCTTCGTCCTGCGCCGGGCTACGCACCTGTTCGTTGTATTCGGGCGCTTGCAGGGCCCGGTCTACCAGTGACATCGACATCGCCTTGCGCTCGGCACGACCAAACACTAATCCATAGCCGCGAGTGAAGTGCGGCGGCTTGTCTTGCGGAGTGATAAAACCGTTAACCATTTCGCATTCGGTCAACAGAATCTCGCCAATATCGATGGCAAATCCCAGTTCTTCCGGCACGATTTCCACTGTCAGCCAACCGGTACGAATTTCACCGGCAAAGGGGTGATTACGGCCATAACCGCGCTGGGTGGAATAACTCAACGACAGCAGGAAGCCTTCGTCACCGCGCACCAGCTGTTGCAGGCGAGCAGCACGACTGGCGGGGTAAACTGGCGGCGTGCGGGTAATATCATCTGGCTCGCTGCCGTCATCTTCTTCGCGCGCTGCGAGCTGTTGATTCGCCAGCATTTCGAAGACATGACTGCAAGATTCGGGCAGCATTTCGTCTGCTATCGGCGCCTGTGGGTCCAAACCTTCAGCCAGTAGCGCAAAGTCCAGCAGGCGATGGGTATAGTCATAGGTCGGGCCAAGCACCTGTCCGCCGGGCAAATCTTTGTAGATGGCAGAAACGCGGCGCTCAAGACGCATATTGGCGGTGTTCAGCGGCTGACTGACAGCCAGGCGCGGCAGGGTAGTGCGATAGGCACGCAGCAGAAAAATCGCTTCGACCAGATCCCCTGAAGACTGCTTGATAGCCAGCGCGGCCAGTTGTGGATCGTAAATCCCGCCCTCGCTCATCACTCGATCTACCGCCAGACCCAGCTGTTGCTCGATCTGAGCGGCCTGGATCTCAAAAATCTGCGTATCGCCACGGCGTTGGTGCGCCAGCAGTTCATGGGCGGCCTCGATAGCCTTTTCGCCCCCTTTAACGGCAACGTACATTAGCAGGCCTCCACGCGTGTGGTGCGCGGCAAGGCAAGCAGCTGCTCACCGCAGGTAAACATAAAATCCAGCCCCAGCGGGAAGCGGTGCGGGCGGTTGACAAGATAGTGAGAGACACATTCGGGCAGCAGCGGAGAAACGATGTGTTCCTGCTCGATACCGGGCCCGCGCAGGCGCAGAGGCTGACCGCCGTCGAGTGATTCAAGCTGCACAATCACGGTAGTTGCCAGCTCGGGGGACATTTCGTCGCCGCAGGGGAAGGCTAGCAAAGTGGCGCTGTCGAGCGATCCTTCGACCAGCGCAAAACTGACACTGCGCGGATCGTCGGTTAGCACGGCACCGGTGTGAAAACGCAGGTTCTGGCGCAGAACGTCGTCGTTAAGCTGTGGGCCTATCCACAGCGGCGTATCCTGATCGATAAGGGTTAGCAACACACAGGCACTGGCGGAGCCCAGCACGCCAAATCCTGGCATGGTCGGCAGGGTAACTATTGAGCCTGGTTCGCTTAATGCTTTGAGAATACGACGAAAACTGTATTGCGCATCGGCAACCGGACTTTGAAAACTGGCAACAAGTGACATAGTTATTCTCCGCGAACCAGAGTGAAGAAATCGACACGGCTAGAGGCAATCTCACGGGCGCGTTGTTCACGACGAGCCTGCTGGCTGGCGGCCAGAGGCGCAATCACGCGTTTGTGGATTAACTCTTCCATACCAGAGACTTGCAGCAGGGCATCGATCACAGCGCAGAGTTCGGCGTGGGCTTTGTCGCGACCGCGCACGTAGCTGTAGCCGTAGACGCCGGACTCAAGTTGCACCACGGCACGGGTGACGGTCATATCACCCATTACGAAGCGTTTTCCGGTGCCGCCCATCCGGGCCTGGAGCTGGGTCAGACCGGTTTCTGCCGGCCGTAAACATTCAAAAGTCGGACTAAGATTCAACGGCTGCCAGTGTTCAAGCAGCTCCGACGGCTGGCTGTGAGCCAACACCGACATCCAGCGTTGACGAGTTTGTAAGGCGTCCATTAGTGCTCCATGGTGAGTTCAATCATGTCAGCGCGCGTGAGACTGACGGAATATTCCGCCACGCTACCGTTGCTATCACAGGTGTTGAGGGTACGTACGCACAGCAGCGGTGCCTGCGGCACTATTTCCAGCAGCTTGCTTTCTTTGGCCAATGCGCGGCGGGCGCTGATGCGGGTGGTGTGGCGGCTCAACGGCTGATGTATCTCGCTACGGATAAAATCGTGCAGCGAACCGCTGTGGAAATTCTGTAATGTGGGCCACCAGTCGAGATCAGGCAGATAATGGTCGATCACGCAGACCGGCACATTGTTTACCCGACGCAGCGTGCGCAGGTGGATCACCGTGTCACCTTCTTCACGACCAATGGCGCTGGCGACATGTTCGACACACGGGCGCAGCACGCCGAGCAGGCGTTCGCTGGTAGGATGACTGCCCTGATCCAGCAGGTTCTGGCTGAATCGCGCCTGAGAATGCAGCGGGTAATCATATGGGCGCATCAACACCAGCGTACCTACGCCCTGACGACGCTGCAGCCAGCCGCGCTCGACCAGCTCGTCAACCGCGCGACGCAGGGTATGGCGGTTAACCTGAAAACGATCGGCAAGCTGATTTTCCGGTGGCAGATAATCGCCGCAGCGGTAGGTGTTGCGCAGCTCTTGTTCCAGCTGGGCGGCAATCTGTTGATAGCGGGTAGGGTAAGTGGTCGGATGTCTAGATAAGTCCATCATAACGAATGCCTCGCTGCCTGTTGTGCAGATAAAGCACCGTTGGCAAAAGAGCACCTGACATGACGTTTGGCGCGTGGGTGATTCTCGGAGATGGAGCCAAAAGTTTGCATAGTGTCAACCTCAGTTCGACGTTGGCACCATCTTGAACACGATAAATGACAGTTCGGTGAAGCGGGGATTGCAGGAAGATGAATAATATTGGGCGACGTCTCGTAAAATAAAGCGATGCCGCTTTACTCGAAAAGTCAGAAGATTACTATTTGCTTCCACAGCTCGTTGGGATGAAAGAGTGTTTATTAATAGCAATATTCAGTTTATGAAAATGTGGAAGCGGGGGAGCAAAGCCTATCCTTATCCATTTTATTAACGGGTTTTTTAAGATATAAGCTAACGCAAAACGTGAATATCCTGATTACTGCTGCCGCGCCATATAAGCGACGGGTCGCGCAGTTCCTGAATAAACCTTCCATCAATTAATACGCTTATTTCGCCGACAATTTTCCATTGTTCAAGGCTAAGTTCATTCAGGCAGTAACCGGTCCATAGCCAAATATCTTTTCCGGGGCATTCACAATTAATTCTTTGCACCAGCCGCTTAACCGCCGACAGATTTTGCGGATGCAAAGGGTCACCGCCGGAGAGTGATAGCCCCTGTCGCGGAATGGCCGTATCTTGTAAATCGGTAATGATCTGGTTTTCCAGCGCCAGCGTAAAAGGCAGGCCCGAGTCTGGCCGCCAGGTACTCTGGTTATAGCACCCGCGACATTGATGAACGCAGCCAGAAACGAACAACGTGCAGCGCGTACCCGGCCCGTTGACAACGTCGATAGGATGATACTGATGATAATTCATGAGATTACCTCAATTTTCCTACGCTGAGATGTTTAACGCGTCGCTTAACTTCTTCCTGTTTGCCGGCATTAAAAGGCCGTGCATCAGGGCTGCCGAGATAGCCGCATACCCGGCGGGTCACCGAGACTCTCGAGGCGTCGTGATTGCCGCATTTTGGGCAGGTAAACCCTTTGCTGGTACAGGAAAATTCGCCGGTAAATCCGCATTCGTAGCATTCATCGATCGGCGTATTGGTACCGTAGTAGGGCACGCGGGAATAGCTATAGTCCCACACGTCTTCCAAAGCCTGCAGGTTATGCTGCAAGTTGGGATACTCGCCGTAGCAGATGAATCCGCCGTCGCTAACCGGTGGATAGGGCGCTTCAAAATCGAGCTTTTGGTAAGGATTGACCTTCTTCTCGACGTCAAGATGAAAGCTGTTGGTGTAATAACCTTTGTCGGTAACGCCGGGTATTACGCCAAACTCGGCGCTGTCCAGACGGCAGAAACGGTCGCAGAGATTTTCGCTGGGCGTGCTGTATAAGCTAAAGCCGTAGCCGGTTTCACGTTTCCAGCTTTCGGTCGCTGCCTTGAGGCGAGCGACAATCGCCAGGGCCTTATCGCGCAGCGCCGCCGAGTCATACAGGTGGATCTCGTTTCCAAACAGGGCATTAACCGTTTCATGAACGCCAATATAGCCCAGCGAAATCGAGGCACGACCGTGTTTGAAAATCTCGCTGATATCGTCATCTGCCCGCAAACGCACGCCGCAGGCGCCTTCCATATAGAGGATGGGTGCTACGCGAGCTTTTACGCCATCGAGCCGGGCGATACGCGTCATAAGGGCTTTTTTTGCCAGCAGCAGGCGTTGATCGAGCAAGGCCCAGAAGGCGTTTTCGTCCCCTTTTGCCTGCAAGGCAATGCGCGGCAGGTTCAGGCTGATCACCCCGATATTGTTGCGCCCTTCATGGATCTGCTCACCATTTTCCTCATAAACACCGAGAAAACTGCGACATCCCATCGGCGTTTTAAAGGAGCCGGTAACTTTAACCACCTGATCATAATTGAGAATATCGGGGTACATGCGCTTGCTGGCACATTCTAATGCCAGCTGTTTGATATCGTAATTTTCATCTCCAGCCTTGTGATTGAGGCCTTCACGGATGGCAAATACCAGCTTGGGAAATACCGCCGTTTTACTGTTCTTACCGAGACCGGCAATGCGGTTGTGCAGAATTGACTGCTGGATCAGCCGCGACGCCCAGCCGGTTCCCAGCCCAAAACCAAAGGTCACAAAAGGCGTCTGGCCATTGGCAGTGTGCAGGGTGTTGACTTCATATTCCAGCGACTGGAAAGCGTCATAACACTCTTTCTCGGTGAGCTGGCGTGCATAGGACTCAATATCGGCAATCGCCCATTGTCGAGCCGTTTTTTTATGCTTCTCAAAGCTTTGCATCACGAAAGGCGCGAGGATTTCATCAATGCGATTAATGGTGGTGCCGCCGTAAATGTGGCTGGCAACCTGAGCAATGATCTGCGCGGTTACGGCAGTGGCGGTCGAGATTGATTTTGGTGTATCAATTTCAGCGTTACCCATTTTGAATCCCTGATTCAGCATGCCTTTGAGGTCGATCAGCATGCAATTGAACATCGGGAAAAAAGGTGAGTAATCTAAATCGTGATAGTGAATATCGCCGCGCTCATGTGCCTGCACGACATCGTCCGGCAAAATGTGCTCGCGGGCGTAGTGTTTGGCGACGATACCGGCTAGCAAATCCCGCTGAGTGGGAATTACCTTGCTGTCTTTATTGGCATTTTCGTTTAGCAGCGCCGGATTGCTCTGCTCCATCAAGCCGCGAATTTCCTGATAAAGGCGGCCGCCCATCGTGGGTTTGATGGTGATTAAGTCAGAGGTTTCAGGTTTCACAATTCAGGTCCTTTTAAATTAACTCACTACATGTAGCGTTGTTACTTACTATATACGCTACATGTAGATATCTCCTTGAGATTAATGCCGCCAAAATTGATGTAAAACAAAGAAGTCAGTTATTGAATTCTCCCCGTTTAAGCTTGCGTTTATAGACGGCGATAGTCAGTACTAACGGCACCAGTATGGCTATCAGCATTGCAATGCCATACAGGCTCCAGAATTGGGTCTTGATCGATAGGATTGCCGGTAAGCCGCCGACGCCGATACCGTTGGCGGTCACGCCGTTTAAGCCGCAAAGCAGAGCAGCGAGGGCCGATCCGATCATGCCGCACAGCATAGGGAAACGATATTTAAGGTTAATGCCGTACAGCGCCGGTTCAGTAACGCCAAGATAGGCCGAGATGGTGGCGGGCACAGAAATCTCCCGCTCATTGTGTTTGCGGCTGATGATCACCATGCCGAGTACTGCGCTGGCCTGCGCCATATTAGAGAGGGCGATTAGCGGCCAGACTGGCGTACCTCCGGTGCTTTGCACCATCTGCATATCGATAGCCAGCGTGGTTTGATGCACGCCAGTGATCACCAGCGGTGCATACAAGAAGCCAAATATTGTGGCACCGATGGGCGCGAGGCTGCCGGTCATCGCTGTTTTCACCACCCAGGCTACGCCATTACCGACTGTACGACCAAACGGTCCAATCAGCGTATGCGCCAGAAAAACGGCAATTAACAGCGAAACGACAGGTACAATCACGAGTTGCAGATAGCTAGGCACTATTTTCTTTAGACCGTTCTCAATCCACACCAGCGCTATTCCGACCAGCATCGACGGAATAACCTGTGCCTGATAACCCACTTTCTCGACGGTAAACCAGCCAAAATTCCACACTTCAGGCGTTTGCTGCCCTAACTGATAGGCATTCATAAGCTGTGGCGAAACCAGCGTAATACCCAGCACAATCCCCAGAATCTCGGTGCCGCCGAGTTTTTTTACCGTCGACCAACACACAGCCACGGGCAGAAACATAAAAATTGCTTCGCCGAGCAACCACAGGAAATCGTAGACGGTTTTCCATAGCGGATAGATATTGGCCAGCGATTGCCCGTGATCAAACGGAATGTCGCCGATAAGATTGCGAAAGCCGAGAATCAAGCCACCGCTGATTAATGCTGGCAACAGCGGGAAAAATATCTCGGCGATGTGCGAGATCACACGTTCAAAGAGATTCATATTTTGTCGTGCGGCCGCCTTGGTCTCGGCCTTGCTGGCACTTTTTTTCCCGGAAATGGCGATAAGCGCCTGATAATAATCGTCAACTTCTGGACCGATGACGACCTGAAATTGCCCGGCATTGGTGAAACAGCCTTTGACCATGCGCAGATCTTCAATCTGTTTGGGATGGGCCTTGGCGGGATCGTTAAGGGCAAAACGCAGGCGGGTAATACAGTGCGTCACGGAGGCGATATTTTCGCTGCCGCCGACTAATTCGAGCAGGCGCTCAACGTCCTGTTGGTTTATTTTGCTCATATTTTCAGCCTTTTCGATATTTAGGTTAAAAGATAAGCATAACTGGGGAATATAAACCTGCCTGTTTGATACTCATCGTTGTGGTTTAGATTCGGTTAATAATTAATGGCGTACAATACACTTGCTAAATTGATCCAGATCGATTCAGTCATGGCCGAATGCGTCATAATGCATTCCGCCGACCTTCAACTTACCGAGAAATTATTATGGATCCCGACCCCAACGCAGTAGGTCCGTCTTGATCCGGTAAGCACCCGCTTTTTCGCTGCTGCTTGCCGGATAACATTAGGTAAGCAGCAGCGCGCTCTCTCTTTGATTGCCCGCTCTGCCTTTTAAACTTGCCAGCCTGTGGCTGATGCACTCCGTGCTTGACGTTTTTTTTCAGCGTTAATGGCGTTCGTTCGCCTGCGTCTTGAAAAAACGTTTAACGGGGCGATTCGGCGCGTGGGAGCAAGAAGGGTACGAGTATGTTCAAAACTATTACACAAAGGCTGTATAACGTTTTCAGCCGCACTTTGCCACGTCGTCTTATCCGTCGTTCTCCCATGCTGGAAAATTCCCGGCCGACAGCGGGTCATGACGTGCCGCCCTCTATTGTCGAACACTGCCAGGCCTGTGCCCGCGCCAGTGCACAACAGCTTTATGCACAATTTAACAGCCACGATGAAGGGTTAACCCAAGCCGAGGCCGACGCCATCCGTGAACGCGTTGGAGCCAATCAAACCGACGACCAGCAGCCTCAGCCCTGGTGGCAACACCTGTGGATCTGTTATCGCAATCCTTTCAACCTGTTGCTGACCATTCTGGCCGCGGTGTCTTATGCCACCGAAGACATGAAAGCGACGCTGGTGATCGGCAGCATGGTGGTGATTTCTACGCTGATGCGTTTTGTGCAGGAAGCTCGTTCGAATAAAGCGGCAGATGCGCTGAAGGCGATGGTCAGTAATACGGCCACCGTGCTGCGCAGCGACGCGCAAACTGGCCATAGCGCAAGCATTGAGTTGCCGATTAATCAACTGGTGCCGGGTGATTTGGTCAAGCTGTCTGCGGGTGACATGATCCCGGCGGACCTGCGCATTTTGTCTGCCAAAGACTTGTTTATCAGTCAGGCGGCGCTGACCGGCGAATCGCTGCCGGTAGAGAAACAGGCTAACAGCCGGATGCCGTTGGATTGCGATCCCCTTGAGCAGGATACGCTGTGCTTTATGGGCACCAATGTTATTAGCGGGACGGCGATTGCGATAGTGATTTCCACCGGCGCTCAGACTTGGTTCGGCCAGCTTGCCGAGCGGGTGATCCGCCAGGATGAACAGCCAAACGCCTTCCAGCGCGGGATCAGCAAAGTCAGTTGGTTGTTGATCCGTTTTATGATGGTGATGACGCCAATTGTGTTGCTGATAAACGGCTATACCAAAGATGATTGGTGGGAAGCGGCGCTGTTCTCACTGTCTGTTGCGGTAGGCCTGACACCAGAAATGCTGCCGATGATTGTGACTTCGACACTGGCAAAAGGGGCGGTGAAACTGTCGCGTCAGAAAGTTATCGTCAAACATCTGGATGCGATTCAAAACTTTGGTGCCATGGATATTTTGTGTACCGATAAAACCGGCACGCTGACTCAGGATAAAATCATTCTTGAGCGCCATACCGACGTTTTGGGCACGACCAGCGACCGCGTTTTGCATCTGGCGTGGCTGAACAGTCATTATCAGACTGGCCTGAAAAACCTGCTCGACGTCGCCGTGCTCGAAGGCGCCGAGGCGGCGCAGAACCAGCAAACCATGCACTGCTACAGCAAGGTCGATGAGATCCCGTTTGATTTTGATCGCCGTCGTATGTCGGTAGTGGTTTGCGAATCTACCGATTATCATCGTCTGATCTGCAAAGGCGCGCTGGAAGAGATCCTGTCAATCTGTTCACAGGTGCAACTTGATGATGTAGCCGTGCCATTGACCGAAGAACTGCTGCAAAGAATTCGCGGTATCACTGACGACCTGAACCAGCAGGGGCTTCGCGTAGTCGCTGTCGCGCATAAAGCGATGCCGGCCCGAACCCGCGATTACGCGGTGGCCGACGAGTCTGACCTGATTCTGGCCGGATATATCGCCTTCCTCGATCCACCAAAAGAGAGCACGGCTCCCGCGCTGAAAGCCTTGCAGGCCAAAGGGGTGACCGTGAAGATCCTCACTGGAGACAATCCGCTGGTGGCAAGAAAAGTCTGTCGGGATGTCGGTCTGGCAGTGGACAAGATCCTGATTGGCAGTGAAGTAGAATTATTGAGCGATGCCGAGTTGGCCGAGGTGGCCAAAACGACCAGCGTGTTCGCCAAACTGGCACCGCTGCATAAAGAACGCATTGTGCGCGTGCTGCGCGAGCAGGGTCACGTGGTGGGCTTTATGGGCGACGGCATCAACGATGCACCTGCGCTGCGAGCCGCGGATATTGGTATTTCCGTGGATTCGGCGGTGGATATTGCCAAAGAAGCGGCCGATATCATTCTGCTGGAAAAAAGCCTGATGGTGCTGGAGCAGGGCGTGACCGAGGGGCGTCGTACCTTTGCCAACATGCTGAAATATATCAAGATGACCGCCAGCTCCAACTTCGGTAACGTGTTCAGCGTATTGGTAGCCAGCGCCTTTCTGCCATTCCTGCCAATGCTGCCTTTGCACTTGCTGGTGCAGAATCTGATTTACGATGTCTCGCAGGTAGCGATCCCGTTTGATAACGTCGATGAAGAGCAGTTGGCGAAGCCACAGCGTTGGAACGCCGGTGATATTGGTCGCTTTATGGTGTTTTTTGGCCCGATCAGTTCGGTGTTCGATATTTTGACTTTTTCGCTGATGTGGTGGGTGTTCAAGGCTAATACGCCTGAAATGCAGACTTTGTTCCAGTCCGGCTGGTTTATCGAAGGACTGCTGTCGCAGACGCTGATTGTTCATATGATCCGCACCCGTAAAGTGCCGTTCATTCAGAGCCGCGCCTCCTGGCCGCTGTGTGTAATGACGCTGTTAGTGGTGGTAGTCGGTATTGGCCTGATTTTCACTCCTGCGGCTGGATTCCTGCAATTGCAGGCGCTGCCGCTGAGCTACTTCCCGTGGCTCATCCTGATCCTGTCGGCGTATATGGTGCTGACTCAAGGGGTGAAAGGCTACTTCGTTCGCCGCTACGGCTGGCAGTAATTCATTGATTTAGCATTAATACAAAGCCCTCTGGCGACTCTGCGCGGGAGGGCTTTTTTAATTAACAACTTAGAATTCACGACGGCAGCAGCGAAAGGCGTTCTGCCAACAGCGCCAGCAGTGCAGGGTTATCTACGTCAGTCATTACCTCGATATTAGTTGCAAGGTCTTGTAGATGGCGCGATTTAACCGCAACCAACGTTTGGCCGCGATGGATATCATCCTGATAGCTGACGCTTACTCTGCCCGCTACGCCGGTAAACAGGTTAGGGTTAATCAGCCAGGCAATAACGCACGGATCGTGAAGGCAAGGATCGCTGGCACCGTAGCTGCGCATCATTGCACACGCTGTTTCCAGCAGCGGGCTAACCTGTTGCAATTCTTCAAGATAAGGCGCGTTTATCTTGGCTTGTAAAGTCACGTCGAGACCAAACATTACTTGCGGGATCCCGGCGCTTAACACCACCTGCGCCGCCCACGGATCGACGTAAATATTAAATTCAGCTACCGGAGAAACGTTGCCCTGGCAAAAAGCTGCGCCGCCCATAAACACCAGCTGCTTGATTTTCGGGACAATACTGGGATCTTTAATGATAGCCAGGGCGATATTGGTCATCGGACCGATGGGGCATAAAGTGACCTGCCCCGGCTCGGCGTGAACAGTGTGAATGATGTAGTCGACGGCGTGCTGTGTTTGCAGACCAAAGCCCGGTTCCGGCAGAGAGACATTACCCAGCCCGTCATTGCCATGAACCTTGGATTCCCAGCCTTTTGCCTCAAGCATGGGGCGGCTGCATCCAGCATAAACCGGAATATCTTCCCGCCCCGCGAGAGTTAAAATACGTCGCGCATTATAGGCGGTTCTCTCCAGCGGCACATTGCCTGCAACCGTGGTAATTCCCAGTAATTCAATCTCTTGTGGCGAAGCTAGCGCCAGCAAAATGGCGATGGCGTCGTCTACGCCCGGATCGCAGTCGAGAATGATTTTGTGTAATGCCATAGGCCACCTTGCTTGAGATTGAACCGCGTGAATGCTGATTGTCTGGGTTATCAAACTAGCCGCCTTAATTGACTTCGGCAACTCGTTTTATGCGAGGAGGATGCGATAGAAAATAGCGTTAACTTAAGTTGCACCTTAATCGGGCAATTTATCGGGCTGATGGGTTTTCAGGAAAATCAGGATAGGTATTATTGCGAAAAATCTTGCCCTAAATAATATAAATGTGATTTTTATCAATTAGTTGAGAAATAAAGAAAGTGAAGTGTGAGTTGGTACAAAGCTTGCTTAAACCTTGCAAGATAGGTTTTTCCTCGTCTTACCACTTCGGTTCATCTTTTTTTTAGAGGCATCATCATCATGGCTCACTATACGCTGCGTCAGCTTAAATACTTCGTCACTGTCGTGGAATGCAGCAGTATTGCCGAAGCTTCGCGGCAGCTGCATATCGCGCAACCCTCTATTTCTCAAGCTATTAAAGGATTGGAAGAGAGTTTCGGCGTGCAGCTGTTTATCCGCCATCACGCGCAGGGTGTATCGCTGACCTCCAGTGGCCGCCGTTTCTACACCAAGGCGCAGGAACTGCTGCGGATGTCCTATAACTTCGAGCAGAATGCGTTGGCCGACAACGACGTGGTCTGCGGGCAGATTTCCATTGGCTGTTTCGAAACCGCTGCGCCGCTATATTTGCCACGCCTGCTGACCGGCTTTCGCCGCCATTATCCGGGAGTCGAGATCCACATTTATGACGGTGAACAAAACGAGTTGGTACAGGGCCTGAGCAATGGGCGTTTCGACGTAGCGATTATGTATCATCACGATCTCGACGACAGCATTATCACCCATCCATTAAACGCACCGCAGAAGCCTTATGTGTTGCTGCCTGCCGACCATCCGCTGGCTAAAAAATCCCACGTCACGTTGCGCGAACTGAGCCAGGAACCGATGATTTTGCTCGACGTGCTGCCGAGTAAACACTATTTCGTCAGCCTGTTTACTGAACAGGGACTGTCTCCGCAAATTGCCTTTGCCTCGCCGTCGATTGAAATGGTGCGCGGCATGGTCGGGCAAGGGCTGGGTTTCTCTATTCTCGTTACCCGCCCGCATTCTCATTACACCTATGATGGACAGCGCGTGGCAATGGTTGAGCTTGCAGAAGAGGTAAGCCCTTCTGCGCTGGTGATTGCCCAGTTGAGAAGCGCGCAGGCCACCAAGCCAGCACAACTGTTTGTGGATTACTGCATCCAACAGATTCTCACGCCGATCGCCGCCGTTGCCTGATGTTTACAGAGTAATCTGCTGCTATTTCAGGGAGTTGTAAATAGAAAAATAGGCAGCGGATTCTTCGGTAACGTAATGAAAAACAATATTATTTTACTTTATTGAGCCGGACAAAACCTCTGAAGGTCCTACCGAATTAACCTCTGATTAGGTTTTTTAACTTCACTAGCCATTAATTAACTAATTTCGCCTATACAGGTTCCCGCTCAGGATAAGGGTCATACGTTCGCGCCCCCTTTGGGCAGGACCTAAACGGATCCTCAGGAGTCAACAGCATGAGTAATAAAGAGATCCTCGAACAGGACGCAGTGTCGATGAGTGAAACAATGACCGCTCAGGAACAGGCATCGCTGTTAAGCGGACATCGCATGTGGAAAACCGAGAAAATTGATCGTCTGGGCGTTCCACACATTGTAATGACCGACGGCACCTATGGCGTGCGTTATTCAATCCAGCAAATTGAGCAAGACGAGAAGGGCGGTCAGGATTTTGCTGCGTTTCTGAACGTGGTAAATCAGCGCGCTAAAGACGTTGAAATTGCCTGGGGAACGATGAAACCGGCGACCTGTTTTCCTAACGGCTCCAGCTTTGCCTGTTCGTGGGATGTGGAGCTGGCGCTAACACTCGGAACCGCTCTGGGGCAGGAATGCCAGAATCTGGGCGTTCATTTGCTTTTAGGGCCGGGCATCAACATTCGCCGCACGCCGCTGGGCGGTCGCAGCTACGAATACTATTCTGAAGATCCGGTGATTTCCGGCGATATCGCTGCGGGGGTGATTAACGGCCTGCAACAGCAGGGTGTCGGCGCATCGCTTAAACACTTTGCCTGCAACAACTCTGAGGTCGAGCGCACGACGATGGACTCGATTGTCGACGAGCGCGCGCTGCGTGAAATCTATCTTCGCGGCTTCGAACGTGCAGTTCGCCAGAGTCAGCCATGGACCGTCATGAGTTCCTACAACCGCCTGAACGGCGTGCATACCGCCGAAAATCGTTGGTTGCTGACTGATGTTCTGCGCAATGACTGGGGATTCACTGGCGTGGTAGTCGCTGACTGGCACGGGATTAAAGAACGCCCAGAGTCGCTGTTGGCAGGCAATGATCTCGATATGCCGGAAAGTGAAAGCCGTAAAGCGCAGTTGCTGGCCGCGCTGGAAGATGGCCGCATCGATAGAAAAATTGCCGAGCAGTCCTGTCGCCGAATTCTTTCGCTGGTGCAGAAAGCCAAGGCCGCCGAACGCCGCGATACGCAGGTTGATTATAATCAGCATCATCAGCTAGCCCGCAGTATGGTTGCTGAATCTATCGTGTTGCTCAAAAACGATCGCAAACTATTGCCGCTGGAGGCTGAAAGCTGTTCACGCCTGCTGGTGATTGGCGAAGGCGCTACAGTGCCGGTGATCCAGGGTTCTGGCTGTGCGACGACTGTGCCGACAGAGGTTGATATTCCGCTCGACGAGATGAACAAACTGGCTGCAGACCAGATGAACGTGCGGTGGATTCAAGGCACCTCAGAGCTTGAGTCTCTGCGTGATGCGCTGATCGAGGAGGCCTGTGCCGCTGCCGCAGAGGCCGACAAAATTGTTATTTTCGCCAGCACTGAAAACGGCTACGACGGCGAAGGTTCAGACCGTACCACCTTGGCGCTGGCGCCAGGCCACGATCGGCTGATTTCTGCTGTCGCGGCTGTTAATCCAAACGTGATCGTGGTGCTGGCTAATCCTGACGCGGTAGTCATGCCGTGGCTGGATGAAGTTGGCGCAGTGGTCGAGACTTTCTTTGCCGGTCAGGCAATGGGTGGCGGCCTGGCTGACGTGCTGTTTGGTAAAGCCAATCCAAGTGGCAAGCTGACCGTGACTTTCCCTAAACGTTTGCAAGATACCCCGACTTGGCTCTCTTATCCGGGTGAGAACGGCAAACATTATTACAGCGAAGGCATTTTTGTCGGTTACCGCTGGTACGACAGCCGCGAAATCGAGCCGCTGTTCCCATTCGGTTTCGGCCTGAGCTACAGCGAATTTACCTACAGCGATATCGAACTGGACAAACAAACGTTGCGCGCGGGCGAAACGGTAGCTGTCAGTTTTACCCTGACCAACAGCGGCACTTGCAGCGGCAAAGAAGTTTGCCAGCTTTACAGCCGTTATCATCAGCCGCGTTTGGCTCGCCCTCATCAAGAGTTGAAGGGTTTCTGCAAGGTTGAGCTGGCTGCCGGTGAAAGCCGTCGCATTACGCTGCAGCTTCCTGCCGATGATTTGCGTTATTACGATACCGGTCGCGGCGAATGGATTCTAGACCACGACCTGATCACTCTGTGTGTTGGCACGCACTCCCGTTCCCTGCCGCTTCAGGCCACGCTGGAATGTCAGTCGGCAGTCGCTCGTTATCGCCTGATTCAGCATGACACTCAGCCGGTATTCGTGCTCGAAAATCCTATTGCCCGCGGCATGTTCAACCAGTTCCTGCAACGCGAGTTAAGCATCAATGAACAGGATGCCGAGCGCATTCTGCAACACTGTGCCAATTCATTCTTCGGAATTTTCACCACTTTTGATCGCCGTTTACGCCAGAGTTTCGATCGTAAAATCTGCGAGCAGCTGATCAAAGAAATCAATCAGGCGATTAAACAGCAAGAAATAGATGCCTGAAACTTTTGTTTAAATTAACCACCAGCCAATAGCCAGCACATACAGGGGACAGGGGAATGAAAAAGATTGGTCATTTATCACGACGCGATGCGATCAAAGCCGGTGTAGGCACGGCCATTACCATGCTGACAGCACCGTCAATTTTGTCGCGCAGTGCTCAGGCGGCCGAGCAGCAGACACTAACGGTTGCCGACGTTGGCGGCCCTTATGGCTTAGGTTTCGGCAAGGCGTTCTATCAGCCTTTCGAAAAAGCTACCGGCATTAAAATTATTAATACCGTTTTAGGGCCTGACCCTGTTCCCCAGTTCCAGATGGCGGTGGACACCAAAACTTACCTGTTCGACGTCGCGCTGCTTAATCCAGAACATCTGGTACGCATGAACAAGCAGCCGAAGAGCTATCTGGAAACGCTGGACATCAAAGTTGCCGACCCGGAGAACTATGTAAAAGGGTCGATTACCCCACAGTTTGCCGGAGTGAGTATTTATGCGCTGGCGCTGGCTTATCGCACCGATACTTTTAATAAAGATAAAGCGCCTAAAAACTGGATCGATTTCTGGAACGCAGACAAATTCCAGGGGCGTCGCGGTTTGTGGCGCAGTCCGGTGTGTACGCTGGAATTGGCCCTGATGGCCGACGGCGTATCGCCTGACAAACTTTACCCGCTGGACGTAGACCGCGCCTTCGCCAGCCTGGACAAGATCCGCAAACATATCGACGTTTGGTGGACCAGCGGCGCGCAGGCTACGCAAATGCTGCAAAGCGGCGAGCTGGATATGATGAGTATCTGGAGCACCCGCGCGCAAACCGCTATCGACGGCGGAGCGCCAGCATCCATCGCCTGGGATCAGGGCCTGTACAACATTGACGGTTGGACCATTCCTAAAGGAAATCCAAAGGCAGCGCTGGCTAATCAGTTTATTCAGTTCTGCATGAACGCCCAGCGTCAGTCGATGTATACCAACGATTTGGCCTGTGGACCGACCAACGTGAAGGCTTATCAGTTTATCGATGCCAAAAAGGCCGCACTGCTGCCAACCGCGCCCGATCACATCAGTGGGCTGCGTGAAATGGATGCCAACTACTGGGGCGATAATCAGGTTGCTCTCACAGAACGTTTTGAAAAGTGGATTATCGGATAAATCATGCGGCGGGGGGCTAACGCGCTCCGCTAATCCTGATCCCCGAGGAGGGCGAATTGAGCTTGCTAGAAACAACCGTGCTTAAACAACCGCAACGCCGTAAAACGCGTCGCCTGCACCCCGCCTGGTTTACGCTGCCGGGCCTGATTTTTTTACTGATCTTCTTGGCCTATCCGACGTTAAAATTGATGATGCTGAGCTTTAACGACGATCAGGGACATTTCTCGCTGGCCATCTGGCAGCAAATGTTTGGCGCGGGCGTGTACGTTAAGGTCATGGTGAATACCTTTGTTATTGCCGCGCAAACCACGCTTGCCTGCTTGCTTTTTGGCTACCCGGTGGCTTACTGGCTTTCGCAGCAGGGCGAAACTATGCGCCGTCGTTTGATGTGGCTGGTATTGCTGCCGTTCTGGACCAGCGCGCTGCTAAAAAACTTTGCCTGGATGGTGCTGCTGTCGCGACGGGGTATTTTGTCTGAAATTCTGATGTCGATGGGCGCCGCGCATCCAATCGACGTGCTTTATACCCGTGGGCTGGTGGTGTTTGCTATCGCCCACAGCATGCTGCCGCTGGCGATTATCACCATGTTGCCGAGCATGACAAGCATCGATGGTGGCCTAATCCGTGCCGGTAAAACCTTGGGTGGATCGGCAAGCCACACCTTCTGGCGGATTTTCTTCCCGCTGTCGATGCCGGGCACTATTGCGGCCTGCCTGCTGGTGTTTATCGGCTCACTGGGTTTCTTTATTACTCCCGCGCTGCTCGGCAGCCCGCAGGATTCTGTGATTGGCCAGTTGCTGATCACCCAGGTGCAACAATTGCTTAACTGGCGTCTTGCTGGTGCAATTGCCATGCTGCTGCTGTTGGCGACGCTGGTGGTTTGTTTCCTCTATGACCGTATTTTCGGCATGTCGGCCATTTCCGGCGGTGAAACACATATCGATACCCATGCTTTAACCCGCCGGGTTGGACACGCGCTATTAAGCTATTTCGCCTACTTCAGTCATTTAGTCACTGAAGGGCTGGCGAGCCTCTTGCGCGGCCATCGTTTTGGCTGGTTATTACCACTATTTAGCTGGCTGGTCATTGCCGTGCTGATCCTGCCGGTAGTTTCTTTCATACCGATGGCATTCAGTAGCTCATCGTTCCTGCAATTCCCGCCGCCGGGCTACTCGCTGCGCTGGATGGAAACTTACCTGAACTCACCAATCTGGACCGGCGCGACGCTGCGTTCGTTTGGCATTGCTCTGGTCTCCGGGGCGCTGGCGACACTGCTGGCCGGGATTGCCGCGTTTGGCGTGGCGCGTAACAGCGGCAAAGGCGGCAGCCTGATTATGATGACCTTCCTGATGCCGATGATCATCCCGAATATCGTCACCGCCGTGGCACTGTTTTATCTGTTCGCCACTATCGGACTGGTGGGAACTGATGTTGGAATTATGCTCGGTCACACTGTGATGGCAATTCCGGTAGTGTTTATTATCATCCTGACCACCTTCAAAAACTACGACTGGCGCTTGGATCAGGCGGCTGGAACTCTAGGGGCAAGCCGTTGGAGGGTGATCCGCGAGGTCACGTTGCCGCTTATCAAAGGCAGTCTGGTGGCGGCATTTATCTTTGGTTTCCTCAACTCTTTTGAAGAGCTGACGGTGGCGATGTTTGTTGGCGGGGGCGTCAAGCAGACACTGCCGAAACAAATGTGGGATGACGTGCTGCTATCGGTTACCCCTACGCTTGCCGCCGCTTCGGTGATTATTCTGGCCATTGTAACCCTATTGTTCATCCTGGCCGAAAGGGCCCGCCGCGATACTGATCCCGCCTGAGGCGGATGCACAAGAATGAGAAAACGATGATGACAACGACCTCCTCTTTTAAACATGAAAAAGTAAAGCTGCAGGCGCAGAAAATTGCCAAAAGCTACGGCCAGACGCAGGTATTGGCCGATCTTGATCTCGACGTTCACAGTGGTGAGCTGCTGACTCTGCTTGGCCCTTCGGGGTCTGGTAAAACCACGCTGCTGCAAATAGTCTGCGGTCTGGTGGAACCGACCTCAGGCTGCCTGATGATTGATGGCAAAGACGAAACCTGGACGCCGGTTCACCAGCGAGATATTGGCGTAGTGTTTCAGAACTACGCGCTGTTCCCACATTTGACCGTTGAAGAGAACATTGCTTTTCCGCTGCGTATGCGCCATCTGCCCAGTGCTGAAATCAATCGAAAGGTGAAGCAGGTGCTGGAGATGGTTGAGCTGGGTCACGTAGCGACTCGCCTGCCTCGCGCACTTTCCGGTGGGCAACAGCAGCGTATCGCGCTGGCCCGCTGTCTGGTTTACCAACCGAGCGTGATACTGATGGATGAGCCGCTGGGCGCGCTGGACCGCCAGCTACGTGAAACCATGCAGATGGAGATAAAACGTATTCATCGCGAGTCCGGCGCGACAATTATTTTCGTGACCCACGATCAGGAGGAGGCGCTGGCGTTGTCTGACCGTATCTGCCTGATGAACGAAGGCAAAATTGCGCAGATTGGCACGCCACAGGAAATCTACGAACGCCCGCAAACCACCTTTGTTGCCGAGTTTATCGGTTTGTCGAATATCCTCGACGGTCAGATTCGCGGCGATGGCCTGCATACTCGCCACGGTGTGTTTCCATTGAACTCAGGGTTGCGTGAAGGTGACAATGCTGCACTGGTGATCCGCCCTGAACATATGCGCATAGCCGAGCAGGGCAGCGGCGTGCTTGAGGGGCTGGTAAGTGAAAGCGTTTATGCGGGATCCGAAACCCGTGTCGTTGTCACACTCGCCGATGGTGAGAAATTTATTGTTCGCAGTTCTGCGCAAACGCCGGTGAGAATTGGCGATCGCGTTTCTCTGAACTGGGACGTACAGAATTCTCGTCTGCTGGCCGTATAATATGCCTTAGGCCCCTGAAGTTATGCTTCTAGGGGCCAAATAAAGAGCTGTTGAAGCACTCAAAAGCAGTGTTTACATTTTAAACCAACACCAACTTGGGTACTCGTTCGCTTTAGGCGAAACTCCTTTCTTGAGGGAAAATCTTATTTATTTTAGCGTAAATCCCTTCCTCCCTCTGAATATCATCATAAGCGGGTGGCTCGCTATCACCATAAATAGAATTTTCATGCATGTCAGTTGGTTGATAGTTTTCGTCACCAAGAACGATTTT
>NZ_AJHJ01000011.1 GCF_000257645.1 Serratia sp. M24T3
GTTTAACTGCTTGCTAACCTAACGACTTAACACTTTTACTTCTAATTAAACAGTGGTGGGTCGTGCGGGATTGATTCGGCCTATGGCCTCACCTTTCGGGCAACGCTAACGCGTTGTCGTCTCGCTCCGCTCGGCTCGAACCTGCTGTAGGTTCTCAGCCCTTACGACTTAACACTTTACTTCTAATTAAACAGTGGTGGGTCGTGCGGGATTCGAACCTGCGACCAATTGATTAAAAGTCAACTGCTCTACCAACTGAGCTAACGACCCACTAATCTGCTTAATTTGCTTGCCTGATTAACTTGTTTCAGTTTGTCTGGGCAACGGCGGCATATATTACTGATTTATCTCGACAGCGCAACTCTAATTTCGAGATAACTGACTGACTGCTTGTTCTTCATACATTCGAGCCCGAAAAACAGCCGATATGGTTACTTTTCGGGCCTGAATGAAGACTTATTTTGAAGCCAAACGTTTTTGAGCCTGTTTTGCAGATTCACTGTTCGGGTATTGTTTAACCACTTGCTGGAACACGGCTTTAGCACGATCGCTCTGGCCTTTTTCCTGCATGATGATCCCGACCTTGTACATCGCATCTGGACTTTTCGGTGACTTCGGATAGTTTTTAACCACAACCGCGAAATAGTACGCGGCATCATCTTTCTTACCCTTGTTGTAATACAACTGGCCAAGCCAATAATTGGCATTAGGCTGGTAAGTAGAATCCGGGTATTGCTTGATAAAAGCCTGGAAGGCACTAATCGCCTGATCCGGCTGTTTCTTATCCAGCACTAACGACACGGCAGCATTGTAGTCGGTGTCAGGGTTACCGGTGGCCGCTGGCGCACTACTGGCAGGTGCTTGAGCTGAACCGCCATCAGAAGCTGCTGCACCGGCTGCAGCACCCGCTGAGGCCGCAGGAGCGCCACCAGAGCTTTGCATCGCAGCAATCTGTTGCAGGATTTGATTTTGACGGTCGGTGACTTGCTTCAGCTGATACTGGTTATCCTGTATTTGACCACGAAGATTGGCAATATCGTTCTGATTATCAGAAACTTGCTGCTGCAGTTGAGTTAATAGCTGGCCTTGACCGTTAGAAATACGCTCAAGGGTGGTGACTCGATCTTCTATCGAGCCTGAGCCGACATTACTGATTGGCGCCGAGGCAGTAGCGGCCCAGGGGGCCGCTACGCCAACCAGTAACGACAAACTCAACAGGTGATGTTTGAAGTTACTGCTCATGCGATTCTCTTAGTATACCAGTACGGCACGACGGTTTTTAGCGTAAGCCGCTTCGTCATGACCCAGTACAGCTGGTTTTTCTTTACCGTAAGAAACGATAGAGATTTGGTCAGCAGAAACGCCTTTGCCTTGCAGGTACATTTTAACTGCAGTAGCACGACGCTCACCCAGAGCGATGTTGTATTCAGGCGTGCCACGTTCGTCGGCGTTACCTTCAACAGTCACTTTGTAAGACGGGTTGCTACGCAGGAAAGCTGCGTGTGCATCCAGCATCTGAGCGTAGTCAGAAGAAACATCGTACTTGTCCAGACCGAAGTAAACGATGTTGTTTTTCTGCAGTTCTTGCATCTGCAGACGAGCTTGTTCTTCTGAAGACATGTTGCCATTTTCAGTGCTAGCACCGTTAGCACCAGCGCCGTATCCAGCTTGGCCATTGTCTGCGGTTTTGTGTGAAGAACACGCCGCGATTGCCATTACAGGTACTGCCAGCAGCAGGCCTTTCAGCACTTTGTTAAGTTGCATCTCGTTGATCCTTTTTTATAATTTGCCATACATATCTAAACATGCATCACAGGTACGGCGACCAGGCAGGAAATGAGACCTGTCCATCGGTAGCCGGAAGACGCGCTTTGAAACGCCCATCAGTCGAGACCAACTGTAACACCTTGCCCAGTCCCTGTGAGGAGCTGTAGATAATCATGGTGCCGTTCGGCGCGATACTAGGCGTTTCATCCAGGAACGTGTCCGTTAATACTTGAACGGCTCCCGTTTCCAGATCTTGTTTGGCGATGTGTTGGCTACCGTTGTTGGAGCTAACCATTACAAGGAATTTTCCATCGGAGCTAACATCTGAGTCTTGGTTCTGAGAACCTTCCCACGTCAGACGTTGTGGCGCACCGCCATTAATATTTACTTTATACAACTGTGGACGACCGCCCTGATCCGAGGTAAACGCCAGATTTTGGCTGTCCGGATACCATGCAGGTTCAGTGCTGTTGCTACGTCCATCAGTAACCTGGCTTAGTTGGCCAGAAGCTAAATTCATTACATATAAGTTGAGGCTACCTGATTTAGACAGGGCCATTGCCAGTTTGGTACCATCTGGCGAAAACGCTGGTGCTCCGTTGTGACGCGGGAAGTCAGCGATCTGACGGATAGCGCCATTGGCCAACGTCTGAACGACCAGAGCAGAACGTCCGCTCTCGAAGGTGACATAAGCCAGTTTGCTGCCGTCCGGAGACCAGGCCGGAGACATCAAAGGCTCTGGCGAACGATGCACGACAAACTGATTGTAGCCGTCATAATCCGCGACGCGCAGTTCATACGGGAATTTTCCACCGTTGGTCTGCACGATATAAGCGATACGGGTGCGGAAAGCCCCTTTGACGCCGGTCAGTTTCTGGAAGACTTCGTCACTTGCAGTATGAGCCGCGTAACGCAGCCATTCTTTGGTAATTTTGTACTGGTTCTGAGCCAATACAGTCGGGCTGCTACCAGAAGTATCTACCAACTGATAAGAAACGACATAGCTGCCGTCGCCACCAGGCTGAATTTGACCCACCACAACGTCGTTAATACCCAACGCGCTCCAGGCAGCAGGGGTAACTTCCGCTGCGGTAGTCGGCTGCTGTGGCATACGTGCATTGTCGATAGGATTGAATTTGCCGCTGTTACGCAGGTCGGCACCAACAATGCTACCGATATCCTGCGGAGGAGTACCTGGGCCAGCCCATTTAAAAGGTACTACTGCGATAGGACGGGCGGTATCTACACCCTGGGTTATCTCGATGCGAACTTCCGCCTGAGATACCGTTGCCCACATCATTAATAGGCCGAACGCTACTCGAATTGCCTGTTTCATTGTATCTCCCTTATCTGGACTCAGAGCCCGAAAGAAATCTTACGCCTCGCAGGGCTCCATAACAAACAGCAGAAGCCCGCGCATAAACTCCCCGTTTCCATGTCGGGGAATGCGCGGTTTCCACTGTTTTAAACTGCCCTGAAGCCTGCGAGCCATGAAGTCTGACCGGCTTATTCTTTCCGCGATAAACTAGCAGAATTTTAACAAACCAATACACACAAAACTACACAAACACCAGATAAGCCATCGTAAATATCTTAAAGATAAATATTTTCGACTGCCGACTCACAACGCCGTGACTTAAGTCTCTTAACGAGGCTTAAAGTCTAATCCTGCGTCCTTAAATGCTTCATACACGGCCTGCGAAGGCGGAGGCGGGAATTTCGCCTGACGCGCTGCAGCAATAGCCGCCTGACACAGGGCCGGATCGCCGCCCTCGGACTGGATATCCAGCAGCGTGCCGTTAGACGCCATCTTGACCTTAAGGTTACAGGTCTTGCCGATGTATGACTGATAATCATAGAAACGTTGCTGGATTGCTGCCTGAATTTTACTGCCATAGTTGGCAAGGTCTGCTCCAGAAGCACCGGCCGATTTATTTTTTCCCACGCCAGCAGGTGCGCCACCACCGCCTTTAGGGGCATTTTTAGAAGATGCTAACCCACCAAACAGGTCGTTAACATCTTCTGACTGTTTCGCTGCGGCAGCGGCCGCCTTTTTCTTGGCATCCGCGGCTGATTTGGCTGCTGCTTTCTCGGCGGCGGCCTCTTTGGCTGCTGCGGCCTTGGCTTCTTTTGCCTCGGTCGCTTTAGCCTCGGCAGCCTCTTTCGCTGCGGTAGCTTTGGCTGCGGCGGCTTCTTTCGCCTCTGCGGCTTTAGCATCGGCAGCTGCCTGTTTCGCCTCTTCAGCAGCCGCTTTTTTGGCTTCTGCTGCGGCTTCTTTCTTAGCTTCTGCCTGAGCCTGTTTTTTCGCTGCAGCAGCGGCGGCGGCAGTATCTGCCTCAGCCTGCTTCCTGGCTTCAGCTTCAGCTTTCTTCTGCGCATCGGCCTGCGCCTTGGCGACTTTATCTGCCTCAGCCTTGGCTTTCGCGGCTGCATCTGCAGCCTGCTTTTGCTGTTCTTTCACGGCTGCGGCTTTGGCATCCGCGGCAGCCTGTTTAGCATCTTCGGCAGCTTCTTTAGCCTGTTCGGCAGCAGCCTGTTTCTGTTGCTCGGCGGCTTGCCTGGCCTGCTCTGCAGCAGCCTGTTTTTGTTCCTGCGCGGCTTGAGCTGCCTCTTTCGCCTGCTCGGCCTTCTGCTGCTGAGCGGCTTGCCTGGCTGATTCGGCAGCTTCTTTGACTTGTTCAGCTTTTTCCTGCTTAGCCTGTTCAGCTGCCTCTTTGGCCTCTTCAGCCTGCTGCTCAGATTTTTTCTGATGCGATTGCTGCGCGCTATTTGCATCAGCCTGTTGCTGCTGCTCACGATTGTATTGATCGACCACGGCACCGGAATCGACCATTACTGCCGAAATATCACTGCCGCCACCGCCGCCGCTCATGTTGGTGTCCTTGTCGAAAGAACTCCAGATCAACAAGGCTATCAATATGATATGCAGAACGACCGAAACAATAACGGCGCGTTTGAGCTTATCGTTTTGTTCAGTTGCAGTTGCCTTTACCAAAATAGATTTCCCAACACAGAATTGCTAAAGCCTGGTGTGTACTCACTAGCACCCTGCCCCGCCAGATTCGCGCTTGAGCAAGGCCTAATGGTCAAGGTACCGCCACCAGGTTTAAAATAAATGTTACCCATTAGCCATGGATCAGATTGGCTGTGTCATTAAACCGACCGATTTAACACCCGCCTGATGCAGCAAGTTGAGCGCCTTGATGATTTCATCGTAAGGTACTGTTTTTGCTCCACCGATCAGGAAAACGGTTTTAGGATTTGCCTGAATGCGTTGCGACGCCTCGGCAATAACCTGCTGCTCGGGCAGCTGTTCCATTCTCTGATGGTCAATAACAATGGTGTATTGGCCTACGCCAGAAACTTCGACAATAACCGGAGGGTTATCATCGGTAGAAACTGTTTTAGAGTCGGTCGCATCAGGCAAGTCCACCTCAACGCTCTGGGTGATGATGGGAGCTGTTGCCATAAAAACGAGCAACAGCACCAGCAACACGTCGAGCAGTGGAACGATATTGATTTCCGACTTCAGTTCACGGCGCTTACGACCTCGTACTCGAGCCATACTCCCCTCCCTTAATTACTGCTCTCGCGAGAGAAAGCCTGACGGTGCAGGATAGCCGTGAATTCTTCGATGAAGTTATCGTAATTTTGTTCGAGTTTATTCACGCGCTGGCTAAGACGGTTGTAGGCCATAACAGCAGGAATGGCAGCAAACAAACCGAGAGCAGTAGCGATCAGTGCTTCAGAGATACCTGGAGCAACCATCTGCAGCGTAGCCTGTTTAACCGAGCCCAAACCGATAAAGGCGTTCATGATCCCCCATACCGTTCCGAAAAGGCCGATGTACGGGCTGATAGAACCAACCGAGCCCAGGAAAGGAATGTGAGTTTCCAGCGCTTCCAGTTCGCGGTTGAAGGAAATGCGCATAGCGCGAGAAGAACCTTCGATAACCGACTCGGGCACGTGACTGTTTGCGCGATGCAAACGGGCAAACTCTTTGAAACCCGAATGGAAAATCTGCTCCGCACCGGTCAAAGTGTCGCGGCGACCCTGGCTTTCCTGATAAAGACGGGAAAGCTCAATACCAGACCAGAATTTATCTTCAAACGCTTCAGCTTCGCGGGTTGCCGCATTCAGCACTTTGGTGCGCTGAATGATGATTGCCCAGGAGGCAATGGAAAAACAGATCAGGATAAGCATGATCAGCTTAACCAGGATGCTGGCCTTTAAAAATAAATCAATAATGTTCATGTCAGTCACTGCTTGAACTCCGCGACAATAGACTTAGGAAGCGCTCGTGGCTTCATTTGATGTGGATCGATGCATGCAATAAGTACTTCTGCACTACACAGAAGGTTGCCATGCGAATCAAGAATTCGTTGTGCAAAGGTAAGTGAAGCCCCCCGGATTTCGGTGATCTCACTCTGGACATCCAGCAAATCGTCAAGGCGTGCCGGAGCCAGATAATCAACCGTCATTCGGCGAACTGCAAAAGCGATATGATCTTCCAGCATTTGGTGCTGGTGAAAGTTGCGATCGCGCAACATTTCAGTGCGAGCCCTTTCAAAAAAGGCGACGTAACGGGCGTGATAAACCACGCCGCCTGCATCGGTGTCTTCGTAGTAGACACGGACAGGCCATCGGAACAACGAATTACTCACTCTACATCCCGTATTGCAATTTGACGGCCCTACTATACGCAACTGATTTCAGCTTGGGAATGGGTTGCAAGTCTGGAATGAAAATAATTATGAACCGTGATGGTTGATTGAAATGGCAGTGTCAGTGCTTTGTAAATCATGTAAAAAAAATCAAGCCACGCGAGGGGTGAAAGGAAAGGCCCCGGCTGGGACCTTTGGCAGTGGCGGCAATAAAATCATTCACCGCATGATGAGTTATTCTGGGTCATTCACTGCTTTGGTTTCTTCGACATGCTCCAACGCCAGCGCGGTAATAATTCCCGCCGAGCAAGCCAGCAGTGTTCCCAGTATCCAGGCAAAATACCACATAGTGTTTAACTCCCCTTTCCGATGAGATTAGTACAGTGAATGTTTGTTGTTTTCGATGAAGTTTTTATCGAGACGACCAAACATTTTGTAGTAAGCCCAGCTGGTATAAATAAGGATGATCGGCACAAAAATACACGCCACAACGGTCATGACTTTCAGAGTCAACGGGCTGGAAGTGGCATCCCACATGGTTAGACTGGCATTCGGCATGGTGCTTGATGGCATCACGAACGGGAACATAGTCACACCCGCCGTAAGGATCACACAGGCAATCGTCAACGATGAAGACACAAACGCGCAGGCACCTTTATTCAATCTGGAAAGCAGAATAGTAAATAAAGGTAAAATCACACCCAGCGCCGGGATTATCCAAAGTATCGGCATGCGATTAAAGTTGAGCAGCCAGGCACCGGCCTGATGCGCGACCGTTTTGCGTAACGGATTGGATTCGGCAGCCGTGTTGATAGCCGAGGTCACTACGTAGCCGTCGATGCCTTTTATTAGCCAGATGCCGGCAATCAGGAAGCACACCATCATCACCAGCGCAGAAATTTGCGAGGCGGTGCGAGTCCGCAGATGCAGCTCACCGGTAGTGCGCATTTGCAGATAAGTTGCGCCCTGAGTAATTAGCATGGTCAGGCTGACAATACCCGCCAGCAGCCCAAACGGATTAAGCAGCTGGAACAAATTGCCCGTGTAATAAAGGCGCAGATACTCATCGACGTGGAACGGAACACCCAGCAGCAGATTGCCGAACGCCACGCCAAACACCAGCGCAGGCACAAAGCTGCCGATAAAAATGCCCCAATCCCACATGTTACGCCAGCGGCGATCGTCTACCTTGGCGCGATAGTCAAAACCCAGTGGACGGAAGAATAATGCGCACAGCACCAGTATCATTGCTGCGTAAAAGCCAGAGAACGCCGCGGCATAAACCATCGGCCAGGCGGCAAACAGCGCGCCGCCTGCGGTGATCAGCCAGACCTGGTTACCGTCCCAGTGTGGGGCAATTGCGTTAATCATTACCCGGCGATCGGTATCAGTCTTGCCGATAATCCTCACCAGAATGCCCACGCCCATGTCAAAGCCGTCGGTTACCGCGAAGCCGATAAACAGAACACCAATCAGCACCCACCAGATAAACCTCAATACTTCATAGTCAAACATATGTGGTCTCCTATTTATTGTACGCGCTGAGGGTGAGCGGCAGTTTGTTCAAAATGGTAGCGGCCGGTTTTCAGACTGCTTGGTCCAAGACGGGCAAATTTGAACATCAGGAACATTTCGGCGACCAGGAACAGCGTGTACAAGCCACAAATGAGGATCATGGATGTCAGTACGTCGCCAGCGGTTAGAGAAGAGTTCGCCACGGCAGTGGGTAGAATCTCGCCGATAGCCCACGGTTGACGGCCATACTCGGCCACGAACCAACCGGCTTCGATAGCAATCCACGGCAGCGGCAAACCATACAATGCCAGGCGATGCAGCCAGCGACGCTTGCCAATCTGGCCGCGCAGCACAGTCAGGAATGACAGGCCGATAATCAGCAGAATCAAGAATCCACCCGCCACCATAATACGGAAGGCAAAATACAGCGGTAGAACGCGAGGAATAGAATCTTTGGTCGCCTGTTGGATCTGCGTCTCGGTAGCATCGCTAACTTTTGGCGTGTAGCGCTTCAGCAACAGACCATAGCCGAGATCAACTTTGGCTTTCTCGAATTCACTGCGTACTTCAGGGCTGTTATTTCCCGAGCGAAGTTCTTCAAGCAGCGCATAAGCTTTCATGCCATTGCGGATACGAACTTCATGCTGCGCCATCAGTTCTTTGAGGCCAGTTACCGGTTTGTCGATTGAACGAGTTGCAATCAAACCCAGTAAATAAGGGATTTGAATGGAGTATTGGTTCTCCATCTTGTCCTGATTAGGCAGCCCGATCAGCGTAAAGTTGGCGGGTGCTGGCTGGGTTTCCCATTCGGCTTCGATAGCTGCCAGCTTGGTTTTCTGCACGTCGCCCATTTCGTAGCCGGACTCGTCGCCGAGTACGATTACGGACAGAACCGCCGCTAGACCAAAGCTGGCCGCTATCGCAAACGAACGTTTGGCAAAGGCCGTATCGCGTCCTTTCAGCAGATACCAGGAGCTGATTGCCAACATGAACATCGCGCCGGTCACGTAGCCTGCTGCCACAGTATGCACGAATTTGACCTGGGCAACCGGATTCAGCACCAGTTCAGAGAAACTGACCATCTCCATGCGCATGGTTTCATAGTTAAATGCTGATGCCACCGGGTTTTGCATCCACCCGTTGGCAACCAGGATCCACAGCGCAGAAAGGTTTGAGCCCAGTGCAACAAACCAGGTTACCGTCATATGCTGCACTTTTGACAGGCGATCCCAGCCGAAGAAGAACAGCCCGACCAGCGTTGACTCCAGGAAAAACGCCATCAGGCCTTCGATAGCCAGCGGCGCGCCAAATATGTCTCCGACATAATGTGAGAAATATGACCAGTTGGTTCCGAACTGGAATTCCATGGTCAATCCTGTGGCCACACCCAAGGCAAAGTTAATAGCAAATAACTTGCCCCAGAATTTGGTCATGTCCTTATAAATTTGTTTGCCTGAAAGAACATAAATCGTTTCCATTATTGCCAGCAGAAACGCCATACCCAGCGTTAGCGGAACAAATAAGAAATGGTACATGGCCGTTAAAGCAAACTGCAAACGCGACAGCTCTACGATATCAAACATTCTAGCCCCTAGCTCCTCGGAGGAAGACTCCAAATTGCGACTCTCTGACGTATAAAAGGTAATACGCCTCACAACTACCAGTATTTAACGTGCGGTTATCAACACTGCTTCAATTCATTAATGAGTTAAATCATTATCGATTTACTTAAGCGAATCTTTACTTGTTAAGTTTTTAATTAAATAGAGGGTCATCAGAATTCTATTTAATCCTACCTTTGCAGGCACAGCCGTGCTTGGCACGCACGCTGCCGCTTGGCACCATGAGGCACAGAATGCGGGGGGTTCTGGCCCATGGAGCTCTGCTTTAAGGGTATTACTGATTCACGATAATATTACGCCACTATTCCCTCACAATAAATAGGTCTTTTCGTGCGCTATAGCTTATTTTTGGAATGTAGATCAATTCGTATCATTTCCCTAAACAATGCCAGATATTGATCTACAGCAATTTAATCTCTTCTGGTATTTATTTCCAGATCAATAGGAAAATATTTAACGAACTATTTCGCCAAATGTTAATTTAACGATTATTTGTATTATCATGTAGTCATTGCTGTTAAATAGATGTGAATATCAGGTATCACAATAAATATTTATATTTTATTTATATTCCGCCATTTATTTTAATTAAATAAAACCATGATCCAGATCAATATTTCATTTAATTAAATGTAAAGTAATCCAAGTGTAAAATAGACCTTTATTGTTAATAAAGATAAATTAATAGTTTGAGAACAATTAGATTGTTAGTGATTTAGGGGAAAGAACGAATTTGGGTAGGAGGAGTTTTAGCTAAAAAAATGCCGCCTCGGTGGGCGGCATCGTCACAAGAACGAGATTAACGCGTTCAGGCTTAGTGTGGCAGTACAGATTTCACGGCGTTGCCGATGTCAGCCAGGCTGCGTACGGTTTTAACACCGGCTGCTTCCAGCGCTGCAAATTTGTCGTCGGCAGTGCCTTTACCGCCAGCAATGATCGCACCGGCATGGCCCATACGTTTGCCTTTTGGCGCAGTCACACCCGCGATATAGCCGATAACCGGTTTAGTTACGTGCTCTTTGATGTAAGCAGCCGCTTCTTCTTCCGCATTACCGCCGATCTCACCGATCATCACGATTGCTTCAGTCTGTGGATCTTCCTGGAACAGCTTCAGAATATCGATAAAGCTTGAACCCGGGATCGGGTCACCGCCGATACCGACGCAGGTAGACTGGCCAAAGCCGTAATCGGTCGTCTGCTTAACGGCTTCATAAGTCAGAGTACCTGAGCGGGAAACGATACCCACTTTGCCTGGCTTGTGAATATGACCAGGCTGGATGCCGATTTTGCATTCGCCCGGAGTGATAACGCCTGGGCAGTTAGGTCCAATCATGCGCACGCCAGTTTGCTCAAGCTTAACTTTCACCACCAGCATATCCAGAGTCGGGATGCCTTCGGTGATACAGATAATAAGCTGGATGCCTGCATCGATAGCTTCAAGAATCGAATCTTTACAGAAAGGAGCTGGAACGTAGATAACAGATGCGGTTGCGCCGGTCGTTTCAACGGCTTCACGCACTGTGTTGAACACTGGCAGACCCAGATGCTGAGTGCCGCCTTTACCTGGAGTCACGCCGCCAACCATCTTGGTTCCGTAGGCAATCGCCTGCTCGGAGTGGAAAGTCCCTTGGCTACCGGTGAAACCCTGGCAGATAACTTTGGTGTTCTTATTGATTAAAATCGACATTATTTACCCTCCACTGCAGCAACAACTTGCTCTGCGCCGTCAGTCAGGCTGGTCGCTGCAATGATGTTCAAACCGCTGTCTGCCAGTTTTTTGGCACCCAGTTCAGCATTGTTCCCTTCGAGACGCACCACAACCGGTACGTTGACGCCCACTTCAGCCACTGCACCAATGATGCCGTCGGCAATCAGGTCACAGCGCACGATACCGCCGAAGATGTTAACGAATACAGCTTTCACTTTGTCGTCAGACAAGATGATTTTGAATGCCTCGGTCACGCGCTCTTTGGTTGCGCCGCCGCCAACGTCCAGGAAGTTAGCGGGTTCGCCGCCGTGCAGTTTAACGATGTCCATGGTACCCATTGCCAGGCCCGCACCGTTAACCATACAACCGATGTTACCGTCCAGCGCTACGTAGTTCAGTTCCCACTGTGCAGCCTGAGATTCACGAGCATCTTCCTGGCTGTGGTCACGCATTTCACGCAGTTCCGGTTGACGGAACAGGGCGTTGGCATCTGCACCCAGCTTGCCGTCGAGGCAAATCAAATCACCTTCTTTGGTCACAACCAGCGGATTGATTTCAATCAGCGCCAGGTCGCGCTCCAGGAAGATATTCGCCAGACCCATGAAGATCTTGGTGAATTGTGCAACCTGCTTGCCGCTAAGACCCAGTTTGAACGCCAGCTCACGGCCTTGATAAGGCTGTGGACCTGCCAGTGGATCCAGCGCAACTTTGTGGATCAGGTGTGGAGTTTCTTCAGCCACTTTCTCGATTTCCACGCCGCCTTCGGTGGAAGCCATGAACACTACGCGGCGTGAGCTACGGTCAACAACTGCGCCAAGATACAGCTCTTTGTCGATGTCAGTTGCGGCCTCGACCAGGATCTGGTTAACCGGTTGGCCCTGCGCATCAGTCTGATAGGTCACCAGACGTTTACCCAGCCAGTGCTCTGCAAAAGCGCGAATTTCTTCTTTGCTTTTAACGACTTTCACGCCGCCAGCTTTACCACGGCCGCCAGCATGAACCTGACATTTTACTACCCACGGACCGGCACCGATTTTCGATGCGGCCTCTTCCGCTTCACGCGGGGTGGAGCAAGCAAAGCCTGTAGGGGCAGGAAGGCCATAGCGCAGAAACAGCTGTTTCGCTTGGTACTCGTGTAAATTCATGATGTTCTATCCATTGATTTCAGTAGGTTGCAGAGCAGAAATTCCTGCCCTGCACTTATATTTACCACGCCTTCAATAAAGAGGTGTTAAATCCTAGACGTCCAACAGCAGACGAGATGGATCTTCCAGCATTTCTTTGATGGTCACCAGGAAGCCTACAGATTCACGTCCATCAACCAGACGATGATCGTAAGACAGCGCCAGATACATCATTGGCAGGATAACAACCTGACCATTAACCGCCATCGGACGGTCTTTGATCGCGTGCATACCTAGAATCGCACTCTGTGGTGGATTGATGATAGGCGTTGACATCAGAGAGCCGAACACACCGCCGTTGGTCACGGTGAAGTTACCGCCGGTCATCTCTTGAACGGTCAATTTGCCATCGCGGCCTTTGATAGCCAGCTCTTTGATTTTCTTCTCAATATCAGCCATGCCCAATGTGTCGACATCGTGCAGAACCGGCGTTACCAGTCCACGTGGCGTAGATACTGCAATGCTCACATCGAAATAGTTGTGGTAAACCACGTCATCGCCATCGATTGAAGCATTCACTTCCGGGAAACGCTTCAGCGCTTCTACCACGGCTTTCAGGTAGAACGACATAAAGCCCAGACGCACGCCGTGGCGCTTCTCGAAGCCTTCGCCGTACTGCTTGCGCAGATCCATAATCGGCTTCATGTTGATTTCGTTAAACGTGGTCAACATGGCGGTGCTGTTTTTCGCTTCCAGCAGACGCTCGGCGACGCGTTTACGCAGACGAGACATCGGCACGCGTTTTTCACTGCGAGCGCCAATTGAAGGTGCAGGTGCAGCTTCGGCTGGCTTGGCCTGGGCCGGTGCAGCAGCCGGTTTGTCATTGCCTTTTTTGGCGATGTGCTGATCGATATCTTCACGAGTCAGACGACCGCCAACACCGGTGCCTTTAATGGCGCTGGCATCCAGAGAATGCTCGGCAATCAGGCGGCGAATGGCCGGGCTGAGCGCGTCGTTGCTTTCATCATCCAGTGCTGCGGTGTGACGATCAGAAGGCGTAGACTCCTTCGTTGCACTTTTTTCCTGGCTTGGTTTGCCAGAGCTGTCGCCCGGACGCAGGCGAGCCAGAAGCTGTTTGGAAAGCACGGTCGCGCCTTCTTCTTCCAGAATGCTGTCCAGAATGCCAGCTTCACTTGCCGGAACTTCCAGCACCACTTTGTCAGTTTCGATTTCAACCAGAACTTCATCACGCTCAACGCTGTCACCAGGTTTTTTATGCCAGGTCGCAACCGTCGCATCCGCAACGGATTCAGGAAGGTCAGGGACCAGAATATCTACGCTACTCATTAATCTATCCTTATTTGTCCCTTGGTGATTGTAGTGGCATCGGCGTTAGCTTTGGCTGTCACTACAATCAGCTCGGGTAAATTACAAAATTAAACGACTATTTAAGGTTCAGCGCGTCGTTAACCAGATCTTGCTGCTGCTTCTGGTGAACTGACATATAGCCTACGGCAGGAGAGGCAGATGCCGGACGTCCCGCGTAGCGTAAAGAAGCACCGTAAGGAACAACTTCACGGAAATTGTGCTGACTGCAATACCATGCGCCCTGGTTGAGCGGCTCTTCCTGACACCAGACGAAATCTTTAACATGCGCATACTGCTCAATCACGCCCTGTACCGCCTTGTGCGGGAACGGATAAAGCTGCTCGATACGAATGATAGCAACGTCTGTTTGTTCATTCTTACGGCGTTGTTCAAGCAGATCATAATAGACCTTGCCGGAACACATCACGACGCGCTTGACGCCTTTCGAGTCCAGCTCGTCGACCTCACCGATCGCCGGCAGGAAGCTGCCATTGGCCAGTTCATCGAGGGAGGACACGGCCAGCGGATGACGCAGCAGTGATTTTGGCGACATGACAATCAGTGGGCGACGCATTCCGCGCAGCGCCTGACGACGGATCATGTGGTAAACCTGCGCTGGCGTTGAAGGGATACAAACCTGCATATTTTGCTCGGCGCAAAGTTGCAAATAACGCTCAAGGCGCGCGGATGAGTGCTCCGGCCCCTGCCCTTCATAACCGTGCGGCAGCAGCATGACCAGACCACACATGCGGCCCCATTTCTGCTCGCCGGAGCTGATGAACTGATCGATGACGACCTGCGCACCGTTGGCGAAATCACCGAACTGCGCTTCCCAGATGGTCAGGGTGCGTGGCTCTGCGGTGGCATAACCGTATTCGAAGGCCAGAACAGCCTCTTCCGACAGCACTGAGTCCCAGACGTTGAACACGCCCTGACTGTTGTGAATGTTGGAAAGCGGCACATACACGGAGCCGTTTTTCTGGTTGTGGATCACCGCGTGACGGTGGAAGAAGGTGCCGCGACCGGTATCTTCACCGGAAAGACGGATTGGGATACCTTCATCAACCAACGTGGCGTAAGCCAGGTTCTCGGCACCGCCCCAGTCGAACATTTTCTTGCCTTCGGCCATGTCTTGACGGTCGCCGTAAATCTTGGCAACGCGAGACTGCATTTCGATGGCTTCAGGAACGCTGGAAACGCGACGCGCCAACTCTTGCAGACGTTTTGGCTCGACGGTCGCAGGATAGGCTTCGTCCCACTCGTGGTTCAGATACGGTGACCAGGTAAAGGTGTGCATGTCGTTTGGACGCCATTCGTCCACCACACATTCACCGGCATCCAGGGCATCACGGTAAAGATTGACCATTTCCGTCGCATCTTCAAGGCTGGCAACCCCTTGCTCGGTCAAGATATCTGCATACAGCTTGCGTGGCGTTGGGTGTTTCTTGATCTTCTGATACATCAGAGGCTGGGTTGCACTAGGTTCGTCGGCCTCGTTATGGCCATGACGACGGTAGCAAACCAGGTCGATCATTACGTCACGTTTAAAGGTGTTACGGTAATCCAATGCCAGACGGGTAACGAAAGCTACCGCCTCAGGGTCATCGGCATTTACGTGGAAAATCGGCGCCTGCACCATTTTCGCGATATCGGTACAGTATTCGGTAGAGCGCGCATCTTTCGGGTTGGAAGTGGTGAAACCAACCTGGTTGTTGATCACGATACGCACGGTACCGCCAACTTCATAACCGCGAGCCAGTGACATGTTCAGAGTTTCCTGAACTACGCCCTGACCGGTAATTGCCGCATCACCGTGAATAGTGATCGGCAATACCATGTTGCTACGCGCTTCGTCGAGACGGTCGCGACGCGCACGAACCGAACCGATAACAACCGGGCTGACGATTTCAAGGTGCGACGGGTTAAACGCCAGCGCCAGGTGAACCATACCGCCTTCGGTTTCGACGTCAGACGAGTAGCCCATGTGATATTTCACATCACCGGTACCCAGATGCTCTTTATGCTTACCTGAGAATTCATCAAACAGGTCTTGGGGTTTTTTACCCAGCACGTTGATCAATACATTCAGACGACCGCGGTGCGCCATGCCCAGAACCACTTCACGCGTACCGTTTTTACCGGCATGGCGGATCATGTCCTTGAGCATAGGAACCAGTGCATCCCCACCTTCCAGCGAGAAGCGTTTAGCGCCAGGGAATTTAGCCCCCAGATAGCGCTCGAGGCCTTCGGCTGCGGTCAGTTCTTTAAGGAAGGTTTTCTTCTCTTTCTCGGAAAACTTCGCACGGCCAACCACTGATTCGATGCGCTGCTGAATCCAGCGTTTTTCATCGGTATTAGTGATGTGCATATACTCGGCACCAATCGAACCGCAGTAAGTCTGCTTCAACGCCGCGTAAAGTTCACCCAACTGCATGGTTTCTTTGCCAATGGCAAATGAACCCACGTTGAAGGTCTCCTGGAAATCAGCTTCCGACAGATTATGGTAGGCCGGATCCAGATCAGCCACAGTTTCCTGTTGCCACAAACCCAGCGGATCGAGGTTGGCATTCTGGTGACCACGGAAACGGAAGGCGTTGATAAGCTGCAGCACCTTAACCTGTTTCGCATCGGTTTGTGGGTCGCTGATAGCGGAGTTATAACGCGAGGCGTCCTTCGCCAGACGGCGGAAGTAGTCTCGAGTTTGTGAATGGAGTTGTTCTGGTTTGACACCGACTGTCGGTAGCTGTTTGAAAATTGAACGCCAGCTATCGTCAACGGAACCAGGATCTGTTAAATAATCTTCATAGAGCTGCTCTATGTAAGACTGGTTCGCGCCTGCCAGATAGGAGGAATCCAGCCAGGCCTTCATTGCGCCGTTCTGCATCGTGATCCCTTAAGCTTTGAAAGCTTTAGTTTTCGCCGTGGTTAATAAAATCACCGTGGTACTTTTAGATGCTAAATGTCGAACATCCAAGTAAGACGGTTTTCCATACAACAGTTCACTTAACGGACAGTGGCAATGCCCTGTCATCGGGTCAAGGAACCTCCAAAAGCCTGCGCGTTGCTGCTTGGCTCCGGCTTTTGGCGTTTCCCTGCGATGTTACTAATTATGCCTGCTAACATGAAAAAATTATCGTTCTTTATCCTGAAATTTCATCAGGTTAAACCTGCATAAATCATTCATTTTGTTGCGTAAATGTTACACCCTAATCACTTAATATTAGCGGGAACCTGAGTTCCCGCTATTTTGCATTTTGCTTTTAGGCGCCGCGCTGTAGCAGCATCGACTTAATATGCCCAATCGCTTTGGTCGGGTTTAGTCCTTTAGGACATACGCTGACACAGTTCATAATGCTGTGGCAGCGGAATACGCTGAAAGCATCATCAAGATTATCAAGGCGTGATTGCGTTTCTGTGTCACGGCTATCAATAAGGAAACGATAAGCCGCCAGCAGTCCCGCAGGGCCGACAAATTTGTCAGGATTCCACCAGAATGACGGGCAAGAAGTTGAGCAGCAGGCACAAAGAATGCACTCGTACAGGCCATCCAGCTTTTCACGTTCTTCCGGCTGCTGCAAATGCTCACGCGCAGGAGGATTTTTACCGTCATTGATCAGATAAGGTTTAATCTTTTCATACTGCTTGTAGAACTGCCCCATATCGACCACCAGGTCACGCACTACAGGCAGACCAGGCAGAGGACGGATAACAATTTTCTTCTTGCCGTTACGCAAGGCAGAAACCGGCGTGATACAGGCCAGGCCGTTTTTACCGTTCATGTTTACACCGTCAGAGCCGCAAACGCCCTCACGGCAGGAGCGACGAAACGACAGAGTCGGGTCTTGCTCTTTCAGCAGGATCAGTGCGTCGAGCAGCATCATGTCATGGCCTTCGCCGACTTCCAGCACATAGTCTTTCATGTAAGGAACGTCGTCTACGTCCGGGTTATAGCGATAAAGCGAAAATTCGAGTTTCATTTATATGCTCCTGATCGCCGGCCTAGTAGGTACGTGCTTTCGGCGGGAATGCCGCGCGCAGCTTAGGCTGCATGTTCACCTCACGGCGAGTCATGCTTTCAGTTTCCGGTTGGTACAGCGTATGGCAAAGCCACTGTGCGTCATCACGATCCGGGAAATCGAAGCGACTGTGCGCACCGCGGCTCTCGGTACGATAGTTGGCCGATACCGCCGTAGATAGTGCTACTTCCATCAGGTTGTCCAGTTCCAGACATTCGATACGCTGAGTATTGAACTCGGTAGACGTGTCGTCCAGACGGGCGTGTTGCAGACGCTCACGGATGTGTTTCAGATCTTCCAGCCCTTTGGCCATCGCATCACCTTCACGGAAGACCGAGAAGTTGTTCTGCATACAGGCTTGCAGATCTTTACGAATCTGTACCGGATCTTCACCAGAACGAGTGTTGTTCCAACGATTCAGGCGTTCCAGAGAGAAGTCGATATCTGACTGGCTGGCATCACGGCTTTCACCCTGCTCTTGCAGCGACTCTTGCAGATGCACGCCCGCCGCACGGCCAAAGACCACCAGGTCGAGCAGTGAATTACCGCCCAGACGGTTAGCGCCGTGAACCGATACGCAGGCTATTTCACCCACCGCGAACAGGCCAGGAATCACCACGTCTTCGCCCTTCTCGTTCACACGAATCGCCTGGCCAGTTACCTTGGTCGGAATACCGCCCATCATGTAATGGCAGGTAGGGATAACCGGAATCGGCTCTTTAATTGGGTCAACGTGAGCAAAGGTACGAGACAGTTCTAGAATACCCGGCAGGCGAGATTCCAGAACTTCTTTACCCAGGTGATCAAGTTTCAACTTGACGTGTGGCCCTAATGGACCGTCGCAGCCGCGACCTTCACGGATTTCGATCATGATGGAACGTGCAACCACATCACGGCCCGCCAGATCTTTGGCATTTGGCGCGTAACGCTCCATAAAGCGCTCGCCGTCTTTGTTAAGCAGGTAACCACCTTCACCACGGCAGCCTTCAGTAACCAGCACACCCGCGCCGGCAATGCCGGTAGGGTGGAACTGCCACATTTCCATATCCTGAACTGGAACGCCTGCGCGCAGTGCCATGCCTACGCCGTCGCCGGTATTAATGTGGGCATTGGTCGTTGACTGATAAATACGGCCCGCGCCGCCGGTAGCCAGCACGGTGGCTTTCGCCTTGAAGTAAACCACTTCACCGGTTTCGATACAGATAGCAGTACAGCCGACAACCGCACCGTCCTGGTTTTTCACCAGATCCAGCGAGTACCACTCCGAGAAGATGGTGGTATGATTTTTCAGGTTTTGCTGATAAAGGGTGTGCAGCAACGCGTGACCCGTTCGGTCTGCCGCTGCTGCTGTACGTGCCGCCTGCTCGCCGCCGAAGTTTTTCGACTGGCCGCCAAACGGACGCTGATAAATTTTGCCGTTGTCTAAACGGGAGAAAGGCAGACCCATGTGTTCAAGCTCAAGAATTGCTTCCGGCCCGGTGTTACACATATATTCGATGGCATCCTGGTCGCCGATATAGTCGGAACCCTTAACGGTGTCATACATGTGCCATTCCCAGTCATCATCATGGGTATTGCCCAGAGCAACGGTAATACCGCCCTGCGCAGAAACCGTATGGGAACGAGTTGGGAACACTTTGGAAATCAGTGCACAAGACATGCCTAACTGTGAAATTTGCAATGCAGCTCGCATACCGGCACCACCTGCGCCAATAACGACAGCATCAAACTCTCTGACTGGCAGATTCATTTACTACGCTCCCCACACAACTATTGTTCCATAAAGTAGATAAACCACCAGCGTGACGACGATGGCGAGTTGAAGCACCAGACGTACTGCCAGGTTTTTGACATAGTCAGTTAACACCTGCCACATCCCGATCCAGGCGTGAACCAGAATCGACAGTAATGTCAGCAAGGTGAATACTTTAGTAATGGAAGAGGCAAAGAAGCCGTGCCAGACTTCGAAATTAATGTCTCGGGCCATAATTACAAAGCCCAATATATAGATGATGTAGAGAGTGATAACGATAGCTGAAGCACGCACCAGCAGCCAGTCATGAACGCCATTACGTCCCAATGCAGAAACATTGTTAACCATACTTTATTTACCCTACGAAGACGGCAGCAAGAATTGACAACAGCACGGTAATACCGATGGCGATGTATGCCGACAGTTTACCGACAGCCAAACTCTCTTCGATGACACCAAAGTCCATCAGCAGGTGGCGAATACCGCCGCATACGTGATAGGCCAAGGCGGTGAGTATTCCCCAGAATATGAACTTGACGAAGAAGCTGTTCATAATTGCGGCAGCGTGCGCGAATCCTTCCGGGGAGGAAAGAGACGTACCAAGCAACCAAAGGAGGATACCAACTGCAACGAAGGTTATTACGCCGGAGACGCGGTGTAAGATGGACGCTATCGCAGTAACGGGAAACCGGATCGTTTGCAGATCCAGATTGACAGGTCTTTGTTTTTTCACGGTTTTGCCCACACAGCCCTTAGAGCCTGTTCATAAACATCCTGCGGGGTACAGCAAAGCAAAAAAAGCGGCAAAGCCGGTTTACACATTGACTCAGTAAAGGGGCATTTTGTGCTTGTTTTAACACAGCGGACCGAGCGCAGTACATCTTGAATGGCGCTTATTATTTTCCATCCTCCGGCCTGGGCGGAAATCAGACAGCGTTAAGAGCCAAGGGCCCTTCACGTCACGCGCTCAAACATCGACATCCACTGTGCTTAAACGGCGCGTTCTATTTAACGCTGGGTGCTCCTACTACAGGGTGTTCCGGAGACCTTGGAGGAGTATAGGATGATCACATTCCTATTACAATTCCCCTACAAAATGTTTGGTCACTTTTCTGCGAAACAGTGATTTGTGTCGCATTTCTCATATTATACACAAAATAAATTATCTTGTTTGACACTGTGCTAACATTTCTATTACAAATAGTTCATGGTTCACTCCTATGACTCACCTCAGATCAACACATACACTTCCCTGCGACGCTGACTTGTGCAAAAGTGTAGCATCTGTATGCCCTCATACTTGTCGTAGGTATTGAGCAAAGATATCGAATCAATAACAACGATGAAACGCCGCCTGTCCGCCAGAAGCTGCGCAGTGGCAGTAAAACGGCTTTACCCTAAGCTTAGTAGGCTTTTTGCAACGAGTAAGCGGGGTAACAGTCACAAATTATAACGGCGGAGTAATGATCCACACGCAGTACCGGGTTCTGCAACCAGACCAAGGACAGAGTTGTTAGAGATTATTAAAATAAGGCGCTAAGGAGACTGTAAATGGCTGATAAGAAAGCGACACTTACCCTACAAGGTCATGATCCTATTGAACTTGATGTGCTATCCGGCACGCTGGGTCAAGACGAGATTGATATACGCCCGCTAGGTTCCAAAGGTTTTTTCACCTTTGACCCAGGCTTTACCTCTACCGCATCCTGCGAATCCAAAATCACTTTCATTGACGGCGACGAAGGCATCTTGCTTCACCGTGGATTCCCGATTGACCAGTTGGCAACGGAATCAAACTATCTGGAAGTGTGTTATCTGCTGTTGCACGGTGAGCCACCAACGCAGAAACAGTACGAGGAATTCAAAACTACCGTTACGCGCCACAGCATGATCCACGAACAGATCACCCGTCTGTTCCACGGTTTTCGCCGCGACTCGCACCCAATGGCAGTTCTTTGTGGCGTGACCGGCGCGCTGGCCGCGTTTTATCATGACTCTATTGACGTCGAAAACGAGCGCCATCGCGAGATTGCCGCTTTCCGTCTGCTGTCAAAAATGCCGACCGTTGCTGCAATGTGCTACAAATATTCCATTGGGCAACCGTTTGTTTATCCGAAGAATGATCTGTCGTATGCCGGTAACTTCCTGCACATGATGTTTGCAACACCGTGCGAAGAATACGTGGTAAATCCTGTGCTTGAAAAAGCCATGGACCGCATCCTCATTCTGCATGCAGATCACGAGCAAAACGCCTCAACCTCTACCGTGCGTACTGCTGGTTCTTCTGGTGCCAACCCATTTGCCTGTATTGCGGCGGGTATTGCTTCGCTTTGGGGACCGGCACACGGTGGTGCCAACGAAGCCTGCCTGAAAATGCTTGAAGAGATCAGCACTGTTGACCACATTCCTGAATTTGTACGCCGCGCGAAGGATAAAAACGATTCCTTCCGCCTGATGGGCTTTGGCCATCGCGTGTATAAAAACTACGATCCGCGTGCAACAGTAATGCGTGAAACCTGCCACGCCGTGCTTGAAGAACTGAATATGAAGGATGACCTGCTAGAAGTCGCTATGCAGTTGGAGCACATCGCGCTCAACGACCCGTACTTCATTGAACGCAAACTTTATCCAAATGTCGATTTCTATTCTGGCATCATTCTGAAAGCCATGGGAATTCCTTCTTCCATGTTTACGGTTATCTTCGCGATGGCGCGTACCGTTGGCTGGATTGCCCACTGGAACGAAATGCACGACGATGGCATTAAAATTGCCCGTCCACGTCAGCTGTATACCGGCTATGCTAGGCGTGAATTTAAATCTGAAGTTAAAAAATAATTAATTTTTGATTGCACAAGCCCTGTGAAAGCTGGATTTTTGGCAAGTAACAGGGCTTTTTTTATGGAAAATTTAAAGAAGTATTTTATTAACCGACAAGGATAAATCAGCGATATTTGCTACCTGTGAAAAGAGAGAAGCCGTCATACTAGGGCATTCCATCATCCAGGGTTTTAGTAATGAAAATCAGCTATGCACATGCGCAAAAATTACACGAAGTAGAACAGTCAGCCAAGCGTGAACTCACCAGGCAACGGATAGAAAAATATAATTCTCTCTGCGGCGTAAATTCTTCAAATAAAACACCAAACTCAAACTCCACGGCCACCACACGGCCTATTAATGCTGGTAACATCAGGACTATAACGCCTGAGCCGACGAATAATTTAAGGGAAAATATTCAACAAGTCGTGGTGAGTAATCCAGAAGTTAACTCAAGATTACCAAATAGCAATTTTTTTAGAGAAACGCCAACTGAATTCCCAAGTAATACCTCACTGGATGAATCGATTGACTCCGCGTTGGGTAGCTTGCCCAGCTCCATAAATGAAAATGAAAGTTTGCATTTAAGGAGAGCGCCAATTAATAGCGAAATTGAAAGCTTATTTGACTCTTCTAATGAAAATGAACTTTCGGCAGTAATTGATCCTTTTAGTGATTCTCCAAACGAGAATTTGTCAGGGAATGCTGATGATTATGAAATACCTAACGCTTCCCCTCCTCCTTCTTATGAAGAGGCGATGAGATCATCGCAGAATGTTAATGAAAATGACGCATTCGACCCACTGGCGCCTGATAATGTTTACGAGGAAATTGCCGGCTTGGCGGAGTCTTCTAATGAACATGAGACGTTAAACGTTGATGAACCTCCTGTTTATGAAGACGCTCTGAGTTTGATGTCTTTTGAAGCTCCTGAGGGATCAGTCTTTGATGAAGGCCCCGAGATCTTGGCACGGCCTTTTAATGAGCAGAGCATACCAGACACAGAGCCACTTCCTGACTATGACGAGCAGCCGGATGTTGCCAATCCTGCAGTGAGTCTGCCGCTTACAAATACCGTATCAAATCTCAACTCTTATCAGCGGCACGTTGCACGACAAGAAAGTTCATCAGTTTCGAATCTAAAACTACCCGACCTAGAATGGCGTGCTGTAAGCAACGATCCATCATCAAATGATGCCATTGATATGCTCTTTACCTATGCTTGCGGCGGTTTACATATCAATGAAGTTGAAAATACAAATATAAATGACAAGAATGCTAAACGAGCCGAATCTTTCCTTTTCAATTTATTTACAGGGAAAAAATTCTGTGCGAACCAGCTTGAGATGCAGAAAACATTGGAAGATAAAAGCTTAGATTTATTCGAGCTTGTTGAAGAACAAAATAGACTTCACGGTGACAACATTGCGGAATATTGGGTTATCCCTACTAAATTACTTATTATCGCCGGATTTAAATCACCCTATGGAGACGAGGACCATCGCCCCAATGTTTCTAAAAAATTAAATCAAAACATCGCTTTTAACGCCATCTTTGAAAGTAATGCAGAAACTGTTGCCCCACTGGCAGGTGATAACGCCTCCGAAGCTAGAGCAGAGAACGCCGCGAATATTGCCGACAAGGAGCTATTTTTAACCAATCGATATATCCATGCAGCGGAATTAGATGCCTTTTCGAAAAAGCTAAATGCCGACTATCCGAATCCCAACATAAAATTCCACGAAGCACGTGAAATTAAAATAACCAATTCCAATGGAATAAATGAGCCAATTTTTGATAATTTACTAACACGCAGTTTCATCAATAATTCGGCTAGAGATTTCACAGCTAACTTCGCCCCGATTCTTTTAAACGACCACTGGTATCTGTTTGGCACTTACTATGACCAAAATGGAATTAAATCAGCCTTGATATTTGACAGCCAAGCCAAAGTTAACAGTGAACAAACAAAAGGTTATTTTGATAAGCTCGCAGAAGAGTGTGGAGTCATAGGGGATATGCCGCCTATTAGCGAGGAACTACAAGGCAATGTCCCTAACGGTTGCGGGTTATTCGTCGCTAAAGCGATGGAAAATCTGGCTGCAGCAAATAACGATAAATACGCCCTGACTTTAAGGAACTGGACTCGCGCATTTGAGTTGGAATCAGAAGAGTATCAGCAGTTATTTAACCGCCAGGGAAGAGCCGAACTTATCAATACTCTTGGAGACGCACTGGTACAGCAGTTAAATTGAGTTTGAAACAAACGGCAATTGTCGAACCTGTATGTTGCAAGGTAACAGGGGTATTTCACCCCTGACATCCAGGACAATAAAAGAACGGCCGTGTAGAAACGCTGGTTTTCACAATCGTTTCACCACAACGTTCGCAGGACTTGCCTTCTCGAGCAAAGACCTTGAAGCGGAACATGGCGCCGTGATGCACGTTTTCGTCCATAGTGCCGCGCATGGCGTAGGAATGGCGAGCAATCGACAAGCAAGCATCGGCAAGCGAGTCCAGTTGGCTTTCGCTCAGATCTGACGGCCTGTGCGACGGCAACAGCTCCGCCAGCCAGAGGATTTCTGCACGCAAATAGTTGCCCAGTCCAGCAAGAAAAGCCTGATCGAGCAGCATACCGCCCAACTGGCGATTACAAAAACGCTTAGACATCAGGCGTGATTTTACCTGCTCGGGGGTAAGCTTCTCGTCCAGCACATCGGGTCCGATACGCTGCAAGAAAGGATGCTGATAAACTTCCTCCGTGGGCCAAATTTCAATATCCGAGGCGCTGTACAGCAAAATTGCGCTGTCCGGTGTGGCAATTTTTACCCGAAGGGATCGCTTGCCGTGATCAATCACGTCACCGGGGTTAAATACCCGCCAGATACCGTACAGCTGGTTGTGGCTATACAACGTCAGGTCGTTACTAAAATGGGTCAATAAAGCTTTGCCACGGGTTTCAATGGCCTTGACCCGCTGACCAATCAAGGCTGGCTGATAAGGCTGCAGCTTTGGAAATGCAAACCAGACATCGGTAAGTGGCTTATCCACGACGGCTTGTTCAAGCTGATCCGCTGCCCGGCGGATTTCTGGACCTTCAGGCATTAATGTGTTGCTCCTTCCGCTACTGCTAAATCTTGTTCAGTATGTAAAGTGATTGCTATTGTCAATTCAAGAGCTTCCAGCAATGTTTTTTCCGACATACTGGCGCTGCCGGGATGCAACGCCGCCTGCTCGGGTAAATAAGGCACGTGGATAAAACCGCCCTTTTCTATCTTGCTGTCAACTTGTGCCATACGATGCAGCAGGCCGTACATTACGTGATTGCAAACATAGGTACCCGCCGTTTGCGATACAGAAGCCGGTATTCCCGCTTCGCGCAGCCCGTTGACCAGCGCCTTGATCGGCAGGCGTGAGAAATAGGCTGCCGGTCCATCAGCGACAATCGGCTGGTCTATCGGCTGTTGACCGTCATTATCGGGAATGCGCGCATCGTCAACGTTTATCCCAATACGTTCAATGCTGAAATCGGTGCGGCCACCGGCCTGCCCTACACAAATCACCATCAGCGGATCAACCTCATCGATCGCCTTGTTCAACGCTTTGATTGCCTTACCAAATACACACGGCAACTGACGTACGGCAAGGCTTACGCCTGATATTTGCAGATCTTTCAATTTACTGACCACTTCCCAGGAAGGGTTGACGCGTTCGCCACCAAAGGGCTCGAAACCGGTTACTAGAACTTTACGCATTAATATTCCTCAGGCGCAGAGATGGAGATGCGCGAAGTGTTTTAACTGCCACGACGACTCAATATCTTAAAGCCGCGTGGCTCAGTTTCGGTGTTTATGGTCTTGGCAACTGCGATTAACCCGCGTTTACCTGGATATTTTTCTCGGTGAAAGCCGCGCGCAGGCTGCGAGCAAAGGCTAACGCGTGTGCGCCGTCGCCGTGCAGGCAAACAGTATCGGCCTGAACCGGGACTTTAACGCCGTCTCGGCTGACGACCTGTTGGTCGAGAATCATGCTCAACGTTTGCTCAAGGGCCAGCTCATCAGTTTCAATCATCGCATCAGGCTGACTGCGCGGAACCAGATTGCCATTACTTTGATAGCGACGATCGGCGAAAACTTCCTGACGCGTTTGCAGTCCCAGTCGCTCACCGGCGCGGATGAGTTCACTGCCCGCCAGCCCGACCAATTTTAGAGAAGCATCGACATCACGTACCGCTCTGGCAATCGCGTCAGACAAAGCCGGGTCAGTCGCTGCCTGGTTGTAGAGCATACCGTGCGGCTTGACGTGAACCATTTTGCCACCCTCGGCGCGGGCAATTGCCGCCAGAGCGCCAAGCTGATAAACCACCTGCGCGTACACGGTTTCCGGCGGCAGCTGCATCGCCGTGCGGCCAAAGTTTTCCCGATCCGGGAAGCTGGGATGCGCGCCAATTGCCACGCCGTATTGAACTGCCCAGCGCACAGATTGGCGCATGGTTTCAGCATCGCCAGCGTGGAAACCGCAGGCGATATTGGCGGAACTGACCAGCTGCAACAGAGCTTCGTCGTTTTCGCAGCCTTCGCCCAAATCTGCATTTAAATCAACGTTCATGCAATCCCCACTTAATTTGTTCAATGAAGCGATTTTGCTCTTTGTTGGCAAACAACGCTTCCTCCAGCGAGCATTTCACAAAATGAACCGGCATGCCGAGACGGATCTGCGCCAGATTATAAAGATCGGCTTCGATCACGCACGCGATACGCGGATAACCGCCGGTAGTCTGTGCATCGGCCATTAACACGATAGGCTGGCCACCGTGGGGAACCTGCACTACACCAGGCACCAAACCGTGCGACAGCATTTCTCGATGAGTGTTACGTTTAAGTTCATGGCCGTGCAAACGATAGCCCATACGGTTACTTTGCGGGCTTAACTGCCAAGCTGTGCGCCAAAAAGAATCACGCGCATCGTCGCTGAATTCATCGTATTCAGGTCCTGGAATGGCACGAATACGGTTACCAAACAGCAGCTGTTTAACGCCAATGGATTTTTTCGGCAGATTTTTAGTTTTCCCGGCGGTTAAAACATCGCCGTCTTTCAAGGCTCGGCCTTCAAAACCACCAAACCCGGCCTTAAGATCGGTACTGCGTGAATCGAGTACCACGGGTACGTTAATTCCTCCCGCTACCGCCAGATAGCTGCGCATCCCACGAATGGGCGTTTTCAGGCTCAATACCTGCCCTGGTTTTACCGGATAGCACCAACCGGTCCACACAGATTCACCGTCGAGGGTGGCATGGCTGCCCGCACCAGTCAGGGCAATCCAGCCTTTTTTAGTGAACTCAACGCTGAACTGACCCAAGGTAATTTCAATACCCGCGGCGTTTTCTTCGTTGCCCACCAGCAGATTGCCGATACGCAGCGCAGGTGCATCAAAGGCCCCTGATTGGCTGACGCCGAGCTGGCGATAGCCATCGCGCCCCAAATCCTGTACCGAGGTTAGCATCCCGGCACGTAAAATCTTTAACATACGCCCTCCTTCTGAGGCACAAAGCGTACCCGATCCCCGGGGCGTAATAGAGTCGGTAAGCGGCTGTCGGGATCAAACATCGACAGCGGCGTATGGCCGATAAGCTGCCAACCACCGGGGGTAATCAACGGGTAGATGCCGGTTTGGCCGCCACCGATACCCACTGTTCCTGCAGGTACGCTCAAACGAGGTTCAGAATGGCGTGGGGTGGCCAGCACGTCGGGCATGCCGCCGAGGTAAGGGAATCCGGGCTGAAAACCGAGAAAATAGACGATGTACTCCGCGCCGCTGTGGCATTCGACTACCTGACTTGGGGTCATGCCGGTATGGCTGGCGACGCCGGAGAGATCGGGGCCGCCTTTTCCACCATAAACCACCGGAATTTCAATGAGTCGCGATTCCGGCTCAAAAGAGTTGCTGTCGTGCCACCAGCTTTGCAGGCGCTCAACGGCCTGTGCGGCGTAAGTCTGTGGTTCAGTCAGTAAGACGGTTAAATTATTCATACCTGGAATGACTTCTTTAACGCCGGGGAAGTCCACCACGCGTTGAGCCAGTCCCCAGATTCGCTGCTGGTTCGCCAATGACACCGGAGGCTCCAGTTCGAGAACGACCGCGCGTTCCCCTAACAAGTAACATCGTGCTGGTTGCACTTGATAACTCCTAAGCCACAGAATTAATAGAATTAGAATGATGATACAGTTAAAGATAACGTTATTTATACAACAGTTACAGACCCTACGTGCCACCTGAAAAACTTAACTTCTCGATGGTCAGGGGCTGAACTGCTAGGCTGTATGGCAAAGACCGCCTGTGTGTCTTATGTTTCTGCAAAACCCTGCCTGCCCGGAAGGCGTTGAAAAGCAGTGTGTTGCCTCAATGAAAGGAAGAAACAGTGAAAAAGACCTTTGGCGTTTTTTTTCCGCTCTATACCACCACATTACTGATGCTGCTTGGTTCAGGGCTTCTCACCACCTACGTCTCTCTTCGCCTAAGCGCCATTCACGTTAGCGGCGCGATGATTGGTGCGATTATTGCTGCCAACTATATTGGTCTGGTGATCGGCGGCAAGGTTGGCCACTTTTTGATTGCCCGCGTCGGGCATATCCGCGCCTATGTCTCCTGCTCGGGGATCATCACCGCCGCCGTGATAGGCCATGGACTGACCGAAATCATCCCCGTTTGGGTCGTGCTGCGATTAATTATCGGCCTGTGCATGATGTGCCAATATATGGTGCTGGAAAGCTGGCTCAACGATCAGTCGGACTCCAGCCAGCGCGGCGTGGTGTTCGGCTTTTATATGGCGGCGTCGTATCTCGGCATGGCTCTTGGCCAGGTTGTTTTGATGCTGCAAACCGATCTGGGGATGAGCACACTGTTGGTGATTGCCCTGTGTTTCGCACTCTGTTTAGTACCGATTGCGCTGACTACCCGCACCAAGGTCGGCCACATGTCGCCTGCGCCGATGGAGCTCAAGTATTTTATAGGCGCGATCCCCAAGGTGCTGGCGATTACGCTGGTAATTGGCATGATCGTTGGCTCGTTCTACGGCATGGCTCCGCTATACGCAAACCAGCAGGGTCTGACTACTCAACAGACGGGCCTGTTTATGGCGCTGGCGATATTTGCCGGTCTGGTGGCACAGTTTCCGCTGAGCTGGTTGTCCGACCGCTATAACCGTAATCTGCTGATGCGCATCAACGCCCTGCTGCTGGCGGTTGCAGCCCTGCCGCTGGCTATCTTCACTCACATTTCGTTCCCGTTGCTGCTCACCGTCGGTTTTATGGTTAGCCTGATGCAATTTACGCTTTATCCGCTGATTGTCGCGCTGGCCAATGACATGATTGAACCCGAGCGCCGGGTTTCACTGTCCGCGTGTTTGTTGATGGCTTTCGGCGTCGGGGCCTGTATCGGGCCACTGGCAGTTGGCGCGCTGATTGAGCCGCTGGGTGGCAATATTCTTTATGCCTTTTTCGCTCTCTGCGGTGCGGCAATCGTTGCCCTGAGTCGCAGCTCGGCGACGGAACAGCTGACGCAGATGGCGGAAGATGCACCCGTGCCGCACATCGCTATGCCCGACAGCCTGAGCAGTTCCCCGCTGTCGCCTGCGCTAAATCCCAATATTGACGAGCAGATGATCCAGGATCAGATGCCAGCGCCGGAAACTGCCGAGCAAAGCGAGCCTGAGACTGAAGCGGAAAACGAGTTGGAAACTCGCCCACAGGGCGCAGATCCTGATGCAGATACCGGCTTGCAGCGGGCGTTTATCCTGCTTGAAGACAGTGAGTTTCCGCCGACCCAACAGCCGCTGGAGCAAGAAGAAGACGAGGCAGATGCTGTGCCACCCAAAGTCGCACAGCAGGGTCGATAAGTTTAGGCCGGGTTATCAACATCAATAAAGGTAACATCTAAACCATGCTCTGCGGCGAGCCATTCGCCCAGAGCTTTCACGCCGTAGCGTTCGCTGGCGTGATGACCGGCAGCAAAAAAGTGCAGCCCCATTTCACGAGCAATATGAATCGTCTGTTCAGACACTTCCCCGGTGATAAACGCATCAACGCCAAAATCGGCAGCCTGTTGAATAAAGCCCTGGCCGCCTCCGGTACACCATGCCACCCGACGAATTTCTCGCGGCCCACCCTCGGAACTGTGCAAAACCTTGCGACCAAGCTGTTGCTCGATTTTCTGGTGGAAAGCTTCGGCGGGCACGGCAGCCGGCAGTTCCCCGTAAGGGACCAACGGCATGATTTCACCCAGCACGTTGATCCCCAACAGGCGGGCTAGCTGCGCATTGTTACCTAACTCGGGGTGAGCGTCTAACGGCAGGTGGTAACCATACAAATTAATATCGTTTAGCAGCAGGGTTTTCAAACGGTTGCGTTTCATGCCACGCACCGCCGCCGGTTCATTTTTCCAGAAATAGCCATGGTGAACGATAATAGTGTCCGCACCGTGTTGAACGGCTGCGTCCAGCAGTTTCTGGCTTGCGGTAACGCCGGTTACAATTCGCTTAACCTCCGTGCCGCCTTCAACCTGTAGGCCATTCGGCGCATAATCCTTGAAGGTGTCCACGGCCAGCTTCAGGTCGATTAATTTTTCTAGTTCAATATTGTTCATCACTTTCTTCCAATTTGTCAGGCGGAAAACTCGCGCCAGACGATTAAAACGTTTGGCTATCGCCCTGCTGCATAAAGATAAAGTTTACGCCGAGCTGATTACCCTGTTCAAGCTGGCGGATAATGTCGGCTCGAGGGTCTGCACCGGCGGTCAGGCTCGGTTTGATATGGCTGATCACCACTTTCAGGCCTTTCAAAGAACCTTCTCCACCCGCGTACTGCTGCAGATGCGCCAGCTCGCCGAGCAGCAATGTCGGGGTCAGATGCCCGAACAGCTGCTTATCGGGAATACCATTGGGGTAAGAAGTTTCAATAATAATGCCTTTCAGCCGGTGCTGTTTAACCTCTTCACCGAGCACGCGCCAGATAGCATTCAAGTCTTGGGATTTCTCCAGCTTATCGGCCCCGGTATCACCAAAGAAGGCAAAAGATTCCTGCTGTTGCGCGGTGGCTGCGGTGCTGACAAGCAGCATCGACGAACCCACGCCACCGTGACTGAGCGGATATATCACGCCGTTCAGCCCAACGTTGGCCAATGAAAAACGCTGACCGAACCGCTGTGCATTGAGACGATAAGTCCCCAGACGCTGGCCGCTGCCGGAGTCGCTGAAATTCGGCCATACTTTCCAGTTAAAATAGTATTGGCGCAGGGTATTAATGGTCTCGGTCGAGCCGTAAATGGGTTTTTTACTGTCCTGCGGCGAGGAGATGATTAAGCCAGCGAGATGGTCAAGGTGGCCATGGCTGATAAAATAACCGCTGATTAGATTACGGAAAACCGCGCCCTGTGGCGTGAGCGGCGCGGAGTTGGCTGCGTTGACTTGAGGAAAGCTGCCTTTCTCCAACGCCTTGCTGATGCCGGGTAAAACAGAACCGGCATCCAGCGCCAGAAATTGCTTCTGCGATTCGTCGCGCAGAAGATAAGAGGTGAGATTGCCCTCCTCGACGCCGCCGTGAACTCCCAGGGCGACGACTTGAAAACCAGCGCTGGCGCTACTGGCCCAGCCTAATCCGACAGCTAAAACGCCTGCCCTTAAGTATCGATTTGCTAAAAAAGGGGCCGTATTCCGGGATTTTTGCGTCATCACATCGCTCCATGCAGTGCTGAAAGGCAATCAAGGCGGGAGCCTTAATCCTCTGCCTGAGCACGACTCTTGGCTGCCTCGAAGGCTGCCAGCGTATCCTTGCGCGCTCGGGCGTGATCGATAATCGGATGAGGATAGTCTATCACGCGCCGGTGCTTCTCGGCCCATCGATGTGGCTGGTGAATATCTTTCTCCGGCACCTCGGCAAGCTCCGGCACCCAGGCCTTGATAAACTTGCCTTGCTTGTCGAATCGCTCGCCCTGCGTGGTGGGATTAAAAATGCGAAAATAAGGTGCGGAATCAGTACCGGTAGACGCACTCCACTGCCAGCCGCCATTATTGGCCGCCAGATCGCCATCCAGCAACTGCGACATAAAATAGCGTTCGCCGTGACGCCAGTCGATCAGCAGATCTTTTACCAGAAAACTGGAGACGATCATTCGCAGACGATTATGCATCCAGCCGGTGGCATTTAGCTGACGCATCGCTGCATCAACGATCGGATAGCCCGTTTTACCCTGCTGCCAGGCCTTCAAATCATCGGGTGCATCACGCCAGCGCACACCCTTTGTCCATTCAACAAACGGCTGATGCTTGCACAATGATGGCCAGGTCGCCAGCAGATGGCGGTAGAATTCGCGCCAAACCAGTTCGTTTAACCAACCAAAAGCACCCCCGTCTGTTTTCTCTAAAAGATGAGGATGTTCGGTACGCAGGCGATTGAAACACTGTCGCGGTGAGATGACGCCAATCGCCAGATAGGGAGACAGCGTGCTGGTGCCGTCAATCGCGGGTAAATCTCGCTGTTCGATGTAATCTTCAACATTTTCGCGGCAAAATCGTCGCAAACGATCACGAGCGGCCTCTTCGCCAATCGGAAAATCATCGCCAATATCCTGCTGAGGATAGTCAAAAGGTTCTATCTTGTCGTCGTGGGCTTTATGCGCTTTTTTGCGCGCGTGCGGAGCTGGCAAGGAGCGGCTGTCTGATTCGTTCAGGCGTTGCAGAAAAGCACGGCGAAACGGCGTGTAAACCTTATACATTTCACCGCTGCCGGTGGTCACCGAACCGGGTGGCAACAACAGACTGTCGTCAAAACGCTGAATTTGCAGTTTGGCAGACAGGGATTTATCGACCTCGGCGTCACGCTCGACCTCGTTAATCTCCACCTGATTATTATAATAAAGGGTGTCAACCTGCTGTTCTTCAGTGAATTTTTTTAGCCAGTTTATGCTGTCGGAAAACAGGTCGCACTGATGGTAATACAGTGGGATGCCGCGCTCTTTGAGCATCTCCTGCAAAGCCAGCAGATGCTGATAGATAAACGTGGCCTGACGAGGGGCCATATCATGGCGGTGCCACTGCTTGGGAGTGGCAATGAAAACGGCAATCACTTTGGCGTCTACATCTTCGCAGGCGGCGGACAGCGCGCGGTTATCAGTGACGCGTAAATCGTTACGAAACCAGACCAGGTGGGTGGTCATAACAAAATAATCCTTATACTTTTAATCACAATCTCAATGCCCATAGCGCAGGCGTAGGGCCTCGGGATAAGGTTCGAAATAGCGCTGCTGCTGTAAATAGGCATCGGGATATTCATGCATGTAATGTTTTAGCAGTGTGATCGGTGCCAGCAGCGGTTGCATCCCCTGCCGATAATGGTCGATCAACTGTGCCAATTCCTGTCGCTGCCCGCTGGTCAGCTGTTTGCGGAAATAGCCCTGGACGTGCATCAACACGTTGGTGTGGTTGCGCCGTGTTGCCTTGTGAGTCATCAGGGTCATCAACCGATTGCGATATTCGATAAAATATTCTTCCAGTGAAGACCATTTATCCATTGATGCCACAAAGCGCCCGAGGTCGCGATATTCAGGTTGGGAATGCGCCAGCAAAGAAAGCTTGTAACGGCTATGAAATGCCATCAGTTTTCCGCGCGTCAAACCGGACTGGCGAAGCATCTTAAGCTCATAAAGCGCAAAAACTCGCTCGACAAAATTCTCACGCAGCACAGGATCGTTAAGGCGTCCGTCTTCTTCAATCGGCAACCACGGCAGTTGTTTTTGCAGCTCGGCGGTATAAATCCCCACCCCGCTTTTACTGTTGTCTTTGCTGTTTTCGCGATAAACACGCACCCGCTCCATGCCGCAGCTTGGGGACTTGGCGCAAAGAATATAACCGCAGAGGTGTTCGAGCGCGGCTACCCGCTGCTCGGAATACTGTTGCATTTTATCGGTAATATCGACGTCGGCATCATTGCTGAACTGCATGCGGATGCTATCACTCGTTTGTACCAGTCGCAGTGCGGGGCGAGGAGTGGGTAAGCCAATCGCCATTTCCGGGCAGACAGGTTCGAAGCGAACATAAGGAGCTAACTGCTCAACGGCAAAGGCCAGCCGTTTATGCCCACCGTCAAAACGAACCTTTTCTCCCAGCAGGCAGGCGCTGATCCCAATCGGAATTTGTTCACTCATTTGCGACTCCTGGCGGTTTTGCATTCCATGGCGCAGCAAAATCCTGCAGCGCCCTGATTAAACCTATACAAAAAAAATCAATTGTACAAGTTTACTCGCAAAGCAGAGACAAAAAAACCAGCCGATTATCTGGCTGGTTTATGTTGTTTTTATGCCATCTCAAACAAGCTTAGCCCATCGCGATGAAGGGATTAGTAAAAATATTGTCCGGCCATTTCTACCTGCGCCAGCCACAGCGGTTTGTCGCTGGTTTGCGCCCACGCGCGGTAAAGCGAACTGTAAAAACGTGCGCGATCTGAGCGAAACAGCATTACCGGTAGCGCAAAGATACCGATCAGGACCACGGCGGTGCGACGCAATAACAGGCGAGACAAGGAATACGGGGTGTAATCAGACATGGGAGTTCTCCAAAACGGCCAGCCTGAGGCCCTAACGCGATAATGGACCGAGACCGGGATGACTCATAGGTTGTTTAATGAACAAATATTATCGCAAAGGCTGTAACTTTACTACTGATCAGACCACTTATTGGCGAATAAAAGCACAATTCGGCCCTTGCACTGTAATAAAGTTACATTCTTGTTAAAAACCTACTTATCGCTGGTTAATTAATCTATTTCTCGCCATTTTTATACTTTTTTTACACCACCGCCCCGCATCTTTTCAGGTTCTTTAGAAGCCGATCTTTACACTCGTTTTATCAATAAGGGTGAACGTCATTATATCTCCCCGTGATCTTTGCCTTAGCAGCAAGGAGGACGGGGAATCAATTCAAGGGGTGGTTTGTGAACACAGGTGTTATCTGCGGCGCACTGCTGGTGCTTTTACTGCTCGGCTATCTCGTTTATGCCTTGCTCAATGCGGAGGAGTTTTAAATGGCCGCTTCCGCTTTTTTACTGATCGCCAGCTTTATGCTGGTCTTGCTGCTGCTTGCTCATCCGCTGGGTAAATTTATTGCCCGGTTGATTGAGGGAGAAGTCGGCGTGGCTATTGCCGGTTTTGAACGCCGGGTCTTAGGCCTTGCGGGCAGCTCTGATGGGGAGATGGACTGGAAACAGTTCGCGATAGCCATCTTCAGCTTCAACCTGCTGGGCATCATCTTTTTGATGGCTATCCTGATGCTGCAAGGTCTATTGCCGTGGAATCCACAACATATGCAAAATATGTCGTGGGATCTGGCATTCAACACCGCCGTAAGCTTTGTGACCAACACCAACTGGCAGGCCTACAGCGGCGAAAGCACCTTAAGCTATTTCAGTCAAATGGTTGGGCTGACCGTGCAGAACTTCCTGTCGGCCGCCACCGGGATTGCCGTGGCCTTCGCGATGATCCGCGCGTTTGCCCGTCCGTCGGGGAAAACGCTGGGCAATGCCTGGACCGATTTAATTCGCATCACGCTGTATCTGCTGCTGCCGCTCTCTCTGCTACTGGCATTGTATTTCGTCAGTCAGGGCGTGCTGCAAAATATGGAAGCCTACCAGCACGTCACTACGCTGGAAGGCGCGCAGCAAATCCTGCCGATGGGACCGGTCGCATCTCAGGAGGCGATCAAGATGCTCGGCACCAACGGCGGCGGTTTCTTTGGGGTCAACTCGGCGCATCCGTTCGAGAACCCGACTGCGATGACCAATATGGTGCAGATGCTGGCAATCTTCCTTATCCCCTGCGCGCTGTGCTTCTCGTTTGGCCGCGTGGTGGGCGACAGCCGTCAGGGTCATGCGCTGCTGTGGACCATGTCATTGATCTTTGTGGTTTGTGTGGTGATCGTGATGGCCGCCGAACTACAGGGCAACCCGCACCTGTCAGCCCTGGGTGCTGCCAGCAACATTAATATGGAAGGCAAAGAGGCGCGCTTCGGCATCCTGGCATCCAGCATGTTCAGCGTGATCACCACCGCCGCCTCATGCGGTGCGGTCAACGCGATGCTCGACTCATTTACCCCGCTGGGTGGCATGATCCCACTGTGGCTGATGCAGATTGGCGAAGTGATATTCGGCGGCGTCGGCTCAGGCCTTTACGGCATGCTGCTGTTTGTATTACTGACAGTGTTTATTGCCGGGTTGATGATTGGCCGCACGCCGGAATATCTCGGTAAAAAAATCGACGTCTTCGATATGAAAATGACCGCGCTGGCGATCCTGGTTACGCCGACGCTGGTTCTTCTCGGCACTGCGCTGGCCCTTATCAGCCCGGCCGGATTAACAGGGATTGCCAATCCCGGCGCACACGGATTCACCGAGGTGCTGTATGCCTACTCATCAGCGGCGAATAACAACGGGAGCGCCTTTGCCGGACTGAGCGTTAACACGCCTTTCTATAACCTGACGCTGGCGGTCACCATGTTCTTCGGCCGCTTCGGCGTGATTTTGCCGGTATTGGCTATCTGCGGTTCGCTGGTAGCGAAAAAACGCCAACCCGCAGGCAACGGGACGTTACCGACCTCAGGACCGCTGTTTATCGGCCTGCTGATCGGCACCATCCTGCTGGTCGGCGCGCTGACCTTTATTCCGGCGCTGGCGCTGGGTCCAGTGGCTGAACATTTACAGGTGTGGCTGGCGAAGTAACCCAGGCACCTTGCACAACAGATGGTAAAGAGAGAAGACGATGACTCGCAAAACACGTGCCTTGTTTGAACCCCGGTTAATTCGCACCGCCATTTTCGACGCGGTGAAAAAGCTGAGTCCGCGCGTTCAGTGGCGAAATCCGGTGATGTTCGTGGTGTATCTAGGCAGTATTCTCACCACGCTTATCTGGCTGGCGATTTTGCTGGGTAAAACCGAGGGCAGCGCCGGATTCACCGGCAGCGTTTCCCTGTGGCTGTGGTTTACCGTGCTGTTTGCCAACTTTGCCGAGGCATTGGCAGAGGGTCGCAGCAAGGCACAGGCCGAGAGCCTGAAAGGCGTACAGAAAACGAGCTGGGCGAAAAAACTTTATGAGGCGCGCTACGAATCACCGCCTATCAAAGTTGCGGCAGACAGCCTGCGCAAGGGTGACTTTGTGCTGATCGAAGCGGGTGACACTGTGCCTTGCGACGGTGAGGTGCTGGAAGGCGGAGCCTCGGTAGATGAAAGCGCCATAACCGGCGAATCTGCTCCGGTTATCCGTGAATCGGGCGGTGACTTTTCATCAGTTACCGGCGGGACCCGCGTACTGTCCGACTGGCTGATCGTTGAATGTACCGTCAACCCTGGTGAAACTTTCCTCGACAGAATGATCGCCATGGTAGAAGGCGCGAAACGCCGCAAAACACCAAACGAGGTGGCGCTGACTATCTTGCTGGTCGCTCTGACGCTGGTGTTTGTGCTCGCCACCGCCACGCTGTATCCGTTCTCGCTGTTCAGCGTTGACGCCAGCCATGCCGGAACGCCAGTCACCGTGACCGTGCTGGTCGCACTGCTGGTGTGCCTGATCCCGACCACCATCGGCGGCCTGTTATCGGCCATCGGCGTGGCGGGAATGAGCCGTATGTTAGAGGCCAACGTGATCGCCACCAGCGGCCGCGCGGTCGAAGCGGCTGGCGACGTCGATGTCTTGCTGCTGGATAAAACCGGCACCATCACGCTGGGTAACCGCCAGGCGGCACAGTTTTTACCGGCTCCCGGGGTCAGTGAGCAAGAACTTGCCGATGCGGCACAGCTGTCCTCACTGGCCGATGAAACGCCGGAAGGACGCAGCATCGTAGTATTGGCAAAACAACGCTTTAACCTGCGCGAACGCGACATCAAATCGCTGAACGCCACTTTTATCGCCTTCTCGGCGCAAACGCGTATGAGTGGCGTCAACATTGGCGAGCGGATTATTCGAAAAGGTGCTGTGGATGCGATTCGCCGTCACGTAGAAACCAATCAGGGGCACTTCCCGCCGGCGGTAGAAGGCCTGGTTGAAACCGTCGCTCGAAAAGGCGGTACTCCGCTGGTAGTTGCTGAAGGCGCGCGCGTGCTTGGCGTAGTTGAACTGAAAGACATCGTTAAAGGGGGCATTAAAGAACGCTTCTCCGAGCTGCGCAAGATGGGCATCAAAACGGTGATGATCACCGGGGATAACCGTTTGACCGCCGCCGCGATTGCCGCCGAAGCGGGCGTTGATGACTTTCTGGCAGAAGCGACACCGGAAGCCAAACTGGCCTTGATTCGCCAGTATCAGTCCGAAGGGCGTCTGGTCGCAATGACCGGTGATGGCACCAACGATGCTCCGGCACTGGCACAGGCTGACGTGGCGGTGGCGATGAATTCGGGAACCCAGGCCGCTAAAGAAGCCGGGAACATGGTCGATTTGGACTCTAACCCGACCAAGCTGATTGAAGTCGTTCACATCGGGAAACAGATGCTGATGACGCGAGGTTCGCTGACCACTTTCAGTATTGCCAATGACGTGGCGAAGTACTTTGCCATCATTCCGGCAGCGTTTGCGGCGACCTATCCGCAACTCAACGCGCTGAACGTGATGCATCTGCATTCGCCGTCGTCGGCCATTATGTCGGCGGTTATTTTTAACGCGTTGGTGATCGTGTTTCTGATCCCGCTGGCGCTGCGCGGGGTGAGCTACAAACCCATGAGCGCCGCCGCACTGCTGCGTCGTAATCTGTGGATTTATGGGGTCGGCGGGCTGCTGGTGCCTTTCGTGGGCATCAAGGCTATTGACCTGATCCTTACCGTGCTGCATCTGGCCTGATTGCCGCATCATTTATGAGTAGTTGGAAGAAAGGAATACATCAATGAGTATCGCTATTCGTCACCATTATTTCCGCCCTTCGCTGGTATTGCTGGTGCTGTTTACACTGATAACCGGTGTGGCGTATCCGCTATTGACCACCGGTTTGTCGGCGCTGCTGTTTCGCGCACCGGCACAGGGTTCACTGATTTACACTGCCGGCAAGCCGGTGGGTTCAGCCCTGATTGGTCAATCGTTTACCCGCATGGATTATTTTTGGGGGCGACCTTCCGCCACCTCGGATAGCGCCTATAATGCGATGGCATCCTCGGGGAGCAATCTTGCGGTCAGCAATCCGGCGCTTGATAAAGCAGTGGCCGATCGCGTGGCGGCACTGCGTAAGGCCAACCCAGCCAGCTCGCCGCAGGTGCCCGTTGATTTGGTGACGGCCTCAGCCAGCGGACTTGACCCGCATATTTCTGTTGATGCCGCACTTTGGCAGGCACAGCGCGTGGCAACGGCCAGAAATCTGACTCGCGACCAAGTGGTACAACTTATTGCAGCAAATACTTCAACACCGCTGGCGGCATTTACCGGACAATCGGTAGTAAATGTGCTGCAGTTGAATCTGGCTTTGGATGCGTTAACTACTCAATAAGAAGAGACAGTATGGTAGACGAAGAGACGCAGCGGCCCAACCCTGACAGCCTGTTGGCCCTGGCCAATGAAAAGCCGCGCGGCCAGTTGAAAATCTTCTTTGGCGCCTGTGCTGGCGTAGGGAAAACCTACGCCATGCTACAGGAGGCGCAACGACTGCGCGCCACCGGATTAGACGTGGTGGTCGGGGTAGTCGAAACCCACGGCCGCAAAGAAACACAGGCAATGTTGCCCGGCCTCGACTTGCTTCCCCCCAAGCGCATTCCCCACCGTGGCCGCCAGCTGCTTGAGTTCGATCTCGACGCCGCGCTGGCGCGCCATCCCGCCCTTATCCTGATGGACGAATTGGCGCACAGCAACGCCACCGGTTCGCGCCATCCCAAACGCTGGCAGGACATTGAAGAGCTGCTCGACGCAGGGATTGACGTTTTCACCACCGTTAACGTTCAGCATCTTGAAAGCCTCAATGACGTGGTTAGCGGCGTGACCGGCATCATTATCCGTGAAACTGTGCCGGACCATATTTTCGATCAGGCCGATGAAGTGGTACTGGTTGACCTTCCCCCCGACGATCTGCGCCAGCGCCTGAAAGAGGGCAAAGTCTATATTCCCGGCCAGGCTGAACGGGCGATTGAACACTTCTTCCGCAAGGGCAATCTTATCGCCCTGCGTGAGCTTTCCCTGCGCCGCACCGCCGATCGCGTCGATGAGCAGATGCGCGAGTTCCGCGACACACAGGGACGCGAGCGTATTTGGCACACCCGTGACGCGCTGCTGCTGTGTATCGGCCACGACAGCGGCAGTGAAAAACTGGTGCGCGTGGCGGCCAGACTGGCTGCGCGGCTGGGCTGCGCGTGGCATGCGGTTTACGTCGAAACCCCGCGGCTGCATCGCCTGCCTGAAGGCCAGCGGCGGGCCATTTTGCGTGCGCTGAAATTGGCGCAGGAGCTGGGAGCCGAAACGGCTACGCTATCCGAACCGCAGGAAGAGCAGGCGATTCTGCGCTATGCCCGCGAACATTATCTCGGCAAAATTGTGCTTGGTCGTCGCAAAGAGCGTCGTTTTAAATGGCGCACGACATTGATTGACCGGCTGGCGAAAATCGGTCCCGAGCTTGACCTGCTGATCGTCAGTCTCGAGGAAACTGCCCCGGCAAGTCTGCGCAAAGAGTCCGATGCACGAACCTTCAGTGAACGATTTCGCCGTCAGCTTCAGGGCTGCGCCGTGGCGGTATTAATGTGTGCGCTGATCACTTTTATCTCGCAGTTTCTGGTGCCGTTTTTTGACCCCGCCAACCTGATCATGGTTTATTTGCTCGGCGTAGTGATTGTTGCTCTGTTCTACGGGCGTTGGCCGTCGGTATTCGCGGCAGTGATTAATGTCGCCAGTTTTGACCTGTTTCTGGTGCAGCCACGCGGCTCGTTTGCGGTGACCGACGCGCAATATCTGCTGACCTTCGCAGTAATGCTGACAGTTGGAGTGCTGATTGGTAATTTGACTGCCGGAGTGCGCTATCAGGCGCGCATTGCCCGCCATCGCGAAAAACGTGCACAGCATCTTTATGAAATGTCCAAAGGATTGAGTCAGGCAATGACGCCGGAGGCGATAGCACAGACCAGCCGTCACTTTATTTCTACGACTCTGAAGGCCAAAACGGCAGTTTTGCTGCCGCGGCCCGACGCGGTCGAAGAAGGCACGCTGGATCTTGAGCAAAGCGAGGTAGCCTCTGGTCAGGCGATTGCAGTCGATCAGGCCATCGCCCGCTGGAGCTTTGACAAACAATCTCCCGCCGGAGCGGGTACCGATACCCTGCCCGGCGTGCCTTATCAGCTGCTGCCACTGGTCGCCTCGGGAAAAACCCTGGGCCTGCTGGCAGTAGAACCGGCCAACGTGCGGCAGTTGCTGGTACCGGAGCAACAGCGCCTGCTGCAAACCTTTACCGTACTGATTGCCAATGCGCTGGAGCGTTTGCAGCTGGCGGCCAGCGCCGAAAGCGCGCGTCTGGAAACCGAACGCGAGCAGCTTCGAAACTCCTTGCTGGCGGCGCTGTCACACGATTTGCGCACACCGCTGACCGTGCTTTTCGGTCAGGCAGAGATTTTGACACTGGACTTGGCCAGCGAGGGTTCCGCCTACGCGCCACAGGCCAATCAGATACGTCAGCAGGTGTTGAGCACCACCCGACTGGTCAACAACCTGTTGGATATGGCGCGCATTCAGTCCGGCGGATTTAATTTACGCAAAGAATGGCAGTCGGTTGAGGAGATAATCGGCAGCGCACTGCGCATGCTCGAGCTGCTGCTCAGCACGCACCAGATAATTGTCGATCTGCCCGATGAGATGTTACTGGTCAACTGTGATGCCAGCCTGATTGAACGCGTTTTTATCAATCTGCTGGAGAATGCGCATAAATACGCCGGAGTGCGGGCGCTGATCACAGTCAAGGCGCGAGCCAGCGAAGATGTATTGGAAATCACGGTTGCAGACAACGGTCCGGGTATTATTGCCGGTGGCGAGCGGCAAATATTCGAGAAATTTTCACGCGGTAATAAAGAATCGGCGATCCCCGGTGTTGGCTTGGGATTAGCAATTTGTCATGCCATTATAGAGGTACACGACGGGCGTATCTGGGCCGAAAATAACCCGGAAGGCGGCGCGAAATTCTGCTTTACGCTACCGCTGGAGAAGCTGCCAGTTCTGGAATCAATGGAACTGGAATCCATAGAACCCACACCAAAAGACATCCCATAGATGAGCCTGACCCCGGTAAATATTCTGATTGTCGAAGATGAGAAAGAGATCCGTCGCTTTGTTCGCACCGCGCTGGAGGGGGAAGGCATGAAAGTTTTCGAGAGCGAAACGCTGCAGCGTGGGCTGATTGAAGCCGGAACCCGTAAGCCAGATCTGGTCATTCTCGATCTTGGCCTGCCGGACGGTGATGGGTTGGACTACATCCGCGATTTGCGTCACTGGAGCAGTATCCCGATTATTGTCCTGTCTGCCCGCACCGGCGAAGAGGACAAAATTGCCGCGCTCGACGCCGGAGCAGACGATTTTCTCACTAAACCTTTTGGCGTCGGTGAACTGCTGGCCAGAGTCCGTGTTTCTCTGCGCCGCCATGCAGGCGGTCTGCAGGAAAGCCCGCAGGTCTGTTTTGCCGATGTTACCGTTGATTTGATTAACCGGCGCGTGCAGCGTAACGGAGAAGATCTGCACCTCACGCCGATTGAATTCCGTTTACTGGCCGAATTGCTGGCAAACAGCGGCAAAGTCATTACTCAGCGGCAGTTACTCAGTCATGTCTGGGGTCCAAACTACGTTGAGCACAGCCATTATTTACGTATTTATATGGGCCATTTGCGGCAGAAGCTCGAGCTGGATGCCGCTCGCCCTCGCCATTTACTCACTGAAACCGGAGTCGGTTATCGCTTTATGCCCTGAGCTTTAGTGTTCCGCGGGTTTACGTTCAATTGCCAGCGTTCTTGCATTTAGATATTCCTTTTTTGCAGTCTGGAGAATGGCAAAAAAGGTCATAAAAAAAGCGCTGTATAAACAGCGCCTTATTTAGAGTTCAACAAACCGCAGGGTTTATTTGGCGTCGGCTAATACTTTGCTGACAATTTCCACGGCTTCTTTTTCGATTTGTTCACGGTGCTCGGCACCCAGGAAGCTTTCACAATAAATCTTGTAAGCTTCTTCTGTGCCTGACGGACGTGCGGCAAACCAACCGTTTTTGGTCATCACTTTCAGTCCACCAATAGAAGCGCCGTTGCCCGGAGCCTTGGTCAGACGATCGGTGATTGGGTCACCCGCCAAAGTATCGGCTTTGACCTGCTCAGGAGAAAGCTTGGATAACGCAGCTTTCTGCGCGTGAGTCGCAGGAGCCTGAATACGGTTGTAGCTCGGAGCACCGAAGCGCGCGGCCAGTTCATCGTAGTGCTGCTGCGGATTCTTGCCGGTCACGGCGGTGATTTCGGCTGCCAGCAGGCACAGGATGATGCCGTCTTTATCGGTTGACCACGGAGTTCCGTCGAAACGCAGGAACGACGCCCCCGCGCTTTCTTCACCGCCGAAACCAAAGCTGCCGTCAAACAGACCATCAACGAACCATTTGAAGCCAACAGGAACTTCAACCAGTTTACGGCCAAGGTCAGCCACCACGCGGTCGATCATTGCGCTGGAAACCAGCGTTTTACCCACGGCAACATCAGCGCCCCACTGTGGACGATGCTGGAACAGATAGTTAATTGCAACGGCCAGATAATGGTTCGGATTCATCAGGCCTTTCGGCGTAACGATGCCGTGGCGGTCATAATCCGGGTCATTGGCAAAGGCCAGGTCAAACTTGTCTTTCAATGCCAGCAGGCCGCCCATCGCGAATTCAGACGAGCAGTCCATGCGGATCACACCGTCGTGGTCGAGATGCATAAAGCGGAAAGTCTGATCGACAGAATCGTTAACCAGCGTCAGATCCAGCTTGTAATGTTCGGCGATGCGTTTCCAATATTCGATACCTGAGCCACCCAGCGGATCAACACCGAGTTTCAGGCCGGCTTTCTGAATCGCCGGGAAATCGATAATGTTGACCAGATCTTCAACATAACCCTGCACCAGATCTTGCTCTTTCAGATGAGCGCCCTGCCAGGCTTTATCCAGCGACTGGCGCTTGACGCCTTTCAGGCCGTCGGCAATCAGCACGTTAGCGCGTTTTTCAATGACAGAGGTCAGATCGGTATCAGCCGGACCGCCGTTGGTCGGGTTATATTTAATGCCACCGTCTTCAGGTGGATTGTGCGACGGAGTAATAACGATGCCGTCAGCTTTCACGCCGCCCTTTTTATTGTGGGTCAGAATGGCATGAGATACCGCAGGCGTAGGAGTGAAGCCATTGTTTTCCTGAACAATAACGTCGACGCCATTGGCAGTCAGAACTTCCAGCACGGAAATAAATGCCGGCTCAGACAACGCGTGGGTGTCTTTACCTACGTAGCATGGACCGGTAGTCCCCTGCTCCTTGCGCACTTCCGCGATAGCCTGAGCAATCGCCAAAATGTGTGATTCGTTGAAGCTGTGACGCCCGGCGCTACCGCGATGTCCAGAAGTACCAAATTTAACTGCATGGGCAGTGTTGGCCGGATCGGGTTGCAGCACGTAATACTGTGACGTAAGTTGTGCAACGTTAATCAAATCGCTTTGCTGAGCAGGTTGCCCTGCACGGGGGTTGTTAGCCACTGGCATTTCTCCCTAATGCTGTATTAAAGGGTGCCGCAAACTTTATCGGTCAGTTCGGCTGGGAACTGCATCAATTGCATGATGTGTTCGATCATGCTGCGTTTACGACCGGTGTTGGTATTGGTGATAACCCAGTAAGGGGTTCCAGGAACGTGCTTTGGCTTGGTATGGATTCCGTTTTGCAGCAACGTTTGTTGGTCGCCGGCAAAATAAGTCCGTGTACGGCCATGTAAAGACTCGGTCGCAACCGCAAATTCTTTCGGATTAAGCGTATAAAGCGTGGTGAGGATCAGCATAAAACGGTTAACCGCTCTGGTCTGTTCTGCATATTCGTCTGACAGCAAGAGTTCACGCACCGCACGCACGCGATTGGCAGGCGTGTTGGCAACGACCGCTGCTGGTTTCTCTGCCGATGCTGCGCTGGCATTGGTTTTTGCAGCAGTCTGCACTTCCTGGCCGGCAGTAAATTTCAGCATCCGCCGTATAATGTCTGATGCACTTTCACCGATATGCTGCGTGTGGCTCGCGATATAGCGGTAAAGCTCTTCATCAACCTCAATCGTTTTCATCTTTATCCAGTACTGTTTTTCTACTTAATTTATTCAAAGGATTATACAAATTAAACTGCGCGAACAAAAAGGCGAAATCGCCCAATTATTCAAAAAGCAGACAAAACCTTATATCCTGGTTAACCTCAGCGTGCGCTTTGCTTTATCACGCACAGGGTTCTGACAGAAATTCTTCCGCGACTCATGATAACCTAATGAGATCCTTACCTGTAATAAATGTCTGCACGGACCTTGTCATGAAATTACATTATCGAATGCAACAAGCTGAATCTTCCACTTCTACCGCCCTGCCGGTACTGTTAGTCCATGGCCTGTTTGGCACGCTGGATAATCTCGGCGTGTTGGCGCGCGACCTGAAACAACAGCATAGTGTGCTACAGGTAGATTTGCGTAATCACGGGCTTTCAGAACGCTCGGATGAAATGACTTATCAAAAAATGGCTGAAGATTTGCTCGAAACGCTGGATGACGTCAGCTTCGACAAGGTGATCGTCATCGGTCACTCGATGGGCGCCAAGGCCGCAATGGCGCTGACTGCCGTGGCTCCAGAGCGTATCGATAAGCTCATCGCCATCGATATGGCACCCGTTGATTATCAGACTCGTCGTCATGACGAGATTTTCGCCGCGCTGAATGCGGTGACCGAAGCCGGTATTAAAGACCGCGCGGGCGCGACACAACTGATGCAGCAATACATATCAGAAGACGGCGTGATTCAGTTTCTGTTGAAGTCTTTTTCGCAGGGTGAATGGCGCTTTAACGTCCCGGTGTTGCTGGCAGAATACGCTAACATCATTGGCTGGCAAAACGTGCCGTCCTGGCCACATCCGGCACTGTTTATTCGCGGCGGAGAATCCCCTTACGTGCAGGATAGCTATCGCAGCGCCATTGCCAGTCAATTCCCTCAGGCGCGCGCCTATGTGGTCGCCGGAAGTGGTCATTGGGTACACGCTGAAAAACCCGAAGCGGTGTTGCGCGCAATTCATCGCTTCATTGATGTGCCGTGATTAATGAACAATGAGTGCGCAAGCGCGGAAATTTCTTGCCGAAGCACACTCAACTGTTCAAAAAAAGGGCTAATCATAATAACTTAGCCTCTATTCGGGGCAGTTAGGCGTTGTGGAGGGATATACGCTAGGGTATGATTGCGCGCTGTAATTTTGCCCCTGCGTCGAGTTGGTTATTCTCGGGCGCTGGAGGTAAATTGGGTTAGGGTTTATTAACCCGAAATGTGTAACCACTTCATCTGAAAAGGGCATGAGTCGCTTTTCGATGTAACTTCCCTAGTTGTACCGCTACCTATGGCAAAAGAACAACTGGATCGCACGACGCTTGATCTGTTCGCAGACGATCGCCGTCCGGGACGTCCAAAAACAAATCCGCTTTCTCGCGATGAACAGCTTAGGATTAACAAGCGTAATCAGCTTCGCCGTGACAAAAACAACGGTTTACGTCGCGTAGAGCTGAAAATTAATGCCGAAGCTGTAGATGCGCTTAATAAGCTGGCGGAACAACAAAATATCAGTCGTAGCGAACTGATTGAACAGATGCTGCTGTCTCATTTGAACAATCAGGAAAGCTGACCGATTCGGGCGGGTAACTTTAAGGGTTGCCCGCCGTTGCTGTTGTTCATCTTGCACCATCCGCTTGAAACGTTTTCGGTCAGTCCGCATTTATACCCAAACCCGCAACAGAACACACAAAGGCGATAACGCTTGCCAGAATTGCCCGATAAACTATAGGCCAAATTCAAATGACTCGCGCGACGCCCACGAACAAGCAGACTCAAAGAGTCCATTGCAGAACAAGAGGTTAGATAAGCTTATGGCAGTTGTAGGTATCTTCTTTGGTTCCGACACCGGAAACACCGAAAACATCGCAAAAATGATCCAGAAGCAGTTGGGTAAAGATGTTGCTGACGTGCAGGACATCGCCAAAAGCAGCAAAGAAGATCTGGAAAAATACGATATTCTGCTGCTCGGCATCCCGACCTGGTACTACGGTGAAGCACAGTGTGACTGGGACGACTTTTTCCCGACGCTGGAAGAGATAGATTTTGAAGGCAAACTGGTTGCTCTGTTCGGCTGTGGCGACCAGGAAGATTACGCAGAATACTTCTGTGATGCGATGGGTACTGTGCGCGATATCATCGAACCTCGCGGTGCGGTAATTGTCGGCCACTGGCCAACCGAAGGTTACGGTTATGAAGCCTCGAAAGGTATGGCTGATGACACGCACTTTATCGGGCTGGCAATCGACGAAGACCGTCAACCAGAGCTGACCAACGAACGTGTTGATGCCTGGGTTAAGCAAATTTCTGAAGAATTAAGCCTCGCTGAGATTATCGGTTAATCCCACACAAAGGCTAAGGCCCTGAAACGTTGAGGTTATTCGTGAAAGGGCCAAACTATCACTGAAATTAACAATTTAACTTCTACAAAATTGTAACTTTCAGCCTGATCAAGGTACACTTATTACATCTGTTTTTATCGTTCCGCCTCTTTTGGGCGTCGACCTCTTTGGTTATAAACATTTTGGGTTGGGACGATGTTTGTGAACAGCCCACCGTTTTCATTAACGTGAATAGCATAGTGACAGGACTAAATCCGCATGACTGACAACAACACCGCACTGAAGAAAGCCGGCTTAAAAGTCACGCTTCCACGCCTGAAAATTCTGGAAGTGTTGCAAGCTCCGGCAGGCCATCACGTCAGTGCGGAAGATTTGTACAAAGAACTGATTGATATGGGCGAAGAGATTGGTCTTGCCACGGTTTACCGTGTTCTGAACCAATTTGACGACGCCGGCATTGTTACCCGTCACAATTTCGAAGGTGGCAAGTCAGTATTTGAGCTGACTCAGCAGCATCACCATGATCATTTAATCTGCCTCGATTGTGGACGCGTCATCGAATTCCGTGATGAATACATCGAAGCTCGTCAGCGTGATATTGCCAAAGCTCATGGTATTAAATTGACCAACCACAGCCTTTATCTTTACGGACATTGCGAAAACGGCAACTGCGTAGAAGATGAAACGCTGCACGGTAAAGGCTGATACCAGCCCGGACTTTTCTTTAAGGGATAATAGAAAAGCCCGTAAATAAAATGACCGCTGAAAGGCGGTTTTTTTATGGCTGAAATTTGGCAACGGGTGCCATAAAAAAACGCAGCCACAATGAGCTGCGTTATTTATTTTTGAGATACCGAGTTATCAAGCGACTGGCTTGCTTTCCCAGTTGTCACGCAGACCAACAGTGCGGTTAAACACCAAATGCTCGGCGCTGGAGTAAGTGCTGTCGGCGCAGAAGTAACCTTCGCGCTCAAACTGCAGGCTTACACCGGCTTCGGCATTCGCCAGGCTTGGTTCTACAAAACCGTTGGCGATAACCAGAGATTCCGGGTTAATGGTGGTCAGGAAGTCTTCAGCCTGTGCCGGGTTAGCCACGCTGAACAGACGATCGTACAGGCGGAACTCGGCAGGTTTTCCTTCACTGGCAGAAACCCAGTGGATCACACCTTTGACTTTACGGCCATCGGCAGGATCTTTGCTCAGAGTATCAATGTCGTAGCTACAGAAAATCGTCGTCACGTTGCCTTCGGCATCTTTCTCGATACGCTCGGCTTTAATGACATACGCGTTGCGCAGGCGAACTTCTTTGCCCAGCACCAGGCGTTTGTATTGCTTGTTGGCTTCCTCACGGAAATCCGCCTGATCGATAAAGATTTCAGCGGTAAACGGCACTTCACGAGAACCCATTTCTGGCTTGTTCGGGTGATTAGGCATTTTTACCCACTGAACCGCATCGCCGCTAAAGTTCTCAATGATCACTTTAACCGGATTGATCACCGCCATCGCGCGCGGAGCGTTTTCGTTGAGATCGTCACGGATACAAGATTCCAGCGCGGCCATTTCCACGTTGTTATCCTGCTTGGTCACGCCAATACGACGGCAGAACTCACGAATTGACGCTGAAGTGTAACCACGACGGCGCAGGCCAGAAACCGTTGGCATACGCGGGTCATCCCAACCTTCGACAATCTTCTCGGTCACAAGCAGACTCAGCTTGCGCTTGGACATAATGGCGTATTCGAGATTCAGGCGCGAAAATTCGTACTGACGCGGATGACAGGGAATAGTGATGTTATCGAGCACCCAATCATACAGACGGCGGTTGTCCTGGAATTCCAGAGTACACAGCGAGTGGGTGATCCCTTCCAGCGCATCGGAAATGCAATGGGTGAAATCGTACATCGGATAGATGCACCACTTGGTACCGGTTTGGTGGTGATCGGCAAACTTAATGCGATACAGCACCGGATCACGCATCACGAAGAACGGCGAAGCCATGTCGATTTTCGCACGCAGGCAGGCGGTGCCTTCGGCAAAATCACCGTTGCGCATTTTGGCGAACAGCTCGAGGTTCTCTTCCACGGTGCGATCGCGATACGGACTATTTTTGCCCGGCGCAGTCAGATTGCCGCGATACTCACGGATCTGCTCAGGAGACAGTTCGTCAACGTAAGCCAGACCTTTCTGGATCAGTTCAACCGCGTAATGATGCAGTTGGTCGAAGTAGTCGGAAGAGTAATGAACCTCGCCGCTCCACTCGAAGCCAAGCCATTGCACGTCTTTTTTGATCGACTCTACAAATTCGATATCTTCTTTTACCGGATTGGTGTCATCAAAACGCAGGTTGCATTGGCCCTGATAGTCTTGTGCGATGCCAAAGTTCAGGCAGATCGATTTTGCGTGGCCAATGTGCAGATAACCATTTGGCTCAGGCGGGAAACGGGTCACGATAGTCGCGTGTTTTCCCGATGCCAGATCTTCATCAATAATCTGACGGATAAAATTTGTTGGGCGGGCTTCAGCCTCACTCATTGTTCAATTCCTCTACGCGAACGAAAGCTCGAAAGACTAACCGCATATGTTCCAACAAGCCACGCCGGGAAACAACCCTTAAGTGTTAAAATTGGATTTATTAAAATTATTTTTAGCGTAAATCAGCCAGTACAGCGGCAAAAAAATAAAAACGGGAAGAGATCGCTCTCTTCCCGCCTTTTTGGCCCGCTAAAAGGGGCAGCTTATTTGGTTTGGATCTCGAACAGTTTGCTTTCGCCCGCGACTACCGAGCCACCCGCTAGCTGAGCCAACCCAGAGAAGTCTTCCATATTGCTGACCACGACCGGGCTTATCATCGAACGGGCATTGCCGTTGAGATAGTCCAGATCCAGCTCAAGAACTGGCTGGCCTGCGCTGACTGTTGCGCCCTCTTCAACCAGGCGAGTAAAGCCCTGACCGTTGAGCGCGACAGTATCAAGACCAATATGGACCACCACTTCTGCACCCGCTTCGGTTTCCAGACAGAAAGCGTGATTAGTGTTGAAGATCTTCACCACTACGCCGTTAGCCGGAGCTACCACCGTTTTACCCGTAGGACGGATCGCCAGACCCTCACCCACCGCGCCGCTGGCAAAGGCTTCATCCGGGACTTCAGACAAGACAATGACTTCACCGGTAATTGGAGAAATCAGTGTTTCCAGAGTCACTTTCGGGCCATTTGGCACTGCCTGAGGTTTAAAATCAGTGACTGTTGCCGACGTTGGCGCCTGAGTGGCCGTTGCAGCAATCGGTCCTGAAGTCAGCACGGTGCGCATGGCTCCGGCAATACTTTCTGCGCGAGTACCGACAATCACCTGCACAGTTTGCTTGTTCAAACGAATTACGCCCGACGCGCCAAGCCGCTTGGCCAAAGAATCGTTGACTAGCGACGAGTCTTTAACGTTAAGACGCAGGCGGGTAATACAAGCGTCGATACCTTTAAGGTTGTCAGAACCGCCCAATGCGCCAATGTAATTCAACGCGAGTTGGTTCATTCCCTCTTCAGTATTGCTGTTACTTTCCTGAATACCCTGATCGGCAAGGTTATCTTCACGCCCCGGGGTTTTCAGATTGAACGCGCGAATAATTACGCTGAACAGCACAAAGTAGACAATGAAGAAGATCACGCCGAGCACCAGCAGCATCCAGACATTTTTGCTGGCCGCAGGCAGGTTGTACATCAACGCGTAGTCAATCGCGCCCGCAGAGAAGGAGAAGCCGGCATGAATGCCAAGAGCCGTGGCGATATACAGGCTGATGCCGGTCAAAATGGCGTGAACCAGATACAGCAACGGTGCCAGGAACATGAACAGGAATTCCAGCGGCTCGGTCACGCCGGTCAGGAACGCGGTAAGGGCCACCGACAGCAGCATACCGCCGACTACCGGACGACGCTCTTTCGGCGCTGCAAAGTACATTGCGAAGGCCGCGCCCGGCAGACCAAACATCATGATCGGGAAGAAGCCGGACATAAACATGCCCGCCGTGCCGTCACCCGCGTAGAAGCGATTGATGTCACCGTGGAATACCGCTCCCGCTGCGTTGGTATAATCACCAATCTGGAACCAGGCAATGGTATTGAGCACCTGATGCAAACCGGTTGGGATCAGCAGTCGGTTAACGAAACCAAATATACCGGCACCAAATGCGCCAGCGCCGACAATCCACTCACCGCCCGCGCGGATGGCGTCCTGCACCGGAGGCCAGACGTAACCAAAAATTGCTGCCAAAATAAGACAGAAAAAACCGGTCGCGATAGGAACAAAGCGTTTACCGCCGAAGAAGCTCAGGAAGTCCGGCAATTTGATATCGGACCAACGGTTATACACCATCCCGCCGACCAACCCGCTGATAATCCCCGCCAGCACGCCCATGTTGATTGCCGGGTTGATGGTAATCATTGCTTTAGTCAGAATGAAATAACCAATGCCGCCTGCCAGTGCCGCAGCCCCTGCGCTGTCTTTAGACCAGCTGGAAGCCACGCCAATGGCGAAAATCAGTGCCAGATTATCAAAAATCCCGCCACCGGCCTGCGCGATAAAAGGCATATTGAGGAGGTCAGGTTGACCAAAACGCAGCAACAGCGCTGCAACGGGTAGTACAGCTATCGGCAGCTGAAGCGCTCTGCCTAAACGTTGAAAGAAGCCAAGAATATTCACTTATCCCCCTATTCGCCTGTAGACGAATCACCAAAGTAGTTTAATTAGAATGTTGTACTACCTGTCGTAAAAACTGCCTGTCTTAAAAACTGCTCGATACCTGACTCGGCAAAGTCATACCGCGCAGTGTAAAAAAATTAATTCGTATCGCAAATTAAAAGCACGTTATTTGTGATTATTATCACCAAAATTGGCTCTTAACAAGCCATAATGCTAGTCATTACCCGAAACTTATTTTATTATAAAAAATATCCAGACGGCGTGATGCCGATCATCGGTGTTAATCAGGCAAGTGTAAAGTCACAACCGATTACGCCAGAAGCAACTGATTCTTTATCCAGCGCCCGCAGCGGTGGATACTCACAATATACAAACAATTTTAACTTAGAGGTGCGTGATGAGACTAATTCCCCTGAATAATCCCACTGAAGTTGGTAAATGGGCGGCGCGTCATATTGTTCAACGTATCAATGCGTTCAAGCCCACCGCCGAACGTCCGTTTGTATTAGGTTTGCCGACAGGTGGCACGCCGCTGGAAGCGTATAAACATCTTGTTGCTATGCATAAAGCAGGCCAAGTCAGCTTTGAAAACGTGGTAACCTTTAACATGGATGAATATGTCGGGTTGCCGCAAGAACACCCAGAGAGCTACCACACATTCATGTATCGAAATTTCTTCGATCACGTTGATATTAAGCAGGAAAACATTAATCTGTTAAACGGCAACGCCGCCGATGTCGATGAAGAGTGCCGTCAATACGAAGCAAAAATAAAGTCTTACGGTAAAATCAACCTGTTCATGGGCGGTGTTGGCAACGACGGGCACATTGCTTTCAACGAACCGGCTTCATCCCTGGCCTCTCGCACGCGCATCAAAACGCTGACCCACGATACTCGTATCGCTAACTCACGTTTCTTTGATAACGACGTTTCTCAGGTTCCTAAATTTGCCCTGACCGTTGGCGTAGGCACGCTGCTGGATGCCGAAGAAGTAATGATTCTAGTGACGGGTCATGCCAAGGCGCAGGCGCTGGAAGCCGCCGTGCAAGGCAATGTTAACCACATGTGGACCATCAGCTGCCTGCAATTGCATGCCAAAGCGGTCATCGTTTGCGACGAACCCGCCACCATGGAATTGAAAATAAAAACGGTTAAATATTTCCGCGAGCTAGAAACGGAAAACATGAAAGGCCTGTAATTAAACAATGCCGAACAAATAAATACGCAGTTGTAGTGCCAAGAATCAAGGGAAAAGGAGGGAGTGATGTTTGCATTGGTAGAGGGTCGGATCTATACCGGCCATGATATTCTCGATAACCACGCCGTGGTAATTGCCGACGGGCTGATCCACTCTGTTTGCCCCATTGAAGAATTGCCTGCTGGCATCGAAACCCGCAGCCTGCAAGGTGCGATTTTGGCTCCCGGCTTTATTGACCTTCAGCTTAATGGCTGCGGCGGTGTGCAGTTTAATGATTCCCTCAAGGCGATTTCCGTTAAAACGCTGGAAATCATGCAGGCTGCCAACGAAAAATCCGGCTGTACCAGTTATTTACCGACGCTTATCACCTGTAGCGATGACTACATGAAGCACGGCATCAAGGTGATGCGCGAGTATCTGGCGAAATATCCTCATCAGGCGCTGGGACTGCATCTCGAAGGGCCTTATCTGAGCGTCGAGAAAAAAGGCACGCATAATCCGGCATTTATTCGTAAACCAGACGCCGCGATGATCGATTACATTTGTGCCAACGCAGACGTGATCACCAAAATCACGCTGGCCCCGGAACAAGTAGATGCCCACTTTATTCGTCAGCTCACCGAGGCTGGAATTATTGTTTCGGCGGGGCACTCCAACTCGAGCTATGAGCAGGCGCGTGACGGTTTTGCTGCCGGTATCAGCTTTGCCACCCACTTATATAATGCCATGCCACCGATTTCAGGACGTCAGCCGGGCCTGATGGGGGCCATTTTCGATACCCCGGAAGTTTACACCGGCATTATTGTCGATGGGCTTCACGTAGCCTGGCCTAGCATACGCAACGCCAAGAAACTCAAGGGCGAAAAACTGGTTCTTGTGACCGACGCCACTGCGCCGGCAGGTGCCGACATTGAAGAGTTCATTTTTGCTGGTAAAACAATATACTATCGAGATGGTCTTTGTGTGGATGAAAATGGCACGCTGAGCGGTTCTGCGTTGACGATGATCCAGGCCGTGCAAAACAGCGTTGAACATGTAGGGATACCGTTAGACGAAGCGCTGCGCATGGCGGCACTTTATCCGGCTCGCGCAATCGGTGTAGAAAGCACACTGGGCAGCATTGAAGCAGGTAAAGTGGCTAATCTGACAGCCTTTACCCACGACTTCAAAATAACAAAAACGCTCGTCAACGGTGACGAGGTGTAACAGCAGAGAGCAATGGATGAACACAGGCGGGCAGGCACAAATCGGTAACGTTGATCTGGTTAAGCAGTTAAACGGCGCTGCCGTTTATCGCCTAATTGACCAGCAAGGCCCCATTTCACGGATACAAATCGCGGAACTGAGCCAGCTAGCCCCCGCCAGCGTAACCAAAATCTCTCGCCAGCTGCTTGAGCGAGGCCTGATCAAAGAAGTCGATCAACAGGCCTCGACCGGCGGCAGGCGCGCTATCTCAATCATTACCGAAACTCGCCCTTTCCAGACCGTGGCCGTTCGCCTCGGCCGTAACGACGCCACGCTAACGCTGTACGATTTGAGCGCCAAAGTTCTGTCCGAGCAGCATTACCCTCTGCCGGAGCGCACCCAGGAAACGTTGGAAAATGCGCTGATCGCCGCGATCACCCATTTTATGGAATTAACTCAGCGCAAGATCCGTGAACTGATTGCTATCTCGGTGATCCTGCCAGGATTAGTTGATCCGGTTAAAGGTATTGTGCGTTATATGCCGCATATCAGCGTGCATAACTGGAAACTGGTGGATATTCTCGAAGCTAAATTCGCGGTGACTAGCTTTGTGGGCCACGATATTCGCAGTCTGGCGCTGGCAGAGCACTACTTTGGTGCGACACGCGATTGCCAAGACTCTATTTTGGTTCGTCTGCATCGTGGAACCGGTGCCGGTATTCTGGTAAACGGGCAGATTTTCCTCGGCAGCAACGGTAACGTCGGTGAAATCGGCCATATTCAAGTCGATCCCCTCGGTGAACGCTGCCACTGCGGCAACTTTGGCTGTCTCGAAACTATCGCGGCCAATTCGGCGATTGAAAATCGGGTGCGTAACCTGTTAACACAGGGCTATCCGAGTAAGCTGACGCTGGATGACTGCACCATCGGCAGCATTTGCAAGGCCGCCAATCGCGGCGATCAGCTGGCCTGCGAGGTTATTGAATTTGTGGGCCGTCATCTGGGTAAAAGCATCGCCATCGCTATTAACCTGTTTAACCCACAGAAAGTCGTGATTGCGGGCGAGATAACCGAGGCAGATAAAATCCTGTTGCCCGCGCTGCAAAGCTGCATCAATGCTCAGGTACTGAAAGATTTCCGCCGTAACCTGCCCATTGTGACCTCGGAGCTGAATCATCGCTCGGCCATTGGGGCTTTTGCGCTGGTCAAACGCGCCATGCTCAATGGCGTCTTGCTACAGCGCCTGTTGGAAAATTCGGCCCAATAATCAACCTCTTCGCTACCCCGCCATCTGCCAGATAGCGGGGTTTAGCCTATTGCATTAACGATGCAAGGACGGATAAATCATCATGGCTATTAAAAATGTAATTTGCGATATCGACGGCGTACTCCTGCATGACAATACGCCAGTGCCGGGCGCGGACCTGTTTCTGGCCCGCATTCAGGAACAGAAAATGCCGCTGGTTATCCTTACCAACTACCCTTCCCAAACGGCTCAAGATCTCTCAAATCGCTTTGCGGCAGCAGGATTGGAGGTGCCGGAAAGCGCTTTCTTTACCTCGGCAATGGCCACGGCAGATTTCCTCAAGCGTCAGGAAGGTAAAAAAGCCTATGTGATCGGCGAGGGGGCACTCATTCATGAACTGTACAATGCCGGTTTTACCATTACCGATATCAATCCTGACTTCGTGATCGTCGGCGAAACACGGTCATATAACTGGGATATGATGCATAAAGCGGCCTATTTTGTCGCCAACGGCGCTCGCTTTATTGCCACTAATCCCGACTATCACGGGCACGGTTTTGTGCCCGCCTGTGGCGCGCTCTGCGCACCGATTGAAAAAATAACTGGCCGCAAGCCATTCGTGGTCGGCAAGCCAAGCCCGTGGATTATCCGCTCAGCGCTCAACAAAATGCAGGCACATTCCGAAGATACAGTGATCGTCGGAGATAACCTGCGTACCGATATTCTGGCCGGATTTCAGGCCGGACTGGAAACCATTCTGGTGTTGACCGGGGTTTCGACGTTAAACGACGTAGAAAATATGCCGTTCCGCCCGACCTGGATTTACCCTTCCGTTGCCGATATCGACGTAATCTAATCTCAACCTTGTGCTTTGAGAAAAATGCCCGCCTCAAAAACGGGCATTTTTTCTTTCCATAATAATTAGCTGCATCTTTTGAGTGCAGCCCCTCGCGCAGTGCCGTTTTTTGACGATTCAATAATTTTAACCCCTATAAACTGGTAATCCGTCAATAAACGCAGAGGGTCAACCAACTATTTTTCAAACAATCACTAAATTACTTGCAAAGGATCGCGCTTTTACGCATTTTCATTATCAGAGACGCAGCGAAGTCCGATAAATAATGTGAATTCGGCAACGCCGCACAAACAAACACTGGTTATGCAAAACAACATCACCGCCTGAGAAAAAGCCGTTAGGGAGAGTAATATGTGTTCTATATTTGGTGTGCTTGATATCAAGACTGATTCCGTCGAGCTGCGCAAAAAGGCGCTGGAGCTGTCACGCTTGATGCGTCACCGTGGTCCGGACTGGTCTGGCGTTTATGCCAGCGACAAAGCGATTCTTTGTCACGAGCGTCTGTCGATTGTTGACGTCAACAACGGCGCGCAACCACTGTACAACGAAGCACAAACTCACGTTCTGGCTGTTAACGGCGAAATCTATAACCATCAGGCGCTGCGTGCCGCTCTCGGCGACAAATATGCGTTCCAGACTGAATCTGACTGTGAAGTGATCCTCGCACTTTATCAGGAAAAAGGTCCGGCGTTCCTTGATGAGCTGCAGGGTATGTTCGCGTTTATTCTGTATGACACAGAAAAAGACGCTTACCTGATTGGCCGTGACCATCTCGGCATCATCCCTCTTTATATGGGTCATGATGAACACGGCAACCTTTATGTAGCTTCAGAAATGAAATCACTGGTTCCAGTTTGCCGCAGCATTAAAGAATTCCCGGCGGGCAGCTATCTGTGGAGTCAGGACGGTAAAATTGTTGAGTATTACCAGCGTGACTGGTTCGAATTCGACAACGTTAAAGACAACGTGACCGATAAAGTCGAGCTGAAAGAAGCACTGGAAGAAGCAGTCAAAAGCCATCTGATGTCTGACGTGCCTTATGGCGTGCTGCTGTCTGGCGGTCTGGACTCTTCTATTATCTCTGCCGTTACCAAGAAATTTGCCGGTCGCCGTATTGAAGATAAAGATCAAAGCGAAGCCTGGTGGCCGCAGCTGCACTCGTTTGCGGTGGGACTTGAAGGTTCACCAGACTTGCGTGCTGCCCAGGAAGTGGCAAACCATCTGGGCACCGTGCACCATGAAATTCATTTCACCGTGCAGGAAGGCCTCGACGCAATTCGTGACGTGATTTATCACATCGAAACCTACGACGTGACCACCATTCGTGCGTCTACGCCAATGTATCTGATGTCACGTAAAATCAAGGCAATGGGCATCAAAATGGTGCTGTCGGGCGAAGGTGCCGATGAAGTGTTTGGCGGCTACCTGTACTTCCATAAAGCCCCCAACGAGCTGGAGTTCCACGAAGAGACCGTGCGTAAACTGCTGGCCCTGCACATGTATGACTGCGCTCGCGCCAACAAGGCGATGTCAGCCTGGGGTGTAGAAGCTCGCGTACCTTTCCTGGACAAAAAATTCCTCGACGTAGCGATGCGCATCAACCCGAAAGATAAAATGTGCGGCAACGGCAAAATGGAAAAACACATCCTGCGCGAGTGTTTCGAGTCTTATCTGCCACAGAGCGTGGCCTGGCGCCAGAAAGAGCAGTTCTCTGACGGCGTGGGTTACAGCTGGATTGATACCTTAAAAGAAGTGGCGGCGCAGCAGGTGACCGATCAACAGCTCGAAACTGCGCATTTCCGCTTCCCGTACAACACCCCGACCTCAAAAGAAGGGTATTTGTACCGCACCGTCTTTGAAGAGCTGTTCCCGGTGCCGAACGCAGCTGAATGTGTGCCAGGTGGCCCGACCGTAGCCTGTTCTTCGCCGAAAGCGGTAGAGTGGGACGAGTCATTCAAAAACATGAACGATCCGTCTGGTCGTGCTGTAGGCGTTCATTCATCCGCTTATAAATAACCGACATTTTATGAATATCACGGGCCCTAGGTGGCCCGTTTTTTTTAGTTTAAATTGATTGAAAATACTATCTTTTGTCGATTTTATCGCCGTAGCGGTCATAACCTGCACAAATGGACCTCATCTGCGGTTTTTTGGCAAAAAACTTGTTGACGCAAAACTGCCATATACGCATAATGCGCCCCGCAACGCCGATGAAGGTTGAGCAGAGAGAAGACGGCTACGTAGCTCAGTTGGTTAGAGCACATCACTCATAATGATGGGGTCACAGGTTCGAATCCCGTCGTAGCCACCATTCTTCTTTCATGTTTGCGGGAGTGGCGAAATTGGTAGACGCACTAGATTTAGGTTCTAGCGCCGCAAGGTGTGCGAGTTCAAGTCTCGCCTCCCGCACCATTTCACTCGGTTTGCACGGATGGGGTATCGCCAAGCGGTAAGGCACTGGTTTTTGATACCAGCATTCCCAGGTTCGAATCCTGGTACCCCAGCCAATTTTTTCATTGTCCTGTTCTTTGAACGACACAGTGAAAATAAAACAATTTGAAAGTAATAAGATGGGGTATCGCCAAGCGGTAAGGCACTGGTTTTTGATACCAGCATACCCTGGTTCGAATCCAGGTACCCCAGCCACTTTCAGTTTGTTAACTGTTTGAAATCTATTAGTTAAACTAGAAACTAATGTTGAAAACAGCTTGCAATAACGATTGAGATAGTTAAAAATTGGCTACGTAGCTCAGTTGGTTAGAGCACATCACTCATAATGATGGGGTCACAGGTTCGAATCCCGTCGTAGCCACCATTTAAGTCTAAATGGTTATGAGTCAAGAGTAATTATCAGTAAGAAGTATGTAGTAACACCATTGGGGTGTCGCCAAGCGGTAAGGCTCTGGTTTCTGATACCAGCATACCCAGGTTCGAATCCTGGCACCCCAGCCAAATTTAGAAAAGCTCGCTTCGGCGGGCTTTTTGCTTTTATGCGTTTTGAAACTACATACCGCCTTATTCGCTATCCCTTTCTGATAAATAGTCGGCAATAAAAAAGGCAACAAAGCCAAAGCCCTGCTGCCCTTTCCCACGGTCCTGGAGAGGTTACAACCCTAAAGCATACTCCAGCGCTTTGGATTTCAGCTTACCTGCGCGCTGTGCGGCCATCAACGCGAGATTGCGCAGCATCCGCACCGGCGGCAGAGTATTACTGAATGCGGTATAGAAAAGATCCATGCCGCTTTGCATCATCAGGTTATCAACCCGGCGACGGCGCTGATAGCGTAGCAATACTCGCTCACTTCCCCAATCCTCTCCTTTCTCTCTGGCTTGCGCGATCACGTCCAGCAAAGCTTCGACATCACGATAACCGAGGTTAACGCCCTGCCCGGCCAGCGGATTAATGGTGTGCGCTGCGTCGCCCACTAAAACCAGTCCCGGAGAAACGTAACGCTGCGCGTGGCGGCGCACTAGTGGAAAGGAGCCCGCTGACAGCGCCTGAACCGCCCCCAGCCGAGCCGGGAAGGCCTGCGTGATCTCTCGAGTCAACTGTTGCATATTCAACGATTGCAGATGGCGAATTCGCTGCGGGCTGTCGTACCAAACCAGCGAGGCGTGATTTCCCCACAATGGCAAGAAGGCGCGAGGGCCTGACGGGAAAAACTGCTGCCAGGTGACATCGAGATCCTGAGACTGAGTCTGGACGTTAATCAGCATACAGTTTTGGCGATACTGCCAGCCGTCAATGCCGATACCCGCCTGTTGGCGCACCAAAGAATTCGCACCGTCGGCGGCAACGACCAGACGCGCATTGAGCCGCTGTCCGCTAACCAGTTCCAGCGACCAGCTGCCATCAGCCTGATGGTTTAACTGTTTGAGTTTATCCGGGCAAAGCAGTGTCAAATTGCGCTGCTGTTGCATTTGCTGCCACAGAGCCAGTTGCAATACGCGGTTCTCGAGCATAAAGCCCAGCTCCGGCAGGCCTAGCGACTGAGCATCAAATAACACCTCGGACCCAGGCTGTTCCCAGGTTTCCAACCGGCGATACGGCGTGTGGCGCATCTGCCTGACATTTTCCCAGGCACCCAGTTTATCCAGCAGGCGGGCCGAAGCACATCCGATGGCAGAAATGCGCAGATCGATGGCATCATCGGCCGCGTAAGCCTTAGGAGCCTTATCTTCGATGACTGCGACGTTTAATCCCTGTAAAGCCAATCCCTGAGCTGTTGCCGCACCGACCATGCCTCCACCGACCACGATGACGTCGAAAGTCTTACCTTCATCCACCAGCCCTGCAAAAGGATTTTCGCTTTCTGTGTTAACACCCTCAGAATTCACCACGACAGTTTCCATCACATTCTTCTTTAACATTATTAAATGAGGTTGCACTCACTCTGAATTTTGCGAAGTGTACCCGATTTTTCAGTGAGTATCAGGCCGTAACCTGCTCCCCCGCACTAGCCACTCGGTTAATGTGGGATTACAATACCTCTCCAGAACTACGCAGTCCGGTAAACTCCGGCATTTCGTAGAGTCTATTCGCAACCACATACCCAACGTATTTTCTAATAGGCTCTAAGGCCCCACTCCTGAAGTAGAGTATAGGGGTGTTTTGTTTAACGCTTTTTGAGTAATGGCATGTCAATGAAGAAAAAACTGCATATTAAAACCTGGGGCTGTCAGATGAATGAGTATGATTCATCCAAAATGGCCGACCTGCTTAACAGTACTCACGGTTTCGAACTGACTGAAAATGCCGAAGAGGCTGATGTGCTGCTGCTCAACACTTGTTCAATTCGTGAAAAAGCACAGGAAAAAGTGTTCCACCAGCTTGGGCGCTGGAAGCTGCTTAAAAAGGCCAATCCGAATATCATTATCGGCGTAGGTGGCTGTGTGGCCTCGCAGGAAGGCAAGCTGATCCGCCAGCGCGCCCATTATGTTGACATTGTTTTTGGCCCGCAAACCCTGCATCGTCTGCCAGAAATGATTAACCACGTGCGCGGTAGCAAAAGTCCGATCGTTGACGTCAGCTTCCCGGAAATTGAAAAATTTGATCGCCTGCCCGAACCGCGCGCCGACGGCCCGACCGCCTACGTCTCCATCATGGAAGGCTGCAACAAATATTGCAGCTTCTGCGTGGTGCCTTATACCCGAGGTGAAGAAGTCAGTCGTCCAAGCGATGACGTACTGTTCGAAGTCGCCCAGCTGGCGGCACAAGGCGTGCGCGAGGTCAATCTGTTGGGTCAGAACGTAAACGCCTATCGCGGCCCGGGCTTCGACGGCGGTATTTGCTCCTTCGCCGAGCTTCTGCTCCTGGTGGCCAGCATTGACGGCATCGATCGTATTCGCTTCACAACCAGCCATCCTATCGAGTTTACTGACGATCTCATCGAGGTCTATAAAGATACGCCAGAAATAGTGAGCTTCTTGCACCTGCCGGTACAGTGCGGCTCAGACCGCGTACTGACCATGATGAAACGCGCGCACACAGTGCTTGAGTACAAATCCACTCTGCGCAAAATTCTCAAGGCGCGTCCGGGCATTACCTTCAGCTCTGACTTCATCGTCGGCTTCCCGGGTGAAACAGACGAAGACCACCAGCAGACCATGAAACTGATTGCCGACGTCAACATGGATGTCAGCTACAGCTTTATTTACTCTGCCCGTCCCGGCACGCCGGCGGCCGACATGGTCGATGACGTCAGCGAAGAAGAGAAAAAACAGCGCCTTTATCAGCTGCAGGAGCGTATAACCCAACAGTCTCTGCGCATCAGCCGAGCAATGATCGGCACCGTACAGCGCGTTCTGGTTGAAGGCACCTCACGCAAGAGCATCATGGAGCTGACCGGGCGTACCGAAAACAACCGGGTGGTTAACTTCGAAGGCACTCCAGAGATGGTCGGTAAATTCGTAGACCTCGAAATCGTTGACGTGCTGACCAACTCGCTGCGCGGGATTGTGGTGCGCACCGAAGAGCAGATGGACCTGCGCCAGCATGCTTCTCCACAGGTCATCATTGCTCGCACCCGCAAAGAAAACGACATCGGCGTTGGCATCTATCAGCCTTAATTCGGCCTTACTTTTGCAAAGGGCGCTCCGGCGCCCTTTATTTATTTTAAAGACTGGCGATCTTTTGATTTCATTACACAGATAGGAGACAACTGAGCAAATCTTCGCGAGCTGACTAATGAAATGAACGGGGCAAACCCAAGAAACCGGCAATACTGTGGGATGAAAGATGACAGCCAGGGTTTATTTTTTCGAGACAGGCCGCATATTGTTTAATACAGCACATGCGGTACAGGGAATATTTTCCCAAGGGCATGTATGATTAGTTAATCAGGCGGTGGTTGCAGCCCCGTTGCCAAGATACACATTCAACAGGTCCAAAGTGGCCCAGAGGAATAGTTTGAACGTTGTAACACAAGAGATTTTGCTGGAGCCCGAGGACAATCAGCGTTTGCTGAGTCTTTGCGGGCCGTTTGATGACAACATCAAACAACTGGAACGCCGGTTGGGCATCGAGATCAATCGTCGTGATAACGCCTTTAAACTGGTTGGCAAGAATCTGGTTGTTGACGCAGCCGTGACTATTTTACGCGACTTGTACGTCGACACGGCTCCTTTGCGCGGCGAAACTCAGGACATCGATCCCGAGAAGATACATTTGGCTATCAAAGAGAGCCGCGTGCTGGAACAAACCGCAGAAAGCGTACCTGACTACGGCAAGGCAGTGATCATCAAAACCAAACGCGGTATGATCAAGCCACGCACGCCCAATCAGGCGCAATATATTGCCAATATTCTCGACCACGATATCACTTTCGGTATTGGCCCGGCGGGTACCGGTAAAACCTATCTGGCAGTTGCAGCAGCGGTTGACGCGCTGGAACGTCAGGAAGTGCGCCGTATTATGCTAACTCGACCGGCGGTTGAAGCGGGTGAAAAACTCGGTTTCCTGCCTGGCGATCTGAGCCAGAAAGTTGATCCATATTTGCGTCCGCTGTATGACGCGTTGTTTGAAATGCTCGGCTTTGAAAAAGTCGAAAAGCTGATCGAACGCAATGTCATTGAAGTTGCACCGCTGGCCTATATGCGCGGGCGTACACTTAACGATGCCTTTATCATCCTGGATGAAAGCCAGAATACTTCGATTGAACAGATGAAAATGTTCCTGACCCGTATCGGCTTTAACTCTAAAGCGGTGATTACCGGTGACGTGACGCAAATTGACTTGCCTCGTCATCAGAAGTCAGGCCTGCGCCACGCTATCGAGGTGCTTTCCGGGGTTGAAGAACTGAGCTTTAACTTCTTCCACAGCGAAGACGTGGTGCGCCATCCGGTGGTTGCTCGTATCGTTATCGCTTATGAAGCCTGGGAAGAAGAAGATCAAAAACGCCGCGATGAAGTAGCAAAACAGCGTAAACATGAATCACAAAGCTATACATCCCAACCCACCCCTGAACAGAGCAATACATGAGTCATCAGGTAATTCTAGATTTACAGATAGCCAGCGAGAGCAGTGAAGGTTTGCCGGCAGAAAGCGACTTCCAGCAGTGGCTGGAAGCCGTGCTTCCACAGTTTCAGGAAGAGTCAGAGGTGACTATCCGCATCGTTGATGAAGCGGAGAGCCATGAGCTGAACATGACCTATCGCGGTAAAGACAAGTCAACCAATGTGCTGTCTTTTCCGTTTGAAGCCCCTCCGGGCATGGAGCTGCCACTGCTGGGCGATTTGGTGATTTGTCGCCAGGTCGTCGAGCTGGAAGCCCGCGAGCAAAACAAGGCGCTTAATGCGCATTGGGCGCATATGGTTGTTCACGGCAGTCTGCATCTGCTAGGGTATGACCACATCGTTGATGAAGAAGCCGAAGAGATGGAAGCCATCGAGATTGAAATTATGCAATCTCTGGGGCATCCGGACCCGTATTTATTATTAGATGAATAACTTTTATTGCCCGCCGAATAGCTTTTTTAGATAAACAGGCTGCTCGACGAACAGCAATAAAAGCATTAAGTTAGCCAGTATCGTATGTCCTGATTTTTTCGCACCGCCGCCAACACAGCAGCGGCGTCAATCAAGATGGACATTTTTATCCGTTAAATATGAGATCACCACCCCAACGCCATGAGCGATGACCATCCACAAAACAGCGACAGTCCCAGTCCCAAGAAGGGCTTCTTTTCTCTTATGCTCAGCCAGCTTTTCCACGGTGAACCCAAAAACCGTAGCGATCTGGTAGAGCTGATCCGTGATTCCGAACAAAACGATCTGATCGATCCCGATACCCGTGACATGCTGGAAGGCGTGATGGATATTGCCGAGCAGCGCGTGCGTGACATCATGATCCCTCGTTCACAAATGATTACGCTCAAACGTAACCAGCCTATCGAAGAGTGTCTCGACGTCATAATCGAGTCAGCCCACTCTCGTTTTCCGGTGATAAGCGAGGATAAAGACCATATTGAAGGCCTTCTGCTGGCCAAAGATCTGCTGCCGTTCATGCGCACAGAGTCTGAGCCATTCAGCATTGACAAAGTGCTGAGAACTGCAGTCGTTGTGCCTGAGAGCAAGCGCGTAGACCGCATGCTCAAGGAGTTCCGCTCGCAGCGCTACCATATGGCCATCGTGGTTGACGAATTTGGTGGCGTTTCCGGTCTGGTGACCATTGAAGATATTCTTGAGCTTATCGTCGGCGAAATCGAAGACGAATACGATGACGAGGAAGATCTCGACATCCGCCAGCTCAGCCGCCATACCTATACCGTTCGTGCCCTGGCTCCAATCGAAGACTTTAATGAAGTGTTTAATACCAACTTCAGCGATGACGAAGTCGACACCATTGGCGGCCTGGTCATGCAATCTTTTGGGCACCTCCCTGCCCGCGGTGAAACTATCGAAATCGACGGTTACTCATTCAAAGTTGCCATGGCCGATAGCCGCCGTATCATTCAGGTTCATGTAAAAATACCGGACGAAGCGCCGCAACCGAAACTGGAAGATTAATTTATTCATGGCAATACGATTCTTGTCGCCTTTACTACTCGCACAATTTTGGTCTGAGATATGAAGGGTTTATATGAACGTCAGCGGGTGAGAATCCTGCTGGCGATACTCTTTGGTGCCTGCGGCACCCTGGCATTTTCCCCCTATGACTTCTGGCCTGCGGCCATTGTGTCGCTGTTTGGTCTGCTGCTGCTTACTCTTGACCGACGCCCTGGCCAGTCCGCCATGCTGGGTTTCTTCTGGGGAATGGGGCTATTTGGCAGCGGCGTAAACTGGGTATATGTCAGCATTGCCACCTTCGGCGGGATGCCGGAAGCTATCAACCTCTTCCTGGTTGTGCTGCTAGCGGTTTACCTTTCGCTTTACACCATGCTATTTGGCGGCCTGCTCGCCAGGCTGTGGCCAAAAACTACCTGGTGGAAACTTGCCCTGGCGGCCCCGGCTTTGTGGCAGGTCACCGAGTTCCTGCGCGGCTGGGTTTTAACCGGCTTCCCGTGGTTGCAGTTTGGCTATAGTCAGATTAACGGCCCTCTGAAAGGCCTCGCTCCGCTGGGCGGCGTCGAAAGCATCACCTTTGTACTGATGTCTCTTAGCGGTTTGCTGGTGTATGCAGCGCATCAGCGCAAGGCCATTCCTGCGGTAATAGCGCTAGCAATGCTGCTGTTGCCGTGGCCGCTGACCAAAGTTCACTGGTTCACGCCACAGCCCGATAAAACCCTGGATGTCGCAATGGTGCAGGGTAATATTCCGCAATCGATGAAATGGGATCCAAAAGCTCTGATATCAACGTTGCAGACGTATCTTGATGAGACTCGCCCTTACTTAGGCAAGGCAAAGCTTATTATCTGGCCTGAATCTGCTATCCCGGATATCGAATCGGATCAGCAGCAGTTCTTAACCATGATGGATGACTTGGCCCGTTCGCATCACAGCAATCTGATTACCGGTATTGTGGACTATCAGCGTACCGAGAGCGGTGAGAAGACTTACAACAGCGTGATTGCATTGGGCGAGCCGGAACAGTATCGCTATCCTGATCCTAACCGTTACAACAAGTATCACCTGGTGCCGTTTGGCGAGTATGTCCCGATGGAAAGCCTGCTACGCCCGCTGTCAGGCGTCTTTGATCTGCCGATGTCGTCATTTAGTCGCGGTAATTATATCCAGCCACCGCTGCACGTAGCCGGGCTAAATATCACCACCGCAATTTGCTATGAAATTGTTGAGGGTAAACAGGTGCGAGAGAACTTCCATCCGGAAACCAACCTGTTGCTGACCGTTTCCAATGATGCCTGGTTTGGTCATTCAATCGGTCCGTGGCAGCATTTCCAAATGGCACGCATGCGTGCAGTGGAGCTGGGTCGCCCGCTGCTGCGTAGCACCAACAATGGTGTTACAGCCGCAGTTGATGCCGAAGGTAACGTAATTGCCGAAATTCCACAGTTCACTCGCCAGGTGCTTGAAGTCAAAGTCACGCCAACGCAGGGAATAACTCCTTATGCTCGCGTCGGGTCTTGGCCGGTGTGGATTTTAACCCTGCTGTTTGCGGCTGCCACCGTGGTGCTGGGTCGACGTAAAAGCTAATTCAACTTTGCTAATCATTGCAATTTAACCAGGCAGGGACACTTAACGGTGTCTCTGCCTGTTTTCAGTGCAGCCTATTTTTGCTCCCTCGCTTTAAGCTACCGTTTTACCTTTAAATTCTCACTTACATTCACCGTGCTTACCGGGCAAAGCTGACTATAAATTCGTCTAATACTTTCAACTGGCATGCATCTTGCTACATCTTGTTGAAAGATATCTTATTTATAAACTTTTTTTCGCTGATCGCATCGTTTTGACACATTTTGAGCATTTAATAGTCACCATCACGGTGCAACAGGCTTTCATTGCTTGAATTTGGTGCGCGCTTCGTCTCAAAAAAGAAACATAACGATTTCACAATGTTCACATTACGCTATCTTCTCAGTGCAGAGATCGTAAGCAATGACGCAGCACTCTGATAAAAAGATTCTTAATTACCGTCGGATTCATCTTTGATCCTGTTAAAAGGATCCATCACTAAGCAAAGGAGTTGGACCATGCAAATGCGCAAACTGGTGTTGTCGGTACTGCTGGCAAGTGTCGCCGCAAGTAGCCTAGCCCATGCCGAAGACCTGACTGGTACGCTGAAAAAAATTAAAGACAGCGGTTTGATCGTTGTCGGTCACCGCGAATCATCGATTCCCTTCTCTTATTACAACAACGAACAGAAAGTGGTGGGATATTCGCAGGACTTCTCAAATGCCATTGTTGATGCCATCAAGAAGAAACTCGATGCGCCAAATCTACAGGTGAAGATGTTGCCAATCACCTCACAGAACCGTATTCCGCTGTTGCAAAACGGCACCTATGACTTTGAGTGTGGTTCAACCACCAATAACCTCGAGCGTCAGAAGCAGGCGGCGTTCTCTGACACCATTTTCGTGATCGGCACCCGTTTGCTGGTCAAGAAAGGTTCTCCTATCAAAGACTTCGACGATCTGAAAGGCAAGACAGTTGTTGTTACTTCCGGCACCACTTCTGAAGTTCTGATTAACAAGCTGAACGACGAGAAGAAAATGGGCATGAAAATCATCAGCACCAAAGACCACGGTGACTCATTCCGCACGCTGGAAACGGGTCGTGCTGCGGCCTTTATGCTCGACGATGCCCTGCTGGCCGGCGAACGTGCCAAAGCCAAGCAGCCTGATGACTGGGTAATTCTGGGTACGCCACAGTCGAAAGAAGCCTACGGCTGTATGCTGCGCAAAGACGATCCAGAGTTCAAGAAACTGGTTGATGACACCGTGGTGCAGGCCGAAAACTCAGGTCAGGCCTCAAAATGGTTTGAAACCTGGTTCAAAAAGCCTATTCCACCAAAAAATCTGAACATGAACTTCGAACTGTCCGATGACATGAAAGCCTTGTTCAAAGCGCCAAACGATAAAGCGCTTTAATAGATACAACAGTGTTCGACGTGCAGACAGGCACAGGAACCTGCGAAAGCAGGAGGAATGCGGGGTGGTCGTTCCCCACCCCGCCATTCTTTATAACAAGCAATACTCATCTGCTAACGTCATCACTTGCCAAGGCAATACATAATTGGAGTTTTTTATGTCTTCAGGCTGGAATTGGGGCATCTTTCTTGAACAAGCCCCCTTTGGAAACACCACATATCTCGGCTGGATCTGGTCTGGTTTTCAGGTCACCGTAGCGCTGTCAGTCTGCGCCTGGGTTATCGCTTTTATCGTCGGCTCGGTATTTGGCATCCTGCGTACCGTGCCTAACCGCTTTCTTTCCACCCTCGGCACCTGTTACGTAGAGTTATTTCGTAACGTCCCGCTGATCGTGCAATTCTTCATCTGGTATCTGGTGGTGCCCGAGCTGCTGCCCGAAAATATTGGAATGTGGTTCAAGCAGGATTTGGACCCCAACGTGCAGTTCTTCGTCTCATCAATGGTTTGCCTCGGCCTGTTTACCGCGGCACGCGTTTGCGAGCAAGTGCGGGCCGCGATCCAGTCTTTACCAAGAGGCCAGCAGGCTGCTGGCCTGGCGATGGGGCTGACGCTGCCGCAAACTTATCGCTACGTGCTGTTGCCCAACGCCTATCGCGTCATTGTTCCGCCATTGACCTCCGAAATGCTGAACCTGGTAAAAAACTCGGCCATCGCCTCCACTATCGGACTGGTTGATATGGCAGCACAGGCTGGCAAACTGCTGGATTACTCGGCCCATGCCTATGAATCTTTCGCCGCTATCACGCTGGCTTACGTCCTCATCAATGCGGTTATTATGCTGATCATGCAACAGGTTGAGCGCAAGATCCGCCTGCCGGGCAATGTGGGGAGTAAATAATTTATGTATCAATTCGACTGGAGTTCGGTGGTCCCAAGCCTGCCCTACCTGATGCAGGGTATGGTGATTACCGTCAAGATTACGGCGATTGCTATCGTCTTCGGCATTCTGTGGGGTACCGTTTTAGCGGTAATGCGTCTGTCGTCTTTCAAGCCAATAAGCTGGTTTGCAAGAATTTACGTTAACCTTTTCCGCGCCGTTCCGCTGGTGATGGTGCTGTTGTGGTTTTATCTGGTGGTGCCAAACTTCCTGCAACAGGTGCTTGGGTTGTCGCCAAAAACGGATATTCGCCTGATTTCGGCAATGATCGCTTTCGCACTGTTTGAAGCAGCCTATTATTCGGAAATTATTCGCGCCGGTATTCAAAGTATCGCTCGCGGTCAGTCTTCCGCCGCGCTGGCGCTGGGCATGACCCATTGGCAATCGATGCAGCTGATTATTCTGCCACAGGCTTTCCGCGCCATGGTGCCGCTGCTGCTGACTCAGGCGATCGTTTTATTCCAGGATACCTCTCTGGTGTATGTTCTCAGTCTTGCGGACTTCTTCCGCACGGCAACCAACATTGGCGAGCGTGACGGAACACAGGTCGAAATGATCCTGTTTGCCGGTTTTGTCTATTTTGTTATCAGCCTCTCTGCTTCGTTGCTGGTGAGCTATTTGAAGAAAAGGACCCTTTCATGATTTCGCTGAAAAATGTCTCTAAGTGGTACGGTCATTTCCAGGTACTGACCGAATGCAGCACCGAAGTTAAGAAAGGTGAAGTTGTCGTCGTTTGCGGTCCTTCCGGTTCGGGTAAATCGACGCTTATCAAAACCGTCAACGGATTGGAGCCGGTGCAAAAAGGCCAGATTTTGGTCAACGGTACACCGGTAAATGACAAAAAAACCAATCTGGCGCAGCTGCGTGCCAAAGTCGGAATGGTATTCCAGCATTTCGAGCTGTTTCCTCATTTGTCGATTGTCGAAAACCTGACGCTGGCGCAGGTCAAAGTGCTCAAGCGCGACAAGGCGGCTGCCAAAGAGAAAGGTTTGAAACTGCTTGAACGCGTTGGCCTGTCTGCTCACGCCCATAAGTTTCCTGGTCAACTTTCCGGTGGCCAACAGCAGCGTGTGGCTATCGCCCGCGCGCTGTGTATGGACCCTATTGCCATGCTGTTTGATGAACCGACTTCGGCACTGGATCCAGAAATGATCAACGAAGTACTCGACGTTATGGTTGAGTTGGCCAATGAAGGCATGACGATGATGGTGGTAACCCACGAGATGGGCTTTGCACGTAAAGTGGCCAACCGAGTGATCTTTATGGACGAAGGAAAAATTGTTGAGGATCGCAATAAAGACGACTTCTTCAACAATCCTGAATCTGAGCGCGCGCGGGACTTCCTGGCGAAGATCCTGCACTGATATCTAAATGCATTAAAGTTGCAGCAGAAGCATCTAACGCAGCGCTTGCTCCAAAAATCTCCAAAGTTATTGGCGCTACAGCAAGGCGGAAAGCTTGATAATCCCCAGGAGCTTACATAAGTAAGTCACTGGGGTGAGCGGGAGTATCCAACGCGGCTGTAGCGTCAATTACGAAGGATATTTTAAGGTTCGAATGGTCTGCGGGAAAACTCGTCATTCCCGCATTCCGGGCATTTGCTAAGTATTTCTGGAGTGTAAACGGCCAGATGGAAGTGACATTTCTCGCAGATTAATTCCCCCAGCCCGACCACTTCTCCGCTGTGATATACGCCATGATGGTTGACGTCCTTGAACACCTCTTTCCATTCAAGCTGGGTTCTGTCGGTAATATCGGCCAGTTCGCGCCATAGACTTTCCTTGATGACCCGCAGAAAAACGCTGTCCTGCTCTTCACTTTGTTGCACTGAGGCTAGCGGCGCAGCACGACGACTGGGTGCATATTCGCCATAGATGCGGGCGAACTCTTGCAGATCGCGCCGTGCTGACAAAGTCAGGCGGTCAATTTCTACCGATGACAGTTTGTCCTCGTTAATCAGACTTTCTCGCGCATCACGCACTAACAGGTCAATATCGCGCTCCCCGCCCCGCAGGCGTTCAGTCAATGATGCCATTAGTTGGCGATAGTCCTGTTGTTCAGTAGTCATAGCTTCTCCTTTGAGTGCGGCTTAACGCGTACCGTTTTGTTGCACACACATACTTTTAATGCTCATAAAACGGTTTGTGGCTCAAAACAATGCTTTCACTTTGAACCTCATCAATTTATTTTAGTCGTGAATAACTGAATCAGGCGGAGGCAGAGCACAGTTTCCGTTTTGTCCTAAAAATAAATCCCGACAGATCAGGATAAAAAGTCTCTGGCACAACGCTTGGTGTTGTTGCCGTTGCCGCTTATCAGCTATGCTATGCGGATCTGTTTGAAACTTTTGTTATTAACGCATCATTTGTTAATTGATTAACGAAATAGGGCTACGGATGTAGCTGTTTTTCACTCACAGGACCATCGGCCGCCATGCAAGAGCAATACCGTCCAGAAGATATAGAGTCACAGGTTCAACTTCACTGGCAAGAGAAGCAGACCTTCAAAGTTACCGAGCAGCCAGGCAAAGAGAAATACTACTGCCTCTCCATGTTGCCTTATCCATCAGGCCGTCTACACATGGGCCACGTGCGTAACTACACCATCGGTGACGTGATTTCCCGTTATCAGCGCATGCTTGGTAAAAACGTTCTACAGCCGATCGGCTGGGACGCATTTGGTCTGCCTGCTGAAGGCGCAGCCGTTAAAAACAATACGGCACCCGCTCCGTGGACTTACGAAAACATCGAATACATGAAGAACCAGCTTAAACTGCTGGGCTTCGGCTATGACTGGGATCGCGAACTGGCGACCTGTCAGCCAGAATATTATCGCTGGGAACAGTGGTTTTTCACCAAGCTTTACGAGAAAGGTCTGGTTTATAAAAAGACCTCGGCGGTTAACTGGTGCCCGCACGACCTGACCGTTCTGGCTAATGAACAGGTTATTGACGGCTGCTGCTGGCGCTGTGATACCAAGGTGGAACGCAAAGAGATCCCACAGTGGTTTATCAAAATCACCGCTTATGCCGACCAACTGCTGAACGATCTGGATACGCTTGAGAGCTGGCCTGAACAGGTCAAAACCATGCAGCGTAACTGGATTGGCCGCTCCGAAGGCGTCGAAATCACTTTCGACGTTGAGAACAGCGATGAAAAACTCACCGTTTACACCACGCGTCCTGACACCTTTATGGGTGCCACTTACGCAGCCGTTGCGGCGGGTCATCCTTTGTCATTGCAGGCAGCGGCTTCACAGCCAGCGCTGGCCGACTTTATCGATGAATGCCGTAATACCAAGGTAGCCGAAGCAGAAATGGCGACCATGGAGAAAAAAGGCATGCCAACGGGCCTGTTCGCCGTGCATCCGCTGACTGGCAAAAATATCCCAATCTGGGTCGCCAATTTCGTATTGATGGAATACGGCACCGGCGCGGTAATGGCCGTTCCTGGCCACGATGCACGCGACTGGGAATTTGCTACCAAATACAATCTGCCGATCGAAGCTGTGATTCTGAACGCCGATGGCAGCGTGCCTGATGTTCAGGCTGAAGTCATGACCGAGAAAGGCGTGCTGTGTAATTCCGGCGAGTTTGACGGCCTGGACCACGAACAAGGCTTCAACGCCATTGCCGACAAGCTGGTTAGCCTGGGCGTCGGTGAGCGTAAAGTTAACTATCGCCTGCGCGATTGGGGTGTTTCACGCCAGCGTTACTGGGGCGCGCCAATCCCGATGATCACACTGGAAGACGGTACCGTTATTCCAACGCCAGAAGATCAGCTGCCGGTTATTCTGCCGGAAGACGTCGTTATGGACGGCATCACCAGCCCGATCAAAGCCGATCCCGAGTGGGCAAAAACCACCGTTAACGGCATGCCTGGCCTGCGTGAAACCGATACCTTCGATACCTTTATGGAATCGTCGTGGTACTACGCGCGTTACACTTGCCCGGACTACGACCAAGGCATGCTGGACCCGGCCGCGGCCAATTACTGGCTGCCGGTTGACCAATACGTTGGCGGTATCGAACACGCCATCATGCACCTTATGTACTTCCGCTTCTTCCACAAGCTGATGCGTGATGCTGGCCTGGTAACTTCCGACGAGCCTGCCAAACGCCTGCTGTGTCAGGGCATGGTACTGGCTGATGCCTTCTACTATCTCAACGAAGGCGGCGCACGCGTTTGGGTTTCCCCAATCGATGCTACCCTTGAGCGTGACGAGAAAGGCCGTATCGTTAAAGCCACCGACCCTGAAGGGCGCGAGCTGGTGTACGCGGGCATGAGCAAAATGTCCAAGTCCAAAAATAACGGTATCGACCCGCAAGTCATGGTACAGAAATACGGTGCTGATACCGTACGTCTGTTCATGATGTTTGCTTCTCCGGCAGAAATGACGCTGGAATGGCAAGAGTCTGGCGTTGAAGGGGCTAACCGCTTCCTGAAACGTGTGTGGAAACTGGCTTACGAGCACAGCGAAAAAGGCGCAGCACCGGCTCTGGATGTTGCCTCTCTGACCGCCGAGCAAAAAGACCTGCGTCGCGATCTGCACAAAACCATTGCTAAAGTGACCGATGATGTTGGCCGTCGTCAGACTTTCAACACTGCTATTGCGGCAATTATGGAGCTGATGAACAAAATGGGCCGTGCGCCTCAGGAAACTTCCCAGGATCGCGCGCTGATTCAAGAAGCCCTGCTGGCCGTGGTTCGCCTGCTTTATCCATTCACTCCGCACGTGTGCTTCAGCCTGTGGCAGATTCTGGGTGGCGAAGGTGATGTCGATACCGCGCCATGGCCGCTGGCAGATGAAAAAGCCATGGTCGAAGACTCTAAACTGGTAGTTGTGCAGGTAAATGGTAAAGTACGTGCCAAGATAACCGTTGCCGCAGACGCGACAGAAGAACAGGTTCGCGAATTGGCGGCACAAGAGTATCTGGTCGCAAAATATCTGGATGGGGTTACAGTCCGCAAGGTAATCTACGTGCCAGGCAAGCTGCTTAATCTGGTAGTGGGTTAAGCCAAGGAGGCTTTTTTTGCGAGAAAATATTATGCGACATCGTATTTTGATGCTGTTGTTAGGCGCTATCGTTCTGGTAACTTCGGGCTGTGGTTTTCACCTGCGCGGTTCTGGTAGCGTACCTGATGAGCTTAAAACCATTACGCTCAACAGCTATGACCCGTATGGCCCGCTTACACGTGAAATTCGCAATCAGTTAAGACTGAGCGACGTCACGGTAGTTGAACCAACGGCTTCTACGAAGAAAAGCCTCCCTGAGCTGCGTATTGTAGGCGCGTCGGAGAGTCAGGTAACGGCATCGATATTTGAAGACGGTAAAACGGCTGAATACTCGAAACAGATGGTCGTCAGGGCTCAGGTTGTGATGCCGGGTAGAGATATTTATCCGATTAGCGTAACCGTATACCGCGCGTTCTTTGATAACCCATTGGCAGCGTTAGCAAAAGATGCCGAGCAGGATATCATCGACAAAGAAATGCGCGAGCAGGCTTCCGAGCAATTGATTCGTAAATTCCTGACGGTTCACGCCGCCGAGATGTCGAAAAAAGCGCAGGTTAGCGAGAAGCCTGAAGTGATCAGTATTGGAAAAGCCCCTGCGGCCAGCACTACTGTTCAATGATTCGTATTTACCCTGAACAACTTGCCGCGCAGCTCCGAGAGGGGCTGCGCGCTTGTTATCTGCTTTGTGGCAACGATCCCCTTCTGTTGCAGGAGAGCCAGGACGCTGTGCGTCAGGTCGCAAATGCTGCAGAATTTAACGAACATTTCAGCTTTATCCTCGATGCCCATACTGAATGGGACACTATATTCAGCAGCTGTCAGGCGCTAAGCCTGTTTGCCAGTCGCCAGACCCTGACACTGCATCTCCCGGAAAACGGGCCAACCGCGCCTATCGCCGAACAGCTGAAAACGCTGGTCAGCCTGCTGCACGACGATATTCTGCTGATTCTGCGGGCCAGTAAAATCACCAAAGCGCAGGAAAATGCCGCCTGGTTTAAAACGGTCAGCGATCGTACAGTTTTTGTCACCTGCCAGACTCCCGAACAGGCACAGTTGCCGCGCTGGGTCGCCAAACGCGCCAAGTCGCTGGATCTTGAGCTTGACGATCCGGCCAATCAGCTGCTGTGTTATTGCTATGAAGGTAACCTGCTGGCACTGGCGCAGTCGCTTGAACGATTGGCACTGCTTTATCCTGATGGCAAACTGACGCTGCCCCGCGTGGAAGAGGCGGTCAACGACGCGGCACACTTCACGCCCTACCATTGGCTTGATGCCGTCCTTGCCGGTAAAAGCAAACGCGCCTGGCATATTTTGCGTCAATTACAGCAAGAAGACAGCGAGCCGGTAATTTTACTGCGTACTCTGCAACGCGAATTGCTAATGCTGCTCAACCTGCGTCGTAAAATGGATGATCAGCCGCTGCGTAACCTTTTCGATCAGTACAAAGTGTGGCAAAACCGTCGTGCACTGGTTACTCAGGCGCTTCAGCGTTTATCGTTGCAACAGCTCAACAAGGCCGTTCAATTGCTGACGCAAATGGAAATCCGCTTGAAACAGGACTATGGTCAATCGGTCTGGCCCGAACTTGAGAGCCTTTCAATGCTGCTGTGTGGAAAACCGCTTCCGCCGAGCTTTATTGATTCAGGAACCCTGTGATGACCCCCATTGTTGGTGATAAAACTGAACTGATGGCGCTGTTTGGCGGCACCTTTGACCCCATTCATTACGGTCATTTACGACCAGTTGAACAGCTTGCCCATGAAATCCAGCTCGAAAAAGTGATTTTACTGCCTAATAACGTGCCGCCCCATCGCCCGCAACCCGAGGCAACTTCGGCGCAAAGGTTGAGAATGGCTCAACTGGCAGTTGAAGGTAACCCATTGTTTTCAGTGGATTCACGCGAGCTGCAGCGCGATACCCCTTCGTACACCATCGAAACTCTTGAAACGTTACGTAAAGAACATGGCACAAAACAGCCATTGGCGTTTATCATTGGTCAAGATTCATTACTTACGCTTTACAAATGGCACCGCTGGGAGTCTTTACTCGACGTGTGTCATCTGGCGGTTCTAGCTCGTCCGGGATATGCCCGCGAGCTGGAAACTCCAGAGTTACAGCGTTGGTACGATGCGCACAAAATAGAAGATGCCGGTCAGCTCAGGCAACGTCCTCATGGCTTTATTTATCAGGCCAATACTCCGCTGCTGGATATTTCTGCTACAGAAATTCGTCAGCGTCGTCACGAGGGCCGCGATTGCTCAGATTTACTTCCCTTCTCGGTTGAGCGCTATATCGAATCTCAGGGGCTGTATAGCGAACACTTTACGTCGTGAATAAATTACGCGTGTAAGCATCGCGTGTTATACTCCGCCGCTTCATTTTCGGTTCCAGAACTACTCAATATCCCCAGGGGGAATCTTTGCAAGGTAAAGCGCTCCAAGAATTCGTCATCGACAAAGTTGATGACCTAAAAGCCCAGGACATCGTAACTATCGATGTGGCTGGCAAATCAAGCATCACTGACTGCATGGTGATTTGTACCGGTACTTCAAGCCGCCACGTTGTTTCTATTGCCGGACACCTGGTTGAAGAAGCAAAGGCCGCGGGCCTTGATGCGCACGGTATCAAAGGTATTAACGAAGCTGACTGGGTTGTCGTTGACCTGGGTGAAGTGATCGTTCACGTCATGCAAGAAGAAAGCCGCGTGCTGTACGAACTTGAGAAGCTTTGGGGTTAATTTGTGAAGCTGCAACTCGTCGCCGTAGGTACGAAAATGCCCGATTGGGTGCAGACTGGCTTCACCGATTATCTTCGTCGTTTCCCAAAAGACATGCCGTTTGAGCTGATTGAAGTGCCCGCGGGTAAACGCGGGAAAAACGCTGATATCAAACGCATTCTTGAAAAAGAAGGCGAGCAGATGCTGTCTGTGGTTGGAAAAGGCAATCGGATCGTTACGCTGGATATTCCCGGGACGCCCTGGGAAACGCCACAGTTGGCCCAACAGCTTGAGCGCTGGAAGCAGGATGGCAGAGATGTCAGTTTGCTGATTGGCGGTCCTGAAGGGCTGGCACCAGCATGTAAAGAGGCTGCGGTACAGAGCTGGTCGCTGTCTCCGCTCACGCTGCCACACCCGCTGGTTCGGGTTCTGGTAGCCGAAAGCCTTTATCGTGCCTGGAGTATTACCACTAATCATCCGTATCACCGCGAGTAAGCGGTTGGTCAATATCAGCAGCACAGTAAATTAAGTAGTGGGATGAAAATAGATCGTAACCCTTTTCGCGACTATACGGCTGAGTCAGCCCTGTTTGTGCGCCGTGCACTGGTGGCGCTTTTTGGCATTCTGCTACTTAGTAGCATACTGATTTACAATCTGTACACTATCCAGGTGGTGCGTTTTGAGGATTATCAAACGCGATCCAACGATAATCGCATCAAGCTGGTTCCCATTGCTCCCAGCCGTGGCATTATCTACGACAGAAACGGCACACCGCTGGCGTTAAACCGCACCATCTACCAACTTGAGATGATGCCGGAAAAGGTCGATGACATCAGAAATACGCTGATTGCGTTGACGGCGATTGTCGATCTCACCTCTGAAGATATTGATAACTTTTATAAAGAACGCAAGCGCGCTCGGCGCTTCACGTCGATCCCGGTTAAGGTCGGTTTGAACGAGGTGCAAGTGGCGCGTTTCGCCGTCAATCAATTCAAATTCCCCGGCGTTGAAGTCAAAGGCTATCAGCGCCGTTACTATCCCTATGGTTCTTCCCTGACACATGTGATTGGTTATGTTTCAAAAATTAACGATCGCGACGTTGAAAGGCTGGACAAAGACGGTATTCTTGCTAACTACGCCGCCACGCATGACATCGGCAAGCTCGGTATAGAACGTTATTACGAAAGCACGCTGCACGGTAAAACCGGCTATGCCGAGGTTGAAGTCAACAATCGCGGCCGAGTGATCCGGCAGCTACACGAAGCGCCACCGCAGGCCGGCAAAGACATTACGTTAACGCTGGACCTGCCGCTGCAGATGTATATCGAGCAGTTGCTCAGTGGCAGCCGCGCGGCGGTAGTGGTGACCGATCCGCGAGATGCCAGCATTCGCGCACTGGTATCTAACCCGAGTTATGATCCGAACCTGTTTGTTGACGGCATTTCCAGCAAGGAATACAACACGTTGCTGAACGACCCGGATCGTCCGCTGATTAACCGGGCGACCCAGGGGCTTTATCCTCCGGCCTCGACGGTCAAGCCGTACATCGCCGTGTCGTCGCTCACCGCAGGGGTTATCAACAAAAATACTTCGCTGTTTGACCCCGGATGGTGGCAACTTCCCGGCTCGGACAAACGCTATCGTGACTGGAAACACTGGGGCCACGGCAGATTAAACGTCACCAAAGCGTTGGAAGAGTCTGCAGACACCTTCTTTTATCAGGTGGCTTACGACATGGGGATTGATCGCCTGTCGGAGTGGATGAGTAAGTTTGGTTACGGCGAATACACCGGTATCGATCTTTCCGAAGAGCGCAACGGCAATATGCCGACCCGCGAATGGAAACTGAAACGCTTTAAAAAGCCTTGGTATCAAGGCGATACCATCCCGGTGGGTATCGGTCAGGGTTACTGGACCGCCACGCCAATTCAGAATAACAAAGCGCTGACTACGCTTATCAACGACGGTAACGTTAAAACGCCGCACCTGTTGCTCAGTACCCAGGATGGCGCGACGAAAGTGCCTTACCAGCAGCAGGAAGTGAAACAGATTGGTGATATTCACTCCGGTTACTGGGAACTGGCCAAAGACGGCATGTTCGGGGTGGCAAACCGTTCAAACGGCACGGCACGCAAATACTTTATGGATGCGCCATACAAAGCGGCGGCGAAATCCGGTACAGCACAGGTTTATGGCCTGAAAGCCAATGAGACCTATAACGCACATAAAATCGCAGAGCATCTGCGTGACCACAAGCTGATGAACGCTTTTGCGCCGTATAACAACCCTACCGTTGCCGTTAACGTAGTGTTGGAAAACGGCGGTATCGGACCAGCAGTGGGCACGATTACCCGACAGATCCTCGACCATATCCTATTGGGCGATAATACGACGACATTACCGGCCGAAGCTCCTGCTCCGCCCGGCATCGAAGGTGATTAACGTAGAATGACTGAAAGCCAAAAACAAGGGTCGCTGTGGCACAAGATGCACATCGACATTACTATGCTATTGATTGTACTGGCCTTGCTGGCCTATAGCGCTTTCGTTATCTGGAGCGCCAGCGGTCAGGACGTCGGCATGATGGAACGCAAACTTGCCCAGATTGCCGGGGGTCTGGTGATCATGCTGGTTATGGCGCAGGTTCCGCCTCGGGTTTATGAAAGCTGGGCGCCGTACCTGTATATTTTTTGCATCTTCCTGTTGGTATTGGTTGATGTCTTTGGACAGGTCAGTAAAGGCGCACAGCGCTGGCTGGATCTTGGCTTCGTGCGTTTTCAGCCCTCGGAGCTGGCTAAAATCGCCGTTCCGCTGATGGTGGCGCGCTTTATCAACCGTGATATCTGCCCGCCGTCGTTAAAAAATACCGCAATCGCGCTGGTGCTGGTGTTTGTTCCGACGCTGCTGGTTGCCGCACAGCCCGACCTCGGTACAGCGATACTGATTGCCGCATCCGGTATTTTCGTGCTGTTCCTGTCGGGTATGAGCTGGAAACTGATTGCCTGTGCTGCGGTATTGGTTGCCGCCTTTATTCCGATTCTATGGTTCTTCCTGATGCACGACTATCAGCGAGACCGCGTGATGATGCTGCTCAACCCGGAAAGTGACCCGCTCGGAGCCGGTTATCATATTATTCAGTCAAAAATTGCCATCGGTTCAGGCGGTTTTTCCGGTAAAGGTTGGCTGCACGGTACTCAGTCCCAGCTTGAGTTCCTGCCCGAACGCCACACCGACTTTATCTTCGCCGTATTGGCCGAGGAGCTAGGCCTGCAAGGCGTACTGGTGCTGCTGGCGCTCTATCTGGGCCTGATCACTCGTGGTCTGATGATCGCCGCCAAAGCACAAACGACTTTCGGCCGAGTGATGTCGGGAGGGTTGATGCTGATATTCTTTGTTTATGTCTTCGTTAACATAGGCATGGTGAGTGGTATAGTGCCGGTAGTCGGGGTGCCTTTGCCTTTGGTAAGTTATGGTGGGTCAGCGCTAATCGTGCTAATGGCTGGGTTTGGTATCGTCATGTCGATACATACTCATCGAAAAATGTTATCAAAAAATCTATAGGGGTGAGCAATGCGCAAGGAGTGGGTAGGGGCGATTATCGCCGGGCTGTTATTGAGTGCCTGTAGTTCTCCAGACAACCAACCGCAGCAGGCCGCACCAGAGCCCGCCTACAACGGTCCGGTAGTTGAGATTGGCGGTGCCGATCCCGTCTATGAACCGTTGAACGCGAATGCCAACAACGATTACAGCGCCAACGGTAACAGCTACAAAATCATCAAGGATGCTTCGCGTTTTACCCAGACCGGCACCGCAACCTGGTATGGCACCGAAGCCGGCAGCAATGTTACAGCCAGCGGCGAAGAGTTTGACCCATCGGCGATGACCGCGGCACACCCGACGCTGCCAATCCCAAGCTACGTGCGCGTTACCAACATGGCCAATGGCCGTATGCTGGTCGTACGCATCAACGATCGCGGCCCGTTCACTCCCGGCAAAATCATCGACTTGTCACAGGCGGCATTTGAGCGATTGAATCTGACCACCAGCACCCGCGTCAAACTCGATATTATCAACGTCGCGCCTGACGGCACGATGTCTGGCCCCGGCACCATCGGGACGACTGTTGCCAAACAAACCTATGCCCTGCCCGCTCGTCCGAGTCTGGGTGCAACAGGTTTAGGCACGCCGACGCAGTCAGCTCCTCCGGCTATCGGTGCGGCTGTTCGCCCGATCGATAACAGCACGCTGAATACACAGGATGATTCATCCGGTGGCGACAGCGCGCAAGGTACCACCGCGGCAACCGGCGGTAGCAGCTTCCTGGGAGCGCCGAAACCGTTGCCATCAGGTGTGCTGGAAAGCAGCGAACCGGCTGCGGTTGCCGATGATTCTGCAGCAGATTCGGGTTCTTCCTCCACGGCTGTTGCAGCCGCGGCTCCGGTAGTTGCAGCACCCGCGGTGACTCGCCCCGCGACTCGCCAGTCTGCACCGGTTTCCGGCGGTAATTACATGGTACAGGTAGGCGCGTTGAGCAATCCGCAAAATGCCGAGCTGTGGCAGAAAAGCCTGAGCAAACGTTTTGGCGTGCCGGGAAAAGTACAGCCTAACGGCAGCACCTATCGCGTACAGTTAGGGCCGTTTACTCGCCAGCAGGCCGCCCAGTTCCAGCAGCGCCTGTCGAGCGAAGCCCAGCAGCAGTCGTTTGTAGTTTCAGCTTCGGCGATGTAAAAAAGAAAGTAGCGGGTTTATCCGATGAGCTTACACAGGTAAGTAATTCGGCTAAATTCGCGCAGCCAACGCAGTCACGGTGCCAAGAACGAAGTGGGTAACCGGTTGTAAAATTCAGTAAATTACCGCAACCCCACGTATTGCCAGATGTCTGATTGTGTCTGTTCTGCTATAGTGTGGCACGTTTTTAATTTACCCTACGGATGTTGTTGTCTCAATCATGAAACTTGCTACTCCTTCTCGTTTAGTCAAGGGCATTGCGCTTGGCACCGTCATTTCTCTAAGCTCAGCGTCTGCCGCCTTTGCTGACGATATTAATCTGAAGACGATGATCCCTGGCGTTCCGCAAATCGATGCCGAAGCCTACGTTCTGATTGACTACAACTCAGGCAAAGTTCTTGCCGAAATGAACGCCGATGCCCGACGCGATCCTGCCAGCCTGACCAAGATGATGACCAGCTATGTCATCGGGCAAGCCATTAAATCAGGAAAAATCACTCCTAGTGACGTGGTTACCGTAGGTAAAGACGCCTGGGCGACTGGCAATCCGGTGTTCAAAGGCTCATCTCTGATGTTCCTCAAGCCTGGCGATCGCGTACCGGTTTCCGAGCTTAACCGCGGCATTATTCTGCAATCAGGCAATGATGCCTGTGTCGCGATGGCCGATTATGTCGCGGGCAGCCAAGACGCCTTTGTTGGCCTGATGAACAACTACGTGAATGCGTTGGGTCTGAAAAACACTCATTTTGGCACTGTTCACGGCCTTGACGCAGAAGGTCAATACAGCTCGGCGCGCGACATGGCGTTGATTGGCCAGGCGCTGATCCGCGACGTGCCTGAAGAGTATGCAACCTATAAAGAGAAAGAGTTTACTTTCAACAATATCCGCCAGATGAACCGCAACGGTCTGCTGTGGGATTCCAGCCTGCAGGTTGACGGTATTAAAACCGGTCATACTGAATCTGCCGGTTATAACCTGGTTGCTTCTGCCACTGAAGGTCAGATGCGTTTGATCTCTGCAGTAATGGGGGGTCATACCTACAAAGGTCGTGAAGTCGAGAGTAAAAAACTGCTGACTTGGGGCTTCCGCTTCTTTGAAACTGTTGCACCGCTGAAAGCCGGGAAAGATTTCGCTTCCGAGCCAGTCTGGTTTGGCAATACCGATCGCGTAGAGTTGGGCGTAGATAAAGACGCTTACCTGACTATCCCGCGCGGCCGGATGAAAGATCTGAAAGCCAGCTATGTGCTTAATAATACTGAGCTGCATGCACCATTGTTGAAGAATCAGGTAGTTGGCTCGATTAACTTCCAGCTTGATGGCAAAACTATCGACCAACGCCCGCTGGTAGTGTTGAACGAAGTCAAAGAAGGTGGCTTCGTTAGCCGCATCGTGGATTATATTAAACTGATGTTCCATCATTGGTTTGGCTAAAACCCTGCTAATGGGGTTGAAAATGTGCGCTTTAACCCCACATGAATAGTATATAATTCTAATCACAACTCCCGCTTTGTCGGGAGTTGTGATTTATACATTTTAATAGCAGTAACTACGCGGGAGTGCACATGAAAACCAAACTTAACGAACTGCTCGAATTCCCCTGCTCATTCACTTATAAAGTGATGGGTCTGGCGCAGCCCGAGTTGGTTGACCAGGTTGTGGAAGTCGTGCAACGTCACGCGCCTGGCGATTACAACCCGCAGGTGAAGCCAAGCAGCAAAGGCAACTACCATTCAGTTTCAATTACCATCACGGCAACGCATATCGATCAGGTAGAAACCTTGTACGATGAGCTGGGTAACATTGAAATTGTACGTATGGTTCTCTAAGATTAGAGAAAATGAGTCAGCGTAGCGCATCGCGTTACGCTGATTTTCTTTATATTGCCCTATTATCAGAATGACGATAACTGCCGTGCAACGAGAAAAACTGCAACAACGTATCACCCTCCGCCAGCTTGGCCTGCAACCTTACGAGCCTGTTTCGCATGCCATGCACGTCTTTACCGATCTCCGTACTCCCGAAACACAAGATGAAATCTGGCTGGTCGAACACCCTAAAGTCTTTACTCAAGGTCAGGCCGGTAAAGCTGAACACGTACTTTTCCCCGGCGATATTCCGGTCGTCCAAAGCGATCGCGGCGGTCAGGTTACCTATCACGGACCAGGCCAGCAGGTAATGTATGTGATGATTGACATCAAACGCAGAAAAATTGGCGTGCGTCAGTTGGTTACCGCCATTGAGCAAACCGTCGTCGATACGCTGGCCTTTTTCAATATTGAAGCTTATCCAAAAGCCGATGCGCCAGGCGTTTATGTAAACAGTAAAAAGATTTGCTCGTTAGGTTTACGCATCCGCAAAGGTTGCTCACTGCACGGGCTGGCGCTGAATATTGATATGGATTTAGAGCCGTTCCTGCGCATCAATCCATGTGGCTATGCCGGGTTGCAAATGACGCAGGCCAGTCTCGAAAAGCCCGGGCTTTCGGTGGATGAAGTGATGCCTGTTTTAGTCAAAGCATTTAACAAGCAGCTGGGTTATCACCAGGTAGATTATTCATTCGGATTACCGACAGAAACTACGACCAAGTAAAAGCGTTTAATATCCAACTATATAATTTTTAATTACGCAGTTGGATATTTACTCGCACGCTTTAAAATAGCGAAATATCATTTTTATAAATGGTCAACACTTTCATAATTATATTTTTTCCTCATAGCATGCCTGATTTCGGAAAAGGTTATGTAGTAAGCTTTATCAGATAGATTCAAATCTCGAATATTAGCGCTTGTGTACCTTGCACGTTTTACTTGCCCTTCTGCCATAATATCTGAATATGTTCCTGTTGTTTTGTCGACATAATAGTTCATAAAACTTACGCCTGAAAGTTGAGAACCATTACTATTAGCCCAGTCAAGCCCCAATTTAGAGGTTTTTCTGAAAAATGCATTTATAAATGCAAGAGTTACGCGCATTACAGATTTTTCATTTCTGTAAATTACAAGGTTATCGCGCATTAATTTGTGTCCAGCTTTATTGCTGCCTTTAAATTTATTTTTTAAAGTATCGAAAATTATTTGATACTTATGCCTAATTGAACCATTAGCTCCCATATCAGTAGAATCAACATTTTTACCTAAAAAATCTAATGCAGTTTTAGTTTCACCCATATGAGAAAAACTTAGATATTCATAATTCTTTTTAAGATATTTAGACCAACTCTTTAAAAGATCTATAGCTTCTTTATCAGTAAGTCATGGGTATTCTTTAATAAGAACGCTTGCATTTGCACCTCCAACATCAATACCTTTTTTGATATCATCGATTATATAACCCGTCATAAGAGCTGTTGATGTTAAGCCCAAACCGGCATTTAAATCATCAATTCTAATCCATCTGGGATTATTAAGGTTTCCGTGCTGATTTTTATATTTATGTTCATAATCTCCCCTGGCTGCTTCCATACCATAAAACAATTTTATCGGTTTCACTTGCGCAGATGTGCCCGCAGGTGGCATTGATTTATTTTTATACATGGCAAGCTTACTGTTTCAATATGAGTATTCTTAGACTTATTATTACAGCGCTACCGACTGTAATAATAGGTGGAAAAACACCACTTACGGTATAGGCTACGATTTTTAGAGCAGCTTTGCTGTCGGTAGCGTAGCTATTGGTATAAGCGGGACGCTAAACGGCTCTGCCTACGCCCCTACTCTCACTCTTTTGCCTCTCGTTGCGCCGACTCAGCCCAACCTCAGCGTTTTAAGCGGCCCGAGTACGGAGAAAATACTCGCCGATTTCGCAATAGTAACCTTAAAATAACCTCATGAATTATAAGTAAATTTATAAAATTAATAATTTTTCAACAAATAAATAACATAATTTCGCGCTTTATCTTCGTGAGAGGGCTGAATGCAGCCCCGCTTCAATGATATAATTTCTAGCAATTTTTTAATGAAGCAGCTAGTTCATTGAATGTCATAAAAAATCTCGCCTGCGAGAGACGAAACTGGAAACTGCAAGATTATGAGTAAACCGATCCAAATGGAACGCGGCGTCAAATACCGCGATGCTGATAAGATGGCGTTAATCCCGGTGAAAACCGTGGTCACAGACCGGCAGGAAATGCTTCGCAAACCGGCCTGGCTGAAAATTAAACTTCCTGCCGACTCCTCTCGTATTCAGGGCATCAAAGCGGCATTGCGCAAGAATGGTCTGCACTCCGTTTGTGAAGAGGCCGCGTGCCCTAACCTTTCAGAATGCTTTAACCACGGTACCGCAACCTTTATGATCCTCGGCGCTATCTGTACTCGTCGTTGCCCATTCTGTGACGTTGCCCATGGCCGCCCTATCGCCCCTGACACCAATGAACCTGGCAAGCTGGCGCAAACCATCGCCGATATGGGCCTGCGTTATGTGGTGATCACCTCGGTTGACCGCGATGATTTGCGCGACGGCGGTGCTCAGCACTTTGCCGACTGTATCAGTGCTATCCGCGAGAAGAATCCGACCATCAAGATTGAAACGCTGGTTCCCGATTTCCGTGGACGTATGGATCGCGCTCTGGAAATTCTTAACGAAACTCCGCCAGACGTGTTCAACCATAATCTCGAAAACGTGCCGCGTGTTTATCGTCAGGTTCGTCCCGGTGCCAACTATGAGTGGTCATTGAAGCTGCTTGAACGTTTTAAAGAAGCGCATCCTGAAGTACCGACCAAGTCAGGTTTAATGGTGGGTCTGGGCGAAACTAATGAAGAAATTCTTGAGGTTATGCGTGACCTGCGTCGTCACGGTGTGACCATGCTAACGTTAGGACAATACCTGCAGCCTAGCCGTCACCACCTTCCGGTTCAGCGTTACGTCAGCCCCGATGAGTTTGAATATATGAAAGAAGAAGCGCTGGCGATGGGCTTTACCCACGCCGCCTGCGGACCTTTCGTTCGTTCCTCTTATCACGCCGACCTGCAAGCCAAAGGCATCGAAGTTAGGTGATTCGTTAATTCATCATCGAGCCTCCATAAAAAAAGCTGCTTATCAAAGCAGCTTTTCCATTTAGACTTCAATAATTCCAAACAATCAAATTACATTAACTCACTGCACGAGCCCATTTCCAGCTCAATATTAATCATGTGAACTCACGCCAGTTAAATTAATAAAGTACTGATACACTAACGCCCTCACCATTAATTAGAAAGGATACTGATTATAATGGCATATCCTCCAATATCAGGGCCTGACGGGGAAGTTTTAAATAATAATATGCGTGAAGCACGTGAAAACGGAAACTCACGAGATATGGCCACTGCTGAAACCTATTATTGGTTCTATCAAAAGGTCAGGAATCGCGGCCCCTGGGATTATAAACAGTTCGATCCATACTGGGATAAATTTGGCAATTTCAATTACGGGGCAGCTGGTATAGCGAGCCGCCATTCGGTGACGATCCTACCGACCAAGGATACATCAGAGATGGAATAGCGTATGCAATACAAAATGGCTATTAAGCGGAAATATAAAATAACTTTGTCGCTCCTTTTTCCCTTAACCGTCGCTTGGGTAATAATTAGTTATCCCAATAATTATGCTAAAGAAGAACTTCAGAGAAGATATAAAATAAATGACCAAATGTGACTTTACATGACTAAAAACTCACATGGCGGAGCCACATTACCCATTATTTATCGATACTATCTGGCTGGAGATCTAAAGGTCAATGACTCAGCAATACTTAGCCAGTTAAATAGTAAAACTCTGATTCTGGAAGGTACCGGGACAGTTTATAAAATTGAAGCCGACAATAATTTTAATGTTCTCATTCACTACAGTGGCAAGGTTTTCACCCTAAATCGCAACGTAAAATATAATTACGCGCAGAAGAATATCACCGCATCCGTGAGTTATAAAATAAATTAATTGAAAACTATTGGCACAAACTCATAAAAAAAGCTGCTTATCAAAGCAGCTTTTTTTCAGCAAATTCATTCAAGAATGAATCAGTCTTTATGCTCTACACGCTGTTCAACCTGCGCGTCAGCTTTGGCTACTGGAGCCGGATCGTCATTCATGGCCTTTTTAAAGCCTCTCAGAGCTGCGCCAAGGTCGCCGCCAAGTGAACGAAGTTTGCTGGTACCAAAAAGCAGCACAATCAGCACGCCGACAACTAACAGTTTAGTAATACTCAAACCTTCCATAAATACCTTCTTTACACTGGTTGCTGATTTAAACAGCTGGAGAATAAAATTGCCGCGCCTGGCGACCTGAATTCCATCCCTGTACGGATTATAACCATACAGCCATTATGAGCCTGTAGGGCCGCACGTTAAAGCATTTCTTTGTTTAATTATTTTATTTTACAAAGCGCCATGGGACATAAAAAGTGGGGGGATTATACGCCCGTGACCTTGGTTGAAACAAACCTTGAGTGCTACCTTTAACCAGAAACCAACACATTTACAACAATAAAAGACGAGGAAAGATGAAAAAACTTCATCCATCTTCCCACACCTTTATTTTTTTCAACTATTTAGATAAAACGGCTCAGAAAAGCCTGGAAACGTGGATGCTGTGGATTTAACAGCACCTCTTCCGGTGGTCCCTCTTCAATTACATAACCGCCGTCCATAAATACCACGCGATCTGCTGCTTCACGGGCAAAACCTATTTCGTGGGTGACGACAATCATGGTCAAGCCCTGATCGGCAAGGCTGCGCATGGTAGCAAGCACTTCCCCCACCAGTTCGGGGTCCAGCGCTGAAGTTGGCTCATCGAACAGCATCAGTTTGGGTTTAATCGCCAGCGCTCGGGCAATTGCCACGCGTTGCTGTTGGCCGCCGGAAAGATGCCGAGGATAAGCATGGGCTTTATCACTCAGCCCGACTTTTTCCAGCAGGGCGCGCGCATAACTCTCGGCCTCATGACGGCTTTGCTTATGCACACCAATCGGCGCTTCGACAATGTTTTGCAACACGGTCATGTGCGGATAAAGGTTAAACTGCTGAAAAACCATGCCGATATCGCGACGCTGGCGAGCAATGCCGCGCTCGGAGAGTTTACGCAGCTGATCGCCGTGCAATTCATAACCAATTTGCTCCCCGCCAACCATAATCGTACCGCGATCGATATCTTCCAAGTGATTGATACAGCGTAAAAAGGTCGATTTACCTGAGCCAGATGGCCCGAGTATTACCACGACTTCACTTTGTTTCACATCAAGATCGATGCCTTTTAGTACTTCATTATCGCCATAACTTTTGTGCACATTACGCGCAGTAACCAGCAAATTTTGCGCATCGGATGGGCTCTGACTCATAAGTCCTCCTTCTGAGCAAGATTTGGGTGGGAGACGACCGCTTTCTGGGCTGCGCCTGGTTGACGGCGCTTGGCCGCCACGGTTCGGCGAGTTCCTTTAGAATAAAAGCGTTCAATAAATGACTGACCGACGTTAAGTACCGAGGTGATTAACAGATACCAAATCACCGCAACCATCAGCATCGGCACCACTTCAAAGGTGCGATTATAAATAGTTTGTACCGAGTAAAGCAGATCACCCATGGCGATAACACTCACCAATGACGTCGCTTTAATCATGCTAATCAACTGATTACCAGTCGGAGGAATAATCGAACGCATTGCCTGAGGGATGATAATTCGGCGCAGCGCGCGGCCACGGCTCATACCGAAAGCCTGTGCAGTTTCAGCCTGGCCATTGTCAACGGAAAGCAAACCGGCGCGGATAATCTCGGCCATATAAGCAGCTTCGTTCAACGCAAGACCGGCAATTGCCGCGGTTAACGGCGTGATCAGATCATTGGTATTCCAGCTGGCGAAGGTTGGCCCGATAAACGGCAAACCGATTGCCACGTGGGGAAACAGCGTTGACATGTTGTACCAGAATAACAACTGAACCAGCAGCGGCGTGCCGCGAAAGAACCAGACATACAGGCCAGACAGGCGACGCAGCAGCATGCTTTGCGACAACCGCCCCACCGCAAGCAGCAGGCCCAAAAGAGTACCCAGCAGCATCGATACCACAGTAAGACCGAGCGTCACGCCAAGCCCGTGGATCACCGAAGCCTCGGTAAACCACTGCGAGACAACGTGCCATTCAAAGTTAGGATTGCGCGCGATGCTGATAATCACATCAAGGGCGATGATCAGCACCACAATCCAGGCTACCCAACGACCGTAATTACGCGGCGCGTGTGCAAACTCAACATTACGTCGTGGGTCAGGGGTAGTTTTCTCGGTCATTTAGTTGGTTTTCCCAGGTTAATGCCCGGTGCTGGCAGCATGTTGCCCTCGAGACCCCATTTTTTCATGATTATCGCATAAGTGCCGTTGGTAAAGAGTTCCTGATAGGCAGCCAGGACAACTTTGCCGATTTCGGAATCTTTAGGCACTACGGTTCCCTGGAAAATGTCATTGAAGCCGTTAGACTTGCCAGCGCCTGCCAGTGTTAGCTGGCCGTTGGACTCTTTGATGAAATAGGTCAAAGGGGCTTGAGATGAGAAGAAAGCATCAGATCGTTTGGAGCGAACCGCTAAAATGGAGGTTGGCTGGTCAGTAAATGACTGCACGGTAACGGCAGGTTTTCCCGCTTTCACACAGTCTTCAGACTGCTGTTTAATCACTTTCTCGGCAGAGCCGGCAGCCATCACGGCAATGCGTAAGCCACAGGTATCGGCCAGAGATTGAATGTTTTTCGGATTACCGTTGGGTACCGCGAAGGCCACATATTCTTTAACGAAATCAACGAAGTCATTTTTCGCCTGGCGCTCCGGGTAATCGCCAATCGGACCGATGCCCATCTGATAACGCCCCGAAGAAATCCCGGTCAGAATACCGGAAAGGCCGCTTACAGAGGCGTGTTCAACCTTGACGCCCAACAGCTGGCCCATAGAAGTTGCCAGGTCGGCGCTGGCACCGTCCAAAGAGTTTGTACCGGTAACGATTTCATAAGGAGGAAACGAACCATTATTGACCGAAGTCAGCACGCCCGATTTCTGGATATCGGCAGGGAGTTTGGCGTGCAGGGCCGGGTCCATTTTTACAACCGGAATAGCAACGGTTTCAGCAGCAAACGCGTTTACGGAAAGCAATGCAGCAGACAGAACGGCGGCACGACGAATTTGTTTTACCATCATCTTAATTTCCTCTGTGTAAAAGCAAGCGTTGGTGTTGTGAATGTGAATTTCTTATTTTTTTGCACCTTCCATGGTGATGAAATCCTGGGCGCCTTAGAGTTTTTTAACCACAATTTCCGGCGCTGATATCGTGGCTTTGAGAAAGTGCTCCCTGGTGTTGGTTCGCACTCTTCCTGCTTAGCTGGCCGCTATCGTTAGGTTGACGCCAACGACCCGCTATCTTTGAGCAAACTGTTTTCAGTTAAACGGTTTACTTATTCATTGCCTCGCCATGGCGAAGTATATTTAGATTATTTCATTTGCTGAACGCCAAAACTATTTCAACTGCGGAACACCAAACTATTTCAACTGCGGAACACCAAAACTATTTCAACTGCGGAACACCAAAGCAGCGATTTTCAAGTACTGGCAACGCTTTACGAGCGTAGGCCAAACGATCGCGATTGATATCGGCAAACACGAGTGCTGGTGCTTCGGCGGCACGAGCAATCGCCACACCCAGTGGGTCAACCACCATGCTGTTACCGATATTACGTTCGCCGCACTCGCCGACTGCCACGATATAGCTGGTGTTCTCCAGCGCGCGAGCAGTGACCAAGACTTCCCAATGCATTTCTTTCAGCGGACCTTTAACCCAGGCCGCAGGCAGAACCAGCACTTCGGCACCGTCAAGAACCAAACGACGCGCCAGCTCGGGGAAACGCACGTCATAACAAGTCATCAGGCCAATTTTATAGCCTGCCACCTCGACCAGCGGCGGCACTTCAGTGCCCGGAGTGACGTTTTTTGACTCTTTGTTGGCAAAAGCATCGTACAGGTGAAGTTTGCGATATTCAGAAATAATTTCGCCATTACGGATAGAAATCAATACGTTCCATGCACGACCATCTGGAGCCGGAGTGTGGATGCTCATCATGGTGGTCAACTGATTGCCTTTACTGGCGGCGACGAGTTTGCTGACAAACGGGCCGTCGAGCGGCTGTGCGGCTTTCAGTACCAAATCTGGATCGGTGATATCACGCGCCAAAATACCTTCCGGCAAAACCAGCAGATCGGCACCAGCCTCCAGCGATTTTTCCATCAGTGTCAGGCAAGTTTCGACGTTTGTTTCCCACTCGCGGGAAACGGCAAATTGGCCCATTGCAACTTTCATTCTAATTCCTCTGCCCTATAGGGTTAAAACGGCCTGCTCAGGTTATTTGGCGTAAGCCGGGAAGAGATCCGCTGGCGTCAAACGCACTGCAGTGATCTTCTGAACATAAAGCTCATTAGCAAAATCGTCGATCATTTTTTTGTTTTGCTCAAAGCCGTTGTCATTCCAGGTCACTGGCAAATCCACCACAGTGCGACGAATATCATCCAGCAACCACGGTGTGGTATCGGCATATTTCGCGCGCTTGTCCATCCAAACCTGATAAGACTTGTCGATAATTTCGCTCAATGCTGCGGCCAACCACGGGTGCTCGGCGGCGACATCGGACTTGATAGCCAGGATGTGCATGCCGGGCACGTAACCAACGCGATTAAAATATTCGAGCTCTGACTGGCGGAAATCAGGCTGTAACTGGCGGAAACCCGAGCCCGACTTGAAGAAACCTTCAGGCATAAACGGCGTGAACACCGCGTCCAGCCAGCCTTCTTTCAACAGCTCCATCATCGGACGTTCGCCCGGACAGGCTTCGATACGCCCTTCGCGACCAAAGCCGTTAAGGCGATCGACAATCGGGTGTGCCTCGGTCAGTCGGCCGGCATACCAATAAGCATCGTCAATACCCACGCCGTCTACGCCCAGCACTGTGCGGGTCCAGGTATTGCCCGAATCTTGCCAACCGGTCACGCCAATGCGTTTACCCGCCAGCTCGGAAATTTTGGTCAATGGGCTGTCATCACGGGTGATAATGCAGCGCTGACGGAAACCACGCATCAGAAAATGCGGCACGGCAAACACGTCATCTTCGCCCTTGGCACGACCCTGTGCGTAACGGCTGAAGGAGATCTCAGCGGCGTCGTATTTGTCGCTGGTGCCTAAATCACCCACCAGCGTCCCGATGCGTTCAATCTCGAGATTGAAGCCTTCAGGTTTGATATCGCCCAACGCCAGCGGCGTAAAATAATCCCAGTCACGAACGGCCAGCCTGATAGTAATCGCCACGTTTTTCCCCTTATGTCTGCAAAATTGCATCTTCACAAATACTGCATGCCCGAGCGGAGAGTGATCACATTCATCTAGATGTGATTATTTTATCGCCTCCGTTGACTAAGTTTGATACTAATAGCATAAATTAATATGTACAATAGAATCTTTGTTACTGAACAAAAGGTGATTTGATGGGTGAAACCCTGAAAGAAAAAACGCTTGATGCTGAGTGGTTCGCTGGCCATTTGCAGGACCGCTCCATGCGCGGCATCGCGATTGAAACCGCCGCCATGATCCGCTCAGGCGTTATCGAGATTGGCACCCATTTGCCTGCAGTACGTGAACTCGCCCAAGCACTTGGGGTCAGCCCGGCTACCGTTTCCGCCGCCTGGGGACAGCTCAGAAGACAAAAAGTCATCGCTGGCCGAGGCCGTAACGGTGTCTGGGTCTGCGGCGATACTCTTTCTCCGCGCCCGGCAAGATTCGAAAAAATCGGCAATTTTGGCGACCATATCATTGCCGATATGACGCTGGCCTCCCCCGATCCCGAGCTTTTGCCACGTCTCAATCAGGCGCTGTTGAGCAGCGTAGAAGCCGAAAATCTTAACAGTTATCAACGCGAGGCTATCTCGCAGGTATTGGTTGATGCGGTTTTACCCAGTTGGCCCTATGCGGCAGACGCATTTATGGCTGCCGACGGCGGTTTTGATGCCATGAATCTCACGCTGCAAACGCTGATCATGCAAGGCTCTGTGGTGGCTATCGAAGACCCAACGGCTACGCGCTTGCTGGACATGCTGGATAATATTGGTGCGCAGGTCATTGCAGTAAAATGCGACGAGTTTGGCCCCATTCCCGAATCATTGCAGCTGGCGCTAGGCAAGAATCCGGCGGCTTTTATCTACCAGCCGCGCACCCATTCTCACTGCGGACATATCGTTAACTCCGAGCGCATGGCGGAAATGGCGGAGATTTTGCGCAGCAGTCAGGCCCTGATTATCGAAGACGATGGCATTGGTGAACTGGCCAGTACCGAGCCTTTGAGCCTCGGCACTTATCTGCCAAAACGCACGGTGCATGTACGCTCCTATTCCAAGGCCTATGGGCCTGACCTGCGGATGGCGGTTATTTCCAGCTCTCATGATTTAATCAAACAAATCAAATCGTTCCGCAATTTCGGTGCAGGCTGGTCGAGCCGCATCTTGCAACACGCACTGGCGTGGTTGATTAACGATCCGGTGACGCAAGCGGGTATTGTGGAGGCGAAAAGAGTCTATGCCGAGCGACGTCAGGCACTGGTCGATGCGCTGGCGGTGCGCGGTATTCATCTGCCAACGCGCGAGGGATTATCAGTGCTGATCCCCGTGCCTTCCGAACAGTTTGCGCTGGTCACTCTGGCGGCACGCGGTATTGCTGTGTTGCCCGGCGAGCGGAGTCGCATTGGACCGGGGCAGTTTATTCGCGCCAGCACTAGCCTGATGCGTCTTGAGCAGGTTGAGACTATCGCCGATGCGATTCTGTTAGCGATGGGATAGAGGCCAGATAACACTACAAATTGAGACTCGATTTCGCTAAAATCACTGCGGCGCGCTGTCTGGCGTGCCGTTTTCTGGAGATGACATTCCTCCCAAACCGCCCTGACCGGCTAATGATGTCTACGCAATCTCGCGAGAGGTTCGTAGCATGACGCCGGAACCTTTCTAAACTTTAACTCCTATATTGAAAGGCATTTATGTTTAATACCCTCCTGGCAGTTTTCATTGGCGGCGGCGTGGGCAGCGTGTCGCGCTGGTATATCAGCCTGAAACTAAATCCGACCAGCTCGCTAATCCCCATTGGGACGCTAGTCGTGAATCTAACCGGGGCGTTGATTATCGGCCTGATGATCGCCCTGTTTAACCGCATGACTCAGTGGGATCCGGTGTGGAAAATGCTGCTCACCACCGGCTTGTGCGGCGGCTTGACCACCTTCTCGACCTTCTCGCTGGAAGTGGTGTATATGCTGCAAGACGGCCGCTTCGGCGCTGCGCTGTTAAACATCGCCCTCAACCTTATCGGCTCGATTGCTATGACCATGCTCGGGTTTATGCTGGTGAGTTGGTATAGCGCACACTAGTTTTAGCGTAAACCTTATATAAAAGAGCTGCTGTCAATCGATCGCAGCTCTTTTTGCTACATTTATAATACAAATATTTACCTTACCTTCTATCTTCCCTATAATTGAGAATGAACGTTCACACTTCTAATCTCAAGCTTATATTCATAGTTAACCTATTGATTTTGAGACAAGAAGCTATTTTTTACTTGTCAGGTGCCACTATGCATCCCGCTAACCAAACTAAAGATCAACGCGTTTGTGCGCGCAGGGACCAGATCGTCGCCGCTTCACGACTTTGTTTTCGCAAGCACGGATTTCACGGTGCAGGCATGGCTGAGATAGCTAAGATGTCACAACTCAGCGTGGGCCAAATCTACCGTTATTTCGTAAACAAAGACGCCATTATTGAAGAAATAGTACGGCGTATCGTCTTCAAAAAAATACAAATCATGACCGGTGGCGCGCACAATCTGAAACAAATGGCGAGTAACTTGGCGTATCGAGTGATTGGTGTTCAAAACATTGACCACAGTCAGTTTGGTGATTGCCCGGAACTCAGCCCGGAACAGAACGAAATCGATCACGCTCTGATGCTGGAAGTAACGGCCGAGGCCACACGCAATCAGGTTGTCGCTAAAATTCTACGAGATGCCGAAGCAAAATTGTTTAATGAAGCCAAGGCGATGATGACTCCTTATTATCCCGACATGAGTGAACAAGAACTCACGGCGCGTCTGGAAATGATGGCGGTATTATGCGAGGGCACGGCATTTCGTCGATTAACGCATAAACACGCCGACTCGGAAATATTAAAATCTATTTATAATCAATTATTTTGCAAAGTCTTTAATGACTATTCTCCTTCAAACACAGCGGAAAATTAATGAGCGATCATTTAGTAAACAAGCGCCTAGGCTATGCCTTGGTTTTGGGGTCACTGGCGGCACTTGGACCCCTTTGTACCGATCTTTATCTTCCGGCTCTGCCCACTTTGGCGCATGAATTAGATACTACTACTGCAACCAGCCAGCTTAGCCTCACCACCGGACTGCTGGGGTTAGGCGCGGGTCAGCTAATTTTTGGTCCGCTGAGTGACCGTTTTGGTCGTATTCGGCCGCTGTTATTTTCTCTGTTTCTGCTATTGGCCGCATCACTGTGGTGTGCGCTGGCACCTAACATCGACCAGCTGATTATTGCCCGTTTGCTGCAGGGCATTGCCGGAGCGGGTGGCGCAGTGTTGTCTCGTGCGGTGGCGCGTGACCTGTATAGCGGACACGAACTGACTAAGTTCTTCGGCTTGCTGATGCTGGTTAATGGATTGGCACCGATCATTGCCCCCGTTCTTGGTGGCGGATTACTGACTTTCCTCAGCTGGCGCGGAATTTTCGGCGCATTGGCAGTCATTTCAGTAATGCTGTTTATTGCATCCTACGCAAAATTGCACGAAACCCTCCCCGTAGAACGGCGATCTTCAGGGGGTGCCGGAGCGATGCTGAAATCATTAATGATGCTGTTAAGTGAACGTCAGTTTATGGGGCTGTGCCTGACTCAGGGCTTTGTTATGGCCGGAATGTTTTCTTACATTGGCGCATCGCCGTTTGTACTTCAGCAGATTTACAGCCTTAGCCCAATAGCCTTCAGCCTGTGTTTTGCCATCAACGGTATGGGGCTGGTGATTGCCGCACAGATTTCTACTCGCCTTGCGGCGGTGTGGGGAGAGCTAATGATGGTGAAGATTGGCCTTTGTATTGCCGCGGTTGCATCAGTCGCGCTGGTTATTGCCGGGATGGTGCATGCACCGCTGGTTGCCCTGCTGGTTCCGCTGTTCTTCTCAATCATGAATATCGGGATTATTGGACCTAACGCCGGTTCTCTGGCGATGCAAAGCCAAGGTCGCAATGCGGGAAGCGCCTCAGCCTTACTCGGTGTTTGCATGTTTGCTCTGGGCGCAATCGCCGTACCGTTTACCGGTATCGGCGGCACCTCGGCGCTGTCGATGGGGCTGACCATTTGCGGCTGCTTCTTTATCGCAATCCTGATGTTTGTATTCCTGGCCCGTCCGACATTCCGAAAAAGCCTGATTCCCCAAACTTGAGATATCTGAGCAACAGGCAAAAAAAAAACCCGCATCTGCGGGTTTTTTAGAATTCGGCTAAAGTTAGATAGCGATAACGTTAGCAGCCGACGGGCCTTTGGCGCCATTGGTGATTTCGAACTCTACACGCTGGCCTTCAGCAAGGGTCTTGAAACCGTTGCTTGAAATAGCAGAGAAATGAACGAAAACATCTTTGCTGCCATCTTCAGGGGTAATGAAACCAAAACCTTTTGATTCATTGAACCACTTAACGCTACCTTTAATCTTAGACATCAAACTTACCTTAACGTGAATGTAAAACACAAAAAGTGTGTCATTGACAGTACAGCAATAGATTTAAGTTTTGTCCAGAAATCCGATTGCAAAAAGCGATAAAGTTCTCACTCTTCGATTTTGAACAAACATAAATATTGTGCAATGCCAATTTTACCGAGCGCCAAGGCTTCATTTTTTAGAAAAATGAATCGTCGTCGTCGTCGTTATTCCCGCCAAAGAAGCTGTCATCAGAGTCATTCAGGAAGCCTGAATAAGTATTGTCACTGCTATTGCTGTTGTCATTATCGTTGTTATACACCGGGTTATCCCAGGAATTGTCGCCGCTCAACAACGGATCGATTGCCGGGTTGAAATTCTCGGTCGTGTTGTTTACCGAGTTATCTTCAACGATGTTGACGATTTCTGAAGGCTGGCTGTGATGGAACATACCGGTCAGCATGTCTGCCAGCACTACCCCACCCGCGACACCTGCGGCAGTTTTCAATGCGCCACCGATAAAGCCAGAACCGATTGGCGCAGCAGGGGCCTGCTGGTATGCCGGTTGTTGAGGCGCTTGCTGATATGCCGGCTGTTGCGGTGCAGCATTGTTACCCCAGCCGTTATTCTGGGTGCCTGGAATGGGCGCATTACCGGAAGATTGGCTATTTTGCGGCTGGCTGTTACCACCGCCAAACAGGCCAGCCAGGAAACCGGTACTTTGCGGTTTACTGTTCTGAGCCTGGCTTTGCAGCTGCGCAACCTGCTGTTGCAATTCCTGAACCTGAGCATTCATTCGCTTGAGCGCGGCTTCTTGAATGATCATGGACTGCGCCATGTAATAAGGCGCGGAAGGCTGCTTGCTCACACAAGACTGAATGAGGCGCTCAGCCTCAGCGTCACGCGGTGCGGTATTGGATTCTGCCTGTTGTAAACGGCTGAATAGCCCTTCAATCAAACGCTGTTCTTCGGATTGCATAGAATCACCTTATCACTGTTTATTACTGGCCACGCGAAAGCATGGCCAAGTTGACACTCACACTAATACAAATAGTTTCATCTATGAATTAACTGAGTGTCAACAAATGTGATCGGCGTAAAGTTGTGTACGGTTATTTCTTCGGCTGCCAGCCGAAGATAAAGTTCTTGTCCGGCAACTGGGTGAAATTACGCACAATTTCATGGTAAGTCTTGGACGGATCCAAATCTTTAAACTGCTGCGGATAAATATCTTTTGCCAGATATTCCATGCCGACAATATTGTACGGATGGTTATAGAACTGGTGATAAATCGCATAAACGCGCTGGTCCATAACTGCTGGAACCTGTGCTACACCGGTGCGCGAGGTCAACACTTTAGCTTCCTTATCGACCTCAGCCTGAGTTGCGGAGTAGCCAAACGGCATCATGGTCGTCTGGCCTTTGCCCGGATGGATAGAGCCGGTAAAGATATAGACGTCAGGTTTCATGCTGATCACTTTTTCCAGCGCGACTTCACCGGTTGCACCCGGCAGCAGCGCTGAACCGATATTCTTCGCACCAACCGCTTCAATCAGTTTCCCCCAGCCGGTTTCACCATGAGTAAAACAGCAAGAGTCGGAACGACCCGCCAGCGGTTCGATAAACACGTTAGGACGGTTTTTGATTGCAGCAATCGCATCCTGAATGTGTTGATAATGCGCTTTGTAGAAAGTGGTATAGGCAGAAGCATTCTTCTCCTGATTCAATACCTTACCTAAAAGATCGATACTTGGCGCAGTGTCTTGGGCTGGGTTGATATCGTAATCAACGAAAACGATTGGGATATGCAAGGCATTCAGCTTGTCGATCACCCCGCCCTGTTGCAGTGACTTTTTCGCCCGCAGCTGGGCAATCATCAGATCAGGATGCTTGGCAATCACCGTTTCTAAATCAACCTGCCCCTGGTCGCTAAAGCCCATGTCGAGGATTTTGGTCGATTCAGGCCATTTGCCTTTGAGCATATCCCAGGTCCCGGCATCGGTTGTTTTCAGCAGGTTATTCCACGCCACTACGCGCTTGAAGGGATCGCTTTTATCCAACAACGCCAACGACAAAATGTCACGGCCATCCTGCACGATCACCCGCTCAGGCTCTTTATTAATGGTGATTTTCTGGCCCGAAAGATCGGTAACAGTCAGCGGATAAGTCGTGGCAAAGGAGGCGAATGAAGCCGCCATCAGACCCGCTGCGGCAAGTACGCGCGTGGCATTGTTAAGCAGGATTTTATTCAAAATAAAGGTATCCAGGCAGTTGATTTACAAATAGAAATGATTTTGATAACCATTATCAAACAGGTGCAAATAATAACCATTTAACGGCGTTGCGGGCAATGTTTTTAGGAAAAGTCAAACTGACTGGCAAGTCCCAAAAATTCATAAAACAATTAAATTCATGAAGTTAGCCTGATTAAACAACATAATTTTGTGATTGCAGAAAAAGAACTGACGCGAGATTTCGCGCCAGTTTTTAATTAAAAACAGCCTTTAGGAAACAATTGAGTGTTTTTACTCTCCGAGATAGCGCCATAAGAACTCGCTGACCAACGCACGCTTGAAGGCGTTTTGCGCTTTGTCTGCCGCAGCACTGTGGCCACCCTCGGTGTTTTCGTAAAAATAAACATTTTCGATGCCAGATTGCTGCATTTTAGCGGCCATCTTTCTGGCGTGTCCCGGACCTACGCGGTCATCGCTGGTCGCGGTAGTGAACAACACCGGAGGATAGGTTTTTAGCGGATCGATATTCTGATACGGTGAAAACGCTTTAATAAACGCCCACTCTTCCGGTTTCTGCGGATCGCCATACTCGGCAATCCATGAGGCACCGGCAGAAATTTGTGTATAACGCAGCATGTCCAGCAATGGCACCTCGCAGACAATCGCCCCGAACAGCTCAGGATAAAGTGTCAACATATTGCCGACTAACAGGCCGCCGTTGCTGCCGCCCTGTGCCGCGAGATGCGCCGCCGAGGTAATTTTACGAGTAATCAAGTCTTTAGCTACCGACGAAAAATCCTCATAGGCGCGCAGGCGTTTCTCTTTCAATGCAGCCTGATGCCAGCGCGGGCCAAATTCTCCACCGCCGCGAATATTGGCAATCACAAACACCCCGCCGCGTTCGAGCCACGCAGTGCCGGTCACGCCGAGGTAGTAAGGATCGAGAGAAACCTGGAAACCGCCATAGCCATACAGCAGAGTCGGATTGCTGCCATCCAGAACCATGTCTTTGGCCGAGATGGCAAAATACGGGACCGCCGTGCCGTCATCCGAGGCGGCAAAATGCTGTGCTACCTGATACTTCGAGGCATCAAAATAGCTCGGTGCCTGCTTGATTATCTCCGCGGCCTTCCCGTCCTGCTCACCCAGCACGCCGTAATACAGCGAGGTCGGCTGCAAGAAACCGGTCACCGTCATAAAGTACTCGTTGGTGTCTTCATCGATGCCCGAGGCACTGATTTTGCTAAGCTCCGGCGCATCGCCCAGCCCCTGACGGGTCCAAAGTCCGGCCTCGGATTTCAGCACTTCCAGACGATTGACCACGTTATCCATAATGCTGAGGATCAGATAATCACGGGTCATCGAGAAGTTTGACAGCGTCGTGGTCTCACCCGGCGTAAACAGGATCTTGAACTTGCGATCGCCCGCCATAAAGCGGTCGAATTCAGTAACCAGCAAGCTGCCGGAAGAATAGGTTTCCTCGCCGACAGTCCATTCTGATGACAGAGAAAGCAACAGCCACTGCCTCCAGGTACTGAAACGGGCATCTTGCGGGATCTCGAGCGGCAGCAGCTTTTTCTCTTGTTCCTGCTGAGTTTCGTCGAGCAGAAAGACTTCGCGATGATAAAAATCAAGGGTTCTGCCGACGAAATTACGTTCATAGCCCGGCGTGTCATCGCGTACGATCATCACCGACATATCGGTAGGCTCGGCGCTGAACTGGGTTATCGCACTTTCGAGGGGCGTCCCACGCTGCCAGATTTTGGCAATACGCGGATAACCCGAGGTAGTCATTGAACCCGGACCGAAATCGGTAGCGATAAACAAACGGTCGTGGTCAATCCACGTTACGCGGCTTTTGGCCGACGGCAGGTTAAAACCGTCCTCGACAAAACTCAGCGTAGTTAAATCAAATTCGCGAATTGCCGAGGCGTCTCCCCCGTCGGGAGAGAGATGCAACAGCCCGCGCCGATACTCTGGCGCAAGAGTCTGAATGCCGTGATAAACCCAGTCGGTGCCTTCTGCCGCGCCCAAAGCATCGATGTCCAGCACGGTTTCCCAAACGGGTGACTCTGTACGATAAGAGGCAAAACTGGTACGACGCAGCACGCCACGCGGATTTTTTTCATCCTGCCAGAAGTTGTAAAAATAGTGCCCGCATTTGTTGACCATCGGGATTTGCGTCGAAGCATTCAGACAGTCAAATACATCGCTGCGGATAGTTTCAAATCGATCGCTCTCGGCAAATTCACGGCGAGTTTGCTGACTTTGCTGAATGGCCCAATCTACGGCAGTTTCGCCATTGATCTCTTCCAGCCAGACAAAATCGTCCGCGGCTTGCTGGAAATCCTCTGAATTTGATGACGTAAAAGTGCCTGATGACATAAAACCTGCTCCTGCGTGTTTTTAGCAAATATAAGCAATCTGATGAAAGCGTTCCAATCAAAGCCACTGCAATCAATAAACAGGGAAGATCACATGATTCAATGCCTTGCCCTGGTAGCATCCTCTTTCTACCTTACCGTTTTCATCATAGTCGCTTTTGGCATCCATGGCCTCGCCCATTCTTTGCAAAACTTTATGGCCGATATTATTGGTCCAGTTAAAGCTGTTTTGCAGCACGACAACGGCGGTTTTATGGCGGGTGTCGAGACCGATATAGCTTGAGAAACCGCCGATAAATCCAACCTGATAGGTAATAGTTTGCGTGCCTACCCGGTCTACAATCCAGCCGCTGGCCGCCGCCTCGCTGTTGCGCCGGTAGCGAACGCGAAGAGAGTCGTGCAAAGCATCATCCAGTGCCGGAAAACCGGTGGCATGAAGATGCGCGCAGGCGTAGACAAGCAGGTCATTGGCATTGGTATACAGCCCTGCGGCACCCACCATCAATGAGGAAAAATGCCAGTCGGGAACGGGGCTACCGCGACGGATAAACTTTGGCTGATCGCCTGCGTGGCCCATTGCCCGCTGCGCATAACCCGGTAATAAAATCGGTTGATAGCCGGTGTGCGACAGCCGCAGCGGCCCGGTAATATTCTCCACCAGCAGCGCCTGAACGGGCTTACCGCTGCGAAGCTCCAGAATATAATCGAGCAGGCCGTAACCAATATTTGAATAGCGCGGGGATTTGTCGGCAGGCGCGCTGTAGCTGGCGAGATAGTCCACCAGACTATGCCGGTCGAGAGCATGATAGAAATTGTCACCGGTAAACAGATACTGCACCAGTCCGCCCAGCATCTCAGTGGTCATCATCTGGCGCGGCAATCCCGAAGTATGAGTCACCAACTGCAGCAGAGTAATCTTGCGCGCATCCGGGCTTAACGGTGTACCGCGAGGCAGCAGCGTTACCAGCGTTTCATCCCACCTTAATGTGCCCTTCTGTACCATCAGCGTAGTGATTTCCGCCAAAAATCCTTTGCTGACCGAGGCCACGGCAAACAGCGTCGAGCCGCCTACTTTGCCGCCGTCGGCCTGGCCGGTCACGCCATAACTGTAAACGTGGGTCTGCCCGTCAGGGAAAAGTACGCCAACCACTAAACCCGGCGTTTGGTGTTGATCGACAAGCGGTTGTGCCAACTCGTTGACTTCAGCATCCAGATTGCCGGTGTGGGCCAGCCGCAATCCCTGGGCCGAGGTCGGGTCAGTTTTCATTTTGGATAAGGTACTGCAGCCGCTGCAAAAACTAATCACTGTGCACAACAGCCAAAAGCTGATTGCGCGAAATATTGTTATCACTAATCTTGTGCCTGTGATTAATACCCCACAGAAGAGAGGGGAAAAAACGGACGGCAAACATTTTGCCGTTCGGAGGAGTTGTTATTGCAGCAAAATACCCTGAATCAGATTGGCCTTCACTATGGTGACGTCTGAAATATTCAGCGCCTGCATAAAGCCTTCCACCAGCAAAAGATTAGTCACATCAGTCGCGCGGTAATCGCCGGACAACTGAGCATCTGACAGATTAACTTTATCTTTCGCCACTCGTTGCAAGTCGGCTACCGTGTACTGATTATTTGTCGGATGCAGCTGATCTTTAATCGAATAGCCGTGCACCCCACCGATTCCAATAACTTTTTTACTTTTTGCCGCCTGAACGATTTGTGGATTAACGTGGGTACGAGCATAAAAATTCACAAACCGCAGAATCTCGGCCGCTAGCGGGCCTAGCGGGTTTGGCGAATTTATCTGCTTAAGATCTTTGTCCATCAGCACTTGAATCACCATGTCTTTCAGGCTGACCGAGGCGAGTTTTCCCAGATAAATCTCCGGCGTTTTAACGCCGTTCTTCTGCTGATAGGTCGTCATCTGCATCGATCCACCGCCAATATCCCACACCAGCAGGTCGGTATCCTTGATTTTAGGATTGTTCAGCGCGGCCTTGGCCGACAGGAAACCCAGCTGTGCTTCCTGAGCCTGCGAAATCACCCGCAGCGAAATATGCGCCTGTTTATTAAATTGCTTAATCACCTGCGGGCCGTTGGCAGCCGTTCTGAATACCGCGGTCGCTACGCCAGTGATGCGCACTGGATGATATTTTTGTGCCGCAGAAACCAGCTCTTTTAAAGCCGCAGCGCCCTGCTGTTGAATCGCCGGACTCAGCTGATTGTTTGTCGACTCGGCCAGATCTTCGTTGAAACCTATCGGCTTATCCTGCGAGAACAGCAATTTACCCAAGGTTTTGGTGCAAATATTGACCTCGCTGACCTGAATTTTTGTGGTACCTGAACCCATATCAATCCCGGCTCGTACCTCGATACAGTTTTTTGCCAGCGCCTGTACGGTAAATCCCAGCAGCAAAATCGCGACGGTGTGTTTAACCCAAAGATTCATTCTTTCCCTGCCTTGAAATACGCTGAAAAAAATAAAGATAAATAGAAATACCTTTTTTAAAGCTTGAATTTCAAGCGGAATCTTTTCAATCAGGCAAATATTAACTCATTAGACCCGCACCGACGTTGATCGAAAGTCCCAGGATCGCCAGATTAAAAATGAATGATAAAACCGCCTGTAGCAGCGAGATTTTCCTGACCACAGTATTGCCCGTGCCGACGTCAGCAGTTTGCGCGGCAACTGCGATGGTGAAAGAGTAATAGGCAAAATCCCAGTATCCCGGCAGCTTGATTTTATCCGGGAAAAGCAGCACTTTTTCCTCTCCGTTGCTGTGGAGATAGTGCATGTGCGCATAGTGCATGGTAAAGGCCGTGGGGAGTAATAGCCACGACACCACCAGCGTGGCGGCGGTCAGCGTAATATGCTCAATCTTGCTGGCTCCGGTCAGATTTTTTACCGCGCCAAGTTCAAATAGAATAGCCAAAATACTCACCAGACAGGCCACGCAGACCAGTGCCAGTACGGTTTTTGCGCTTTCATCCTGCCGACGCGCTATGTTTGCGATACCCTCGGCGGGTGTTCTGAGCATCATCCACCACAGAAACACGAGATAAAGCCAGGCCAGCACGTTCCAGCTTAATAGCAGCCGCTGCAGTAGCGGCTGATTGCCAGGTAAAAGAAAGAAGCTGACAATTGCCAATATCAGGGCGACAAGCAGCCTTGGGCGGGAATGGTAATAATGCTGGAGCGGATGCAGTAAATTCATTTTTCGCCAATAGTGAGTCAGGTTGAGTTAACTTAACTGTAGACGGCAAATAGTATAAAACCGGATCGGCGTGGCATGAAAACGATATATTATTTCTCTCGCCCTGAGTCCTCTAATAATGAAAAGTTTAGGGCTGATTTTTACGATAATAGATAGGGTCCATCATGGCAATTTTCACGCGCTGGCGATGAGCTCGAGCAGGCTCCTGCGAAGAAGATGGCTGCTCCTGTGGCGTATCTATTGTGTTCATAAATACAATTTGTTCATCCTGGAGACTAAAAGATGGCGTATCTATTGTGTTCATTAATGCAATTTGTTCCTCTTGCAGACTAAAGGACGGCGTTTCTATTGTGTTCATCAATGCAATTTGCTGATCCTGTAAATTTAAGGACGGCGCTGCTGTAGGTTCGCTTGGGATTTCTTTATAGCGAATGAAATCAAATTCAGCGAGCACATGCTGTAGTTCGACATCATTATCAGAGACATAGGCCTCTGCCTCTGCAAATTCTTGAACTGGCCTTAAAGTCTCGCTGAGTTGGCGATACTCGCGATTCATATCGCTCTCTCTGTCTCCCCAAACCTGCTTTGTATGGGTTTCCATTTCATTATTTCTGGCGCTAATGATATCGACCTGCTGTTCCGCGAAGGTTGTATTTTCAGCAATCCTGTCATTTACTCTGTCATTATTTTCTTCAACTCTTTCATTATATTCACTTCTTCTTGCATTGCCTTCTCGGGTCAACTCACTGATATCTCTTACCGAAGGCCGAACATCGCCGCGCATTTCCTGATACATTCCTTCCATTGCGATATTCATTCCTAAACGCACAGGATCTGGGGCCAACATACGCAACTGTTCATTGAAATTATCCCGCTCCATACGCGATGCCAGTGACTGCCTTTCTTTATCAGCTTCCCATTGGGCTTGCTTTTCAGCACTGCTGGATGCAGCGAGATAGGCACTTTGCGCGACAGCATTAACCGCCGCCATTGATGTCGCTACAGCCGTGAACTGTTGCAGGCTTTGTGATGATTTTCTGGATATTTCAGCTCGCATTTGAGAAAACCTTTCACGATTCCTCAAGGTATTATCTTGATATTTTTGCAGTTTTTCTTGATCAATGCTCAGTGCTTGGCGGAGTAAGTCTTCGGTAATTTCAGGTTTTCCTTCAGTCATCACAGCCTGGTTATGCGGAGTATCAACTGCCACGTGAGTCTTGGCACGCTTTTTACCCCGTAATGAGAACATATTTCGCCAGCTCGGCTTATCGGTTAAGCCGGCAGCCTTTAATTTCTCTTCTGACATTCTAAACAGGCGTTCCGAGCTCTCCAAAAGTAGATTAAGTGCGTCGTTTGCTGGCTGTTCATCGACATGATATTTAAATAAATCAACAATTTTCTTAGAAGCAATATTTACCCTGCCAAAAAAATTATTACTTTCTATATAAGCCATGGGTAAAGGTCTATCGGCGACATGTTCCTGCCTTAGAGTTTCAAGAATGTCTTGTTTAATCGACGGACTTTCACTAAGTCGTGCAATCAACTGTGCCATTTTATATCCGGCTAAACGATTCATGATAATGGGCAACATATTGATTATTTCAGCTCGTCCCTCATTATCATCGGGCAGAAATGCTTCATAAACATTACTGATCAAATGAGGATGACTGTTCAAGGTCATTAACAGCACCGTCACGACCTCTTGCATCAACAGCGTTCCGGCACTTTCTGCTTCTGCACTCATAATTCCCATTGACGCGCGTCCTACCAGCTGCTGTTCACTGATCCAGTCAAGAACATAGAGCGTATCTTCCTTTTCAACCTGTCTTAATTGGCCAAGCAGCTCCGGCAGCATGGCAGTTTGCCCATGTTTTAGTTTTTCTCTGCGCCTGTTTTTTCTACGGGAGGGCCCGGCTTCATTAAGGGATAGCCCACTGGTAGCAACAGATAGCTGATCGATATCCCGAGTTGAAGAGCTGCCCGTTAGCGATATGTTTTCATCAATAGAATCAGCATGTAAAGACCGAGCAGGAGAACTTACCGGAGTACCGGCGGCATAATCTATCGCGCTAAAGTCAATTGGCTGCGCTGAATCAGCTGGCAAATTCACCGGATTACCCGTGCCACGCTCTACCGCGCCAATGTCCCTTGGCTGTACAGGTTTAGCTTTCTGCTGCTCAGCCTTTTCTCTACGCCTTTTGGTTAAGAGTGCGTTGCGGAAAACACCGACATTTATCCCGGTCAAACGTGAACACTCCGTGACGTCCAGATTAAAATCCCTCTGCAGCCTTTCTCCCCATTCTAAGTTTAACTCTCCCGTTTTTCTCGCAGATTCAGGGTTTTGCCTAGCCTCTGCAACGGCGATAGTCTCCTTTTGAAACTCGGGATAGTTCCATAGTGTGGTTCTTGCTGCCCCAGAGACAATGGCATAATCAGCGCCAGGAAAATCAGGAAAATCGCGTTTCAGTCGCCTTCCATAGTCTACCGGTGATTCCCCGACGTAACTCGGGTGCTTACGAAGTTCAGTCGTGCCAGCTGACTCGCTGCGAAGCCCCAAGGCATTATTAATGCTGCCTATCCCAAGACCGGCTGCGGCCGCGGCCTGAGTTCTGCTAAACCCTGGAATTGTATTACATAGCCTGGTGGCATAAGACGTTCTAGTTTCCCCTTCTCCTCTGGGAAAAGCCCGCATTGCATCCAGTGTTTCCTGTTTCAATAACTTATTCTTATTTATCGAGTTGTACATTGCTGGAAACATGAAGACATCTAGAGCCTGTTGTGAAGAAAGCTGATTGAGATCGGGGGTATATAAAAAGGGTACCCGGCAGGTTAACAGAGCCTCGCCAACCGCCGCTTTTAATTGTTGCAGCGTTGGCATTGCAACTGCCTGGACCTTTTCGGTGCTCGAAACAGGGTAGATTTCGCTGTTGTCGACGTCTTGCAAATGAGTAATCAGCGGATTACCTGCGGGCGGTAATGGGGTGGTGTGGCCCATGGATGCGACAGGAATAAAAGCAACAGTAGGCGATGTGACCGAGTTAGGCATGGTAGCTCTCTGTGAAGATATCAGCATCACTGACAGGGCTTCAAAAGTGAATCGGGCTAATACGCTAATGCTTTTAAGTAAGTTAATCTTATAAATAACAATCATTTGAAAATTTTTCATAAAAAAAGGCCACTGAATGTTCAGTGGCCTCGAGCGTTACTTGTCTACAGCTTGCGCTGCGGTTAAGTCACTTATTTTTTAGCATCATCTGGCAGTGCGTAGGCAATGATGTAGTCACCCAGCTTGGTGCCGAATGAACCATGACCGCCTGCAGCAATAACCACATACTGCTTGCCGTTCACTTCATAAGTCATCGGAGTCGCCTGACCGCCCGCTGGCAGACGTGCCTGCCACAGTTGATCGCCGTTGCTCATGTTGAACGCGCGCAGGTAGTTATCTGCGGTTGCTGCGATGAAGAATACGTTACCTGCAGTCGAGGTAGGCGCACCCAGCATTGGCATACCCATTTTAAACGGCAATGGCACTGGTGAACTGTCACGAACGGTACCGATACGTTTTTTCCAGACGATATCGTTAGTTTTCAGATCAACACCAGAGATATAGCCCCAGGATGGTTGCTTGCAAGGGAAGCCCAACGGAGACAGGAATGCGTTCAGCTCAACACCGTAAGGCACGCCGTACTGGGTCTGGATACCAGACTCGGTACCGCTACCACCGGTAGAACCGGCTGGCGGCTCGATTGGGTTGCCTGGTCCACGTGGGATAAGCTTAGAGGTAAACGGCAGAGCGATTGGGTTGGCAATAGCCAGCTGACGATCGGTATCAACAGAAATACCACCCCATTCGAACATCCCCAGGTTACCCGGGAATACCAGCGTACCTTGCTCTGAAGGAGGCGTGAACGTACCTTCGTAGCGCAGACGGTGGAACATCACACGACACATCAGTTGGTCGTAGATGGTTGCGCCCCACATGTCTTTACCGGTCAGCTTGGCTGATGGACGGAAAGTCAGGTCAGAGAACGGCTGAGTAGGAGACGTATGGTCGCCTTTGGCTGCGCCCTGTGGCACAGGTTTTTCAGGAGCTGGAACAACCAGCTTGCCATCACGGCGGTCGAGAACAAAAATGTTACCGGTTTTGGTTGGAACATAGATAACCGGAACTTTGTTGCCGCTCTTGTCGGTGATGTCTGCCAGGGTAGGCTGAGCCGGTACGTCCATGTCCCAAAGGTCATGGTGCACGGTCTGATAAACCCAGGCCAGTTTACCGGTAGTCGCGTTCAGAGCCAGCAGGCTGCTCGCGTAACGTTCCATGTCCGGAGTACGGTTTCCGCCCCAGATATCCGGAGTTTCCACGCCGATTGGCAGGTAAACCAAGTCAAGATTCGCGTCGTAAGCCGCTGGAGCCCAGGAGTTTGGTGAGTTAGGCGTATAGTTTTCGCCCGGACCCGGGATCTTGTTCGGTTCAGCAGCGCCTGGATCGAATGCCCACAGCAGTTTACCTGTGTGAACGTCGAAACCACGAATAACGCCGGAAGGTTCTTTGGTCGAGTAGTTATCGGTAACCGCACCGGCAACAATGATCACGCTTTTGGTGACGATTGGCGGTGAAGTTGGCTCGTAACGACCGGCAGAAGAGTAAGGCATGTTGCTCTGCAGATTCAGTTCACCGTTGTTGCCAAAGTCGGCACAACGAGCCCCTGTTTCTGCGTCCAGCGCAAACATACGACCGTCATTCACTGGCAGCAGTACGCGGCGTGAACAGATTGCCGGAGCAGTACTGTTGGTCGCGTTGCCCTGTGCAACAGCAGGATCTTCGTAGTAAGAAACACCACGACAGGTTACGTGCTGGAAGGTTGGGTCAGTTTTCAGCTGTGGATCAAAAGTCCATTTTTCTTTACCGGTAGCCGCATCCAGAGCAAACAGCTTCTGGTGTGGAGTACACAGGTAAAGGGTGTCGCGGATTTTGATCGGCGTGACTTCGTCGGTGAACTCGCCCGGATCGTGTGCTGTTTTCACATCACCGGTCTGGAAGGTCCAGGCTTCTTTCAGCTGGCCAACGTTTTTGTCGTTAATCTGGCTCAGTGGAGAGTAACGAGTACCGCCCTGAGTACGGCCATAGGCAGGCCAGTCACTGTCGGCAACGCCTGGAGTAGACTGAACTGTGGTATCGGCTGCAGGGATTGTCCCGTTGATTTCCTGTGGATCGTTGAATACTGAATAAACCAGTACCACTACGGTGAACACCAGAGAAGTCGCCAGCGCAGCGCGTGCGAAGCCATTCTTGTTGCTCATGTAGTTATAAACGATTGGCAGCAGGATCCACAGACCGAGGAAGAACGTCACGTCTAAACGCGGCGTTAAAGCCCAGAAGTCGGAGCCCACTTCCCAGAGACCCCAAATGGTGGTCGCAAAAAGGAACACGGCATAAAGCAGCAAAACAGAAGCACGGCGGCGTAAAAGCAACCATGCCGTCACCAGATAAACAGCACCGGCGATGATGTAATAGAGGGAGCCCCCTATTGCTGTCAGCCATATTCCGCCGACCAATAAATATAATCCGCTTAACGCGGCGAACAAAGCGGTAATTATTACGACTATGCGCGATAACGGAGCTTTAGTTTGCATATTATTAACCTTACAAGATTTTCATTGTCTTCGATCTCGCACTGAGATGAGATCTTAAAAACATTCGGCGTCACACGGAATGTCCTTCCTCGGACAAGCCCTCTCAATACCCGGTTAAAACAATACTGAGAGTGGCTTGCTCTAGGTTCTTTAAAGGCCCTGTCCTGTTCCCTGGCGGGTGCCAATGTACTTTTATTAGGCGATTATTCGAAAGTATAGGTAAGTGTTGCGCCCCCGCCCCAATTTCTTCCTGGTGCCGGCTCGTAATAGCGTCCGTTGGTTTCATTCACGATTACCGAGCCGACATAATGGCGGTCGAACAGGTTGTCAACGCGAGTGAATAAATCCAACGACCAGTTGTTACGCCAGTCCAGACGGTAACCGGCGTTCAGGCTGGTAATCGTATAAGCAGGCGCCTGTGCGGTATTGGCGTCATTAGCCTGAATATCGCTCATGTAACGGATTTCTGCACCCGCGTGGAAACCTTCCTCGGGTGCCCAGGCCAATGAAGCATAGGCAGAATTTCGCGCAATGCCCGGCATTTTATTGCCAGCAGGGATCGAGCTGACGGCAGTGGTCACGTCATCACGATAGGTTGCATCCAAAAGCGTCCAGGCCATATGTACTCGCCAGTCCGAGGCGAACTGCTGGTCAAACGACAGTTCCAGACCACGGCGACGGGTATTACCGACGTTGGTATAACTGCTGCGACCGCTGCCGCTGGTGGCGACAGCGAGATCGTTCTGAGTGTCGGTCTGGAACAGTGCTGCGGTCAGCAAGCCATAGCCGATACGGGTCTTGCTGCCAATCTCGACGGTGTTACTGGTCGAAGGTTTCAGATTGATGTTCAGGCCGCTTGTGCCATCAGGACGATACGACAGCTGATTGATCGTCGGCGTTTCGAAGCCGCGCCCCGCTGAAACATAAACGTTCCAGGCCGGGGTTAGCGCGTAGCTTAACGAGGCCATCGGCAATGCTTTGTGATAGCGTTTGCTGCCACTGTCATCGCCGTTACCGGCGGTGATGTAATAGTCTTTAGAGTCGAAACTCACGGTGCTGTAGCGCAACCCCGCGTTCAACGTCCAGCGATCGGTGAGATGCCAGGTGGTCTGCAAATAAGGGTCAAGATTCCACATCTTGTTCCTTTCATTGCGACGCTCGTCACCCTTGACCCCATAATCGGTCACACCGTTGTCCACCACAAAGTTTTCATAGCCGTGGCGACGTTCAGTAATGGTTTCATAATCCAGCCCGCCAATAATGGTGAACGGCACACTGCCCCACTGGTCCTCGTGCTTCCAGCGGGTATCGATTCCCTGATACTGCCGCTCGAGCACGATCACCCCACCCGGATAAGCCGGATTGGCCTGCACTGCTTTGGGGATTGACTGATACTGGGTGGTGTGGCGCACACCTTTATAAGTCATGATGGTCAGCTCGTCGTTATCGGTTATCTCACGCTGATAACGCAAACCGACCTGAGTCTGATCAATAGACTTGCGAGTGTTGTACTGGTCGGCACGCGGCGACTGTGTCGGGTTAGCCTTCCACTCAGACTGGGTCAAACCGCCGGGATCGTTGGCATCGACCGCGACACTGTTGAACATCAGCGTCAGGGTACTTTTATCGTCGATACGCACGCCAAGCTTGCCGTTGCCAAGATTCTTGCGCGCCGCACTGTCGTCACGAAAGCCGCGAGTGGTGAAGCGCGATGCAGAAATCGTGTAATTTACGTCACCGGCGTGAGTGCCATCGCCGGTAGCGCCCGATGCAGTCACACTGTTGCGAAATGAGCCATAGCTGCCGAAATAGGTTCCGGCAGTCAACGTGGTCGGCTGGCTGCCAGATTTGGTTTCGACATTAACCACGCCGCCGGAAGCGTTGCCATACAGCGCTGAGAAAGGCCCGCGCAAAACTTCAATTTTATCTACCGATGCCAAATCGATGTTGGAGGTCTGCCCTTGCCCATCAGGCATCGTCGCAGGAATGCCGTCTACATAGATGCGCACGCCGCTGACGCCATAAGTTGAGTTGGCACCGAAGCCGCGCACGGATAATTGCAGATCTTGTGAATAGTTTTGGCGGTTCTGCACCTGCAAACCTGGTACGCCAAGCAAACTTTCGGAAAGGTTGACCTGAGGTCTGCTGTTACGAATATCGTCACCATCGACCACGCTGACGGCTGCGGGCGTGTCGAGTTCTGACAAGCCGCCCTGCTGCTGTTGCGCAACAATCAATAGCGTGTTGCTCTGAGAAGAATCGGACTTGACTGAGCTGTCTTTCGCCGCAGCTTTCTTGTCTTTCGTTGTGCTGTCATTTTCTTTGGCAACAGCGTTTTCAGCCATCGCAGTGGTTTGCGCATAGCTGGCTGTGAGTGGTGTAAAAATCGACAGCAACACGAGAGTTGAAAATGAAGTTTTGTTATTCACGGAAAGATTTCGATTTGTCAGTTAAGCCTGCTTACGCTTTCGTTGTCTGCTATTAATAAGTCAGAGAAGAGTCGTAATCCCCAGAGCCGTGTTTCGTCGGCGCATAATATAAAATTTATCTATCGGATAGTATATACAGAACTTTACAGAATCGCGTTGTTTTAAAAAATATAGCACGCAGGGTTAACGGAGCTGATTTTTAACGTTATGTGGAAGTTTCTATTATGTATAACACAAGAGTGTAATCGCTTACACCAACCCTTTAAAAACAATTATTTTTATATTTCCTTTTAAAAAACAGGGATTATTACCGAAGTTATATCAATTGATAATAATTAAAAAATCAAATAAAAACATATACATAAAATTAAGCAATCGAATGCACTTTCGCACCTCTCACTATGAACCAAAAGGTTCATAATTAAGTCATCCAACCGCGATGGATTTTTAAATCGTGATTTAACATTATCAATTAGCCGGTTATTTATTGCTAAAAGAGGCTCTCGGTGTAACCGCTAACGCCTTTTAACGGGCAATTATTCGACATAATTTTGCTTAATCAATCTTTGCAAGCGGCCATAAGCTGAGTGATTTCGGCAATTTTGATAATGTGTAATTAAGGTCTTCACATCGTCATTATTTTCTATTATTTATTCTGTCAAAGCGGAATTAACAGCAGGCTAATAGGAATTAACTATGCATTATTTGAATTGGATAAGTATTACCGATGAAATGTGATCTGCATCACACTTCGTTTAACGAGGTTTCAGCGCGCAAGTGGTCAATAAATAACCTGACTTTATCGGCAACGTAGCGAGTATTTGGATAAACCGCATAGATGCCCTGTCGTGGAAAAGTATAACCAGGCAGCAGAACGGACAAACGCTGTTGAGCAATCTCCTCCGCGACCAGCCATTCCGGCAACAGCGCAACACCGGCACCGTGAAGCGCAAACGATAATAGCGCCGCAGCATTATCGGCCATGATGGCGGCTCCTTCCTCAACGTTGAACAGGCAACTCTGCTTATCTGGCGTGACCACCACCCAACTCAGCGGGGTACGCAGCCGACTATGGGCAATCCACCTGGCCTGCGATAACTGCGCCAGGCTGTTGATCCCCTGTGGGGCATGGCGCTGTAACCACGTTGGAGAGGCCACAGGTAATATCGCAAAGCTGTTGATCAGGCTGGCGTGATGGCTGGAATCTGCAAGTTGTCCAAGACGGATTGCGACATCAAAACGTTCGGCAATCAGATCATGGTGAAGTGAAGACGAAACCTGCTGGATGCGCAACTGAGGGTGGCGTTGCGCAAAGCTTGCCAGCGCCGGAACAACAAATTTCGCGCCGTACTCCGGCGTGGTTGTTAAACGCAGCACTCCGCTCAGTCCTTGATGATCGCGTTTTACCTCATCGACCACGCTTTCTGCATCCTGTAACAGCTGCAGGCAACGCTGATAAAACCGTTCTCCCGCTGCGGTCAGCGAGACTCTTCGCGTGGTGCGATGCAATAACGCCACGCCCAGTTCTGCCTCCAACTGTTTGACGTTAAAGCTCACCACCGCCTTCGTCAGGCCCATTCCTTCGGCTGCAGCGGTAAAACTGCCTATCGCCGCCACGTTAACAAAGATCTCCAGACGCTGGAAATTTAGCATCTTCCCCTCTCTCACTGTCAAAATTATTTTGACAGTGTAACTGCTCTCAGCGGCTTTATCTGCCAGCTTCAGTTATTTACACTCGCTGCCTGATTAGGGAGATTGCCATGAATTATCGAACGCGCGTTGCGGTTGTGTATCTGCTCGGATTCTTTATTGATCTGATTAACATGTTTATCAGCAACGTGGCTTATCCGGCGATCTCACGCAGCTTTCACGCTAGCGTGGAGCAGATGGCGTGGGTCAGCAACGGCTATATTCTGGGATTGACTCTGATTATTCCCGCAAGCCGATGGATGGCGACACGCCTTGGGTCGAAGCTACTGTTTTTGCTTTCTGTGGCCACTTTTATCATCGCGACCTGGGGAGCTGGCTCGGCGGAAAATTTAGGAACGCTGATTGGCTGGCGTGTGCTGCAAGGATTGGGCGGAGGATTGCTAATCCCCATCGGCCAGACGCTGGTCTATTCATTATATCCGGCCAATCAGCGCGCCCGGCTTTCAGCGATAATTATGCTGGTTGGTCTGCTGGCTCCTGCTATCTCACCGGCCCTTGGCGGAGTCATTGCCGACCATCTTGGCTGGCGTTGGGTATTTTTTGCCTCAATACCTTTGGCAACACTCACGCTGATCCTTGCCGCTCTTTGGCTCGAAAGAGATACCGTTGAGAAGGTGGCTGCCAGACTGGATATTATCGGGCTGCTGACCTCATGCACGGCGCTGGCGCTGATTTTACTTGGCTTGACGGAGTTGGGCTCTCCTGAAGACAAACTGCAAGGCAGTGAATTATTGCTGAGCGGATTACTGCTGCTGGCAGTTTATGTCCACCAGTCGTTGCGTAAAACGAATCCGTTGCTAAATTTGCGGTTGCTGCAGCAACCGCTTCTGCGGACTTCAATGCTGATTTACCAGTTGATCCCCGGCGTGTTTACCGGAGTCAGCCTGCTAACCATGCTGTATCTGCAAAACATTCTGTTGATGTCAGCGACTGCGGTCGGCGAATTGATGCTGCCTTGGGCGCTGGCGGCATTTTTCGCTATCAGCCTGACTGGCAAGCAGTTTAATCGCCTTGGCCCACGCCCGCTGTTTATTGTCGGCTGCCTTGTCACCGGCTGCGGCATAGCCATGTTGGCGCTTGTCGTCGACGCAGAGCAGCGCTGGGTGCAGATCCTCAGTTTTGCCTTGATGGGGTTTGGCAGCAGCTTGTGCAGCAGCACTGCGCAAAGCGCCGCCTATATTGATATTGCCGATACACAGTTGAGCGATGCCAGCGCGCTGTGGAATATCAACAGACAGCTGAGCTTCTGTTTTGGGATCACAGCGATGAGTCTGCTGTTTAATTTTCTTGCTCAAATGAGTCATGAGCCGTCAGCGATGGTTTATCGGAGCAGCTTTGCTATTGCCGCTCTGATTGCGTTGCTGCCGATCGCGCTATGTTTACGGCTGGACAATCGTGCGCTGATAGCAAAGTTATCCCCTTAGCTGGCCAGCAGACAAAATATTTATCACGTTAAAAATAGTGGAGAATTTATGCGGTACAGCAATCCCTGGTTCAATGAAGTCATCGACGCCCACGTGTTAATCCAACAGTGGCTGGGCAGTCATAGCAAGCAAGAGGTTTGTGACCCATTAATCGCCCGTTTCAGCGAAAGCTACAGCATGGTGGGTATCGCCGGGAATGTTTTGGATTATGCCGGGCTTTGCGGATTTTTCCGTGCAAACGGCGGCACTAAAGCGGGACTGGAAATCGAAGTGTTTGATCTGCGGCTGGTTAGCGAATGGCAGCACGGCGCGGTAGTGCAATATCAGGAGAAACAATCATTTGCGGGAAAAGTGACGCTGCGCTATTCCACCGCCGTGTTTGAGCGCAGCGCACCGGAGCAAATCTTCTGGCGGCATTTACACGAGACCAGCACGGCGTTTTAATCTGTTGGGCTGGTGCTTGTCACGTGAGATAGCAGCCTGCTTTCGTCAGCCAAAACTCACTGATCGCATGAAGCTGCCCGTCCTTGAGGATCACTGATTTGAGACTAAGGCGTTGGCGGTAGTTTCATCGGTGATTAAGCCGTGCAGCAATCCGCTGGCCAACACTGCGCGGATTGCCTCGACTTTGTTTTCCCCGCCCGCGATGGCGACAATTTTGTCGTTGCGGTTGGCATCCAAAGTGACTGCCAACGTTCTTGCGGTGAGCTGAGTGTTGATAGCGTATCCGTTGCAGTCAAAGAAATGGCCGATTAGCTCGCCGACACCGCCGGAAGCTGAAATATCACGCATCTCATCTTCTTCAACCATTCCAGCCTCAACCAGCTGAGCCGCCGCTTCTACCGTGCCGATGCCTACCAGTTTTACCTCCGCGCCTTCTGCCATCGAAAACACTTCCTTTACTCCGCGCTGTGCGAGTAAAACCTCTTTATCTTCAACAGTATTGGCGAAAAAAGGCACCGGCATTATGTAAGCGTGAGCGCCAGTTTTCTCGGCAATACGGTGCATAACATCGTGCGGATTGAGGGCATAGTTGCGCGTCAGGCAACCGAGCAAAGAGACGAAACGGATGTTTTGTGCATCGATACGTGGCAGTTGATGAACCACAGAAGACAGGGTGCGACCATGGCCGACGCCAAGAGTGGTGAGCGTGTCAGAGGAAAGCAGGCCACGGAGATAGTCTGCGCCCGCCATGCCTAAAGCCCGAACCGGTAAGCCGGTTTCAGCGAGATCGGGCGCGACCCGGCAAAAGTTGAGACCAAAACGTTCTCTCAGGCGATTCTCGAGCTCTACGCATTCGACAATATCGCCGTCAATAGTCACTTTTACCGCGCCGTCAGCCACGACCCGAGCAATCATTCGGTGAGTTTTTAACGAAGGTAAACCAAGGCGTTTTGCGACATCTGCCTGAGTCAATCCTCCCACGTAGTGCAGCCATGCGGCCCGAAGTGCAAGGGATTCGTCTGCGTCCGCCTGCGAGGAAGAATGTTTCATGGATTACCTCGACAACTACCCTGTCATTTAATTGCGTGAACTGCCGTTACTGCTCTGGCTGCTTCTGCGCCTTTCTTGATGAAGTGCTGAGTGTAAAAGTCAGTGAACTCTTTTTCAGGCTGGAAGTTGTGCGGCGTCAGGGAAACCGAGAATACCGGCACGTCGGTTTCAAGCTGAACCTGCATCAGGCCGCTGACAACCGCCTGCGCGACAAACTCGTGACGATAAATACCCCCATCGACGACTAATGCGGCACATACGATGGCGTCAACATTGCCACGCTTTGCCAGGCGCTTGGCCAGCAAAGGCATTTCAAATGCACCGGGAACATCATAGACTTCAAGCTCATACGCCTGTTGATTGCTCTCAAGATACTGCTTAAAGCCTACCAGCGTCTGGTTAACAATATCGGCATGCCAGTTAGCTTTAATATAGGCAATCTTAATTGGGGCGGTCATAAAAACTCCAGTAAAGGTTCGATGATATCATCATTATAATCAAGGGTATCGCCCTTATCATCCACGATACTACGCCGTTAAAGCAATAGATGCTGGCTGCCGGTATCAATGTGCGGCGCCCAGAATGCCACACTTTCGGCAATTTCCGCGACCACTTGTCGGTCATTTGGCTCACGCTCTTTGAAACTTAGCTCGAGACAGATTTCGTTGTCTCGTGCGCCACCGCTGGCAAACGCTTTAAGTAACGGCTCGGGTTGAATTCGGCCATGCGCATTATACTGCGCAGTGAAGGGGCGATGACCACCTTTATCTAACATACTTTGCTTGATATGAATGATTGGCGAGTAGCGAGGTACCGCTTCAGCCCAGATATAGGGATCGTAATCCCCTGGATTTTCAGAAGTTACGTCGCCGTGATCGATATCTGCCATCATCCACATCGGGATCGGCAATCCGGCTTCAGTCAGCCATTTTTGCAACATAAGGCTGTTCTGAATCGTCTCGCCAAATTCTCGGCCTACGCTCATCGGCTCCCAGAACAGGAATTCCAGCCCTGCGGCTTTGGCATGCTCTGCCACTTCCCACCAGCATTCCAGCGCCCTATTTTGCAGTGCCTCACGCCGCTCGGTATAGTCAAAATCTTGATAAGTAAAGATAGCAAATTGCGAACCCACCGACTTACCGCCCAGATCGGCGATGATATCCGCAAAGGTTTTAAACCAATCGATGTAATAGCGGCGCACGTCGGCATCGGGATGGCCAAAATGATTCAGTCGCCCGTAAGGCCCGGTCATGCCTGATGTCACTCTGACTCCGGTCTCGTCCATCGCTTTTTTCATTCGACGAGTCAGGTTACGCACGGTCGAAGCTGGCCACGATGGATTGATAAACTCGTGGGTGAGCTGCAAGTCGCGAATACGGATATCGCGCGCCACGGTGTGAATCAAATCCTCTGGTTCGGCAAAGCGATTGACCAGCGGATTGGTGTTTAACGACAGAGTCAGTGCCATGTTGCCTCCTCCTAGCCTACATTGGCCTGCAAAATAATCGGCGGATGTGAAACCAGGTTTTGCTCGAACCACTGCTCGAAAGCCCTGGCCTGTTCACGATTCAGGTGCAGGCCGTGCTTGGTGCGACGCAGGAGAATATCCTCGGCACGCTGCGCCCATTCGCTGTTGACCAGATAACGCGCCTCGGCTTCATACAAATTGCCGCCAAAGTGTTGCCCTAACTCGGCAAGCGAAACCGCGCCGCCAATCAAATTGCTGGTGCGCGAACCGTACAGTCGGCTGTAATGTTTGCGTAACGGCTGTGGCAGCCACGGGTAGTCATTTTTAAGCTTCTGAGTAAACGTCTCGAAATCGGCGTTTTCAATTTCACCACCGGGCAGCACGCTATCACGGGTCCAATCCGGCCCCATGTTCGGCAGAAAGCTCGCCACTTTTTGCATCGCGTGCTCGGCAAGCTTGCGGAACGTGGTGATTTTACCGCCAAATACGTGCAGCAGCGGTGCGCCGCCCTGAGTATCGAGATCAAACACATAGTCACGGGTTACGGCGGATGGATTGCCCTTGCCGTCGTCAAACAAGGGTCGCACACCGGAGTAATGGCGGATCACATCGTCGCGGCGCAGCTTGACTTTGAAGTAACGATTTACCGCGTCCATCAGATACTGGATTTCGCTCTCATCGGCCTCGACGTCTTCGGCTTGTCCTTTATAAGGAATATCGGTGGTGCCGATTAGCGCCTTGTCGCCCTCGTAAGGGTTAATAAAAATCACTCGCCTGTCGTGGTTTTGCACCAGATAGGCCTGCTGCCCATCCCAGAATTTCGGCACGATAATGTGCGAGCCTTTAACCAGCCGCACGTTGCGCGCACTGGTGGTATGGGTCACCTGTTTGACGATATCCAGCACCCACGGTCCCGCAGCGTTGATCAATACTTTGGCAAACACCGTGCGCATCTCACCGCTTTTCTCATCACGCAGCGCAACCTCCCACTTGTCCTGACTGCGTTTGGCAAACACGCAGGTGGTGCGCGTCAAAATAGTCGCGCCTTTTTCTTTCGCGCCCAATGCGTTGAGCGCCACCAGCCGTGCATCGTCGACCCAGCAGTCGGAATACTCAAAACCGCGGTGATAGCTGTCGAGCAGCGGTGTGCCTTCCGGGCTGCGATCCAGATTCAGCGTGCGGGTGCCGGGCAATTTTTTGCGCCCTCCCAAGTGGTCATAAAGGAACAGTCCGAGCCTGACTAGCCAAGCCGGGCGATCCTGCGGGCTGTGCGGCAACACAAAGCGCATCGGCCAGATAATGTGGCAGGCAGAATTAAGCAGCACCTCGCGCTCGATCAACGCCTCACGGACCAGCCGAAACTCGTAATATTCCAGATAACGCAGACCGCCGTGTACCAGCTTGCCGGAGCGTGAGGAAGTGCCCTGCGCCAGATCGTCTTTTTCACACATCAATACCGACAGCCCGCGCCCCGCTGCATCGCGGGCGATCCCGGCGCCGTTGATTCCGCCGCCAATCACCACTACATCGTAGTGTTCAATATCATTCATCGGTTACTCCTTGCAGGCGCGACGCTGTGCCGCCTGATTAATAGACTGCAATTCGGACCACACTGGCGGCAGAACCTGCCGAGTTTGCCGATAGGTTTCAAACAGCCGATCATAGTGGCTGGCAAGCTCTGGTGGCGGCACTTCTACCGCGCTGAGCAGCGGCGTAACCCAAGTGGCAATACAGCTGTCCATATCGGGATACGCGCCAATGGCCACTGCGGCCATCATTGCCGCGCCCGCTGCGCCAGCCTCATCGCGCCCACTGACTCTCACCGGCGTGCCAATGCAGGCTGAAAGGATCCGTCGCACCTGCGCCGAACGTACTGCGCCGCCGGACAGCCGAAGCTCGTGCGGGGCGACGTCGGACATGGCTCGATAGCAGTCGCGCGCCGCCATGCCAATCCCCTCAATGACTGCTCGAAGCAAATCGCCATAACCGTGGCTATAGCGCAAACCAATAAAGCTGGCGCGGGCATCGGCGTTAACAAACGGACCGCGCTCTCCGGCCAGCGAAATATAAGGATGATAAAGCAGGCCATCGGCGTGAGTTTTGCTCAACCACTGATCGAGATGCTTCACGAGCGTCGGGTGATCTGCCGTGCCGCCAAACTCTTCAATCAGCGTCAGCGTCATATTTAACAACCAGTCAAGATTCAGTGCGGCAGCCATATTGGTTTGCATCTGCGTAACCTGATTGGCAATCGGCAGCGTGATGACATAACCGGTCTGCTCGGCGTTAAGGATAACCTCGGAGGAATGTACCGAGCGCATGTGTACGCCGGTCGAGCCCAGAATCGAACACGCCGTATTGTTATTCCCGGCTCCGGCTGCGCCGGTATGCACTCCTGCGCCCAGCCCTGTCATCACCATATCGACATAGCCAAGACACACCGGCGTTCCCGCGCGCAGTCCGATAGCCTCGGCGGCCTCAGGCGTTAACGGGTGTGTTATTTGTGAACCATCAACAATTTCTGGCAGCAGATAACGGCGATCGCCCAGCCCCAGAGCGTCGATCACGACCGGCTCATAATCGCGATGGCGAAAATTACCGAAGGTAAAGCAGGCCTCGGAAGGATCCGTCGCACGCACGCCAGTGAGATTAAGGTACAGCCAGTCTTTGCAGTGCATTACCGACTCGGCGCTGTCCAGCTGCTCGCGATGGTGAACATTCATATACGCCAGTTGCGCGCCCTGCTGGCAGGTATTAAGCCCAGTGCCGGTGGCGCTGAATCGCTGACGCGAAAGCTCGGAGCGTTCGAGCCGAGTCACCGTTTCGGCAGCGCGGGCATCGAGCCAGATCCACGCGTCCCCCACCGGACGGTTGTCTTTGCCCACCAGCCAGGTGCCATCGCCCTGCGCGGTAACGGCCAAAGCCACCACCCGCGAAGCCAGATTCTCAATGTCATCCCCCAGTTTGCGAATTGCGCCAACGCAATCGTGCCAGGTTTGAGCCATTGACTGTAACGCCGAACCGTCTTCGCCACGTTGATAGGTATTTCTGACCGATGCACAGCCTAACTGTTGACCCTCAAGGTCAAACGCGACGGCCTTTACCACCGAGGTGCCGGAGTCTATGCCGAGAATAATGTCGCGGTTATCCATGTATTACTCCCGAGGTTTGAAGGGGGAAAATAAACATACCACTAAGCTAACATAGAGAATGAATTAAATTTCATATCAAATAAAATTTTTCATTAAAGTTAGCGTTGTCGATCACATTTTTGTTGCATAAATGATCACATTTGGTGGGAAAGTCTTTATTGTCTATTAACCAGCAGGCGCTGAATAGCCTAATGAACAGGAAAGAGATCCAGATCTCCTACCAGAAAAAAAGTCTCGGAAACGATTGACAGAAAGTAGGTGCGGCAACATTTTTAATGTTAACTATCTTCAATTTTATAACATTACACCGCCAATGAGACGCGATTAGATATGATATTAATCACACTAGCTGTGTGATTTAGCTTAAACCAGGCAGTCACTATGAGGTCAATGCTATGTCTACCCTTTCCACCTTTTCACATCAGGTCAGCCCAAGAACCCTAAAAAGGTGGGGTGTGACGCTGGCCGTCACACTGGCGTTGCTGGTTGCCATCGGCCTGAATACGAAAGTGGTAAAAATAGGTTCTGCAGAAGATGCAGCCGAACAAGCTTTTGCACCGGATAAATACGGCGAAAAAGCGTTTCCGGAAATTCAGAAAAGCGTCATGGGCCGCGCGGTGGATGCTGCCACGCTGGCCACGGCGCTAAACGCTGATGCCAATGCAGCGAAAACCAAATACGGCGTCGGCGACGCTTTGCCGGTTTTTTCGGTTTCATTCACCGGCGTGGTCGGCGCAGGTTCCTCGGGAATTTATCAGGTGAAGGTCGCGGGACTGCCGGATGATCTCAAAATCCGTCTGCAAACCGGCCCGGCGATTAACGGCACCGACCTGCGCGACGCTACCGGCACCATCCAGTTTGGCGATTTCAAAAACCAGATTGAGTATCAAAATGCCGGTTCGGGTATTAACCGCGAGATGAAAAAAGTGGTGTTAAGCAAAATCGATACCGCCAATCTCAGCGGAAAAACCGTCAAAGTCACTGGCGTTTTCCGCCTGCTTAATCCGAAAAACTGGCTGGTAACGCCGGTGGAGATGGTTGTCCAATGAATACTGAAAAGTTATTAGCCAGCCTCACCGGGGGCGAGATAGTGCTGTCGGCACGCAATATCAGCAAAGTTTATGGTTCAACCCACGCTTTGAAAGATGTGGATTTTGATATTCGACGCGGCCAGGTGACTACGCTGTTTGGCGAGAACGGTGCTGGAAAATCGACACTGATGAAGATTTTGTCTGGCGTTGTGACGCCAAGCTCCGGACAAATCTTGCTTAACGGCGAGCCGGTAATCTTCAATTCGACCAATCAGGCGCGTGAATGCGGGATCTCAATCATTCATCAAGAACTTAACCTTTCGCCGAATATGAACGTACGCGACAACATTTTCGTTGGCCGCGAGCTACATCAGGCCACTGGGGTGAATTTCGCCGAAGAAGAGCGAATCGCCCGTGAACTGATGGATGAGTTGGAAGAGGAAATCGACCCACTGACCCTGGTAGAAGACTTACGCCTCGGCCAGCAGCAGATCGTCGAGATCGCTCGCGCGCTGGCGGTTAAATCGCGGATTTTGATTATGGACGAACCCACCTCGGCGCTCAGTGCGGTAGAGGTTGAAGTCCTGTTCAAGATCATCCGCGATCTCACCAGTCGAGGAGTGGCGATCGTCTACATCTCCCATCATCTGGAAGAAGCGCTGGAAATCACCGATCGCGCAGTGGTGCTGCGTGACGGCGTGATGACCGCCTATGCCAAACGTGAAGATATCGATTTGCAGTGGATTGTCCGCAACATGGTGGGTGAGCATTTTGATCTCGGTTCACCTCCGACCGGCTACGAGTTTGGGCAACCGGCGTTGCAGGTGAAAGATCTGACAGTGAAAGGCCCGACCGGAATCAAGGTGGTCGACAACTTGTCACTGGAAGTACGGGCCGGAGAAATTGTTTGTATTTATGGCCTGATGGGCGCAGGACGCACAGAGTTGATGGAATGTATCGCGGGCCGAACTCACGCGGAAAAAGGCAGTATTACTTTAAATAATAAAGAAATTTCAGGTTTCAGTATCGCCGACAGAATTGAGAACGGTTTGGCACTGGTGCCAGAAGACCGTCAGCGCGATGGGCTAATTCAGACCATGAGTGTCGGTGAAAATTTGTCTCTTGCCAGCATCGGGGAATTTGTAAAAAGAATGGTGTTGTCGCCCAAACGTGAAAAACAGCTGGTCAATGATTCCATTCGTAATGTGACGGTAAAAACCTCCGGCGGCGAGGCCACTATTGGCTCGCTGTCCGGCGGGAATCAGCAAAAAGTCGTGATCGGCAAGATGCTGGCGACGCATCCGAAAGTTGTCTTGCTTGACGAGCCCAGCCGCGGGATTGATATCGGTGCCAAAGCCGAAGTTTTCAGGCTACTGGCCGAGAATGCCAAAAAAGGGCTAGCGGTGATTTATTCCACCTCTGAAGTGGGCGAATGTTTGAGCGTGGCACATCGCATCATCGTGATGAGCAAGGGGCATATTTCGGCCATCTTCGATGCCAGTGCTACCAAAGAACAGATTATGGCCGCCTCGGGCGAATCGCTGGTTGCCTGACCAACAGAATATGGCTTCACAAATAAGGGGAAGCGAAAATTATGAACAACAGAACCCATGCCCTGAACACTGCGCCGGCTCCGGCGGAGAAGGCCAGGAAAAAATCGGCCCATCGCGGTTTCAGCATTGCCAAGCTGCTGCTGGAAGGACGCGCATTCTTTGCTTTAGTACTAATAATCATCGTGTTTTCGTTTATGTCACCGAATTACTTCGATTCAGCCAACTTCCTGACGATGGCTTCGCACGTTGCCATCTTCGGGCTGCCCGCCATCGGCATGCTGCTAGTTATCCTCAATGGCGGCATTGACTTGTCGGTGGGGTCCACGCTGGGTTTAGCCGGAGTATTTGCCGGTTTTCTGATGCAAGGCGTCAACCTTCAAGCCTTCGGGGTTATCCTCTATTTCCCTGTCTGGGCGGTAGTCATCCTGACCATTGCATTGGGCGCGGTGGTTGGGCTGGTTAACGGCGTGCTGGTCGCAGTGTTTCGCGTTCCGGCTTTCGTGGCAACCTTAGGCTCTTTATATGTTGCACGCGGTATTGCCCTGTTGATGACTAACGGCCTGACTTACAACAAACTTTCAGGCGAACAGGCGCTAGGCAATACCGGCTTTGACTGGCTCGGCTTCAACCGCATCTTCAACATTCCTATCGGCGTTTTGACCCTGTGTGTTATCGCGCTGGCCTGCGGTTTTCTGCTTAGCCGCACCGCGTTTGGCCGCTGGCTGTACGCATCAGGCGGTAACGAACGCGCCGCCGATCTCTCCGGCGTGCCGGTTAAACGTGTCAAAATTATCGTCTACGTGCTCTCCGGCGTGTGTGCTGCAATTGCCGGGCTGGTGCTTTCTTCCCAGCTGACCTCCGCAGGCCCGACCGCAGGGACTACCTATGAACTCACCGCGATTGCCGCCGTAGTGATAGGAGGTGCAGCGCTGACCGGCGGTCGCGGCAACGTGCGCGGCACACTGCTCGGCGCGTTTGTTATCGGCTTCCTTTCCGACGGCCTGGTGATTATCGGCGTATCAGCCTACTGGCAAACCGTGTTCACAGGTGCGGTTATCGTACTGGCCGTATTGCTCAATACCCTGCAATACGGAAGACGTAGCAAGTAATAAGTCATTAATAAAAAGACAAAAATCTACCCTACAACACTGGAGTATCTCACATGTTCCATAATAGTAAGCGTTACCTTGCGATTGCCGCCGTCGCTGCCATGACCGTGTTCGCTACCCCCTCCTGGGCGGCAAAAGGACTGATGACCATTATTGTCAACGACCCATCCAACCCTTACTGGTATACCGAGGGGCAGGTTGCCAAAGCGCAGGCTGAAAAATTGGGCTATTCCGCGACGGTCAGCGCACATAAAGGCGACACCAATACCGAAAGCCAGCTGATTGATACTGCGATCACCAACAAATCGAAAGCGATCATTCTTGATCCAGCCAACGCCGACGGCTCGGTAGGATCGGTTAAAAAAGCTATCGCCGCCGGTATTCCGGTGTTTGTGATTAATGCCGAACTAAACCAGAGCGGTCTGGCCAAGGCACAGCTGGTTTCCAACAATGCACAAGGTGCCGCATTGGGTGCTCAGGAATGGGTTAAAGCGGTCGGCGACAGCGGTAATTATGTCGAGCTGCTGGGTTCTCAGTCTGACAACAACGCCGCGACCCGCGCCAACGGTTATGACACCGTGCTGTCGCAGTATCCTGATTTGAAACAGGTTGCCAAAGAAGTGGCCAACTGGGACCGTACTCAAGGCTACAACAAAATGCAGTCAATGTTGCAGGCTCATCCTGATATTAAAGGGGTAATCAGCGGTAATGACGAAATGGCGCTGGGTGCAATCGCCGCCTTGAAAGAAGCCGGCAAGCTTAATCAGGTTAAAGTTGGCGCTTTCGATGGATCGCCTGATGCCGTTGACGCGGTTAAAGCCGGAACCCTGGCATATACCGTAATGCAGCCAGTGGCCGTATTTGCCGCCAAAGCCATTGATGAAGCTGATACTTTCCTGAAAACCGGCAAAACCGGGGCGAAACAAGAGAAACAGCTTTTTGACTGCGTGTTGATTAATAAAGACAACGCGGCGAAATATACTTCGGCATTTAAACTGTCCGAATAATCACGGCTCAGGCGCTTAACATTCCAATCTGTCAGGTTTTTTTACTCCGCTGATTTGCCAAACCGGTAAATCAGCGCTGTAATAGGCTCGGTTTTTACAGGACACCCACGGCGGGTACATGGTCAGGGGTGACGTTAATACGTCTTTTGGATATCACTATGGCTCAGGCTCCTCAAAATAATGCTGTCGATGTTTTCATGGCGGAAGTACTGCCCAGCGACAGCCGCCAGGCCAGACAGCTCGCGCGCCGCCAGCTGATCGTCGAAGCGGTGATGGCCGAAGGGGCGATTCGTATAGAAGATATCACCGATCGTTTTAGTATCAGCCTGATGACTGCCCACCGCGATATCGACGAACTGGTCGAGCGTGGACTGCTAAGAAAATCACGCGGCGTGGTATCGGCAACGGCCACTAGCCTGATCGAGTCCAGCGACGTTTACCGTTCAACCCGCCAGTTAGAAGAAAAATGCGCCTTGGCCGAAGTAGCGGCCGGTTATATCGAACCGGGTCAGGCGATTTTCTTTGACGACTCCACCACCGTATTGCAGATGGCGCGCTATCTGCCGTCCAAAGCCCCATTGACGGTAATCACCAATTCTCTGACCGTGATGAGCGAACTGAAAGAGATGCGCGACATCACGCTGATGGGCCTCGGCGGACAGTTTTATAACTGGTGCAATGCGTTTATGGGCCAGATGACGCGCAAAGAGATCGGCAATCTGCAGGCGGATATGTTTTTTGTCAGCATGTCGGCGATTATCGACGATCGCGTTTATCACCAATCTGCAGAAATGGTCGAGACAAAGCGCGCGATGTTTGACTCTTCCGAGAAAAGAATCCTGCTGATCGACCACACCAAATTCGAACGCCGCGCGCTGCACAGTTTTGCCAACCTCGCAGAATTCGACGTAGTGATCGTCAATCAGGGCACGCCTTTGCCAATCATTCAGCGTATGAAAGATAAAGGCATTAATGTAGTGATTGCGCCGATGAAACCGGGGACGGGAATTGAAGCTATAGACCGCGAATAACCCTGCTTTAAGCTGCTGTTCACGTTGAGCAGAGTTGTGAATATCACGATGTGGTAAAAGGGGCGGCCTTGGCTTCAAAACCTTTATCGGTTTAACCGTTATCCTGGAATCCTGGATACAAGCTCATCCCGCCATCAACGAAAATCGTCGTGCCGTGGACATAATCTGAAAGGTCACTGGCTAACCAAACCACAGCATTGGCGACATCTTCCGGGTCGCCGATACGACCATAGGGCACCAGCTTGAGTATTTTTTCAGTCCCGTCGCCTGCACGACTGCTAGCATTTATAGGCGTTGCTATTGCACCCGGGGCTACCGAATTGACGCGGATCTTTTCGCCACCAATCTCCTGAGCGATACTGCGCATCAACATATCCACCCCACCCTTTGAAGCAGCGTAGTTAACGTGCCCACCCCAGGGAATAACCTGATGTACCGAGCTCATGTGGATGATTTTCCCAATCGCACGACTTACATCCCTTTTTGAACCCTGCTTGCGGAATTGGCGCAGTGCGGCGCGGGCACAAAGGAATTGGCCGGTGAGATTGACCTCTAATACCTTGTTCCATTGTTCAAGAGTCATCTCGCCAACCGGGGAATCCTTCTGCAATCCAGAGTTGGCCACTAAAATATCCAACGCCCCGAATTTTGCGAGCGTTTGTTCAAACAGCCGCTCGACATCATCCTCTTTCGAGACGTCTGCACCTAATGCGATAGCCTGCCCGCCCTGCGAAATAATTTTTGCTGCCAGCGCCTCGGCAGGTTCTGCATGACTGTTGTAGTTAATCACTACGCTAGCACCCTGTGCCGCTAATCCTTCGGCACAGGCGAAGCCAAGACCTGAACTGGCACCGGTAACGAGTGCAACCTGATTGCTCAAAGACAAATTCATGTTTAATCCTTTTTATAATTCCAGTCATTAAAGAGTAGTGCAGTTTTAAAGCTTGCTCTCAAGGAATAACTGGAGGGATCTCTTTCTTACATTCCATAACAATTTTCTGATTAGCGATTAATATCGAAACATTCGGATGAAGAAATATAATATTAGGATTACCAGATTATTTTACTTTTTGAATGAGGTTAAAATGCCTGAAGAATTTATAAATAATATAGACCGGTAAATCTGATTTAACTTACTGAAGATGCGAAAAAAAAATATCTCGATTGTGAAAAGCAGCCCGGTAAAGCGCCGATTACCCGCGTTATTAGAGATTTGCAAACGGCATTTGGGCATGGCAACCAGCAAGGTTATTACTCACGCTGGCTGCCGTTGATAACAGATGACTAAATATGCGACAGCTTGATCAATACTATATAGCTTCAGCAATTGTGCTTTCATCTGGTTGAGGCAAAGGCATATTCATTTGTTCGGCCATGCTATCCATCAACTCGAAGCGACGGCGATATTCGGCTCTTTTTTTGCTCGGAATATTTTCCAATAACTTACGTTCAGCCATTACCGGCAGTTTCCAAAGCTGTTTATTTTCCTTGATACCACCCAACGATTCCCAGAATTCATCATAACTGGCGTGAAAATGACGCCCCTTGTTCAAACGGTAACGCAGCGCCCGAAAAACATGCCCATCATTACTGACACCGCGAATCATCCTGATAGAAGTTCGCGCTGCCAATAGCCAGATAAACTCCATCAACAGTCTTTTTGGAAACAATCCGTGGCAGTTACGCGTAGCGTCCTTAATAACTTCATGAGACACCTGTTGCCTAGGTCCCTGAAGGCCGCCGATTACCAGGCACCAATCCGCTTTTACCTGTAAAACACAAAACGTCAAACTAGCCAATAACCTGTCATTATTATCGCGCAGCCAAAGTGTTGTTTCACCCTCTCGATCGGCTTTGTGCGCACTAGAGGCCAAAAGAGTAAAGTTTGTTTCGCCTTTTCCTGCTAATTGCAGCAACGCAACTTCATGCGGGGAAATAAATGCCCTGGCCAATCGCAAGTCTGGCAGCGAGTCAATATAGCGGTAGTAGTCGACTATTGCTGCAGCACGCTGACGAGCACTCAACCCTAACATCAAATAGTGACGATGGGGTTTACCTGGCAACGTAGTTTGCGCATTCAATAAATATTCAAAGTCTGCGCGTCGAGCAAGACTTTCCAACATTTTTTGAGTCGGACCAAAATAAATTGCGGTGCGAATCATAAATTTTAAACGATAATTTTTTTGCTTCCAGATTGAACCGGGCGTAAGTTTCCCAGTAATCAAGTCGGCAATAATATTAGGACGTGACGGTGCTAACTCTTTATTTTTCATAATACAAATACTATTCCCATTTCCGAGTGCTCTCCGAAAAACAGAAAGCTTAAAATTAATTACGTTATCAATTTTTTATTTATTAAATGAATTTCTCTATAGCTTTTCCCAAAGAAATTTATTTATTTCATGACGCTGTATTCGATAAGCGATGATCTCTTTCGAAGCAGTTGAGGTCGTCATTTTAACATTCGGCGACGGGAATCGAAGTGAAGAAGTCACTTGGTTTATTCAGTGTTTATCTTTCAGGTAAAGATGAGAATCTGTGAGATATAAATCGGCAATCTACGAGCCATTCTGTTGTATCAGCAAGTCGTAAATTATCGGTGGTTGTGTTTATCAACAGTTTCACGCAATGGTTGAGGCTAAACGCGCAAAGTTTGAATTTGAGAGCAATCACCCAGCAGATCGATATGCAGAGGAAAGTTGCATGAATACACCCGGAGAATGCTAAAGCGGCGGGAATTACAGATTTTCGTTTTCATGGCCTTCGCCACACTTGGGCAAGCTGGTTAATACAAGCTGGCGTACGGCAGCAGTGACGGATGAGATGTCATACTGTCA